>JBNMRA010000004.1:0-230046 GCA_050205315.1 Mycolicibacterium pulveris | reverse complement strand
GTTGGGGTGGGGGATCTTTCTCAACTACGGCCTGGTGTTGATGGCGCTGCCCGCGGTGGCGGTGCTGATGTGTGCGTCGTCGTGGCGGGCGGCGCTGCGGGCGCTGGCTCCGGCCGTCGTGGTCGCCGGCGCGGTGGCCGTGGTGTTCCTGGCAGCCGGGTTCTGGTGGTTCGACGGCTATTTTCTTGTGCAGGAACGCTATTGGCAGGGCATCGCGAGCGACCGGCCGTTCTCCTACTGGTCGTGGGCGAACCTGGCGTCGGTGGTGTGCGCGATCGGGCTGGGGAGCGTGGCCGGTATCGGGCGGGTCTTCGACATCGCCGCGCTCCGGCGGCGCTGCGGTCTGCACGTGCTGGTGATCGGCGTGCTGGTGGCGATCGCGTTGGCCGACCTGTCGATGCTGAGCAAGGCCGAGACCGAACGGATCTGGCTGCCGTTCACGGTGTGGCTGCCCGCCGCGGCAGCGCTTTTACCGCCGCGATCACAGCGCTGGTGGCTGGCGCTCAACGTCGTCGGCGCGTTGGCGCTCAACCACCTGATCCTGACGAACTGGTGACCGCCTGGATCGCCTGGGTGAACCGGCTGCCTACGGGGCAGGCGCGGTGGACGGCGTCGAGGTCGTCGACGGTGTCGAAGTCGGCCTGTTCGGCGACCAGCCGGACGTCGATTCCGTTGGCGTACAACGCGGCCAACGTCAGCGCTCCGGTGTCCGGGCGCGACATCGGCACACCGCGAAGGCAGTCGGCCATCGCGGCGTCGGACACCCCGAGCACCCACCATCCGCCGTCCTCGGCGAGCCCGATCACGGCCTGCGTGCCGAGCAGTTCCTGCGCGCATTCGGCGAGCATCTCGTCGGAGACCTGCGGGGTGTCCATCCCGATCTGCAGCACCGCCGGGTGGCCCGCGGCGCCGGCGGCGTCGAGGTGGGCGTTGGCGAGGCGTTCGGCGAAGTCCGCGCCTCGCTGCGGCACCACGGTGAATGTGCTTAGGCTCTCCTGGATTTCGTCGACGCGGCAGGCGCCGTCGAGGTCGCCGGCCATCGCCACCACCCGGGCCTGCAGCGGTGCGGCGGCCATCGCGTCGAGGGTGTCCAGCAGCGCGGCGGCCGCGATGTCGGCGGCGACCCGTTCACCGATGCCGACGGCCAGGCGCGTCTTGGCCAACCCGGGCACCGGCGCCTTGGCCACCACCAACCCGACCACCGGTAACACCGTCACGAGATCACCCGCCAAAAGTCCAGGGCCGCCACCACACTGCCGCGCAACGACCCGCTGACCTTCGACTTCCCGCCCGTACGCGGTCCGTAGGACACCTCGCGCTCCACCACCTGCCACCCCGCGGCGGCCGCCCGGACCAGCAGTTCCAGCGGATACCCCGAACGGCGGTCCACCACACCCAGGCTCAACAAGTCGTCGCGCCGAGCGACCCGCATCGGCGCGATGTCGTGCACCGCCAAGCCGTGCCGCCGACGCAGCCGCCAGCACACCGCGGCCGTGCCGAGGCGCGCATGCCACGGCCAGCGCAGCCCGGGCAGCGCGCGTCGCCGCCCGATCACCATGTCGGCCCGCTCGAGCTCCTCGACCAGCGCAGGCAACTCCCCCGGATCCAGCGACCCGTCGCCGTCGAGCACCGCGACGATCGGCGTCGTCGCCGCCACCACCCCGGCGTGCACGGCCGCCCCGTAACCCGGTCGGCGCTCGGCGACGACGTCGGCGCCGTGCCGTCGCGCCACCTGCGCGGTGCCGTCGGTGCTGTTGTTGTCGACGACCAGCGGGCGGTATCCGGGCGGGATGGCCGCCAGCACCCCGGGCAGCGACTCCGCCTCGTTGAGGCAGGGCAGCACGACGGTGACCGGCGCGTCGGGCATGGTCTGAGGCTAGCCAGCCGCGCACCCCCAAGGGCTCGAGTGTGAAGTTTTGACACGGGTCGGGCCGCCGAGGCGTGCGGGTAACCCACGTTCGCGGGCTCGCAGGGGCTAGTCCGGCAGCGAGTTGCTCAGCCGCTCGGTGGCCGCCAGGTAGTCCTCGATGAACTCACGCACCACCTCGCGGGCCGGTTTGGCCTTGTTCATCAGGCCCACGCCCTGTCCGACGAAGTACGTCGCCAACGCCTGCGCGCCCGGATGACCCTGCGCGGCCAACACGTCGATGCGCCGCACCACGGGCTCGGCCAGCATCGACTGCAGCGGCAGCGGCAGCGGCTGCTGCCCGCCGTCGTTGGGCGCCCAGGCCTGCGTCCAATCCGAAACCAATTGCCGCGCAGGCTTTCCCGTACGGCCGGCCGAGCGGATCGTGTCCCGCGACGACGCCTGCAGGAACTTCTGCACCGTGTAGGGAGCGGTTTCGGCCTCCTCGGTGGTCAGCCACACCGAGCCCGTCCACGCACCGGCGGCGCCCATCGCGACGCAGCCCGCCATCTGCCTTCCGGTGACGATGCCGCCGGCGGCCAGCACCGGCACGGCGCCCTCGATCGCTTCGATCACCTCGGGCACCAGCACCAGCGTCGTGACCTCACCGCAGTGCCCGCCGGCCTCGGTGCCCTGCGCGACGATCAGGTCGACGCCGGCCTGCACCTGCTTGACCGCGTGCTCCTTGGCGCCGACCAGCGCCGCAACCGGGATGCCGTGCTGCTTGCCGGCCTCGATCATGTAGTCCGGCGGCACCCCCAACGCGTTGGCGATCAGCCGGATCGGGTGGCTCATCGCCACCTCGAGCAGATCCTTGCCGGTGTTGCCGGACAGCATCGACGGCCCGGTGCGCGGCGATTCGTCGGGTTCGATGCCGTGCTCGGCGAGCAACTCGTCGATGAAGGTGCGGTACTCGGCGGGGATGCGGCTGGCCAGCGCGCCGTCGGAGAGCTTCTCGCCCTTGCCCTCGAACTTGGCGGGCACGATCAGGTCCAGCCCGTACGGTTTGCCGTTGACATGTTCGTCGATCCAGGACAGTTCCTGGTCCAGCAGCTCCGGGGGGTAGGCGGTGGCGCCCAGCACACCGAAGCCGCCGGCGTTGGTCACGGCGGCCACGACGTCGCGGCAGTGGCTGAACGCGAACAGCGGGAAGTCGATGCCGAACTGTTCGCAGATTGCGGGTTTCACACGGCCAGTATTGCTAAGTCACTCCGGCCGATGACAGGAACCCGCCGATCGCGTCGAGCATCACGGCACCGTCGAGCAGCACCTGGTCGTTGTGGCCGGCGCCGGGCACCACGACGTAGCGCTTGGGTTCGTTGGCGGCCTCGTACAGCCGCCGGGACAGCTGCTCGGGCACGATGTCGTCGCGGTCGCCGGCGATCACCAGCAGCGGTGCGCGCACCGCGGCGATGCGCTCGATCGACGGAAACCGGTCGATCAGCAGCCGCCGCACCGGCAGCCACGGGTAGTGCGTCGCGGCCACGTCGGCCAGCGACGTGAACGGGGAGCGCAGGATCAGCGCGGCGGGTGGGCGCTGCACCGCGAGCCCGACGGCCACTGCCGCGCCGAGGGATTCGCCGAAGTA
This sequence comes from Mycolicibacterium pulveris, assembly GCA_050205315.1. Lineage (GTDB taxonomy): Bacteria > Actinomycetota > Actinomycetes > Mycobacteriales > Mycobacteriaceae > Mycobacterium > Mycobacterium pulveris_A. The sequence continues at coordinate 226,552 of JBNMRA010000004.1, read as the reverse complement.
CACGATCTGCTCGACGCCCGGTTGCGCGGCCAGCCACTGTTGTGCGGCGCGCGCGTCGGACGCCAGGCCGTCCTCGGTGGGCTTGCCGGGGTTGCCGCCGTATCCGCGGTAGTCGAACAGCAACACCGAAAGGCCCATCCGGTTCAGCGCCGCGGCCAGCGGCCAGCGCGCCGACCGGTCACCGCCGTTGCCGTTGAACACCAGCACCGCCGGCCCATGACCGACCACCGGGAAATACCATGCGCCCAATGCGATTCCGTCGTCGGTCTCGATCACGACGTCGCGCCCGTTGGGTAACACCGTGGTCGCCGACGGCACCGGCCCTGGCGACGGGAAGTAGATCAACCGTCGCTGCTGTGACCAGATCAACCCCAAAAGCCCCGCCGCCACAAGCGTGACGATAGCGACCACGATCACCGCCCGGCGCATCAGGCCCGCAACGGTGCGAAGGCGAACTCGCGCAGCCCGTCATGCGGGTCCACGACGGCGTGAAATCCGAGCACCTCGGCGGCGCGCGTCGGGTCGGCGACGATGTGGCGGACGTCGCCGCTGCGGTACTGCCCGGTGACGACGGGCGGCGCGTCGCCGCGCGTCTCACACAGTTCGGTCGCCACCTGGTGGATCGAGATCGGCCGCCCCGAGCACACGTTGAACGCGGTGAACCCGTCGAGCCTGGCATCCACCGCCGCCACGTTGGCCGCTGCGACGTCATCGACGTGGACGAAGTCACGCATCTGCGCACCGTCCTCGAAAACCCTTGGCACGTCGCCCGATTCCAGCTCCGATCGGAAGATCGCCGCCACCCCCGAGTACGGGGTGTCGCGCGGCATGTACGGGCCGTACACGTTGTGGTAGCGCAGCGCGGTGACCGCCCCGCCGGTCGCCTCGACCCACGCCAGCGCGTAATGCTCCTGGGCGGTCTTGCTGGCGGCATACAGGCTGCGCGGCCGCAGCGGCGTGTCCTCGGACACCAGCCGCCATGCCACGATCGTTCCGCACACCGGACAGCGATGGTCGAACACGCCCGCGTCCAGGTCCGCGCGGGTGCGCGGGTGCGGTTCGACCGCGCCGTGGTCGGGACAGTCGTAGCGGCCCTGCCCATACACCACCATCGACGACGCGAGCACCAGCCGCTCGCAGCCGGCAGCGAACATCTCGGCGAGCAGCACCGTGGTGCCGTAGTCGTTGTGGCTGCCGTAGGACGGCGCGTCGGCGGCGTTGACCCCGGCACCGACCACCGCCGCCTGGTGGCACACCACGTCGACGCCCTTCAGCAGCCGCGCCAGCGCCGACGCATCGCGGATGTCGAGCACCCGGCAGCCTTCCGGCGGGCGCGTCCCCGAACCGTGCGCGGCGGGCAGCATCGCGTCGACGGCGACGACGTCGTGGCCGGCGTCGCGCAGCGCGGTGTCGACCCGGGCTCCGATGAAGCCCGCTGCGCCGGTCAGCAGCACTCTCACGGCAACTCGAAGGGCAGTTGGACACCGTCGTGGGCCAGGCAGTGCGTGCAGGTGCGCTCGGAGGCTACGTTTTCGATCGCCTCGTGCACGAGCTTGCGGAACGGCACCAGGCTGCGCTCGAACTCCGCGAACACGTCCACCGTGCGGACCGCGCTGCCCGCATCCACGCCAGCGTCCACATCTGTCACCAAAGCAATGGCGGCATAACACATTTCGAGCTCACGAGCCAGCACCGCCTCGGGATAGCCGGTCATGTTGACCAGCGTGAAGCCCTGGTTGGCGAACCATTGGCTTTCGGCGCGCGTGGAGAACCGGGGCCCCTGGATCACCACCATGGTGCCGCCGTCGACCACGCCGGGCAGCCCGGCGGCCGCGGCGCGCAGCGACGGGCAGTACGGGTCGGCGAACCCGACGTGGATGCCGTCCGAGTCGAAGTACGTGTCGGCGCGTCCGGAGGTGCGGTCGACGAGCTGATCGGGCACCACCGTGGCGCCGGGGCCGTGCTCGGGCGTGAGACTGCCGACCGCGCACGGCCCGAAGATCCGTCGCACCCCCAGCGCGCGCAGCGCCCACATGTTGGCCCGGTAGGGCACGGTGTGCGGGGAGAACTCGTGGTCGACGCCGTGGCGCGGCAGGAACGCGACCTCGTGCGCGCCGACGGTGCCGACCGTGATCGGCGCGCTGGGCGCCCCGTACGGGGTGTCCAGGGTGACGCTGCGGGCGTCGGCCCCGAAAAACGAGTAGAAGCCGCTACCTCCGATGACTCCGAGCATTGGCTCATTGTCCGTCATGCGACGATGACGCTCGTGGCCAGTTTCGCGCAATGGGTCGAGGGTGCTCGCCCCCGGACGTTGCCCAACGCGATCGCCCCGGTGATCGCCGGCACCGGAGCCGCAGCTTGGCTCGGTGCCGCCAGCTGGTGGAAGGCGTTGCTGGCGTTGCTCGTTGCGGTGGCGATGATCGTCGGGGTCAACTACGCCAACGACTATTCCGACGGGATCCGCGGCACCGACGACGTGCGGGCCGGGCCGCTACGGCTGGTCGGTTCGCGGCTGGCCGCGCCGCGCGCGGTGCTGACCGCGGCGCTGGTGAGCCTGGGCGTCGCCGCGGTCGCCGGCGTGGTGCTGGCGTGGTTCAGCGCCCCGTGGCTGATCGCGGTCGGCGCGCTGTGCCTGGCTGGGGCGTGGCTGTATACCGGCGGGTCGCGGCCCTACGGCTACTCCGGGCTCGGTGAGGTCGCGGTGTTCGTGTTCTTCGGCCTGGTCGCCGTGCTGGGCACGCAGTACACGCAGGCGTTGCGGGTGGACTGGGTCGGGGTGGCGTGCGCGGTGGCGATGGGGTGTCTGTCGTCGGCGGTGCTGGTGGCCAACAACCTTCGCGACATCCCGACCGATAAGGCGTCGGGCAAGATCACGCTGGCGGTGCGGCTCGGCGACGCCCGCACCCGGGTGCTGTATCAGGTGCTGGTGGCGACGGCGTTCGTGCTGACGTTGGCGTTGATGTTCGCGACGCCGTGGGCCGCGGTCGGATTCGTGGCGCTGCCGCTGGCGGTGCGGGCGGCGCTTCCGGTGCGCAGGGGCCTCGGCGGTAAGGCGTTGATCCCGGTGCTGCGCGACACCGGGCTGACCATGCTGGTGTGGGCCGTCGCCCTGGCGCTGGCCCTGGCCCTGGCGCTGGCGATTTCGGTGCGCTAACCAGCGGTGAGCGCAGGTTTGCGCACCGAAATCACAAGTCGGCGAGCTTGACCAGCCGCACCTGCGGACGCGCGGGCACCTCGTCGGCGAGGATCCACCGAAACGCCAGGTTGCCGCGCGGATAGCCAAGCGTGGTAATCGCATTCGGGTGCTCGGTCATGCCGCGCGAGATCACGACGGTGACCGAACCGTCAGGGTTGCGTTCCGCGGTGTGGCCGTTGATCGAGCACCGCCCGTCGCCGGCGCTGTGGGTGGCCATGAACTGGTTCCACACCACCAAATTCCAGAACCGGCACGACGGCGGGCGGTGGGTGACCACCAGCGCTTCGTCGTCCTCGAGCACGAAGCTGCCGTAGGAGTAGCAGGCGTCGCGCGCCGACCAGCCGAAGTTCGCGTCGGGCACCTGGTACGGTTCAGCGAATTCGTTTGCGCCCTGCGAGAATTCGTGGCCGAGCGTCTTGTCATCGTCTCGGCCGCCGACGGGAAGCGGCACGATCGCGAACATGGTGCGCAGCCACGCCGCGCTGGCCCGAAGCGCGCCAGCGGTTTCCGCGTCGCCGTGGCGGATCGGATCGGGTTCGTCGAGCGCCTCGATGCGCCAGGACACCGGGCGCCCGGTCGCCGGGTCGGCCTGGTAGTCACGGGTCATCAGCACGACGCCGTCGTCGGTGGGCCCGTACTCGAAGCTGAAGTTGCCGTCGGCGTCGAAGTCCAGATCATCGTCACGCACGAGCGCCACGATCCGGTCCGACCACGCCCCCGGCGCCGGCTCGTTATAGGCCGTCACCGAAAAGTACACGCTGTCACCGCGATTGCCGCTGATGCGGTAGCGCCGCTTCGGGTCGACCGGGCACATGTAGTAGTAGGCGTCGGTGTTGTCGCCGCCCCAGCGGCGGTCGCGCCGATACGGGTTGTTGACCTCGATCCAGATCGGCCGGCTCGGTTCGGCGAACAGGTAGTTGTCCAGCGCGACGCCCAGCGTGGTCGCGAGCATGCGGTAGCCGTCGGCGATGTGGCGGTCGTCGCTGACCGCGCGGTCACCCTCCAGAAACGCCTTGTCGAGGCTCCCGAGCGTGTCGAGCAGTTCGCGCCACGCTGTCGTGGATTCGTGCTGCGTCATGCGCTGATCCCTTTCGTGAGCAGTTCGGCGGTGCGGTGCACCCACGCGTCGTCGAGCGTGTCGGCGTGGGTGATCAGGGCCAGGAACGTGATGCCGGCGATCGCGTCGACGACGTCGGGTGCGGTCACCTCGGGCCGGACCTCGCCGCGCGCGACCGCGGCGTCGAGCCAGTCGGTCAGCCCGCGGCCCAGGATGTGGCCGAAGCGCTCGAGCAGCGCGGCGTGCAGGCTGGGATCGGCGGCCATCTCGCCGACCAGCCCGGGCAGTGCCGCCCGCGCGGCCGGGGTGGTCAGCACGGCCACCGTGCGACGCAGGATCTTGCGCACGTCGCCGTCGACCGAGCCGGTGTCGGGCAGGTCGGTGGCCGCACCGAGCGGAAACACGGCTTCGTGTACGACGTGGGCCTTGCTGGGCCAGCGGCGGTAGATCGCCGGCTTGCTGGTGCCCGCGCGGCGGGCGATCGCGTCGACCGAAAGCCCTGCGTATCCGGTCTCCGCGAGCAACGCGACCGTCGCCTCGAGCACCGCGCCGTCGATCCGCGGATCGCGGGGTCGCCCAATCTCCACCGTCATTACGAAACTCACAGTAACATAAGTAGCTGTGACGGACACCACAACCGACCCCGTGCAGCTGGACGATCTCGCCGAGCCCCGCTTTCCCGCCGACGTCGCACCCCTCCGGGAGATGATGGCCGCGATGGCGCCCGACTGCCCTCTCGACGCCGACGCGCTGCACGCCAAGGCCGCCGCCGAGACCGGTCTCGACGACTTCGGCGCCGACGACTACCGCGACCGCCTCGAGGTGTATCTCGCTGCGCTGCAGGAGATTCCACATTTGCACGCGGCGGGTGTGGTGAACTTCCACGCGCAGCTGGTGCAGTTTCTGAAGAACCGGCTGTTGCTGACCGACCTGTTGCGCCGGCACCCCGAGATCCACGACATCGAGCTGGCGCCGCCGATCGTCATCGCCGGTCTGCCCCGCACCGGCACCACCCATCTGCACAACCTGCTGGCCGCGGGCCCGACGTTCCGCACGATTCCGTACTGGGAGAGCAACGAGCCGTTCCCGCTGCCCTCGGAGGTCGGTGTCGAACCGGACCCGCGGCGCATCCGGATGGACGCCGCGGTGGAGTTCATGAACGCGGTGATGCCGCATTTCGCGTTGATGCACGAGATGACGACCGACCACGTGCACGAGGAAATCCAGCTGCTGGCCAACGACTTCTCGTCGATGCTGTTCGAGACGCTCGCGCACGTGCCGCGCTGGCGCGACTACTACCTGTCCCACGATCAGACGCCGCACTACGAACATCTGGCCACCCAGCTGAAGGCGTTGCAGTTCCTGCGTGGCGGGCGGCGCTGGCTGTTGAAGTCGCCGCAGCATCTCGAGCAGCTGCCGGTGCTCAACCAGGTGTTTCCCGACGTTGTGGTGATCGTCACCCACCGCGATCCGGTGCCGGTGGTGCTGTCGATGCTGGCGATGATCGCCTATTCGGCGCGGATGCACTGTTCGCCGGTGCCGGTGGACGATATCGCGGCGTCGTGGGTGACCCGGCTCGAGCTGATGTTGGGCGCGCTGGTCCGCGACCGCGACGCGGTGCCCGCGCAGCGTTCGATCGATGTGCGCTTCGACGACTTCATGGCTGACGAAATGGGCACCGCCGCAGCGATTTACGAGCTCTCCGGCGAGACGATGAGCGACGCGGCGCGGTCGGCGATGCGCGCCTATCTGCAGGGCCATCAGCGGGGCCGGCTCGGCCGGGTGGCCACGTCGGCGCAGATGTTCGGGCTCGACGAGGCCGACCTGCAGGCCCGCTTCGCCCCGTACGTCGAGCGCTTCCTGAGCTAGCGTTCGCCCCCGGCCGCGAGCAGACGCAGAAGGCCCTATTTCGCGGCAAAGTTGGGGCCCTTTGTGTCTGCTCGCCGGAGGAAAGGTGTGTGCGTACCCTCGCCGGGGTAACCAACGCTGTCCGCAGCCCGATAGGCACTGCGGAAGCCATCCCCCGAAAGGCCCTGCATGACCGCCGCACGCTCACAACTCGATCGCCGCGATATCGCCGACGCGCACCGCGTCGCCGCCGCGGTGTCCGACGCGTTCTCGGCCAAGGTGGTGGGGCAGGAGAACCTGCGCGAGTCGCTGCTCATCGGGTTGCTCGCCGGCGGTCATGTGCTCATCGAAAGCGTTCCGGGCCTGGCCAAGACGACGGCCGCGCGCGTGATCGCCGAATCCATCCACGGCGGGTTCCAGCGCATCCAGTGCACGCCGGACTTGTTGCCCAGCGACATCATCGGCACCCAGGTGTACGAGGCCGCGACGAACTCGTTCGTCACCCAGCTGGGCCCCGTGCACACCAACATCGTGTTGCTCGACGAAATCAACCGTTCCAGCGCCAAGACCCAGAGCGCGATGCTGGAAGCGATGGAGGAACGCCAGACCACCATCGCCGGCACCGTCTACCCGATCCCGGAGCCGTTCCTGGTGATCGCCACCCAGAACCCGGTGGACCAGGAGGGCACCTATCCGCTCTCCGAGGCGCAGACCGACCGGTTCATGCTCAAGGAGATCCTCGGCTACCCGTCCGCCGAACAAGAGGTGGAGGTCATGTTCCGGATGGACGCCGGGCTCTACGACAAGGACCGCCGCACCCGGCCGGTGGTGACGCTCGACGACGTGCGACGCGCCCAGGACGTCGTGCGCAGCGTGCACATGGACCAGGCGCTGATGCTCTACGCCGGCCAGCTCGTCGGCGCGACCCGCACCCCCGAGCAGTTCCTGCCCGCTCAGCTGGCCCGTCTCGTCGAGTACGGTGCCAGCCCGCGCGCGACGATCGCGCTGTGCCAGAGCGCGCGGGCCCTCGCGGTGCTGTCCGGGCGCGCCCACGTCATCCCCGACGACATCGCCAAGCTCGCGCACCGCGTGCTGCGGCACCGGCTGATCCTCGGCTTCGAGGCGGCCAGCAAGGGCGTCACCTCCGAACGCATCGTCGACGCTGTGCTGCAGGCGATCCGGGTGCCCTAGCGTGGGCCAGCATCTCAACCGCGCGAAGACGCATTTCGGCACCGACACCCGCGGGATGCTCGAAGGTGGACGCTACGCGTTATTGCACACCCGCAGCCTCGAATTCGACGAGCTGCGACCGTATGTGCCCGGCGACGACGTCCGCGACATCGACTGGAAGGCTTCCGCGCGCTCGGGGCAGGTCCTGATCAAACGCTTCGTCTCCGAGAAGCACCACAAGATCCTGCTGGTCGCCGACGCGGGCCGCAACATGTCCGCGCTGGCACCCAGCGGCGAGGTCAAACGCGATGTGGCAGAGCATATCCTGGGCGCGTTCGGGCTGGTCACCCTCGGCCGCGCCGACCAGATCGGCCTGGTGTACGGCGATGCCCGCGGCTGCGTCAACATCCGTCAGCGGCGCGGGGAAACCCACATCGAAAACATGCTGCACCGGTTCTACGCGCATACCCTCACCCAGCCCGGCCACAGCGATATCGGGTGCCAACTCGACTACGTGGCAACCCATTACCGTCACTCGATGTTGATCGTCGTGGTCTCCGACGAACCCGAGGTCGACGGCCGCCTCGACGACGTCGTCACGAGATTGCGCGCCCGTCACGATGTGATGTGGGCGATGGTCTCCGACATGTCCGCGGTCGACGGTGACCGGGACGGCTACGACGTCGGCTCCGGGCGCAACGTGCTCAGCAGCGCCGTGCTGGGTCCGCGGGTGGTGGCCGCCTACCGCCGCGCCGAACAGGCCCGCGCACACCGACTCGACGAGTTCCTGACCACCCACGCGATCCCCTACACCAGGGTCGGCGCCAGCGCCGAGATCCGGTCCCGGCTCGTCGAACTGACCGAGATGTTCGCCCGTGCCGGATGACCTGCTGAGTTACCTCATCGGCCCCACCCCCTATTCAGGGTGGTGGCTGTGGTTGGCGATCGCGTTGATGCTGGTGGTGATCGCTTGGTACACCGCGGTTTTCGTGTGGACGCTGCCGTCGCATCGGCTGCGGCGCATACCGGTCATCCGGACCTGGCATGCCACGCTGTTGCGGCGCCGCTTCGCCCGCACCATCGGGATCGTCGCCGAACAACACCGACGCGGGGAGCTGTCGGCGTCGCACGCCGCCGCCCGGATCAGCCGGACGTTGCGCAGCTTCTTACACCAAGCGACCGGCACCCCTGCGCAATACATGCACGTCGAAACCATCGCGGCCGGTGAGCTCGCGCCCGCCGCCCCGCTGTTCAAGGCGCTCGACGATGCCCAGTTCAACGCCGCGTCACCGGTGGACATCGATCAGACCGGTTCGGCAGCACAGGAATTGGTGCGCACGTGGCCCTGAGTTGGTGGCCGGTGGCGGTGGTCGGCTTCGTGTGCCTGGCGGCCGCGGTTGCGCTGGCGCTGCTGCCGATCGACCGCGAGACGGGTCCATTGCGCCCGCTCGCCAACACCACACGGCTGACCCGGCTGCCCGAATACGCCCGGGTCGCCAGGGCCAGAACGCTGTCGATGATCGTGACGGTCGCGCTGCTGCTGATCTTGTTCACCGCCGCGATGCTGGCCAGCGCCAGGCCCAGCGGATGGTGGTCGTCGTCGCGCACGGGCGGCGCCCCGCAGGACATCATGCTGTGCGTCGGTCAACCCGTCACCGATCAGACCACCGCGGCGTTCCTGTCGCACTTCGCCGCCCAGACCCGCACCTACGGCACCCAGCGCATCGGGCTGACGTCGCCGAACCGGCGGGTGATCCCGCTGACCCGCGACTACTCGTTCGCGGCCGAGAAGCTCACCGACCTGGCCGGAGCCGACCGCAGCACCGTCGCATCGTTCTCGCCGGCGGTGTCCTATCTCGACTACGCGCCCAGCGTCGCCGACCAGCTGGCATTGTGTATCACCGGGTTTCCGTCGTTCGACGGGCCGAGCACGCATCGCCGTTCGCTGATCTATTTGGGCCCCGGTGAGCTCCGCGCGCCCGATGAGACGCGGGCGTCACTGCTCGACCTCCAACAGGTCGCTGACATGGCAAACCGGGCCGGCGTGCAGATCAACGTGCTGGCGACCAGCCCGGGACCGCTGCGCGACATCGCCGAATCGACCGGCGGCCAATATGTTTCGCTCGATGCCGGCGACGCCGGCATGGTGCGGGCCCTCGACAATATCGAGGCCAACCCGCCCGAACCCACCGCGGAGGCCGAATCCGTCGCCGCATGGTACGGCGACTCGCCGACGATTCCGTTGACCGTCGCGGTGGTGGCGTCGGCGCTGCTGGCGTTGGCGCTGGTGGTGTTGCGGCGATGACGTTCGCTCCGGTGGTTCCCGCGGCGATCCTGTTGGTGGTCGCCGCGGCGGTGATCGTGCTGCGCCTGATCACCATGCGGTCGCTGGCGAGCGGGCCGCGCCTGCGGTGGTCGACAGTCTGGCGATGGTCGGGGCTCACGCTGGCGCTGCTGCTGATGCTGATCGCCGCCGCCCGGCCCGGATTCGGCCACCACACACCGCAACACACCACCGCCGCGCAGTCCGGCGAGAACACCAGCGTGTTCTTCCTCGTCGACCGCACCACCGACGCCGGCGACGCGATCCGCGACGACATCCAGACGCTGATCGAGCAACACCCGCAGTCGCGGTTCGCGGTGATCAGCTTTGCCGCGCGGCCATCGCTGGACTGGCCGCTGTCCCAGGACGCATGGAGCCTGGTCCCCGAAATCGCCGCGCTCACACGCTATGACGGGCCGCGCGACCAGGTGAACGCCGCCGCTGCCGCCAATGTGCTGCGCTATCAGCTGATCGCGGCCGACCAGCAGTACCCGGGCTCGCAGAACCTGGTGTACTACTTCGGCGCCGGAGCGCCCGGATCACGTGCGCCGCAAGGCGATTTCGACCCGGTCGCCGGATCGGTCGACGGCGGCGCGGTGTTCGGTTACGGCGCGACGCTCAACGAACCGGGTCTGCGCCGCATCGCCGAGCAGCTCGGGGTGCCCTACCTGCGTCCCGGCGAGCTGCCCGCCCCCCAGACCGCCCCGGATGGCGCTGCGGCGCGGCCCGACGCCGACGCCGGTCGGCGCACGGAACTGTACTGGGTGTTCACGATCGTCGCGGCGGTGTTGCTGCTCTTCGAAAGCTATTCCAGCATCCGCGAATTGCACCGCACCCGTACCGCGCGGCGGGAGGTGCCGTCGTGACCCGCCAGGTTCCGGCACGGCTGCGGCTGCGACGGCGGCTGCTGCTGTTCTCCGCTCCGGTGGCTGTCGTGGCGGTGCTGGCCGTCGTGAAGATGCTGTCGGTCGTGTTCGCCGGGCACGCGGCTCAATCGCACTTCAACGCACGCGATGTGGACGCGTTGCGCAACGACGTCTCGATCCTGAGCATCGTCAACGTGATCGAACCGTCGAAGGCGCCGTTCGCCGCGGGCACCCTCGCCGTGTTGCAGAACCGGCTGGACGACGCCGACGCGCGTTTCTCCGAAGCGCTTGCGCGCACCGACGCGGGCCAGTCGTGTCCGGTGCGCGTCAACCTGGCGCTGGTCCGGGAGCGCCAGGGCGATATCGAGGCGTGGGAAGGCCGACCGGATGCGGCCCGGCAACGCTATGACAGCGCCGCACAGCTCGTCGCCGACGCGCCGCAGGGCTGCTTTGCAGACAACACCGACCCCGATCTCGAGCGGCGCGCGGTCCGCGAGGACACAGCCGCCCGGCTGGCCGCCAAGATCGCCGGGCTGACCGCGCCTCCGGAGCCACCGCCGCCGCCCGCGTCGGCGCCGCCTCCCCCACCGGCGGCCGTCGTGGCGCCCGGCGCGCCCGAACCCGATGCCGAGCGGCCACCGCTGCTGCTGCATCCCGAAACCGGCGATCCGATCGACCGGTTACGTCAACTGCTGCGGGATGCGGCGGGTTGACTCAGGCGACCGAGGTACCGGTCCAGTACTCCGCGAACCGTCCGTCGACCACCCGCAGAATGTCGTTTCCGGTGAACCGCTTCGGGCCGTCCTTGGCCGCGCCCGTGCCGATCCAGCGAGCGGCCAACAGGTCACCTTCGACGAACGGCTCGACCTCGATGACGAACTTGAGTTCGGCGAACATCCGGTGGGTCTCGTCGACCACGTCCTCCAGGCCGTCGGGCCCGCGCACGACGCGGTCGGGCCAGTGCCCGACGAAATCGTCGGTCACCACCTCGGCCGCGACGGGTTGGCCCGCCCAGACCTCATAGATCCATCGTTCGTACAAATCCTTGGCTGACCTCATGCCGGACGACTACCCGGACAGCTTCGCGGGTAATCGGGGCGGCTCAGGAGGTCGGCGGGTCTTCCCCGCGCAGCCGGGCCTGCAACTGCTCGCGGTCCTGGCGCCGACGTTCGTCGAACACCGCGATGCTGGCGGTGGCGCGGCGCCGCAGCGGAGCGAACAGCCAGATACCGAGCGGCAACGCGATGATGATCGCGAACAACAGCGCCACCACGAGCGGGAACTCGTGCACGCCGAGTAATTGGGCACCGCCGTAGATGGCTGCGGCCACCACGGCGACCAGCACCAACCGGGCTGCGGCATAGGCGACGACGTCGATCACCAGACGGGTTGCGGGACGACCACTGGGCACGGCCCGAGCCTACCGATGACGCGTATCATCTCCAGCAAGGAGGTTTTTTCGCCGTGGCGTACTTGCTGATGATTTCCGTATTGGCCGGGCTGACGTATGTGGGCTGGCGGCTGACGCGGGTGTCCGCGAGCCGTCCGCGGACACGCGTGATCGGGCCCGACGACGATCCCGAATTCCTGCGTCGGCTCGGCAGCGAGGACAACCCCCGGCCCTGACCCGGCTATCCGGCGGAGCGTTTGGCGCCGGGAAATCCATCGGCGACCACGGCCGCCAGCTCGATCAGCGCCTCACGGGTGTGCGGCTTCAGCCGGTCGAGGCTGATCTCGGCGCCCTCCTCCAGATGCGGATCGAACGGCACCTCGACCACCGCGCGGCAGCGCCGGCTGAAGTGGTCGATGACCTTACCCATGTCGACCTTTCCCGACCGCGGGCGCACCGCGTTGATCACGGCGATCGAGTTGCGCACCATGTCCTGGTGACCGTGCGCGTCGAGCCAGTCCAGCGTCGCCGATGCGCTGCGCGCGCCGTCCACCGAACCCGAGCTGATCACCACCAGCGCGTCGGCCTTGGCCAGCACCGCCGCCATCGCCGAATGCATCAGCCCGGTGCCGCAGTCGGTGAGCACCAGGCTGTAGAACCGCTCCAGCACCTCCAGCGTGCGGGTGTATTCGGAGGAGCTGAACGCCTCCGACACCGCCGGGTCGGTTTCGGAGGCCAGCACCTCCAGCCGGCTCGGGCCCTGTGAGGTGTAGGCGCGCACGTCGCTGTAGGAGACGATGCCCTCGGCGTCGCGCAGCAGGTGGCGCACGGTAGCCGGGGTTTCCAGCGGCACCTTCTGGCTCAGCGTGCCGCGGTCGGGGTTGGCGTCCACGGCGACGACGCGGTCACCGCGGATGGAGGCCAGCGTCGCCCCGAGCGTCGCGGTGATCGTGGTCTTGCCGACCCCGCCCTTCAACGACAGCACCGCGATCCGGTAGCAGCCCCGCAGCGGCCGCTGCACCTGCGTGACGAGCACCTGACGCCGGGTGGCCTTGCGGCCCTCCCCGGGGTTGATCAGCTTGAACGACGCGAGGTACAGCCACTTGCGCCAGCCATGGGAGGGCGCGCGTTTGCGCTGCCCCAGCAGCGCCACCGTGGACAGGTCCAGATAGGGCGGCGGATCCTCGTGCTGCTCGGCCTGCGGCGGCGCTATCGCAGGCATCCCTCTGGGCGGCGTCGGGGCCGTCCACTCCGGCGGCGGTTCGGCCGCCGGATCGACGAACCGGTTCTGGGCACGGAAACCGGTTGGCACAAAAGCGGTTTCGGCGGCGCCGTGCGCAGGTTCCTCGGACACGATCAACCCACACCCGCATAGGAGTGCAGCCCGACCGTCACGAGGTTGATGAAGAACAGGTTGAACACCATCGCGATGAAGCCGGCGATGTTGATCCACGCGGCCTTGCGGTCACGCCACCCCGCCGTCGAACGGGCGTGCAGATAGGCCGCGTAGATGACCCAGGCGATGAACGACACCGTCTCCTTGGGATCCCAGCCCCAGTAGCGGCCCCACGCCTCCTCAGCCCAGATCGCGCCGAAGATCACCCCAAAGCCGAACACCGGAAATGCGAAAATCGTTGTCCGATAGGCGATCCGGTCCAGGGTCTGGGCGTCGGGCAGCCGCGACACGATGCGGGCGAACAGGCCGTCGCCGCCGGGGGCGCCGAACCTCGACATCTTCAGCAGGAACAGGATGCTGGCCACCCCGGCGACCAGGAACACCCCCGAGCCGAGGCTGACCACCGAGACGTGGATCGGCAGCCAGTAGGACTGCAGCGCCGGCATCACCGGGGCGGCGTTGGTGTAGAGCCAGCGGCCCGACACCGTCAGCAGGATCAGCACCGGCACCAGCACGAACACCCACAGCGTGCGGTACTGCGGACGGCGCAGCACCACCGCGGCGGCGACCAGCCCGCAGAAGCAGGTGAGGTTGATGAACTCGTACATGTTGCCCCACGGCACCCGCGAGGTGGCCAGGCCGCGCAGCACGATGCAGCCCAGCAGCAGCCCGATGCCGAGATAGGTCAGGGCCAGCCCGGCGCCGCCGATGCGCTGGTCGATCGGGCGCCTGGGCCGGTCGGCGACGACGCCGGGGGCCGCGCTGTCGGTGCCCACCGCGGCGCCGGCGCCGGATGTCGCCGCCCGCGCGGCTCCGACGAGCTCGCGGGACTCCACCTTGCGGCTGCGGCTGTAGGCCAGCTCGATCGCCAGCAGCAACAGCGCACCGACCAGTACCAGCACCGACGAGGTGAACGCCCAGTCCGAATACCGGGCCAGGCCGATGTCGATGTTGGTGTTCATGTGACCTCTTCTCGTGACCGCTGGGCCGCGCCGTCAGACCCATCAGGCACCAGGCGCTCGGTCAACCGCTCGAACTCGTCGCCCCACCCCGAGTTGTCGGTGCGGGCCAGCCCGCCCAGCTCGACGCTTACCGTACCCGGGCCTGCCGGGGTGAGCCGCACCCAGATCCGTCGTCGCCGCACCACCAGCGACACCAGCAGCCCGGCCATCATCGTCATCGCGAACACCAGCACCCAGATCTGGGCGGGGTCGTGAGACACCTGCACGTTGATGAACGGCACCGCGCCGTCAAAGCGCACCACGGTGCCGTCGTCGAGCTGGGTCGACTCCCCGGCGCCGAGGTTGACGCGGGCCACCCTGGTCAGCCGGTCCTGTTCGATCAGGCGGGCGTCGAGGTCGAACAGCGACTGCGGCCGACCGCTGTCCAGGCCGGCGTCGCCCTTGTAGACGTCGACGGCGACGGCGGGGTCGTTGAGCGCCGGGAAGCTCGACGACAGCAGCGTGCCGTGCAAAAGTTCGGTGGGCGCGAACAGGCCCTGGATCGCGATCTGGTTTTCGCGGCGCTCGTCGGCGTCGGGATAGGTGCCGGCCGGCGGGTCGAACCGCATCGCGCCCGACGACAGCAGGGTGAGCTGGTCGTCGGGCCGGAACTGCAGTGTCTGGGTGCGGGTCTGCCCGTCGGGGAAGATGACGGTGAAGGTCGGGGCGTAACCGTGGCCCTGCAGGTAGATGCGGTCGCCGCCGACCCGCAGCGGCTCGTTGACCTTGAGCCGGTAGGGCCGCCACGTTCCGGTGGTCAGGTCCTCGCCGGCCTGGTACTCGATGTCGGCGGCATACGAGGTGGCCTGCCCGGTCGGCAGGTAGTCGGCCTGGAATGTGTTGACGCGCAGGCAGATCGGATGCAGTGACGTGCCGTCGACGGTGTTGCCCGCCCGAAACGAGTCGAACGCCGCCGGTGACGCCGAGCAGAAGCCGGGGCCGCCGTCGGCGATGACGATCACGTTGCCCTCGTAGCCGAACATCTTGCCCGCGGCCACCGCGACCAGCAGGCCGAGCAGCGAGAAGTGGAAGACGATGTTGCCGAACTCGCGCAGATAGCCCTTCTCCGCGGAGATTTCGGTGGTGCCGTCGTCTCGGGTGCGGGTGGTTTTGCGCCAGCCGCGCAGCCGTTCGGTCATGGTCGCGGCCAGCTGTGGTGTTTCGGCTGGGACGGTAGCGGTGTGGTGTTTGGGTAGCCGGCTCAGGTTGCGTGGCGCGGCGACGGGGGTGGCGCGCATGCTGCGGATGTGCTCGACCATCCGCGGGGTCACACAGCCGACCAGCGAGATGAACAGCAGCACGTAGATGGCGGTGAACCAGAAGCTGGAGAACACGTCGAAGGCCTGAAACCGGTCCAGCCACGGCCCGATCGTCGGGTGTTCGGCGATGTACTGCTGCACCTTGGCTTCGTTGAGGTTGCGTTGCGGCAGCAGCGCGCCGGGGATCGCGGCGAGTGCGAGCAGGAACAGCAGCACCAGCGCGGTGCCCATCGACGTCAGGGTGCGCCAGGTGTTGCGGATGGGCGCGAGCACCTTGGGCGCGAGCACCTTGGGCGCGAGCAGACGCAGAGGGCCCCGCGGACGCCCGCTTTTGGGGCCTTCTGCGTCTGCTCGGCGGGAGAAAGTGGTGCTCATATCGGCAGGGTGACGTCGGAGACGAAGGCGTCGCGCACCCAGGACACGAAATCGTTCCACACGCCGGTCACCAGCGCCGTGCCGACGAGGATGAGCAGTACGCCACCGATGATCTGGATGGTGCGGGTGTGGCGGCGCAGCCAGCCCCAGCCCTGTACGGCCCCGGCGGACCCGAATGCCAGCAGCACGAACGGGATCCCCAATCCGAGGCAGTAAGCCAGCACCAGCGCCACGCCGCGAGCCACGTTGGCGCCGTCGGTCGCCGACGCCACCGTGATCACCCCGGTCAAGGTGGGGCCCAGGCACGGTGTCCAGCCCAGCGCGAACACCGCGCCGAGCAGCGGGGCGCCGGCGACGGTCGACCATTGCCGCGGCGTGAACCGCGCATCGCGCTGCAGCGCCGGAATGAAGCCGACGAACACCAGCCCCATCACGATCGTCACGACCCCGCCGATACGTTGCAGCAGAACCTGATTGGTGATCAACGTCGTCGTCATGCCCAACACCGCCACGGTGCCCAGCACGAACACCGCCGTGAAGCCGGCGACGAACAATGCCGCCGCGCCGGCGACCCGCAGCCGCACCCCGCTCGTCGAGACCGACGATTCGGCGGGTTTTTCCGAGACTTTCCAACCAAAGCGTCGGTTTCGGCGGGAGAGGTCGAGGCTGTCCTCCGGGGCGACGCCGACCACCGCGGCCAGATACGACAGATAGCCCGGCACCAGCGGCACCACGCACGGCGACGCGAACGACACCAGCCCGGCCAGCACACACACCCCCAGCGCCAGCAGCACCGGCCCGGCGGCGGCGATCTCGGCGAACCCGGTCACGTCTTGGCCTCCGATTCGGCGACCAGCCGCTCCACCACCGGCTGCAGGTCCTCGGCGAGCAGCTCACGCAGAAACACCGCGGCCACCCGATGGTCGCGGTCCAGCACGATCGTGGACGGGATGACCGTGGTCGGGTATTTGCCGCCGAACGCGATCATCGTGCGCATCGCCGGGTCGTAGATGGACGGAAACGTGATCCCGCGGTCCACCAGAAAATCCCGAGGAGCGTCCATATTGTGATCGCGGACGTCGATCCCGAGAAACTGCACACCCTGCGCGCGGGTGGCGTCGTAAACCTGTTGCAGCTGGGTGATCTCGGTGCGGCACGGCGCGCACCACTGCCCCCACACGTTGATCACCACGACGTCACCGGCGAAGTCGTCGAGCGAAATGGTCTGGGCCGGATCCATCAGGTCCGGGCCGCTCAACGAGCCGGGGCGGCCGCGGCTTTCGGGCGGATCGTAGAAGATGTCGGTCTGGCCGCCGGGTGCGACGAACTCGAAGGTGCCGCCCTGGGCGACGGCGTCGTCACCGGTGGAGCATCCGGTGAGCACGGCCACGACCGCGCTCACGATGACCACCAACCGCTTCACAGTTCTGCGGCCGGCTCGCGGTAGTACCAGTCGACGAGCGTGTCCCCGTCGTAGACGAACGAGTTCAGCGACGCCAGACCGCACATGCGTTTGCGCGGATCGTGGGCGAACCGCTTCCCGGTCAGCGCGCGGCGCAGGATCTCCACGGGCAGCTGATGGCTCACGCACACCGCCTCGTGGCCGCGGGCCCCGTCGCGGGCCCTGTCGACGGCGCGGCGCATCCGCGCGGCGATCTCGCGGTACGGCTCGCCCCACGACGGCCGCAGCGGATTCCACAGATGCCGCCAGTTGCGTGGGTCGCGAAGCGCGCCGTCGCCCGGCGAAACACGCTGCCCCTCAAAGATGTTGAGCGACTCGATCAGCTCGTCGTCGGTTTCGAGCGGCAGGTTCA
This sequence comes from Mycolicibacterium pulveris, assembly GCA_050205315.1. Classification (GTDB taxonomy): domain Bacteria; phylum Actinomycetota; class Actinomycetes; order Mycobacteriales; family Mycobacteriaceae; genus Mycobacterium; species Mycobacterium pulveris_A. Next base: position 208,857 of record JBNMRA010000004.1, on the reverse strand, counting down.
ACCGCTTGGCGATCGGGGTGGCGGTCTCCTGGGCGCGCAGCAGCGGCGAGGCGACCACCAGCACGATGTCGCGGTCGGCCAGGTACTCGGCCACCTTTTCGGCTTGGGCGTACCCACGTTCGGAGAGGTGGTAGCCGTCGAGGCGGCCGTACAGGATGCCGTCAGGGTTGTAGACCTCGCCGTGCCGCATCACGTGCACGGTCGTTTTCTCGCTCATGCCGGCCGGCTCGCTTCCGCTGCGGCGCGCGCGGCGCCGGGCAGCGCCGCGGCGATGCGTTCGAATGCCTCGTCGTCCAATGCCGTTGACACAAACCAGGTTTCGAAGGCGCTGGGCGGCGGATAGATGCCAGCGTCGAGCAACCCGTGGAAGAACGCGGGGAAACGCCACGTCTCCGAAGCCCGCGCCGACGCGAAGTCGATGACCGGTTGATCGGTGAAGAACACCGAAAGCATGTTGCCTGCGCGCGCAACCTGGTGCGCCACACCGGCTTCGGTCAACGCCTTACCGAGCAGGTCGGCCAGCCGGTCGGCATTGGTGTCCAGTGCGGCGTACGCGGCATCGTCGGCGGCGCGCAGCGTCGCGAGCCCGGCGGCCATCGCCACCGGATTGCCCGACAGCGTGCCGGCCTGATACACCGGCCCCAGCGGAGCCAACCGCTCCATCACCTCGGCGCGGCCGCCGAACGCCGCGGCCGGCAGCCCGCCGCTCATCACCTTGCCGAACGTGAACAGGTCGGCGTCGACGGGATCGATGCCGTACCAACCCGATCGGCTGACCCGGAACCCGGTCATTACCTCGTCGACGATCAGCAGCGCACCGTGGGAGGCGGTGATGCGGCGCAGCGCGGCGTTGAAGCCGTCCGCCGGCGGCACCGTGCCCATGTTGCCGGGGCTGGCTTCGGTGATGACGCAGGCGATCTCGTCACCGAACCGGCCGAACACGTCTTCGACGGCGGGGATGTCGTTGTAGGGCAACACGATCGTGTCGGCGGCCGCGGCACCCGTCACACCCGGCGAGGACGGCAACCCCAGCGTCGCCACCCCGGAGCCGGCGTCGGCCAGCAGCGCGTCGCTGTGGCCGTGGTAGCAGCCGGCGAACTTGATGATCTTGGGCCGGCCGGTGTAGCCGCGGGCCAGCCGGATCGCGCTCATGGTGGCCTCGGTGCCGGAGTTGACCAGGCGCAGCCGCTGCACGGGGCCGACGCGGGCCACGATCTCGGCGGCCAGCTCGGTCTCCGACGGGGTCGGGGCGCCGAAGGACAGCCCGTCGGCCGCGACGCGCTGCACGGCCTCGATGACGGCGGGGTGGGCGTGGCCGAGGATCATCGGGCCCCAGGAGCAGACCAGGTCGACGTAGCGGTTGCCGTCGGCGTCGGTCAGCCAGTAGCCGTCGGCGGAGGTGATGAACCGCGGGGTGCCGCCGACCGAGGCGAAGGCCCGCACCGGCGAGTTCACCCCGCCGGGGATGACCCCGGACGCCTCGGCGAACAGCCGCGCCGACACCTCGGTCGAGATCCGGTCAGCACGCATGGCCACCAGTGTCCCAGGCTGGCGCAACCCGTCAACTACAGGGTGTAGTTGTCCAGAGGTCAGCGCACTTCGACGCCGGCGGCCCGCCGATGCTCGGCATCCAGCGCGGTGCCCTCGATATCCAGGTCCGGAACCAGCTTGGCGAACCAGCGCGAATGCGCCCACATCGTCTTGCCCAGCACAGCCATGACCGCCGGGATCAGGGTCAGGCGCACGACGAAGGCGTCGACCAGCACGCCGACGGCCAGCGTGAGCGCGACCGATTTGATGATCGGGTCGGTGGCGACCAGGAACGCCAGGAAGATCGCGACCATGATCGCCGCCGCCGCGGCGATGACCCGCGCCGACAGCCCGACGCCGATGCGGATGGCTTCGAGCGGGTCGTCGCTCTTGACGTACTCCTCCTTGATCCGCGAGACGACGAAGATCTGGTAGTCGCTGGACAGGCCGAAGATGATCGCCAGCACGATGATCGGCAGAAAGCTGATCGTCGGCCCGGGCACAACTCCGAGAAGGCCTGCGCCCCAACCCCATTGGACGATCGCGACTTGTACCCCGAGCGCGGCGAACACCGACAGCAAAAACCCGATGATCGAGGTGATGGGCACCAACGCGGCGCGGAACGCGACGGTCAACAAGATGAACGCCAACCCGACGACGACCAGCAGAAAGATCGGCAGCGCTTCGGCGAGCTTCTCGGACGTGTCGATGTTGGATGCGGTGGGGCCGCCGACGAGGACGGTCGCCCCGGTGGAACCCTCGATGGTCGGCCGGTCGTCGCGGATGCGGTGGACCAGGTCGTCGGTCGCGGGGTCGGTCGGACCCGTCTCCGGGATGACTTGGATGATCGCCAAACCGTTCTGGCTTGCCGCTGGTGCGGCGTGCAGGACGCCGGGCTCGGCCTGCAGCGCGGCCGTCAGCGAGGCGATCGCGGTCGGATCGTTGGCGTTGGTCAGGTCCGCGATCACGAGGAGAGGACCGTTGAACCCGGCGCCGAGGTGTTGGGCGGTGAGGTCGTAGGCGGTGCGGGCCGTGCTGCCCTGCGGCTGGGTGGCACCGCTGGGCAGGCCGAACTGCATGCTCAGCGCCGGCAGACCGAGCACGATCAGCGCCGGCACGCCGACCAGCAGCAGCTGTTTGCGAAACCGCACGACGAAGCGGGCCCAGCTGGCGCCGAGCGTGTGCTGCGGGGTGTAGGTGGCGATCTGGGCGACCTGCTTGGCGTGGCCCGGCCGGATCGGGGTGCTGACGAACTTCGCGACCTTGGTTCCGGCGAAGTTGAGCAGGGCGGGCAGCAGGGTCAGCACGACCAGCATCGCGATGAACACCGCCGCGGCCGCGGCCAGCGCCATCGCGGTCAGGAACGGGATGCCCACCAGCGACAGCCCGCAGAGCGCGATGATCACCGTCAGCGCAGCGAAAACCACCGAACTGCCCGCGGTGCCGATCGCCAGCGCAGCGGAGTCCTCGGGCGACATCAGCAGCAACAGGTTGTTGCGGTGCCGCGTCAGCACCAGCAGCGCGTAATCGATACCGCACGCCAGGCCGAGCATCAAAGCCAGCGACAACGCGGCCGACGGCATGTCGGTCAGGGCGGCGACGGTGAGGATCCCGAGCGCGCCCACCCCGACGCCGATCCCGGCGGTCACGATCGGCAGGCCGGCCGCCACCACCGCGCCGAACGTGATCAGCAGGATGATGAACGCGACCGCGATGCCGATGATCTCGGGTTCCACCGGGATGCTGATCTTGAAGCCGGGATAGATGCTGCCGGAGTACTCGACCTGCACACCGGCCGCCCTGGCCGGATCCATCGCGCGTTGCAGCGCCTGCAGCGTCGCGTCCTCGACGCCGCCGACCTGGGTGGTGTACTGCACGGTGCCCAGCGCGACGCGGCCGTCGGCTGAGACGAGCCGGGTTTCGGCGGGGCCGGTCGCGACCGCGACCTGGGGGATGGCATTGATGTTGGCGACCGATTCCTGAATCGCTGCGGCCACCCGCGGGTCGGTGAGCGACGCGTCACCTTGCGCGGCGAAGGTCAGCTGCGTCTGGGCCCCGGCGAACGTCGGTAGCCGTTGTTCGAGCAGCTCGATGGCCCGCTGTGACTCGGTGCCCGGGATCGAGAAGTTGTCGACGGGTTGGCCGCCGAGTGCTGAGCTGGCCGCGCCGACGCCGACGAGAATCGCCAGCCAGGCCGCCAGGACCGCCCACTTGTGCCGGAAGCTGAACCGCCCCAGCCGGTACAGATAGCGCGACATGGTCTTGGGCGTACTTTCGTCCCGGTTTCCTGAGTGCTTGTCGGGCCAAGGGATACCCACGGCGACGCCGTCGAACCGGTTGAGGGAGGCAGACGCGAGAGGGTTTCATGGGTGAATGCAGCTCCCCCAATGGCTGGCCCGGTTCAACAGGTACGTCACCAACCCGATTCAGAAGCTGTGGGCGGGGTGGGCGCCGTCGTTCGGCATCCTCGAGCACGTCGGGCGCAAGTCCGGCAGGACCTATCGCACGCCGCTGACCGTGTTCCCCACCGAGGACGGCGTCGCGATCCTGCTCACCTACGGCCCGGACCGCGACTGGTTGAAGAACGTCACCGCGGCGGGCCGAGCGCGGATGAAGCGTTACGGCAGGACCGTCGAGGTGCGCGATCCGCAGGTGATGCCCAAGGCCCAAGCGGCGCCGGCGGTCAAGGGTGGGTGGCGGCGATTGTTCGCCGTGTTGCCGTTCGAGCAGGCGGTGCTGCTGACACGGGTGTAGTTCGCCCGTCAGCGGCGCGGACGCAGGCGGGCCGGGATCGGGCCCTTGGCGACCGTGGTCAACGGCACTTCGCAGTGGAACTCGGGCTCGACGGACTGCACCTCGATCGCGCGCACGATGGTCGCCAGCGCGAGCGTGGTCTCCAGCCTCGCGAAGTGCTCCCCGATGCAGGGCCGCCCCCCGCCGAGGAACGGCAGGAACTGCCAGCGATCGCGGGCCTTGACCTTCTCGGGGCTGAACCGGTCGGGGTCGAACACCATCGGATCGGGCCACAGCGTCGGGTCGTGATGCAGCGCGTACAGGCCCACGGCGAGCAGGCTGCCCTTCTCGACCCGGTAGCCGTCGACGGCGATATCGCGGGTGGCCAACCGCGCTACCCCCGCCGCGGGCGGGCACAGCCGCAGCGACTCGTGCAGCACCTGCACGGTGTATTCGAGGCGGGGTACGTCGGCCGGGGTCAACTCCCGGTCGCCGAGCGCGGCGGCCTCCGCGGCGACGCGGTCTTGGATGTCGCGGTGGTGGCCGAGGATCCACAGCGTGTGGGTCAGCGCCGTCGCGGTGGTGTCGTGGCCGGCGAGCATGAAGATCAACAGGTCGTTGGAGATGTCCTCGTCGGACAGCAGTTGCCCGGTCTCGGGGTCGGTGGCCGTCAGCAACGCCTGCACCAGCGGTGCGTCCCGGGTCGGGTCGGCGCGGCACGCTCGCACCATGTCGTCGGTGATCTCGCGCATCGCGGCGACCGCGCGCGCGGCCTTGCGTCGTGCCGAGGTCGGCAGCCAACTCGGGGCCCGCACCGGGCGCAGCGCGCGGTCGGCGGTGTAGGAGGACGCCACGTGCATGCACTGGGCGATGGTGTCGGCGCGCTCGTTGAGGTCGATCCCCAGCACCGAGCGGCCCAGCGACTGCATCGCGACCTTGCGGCATTCCACATCGAGGTCGACGTCACCGCCGTCGGGCCAGCGGTCGACGAATCTCTGCGCGGCCCCCGACATGTGGCCACCGAAGTCGCGCACATTGTGCTTGGTGAACACCGGCTGCAGCGCGCGCTTGCGCGGCCGCCACAGCTCGTTGGGCAGCACCCACAGGCTGTCGCCCGCCATTGCGCGCACCTCGTCGTGAATGATGCACCGATCCGAGGAGGCGTCGCTGCGTCCCAGCACGTCGCGCATGCCCGCCGGCGACATCACCGCCACGATCGGCGGGTAGACGTTCTTCGGCGCGAACTGGATGCGGGTCAGCGGCCCGCCGGCGTCGCGGATCACTTCCTGGCCGGTGTCGAGCCTGCGCACCAACTTCACCAGCTGCCAGAACGGCAGCGGGTTCTTCGGCACCAGCGGCAGGCTGCTGACGTCGAGCGTTGTCGTCATGGCTCGATCATGCAGCATCGGCTCACCCAGCGTGCCAAGCGAGGGGTGCGCCTTCACCTTTCGTCATCACGGCGGCGGGCATCACCCGGATCCGGTACGGGCTCAGCCGCAGCACCGCGAACTGATCTGACATCGGCCCCTGACTCCACTGCGGGATGATGCGCGGGTCGTAGCCGACGGGCTCGGGACCGGTGGCGAACTTGTCCCAGACCGCCGCGCGGGTCTCGTCGTCGAGATACCACTCGACGAGGCATTCGGCGCTGCACGTGTCGTGGCTGGGGGACCAGTAGCTCACCGACACCTCGGGATGCACGGCCAGATGCGCCTTCTTGACCGGGCTGGGCACCGTCGCGATCCAGCCGAGCAGGTCGGTGCCGTCCCACTCCCAGATCGGATGCAGGATGCGGGTGCGCGGGCGGCTGTCGGCGTCGACGGTGGCCACCGACGCCCACACGATCGAGTGCGCCATCTCGACGAAGGCCGGTGCGATCCGCTCCAGGGAGGTCACCCCGGCACTCTACGCGGACGGCGCGTCGTTCTTGCTGTCGCTGTACTTGGGGTTGCCGTCGTCGTCGAGCCAGTCGTTGACGGCCGTGCCCGCCACCGCGCCACCGGTGCCGGGCATGGTGATCGTCGGACGTTCGTCGTGGTAGTCCTTGGCCATCTCCTTGGCCTTCTGGCGGTGTTCGTCGGTCACCTCAGGCTTCTCGGTGGGAGGTGGGTCCTCGGGTTTGTCGAGAACCTGATGGTGCTCATCGGTGCGAGGCTCCGGGCCTTGCCGTTCGTCATTACTCATGGGCTACGTCTGCCCACAGCGAGTGAATACAAAACCGGTTCAGCCGTGGGCCGCCAGCAGGCGCTCGATCACGTCGGCGGCCGCCGGAGCGCCACCCGCGGAGCGGATTTCGTCCTGCATGCGGCGCAGGTTCTCGGCGAGCCGCATATCGCTGGTGACGTCCGCGACCGCCGTGCGCAGCCGCTCGGCGGTGGCGTCGTCCGGCGAGATCCGGACACCCAGGCCCAGCTGGGCGATCCGGTCGGCGTTGGCCTGTTGTTCGGTCATCTGGGGTACCGCGACGATCGGCACCGCGAAGCTCAGCGCCTCCATCGTGCTACCCATGCCGGCGTGGCTGACGAACGCCGCCGCGTGCCGCAGCACCCGCAGTTGCGGCACGCTGCGGTGCACCTCGACGTGCGTCGGCGTGGTGCCCAGCTCGGCCGGGTCGACCTTGTCGCCGACCGCCAGCACGACGTGCCACGGCGCGTCGGCGAACGCGGCCACACAGGCCCGGAAGAAGTCGGCCCGGTCGTGGTAGGCGGTGCCGAGCGATACCAGCACGACGTCGCGGCCCGACGGCGGATCCCAGCGGCCGTCGGAGGGCCGCTCGGTCAGGCACGGCCCGACGAAAACGTAAGGCGCCCCGAAGGTCTCGCCCGCGTACTGGAAAGCCCTCGGCACAAACACCAGCTGGGCGTCGGCGCCGGCGGCCTGCAGCAGGTTGCCCGCGGTCAGGCCGTGACGCCGCGCGATGCGGTGCGCCCGCCACAGCACCCCGAGCAGCCGCGGATGGACCGGGTTGATTTTGACGTAGCGGTTCAGCGACCAATGCCGGTTGCCGATAAAGTTGGGCCAGCCCGCCACCACCGGCACACCCCAGTCCGCGGCCGCCAACCGTCCCCACCACGCCACGGTGGCGTCGTGCAGGACAAGGTCTGGCTTGTCGCCGTCGAATCCCGAAATCACTTGGGGTAAAACGTGTTCCACTTCGTCCAGTGCGGCGTGGGTGGCGCGGTGGAAATCCTGGGCGGTGAACTGCGGAGGAGGCCGCGAGCCGGCCATCGTGGTGCGGTATGGCACCAGCTGCGCGCCGACATCGGTCACGCGGGCGCGGTGCGTCGACGTCGCCGCGTAGGTGACCCGGTGTCCGCGGGCGATCAGCTCTGCTGCGACGCCCAGGGTGGGGTTGACGTGGCCGGTGCCCACTGACACGCAGATCGCGACATGGCCCATGCCATCTCAGGTTAGGCGGGCACGCCGCGCAGCGCGGCGGGGAGGCTGGGCAGGAAGTGGCGGGTCGCGAAGGCCCGGATGTCGTCGGCGCTGTCCAACGGGGTGACGCTGGGCAGCAGCAGCACCATCGCGGCGTAGCGCAGGATGGTGTCGGCCAGTTCGTTGACGGCGTCCTCGCCGATCCGTTCGGCGAAGCCCGGCGGAAAGATGATCCGCAGCGCTTCGGCCATCCGGTCGATCGCGGCCGGCCAGTGCTGGCCGGCCAACTGCAACACCAGCGCGGGCTCGTCGGTGACCATCCGGTGCAGCACCTGGTGGCTGCGGAATTTCAGGATCGAGAGTGTGAACGCCTCGACGTAGTAATTGGACTGCGGCGCAGTCTGTTTGAGTTCGTGGGCGATCTCGGCGAACAGCGTTGCGTTGCCGCGTTCGATGACCGCGGCGATCAGCTCGTCCTTGTTGGCGAACCGCCGGTAGATGGTGGTGCGGCTGAGCCGAGCGCGGCGGGCGACGTCGTCGAGGGCCACCCGCCGGAACCCGTGCTGTTCGAACTCGACGACCGCGGCGTCAAGTATCGCCAGCGTGGTGGCATCAGCCTCTGGCATAGCCCTTACACGCATATCCGTTGTAGCGCAGGCGCATCGGTAGACGATCCCACAGCCAGTTCACCGGGCGCGAGCGCCAGAAGGCGGCGAAGCGCTGGTATCGACGCTCTTGACGGTCGCTCCACGGCAGGCCGAGCAGGTCCCTGGTGCGCGGCGGCATGCCACCGGTGGTCAGGAACGCCGCGATCGGGTTGAAGATCGGTGCGACGAGCCGCCACACCAGCGGGTGCACCCCTTTGGGTCGCGGAAAGCCTTTGGTGACATAGCCGACGCCGTACTTCGCGGTCGGGTGAGCGACGACGATCTCATCGATCATCCGGTTCCAGTAGCGTTCGAACGCGTCGTAGTCGGCGGGCATCGGCCGGTCGCTGACGCCGTACCGGCGATACCACGTCTTGGATTCGAGGTAGATCTGTTCCTTCTCTTCGCGGGTGAGCCGCTTGACGAAGGTGTCGGCGAAGTAGAGCACCTGTTCGACGAACGTCGCGTGCGCCCAGAAGTAGGTGTCCGGATCCAGCGCGTGGTAGCGCGCCCCGTCGGGCATCTCACCCTTGATGTCGGTGTGGAAGTCGCGGACCTGAGTGCCGGGGTGGTCGTCGTCGGAGCCGTACACGGTGTTGAAGATCGGCGGCAGCGACCGCTTGACCCGGGCGGCGGTGTCGTCGAAGAACACGGAGTGGTCGAGCACCCCCTGGCCGAGTTCGGCGAGCATGTTCTGCAGCACCGCGGGCCGCGGCCCGATCAGGAACATCCGGTTGTCGCCGAAATAGCGCCAGACCAGCGACTGCGGACCCAACGGCAGCGCGTCGTCGAGGTGCTCGGACTTCTCCATCAACTCGGTCATGTGAAACAGTGTTACAAATTTCGAACTTTGTACCAAGCGGTTGTGAGCGGCCTCTCACTTGCCGGCGAGCGACCGCGCAGCCGGGCGATCCCGAGCACGGCCAGCACCCCGGCCACCGTCGCTAACAGCAGCGACAGCCCCAGCAGCGGTGCGCTGTAGACGACCGACGTGGTGGCGGGCTCGCCCTCCAGCACCGGTGCGACGGTGACCGTCGAGCTGGCCGCCAACCAGCTCAGCACGCACCCGATCGCCGCGGCCACGGCCAGCCCCAGCTCCACCGCGGCGCGAACCGGTGCCCTCATTGCGCACGATCCGGCGGTATGCGTTCCTCGATCAGCTGGGTCAGCGCCATCCGCAGCTGCTGGTGTTTACGCGCCCACGCCTGGGCCCCGCGATCGTTGGTCAGCTTCAGGCCGATGCCGGTGCGGCCCCGCGGTACGCCGGTCAGCTCCCCAAGCGCCCGCGCCGACTGCCATTTCGGCGCTTCGGAACCGGTGGCCTCCGGATAGACCCGCACGATGTCGTCCACGCTGATCCGCTCGGTGCCCTGCCGCAACGTGTCCGGTGTCAACTCGACCGACGTGTGGATACGGGCGGCTTTGACCTGGATCGCCAGAAATCCGGAGACCAACACCAAAAAGATGCCGGGCACCAGCCACTGGAAGCCGTATCCGGCCGACGCCTGGATCAGGCCCATCGAGATCGCCGCGAGCGGCCCGGCCAGCACCCACCACCAGCTCGCGCCCTGCTCGTAGAACAACACCTGCTGCGGCGTTGCGCTGTTCTCGGTCACTGCGCTTCCTCCTGCACGGGTCGACCTCGCCGCGTCATCAACACTGCGCCGGCGATCAGCGGCAGGATCGCCAGCAGCGTGATCAGGTGCACGACGCCCAACGCCGCGGACAGCCCGATCCACGCCGAGGTCACCGCCGCCAGCGCCACCGCGGCGCGACGGAACCGGTTGTCGCCGTTGCGGCTTCGGCCGGCCAGAAACGCCATCGCGGCGCCGACGACGGCGGTGAGCACGCCTGCCGCGCGAAACACCGTCGGCAGGTTCACCGACGCGGTCAGCAAACCACCCACCATCAGCATCACCGCGGCGGCCGCCCAGCACCAGAACGCAGCGGTGACGAAACCCGGTCGCGGCTGATCAGAGGTCATCGTCGGGTCAGCCTAACGGGTGAAGTACGCGTGGGCGTCCTTGCGGTGCAACAGCACCGCTCCGCCGAGGATCAGCACCGACCCCACGATCGCGCACACCGCATACGCCAGCGCCGCGACGGTGTGGCGTTCGTCGGTGAACAGGCTGCCCGCCATGTACACCACCGAGGCCACACCCCCACCGGTCAACAGCGTGCGCGCCCACCGGTAGCCGTGGCGCAGCAGGATCTGAAACGTCAGCACCACCGTCGACAGGATGCCGACGAACATCACCGACATGACCGCAACCGGGAACGGCAGCCGGGGGTCGGCGGACCCGAATACGTCGATGAGATATCCGATCACCATCAGCGGCAGCGCGATCACCCACAGCCAGAAGCCCGTTTCGACGTCGGGCGGTCGCCCTTCGGGACCCGACGTCACGCCAGCCAGCCGGCGGCGTCGGCCGCCCAGTACGTCAGCACGATGTCGGCACCGGCGCGCCGGATACCGGTCAGCGTCTCCAGCGCGACCGTGCGCAGGTCAATCCAGCCGTTGGCGGCCGCTGCGCTGATCATCGCGTACTCACCCGAAACCTGGTATGCCGCAACCGGAACCGGCGACACATCAGCGGCCGCGCGCACGACGTCCAGATAACCCATCGCCGGTTTGATCATCACGATGTCGGCGCCCTCGTCGATGTCCAACTCGACCTCGCGCAGCGCCTCGCGGGCATTACCCGGCTCCTGCTGATACGTGCGACGGTCACCGCTCAGGCTCGACGCCACCGCCTCGCGGAACGGACCGTAGAAGCCCGAGGCGAACTTGGCGGCGTAGGCCAAGATCACGGTGTCGGTGTGCCCGGCCGCGTCCAGCCCGTCGCGGATCGCCGCGACCTGACCGTCCATCATGCCGCTCGGTCCGACCACATGCGCGCCGGCATCGGCCTGCGCCACAGCAAGTTCGACGTAGCGGGCGTTGGTCGCGTCGTTGTCGACGCGGCCGGAGGCGTCCAGCACCCCGCAGTGTCCGTGGTCGGTGAACTCGTCGAGGCAGGTGTCGGCCATCAGCACGGTCTCGTCACCCAGATCCTTGGCCAGATCGCGCAGCGCGGCGTTGAGGATCCCGTCGTGCGCCAGCCCGATGGATCCGCTGGCGTCCTTGTCGTCCTCGCGCGGCACCCCGAACAGCATCAGGCCGCCCACCCCGGCGGCGACCGCGTCGGCGGCCGCGCGCCGCAAGGAGTCCCGGGTGTGCTGCACAACACCGGGCATCGACGCGATCGGCCGCGGCTCGTCGATGCCGTCGGCGACGAACATCGGCAGCACCAGATGCCTTGGCTCCAGCGACGTCTCGGCCACCAGCCGCCGCAACGCCGGGCTGGACCGCAGCCGGCGGGGACGGTGACGCGGGAACACTTCGGCTCCTCCCGTCGCTACCGCCGACGGCTCTTCTTGCGCGGCGGCGGCAGCGCACCCTCGGCGCGCAGCCGTGCGGCGTGCTCGGCGAGCGCGTCGACCAGCGGGCCCACCGCGGCGACCTCGGGCTGCACGTCCACGCGCAATCCGAATTCCGCTGCGGTCTCGGCTGTTTTGGGTCCGATGCAGGCGACGATCGTGCGTGCGTGCGGCTTGCCCGCGATCCCGACCAGGTTGCGTACCGTCGAGCTCGAGGTGAAGCACACCGCGTCGAACCCACCGGTCTTGATCATCTCGCGGGTGTGCGCGGGCGGCGGCGCGGCACGCACCGTGCGGTAGGCGGTCACGTCCTCGATCTCCCAGCCACGCTCCCGCAACCCCTCGGCGAGCGTCTCGGTGGCAATGTCGGCGCGCGGCAACAGCACTCGGTTCACCGGGTCGAAAACGTCGTCGTAGGGCGGGAAGTCGTCGAGCAGGCCCAGCGAGGACTGCTCACCGGACGGCACCAGCTCGGGGTCGATGCCGAACGCACGCACCCGGTCCGCCGTGGCCTGGCCGACGCAGGCGATCTTCACACCGGAGAACGCCCGCGCGTCGAGACCGAACTCGTTGAACTTCTCCCACACCGCGCGCACCGCGTTGGTGGAGGTGAACACCACCCACTGGAACCGGCCGTCGACCAGCCCCTTGACCGCGCGTTCCATCTGCGCGGGGCTACGCGGCGGCTCGACCGCGATGGTCGGCACCTCGATCGGCGTCGCGCCGTGCCCGACCAGCTTTTCGCTCATCTCGCCGGCCTGGTCCTTGGTGCGGGGCACCAGCACCGTCCAGCCGTACAGCGCGCGGCTCTCCCACCAGTTCAGCTTCGCGCGGTGGTTCACGGTCTTACCGATCGTCACCACCAGCGGAACACCCTGGGCCCACTCGCCGTTCGGCGGGGCGGGTTCCATGCCGGAGGGCTTGTCCAGCGCCGCCTTGTCGAGCAGGCCGGCCAACGTGGTCTCCACCGAACGCTGTTGACACGTGGTCCCGTTGGCGGTCACCACCGACGGTGTGGTGTCGGCCAGCCCGTACTCGATCAGCGTGCGCGCCGCGTCGGCCAGATGCGACGCGGTGGCGTGCAGGATCAGCGGGCCCGGTGCGGCCGCCAGGGCGGCCCAGTCGACGTCGGGGTCGCGGACGTCGGCGACGGTGTGCGCCGACCCCAGCGGAAGGCCCGCATACGTCGGCACCGCGGTGGTGTCGGGTAGGCCCGGCACCACTTCGAAATTCAGGTGCGTCTTGGCCAACGCCGACACCTCGGTGATCACCGCGTCGGTCGACAGCGGATCACCCGCGACCAACCGCACCACATCGACACCCGTGCGCGCCTCGGTGGCCAGCGCCTTGGCGACCTCGGCCGGTTCGCCGACGGCCGACCGCACGTCGGGGCCGCCGGGAATCGTCGAGGTCTCGGCCTCGCCGTCCGCAGCCGCCTCGGCGGGTTCGGGCCCCGCCGGCGGCGGCAGCTCCGAGCCCACCAGGGCGCGGACGGCCTCCGGCACGTCGGGATCGGTGAACACCAGGGCGGCGTTGACCAACACCGCGCGGGCTCGCAACGTCAGCAGGCCGGGATCGCCCGGGCCTGAGCCGACGAACGTGATGCGGCCCGGCTTCGGCTTGCGCCCTCGCCCGCTACTCTGGCCTGTCATCTCTCGTCACTCATCTCTATGCTCGTCGCTTCGAAGCTGTTACAGCTCCGTGCGATCCGCCATGATTTCGCGCGCCCCGAGCTCGAACAGCTCCCTGGCCACCGAGAGCCCCAACTCTCGTGCCCGATCGGGAGTTCCGATCCCGGACGCGCGGATCACGTCGGATCCGTTCAGCGCCGCCACGCAGCCGCGCAGCGACAGCTCTTCGAAGACGCGGCCGTCCTCATCGATGGACTCGACCACCTCGGCGATCGCGCCCACCGGTGCGGAACAACCCGCCTCCAGTTCGGCGAGCAGGGCTCGTTCAGCGGTGATCGCTGCGCGTGTGTCGGCGTCGTCCAACTCCGCCAGCTGCGCAGCGAGCTCGGTGTCGTCTGCGCGGCACTCCACCGCGAGCGCACCCTGAGCCGGCGCTGGCAACATCTGCACCGGCTCGAGGGTCTCGGTGACATCGGCCAGCCGTCCGATGCGGGACAGTCCCGCCCGTGCGACCACGATGCCGTCGAGATCACCGTTGCTAACCCTGTTCAACCTGGTATCTAGGTTGCCTCTTAGGGGGCGGATTTCCAAACCGAGACCCAATGCTCTAAGCTGTGCGATCCGCCGCGGGCTCGACGTGCCGATCAGCGAACCGGCCGGCAACTCTCCGAGCACCATCCCGTCGCGGGCCACCAGCGCGTCGCGAGGGTCCTCGCGCGGCGGTGTTGCAGCGATCGTGAACCGTGGGTCGACGGCGGTCGGCAAATCTTTGCAGGAGTGCACGGCCATATCGACCCGGCCGTCGTGGATGGCCTCGCGCAGCGCCGCGGTGAACACCCCCACCCCGATGTCGGCGATCGGACCCAGGTTGCGATCGCCTTCGGTGGAGATGATGACCAGCTCGGCGTCGTAACCGCGGGCGGTCAGAGCGTCCAGGACGGTACCCGCCTGCGTGGTGGCCAACAGGCTGCCGCGGGTGCCGATCCGAAGGGTGGGGCGACGTTTCGTCAAGCGTTACTCGGTTTTGTCGATTTCGGTTGCGCGCAAAGGCAATTCGCTGGCCGCGACGGCGTCGACAGCCTGCTGGTCGAGCTCGAAGAGTTCGCGCAGCGCCTCCGCGTAGCTGTCACCCCCCGGTGCACTGGCCAGTTGTTTGACCCGCACGGTCGGGGCGTGCAGCAGTTTGTCGACCACCCGGCGCACGGTCTTGGCGACCTCGGCGCGGTGCGCGGCGTCCAGTTCCGGCAGCCGGTTGTCCAGGCGCAGCAACTCGGCTTCGACGACGTCGGCGGCCCGCTGCCGCAGCGCGGTGACGGTCGGGGTGACCTCGGACATGCGTTGGCCGGCCAGGTAGGTGGCTACCTCGGCGGCGACGATCGCGCGGGCGGCCTCGGCGTCGGAGGCCGCGGCGCGCGCCGAGGGTTCGCGCTGGATGCGCTCCATGTCGACGACGTAGACCCCGGGCAGACCGGCGATCGACGGGTCGACGTCGCGGGGCATACCCAGATCGCAGATCACCAGCTGGTCGGGATGGCGGCGGCCGGCCAGGCCGCGGTGCGCGTCGGCCAGCGAGACCACCGGGCGCACCGCGCCGGTGCACGAAATCACCACGTCGGCGTTGCCGAGCACGCCCGCCATGTGGTCGAGCGGATAGGCCTCGGCGGCCACGCCCTGGGCGCGGACGTGCTGGGCCAGGCGGCGGGCCCGCGGCAGCGACCGGTTCACCACGTGCACGCTGTCGATGCCGGCGCGGATCAGCTGTTTGGCCGACAGCGAGCCCATCGAGCCGGCGCCGATCACGACCGCGCTGCGGCCGGCCAGCGAGCCGAGCTTGGTCTCGGCGATGCCCAGCGCCACCGACACGACCGACGTGCCCGCGGCGTCGATGCCGGTCTCGGTGTGCACCCGCTTGCCGACCGAAAGGGCGCGTTGGGACAGCTCGTGCAGGGTGCGGCCGACGGTGTGGTTGGCCTCGGCGGCGGCGTACGCGCGGCGCACCTGCCCGAGCACCTGCTGTTCACCGATTACCGCCGAATCCAGGCCGCTGGCCACCGCGAACAGGTGCTCGACGGCGGCTTCGGCGTAGCGCACGTAGGCGTATTTGGTCAGATCGCTCAGCGACATGCCGGAATGATCGGAGAGCACCTGGCCGATGGCCGACAGGCCGCCGTGGAACGCGTCGACGACCGCGTAGACCTCGACGCGGTTGCAGGTGGACAGCACCATGGCCTCGGTCACCAGCGCCGACTGCAGCACCTGGTCGATGATCTTTGCCTGATCGGCCTCGTCGGTGCTCAGTTGCTCGAGGACCGACACCGGCGCACTGCGGTGCGAAACACCGAAAAGCAATACGCTCACGGCCGCATCACCATGTCATCCAAGGTAGTCGGTGAACACTTAGGTAACCAAATTTTGCGTCTTCTGGGTCGGTCACTTCGCCAGGTCGGCGCGCAGCCGGGGCTCGTCGACCTCCCAGTAGCTGTGCTCGCTGCCGTCGAGCAATACCACCGGAAGCCGGTCGCCGAACTCTGCGCGCAGCGCCGCATCCCCGGCGGCCGCCGCGGCGTCGACGTCGGTGATCGTCAACGTGAAGCCCAGCTCGTCGGCCAGCCGGCGCAGCTGGGTGGCCGCGCCGGCGCAGATCACACAGCCCTCACGTGTCAGCAACTCCACCCGCCGGTCCATATCGCAAGTATCGCCGCCAGGTGACTTAGGGTTGAAACCGTGTCCGAATCCGGTCGCATCGATACGGAACAGCTGGCGGGGCCGTCTACGCCCGAAGCGCAGCAGGCTGCCGGTGAAGCCAGCGCCGAGGCGGCCGTCACGGAGTTGGCCACCGAGGAGCTCAGCGCTCCGCCGCCACCGCCGCCCGACCTGACCGCTGCGGCGTTCTTCGATGTCGACAACACGTTGGTGCACGGGTCGTCGATGGTGCATTTCGCCCGCGGGCTGGCCGCGCGCAAGTACTTCACCTACGGCGATATCGCGAAGTTCATTTACGCCCAGGCCAAGTTTCAGCTCATCGGCCGGGAGAACAGCGATGACGTCGCCGCGGGTAAACGCAAGGCGCTGGCGTTCATCGAGGGCCGGACCACCGCCGAACTGGAGGCGCTCGGCGAGGAGATCTACGACGAGATCATCGCCGACAAGATCTGGCCCGGCACCCGCGCGCTGGCGCAGATGCACCTGGACGCCGGCCAGCAGGTGTGGCTGGTCACCGCGACGCCCTACGAGCTGGCCGCCACGATCGCCAGACGGCTGGGGCTGACCGGCGCGCTGGGCACCGTCGCGGAGTCGGTCGACGGGGTGTTCACCGGCAGGCTGGTCGGCGACATCCTGCACGGCACCGGCAAGGCCCACGCGGTGCGGTCGCTGGCCATCCGCGAGGGGCTGAACCTGAAACGCTGCACGGCCTACTCGGACAGCTTCAACGACGTGCCGATGCTGTCGCTGGTCGGCACCGCGGTGGCCATCAATCCCGACGGTGACCTTCGTGAGCTGGCCCGCGAACGCGGCTGGGAGATCCGCGATTTCCGCACCGCGCGCAAGGCCGCGCGCATCGGTGTGCCGTCGGCGCTGGCGCTCGGCGCGGTCGGCGGTGCGCTGGCCGCCATCGCGTCGCGGCGCCAAGAGCGCTGATAGGCTCGCGCGTCATGGCCATCGCCGAGAACATCATCGGAACGCACTACCGCTACCCGGACTACTTCGAGGTGGACCGGGAGAAGATCCGTGAGTTCGCCAGGGCGGTCAAAGACGAGCACCCGGCGCATCATTCGGAGGACGCCGCCAAGGACTGCGGCTACGACGCGTTGATCGCCTCGCTGACGTTTCTGGCGGTCGCCGGCCGGCGGGTGCAGCTGGAGATCTTCAACCAGTTCGACGTGCCGATCAACATGGAGCGGATGCTGCACCGCGACCAGAAGCTGATCTTTCACCGGCCGATCGTGGCCGGCGACAAGCTGTACTTCGACTCGTATCTGGATTCGGTGACCGAGTCGCACGGCGCGGTGGTGACCGAGGTCCGCGGCGAGGTGACCGACGCCGACGGCGAGCCGGTGATCACCAGCGTCATCACCGTGATGGGTGAGGCCGCATCGGACACCGAGGCCGACGAGATCAGCGCGAAGGTCGCCGCGGCCCGCGACGAGGCCATCAGGAACATGATCGCCAAGCAGAACAGCTAGCCGAAGAACGTGTTGCGGCGGTTCGCCAGCAGCTGATACAGGGTCTGCTGGATCGTTTCGCGGACGTGGTCGGTGAGCTCGAAGGTGACCATCGGATCGTCGGCGGCCGATTCGTCGTAGCCGGCGGTCTCGATCGGCTCACCGAACTGGATGTGCCACTTCGACGGCAGCGGCACCATCCCCGCCGGCCCGGCCAGCGGAAAGAACGGGGTGATCGGGAAGTACGGCAGCCCCAGCAGCCGGGCCAGCAGCTTGACGTCGGCGATCATCGGGTAGATCTCCTCGGAGCCGACGATCGAGCACGGCACGATCGGCGCCTTGGCGCGAAGTGCGGACGAGACGAAACCGCCGCGGCCGAACCGCTGCAGTTTGTAGCGGTCTTTGAAGTGCTTGCCCAGGCCCTTGTAGCCCTCCGGGAAGACGGCCGTCAGCTCCCCGGCGGCCAGCAGCCGGTGCGCGTCGGCGGTGCAGGCCATGGTGTGGCCCGCCTTGCGCGCGGCGTGGCCGAGCACCGGCAGGTCGAACACCATGTCGGCGGCCAACAGGCGCAGATCGCGATGCGTGGGGTGGTGGTCGTGCACCGCCACCGACGCCATCAGCCCGTCGAACGGCAACACGCCCGCGTGGTTGGCGACCACCAGCGCCGGCCCGGTGAGCGGCAGGTTTTCGATCCCGCTGACCTCAACCCGGAACCAGGACTTGAACAGCACCCGCAGCAACGGCAGAAAGAGCGCGTCGTTGAGATGGGAGTCGAACCCGAACTCGTCGACCTGGTAGTCGCCGGTCATCCGCTTGCGGATGAATTCCGCGACGTCACCGATGCGCTTGGCGAGTTCGTTGGGGATCTGCTCCCCGCCCGACGCTGCCCCGGCGCCGCCGCGGTGCTCGTCGATCTCGTGGATGACGGCCGCGATCTGCTCGGCCGACGCGCCGACGGGCGGATCGGAGAGCACCGAGGGATGTCGACGACGAGCGCCTTCGGCCCGCGCGGCGGTTCGCCGCTGGGCTGCTGCACGACTCGGGTTCTTGTGCAGCGGAATGACTTTCGCCTTCGGCTCGCCCGCCACGCTCGTTACCTTCTCCCACCGGATGTGAAGTTTGCGGCTACCTTCCCCACCGTTGCGCCGCTGCCACGGCTCTACTCTCCATCGAGCGTACCCAGCCAGGGTCGATGATCGGAGTCAAGCCTCGGCCCCGGACGTAATCGTCAAAGGCCTCCGCGGTTGTCCATTTGGGGCTGAAGCCAAGGTCATTGCGCATCCGCGCGGTGTCCATGACCCTGCCGTAGCTCAAATAGTTCAATTGCTCGCGATCAAGCTCAGTGTAGCGAGTTGCGCGCCATACGGAATCCACAACAGCCAGCGCGGGCCGGGGTAGCGCCAGCGGTATCCGGCCGGCCCGCCGGATCGCCTGGCTCATCATGATGATCCCGGACGCACCGATATTGAACGTTCCCGGCTTGCCGGCCATCGTGGCCCGTTCCAGCGCACCGAGCGCGTCCTGCTCGTGCAGCAGCTGCAGCCGTGCGTCGTGCCCGGCCACGGTCGGCACCACCGGCCCGGCCAGATAGCGCGACAGCGCGGTGTCCATCGCGGGCCCGATCATGTTGGCCAGCCGCAGGATCGTGACCGTGATGTCGGTTCTGCGCCGGCCCAGCCCGCGCGCATAGCCCTCGATGTCGATGCTGTCGCGGGCGAAGCCGTCGCGGGGTGGTCGACGGGCGCTGGTGTCCTCGGTGAACATCACCGGGTCGTGCGCGCTGGAGCCGTAGACCTCCGACGTGGACTTGAGGATCACCCGGCGCAGCGACGGCGCCTTCTGACAGGCCGCGAACAGCTGGATCGCGCCCATCACGTTGAGTTCCTTGAGCGCGGCCCGTCCGCCGGAGCGCGGCGCGTAGGACGCCGCGGCCGCGTGCACCACGGTGTCGACGTCGCCGTTGCGAATCACCTTGGCGATGAACGGGTTACGGATGTCGGCGCGCACGAACTCCGCGCGGCCCATCCGGCGCAGCAGGTCCTTGCTCGGCGCGACCGCGTCGACGGCGATGACGTGGTTGATCAACGGGTTCTGCGCCAGCCGGGCCGTGAGGTACCCACCCAGGAACCGGCAGGCCCCGGTGACCAATACGACCTTCGGATAGTGCACGCTGTCGCGCGCGTCAGACCCGTCGGTGTGCCCAGCGGAGCGGCCCTCGGAATCCATATCCGGTCAGCCTAGCGAGGGCGGGCGAAAGTTACTTGCCGAGCTTTCTGCGCTGCACCCGGGTGCGACGAAGCAGCTTACGGTGCTTCTTTTTCGACATCCGCTTGCGCCGCTTCTTGATGACTGAACCCATGAACTCCGCTACCTAGAGGTTTGTTGATCCGACCTGGTTACCTTACCGGGACCACGTCGGTGAATGAAAAACGCACAGTGCAGCGGCCCCGCGCCGCCCGGGGGCCGCGTGCTTCGACGTCGCGGCTATCCGGCGTCGAAGTACGAGCTCTCCAGCATGTCGTGGACAGCCTTGGCGTGCACCCGGAACGAGCGGCCGACCCGCACGGCAGGCAGCTCGCCGTTGTGCACCAGCCGGTACACCGTCATCTTGCTGACCCTCATCAGGCTCGCCACTTCGGCGACGGTCAGAAATTGAGCTCGTGGCGGTTGGCTGTCGGCGGAGCCGGTTTCGCGTGCCGACTTGCCACTAGCCGAATCCCGCGCCGATGGCCCGTTCATAGACGTCATCGCAACCCAATCCAGTTCTGCACAGGCCGTTCCAGCGGCTTCCCCACCGCTGGCACCCCAACCTGTGCTTACAACGAGGAGAATAGCGTGGCTTGTGGGGTTACTGCGACGGGTGTGGGTTAATCGGCCAGAATTAATTGAATTACTGAGATGTAATTCCGAGCTGCTCAGAGCGGGTTTTTGCGGCTTCGACAGCGTTGGCCACGGCCGCCCGCAAACCCCCCTTTTCGAGTTCGCGCAGACCAGCCGCGGTGGTGCCGCCGGGCGAGGTAACCGTCGCGCGCAGCTGCGCGGCGGACGTGTCGGTCGCCGCACCTCCGGTGGCGCCACCCGCGGCCTGGGTCTGGTCGAGCCGATCCAGCAACATCGCGGCCGACCCGGCCATGGTCTGGGTGACCAATTCGGTGGCCACCGCCCGCGACAACCCCGCGTTGACGCCGGCGTCCACCAACGCCTCGACCATCAGGAAGAAATACGCCGGGCCTGAGCCCGACACCGCGGTGACCGCATCCAGCTGCGACTCCGGCACGGTCAGCACGCCGCCGACCGCGTCGAAGATCGACGTCACCTCCTTGAGGTGCTCGGCGGTCGCGAACCGGCCGGGGGCCAGCGCGCTCACCCCACCGCCGACGATCACCGGCGCGTTGGGCATCACCCGGATGACCGGCGCCCCGGCGGGCAGCTTGTTCTCGAAGAACGCCGTCGTCACACCCGCCGCCACCGTGACGAAAACCTGTTCGGCCGCGTCGCTTTCGGCCTGCGCGGCGGCCTCGGCGATCTCGGCGACCAGAGCTTCGACGTCATGCGGTTTCACCGCGACGATCACGTACTCGGCGGTGTCGACGGCATCGGCGACCGTGGTCACCAGCACCGAATGTTTCTCGGCCAGGTACTTGGCGCGCTCGGGGTCCTTTTCGGCCACCACCAGGTCCTTGACCTGTCGCCCGGCGCGCAGCAGCCCGGACAGCAGCGCCTCACCCATGCCTCCGCCGCCGACGATCGCGATTCTCGCCATGCCGCAAAGCATGGCAGATGCGCGTCTAGCTATTCGCTCGGCACCAGCGCGAGTTGGCGGCTCTGCACCACGATGTGGCCCTCGCTGTCGACGACGATGTGGTCCTCGTCGAACCAGTCCTGGCCGATCTGCACCGTCGTGCACATCACGCGCAGCCAGCCGTCGGCCGGCAGGGTGCGCAGATAGGCCGTCAGCTGCACCGTCGGCGCCCATCCGAACCGGTTGACGCCGAACGTGACCGGAGCCGACACATCGCCGCACAGCAGCGCGAACAGCACGTCGGGCGCGGTGCCCTTGGGCCGCACCCAGTACTCGATGACCGGCGGTCCGCCGTCGGTGCGGGGTTCGAAGCTGGTCAGCGCCGGCCGGATGTCACAGCCGCGGGCCAGGTGCACGACGTCGGCCATCGGATGGCCCGGACCGATCGGCTCCAGGCCCGGCGGCGGCTCGGGCTGCATCAACGGGATGACGGGGTTGACCGAGAGCAGCGGCGGGACGTGGTGTTCGGGCACGCCGAGCGTGACCGCCGCGCGCACCGCTGTGCGGTCGCCCTGGTTCAGCTCGACGTCGACCAGGCTGATCCGGCGGCCACGTTTACGCACGGTGGTGACCAGCCGCAACGGTCCGGGATCGGGCGCCCACAAGAAGTTGCCCGAGATCGCGATCGGCTCGACGCCCGGGCCGAACTCCGTGCGCGCCGCGTTCGCGCACAACGCCAGCATCGCGCCGCCGTGCACCTTCGGCCCGATCGTCCAGTGCTCGTTGAGCTCACCGTCGTAGACACCGTCACCGACCCCGGTGAGCGCCATCGCGTCGGTGAACAGGGTTGAGCCAGCCATGTGCGGTTTTCCTCCGTGAGCGGGATTGTCAGCGCAGCAGATGCGCGCGGGCGAACTGCAGCGACTCGGTCAGCAGCGCTTCGCGCTCGGCGGCGGTGCGCGCGCCCGACGTGGTCACCTCAAGGATCACATGCCCGGTGAAATCGCTGGCCGCCAGCATCTCGCAGATCTCGACGGTGGGCTGGGTGCCGTGACCGGGCACCAGGTGTTCGTCGGTGGAGGCGCCGCTGCCGTCACACAGGTGCAGGTGCACCAACCCGTCACCCATCCGGCGGGCCATCTCGACCGCGTCGGTGCCCGCGGTGGCGGTGTGGGACAGGTCCAGCGTGTAGTGGGCGTGGTTGCCGTCCAGCGGGTCGTAGGACGGCGCGAACGCCGAGATGCCGGGTCCGGGCTTACCGCCGCGTTTGCGCATCCGCTCGATCGACGTCTGGCCGGCGCCGAAGAACCGGTCGGCGCGGAACGGAAACATGTTCTCGACCGCGACCATCACCTCGCTGGACGCCTCGAGTTCGGCGACCTGTTCGCTGAACCCCTCGGCGTAGCGGCGCTGCCAGCGAAACGGTGGATGCACGACGACGGTCTGGGCGCCCAGCTCCTCGGCGGCGCGCACGCTGCGCTCCAGCTTGGGGATCGGGTTGGCGCCCCACACCCGCTGCGAGATCAGCAGACACGGCGCGTGCACCGACAACACCGGCACCCCGTAGCGCTGCGAGAGCTTCGCGACGGCGTCAACATCTTGGCTGACCGATTCCGCCCACACCATCAGCTCCACACCGTCGTAGCCGAGCCGTGCGGCGTACTCGAACGCGGCCTCGGTTCTCAGCGGATAGACCGAGGCCGTCGACAGACCGACCTTGATGGCGGGGCGCACAGGTTATCGGCCGGCGCCTAACCCGACTGCAGCAGCGCCAGCGGGCCGAGCGTGACCAACGCGCCGACGGCCACCGCGATCAGCGTGCTGCCGATGTCCTCGGTCTTGCGCACCACCCGCACACCCACGACCAGGCCGAGGATCACCAGCACCGACAGCATCAGCGCGACGATGTTGTTCCACTTCCACAGCTGGTCGAACGCGATGAACAGACCCGCGCCGAACGCGACGGCGATCACGCACTGCCCGACCACCCAGGCCGCCCGCAGGATCGACGACATCCGCCCGCCTGCGGGGGCTTCGGCCCCGTCCTGGTCCTCGTGGTCGTCGAGGTCGATGTCTTCGGGTCCGGGGCGCGCACCGCCCCTGGCCAGGTCGTCGGCGACCGTCTGCCCGCCGAACAGCGGTCCGTCGGTGGAGCGCAGGTACGACGGCAGCTCGTCGTCGTCCTCGGCGACGTCGGTTTCGGCCTGTTCGGTCTCGAGGTCGGCGTCGTCGGATTCGGTGTCGGTGTCGGCCCAGTCGAGCACCGGGTCCGGGCTCATCTGCTCGGCGCCGACCTCCGCGGTCGACGACGATGCGGCCGAGGAGCGCCGCGGCGGCGCGAAGAAGTCCAGGTCCTCGTCTTTTTCGCGGTGTTCGACGTAGGCGGCGTAGTCGGCCACGGCGTCGGCGTAATCGTCGTCGACGTCCTCGGCATCTTCGTCTTCGTCTTCGGCGACGTCGAGGTCTTCGGTGAGCTCGGCGGCCTCGGCGACATCGGTGTCTTCGGCGATCTCGGCCTCGACGGTGTCTTCGGCGGTTTCGGCCTCCTGGTCGACGGCGCCGTTGGTCTCCACCGCCTCGGTGTCCGGTGCGGCCTCGGTGACGGTCTCGGCGGTGTCGTCAGGGCGGATGATCGGGATCTCGCCGGTCAGTTCGGCGACGGTGATCGAACCCGTGTCGCCGCGGCGGCGCCTGCGCCGGCCACCCAGCGGTGGCGCGCCGATGGTGCCGTTGCGCGCCAGCAACTCCGCAACCGAGATCGGTCGCGTGTTGCTGTTGGTGTCGTCTGGTCCTGTCATCCTCTGTCGCCTCTGGGCCTTGTCACCTATCGTCCAACAGTTTGTCCGGACGTTTCCAGTGTGGTCGGACTGTCGCTCCCGTTGGCTTCGCTGTCGAGTTTCCGCAGAATGAGCCCTTCTCGCAACGCCCATGGGCAGATGTCCACGGTCTCCACAGCAAGCGCGTTCATGCTTGCCTCGGCCACCAACGCCCCGGCCACGATCTGCGGCGCCCGGTCGCTGCTCACCCCTTCCAACTCCGCTCGGTCAGCAGCGGTCATCCTAGAGATGAAAGCTATGAGCTGCCTAAGGCCGGTCGCGGTCAGGGTCCTTTTCACCCTCGGCCCAGCTCCAGACGGTGCCGCGCCGGTCAGCCGGGCCAGCGAGCGAAACGTCTTGGAGGTGGCCACGGCCAGGTCGGGGGCACCGGCTTTGAGCACCTCGGCGCCGGCGTCGGCGAGCTCGGTGGCCAGCCAGTCGCGCAGCATCGCGACGCGGCGCCGCCCCGGCGGGTCATCGGGCAGCCACTCGCGGGTCAGCCGGCCCGCGCCCAGCGGCAGCGACAGCGCGACCTCCGGCTCTTCGTCGACGCCGTTGCACAGCTCCAGCGAGCCGCCGCCGATATCGATGTTGACGATGCGTCCGGCGCTCCACCCGTACCAGCGCCGCACGGCCAGAAACGTCAGCCGCGACTCGTCGACACCGCTGAGCACCTTCAGTTCCACCCCGGTTTCGGCGCGCACCCGCGCGAGCACCGCTTCGGAGTTGGTGGCGTCGCGCACCGCGGAGGTGGCGAACGCCATCAGCTCCGCGCACCCGGAGCTGGTCGCGATCCTGGCGAACTCGTCGACGGTGCGGACCAGCTTGTCGGCGCACCTGCGGGTCAGGTTGCCCGAGCTGTCGATCGCCTCGGCGAGGCGCAACGACGCCTTGGTTGAGCTCATCGGCGTCGGATGGCCACCACGGCGGGCGTCGACCACCAGCAGGTGAACGGTATTGCTGCCCACGTCGAGCACGCCTAATCGCACCCACCCAACTTAATCGGTCTACCGTTGAATACGTGACTGGCACGCACCCCGGAGAGGTCGAACTCGACTTCGCCCGCGAGTGGGTCGAGTTCTACGACCCCGACAACCCCGAGCATCTGATCGCCGCCGATATGACGTGGCTGCTGTCACGGTGGACGTGTGTGTTCGGCACCCCGGCCTGCCAGGGCACGGTGAAGAACCGCCCGGACGACGGGTGTTGTTCGCACGGTGCGTTTTTGTCCGACGACGACGACCGCGCTCGGCTCGACGACGCCGTCAAACAGCTCACCGACGAGGACTGGCAGTTCCGGGCCAAGGGGTTGGGCAAGAAGGGTTACCTCGAGGACGACGAGTACGACGGGGAACCCAGCCTCCGGACCCGAAAGTACAAGGGCGCCTGCATTTTTCTGAACCGGCCCGGCTTTCCCGGCGGGATCGGCTGCGCACTGCACAGCAAGGCGTTGAAGCTGGGTGTGGAGCCGTTGACGATGAAGCCGGACGTGTGCTGGCAGCTGCCGATCCGGCGGGTGCAGGAATGGGTGGAGCGCCCCGACGGCTCGGAGATCCTCAAGACCTGGATCACCGAATACGACCGTCGCGGCTGGGGCGAAGGCGGCGCCGACCTGCACTGGTACTGCACCGGTGACCCGAACGCACATGTCGGCGCCAAACAGGTGTGGCAGTCCTACGCACCGGAGTTGACCGAGCTGCTCGGCGAGAAGGCCTACGCCGAGCTGGCGGCGATGTGCAAGCGGCGCAGCGGATTAGGCCTCATCGCGATCCACCCCGCCACCCGCGCGGCCGAGTAGCGGTCAGCCCTCGAGCTTGTAACCCAGCCCGCGCACCGTGACCAGATGCACGGGGTTGGCGGGATCGGCCTCGATCTTGGATCGCAGTCGTTTCACATGCACGTCAAGGGTTTTGGTGTCGCCGACATAGTCCGCACCCCACACCCGGTCGATCAGCTGACCGCGGGTGAGCACCCGGCCGCTGTTGCGCAGCAGATACTCCAGTAGGTCGAACTCCTTGAGCGGCAACGTGATCGTCTCGCCGTTGACGGTCACCACGTGACGTTCGACGTCCATCCGCACCGGACCGGCCTCCAGCACGCTCTCCCCCACGCTGATGTCGTCGGCCTCGGCGCCACGGCGCAGCACCGCCCGGATACGGGCGATCAGCTCACGCGCCGAATACGGTTTGGTGACGTAATCGTCGGCGCCGATCTCCAGGCCGACGACCTTGTCGATCTCGCTGTCGCGCGCGGTCACCATGATGACGGGAACGCTTGAGCGCGACCGCAGTTGACGGCACACATCGGTTCCGCTCATCCCCGGCAGCATCAGGTCAAGCAGGACGATGTCGGCGCCGGAGCGCTCGAATTCAGCAAGTGCGGAGGGTCCGTCGGCCACCACGGTGGCTTCGAAGCCCTCCTTGCGCAGCAGAAAAGCCAGGGGATCAGCCAAGGACTCCTCGTCCTCCACGATCAACACGCTGGTCATGGTGTTTTGCTAGTCCTCTCGTTCGTTCGGCTCATCTTCATGATCGGGATATACCGGAATCGACAGCGTGAACGTCGATCCGGTGCCTGGCTGGCTCCACAGCCGGATGGAGCCGTTGTGGTTGGCGGCGACATGTTTGACGATCGCAAGCCCGAGACCGGTGCCGCCGGTGGCCCTCGAGCGTGCCTTGTCGACCCGGAAGAAGCGTTCGAAAACCCGCTGCTGGTCCTCGCGGTCGATGCCGATGCCGCGGTCGGTGACCGCGATCTCGATGTTGTCCGCACGTCGCCGTCGGCTGATCGACACCGATGATCCGTTGGGCGAGTAGGCGATTGCGTTGGCCACCAGGTTGGCGAGCGCGGTGACGAGCAGCGTCTGATCGCCGAGCACCCGGTAGCCGGTCGGCGCGTCGGTGGTGATCGCGATGTCGGCGTTGTCGGCCACCACCTTGTAGCGTGACAGCGCCTCAGACACCACGGTATCGACGTCGACGGCCTCCAGATCCGGCAGCCGTTCGGCGCCCTGCAGCCGTGACAGCTCGATCAGCTCGCCGACCATGTTGGCCAGCCGGTTCGATTCGGTGAGCATCTTCTCGGCGAAATGGCGTGCGGTTTCGGGGTCGTCGGCCGATGCCAACAGCGCCTCGGCGAGCACGCTCATCGCGCCGACGGGTGTCTTGAGTTCGTGGCTGACGTTGGCGACGAAATCTCGCCGGGTGGCTTCCATCCGGGCGTGCTCGGACTGGTCGTCGACGTACACCACGGCGAACCGGCGGTCCTCTTCGGTCAGCAGCCGGACATAGCCGCGGATGGACTGCGCTGACCGTCCCGGCGTACTGCGTCGGCGCGGGGACAGGTCGACCGACAGGTCCTCACCTGTGGCCAGCGTGCGCTCGGCGGCCAGCCACGCCCGGTCGTCGAGCAGCCGGTCGGTGACCAGCCCCAGCTCGCGTGCGCGGTCGTTGGTGTAGACGACGTCACGGAACGTGTCGACCACGACGATGCCCACCGGAGACTGCGAGATCACGTGTTCGAGCATCTGCGAAACGGTGATGCCGGCATGCTGGGCGATCTTGCGGCGTCGACGCTCGACCAGGCGGGGAGCATAGCCCGCCCCGAGCCCGACACCGATCACCAGCGCGAGCAACGCCACCACCGCGAGCAGTAGCGCCGATACGACACTCACGCCAGAAGCGTACGCATTCGGTGAACGTCATCCCAGCAGCGTGCTGCGTAATCGGGATAAGTCACACAGCAAATCTCAGGTATTCGGTTGCCGTTCACCCGATGTTTGCCCGAAGCAGTCGCTCGGCGGACTATTTGGCGCCCTGGGCGGCGACGGCGGCCGCACCGGCTGCGGCGGCTTCGGGATCCAGGTACTGCCCGCCGATCACGGTCGGCTTCAGATCGGAGTCCAGGTCGTAGCGCAGCGGGATGCCGGTGGGGATGTTGAGGCCGACGACCTCCTCATCCGACATCCCGTCGAGGTGTTTCACCAGCGCGCGCAACGAGTTGCCGTGCGCGGCGATCAGCACGGTCTTACCGGCGCGCAGATCGGGCTCGATCACCTCGGTGTAGTACGGCACGAACCGCTCCACCACGTCCTTGAGGCATTCGGTGCGCGGCGGGCCCCCAGCGATGTCGGCGTAGCGCGGGTCGCCGTCCTGGCTGTAGGTGCTGCCCAACTCGATCGGCGGCGGCGGGGTGTCGTAGCTTCGCCGCCACGCCATGAACTGCTCGTCGCCGTACTTGTCTTTGGTCTCGGCCTTGTTCAGGCCCTGCAGCGCACCGTAGTGGCGTTCGTTGAGTCGCCAGTCGCGGTGCACCGGGATCCAATGCCGGTCGGCCGTGTCCAGCGCGAGGTTGGCGGTGCTGATCGCGCGGCGCAGCAGCGACGTGTAGAGCACGTCGGGCTTGCGGTCCAGTTCCTTCATCAGCTCGCCGGCGCGGACGGCTTCGGCGCGGCCCTTCTCGGTGAGGTCGACGTCGACCCATCCGGTGAACAGGTTCTTGGCGTTCCATTCGCTTTCGCCGTGGCGCAGCAGGATCAGCGTGGAGTTTCCCATGGCGAAGAGACTAGTCGTCGTCGATGAGGTGCTCGAAGGCCCGCAGGTTCTTCAGCGATTCACCGCGCGACACCCGCCACTCCCATTCCTTCTGGATCGACGAGCGAAAACCCAACTCCAACAACGTGTTGAAGTCCGAGTCGACGGCTTCGAGCACCTGCCCCAGCACCCGGTCGATCTCGTCGTGGGTGACCGAATGCAGCGCCATGCGGCCCACCAGATAGATGTCGCCGACGTTGTCGAGGGTGTAGGCCACGCCGTACAGCCGCCGGTTGCGCTTGAGCAGAAACCGGTAGACGCCTTCGTGGTTCTCGTCGGGCTTGCGGCACACGAACGCCTCGACGCGCACCGAATGCTCGCCGATGGACAGGATCGTGTTGGTCACCAGGCGGCGTTCGCCGGGCAGTTCGACGACGATGCCGGGCAGCCCGCCGTGCGCACCCTTGTGGCGGGTGCACACCAGCTGGCTGTCCTTGCAGGCGTCCTCGATGATCTGTTCGACGTCCGCGCTGTTCATGCCCGTACCCGTCGTCGCGTGAAGATGCGTCCGTTGCGGCGCGCGGTGGCATCGCGGCGCTGGTGGCGGGCGCGGTAGTCGCTGATCGCACGTCCGTAGCTGGCCAGCAGCGCGTCGACCGTGTGCGACCAGGAGAACGTCGAGGCATGCGCGACGGCCGCGCTGGCCAACGTGGCCGGGCCCCGCTCCAGCAGCGCCCCGATGGCCGCGGACCAGTCGTCGATGTCGTGGCTGCCCACCAGCGTGCCGCTGACACCGTCGCGCACGGCCACGGGCAGCCCGCCGACCGCGGCGGCGACCACCGGGGTGCCGCATGCCTGCGCCTCGACCGCGACCAGGCCGAACGACTCCGAATAGCTCGGCACCGCGATCAGGTCGGCGGCCCGGTACACGTTGACCAGTTGTTCGCGCGATTGCGGCGGCAAAAACGTCACCCGATCGGCGATACCCAGATCGTCGGCGAGCCGGATCAGCCCGTCGGGCGCCGTCAGCCCCGTGCCCGACGGCCCACCCGCCACCAGCACCCGCACCCCGGGCAGTTTGGCCGCCGCGCGCAGCGCCACATCCGGTGCCTTGAGCGGTTGGATGCGCCCGACGAACCCGACCGTCGGCGCATCGAGATCAATGCCGAGCGCAGCGCGGGCCGCGCGCCGGTCACCAGGGGTGAACGTGTCCAGGTCGACGCCCGGGTGCACGACGTCGATGCGGGCCGGGTCGGCCGAGTGCAGCGAAACCAGTTGCTGCGCTTCGAGTTCGGTGTTGACGATCAGCCGGTCGGCCTCGTCGACCACCTGTTGTTCACCGACCGCGCGCAGCGGCGGTTCGGGCGCGTCACCTTCGGCCAGCGCGGCGTTCTTGACCGCGGCCAGCGTGTGCGCGGTGTGCACCAGCGGCACCGCCCAGCGGTCTCTGGCCAGCCAGCCGACCTGACCCGACAGCCAGTAGTGCGAGTGCACGATGTCGTAGTAGCCGGGTTCGTGGGTCGCCTCGGCGCGCAGCACGCCCGCGGTGAACGCACACAGCTGCGTGGGCAGGTCGTATTTGTCGAGCCCCTCGAACGGCCCGGCCGCGACATTGCGCACCAGCACGCCGGGCGCCACCGGCACCACGGGTGCGTCGGTCGACGAGGTCGCCCGCGTGAAGATCTCCACCTCAACACCGCGCCGCGCCATCTGCAGCGCGGTTTGCAGCACGTAGACGTTCATGCCGCCGGCGTCGCCCATTCCGGGCTGGGCCAGCGGGGAGGTGTGCACCGACAACACAGCTACTCGCCGGGGCAGGTCGGTGACTAGGCGCACACACTCATGTCTACACCGCGACCGCGGACGGCTGTGTCAGGCGGGTACGCCGTGGCGGCCGGCCCGCCGCATCGCACCGATCGGGTCGGCGTACAGCCCGCCGAGCGAAACCACGCCGGCACCGGCCTCCTGCACCCGGTTGCCGAACGCGCTCACCCGGATTTTCCGCGGCGGCATCACCGAACGCTGCGCGAACGCCGCCTCGACCACGCTCATGCCCTCGGGGTATTCGGTGAACGCTTGACCGCCGACCACGAGGTCGTCGGGGTTGAGCAGGTCGCGCAGCAGCGCCACCGCTGCACCGAGCACCCGGGCCCGCTCGGCCAGCAGGGCTTGTGCCTGCGGGCTGCCTTGGCGCGCGGCGCGCAGCAACGCCGGCATGGTCGAGGCGGGTCCCTCCGCCGGGAGCACGCGTGCCCTGCGGGCCGCGGTGAGCACTGCCTCGTCGCTGACCGTGGACTCCAATTGCCCGCTGCCGCCGAGCAATTCGGACTGTGCGGGCAGCGCGGCGATGGTGCCGGGCCCGCTGGTCGGCGAATGCACCCGGCCCCCGATCGACAGTGCGTAGCCGACGGTTTCGCGGGCGTAGACGTAGAGGCTGGTCTGCGCCGGCGACGGTGGGCGACGCACCCCGAGCAGCAGTTCGGCGCCGGCCATCGCGTCGACGTGCGAGGCGACCGACACCGGCAGGCCGAGCGCCTCGGCCAGCACCGGCCCGACCGGCGCGTCGGTCCAGCCGAGCCGGGGGTGGTCCAGCGATCCGGTGGTGCTGTCCACGACGCCGCCCGCGGCCACGCCCACCCACAGCGGGCGCCGACGGTGCCAGCGGCTCAGGTACCGGCGGGCGCTCTCGGCCAGGATGCCCAGCGCGGCGGCCTGCGGCCCCCGCGGTGTCGGGGTCTCGACGACGTCGAGAGTGCGACCCAACAGGTCGGTGGCCACGATGCTGGTGGCGCGGGCGCCAATGTGGATGCCCAGCGTCAGATACGGCGCGTGGTTGACCTCGACGGGCACACGGGGTCGGCCGATCGCGCCGGGGACCGCCAGATCGGCGCGTTCCCGCAGCACCCCGGCGTCGAGCAGCGCGGTGACCTGGCGGTTCACCGTCGCGATGCTGAGCCGGGTGGCCTGCGCGATCGCGTCACGGGCGATCGGACCGCGCATCCGGGCGGCGCTGAACACCGAGGCGGCCGCGGCGTCGGCGACCTTCAGCGACGGGGCGACGATGAGGTGTCTGGCCAACAGTGCGCGATTGGGCGCCGGACGGACGATGGCGATGGTCATGGGTGTCCTTTACGACGTCGACAGGTGGGGGCATGGCCACACCGAGCGACTCGTCGGGGACGTACGAAGCGGTTATCCGAGGTCGCTCAGGCGCGGCAGATCGCGCGGCGACAACAGCTTCCGTACATGCGACGGAACTTAGCACGGCAACTAGGGTTGGGCAGATGACGACACCTCAGACCGGGAAGCGGGTCGCGGTGGTCACCGGCGCCAGCGCCGGCATCGGCGAAGCGACCGCGAAAACCCTTGCTGCTCAAGGCTTTCACGTGGTTTGCGTGGCCCGCCGCGCGGACCGAATCGAGGCGTTGGCCGAGGAGATCGGCGGCACCCCGAGTGTGACGGACGTCACATCTGAGCAGGATGTGTCGGCACTTGCCGAGACGCTGGACCGCGTCGATGTGCTGGTCAACAACGCTGGCGGCGCCCGCGGCCTGGAGCCGGTGGCCGAGGCCGACATCGACAACTGGCGGTGGATGTGGGAGGCCAATGTGCTCGGCACGCTGCGCATCACCCGGGCGCTGCTGCCGAAGCTGATCGACTCCGGTGACGGGCTGATCGTGACCGTCACCTCGATCGCGGCGTTCGAAACCTACGACGGCGGGTCGGGGTACACGTCGGCCAAACACGCCCAGGGCGCGCTGCACCGCACCCTGCGCGGGGAGCTGTTGGGAAAACCGGTGCGGCTCACCGAGATTGCCCCGGGGATGGTGAAGACGGACTTCTCGCTGCGCCGCTTCGAGGGCGACGAGGAGCGTGCGGCCAAGGTGTATCAGGGTGTCACGCCGCTGGTGGCCGAGGACGTCGCCGAGGTGATCGGGTTCGTCGCGTCCCGACCCTCCCACGTCAACCTGGATTCGATCGTGATCCGCCCGCGCGATCAGGCCACCGCGTCACGCTTCAACCGCCGCTGAGCCCGCTCAGCGGCCGGCCGGGCGCGGCGCATCCGACGGCGTCGCGGGCGCGGTGTCGGGGATCTCGTCGGGTGCGGGCTTGTCATCGGTCGCCGACATCGCCACCCACTCGTCCCACGGCACCACCCAGTCCCAGATGTCACCGTCGGCGTAGGACAACTCCAGGCGGGTGCCGGTGATCTCGACCGGGTCACCGTAGATCGCGCTGTTGAAGTACTGTTCGGCGTCGCCCGGCGACAGGTTGATGCAGCCGTTGGTGACGTTGCTGCTGCCCTGCGAGCCCACGCTGCCGGGGTTGGCGTGGATGAACTCGCCGTTGTTGGAGATGCGCACGGCATGGCGCATGTGCACGTTGGAGTAGCCGGCGGCCGGGTTGCTCATGTAGAAGTCCAGATGCTTCTCGGTGACGACGTGGATGCCGCTGCGGGTGACGTTGCGGTCCAGATCTCCTTCGCCGTAGCTGCACGCGAAATCC
This sequence comes from Mycolicibacterium pulveris, assembly GCA_050205315.1. Taxonomy (GTDB): domain Bacteria; phylum Actinomycetota; class Actinomycetes; order Mycobacteriales; family Mycobacteriaceae; genus Mycobacterium; species Mycobacterium pulveris_A. The sequence goes on along the minus strand of JBNMRA010000004.1, from coordinate 175,759 downwards.
ATGATCACGCCGTCGTCGCCGTCGAGCACCTGGATGCGGTGCGACGGCGCGTGCCCGCGGACCACCTGCCGGCGACCGATTTCGAAGTGCAGCGTCGCGTCCTGCGCGCCGTAGGCGCCGTCGCCGAACGGCACACCGTAGAGCCGGGAGTCGACGTTGACTTTGGTGCCCGCCGGAAAGTACTCGCGGGGACGCCAGTGCATGCGCGAGCCGCCGACTTCGTCGGGCAGCCATGCCCAGCTGCCCTCGACGGGTGGGTCGGTGGTCACGGTGACGGCTTTTTCGACGGACGCCTTGTCGCTGATCGACGCGTCGAACTGCAGGATGATGGGCGCCGCCACGCCGACGACCTGACCGTCGGCGAGCTGGAACCGGCCGTTGACCTGTTTGGTCGGGTTCAGCGTGGTGAAAAAGCCCGCCAGCGGAACGGCCTTGCCGTCGCGGCCGACGATTGAGCCGCTCCAGCTGTAGCGCATGCCGTAGCCGAGCGGCTCGGTGACGGTGAACGCGGTGCGGTCCCGGTTGAGCGTGCCCGCGACCACCTTGCCGTCCGCGTTGGTCAGCGCGACGTGCTGGAACCACCCGTCGGTGACCTCGACGCCGACCGGTGTGATGGGTGAGACGTCGGCGGCCGCGTCGGCCGGTTCGAACGTCACGGTCGGCGCGGCGGGTGCGGCGTCCTCCTCCGACGTCGTGCCTGATCCGCCGGCACATGCCGCCAGCGTCCCGGGCGCGACGACGCCGACCACCAGCGCGGTCAGGGCGCGCCGCCGACTGATCTTCGGCGGCCAGGCATCGAAAATCGGGCCGGGGCTCACGCGAACCCAGCGTACCTAGATACTGCAGCCGACCAGCGCAGGCTCGGGTGTGAGTTCGATCCCGAATGTCCTTCTGACACCGTCGTGTACGGTCCGTGCCAGCGCGATCACGTCGGCCGTCGTGGCCGCGCCGCGGTTGGTGATCGCCAGCGCGTGCTTGGTGGACAGCCGGGCCGGGGCGCCGTCGCCCGGATAGCCCTTGGCGAAGCCGGCGTGCTCGACGAGCCAGCCGGCGGCCAGCTTGACCTTGTCCGCTGCCGGATAGTTGGGCACGGGGCCCTCGACGCTGTCGCGCAGCCGCTCGAACTCCGCGCGCGACACCACCGGGTTGGTGAAGAACGAGCCCACGCTCCAGGTGTCGTGGTCAGCCTCGTCGAGCACCATGCCCTTGCGGGCCCGCAGTCCAAGCACGGTCTCCCGCACCCGGACGGGATCGACGTGCGCTCCGGCGTCGACGCCGAGTGCGGTGGCCAGCTCGCCGTAGCGCATCGGGGCGCTGCGGCCGTGGGTGTCCAACGCGAACTCCACCTCGAGCACGATCGCGTCCTGCGAGTGCTTGAGGACGCTGGTGCGGTAGCCGAACTGCAGCGCGTGGGGGGCCACCCACCGGTCTTGCCCGGTGCGACGGTCCAGCAGCCGCACACGGCGGATGGTGTCGGCGACTTCGGCGCCGTACGCGCCGACGTTCTGTACCGGGGTGGCGCCTGCCGAACCCGGTATGCCGGAAAGGCATTCGAGTCCGCCGAGGCCGTGCGCCAGCGATGTCACCACGACGTCGTCCCACACCGCGCCCGCCTCGGCGCGCACCACGTTGTCCTCGACGGTGATTTCGGTGTTGGCGAGCAGGATGACGGTCAGGTCGGTGAGGTCGTCTGCCAGCACGACGTTGGATCCGCCGGCAAGCACCAGCGCGTCGTCATCGGGGCCGAGGGCGCGGATGACGTCCACCACCTTCTGGGTGGTGTCGCAGGTGATGAGCCGCTGTGCGACGCCGCCGACGCGCAGTGTGGTCAGCGGGCCCAGCGGCACCGCCTCCGCGACGGAGGCACCCCCTATGACCGAAGTGACCACGGGCGGTAACGGTAGCGTGGCCAGCTATGCCGCGTTCATTCGACATGGCCGCCGAGTACGGGGGCAGCGTCGAACAGGTGCACCGGGCGTTCCGCGACGAGCAGTACTGGTTGGCGCGGCTGGCCGATTCCGGCGCCGACGACTACACGCTGGATTCGATGGTCCTCGACGACGACGGCGGAGTCGACGTGGTCACCACCCAGACGTTGCGTGCCGACCGGTTGCCCGGCTTGGTGGCGCAGTTTCACCGCGGCGATCTCAGCTTCGTGCGCGAGGAGGCATGGAGCCCGGTGCACGACGGGCGGACCACCGCGACGGTCAAGGGTTCGATCGACGGCGCGCCTGCCAGCCTGTCGGGCACGGCGGTGCTGGCGCCGGCAACCTCAGGCAGCGGCTCGCGGCTCGAGTTCAGCGTCACCGTCGAGGTACAGGTGCCGCTGGTGGGCGGCAAGATCGAGAACTTCATCGGCTCACAGCTGACCGACCTGCTCATCGCCGAGCAACGCTTCACCACGATGTGGATCACCGAAAACGCCTGATCAATAAGTAGACTTAGGTGCCATGTCGCGTCGCATGGAGTACACCATCGCGTTCGACGTGCCCGCGGAGAAGATGTATCAGGACTTCACCAGCCGCGAGTACTGGCAGAGCCTGATGGGCGCCTATCGACAGCTGAGCCCGTCAGAGATCACGTCCTTCACGTCCGATGAGCGCGGCACCGACATCGTGTTCGTACAGGAGGTGCCGCGTTCGGAGTTGCCCGCGATTGCGCGGTCGGTGGTGCCCGCCGACATGGTCATCACCCGCACGCAGCATTTCGATCCGTTCGACCATGCGAAAAATCAGGCCACAGGCCACTACGCGGCGTCCATTCCGCGCGGTCCGGGCCGGTTCGGCGGCAAGTACGTGCTCACCGACACCGACAGCGGTAGCCAGCTGCGGTTGGCCAGCGTCTGCAAGGTCTCGATCCCGTTGGTCGGCGGCGCGCTCGAGGACCTGATCCTGCACCACATCAAGTATCTGTTCGACGCGGAGGAGGAGTTCGCCGCGCACTGGATCTCGCGCCATCATTGAGCGGTGTCGCCGCCGAGCGCGGTCAGGCAGAACCGCCACAGTTGTTCTTTGGCGACGTCGAGCTCGCCTTCGGCGTACGCGGCGAACGCGTAGTAGTGGTAAACCGAGCGCACGAGTTCGGTCACAAACCATGAATCCCATTCGGGATCAGGCGGATTGAGCAGGCCGGCGTCGATGGCCGCGGTCACCTCGGCGCGCACCAGGTCGACGAACGGCTTCTCGGCCTCGGCGAGTTCGGTGGGGAACTGCCGGACCAGTCTCCAACGTGTCGAGACCACGAACCGAGGCATCGCCGCGTTGCCGCCGTCGCCGAGCCGCTCCAGCGTCGAGATGAGGTAGTAACGCAACCGTGCGAGCGGGTCGGGCAGTTCGGCGGCCTCGCGGCTCCAGCGTTCGACCGCATCGGACATCGCGTCGCCGATCACTGCCAGCAACAGCTCGTCCTTGCTGGCGAAGTAGCGGTAGAACGTCTGCAGCGCGACGCCGGCTTCCGCAGCGAGTTCCTGGGTGGTGAAATCGTCGCCCTCGGCGTCGATCAGCTTCCTGGCCGCGTCGAGCATCTGGCGGACCTGTTGCGCGATGCGCTGGCGGGACCGCTGTACCGCCGCCGAACGTTCGACCGCACGCTCCACCCAGGACACCCGGGAAATGCTAGCCCGTCGCTTCACGCCCCCGGCACGTCGATGAGCGGTTCGGGGACAGAGCTGGTTGCGCAGGCAGTTCCTATCTGCGGTAGGGGTTGTAGCCCGTCGACTCGCGGTTGAGTTCGCGTTCGGTGTTGATGCGTGCTTCGTTCTCGGCGGCGCGGGTGCGTCGTCGTCGTGGCATCTTCAGCGTGCGTTGCGCCGAGGGTGGGGGCGCGTTCGCGGGCGGTGGCAGGTCAGCGGTGGTGGTATTCCAGTGTGGGAAGTAGAGCTTGCTGGTGGGTTGGGTGCGGTAGGTGTGGCCGCTGGGCGCGGTCCAGACGATGGTGCCGTCGGGATATTGTTGGTCATTCCAACCGCAAAACGTCTTCAACAAATGATGAAAACGACACAGGCACTTGATGTTTGACGGATGCGTCGGCCCACCCGGATACGGGGTGGTGTGGTCGAGATCGCAGCGTTCGGCCGGGAGGTCACAGCCGGGGAAGCGACACGTCATATCGCGCAGACACACAAAGCGCTCACAGGCCCGCGAGGGCCGATAGCGCGGCTCGCCTGCTGTCGCCTCAGGGCGATACTCCGTTGTGATTTTGGCGCCGTTGGCGACCAACTCAGCCAACAACGCCGGCGGGATCACCCCACCACCGACAATCACCGCCGCCGAATTACCAGACCGGCTGGGCGCCCACAAATGGCTCTTGGGCGTCGATTCGGCCTGCGGCTCCTCATCGTCCGGCTCGGATTCCGGCGGCAAAGCCGGTTCCTCGGCCGCCGGCTCGGGTGTGGCATCGGGGGCGGGCAGCGGCGGTTCGACCGGGGTCGGAGGTTCGGTATCGGCGTCGGTGCGGGTGTCACGGGACGGCTGCGCGGCGCTCTGGGCCGGGGATTCGGGGGTGGGCACGGTGTCGGTGAGCACGTGGATGACGAACGCGGCCGCGCGCGGGTCGTCTTTGTTGGCCCACGGGCACTGCGGGCTGTTGCATTGGCACTTGAGCCGATCGGCCCCGGCGGCCAACGCCCCCAGCGCCGCCGCGCGCCGCTGCCCCACACTGCGCGGATCCCCAGCACACAGCCCAGCGACCATCTGTTCCAGACACCGCATCAACAACTCCGCGTCGGCGGCCGAAAGCCGCCCATACAACGACGCCGTGCCGGTGGCGTCGTCGGGTTTGCCGACCTGCACATCACATTTGCGCGCCGCGTCGCGATAGCGCCGACGCGCATCCGGGTCATGGGTTTCGACCACCGCATCGACGGCCAGCTCCAACCGGTCCTGGCCCAACGCCCCCCACGACGACGCCCGCTGGGCGATCTCGGCATCCACCCGGGCCAACGGCTCGCCCTCACAGACCAAATGCGTGCGCCAGGTGATCGTCGAAATCACATTGGCGCTGATCAACCCCTCACTAAAGAGCGCGGCGACCCTGGGCAGCCGGTTACGCAACGCCAACCCGATCGCCATCTGTTGCCCAGCCCGATAACGACTGATCCCCATCGCCGCAGCCACCTCGGCGGCGGCGCAATTCCACAGGTCCGCCACCCAGTGCTGGCGTTCATCATCGGGCTCAGTAGCGCGTGCGGTCAGCTCGCCGATCGCGGCGAACCGCCGCGCCGCAGTGCGCGCCTCATTACGCGCGCACTCCTGGATCTCAGCGACCAACACCGAATCGTCGGCCGACCGAAATTCCTCGAACATACGTTCGATTCTTTCAGGCGGGTATGACATTTCTGCGCCATGTCGCGGGACATCGCTGACAGATCTCAGGTCAAAATCAGGCCGCGTCCTCCGCGCTCGACTCAGACCCAGCGTTCTGACCGGTTGCCGACTCGGTTGGGTCTGCGTCGTTGTCGGTTGGGTCGTCGGCGGGCGACGCCGGGGACTCGGTGCGGCTGGTCGGGGACGAGGTCGTGGTGGCGTCATCTTCCAACGTGACTTCGTTATCCAACGTGACTTCGTCGACCAACGCGGCGTCGTCTTCGAGGCTGGCGTCGTCTTGCAGCGTCAGGTCGCCGTCCGACGCTGCTTCGGTGTCCGGGTCGGACTCGGTTTCCGACACTGGTTCAGTGTCCGAGTCGCGCTCAGTCTGCGACACCGGCTCGACGTCCGATGCCGCGGACGGAACCTCATCGGCATCGCCGCTTTCCGGAGCAGGCGTACCGAGGTGCGGCGCGACGCGCCGCAGGATGGGAATCAGCGGGTTCAACGGGGCATCCGGTGGCGGGAAGAGAAGGTTCTCCTCCGCCCACGCCGTCAACGGAAACAGCACCGGGTCGATCAGCTGGTTGAGCACATGCGGGACACCCAGCGCGTTGACCACACTATCGAAGGCCTTGGCGATCGGCCCCTCGAACGCAGCGAAGGTCTGGAACGGGTTGAAGTTCTCGTTGATCTCCCTGACGAACGCACGATACGGCGCACCGATGACGTTCGACGACTGCCCTTCTGCCGCCGAGAGATGCGTTGTCAAAAACCCGTATCCGGGCAGCTGCCCTCCGACCAGCTTCGCCGCGTTGTTGGCGCCCTCGACGACCGCGCTAGCCAGCTGTATCGCCAAAGTGACCGGATCGATCACCGGGATCAGTTGCGCCGGAACCGGTTCCCCGAAAGGAATCGACCGATCGTAGCCGGCATCGACCAGCACTCTGAAGAACGGCTCGAACACGTCGATGACCTGTTCGGGTACGCCGAGCAGACGGAACGGGTCGAACAGCGGCAGATCCGCGGTCGGGATCCAATAGTAGGTGGTGTCCCCGTATTGCTGTACGACGGTGCCCGGGACGTACTTCGGGCTGTTGGGGTCCAGGCTGACCTCCGGTCCGTACAGCAAGTGCACAAACAGCACACCGAATATTGCGTTGAGGGTTGACACCGGGTTGAGTAAAAACTGCGGGGTGTCGGCCAAACCGTCAAACTCACGCGCGATGTCGAAGGTCTTGAACCCGGAGTCGGTGGGTGCCGCACCGTCAAAAGTGAAGTCGAAGAACGGAATCGTGATACCGGCGAGCCGCGATGAGATACCGCCGTTCGGTCGGTTTCCCACACCGATACCCACGAACGTCACGTCGGGCACCTCCTCCCCGCGCGCCTTGCGCTCGGCGAGGTCGGCCTTCACCCGCATCGACACCACGGTGCTCTGCGAGAAGCCGAACACCACGAACGGCTCGCTCTGATCGGCCATGGCATCCACGAGCAGGTCGATACCGCCTTCGACGGACTGGTTGATCCCGATGATCTGCGAGCGTTGCCGCACCGCGACCGGCGTGTAGCCCGCAGGATCGAACACGGTGGGCGCGATGAAGTCGTTGATCGCCGACTCCATGTAGCCGCGGCTCGGCATCGGAAACGTGGTGGCGTCCATGATGAGCGCATTGGTCGCCAGCCGCACATTCGCCGGAAGCGTTGTACTCCAAGCAAGTACGGTGGCACAGCCGAGCGCCAGCGCCGAGACCAGGATCCGCACCATCATTGGGTGGCCCGGTTGGCGGTGCGCTGCATCGCGTCCATGCACTGCTGCAGCGCGAACGCCGGGTTGAACTCGATGTGTTTGGTCGGCCCCGAATACTTCAGGATGTGCCCGGCCGGAAAGAAGTACACCTCCCCTGCCACGGCTTCTTCATCAGGTAGGTCGGTGTTGGGATACGTTGCGCTGACGGCGCCTTCGACGACGAAGCCGTAATGCGGGCACATGCACAGCCCGCCGGGCATCCCTCCGACGCGGTAGAGCTCGGTGCAGTCCAGCGGATGGTCGATCGAGGTGAACCCCACCTCCATGTCACCCCATTGCACGGAGCGGAAACCGTCGCCGACCGCGGGCCAGCGCCCGCCGCCCGCGCTGGGCAGATCTGTGGGTTTGGCGTGGGGCATATCGGCCTTTCAGGTCAGTCCAGCTTCTCCAGCCGGAACGGCATGTCGATCTCCACTTTGTCGTTGAGGCGGCAGGCGCCGCTTTCGCCGGTCGTCTTGTCGAACCCGGCGAACACCCGCGATCCCGGGAGCAAAAACCCGTCCGGCGCCACGGGGAAGAACCGGTAACTCTGGTGACCGGTGACCGTTCGTCCGCTACCGTCTGCGCATCGCTGCCAATCCGGTAGGTCTCGCTTGACGACGTATTCGCCGTTGGTGATGCTGATTTCGGCGCTCCAGCCCGCGTCGCTGGTCACCGTTCCGCTGCACGTGACGACGTTGGTACACGTCATGGCGATGGTCCAGACGCTTCGGACACTTGCCTGGTTGCGTCGAACTTCGTTGGTGGTGGCCCAGTCTCCGTTGGAGGTGGCCAGGTACGTGCCGTTGAGGGCCCAGTCGTCGGCGTGGGCCTGCGGCGCGAGTACGACGCCGGCCGCGACAACCGCGGTCAGCGCCGTCACCGTCGTCCCGATGCGCATCAGCTCACCGGGGTGAACCGCAGGTGCAGATCGGTCAGGCCGCGCAGGATGTACGTCGGCTCGTAGGTCAACCGACGGTCATCGGCCGGCCCGTGGAATCGTTCGTCGATCGCGATGTCGGCCATCCGGGCCAGGATCCGCTCCAGCGACACCCTGCCTTCGACGCGCGCCAGCGGGGCCCCCGGGCACGAGTGCGCCCCGCGGGCGAATGCGATCTGTTCGCGGACATTCTTACGGTCGAGCCGGAACTCATGCGGGCATTCGAACTTGTCCGGGTCGCGGTTGGCCGCCGCGGCGGAAATCATCACGGTCGTGCCGGCGGGAATGTCCACTCCCGCTAGCGTGGTTGACCGCACTGCCAACCGGAATTCGGTCTTGACGGGGCTTTCCATCCGCAGCGTTTCCTCGATGAAGCCGGGCACCAGGCTGGGATCCTGACGAAGGGCATCCTGCAATTCCGGGCGCTCACACAGAATCCGCAACGCCGCGCCGAGCAGCTTGGCCGTGGTCTCCTGACCCGCGCCGAACAGGAAGCTCGCGGTGCGCACCACCTCGGTGACGGTGGGCTGTGAGCCGTCCGGATAGGTGGCCGCGGCCAGATCGCTGAGCACATCGTCGCGCGGGTGCGCACGACGTTCCTCGATGTAGGCGCTGAACTTATCGTCGAGGAACTCCAGGGGGTTGATGGCGGCGCCGTCTCCTTCGATGTTGCCCATCAGATGCGGGTTGGCCATCGCGTCGCGAAACTCCTTGTGGTCCTCGCGGGGAACACCGAGCAGGTCAGCGATCGCCAACAGCGAGAATGGCTTCGAATACGCGGTGAGGAACTCGCACTCGCCGGCCTCGATGAACTCGTCGAGCTGACTGTCGGCCAGCTCCCACAGAAAGTCCTGGTTGGCCTTGAGCCGGCTGGGTGTGAGCAGTCGACTCAGGATGGAGCGCGCCCGGGTGTGGTTGGGCGGATCCATCGCGACCATATGCTCATACAGCGGCATCTGCGTGCGGTGGGCATCGATCTGGTCGCGGATATCGTCGCCTTCCGGTGTGAAAGGCAGCGGCGGGAACGGTCCGCCCACCGCGACGCAGTTGGACCACTGCTGGGCGTCCTTGAACACCTCGAGCGTCTCTTCGTATCCGGTGACCGCCACCACGCCGTGATGCGGCTCTTTCACGACCGGGCCCTGACTGCGTAGGTACTCGAAGTACGGGTGCGGGTCGGGCACGAAGTCCGGGCTGGTGAAGAAGTCGATGGCGCTGAAATCGGATTGGGTCACTGCTCAACACCTTTCGCCAACTGAGTGGTGCCGCCGAGCGCGGTCAGGCAGAAGTTCCACAGCTTCTCCTTGACGAGTTTGATTTCACCCCGGCTGTCGTCGGCGAAGGCGTAGAAGTGATACACCGAGCGGACGAGTTCACCGAGGAACCACGAATCCCATTGCGGGTCGGCCGGTCTGAGTAGGCCCATTTCGACGGCCCTGTCGATCTCGTCGCGCAGCAGATCGACGAACGGCTTCTCGGCCTCGTCGAGTTCCTTGGGGAACTGCCGGTGCAGCCGCCATCGTGTCGACACCACGAACTTCGCCAAGGCGGCGTCGTGACTGTCACCTTCCAGCCGATCGAGCGTCCGCGTGATGTAGAAGCGCAGGCGCTCCAGCGGATCGGTGAGCTCGGCCGCGGCCTGTGTCCAGCGCTCGCACGCTTCGGTCATCGCGTCACCGATCAGCGCGAGCAGCAGTTCGTCCTTGCTGGCGAAGTAGCGGTAGAAGGTTTGCAGCGCGACACCGGCTTCGGCGGCCAGTTCCTGCGTGGTGAACTTGTCGCCCTTGGTGGCGATCAACCGGCGTGCGGCATCGAGCATCTGCGCGACGTGCTGGGCGATCCGCAACCGGGAACGCTGCACCGCCGCCGAGCGTTCGACGGCGCGTTCAACCCACGTATCCGAGGGCGCCCCTGCGTTGGTCATGTCGGAGACAACACGACGACGGGGATCTCCCGCTCCGTACGTGCCTGGTAGACATCGTAATTCGGCCAGATGTCGGTCATGATCTGCCACAGCCGCGGCTTCTCGTCGACGGATGCTGTGCGTGCGGTCACGTCGATATGCTGATCGCGCACCTGGATCTGCGCCGCCGGGTGCGCCTGCAGGTTCAGGTACCACTTCGGGCGCATCGGCGCCCCACCCATCGAGGCCACGATGAGATAGTCGTCGTTGTCACGGCCGAAGATCAGCGCCGACGTGCGCGGCTGACCGCTGCGCCGGCCCGTGACGGTCAGCAGCAGGGTGGGCACACCGTTCCAGAGGTAGCCGACCTCCCCGTCGGTCTCCCGGTACGCCGCGATGTGATCGGCGCCAACCAGCGTGAGGTCCGGTGCGGTGTAGTTGTTTTCGCTCATTGCACCTCAGGTGGCATCGAACAGGACGGGTATCGCGGTCGCCCCGCGTTCGTACAGGCCGACGAAGCGGGGTTGTTCGGCGTCGGGATTCAGCCGCAGATTCGGCAGCCGATCGAGCAGCGCCGAGATCGCCACCGCCATCTCGGCGCGCGCGACGTGCATGCCCAAGCAGATGTGCACCCCCTGGCCGAAACCGAGGTTGGGCCGCATGGGGCGATGGATGTCGTACTCGTCGGGGCGGTCCCAGCGCGCCGGATCACGGTTGGCGGCACCGATGTTGATGTGCACCACGGAACCCGCCGGTATCTCGACGCCGGCCAGTTCGGTGTCGGTGACCACCCAGCGCGAGAACATCGGGTCCGTCGGCATCCAGCGCACCGACTCCTCGATGGCCGGACGCAACAGCGACCGGTCCTGCCGGACCGCGTCGAGCATGTCCGGGCGCTGCAGCAGCGCGGTCAGCGTCGTGCCCATCTGTTTCCACGTGGTACCCGAACCCGCACCGAGAAGCAGCAGGACGAACGAGTCGATCTCGCGGTCGGTCAACCGGTGCGTCACGCCGTTGTCGTCGGTGATCTCGGCGTGCACCAGCACGCTGATCAGATCGTCCTTGGGTTCGTCACGTCGGGCGGCGATGATCGGCCGCAGGATATCGACGACCTTCTGGGGGTCTTGGGTCAGCGCCTGGCGGATCACCAGCGCCTGCTCGACGGGCACCCCGAAGCTGCCCGTGATCGTCAAAACCGGGATCGCCGCACAGAAGTCCACGTTGAGCTCGGCACGACCGTCTGAAGCGAACCCGTCGATCAGCATGTCGACCGTCTCGGAGATCCAGTTGTCGATCCACCAATTGGCGTTCGACGACAGGAACGACGGCTGCACCAGCGCGCGGTACCGCTTGTGTTGCGCACCGTCCATCGACAGCAGGCTGTTGGTGATGGCCAGCGGCCCGTTGTCGAGGTCAACCGGCACCGGCGAGGACGCGAACACGTCCGGATCACGGTGTGCGGCAAAGCCCGTCTCGTAGTCGAACAGCGTGAAATGCGGGCAGTCCGGATACGGCAACCCGTGAAAGTACATCGGCCCTTGGCAGCCGGTCAGCTCGTGCAGAGTGCCGGGCAGCACCGGGCCCTGCTCGCGCAGCCGGTGCCATATCGGATACGGGTCGTCCTGGTAGGCCCCGCCGCTGAGCTCGTTGTAGGAGCTACGCAGGTCGAACAGCTCACGCAGCTGCGCGCGGTCCAGCAGCCCGGAGGTGGTCATCGGGCCACATACCCGCCGTCGACCGGCAGTGCGACACCGGTGATGTTGCGTGCGGCGTCCGACACCAGATACAACGCGGCCTCCGCGCAGTCCTCCGCGGTGATCGCCCTGCCGAGCGGATGCTGTTCGCCGACCTTTCCGGCGATTCCGGCCCGTTGCGCGTCGTCGACCTGAAGACCACCGGCGGCCATGAAGCCGGTCAACGGCATCGCCGCGGGGCAGATCGCGTTGACCCGAATGTCGAATGGTGCCGCCTCGATCGCGACCGCGCGGGTCAGCTGCAGCACACCGCCCTTGGTCGCGCCGTACACCGAACCGCCCCACGCCACCAGACCCGCCACCGACCCGGTGTTGAGGATCACCCCGCCCGTGCCCTGCGATTTGAACTGCAGCACAGCATATTTGCAGCCGAGAAACACCCCGCCGAGATTCACCGCGACCAGCCGGTTGAAGTCCTCGAGCGTGTGGTCCTCAAACGACATCCCCAGCCGTGGTGTGGGGATCCCGACGTTGTTGAAGACGATGTCAAGTCGGTTGAACCAGTCGACCGCGGTGCGAAACATGACGCGCACCTGCTCTTCGTCGGCCACATCGACGCCGACCGGGACCGCGGTGCCGCCGGACCCCTCGATCTGGCGGACCGTCTCCTTGGCCTGGTCGAGGTCGATGTCGGCGACGATGACCCGCGCGCCCTCCTGGGCGAACCGCACCGCCGATGCGCGGCCCACCCCCGAGCCGGCACCGGTGACGACGGCGCTCTTGCCGTCAAGCGCAGTACTCATGCGTTCGCCGGCACGGGCGGTTCGGCCGGGGTGAAGCGGTACAGCCTTTCGGCGTTGCCTCGCAACAGCTTGTACTGCACGTTCTCCGGCAGGTCTTTCATGGTGCTGCGCGCGACCTCGATGCAATTGGGCCAGGTGGAGTCCGAGTGCGGATAGTCGGTCTCGCACATGATGTTGTCTTCACCGAGTTCCTCGATGCTCCGGACCGCGTGGCGGTCCTCGATGATGCAGCCGAAGATGTGGTTGCGGAACGTCTCGCGGATGTCGAGGGTGTCCAGGTCGGCGTCGTTACCGGCGTGGCCCATGAACTTGGTTCCGCGTTTCACCCAGTACCGCTGTTTGTCGAGCACCTGCTCCGCGCGCTCCAAAAAGTAGGGCATCCAGCCCATCTCACCCTCCGACAACGCGATCTTGAGATTGGGGTAACGCTGAAAAAGCCCGCTGAAGAGCCAGGACAACATGGTTCCCGACGTACGCGACGCACCCCAGGTCAGGTTGGCCATGAACGGCGCGTCGCTGCAGATCTTCGGTAGCTGTGACGACGAGCCGACGTGCATGCTCGCGACCATCCCGGTCTCGTTGGCCGCCGCCATGACCGGTTCCCAATAGCCGCTGGGGTCGTGAATCGTGGGCAGCCCCAGAGGCTCCGGGTTCTCGGAGAATGCGAAGGTCGTCACACCCCGTGCCGCCATCCGTTCGATCTCCTTGGCGGCCAACTTCGGATCCCACATCGGGATCAGCATCAGCGGGATGTAGCGGCCGGGGGCGACGCCGCACCACTCCTCGACCAGCCAGTCGTTGTAGTGCTGTAGGCATTCGAAGCCGAACTCGCGGTCGCTGGCCTCCATGAACAGCTGTCCGCAGAACCGCGTGATGGTCGGGAAGCACAGCGAGGCAAGCACACCGGCGCGGTCCATGTCCTCGAGGCGGGCCTTGGCGTCGTAGCAGCCCGGGCGCATCTCGGAGTAGGACAGCGGTTCGGGGCTGAACTCCTCCTTGGACTTGCCGACCACCGCGCTCAAGCCGGAGTTCGGGTAGCGCTTGCCGTCGTAGACCCACATGTCCACGCCGTTCTCGTCGGGTTCCATGTGCGGCGCCTTGTCGCGGTCCTTCGCCGCGACGCGGTCGACCCACAGGTTCGGCGGCTCGAGGATGTGATCGTCGACCGAGATCAACCAGTCCAGGTTGTAGTTCGCAGTCATCGTGAAAGCTCCCCTATCGACATGTGTTTGACCTCCTGAAACTCCCGGATCCCGTCGGGACCCCGCTCGCGGCCGAGACCGCTCTGCTTGTATCCGCCGCTGGGCGCGTACGCCGAAAAGACGGTGGTGTTGACGTTGACGGCACCGGTGCGCAGACGTCGCGCCACCTGCACCGCACTCGCCACATCCGCGCCGTACACCTGACCCGACAGCCCGTAGATGGAGTCGTTGGCGATCGCCACGGCATGGTCGAGGTCGCGATAGCCCAGCACCGCGATGACCGGTCCGAAGATCTCTTCCTGCGCAGCGGGGTTGGCGTTGTCGGGAACGTCGAGCACGGTGGGTTCGAAGTAGTAGCCCCGGGCGAGCTGTTCGGGCCGGCCGCCGCCGCAGACCACCTTGCCGCCGTGCTCTTCGGCCGATGCGATGATGCGTTCGCACTTGTCGAGCTGCGCGGCGCTGATGACCGGTCCCATCGCGGCATCCGCCGAATCGGGCGGCCCCACCTTGATCGCCCGGTACGCGGCCCCGACCGCCTCCACCGCCTGAGCACGCAGGTCCTCGGGCACCAACATCCGCGTCGCGGCCACGCACGCCTGCCCGGCGGTACTCATCACCACCATCGCCGCCCCCGCGGCGACGCGGCCGATCGCGTCGGGCAGATAAATCTGTGCCGACTTGCCGCCGAGTTCCAACGAGACCCGCTTCACCGTCGGGGCGGCCTGGGCCAGGATCTTGCGGCCCGCCAACGTCGAACCGGTGAACGACACCATGTCGACGGCCGGGTGGCTGGTCAGCAGTTCGGCAGCGGCCGTTCCGGACTCGACGACGACGTTCATCACGCCAGCAGGCAACCCGGCCGCGTCGGCGGCCATGCCGAAGATCAGCGACGAGATCGGTGTCAACGGGCTCGGACGCAAGATGACCGAATTACCTGCCATCAACGCCGGAATCAGCTTCTGAAACCCCATGATCAGCGCGGCGTTGTACGGCGTAATCGCGGTGACGACGCCGACCGGCTCGTGCCGTCGCACGCTCAACGCCACCCGGCCGCGCACGAGGTCGTCGACGGGGACCGGGCTGGCCTCTTCGTGCTTCATCGACTGGTACAGGTCGACCGTCTGGCGGGCCAGCGCGACCCCGGCGCGCAGCTGGGTCATCTCGGCGAACCGGGTGGGCTGGCCTGCCTCGGCGACGAGGGTCGGCACCAGGACGTCGGCGCTGCCCTCGATGTAGTCGATGAACGCGTGCACGGCCCGCGCGCGCTCCGCCACCGACCGATGCGCCCACACGCCGTCGTCGAAGCTGCGCCGCGCCGCGCCGATGGCTTGTTCGACCTCAGCCGCCGGGGTGGACGTGACCTCCCCGACGCGGGTCTCGTCCGCCGGGTTCTCGACGTCGACCGCCTCGTCGCCGGTCACCCACCGACCCGCGACGTATGTCCGTCGCTCCGCGAGGATCGCCACATCGCCTCATTTCCCCAACAAATGACCTTGTAACAGTAGAACAGCATTCTGCTTTTGACCATCTTGATGTTCTGATCTCCGCTGTGTACCCTTCTCGTCACCGCAAGTATGAGATTTCGGTCACATCTTAGGGGGAGTTTCTTGTTCATCGCCGGCAAGTCGCTGAACACCGCATGCGCCCCGGCTTGAACCGGCGTCCGGTGGCGGGCCTGATCGGCGTGCTCGGTGTGGCCGGCATCGTCGCGGTGGCCATCGCGATGTTCAACGGCACGTTCACCCCCGGGGTCCCGCTCACCGTGTTGACCGACCGGGCCGGGTTGCTCATGGATCCCGGCGCACGGGTCAAACTCAACGGCGCCCAGATCGGCACGGTGTCGGAGATCTCCGAGCTGCCCGACGGCCGCGCGTCGTTGACGCTGGCGATCGAACCGGCCCGGCTGGCCCTGCTGCCCGACAACGTCGGCGTCGAGATCGGCGCCAACACGGTGTTCGGCGCCAAGTCGGTCGAGTTCGTCCACCCGGCCAACCCGTCGGCGGCGCGCCTGCGGGCCGGTCAGGTGCTCGACTCCGAACATGTCACGGTCGAGGTGAACACGATCTTCGAAGACCTCAACGCCGTTCTGCAACAGGTAGATCCGGTCAAGCTCAACGAGACGCTGGGTGCGGTGTCGACGGCGCTCAGCGGCCGCGGGGAGATCTTCGGCAGCTCGCTTTCGGACTTCAACGCCTTTCTGGCCAAGATCGAACCGAGCCTGCCGACGCTGAGCCATGAACTGCAGACGTTCCCCGACGTCGCCACCGCATACGCCGACGCCGCACCCGATCTGATGTCAATCGTCAACAACGCCAGCCGAATCAGCCGCACGCTGGTCGACCAGCACGCCGCCCTGGACCGGTTCCTGGTCTCCAGCATCGGGTTGGCCGACATCGGCAACGACGTCATCGGCGGCAATCGCGAACCGTTAACCAACCTGCTGCGGCTGATGGTGCCGACCACCGACCTGACCAACGAGTACCACGAGGCCCTCACCTGTTCGTTGACCGGCGTTATCGCGTTCGCGCTCAAACCGCCCGCGCCGGTGCCAGGCGTCAACGACCTCGGTGCACTGACGTTGGGTCTCGAACGCTATCGCTATCCCCAGGACCTGCCGAAGGTCGCGGCGACCGGCGGTCCGCAGTGTGAGGGCCAACTGCCGCTCAAGTTCAACACCTATCCCCCGAAGCTGGTTGCCGACGTCGGCACCGATCCCACCCGCTACGGCAACCAGAGCCTGCTGCTGAACTCTGACGGCCTGAAACAGTTCTTGTTCGGCCCCATCGACGGGCCACCGCGCAACACCGCACAGTGGGGTCAGCCGGGATGACGAACCTGCGGCGGACCCTCGTGAAGTTCGGCGCCTTCGCGGTCGTCATGTCGTTTCTCACCGCCAGCCTGTTCATCGTGTTCGGCGAGTTCCGAAGCGGTTCTACCCGAAGCTATTCGGCGGTGTTCGCCGACGTTTCGAGCCTGGAGCCGGGTGACTCGGTGCGGGTGGCCGGCGTGCGGGTCGGCACTGTCCGCGGCGTGACGTTGCGCGCGGACAACACGGTGCTGGTGACGTTCGACGCCGACGACGACGTCGTGCTCACCGAAGGCACGCAGGCCGCGGTGCGCTATCTCAACCTGGTCGGTGACCGCTATATGGAGCTCGTCGACGGCCCGGGCGCTGCGCAGGTGCTGGCCGGCGGCGCGCAGATACCGGCGACGCGCACCCAGCCGGCGCTGGACCTCGACCTGCTGCTCGGCGGACTCAAACCGGTGATACGGGGGTTGAACCCCGACGACGTCAACGCGCTGACCAACGCGCTGCTGCAGATCTTCCAGGGGCAGGGCGGCACGTTGCAATCGCTGCTGAGCAAGACGTCGTCGTTCTCGAACACCTTGGCCGACAACAACCTCGCGCTGGAAAGCCTGGTCGACAACCTCGACGCGGTGCTCAAAACACTGGGCGCCGAAGGCGAGCGGTTCTCCGGCGCGCTGGATCGCTTCGAACAGTTGACCACCGAGTTGGCCGCCGACCGCGACACGATCGGCACCGCCATCGAGGCGCTCAGCAACGGTACGGCGTCGGTTGCGGGATTGTTGTCGCAAACCCGCACCCCGCTTGCCGGAACGGTCGAGGAGCTGCACCGGCTGGCGCCGCTGGTGGAAAAGGACAAGGAGCTCATCGAGGTCGCGTTGCAACGCGCACCCGAGAACTACCGCAAGCTGGCCAGGGTCGGCTCCTACGGCAGCTTCGTGAACTACTACCTGTGCGGTATCACGGTGCGCGTCACCGACCTCGAGGGCCGCACCGCCGTCTTCCCGTGGATCAAACAACGCGACGGGAGGTGCGGGGAGCCGGATGCTTAAGTACCGCAGCGCCAACCTGACCCGGGCCGGCTTCATCGGCGTCGTGCTCATGGTGTTGGTCGTCGCCGTCGGGCTGCAACCCGAACGGCTGGTGTCCTGGGCCACCGCGATCACCTACCACGCCGAGTTCGCCGAGGCCGGCGGGCTGAGCATCGGCAACGAAGTCAAGGTGTCCGGCGTCAAGGTGGGCACGGTCACCGACGTGGCGCTCGGTGAGAACGGCGCCGTCGTGACGTTTGTCGTGAAAGACACTGTGCGCCTGGGCAATCAAAGCACCGCGCACATCAGGACGGGATCGCTGCTCGGTGAGCGGATCATGACGTTGGAGCCCGGCGGGCAGACCGCGATGGCGCCCGGCGACATGGTTCCGCTGTCGCGGACCGGATCGCCCTACTCGCTCAACGAGGCGGTCAACGACCTGACCACCAACGTCGCCGTGACGGATACCAGCACGCTCAACCACTCGCTGGACACCCTCTCGGCGACCCTCGATCAGATCGCACCGCAACTGGGTCCCACCTTCGAGGGCGTGACCCGGTTGTCGCGGTCGCTGAACAGCCGAAGCGAAACGCTGAGCACGCTGCTGCAGAATGCCGCCGCGGTCACCGAGATCCTCGCCGAGCGCAGCCAACAACTCAACACGCTGATCCTCAACGCCAACGATCTGCTCGCGGTGCTGGTGGAACGCCGCCAGGCGATCAGCGAACTGCTCGCCAACACCGCCGCGGTCGCCCGGCACTTGACCGGGCTGGTCGAAGACAACGAAGCCGAGCTGGCCCCGACGCTGGATCGGCTCAACGCGGTGACCGCGATGCTGGAGAAGAACCGCGACAGCCTCTCGGCGGCGCTGCCCGGGCTGAAGAAGTTCGAGATCACCACCAGCGAGGCGGTTTCCAGCGGCCCCTACTACAGCGCCTACGTGCCTAACCTCATCCCGCCCCAGCTGTTGCAGCCGTTCCTCGACCACGCGTTCGGGTTCCGGGCCGGCGATCAGCACATGCCGCGTGCACTGTTTCCGTGGCCCCGCAACGGAATTCCGGGAGGTTGAGAATGACTCGACCGAAACTGGTACTGTTCGTCGCGCTGATCGCGACGTTGGTGGCCGGCGCGGCGCTGGTGATCCGGCAGACGTACTTCTCCCCACAGACCATCACCGCCTACTTCCCGTCGGCCACCGGGCTCTACCCTGGCGACGACGTGCGCATCGTCGGTGTGAAGGTCGGCAAGGTCCGGTCCATCACCCCGCAGCCCGACCAGGCCGAGGTCACCATCGAGGTCGACCACGGGGTACGCGTGCCTGCCGACGCCAAGGCCGTCATCGTGGCGCAGAACCTGGTCGCCGCCCGTTACGTGCAGCTGGCCCCGCTGTACCGGGCAGGTGAGCCGGTCATGTCCGACGGTGCCGTCATCGACCGCTCGCGCACCGCGGTGCCGGTGGAGTGGGACGAAGTCAAAACCCAATTGTCCAAGCTGGCAACCGAACTCGGCCCGGACAGCACACTGTCGAGTAGTTCGGTGGGCCGGTTCATCGAGAGCACCGCCGACGCGATGGACGGCAACGGCGCCAAGCTCCGCGACACGTTCGCCACGCTCTCCAAGCTCGCGCGCGTTCTCTCCGAGGGCAGCGGCGACATCGTCGCCACCATCGAGAACCTGCAGACGTTCGTCACCGCGCTACGCGACAGCAGCGACGACATCGTGCTGTTCGGCGACCGGCTCGCCACCTTCAGCACCGTGCTCGCCGACAGCAGAAGCGATCTGGATGCCGCGATGACGGAGTTATCCGTGGCGGTCGGCGAGATCAAGCGCTTCATCGAAGGCACCAGGGACAAGACCGCCGAACAGGTGCAGCGGCTCGCCAACGTCACCCAGGTGCTGGTCGACCATCGCAGCGATGTCGAGAACATTCTGCACGTCGCGCCCACGGCGTTCGCCAACTCCTATCACATCCTCAACCCGAATGTGCCTGGCGCGCTCGGCACGTTCGTGCTCACCAACTTCTCCAACCCGGTCGGGTTCCTCTGCGGTGCCATCGGCGGCATCGCCAACGTCACCGCACCGGAGACCGCCAAACTGTGCGCCGAATACCTCGGCCCGGCGCTGCGGTTGCTGAACTTCAACATCCTGCCCCAGCCCCCGATCAACCCGTTCCTGATGCCGTCCTACACCCCGGACAAGATCGTCTATGCCGATCCGGCACTCGCGCCGGGCGGGGCCGGACGCGCCGACCCGCCGGAACCACCGCCGGCGGTGTCGGCCTACACCGGTGCGCCGCAGACACTGGACGACATGCTGCTGCCCGCCGAGATCCACGGGGGGCCGCCGTCGTGAACTCGCGTGCGCTACGTATAGGTGTGGCCGGTCTGTGTGCCGCGCTGACGATCACCTCCTGCGGTTTCGGCGGGGTGAACACCCTTCCGCTGCCCGGCGCGGTGGCGAGCGGCCCGGGGAACGCCGTCTACCACGTCCAGATCGCCAACATCGGCACGCTGGAACCGAATTCACCGGTGATGATCGACGATGTCGTGGTCGGCAGTGTCGGCGCCGTCGACGTCGTCGACTGGCACGCCGAGGTCGAGGTCCGTGTCAAACCGGACGTCGTGGTGCCGGCCAACGCGGTGGCGACCGTCGGGCAGACCAGCCTGCTGGGCTCTATGCACGTGGCGCTGGACCCGCCGATCGGTGAAGCGCCGACGGGCCGGCTGCAGCCGGGTGCGACCATCGCGCTGGACCGGTCGTCGACATACCCGTCGACGGAGCAGACGCTGTCGTCGCTGTCGGTGGTCGTCAACGCCGGAGGGCTGGGCCAGATCGGCGATTTCGTGCACAGCACCGCCAACGCGCTGTCGGGCCGCGAAGCCGAGGTCCGCGAGCTGATCGAGCGCCTGGATACGATTGTCGGAACCGTTGACGAACAACGGGATCGGTTCGCCGCCTCCATCGACGCGCTGGACCGGTTCACCGCCACCCTGGCCGATCAGCGATCGGACATCACCGAGGCGCTGGACACCGTGCCGCCCGCACTCGACGTGCTGCTGGCGGAACGGGCCCAGCTGGTCACCGCGATGCAGAAGCTGGGTGAGTTCAGCGACACCGCAACGGAACTGGTCAACAGCACCCAGGACGACCTCGTCCGCAACCTGACGAACCTGGAACCGACGCTGAAGGCGCTCGCCGACGTCGGCCCGTACCTCGGCACGGTCATCGCGTACCTGCCGACCTATCCGTTCTCGCAGAACTTCATCGACCGGGCCATCCGCGGCGACTACATCAACATCTTCGCGGCCATGGACCTGACCGTGCCGCGGCTCAAACGTTCGCTGTTCCTGGGCACCCGTTGGGGCGACCCGAACGCCGATTTCGTTCCCGCGCCCGGTGATCCGGTTCATCTCAACTACTCCTATGAGCCGCTCGCCGTCGGCGTGGTGCCTCCGCCGCCGGCCGGCTCTGCCCCACCGCCGCCGCCGGTCCTTCCCGTTGCGCCGCCGGCGCCCGCCTCGCCTCGGTCGCCGACGATCTTCGCCGGCCCCTACCCGCCCGGAGCGAACTGATGCTCACCCGCACCGTGCGCACGCAGCTCATCCTGTTCACCGCCGCCTCGGTGGTCGGTATGACCGTGATGGTGTTCGGCTACCTGCAGGTGCCGACCTGGCTAGGCATCGGACACATCACCGTCACCGTCGAACTGGAGCGCACCGGCGGCCTGTACCGGTTCGGCAACGTCACCTACCGGGGCGTGCAGGTCGGCAAGGTGTCGAGTGTGGAGCCCACTGCCGAAGGCGCGACAGCCGTGCTGTCCGTGAAGGATGCGCCGCGCATCCCCGCCGATGTGGTGGCGCACGTGCGCAGCGTGTCGGCCGTGGGCGAGCAGTACGTCGACCTCGTTCCCCGCGGGGCGGGTCCGCCGTACCTCGAGAACGGCGCGGTAATCGCCAAGGCGGACACCACCACCCCGCTCAAGGTGGGCCCGGTGCTCGACCAGCTCAGCGCCATGGTGAAGAGCGTGCCGAAACAGAAGCTGTCCGACCTGCTCGACGAGTCGTTCCTCGCGTTCGACGGCGCGGGCTACGACGTGGGGTCGCTGCTGGATTCGGGTTCGCGGATCGCCGCCGACGCCAACACGACCGCCGAGCGCACCCGCACCCTCATCGCGGACAGTGCGCCGCTGCTCGACTCGCAGGCCCAAACCACGCAGGCGCTGCGGATCTGGACGCACAACCTCAGCGCGGTCACCGACCAGCTCGTCGACAACGACGCCGAGTTCCGCACCCTGCTCGATACCGGCCCGGGCGCTGCCGACGAGGTCGCGGGGTTGCTTGAGCAGGTCAAGCCGACCCTTCCGGTGCTGCTGGCCAACCTGACCACCGTCGGCGAAATCGGTGTCACCTACAACCCGTCGCTGGAGCAACTGCTGGTCCTGCTGCCGCCGTACGTGGCCGGATTCGGCTCGCTGTCGCAGCTCAACAACCCGGTCGGCTTGTCGCTGGGCGGTTTTTCCCTGATGAACGGTGACCCGCCACCGTGCACGGTGGGTTTCCTGCCTCCGTCGCAATGGCGTTCGCCCGATGACGAGTCGGTGATCGACACCCCCGACGGCCTGTACTGCAAGCTGCCGCAGGACTCCCCGATCGCGGTACGCGGGGTGCGCAACAACCCGTGCATGGGTCAGCCGGGCAAGCGGGCCCCGACGGTGGAGATCTGCAAGAGCGACGAGCCCTACATGCCGCTGGCAATGCGCCAGCATGTGTTGGGGCCCTATCCGTTCGATCCGAACCTGGTGTCGCAGGGTGTGCCCCCTGATGGCCGGGTGCTGCCCGACAGCAACATCTACGCCCCGATCGAAGGCACGCCGCCACCACCGACCGCGGCCGTCCCGTACGACCCCCGCACCGGACGCTACATCGGCGGTGACGGCCGGGTGTACGAGCAGACCGACCTGAACCAGTCGGGTAACCCGCCGTCCTGGCAGGACCTGTTTCCGCGCTGATCGATCAGATCGGCGCGGACGAGTACGCCACCACACCGCCGAAATGCGGTGCGGCCTGGCAGGCCAACCCGACCGTGACGTCACGTTGACGCTCACCGGCGCGCCGTGACAGCTGCAGATAGCACTCCAGCATCTGCGGCACCCCGTGCATGCGCCCGTTGCCGAGCGCACCGCCGCCCGAGAGCGCCGGCACCGCACCGGGCCGGCCCGCGTCGATGCCGCCGGCCTCGACGAAGCGATGGGCCTCACCGACCGGGCAGATGCCGAGCACCTCCAGCCAAAACCACACCAGCGGCGAGAAGCCGTCGTAAACCTGGGGCAGGTCAACGTCTTTGATGCTCAGACCGGTCTGGCGCCACAGCCGGGCCACGGTATCGGCGCCGCCGTCGAGGATGTCGTCCAGCGGCCAGTGCATGGGTAGCCGGCGCGGCGGCGGGGCGCTGCCCGCGAAACCCGTGACGTACACCGGCGGGTGCAGCAGATCGCGTGCGCGTTCGGCGGTGGTGAGCACGAACGCGGCGACACCGTCGACCGGGATGTCGCAGTCCAGTCGGCAGACCGGATCGACCAGCTGGGGTTCGGCGAGGTACTGTTCAGCGGTCAGCGGCTTGTCATGCCAGTACGACCACGGCAGCCGCGACCCGTTCCTGCGGGCCTCGGTCACCACCGCGGCCATCGCCTCCCGACGCGCGCCGAACCGCTGCAGGTACTCGGTGTACGGCAGCGAGATCATCGCCAGCGGACTGAAAAATCCTTGCGGCGCAGTCCATTGCATCACGCCGCGTGCTTCGCGCATCGGGTTGCCGTGGTAGCTGCCCGCCGGGTTGTGCAGCGCGCGATGCACCACGACATAGTCGGCGGTGCCGCCGATCAACGCGTTGACCGCCATCCCGACCGAGCCGCTGAGCTGTCCGATGCCGTCGAAGCCCGCCACGTAGGCCGGCGTCGCGCCGAGGCTGCGCGCCAGCCACGTCGGGGAGACGATCGTGACACCGTCGACCAGCTGGTGCCCGCCGGCGCTGGGCAGCATGCTCGAGCCGACGAACCCGTCCACCGCGTCCACCGTCAGCCCCGCGTCGGTGATCGCGGCGCGCACCGTGTCGACGGCGACCGCCCCCAGTGGCCGCTTCGCGTGCCGCTCGATCGTGCTGTGCGCGTAGCCGACGACCGCGACCTGGCTGCGCACGCTCACCGCACCAACTTGAATGCGGGAACGGCGATCTCGTCGGTGAGGTCCTCGAACGCGACCTGGACGCGCGCGTCGAGGCGCAGGTCTGCGTCCGCTCCGTCGAGCAGGCGGCCGATGAGCCGCAGACCGGGCTGTTCGGCGAGTTCGACGTCGACGAGGACAAACGGGACGTCGAAACCCGGTAGGAACGCCTGACGCACCACCGTCCACGACCGGATCACCCCGCGGCCGCTGACCTCGGTGTACTCGTATTGCGGGTCGGTGGACCCGCACGCCACGCACACGACGTCGGGCGGCATCGTCATCACCGCGCACCGCGTGCAACGGGCCACGGTCAAGATGTGTTGTGCGGCAGCGGCCCAGTACGGCGCCGACGATTCGTCGGGCACCGGGATCGGGCGCTGCGCCGTCACGGGATCACGCCCTGCTCGGCCAGCGCGCCGATACGGTCCCAGTCGTATCCCAGCTCGACCAGCACCGTCTCGGTGTGTTCGCCGTGTTCGGGGGCACGGCGCAGCCCCGGCGGTTGTTCGTCGAATTGCACTGGGACGCTGGGTAGCCGGTACTCGGTGCCGTCGTCGGTCACCACGTCGCCGATATAGGAGTTGGCCGCCACCTGCGGGTCATCGGCCACCTCGGTGATGCTCTGTATCGGCGCCCACGGGGCGTCCAGGTCCGCCAGCAGCTCCTTCCACTGCGCCAGCGTTCGTTCGGCGAACACCGCGTCGAGTTCGGCGACACACGCGGGGGCGTTGGCGCGGCGTGCCGCGAGGTCGACGAAGCGCGGGTCGCCCGCCAGCTCGGGGCGTCCGATCGTGGCGCAGAACTTCGGCCAGTACCGGTCGCCCTGCAGGAACATGAGCTGCACGTGCCTGCCGTCCTTGGTGCGGTAGGTGGCCGTCAACGGGTTGACCATCGGGCCGCGACCCGAGACCGGCTGCGCTTCACCGCCGTTGAGGGCGGCCAGCAGGTCCGAGGACAGCATCCACATCGCGGTCGCCAGCAGCGAGACGTCGACCACCGACCCGGTTCCCGTGCGGGTCCGTTTGAGCAAGGCGGCCGAAATCCCGAACGCGAGCGCCATCGCGCCGTTGCGGTCACCCATCGCCCCGCGCTGGCTGATCGGATAGTCGCGTTCGGCCGGGGTGAGCATGTGGCCGACGCCGCCGCGCGCCCAGAACGCCGAACTGTCGTAGCCGGGTTTGTCCGCGTCGGGACCGCGCACGCCGTAGCCGTGCCCGCGTGCGTACACGAGGTGGGGGTGGCGTTCGCGCACCGCGTCGGCGCCCAGCCCCAGCCGGTCCAGCGCGCCGGGACGCAGGCTGGTCAGCAGCACATCGGCGGAGGCCAGCAACTCGTGCAGCACCTCCAGGCCGCGCGGGTCGCGCAGGTTCAGCGCGACCGAGCGCTTACCCCGGTTCGCCAGTGCCATCGACAGGTTGACGCCGCCGCGGTCGGTACCGATGCCCTGGGTGGCCAGCCCGCGGTACGGGTCACCGTCGAGGCGTTCGACCCTGATCACGTCGGCGCCCCAGTCGGCGAGCAGCGCCCCGGCGACGGGCACGAACACCCACTGCGCCAACTCGATGACGCGAACCCCGTCGAATGCGCCGATATCCGTCATGGCTTACTTCAAGCAGCTGCCCGCGTCGACGGGAAGCGGTACGCCGGTGACGTAGCGCGATTCGTCGGACGCCAGGAACAGTACGGCGTTGCTGATGTCGGCGGATTCGACCCACGGCACGGGCAGCATGTGGAACATCTGGCAGATCGGTTTGATGTCATCGGGGCCAGGGCTTTCCAGATCCGGCCGAAACGCCCGGTAGGTGGACTCGTTGAGCAGCAGCTCGGTGCCCACGTGTGTCGGGTGCACCGAGTTCACCCGGATCGAGAACTGCCCCAACTCGACTGCGAAGGTGCGCATCAGGCCGACCACGCCGTGTTTGGCGGTGACGTAGTGCCCGACGTGCGGGTAAGCCTTCAACCCCCCGACCGAACTGGTCAGGACCACCGAACCGCCGCGACCGCCCGCCTTGATGTGCGGTACTGCGGCCTTGACCGACTTCCACACCCCGGACAGGTTGACGTCGAGCATCTGCTGCCAGCGCGGTTCGTCCATCTCGTCGAGCATCGCACCTGGGGTGCCGATTCCGGCGTTGGCGACGGCGATGTCGAGCCTGCCGAGTTGCTCCACGCCGCTGTCGACCGCCGCCTTCAGCGCGTCGAAGTCGCGCACGTCGACCACCGCGGTCACCACCCGCCGATCGAGCGCCTTGACCAGGTCGGCGGTCTCGGCGAGGTCCGCCGGCGACGCACCCGGTTCCGGCGTGCCCTCGATGTGGCGACAGACGTCGACCGCGATGATGTCGGCGCCCTCCTGCGCCAACCTGACCGCATGGCTGCGTCCCTGGCCCTTGGCCGCGCCGGTGATGAAGGCCACCTTGCCAGCTACCCGTCCCGTCACTTCGCTCCCCTTCACCGGTGTTGTTGCCGAACCTGCTGTCGGACAAGATATTTCTGCACCTTGCCGCTTGGTGTGCGCGGAAAGTCGTCGACCTGGTGCAGCTCTTCCGGCCACTTCTGCCGGGCCAGCCCCGCGGCGTCGAAGTGCGCCCGCACCTGCTCGCGGCTCGGCATCGCGGCGCCCGGCCGAATCCGCAGCACGGCCACCACCCGTTCGCCGAACCGTTCGTCCGGCGCCGCCACCACGACCGCCTCGGCGACCGCGGGCATCCCCAGCAGCGCCTCCTCGACCTCGAGGGCGCTGATGTTCTCGCCGCCCCGGATGATGACGTCGGCCTTGCGGTCGGTGATCGTGAGGTAGCCGTCGCCGTCGAGCACCCCGATGTCGCCGGTGCGGTACCAACCGTCGGCGTCGAACGCGCGCCGGGTCAGCGTGGCGTCGAGGTAACCCAGGCACAGATCCGGTCCGCGCGAGAGTATCTCGCCGTCGTCGGCGATCTTGATCTCCACCCCCGGGCGCGCATTGCCGTCGGTGAGCAGCCGTTTGTCTTGTGGCGCATTGGGTCTCGATCCGGTGATCGATGGGTGTTCGGTGCTTCCGTAGGACCGGGTGACCACCAGGCCCAGGTCCGTCAGCCGGCGGGTGACCGACACCGGCACGGCCGATCCGCCCAGGCCCACATAGCGCATGTAACGCAGGTGCTCGTCGGTGAAGTCGGGATGGTCGAGCAGGCTGGTGATGAAATACGTTGGCCCGCCGCCGAACCCGATACCGTCGCGCTTCATCAGCGCCAGCACCATGGCGGGATCCCATGCGTCGCTGAGGTGCACCGGCACACCGTCGAGCACCGGGCACAGCAGGCCGCCGAGCATGCCGATGAAATGCCCGACCGGTAGCGCCATGACGCTGCCCGCCGGATTGTGCACGTGGTTGGCGGCCAGTTGGCGGATCTCACATCCGAGGGTCTGGTGGCTGTGCACCACCCCCTTGGGGTCGCGGGTGGTGCCCGAGGTGAACGCGATCAACGCCGGCGCCGACGCCTCCGTCGCGGCCACGCCCGCCATCGGCTCGGCGGCCAGCAGCTCGTCGAAATCACGGTCGACGAGCGCGACGATCGGCACATCGGCGCACACGTCGGGTTGATAGGTCAGGCGCCCGAACTCGGTGGCGGTGATGAACACCCGCGGTCGCGCGGTGGTCAGGATGTGGCGGAGTTCCTTGCGGCCGTAGAAGTGCACGATCGGCACGACGACGGCACCCAGCAGCGCCGAGGCCCAGAACGTCGCCGCGGCTTCCATCCAGTTCGGCAGTTGAAACGCCACGACGTCGCCGGGCCCGACGCCACGCGCCCGCAGCCCGGCGGCCAACCGCCGCGCCACGTCTTCGACGTCGCCGAAGGTGCCCGAGTACGGGCGCACCTGGGAGTGGACCTCAAATCCGAGGTCGCGCCGGGCCTGTAGGGCGGTGCTCAACAGGTCACCGAGGGTGTCCGGCGTCCACCATCCCTCGGCTTCGTAGCGCGCCCGCAGTGCGGCGGGGATGGGGCGGCTGCAGATCACCGACTCTCCCTGGGCAGGTGGCAGATGGGCAGGTGTAACCATAGCAATGCTCTTGTGCGACGAGAGTCATATTCTACTTTTACGTGCGGGTTAAGCCGGGTCCGCAGCCCCATTAGGCTGGGCGCCATGCGGATTGCGCTGGCGCAGATCCTCAGCGGCACCGAACCGGCGGCCAACCTGGGGCTGGTCGAGGAGTACACCCGCCGCGCCGCCGACGCGGGTGCGCGGATGGTGTTGTTCCCCGAGGCGACGATGTGCCGGTTCGGGGTGCCGCTCGGCCCGATCGCCGAGCCGCTCGACGGGCCGTGGGCATCGGGCGTGCGCGCCATCGCCGAACGGGCGGGCATCGTCGTCGTCGCGGGCATGTTCGTGCCGGCTCCTGACGGGCGGGTGACCAATACGTTGATCGCGACGGGCCCCGGCGTCGACGCGCACTACGACAAGATCTATCTGTACGACGCGTTCGGGTTCGCCGAGTCCAAGACCGTCGCGCCCGGCCGGGAGCCCGTGACGATCACCGTCGACGGCGTGGTCGTCGGCCTCACCCTCTGCTACGACGTCCGATTCCCCGAGCTGTACGTCGAATTGGCGCGCCGCGGAGCGCAACTGTGCACCGTGCACGCCTCGTGGGGCAGCGGCGACGGCAAGCTCGACCAGTGGACGCTGCTGGCGCGGGCCCGCGCGATCGACACCACCGGCTACGTCGCCGCCGTCGGCCAGGCCTATCCGGGTGACGAGATCGCCGCCGTCGGCCCCACCGGTGTCGGCGGCAGCCTGGTCGCGTCACCGGTCGGCCAGGTGGTGACCTCGGCAGGCGCCGACCCGCAGCTGCTGGTCACCGACATCGACCCGGCTGTCGCGCGCAAGGCCCGCGAGACGATCGCGGTGATGAACAACCGCGCGGAGTTGCACGCGTCGGGTAAGGCAGAATCGCGGGGATGACTGATCCGTGGTCCCGCCCGGAGCCGCCCGGCCCGCCGCCGCCCGATGACGACGCGTCGATACTGAACAAACTGACCGGCCTGTTGCGCGATCCGCTGTCGATCGTGCTCGTCGTCGTGATCGTGTTGGCGCTGGCATTCGCCGGGGTGCTCGCCGGTGAGCTCTACGCCCGCAACCGGGCCAACACCGTGGTGGCCGGCGTCGTGGAATGCGTGGTGCAGGACAAGGCCAACGCGTCGTTCGGGGTGATGCCTCCGTTCCTGTGGCAGCACATGACCGGGCACTACACCAACATCCACATCGAGACCGCGGGTAACCAGATCCGCGACGCCAAGGGCATGAAGGTCACCCTGGCGATCAACGACGTGCGGCTCGAGGACACCGCCACCTCCAGCGGATCGGTCGGCTCGCTGGTCGCGCACATCACCTGGTCGGCAGAGGGCATCCGCCAGACGATCGCCGATTCGATTCCACTCGTCGGTGCGTTCATCAACGGGGTGACCACCAACCCGTCGGAGGGCACCATCGAGCTGGAAGGGACGCTGGGCAGCATCAAGGCCAAGCCCACCGTGGTCAACGACGGAATCTCGCTGCAGGTCACCGAGCTCACCGGGCTCGGCTTCACGCTGCCGCGCGAGGCCGTGCAGCCGGCGCTGGACGCGTTCACCGCCGAGTTGACCGAGAACTATCCGATGGGCATCTCGGCCGATTCGGTGGAGGTCACCGATTCCGGTGTGGTGAGCCAGTTCTCCACGCAGAACGCGTCGATGCCGAAGGGCGAAGAGGACCCCTGCTTCGCGCAACTCTAGAGGTTCAGCCGGACAGGTCGCGCCACCGAAAGCTGTTGACGTACTTCCCCATATCCATCGCAAGCTGCAGGTTGGCGGCCGACGGATGCGCTGGGCCGTCATCGGGGGTGAACTCGCGGTAGGGGCCGATCGCCGCGGCCACCAACGCGTAGTCGTACTTGACGGCGACCATCACGATCGCTCGTGTCCTGTCGAACGGACCGTATTCGTCGACGACGACGCCGTAGCCGGGTTCGTACCCCACCATGGCGTTGGGGATCTCGTAATCGGTTACCGCGTCGGGTAAGTGCTCGTCGATCAGATCTTGCGCGATCTGTTTCGCCGACTGGTTCTGTGCCGGCATCCCGAACAGATGCATGGTGCCCGTGTCGCCGGCCACAAAGTCCAGCTGGACGCCGTCGGGGTTCAGCGTCGCCTCGTAAGCCGTTCCCGGACCCGGATATTGGACGGTGAACGCGCCGTCGGCGGAGACGAACCGCGGGTTGGATTCGATCTCCTCGCCGAACGGCGGGCTACCGCAATCGGGCGGGCACACAAACGGTGCGGGCGGCGGGGTGAGCAACGCCGCGGCGGCCACCCCGCCCGCGGCCGCGACGCCGACACATGCGCCCAACACCGCCAGCACCTTGGCCGGGCTGGTGCGCCGCACCCGCCGCCCGCCGTCGGGCTCGTACGGCGGCACGTTCTGCAGCCCGATCCGCAACGCCAGCACCGCGACCACCGCGATCACCACGTGCAGGGCGAGGTGCTGGCCGTGCAACAACGGTGACACCTCGAGCAGCCCCGATGCGGCGTAAAGGCCCAGCGCCGCAACCACACCGACGACGATCAACCGCGGCCGCCCGGACCACAGCGCGGCGCCGACCAGACCACCGACCGCCGCGGCGGTCAACGGGATAGCCGCGCCCACGATCCCGGCTTGCACCAGCAGCCCGCTCACCGGCCGGTCCGGTGCGGTGATACCGGTCGCCAACTGCGGCGCCAGCCGGATCATCGTGGCCGCCGCGCTGAATGCGACCGCGCTGAACGCGCCGAGGATGAAACCGTCCAGCGGCGCACGGCCGGATCGGTGGATCAGCCGGGCCGCCGCCACCGGGAGAAGCATCAAAACCGCGCCACCGGTGGGGATTACGACGCCGAGCAGGTAGGTCTGCTCGTCGGTCCCGGGTCCGAACAGCGCGATCTCGTACGCGTCGGCGAAAAGCACGCCGGTCAACCACGCCCACCCGGCACCGATCGCGACCGCCAGCGCCGTTGTCACCACCAGCCAGCGGCGCGGCAGATCGCGGTGGGCGTCGGCCTGGTACAGATACATCGCCAGCACGAGCGGCAGCCCGAACACGCTCACCATGATCAACGGAGCCTGTAACCGCAACGCGGCCAACGCGATCGCCGTTGCCACCAGCATCGCCGACGCCGCGCACAGCGCTGCGCGGGAGCGATGCGGCAGCTGCGGAAACATGCTCACCGCGGCGCCGTACCCCTCTGCAGGTCGAGAAGGTTGCGCGCCAGGTTGTAGGTGTTGGGGCTGCCGAGGCCGGTGACCAGGTCGTAGCCGGGTTGGGTCAGGTCGACGGCGTTGCCGCCGCGGCGCACGTCGCGAAAGCCCGGCAGGTTGGCGCCGGCGGCGACCCGGTACAGCTGTGGGTTGAGGTTGCCCAGCTGGCGGCCGCCGTTGGCCACCACGTACTGGTTCATCAGCACGGTCAGCGCGGCCCAGATCGGCGCCGCTTGGGACGTGCCTCCGCCGAGCACCTCCTGTCCGCCGTAGATGAACCGCACGCCGGTGAACGGGTCGGCGACAGCGGCGACGTCGGGTGAGAGCCGCTTACCCTTCGTGTCGCGGTCCACCGACAACCGCTGCTGCCACTGCGGGCGGTCGAACAACTGCGATACGCCACCGCTACTGCCATGGGACAGCGGCGAATCCACCCATGCGTGCTCGGCCCGCCACTGGCCGCGCGGGCCGGTCGACAGCGTGGTGCCGCCGACCGCGGTCATGGTGGGCAGCGACGAGACGGAGTCCAGGCCGATATCGTCGGGGCCCGGTGGCGACGACCACTCGTCACCGCCCTTGCATTCCAGCCCGCCGTTGTCGCCGCTGGCGTCGAACGCCGACGTCCCGCGTCGCTGGGCGGCCGTCAACGCCGCGTGCACCGGCGCCAGATCCGCTGCGGTGACCAGCTTTTCGCAGCCCCACCCGATCGACAGGCTCCACACCGCCCCGGGGAACTGCCGGTCGACCGACTCGAACAGCCGGCCGATCTTCTCGTAGGCGCCGTCACCCTCGACGGTCGGTCGGGCGTTGACGACCACGAGCTGCGCGTCGGGCGCGATCGCGTGTGCCACTTGCAGATCCATCGCCGTCTCGCCGTGCGACTCCTCCGGGTTTCCACCGACCCAGATCGGGGTGAACCGCGGCAGCCCCGACGTATCGGCGAACAGGTCGAGGTCGTCCTGATCGGCACCGTCGAACGCGAAGAACACGATCGTCGAGCCCGCACCGGTGAAGCCCGCGTCGGCCAGCGGCGTCGCGTTGTACGCCTCGAGCAGGCCCTGCGGTGTCAGCCCGCCCTTGGGCACGTCGAGCGGAACGAAGTCGGGAGCTTTGGTGTGATGCGGGGTGTAGCTCATGATCCGGCCGACTTCGGTGACCGACCCGCGCAGCGGCTGCGGCACCGACGGCTGCATCGGCGACGCGTAGAACAGCTGGCCCTTCGGACCGCGGTAGTCGCGCACGGGTACGCCGAACGCGCGTGCGACGTTTTCGGCGGCGCCCTCGACGATCGCCCAGCCGTCGCCGGGGCGCCACCGCACGTTCAGGTCGCGGGAGTGCGCCCAGTCCATCAACGCATCGGGATGGCCGGTGCCGTCGAGCGTGACGGTGACCTGGGCGTCGGCCGAGCGCGACGGGCCCAGGTCGGTCGAACTGGCCAGCAACGCCGCGTACGGACCGGTGATCACCGCGGACGGGCGCGTCGCGCACGCGGCAGAGGCCGCGATCAGCAGCGCGGCTGCCAGCAGGGCCGTGACCCGGCGGCTACTGCCCCCGGGGACCGTGATGGCGGCCAGGTGTGGGGCCTTCAGGCGGCGGCGCATGGACCGTGGGGGTGAACGGGTTCGGGCTGCTCGGATCGATGCGCGGCGCCTTCTCGGTCGGCGAGACCGTTTCTCCCGGAGCGGAAGTCGTCGTCGGAGCCGTCGTCTCCGGAGCGGTCTCCGACTCCCCTGAGCAACCTGCTGTCAGGGCCCCCATGGCGACCACGGCGCCCAGGCCGATGGCGGCCGCAAGCTGCCTCGGCCAGCGATTCAGTTCAGTCATCTTCTGATCCTATCCGCGCTACAGCAAATTGCTTGCGACGTCAAAAAGCTCACTCATCGTACGCCAGGCCGTCGAGTACCGCTCGGGTACCAGAAAGGCCGAGTCGGGCCGCCCCGGCGTCGAGCATCGCGACGGCGTCCCCGGACGTCCGGATACCTCCGCTGGCCTTCACCTTGACCTGCGGTCCGACCGCGGCGGCCATGATCTCGACGGCACGCACCGATGCACCGCCTGCCGGGTGGAATCCGGTGGAGGTCTTGACGAAGTCCGCGCCGGCCTCGGCAGCGGCCACACATGTATCGCTGAGCACGCGCTCTCCGGCGAATTCCAGCAACGCGGCGGACTCGACGATCACCTTCAGCACGACCGGTTCACCGACCGCGGCGCGCACGGCGGCCACGTCGGCGCCAACGGCCGCGAAGTCACCGGAGACCGCGGCGCCGACGTCGATCACCATGTCGATCTCGTCGGCGCCTGCCGCCACCGCGAACCGCGCTTCCTCGGCCTTGACGGCTGGAAGGTGTTTTCCCGACGGGAACCCGACCACCGCGCAGATCTTCTGGGCACTCGACCGTGCCCGCGCCGCCACCGCGACCATCGACGGTGATACGCACAGCGCGTATACGCCCAGTTGGGCGGCCTCCTCGGCCAGCCGCACGATGCCGGCCTCGGTGGCCTCGGGTTTGAGCAGGGTGTGGTCGACCAGCGCGGCCACGTCCGCGCGACGGTGGGTGCCCACCGTCAGAACGGCTCTTCGGTGCCGCCGGGGTTACAGCCGGCGCTCACCATCGCGTCGAAGCCGACCTCGGGCCGCCATGGTTCCAAATTCCAGCTGGTCTTGCCGGGTTCCACGAGTTCGGCGTAATACCAATGGCATTCGAACTGTGCTTGCATGCCGGGGATATCGGCGTCGGGGGACAGCGCCAGCACCTCGGCCCACGCCGCGCCGGGACCGATCGGGCTGCCCAGGGTGGCGGCCTCACGTCCGGACTCGGTGGGATAGACCCGCAGGCTCGACAGATCACCCCACTTCGCCCACTCGACGTCGTCGACGTAGGGCGGCGCGGGCGCCGTCGGGTCGGCGGCCACGGCCGGTGCGAACGCGGCAGAGCCCAGCACCGCGGCCACCGTGACGGCGAGCGTCAACAGTGGACGCACTACCGGGACTTTCCCTGAACTTCCAGAATCTTGGGCCGTACGTCCACCAGGTAGACGCCGGCGGCCACGGCCGCGATGGCCGTGCCCAGGACCCATAGCAGTAGCGCCAGCAACCCGCTAATGCCGAGGATCACCAGCCACACCGGCTTGGTCATCTTGTCGACGGCCGTGTAGGCGTCGGGACGCTGCATGGCCGCGTGCACGAACGCGTACACGACCGTCGCCAGCACGGCGATCTGCAAAAAGAAGAGGACGTAACCCACTAAGCCTTCGAGCTGCACGAGCCAAGCCTATGCGGGTTACGCCCTCCGGGCGAATTTCTGCCGAACTACTTCTGGGTGACCTTCTTGGCCGGAGCCTTCTTGGCCGGTGCTTTCTTGGCCGGGGCCTGCTTCTCGGCCTTCTTCGCCGGGGCCTTCTTGGCGGGGGTCTTCTTGGCCGAAGCCTGCTTGGCCGGGGTCTTCTCGGCACCCTTGTCGGCCCGCTTCGGCAGCTCGACGCCGACCAGCTTGGCGGCCCGCTCACCGACGGCGCGGGTCTGCGCGGCCACGTTGCCCAGCGCTTCCTGGGTCAGCTCGACGGCCTGGTCGGTGTAGCCCTCGACGCGGTCTGCGGCGTCGGAGAAGCCGGACTGGCTGCGCAACCGCTCCAGGGCGATCTCGCCGCGCTCGATGAGCTTGTTGTAGGTGCTCTGGGCGGCCTCGGCGTAGCTTTCGGCGAACTTGCGCAGTTCGTCGCTGCTGAGCCGCTCACGCAGGTCACCGAACTGCGACGGCAGCTCTTCCTGCAGCTTGTTGATGCGCGCGCGGCGCTCCTCGACGGTGCTGCGGGCGTCGCTGCGGGCGTCGTCGGCACGCTCACGCAGGGCCGCGACGATCTCGTTGACCCGCTCCAGCGCCAGGTCGGCGGCGCCCACCGCGGCGAGCAGCGGCGCCTTGAGGTCGTCGGCGGTCGGCTGGTTCTTGGCTGGGGTGTTCTTGGCCATGGGGGTTGTTCCTTTCGAAATGGGTTGTCAGTGGGGGTGTGGGGTGGTCAGTCGGAATGTCTCAATCAGTCGGCTCCTCGTCTACCTGGGTGGCTTCGGCCTCGTTCTGCTGGCAAAACGACGTGTAGATGTCGAGCAGCACCTGCTTTTGCCGCTCGGTGATCGCCGAGTCGGTGACGATGGCGTCGCGGACCTCACTGGTCTCGCTCGGCTCGAGGATTCCGGCTCGCACATAGAGCACCTCCGCGGAGACCCGCAGCGCCTTGGCGATCTGGTTGAGCACGTCGGCAGAGGGTTTACGCAATCCCCGCTCGATCTGGCTGAGGTAGGGATTGCTCACACCGGCCTTTTCGGCCAACTGCCGCACAGACACCTGTGCAGCCTCACGTTGGGTGCGGATGAAGCTGCCGATGTCCTGGGCAGCGCTCTGGGCAGCGCTGGACACGACGACGGCAAGGTTGTCATCCTGCGTCATGCGAGGCCCCCTCGTGCGTTGGGTATCCGAATTGCGACACCACTACCGTACGACGGAGTGCTAACTTTTGCAAGCAGTAGTTAGCGCAGGTCAGAAAGCTAGCTGGGCTACCGTGTAGATCACCAGGCCGGCCATCGCGCCGACCACGGTGCCGTTGATCCGGATGAATTGCAGGTCGCGTCCGACGTGCAACTCGACGCGCCTGCTGGCTTCGTCGGCGTCCCAGCGCTCGATGGTTTCGGTGATGATCGCGGTGATCTCCACCCCGTATTCACCGACCAGATGCGACGCGGCCCGGATGATCCAGCCGTCGACCTTGTCGCGCAGCTCGGCGTCGTCGCGCAGGCTCTCCCCGATGTGCACCACCGAGTCAGCGATGCGCGCGCGCAGCGCCGAGGACGGGTCGTCGACCGACTCGAGAATGATCCGTTTGGCCGCGGCCCACGCGGTCTCGGCGGCCCTGGCGACCTCGTCGCGGGCCATCAGCTGTTCCTTGACGTTCTCGGCGCGCTGGATCGTCGTCTCGTCGTGCTGCAGATCGTCGGCGAACTCGAACAGAAACCGGGTGGCCGAGCGCCGCAGTTCGTGATCCGGATCGCGACGCACCTTGTCGGTGAAGTCCATCAGCTCGCGGTGGATGCGGTCGCCGACGAGATGGTCGATCCAGCGCGGCGACCAGGTCGGCGAATCGCGCTCCACGACGCGCTCGATGATGTCGCCGGCGTTCAGCGACCACTGGAAGGCGCGGTCGGCGAGCAGCTGCAGCAGCGCTTCCTGACGGTGCTCGGCGAGCAACGTGGCCAGCACCCGTCCGATCGGCGGGCCCCACTGCGGCTCGGCGATACGCTTGACGATCATCCGGTCGAGCACCTGCTGGACGTCCTCGTCGCGCAGCATCTCCACCAAAACCCTTAACACCCTTGAGGTTTCGGCGGCAACCCGCTCGGCGTTCACGGGCTCGCACATCCACTTGCCCAGCCGCCCGGCGATTTCGGCGTCGCGCAGTTTGGTCGCCACGACATCCGGGGACATGAAGTTCTCGCGCACGAAGCTGCCGAGCCCCTCGCCGAGTTGGTCCTTCTTGCGTTTGATGATCGCGGTGTGCGGGATCGGGATGCCCAACGGGTGCTTGAACAGCGCGGTGACCGCGAACCAGTCCGCCAGCGCGCCCACCATTCCGGCCTCCGCGCCGGCTCGGACATAGCCGACCCAGCCCGGTGCGCCGTGCGACTGCGCCCAGGAACAGACCAGGAAGATCACGGTGGCGCCGACGAGGAACGACGTCGCGACGACCTTCATCCGGCGCAGGCTGCGGCGACGCTCGGCGTCGGCGGCGCTGTCGACACCGGCCAGCGACTCGGCGAAACTGGGGCGGTCCCGGGTTACGGCGCGTCGGCCGGCCCCGAGTCCTGGCGCGGGTCTGTGTGCCACCCCTCCATCATCCGCTATGACGGCGACCGCGCCCCCATCGCAGCGCCCGCGGTCATGATCAGCCGTACTATCGAGGGCAACTAGGGAACGGATCCAGGAGAAAGTGACACAGCAGAGCGAGGCCATTGCGGTCAAGACCGACGGCCGTAAGCGGCGGTGGCACCGACACAAGGTGGAACGCCGAAACGAGCTCGTCGACGGCACCCTGGAGGCCATCCGGCGACGCGGAAGCAACGTCAGCATGGACGAGATCGCGGCCGAGATCGGTGTCTCCAAGACGGTGCTGTACCGCTATTTCGTCGACAAGAACGATCTGACCACCGCGGTGATGATGAGGTTCGCGCAGACCACGCTGATCCCAAACATGGCCGCGGCGCTCTCGTCGGACCTCGACGGATACGAGCTGACCCGCGAGATCATCCGCGTCTACGTCGAAACGGTGGCCGCCGAGCCCGAGCCCTACCAGTTCGTGATGGCCAACAACTCCGCGAGCAAGAGCAAGGCGGTGGCCGCGTCCGAGCAGATCATCGCCCGGATGCTGGCGGTGATGTTGCGTCGGCGGATGCTGGCGGTCGGCATGGACGTCGGCGGTGTCGAGCCGTGGGCGTATCACACCGTCGGCGGGGTGCAACTGGCCACGCACTCGTGGATGACCGACCGGCGGATGAGCGCCGACGAGTTGATCGACTACCTGACGATGCTGTCGTGGAATGCGTTGTGCGGCATCGTCGAGGTCGGTGGGTCGTTGCAGCGGTTCCGGGAGCAGCCGCACCCGTCACCCGTGCTGCCCATGCTGCCGTCGCAGCCGCTCGACAAATGAGCGATATCCCGGCGCTGCTGCGGTTCCGTCCCGGCGTCTCGGTCGCCGACCTCGACACCGACGCCACTCCCGGCTTCTCCGGGTCCAAGGCGGACGCGGCGCCGGCACAGGCGTCGCTCAACGAGCGGCTGGCCGAACTTCAAGAGCTGCTCTACGCCAACTGGAAGGCCGCCGATGATCGGCGCTCGGTGCTGTTGGTGTTGCAGGGTATGGACGCGGCGGGCAAGGGCGGCATCGTCAAACACGTTGTCGGCGCGGTCAACCCGATGGGTGTGCGCTACACCGCGTTCGGCAAACCGACCGATGAGGAGCTCGCCCACCACTTCCTGTGGCGGATTCGGCGGGCGTTGCCGCCGCCGGGGCACATCGGGGTGTTCGACCGGTCCCATTACGAGGACGTGCTGATCGTGCGCGTACACAACCTGGTGCCGCCGCAGGTGTGGGGCGCCCGCTATGACGAGATCAACGCGTTCGAGCGTGAACTCGTCGATGCCGGAACGAGTCTGATCAAAGTCGCGATGTTCATCTCGCTCGATGAGCAGAAGAAGCAGCTGCTCGAACGGCTCGACGATCCGACGAAGCACTGGAAGTACAACCCCGGCGATATCGACGAGCGCCTGATGTGGCCGGCCTACCAGCAGGCCTACCAGGCGATGCTGGATCGCACGTCGACGGACCATGCGCCGTGGCATGTGCTGCCGTGCGACCGCCGCTGGTACAGCAGGCTCGCCGTCACCGAGCTGTTGATCGAGGCGCTGGAGAAGCTCGACTTGTCCTGGCCGCCAGCTGATTTCGATATCGAGGCGGAGAAGCGCCGGCTCTTCGACTCCTGACTTGTCGCCGAGCGCACGGTTGTTGACGCGTCTACTCGACGTTTGCGTACAACAACCGTGCGCTCGGCGAAGAAGTTATCCACAGTTGAGGCGACTGCTGCGGGTCACCCCATGCTGCGCACCTGACGATAGGTGAGTGCAGACCCGTCTAGTCGTCGCGACCGAAGCTCTCGCGAGCAAAGACCTCACTCGACGTGACCTAATGCGCAGTTACCGTATGGTCCACCGCAATGTGTACTGCCCCAACGGTGTCGAGCTCACCGCACTGGATCGAGGGATCGCCGCGTGGCTGTGGTCCGGGCGCAAGGCGACGCTGGCCGGCCACTCGGCGGCGGCGCTGCTCGGCGATAAGTATGTACCGCCAGATGCGCCAGTCGAATTGGCTCGAACGCGTCGCCCTGCGGCCCGCGGCATCTTCGTTCTCAGCGGCGAGTTCCGCGACGACGAACTGTGCGAGATCGAAGGCATCAGCTGCACCACGCCCGCCCGCACTGCCTATGACCTCGGGCGCCGACTGAAATTGGAGAGCGGATTGATCCGCGTCGACAGCCTTCTGCACGCCACCAAACTGCCCAAGGCCGAGGTTGCCTTGATCGGCCAGCGCTATCCCGGCGCTCGCGGCATCCGTCAGTTCCGCCAGACGCTCGCCCTCGCGGACGGTGGGGCCGAATCGCCCCAGGAAACGCGGGTACGGCTGCTGCTGGTGCGCGACGGGCTACCACGACCGGTGACACAGATCCCCGTCAGAAACGAGTGGGGACGTGTCGTACGTCGAATCGACATGGGATGGCCCGAGTACCTCGTCGGTGTCGAGTACGACGGTGAGCACCACTGGACCAACCCGGACGACTACGCCAATGACATCGAGCGCCTGGAATTCCTTGCAGCGAGGGGATGGCTCATCGTCCGCGTCAGCGCACGCCAATTGCGCTACCAGCGTGCGGAAGTGCTGCGGCGGGTGCGCGATGCGCTGGCCCGCCGCGGCTGCCCCCTATAGACGCCCAGCGCACGGTTGTTGACGCGTCTACTCGACGTTTGCGTGCAACAACCGTGCGCTCGGCGGTACTAGATCAGTGGAACTGGCCCTCTTCGGTGGAGCCCTTCAGCGCGGTGGTCGAGCTGTTCGGGTCAACCGTGGTGGCGATCCGGTCGAAGTAGCCGGCGCCGACCTCGCGCTGGTGCTTGGTCGCGGTGTAACCGCGCTCCTCGGCGGCGAACTCGCGCTCCTGCAGCTCGACGTAGGCGCTCATCTGGTTGCGGGCGTAGCCGTAGGCCAGATCGAACATCGAGTAGTTCAACGCGTGGAAGCCGGCCAGCGTGATGAACTGGAACTTGAATCCCATTGCGCCGAGCTCCTTTTGGAACCGGGCAATCGTCGCGTCGTCGAGGTGCTTGCGCCAGTTGAACGACGGCGAGCAGTTGTAGGCCAGCATCTGGTCGGGGAACTCGGCCTTGACGCCCTCGGCGAACTTGCGGGCCAGGTCCAGATCCGGCGTGCCGGTCTCCATCCAGATCAAATCGGCGTACGGCGCGTAGGCCTTGGCGCGCGCGATGCAGGGCTCCAGACCGTTCTTGATCCGGTAGAAGCCCTCCGCGGTGCGTTCACCGGTGATGAACGGGCGGTCGCGCTCGTCGACGTCGGAGGTGATCAGCGTGGCGGCCTCGGCGTCGGTGCGGGCGATGACCACGGTGGGCACGTCGGCGACGTCGGCCGCGAGCCGGGCCGACGTCAGGGTGCGGATGTGCTGCTGGGTCGGGATCAGCACCTTGCCACCCAGGTGGCCGCACTTCTTCTCCGACGCCAGCTGGTCCTCCCAGTGCGAACCGGCGACACCGGCGGCGATCATCGCCTTCTGCAGCTCGTAGACGTTGAGCGCACCACCGAAGCCGGCTTCACCGTCGGCGACGATCGGAGCCAGCCAGTTCTCGACGGACGTATCGCCCTCGACCTTGGCGATCTCGTCGGCGCGCAGCAGCGCGTTGTTGATGCGACGCACCACCTGCGGCACCGAGTTGGCCGGGTACAGGCTCTGGTCGGGGTAGGTGTGGCCCGACAGGTTCGCGTCGCCGGCCACCTGCCAGCCCGACAGGTAGATGGCCTTCAGGCCCGCGCGCACCTGCTGCACGGCCATGTTGCCGGTGAGGGCGCCGAGCGCGTTGACGAACTCCATATCGTGCAGCTGGTTCCACAGCACCTCCGCGCCGCGGCGGGCCAGGGTGTGCTCCTCCACGACGGAGCCCTGCAGCGCTACGACGTCGGCGGCGGAGTACTCGCGGGTGACGTTCTTCCACCGCGGGTTGGTGTCCCAGTCCTTCTGGATCTCTTCCGGAGTCCTCGGCTTACCGACCGTTGACATGGTCCCCTCCATATGTTGTGAGAGTTGTTAACTATCGCGCGACCAAACGGTCGCAATGATTCGAGCATGCCCTAGGTCATAACCGCAGGTCCAGTCGTTTCCATTGTCAAGTTCCGTTAACGGCACGCAGAAATTTGCAAATCTTGCGAAGCCTGCACGGGCTTGACCGGTTCAGTAGTTACCCGTCGGTAACCGATTTTCGCAGGTCAGTACGGGCGTACTGTTAAACGGCGCGGGTCAGAGCTCGAAGATCGCGGCGACGGCTTTGGTCTCATCGCCGACCGCGTATGTGAGCGTTGTAACAGTGCGATCGGTCAGCCCGGGACCGAATTGCTCGGTCGATCCGGGCGGATGCACGTGCGAAATGATCTCCAACTTGTCGCCCAGCGCGACCGCGGCGTCGTGTTCGATCGTCACCCGGATCGGCTTGTCCTGCAGTTCCGGGGCGGAGAACAGATAGTCCTCGATCACCGACCAGTACACCGAGTTGTTCATGTGGTCGAAGATGTCGATATC
The DNA here is from genome assembly GCA_050205315.1 of Mycolicibacterium pulveris. Classification (GTDB taxonomy): domain Bacteria; phylum Actinomycetota; class Actinomycetes; order Mycobacteriales; family Mycobacteriaceae; genus Mycobacterium; species Mycobacterium pulveris_A. The sequence continues at coordinate 134,420 of JBNMRA010000004.1, read as the reverse complement.
GGCCACGCGCACCGGGTACTCGCGGATCTGCGCGGCGTCCTCGCGGCTGCCCGGCTTCAGATAGGGCTTCCAACGCAGCCGGTCGACGTTGGTGGTGCGCCGCAGGCCCTCGATGAAGTCATCGGAGATGCGCGCCGGACCCTGGGTCTCCCGGTTGATGTTGATCCAGAACGCCTCGGATTCCATCCGCCCGCCCTTGCGGCCATCTATGCGGACCCGCATCTCGCACCACCGGTTCGACGTGCCCGAACACCAGCGGCGCAGCCGCAGCATGTCCTGGAACTCGATCGGCTCGATCAGGTCGATCATCGTGCGCCGGACGATCCAGAGCGGATGGGTGGCTTCGTAGCCCAATTCGCGCAGCTGATCGGAGCCGATGTCCTGGATATGGCGGGTGGCGGCGTCGAACCGCAGCCGGCCGTTGCGGTCGATGTCGGCGACCCGCAGCGGCCACTGCCGGTCGAAGACGTCGGGGTGCGGGTCGGGCACCGGCATCATCACCTTCGCCAGACCGGTCTTCTGTTCGTCAGCCGCCATGCTCGATTACTCCTGATTTCCGACCCGCTAAATCCTCCCACAGCGACCAGGCTGCCAACAATGCGAAGGCAGGCTTCGCAACGGCGTTAAGGTGGATGACGTGGCGAAGACATACGTCGGTGCGCGGGTCCGTCAACTTCGCAGCGAACGCGGGTTCAGCCAGGCCGCGCTCGCCCAGATGCTCGAGATCTCGCCGAGCTACCTGAACCAGATCGAGCACGACGTGCGGCCACTGACCGTGGCGGTGCTGCGGCGCATCACCGAGGTGTTCGGCGTGGACGCGACGTTCTTCGCCTCCGAGGACGACACCCGGTTGGTCGCCGAACTGCGCGAGGTCACCGTCGACCGCGACGTCGACGTCGATGTCGACCTCACCGAGGTCGCCGACATGGTCAACGCGCATCCGGCCCTGGCCCGCGCGATGGTGAACCTGCACCGCCGCTACCGGTTGACCACCACCCAGCTCGCGGCCGCGACCGAGGACAGGTACTCCGACGGCAGCGGTCGGGGGTCGATCACCATGCCGCACGAGGAAGTGCGCGACTACTTCTACGAGCGACAGAACTACATACACGAGTTAGACACCGCCGCAGAGGATTTCACTGTGCGGATGGGTATGCACCGCGCGGAGCTGGGCCGGCAGCTGTCCGACCGGCTCACGATGGTGCACGGTGTGCACATCGTGCGGCGAAGCGATCTCGGCGACACCGTGCTGCACCGATTCGATCCGGACAGCCGGGCGATGCAGATCAGCAACCATCTGTCGTCGGGTCAGACGGTGTTCAAGATGGCCACCGAACTGGCCTATCTGGAGTTCGGTGACCTGATCGACAAGCTGGTCGACGACGGCAAGTTCACCAGCGAGGAGTCCACGATCCTGGCCCGGCTGGGTCTGGCCAACTACTTCGCGGCCGCAACGGTGTTGCCGTACCGGCAGTTTCACGAGGTCGCCGAGCTGTTCCGCTATGACGTGGAACGGCTGTCGGCGTACTACTCGGTCTCGTATGAGACGATCGCGCATCGGCTCTCGACGCTGCAGCGGCCGTCGATGCGCGGCGTGCCGTTGTCGTTTGTGCGGGTGGACCGCGCCGGGAACATGTCGAAGCGTCAGTCCGCCACCGGATTCCACTTCTCGTCCAGCGGAGGGACCTGCCCGCTGTGGAACGTCTACGAGACGTTCGCCTATCCGGGCAAGATCATCGTGCAGCTCGCGCAGATGCCCGACGGCCGCAACTACCTGTGGGTGGCAAGGACCGTCGAGCGCCGCGCGCGACGCTACGGGCAGCCGGGTAAGACGTTCGCGATCGGGCTCGGCTGCGAGTTGCGGCATGCACACCGGCTGGTCTACTCCGAGGGGCTGGATCTGTCCGGGGACAACGCGACGCCGATCGGCGCCGGCTGCCGGGTCTGCGAGCGCGACAACTGTCCGCAGCGCGCCTTTCCCGCGTTGGGCCGCGCGCTGGACCTCGACGAGCACCGCAGCACCGTGTCGCCCTATCTGGTGAAGCAGCCCTAGACTCGATTCGGTGAGTGCAATCGAGCCCGCGCGCATCGCGCCCGGCGGCTTCAAGGAACTCGGCCCGCTCAACTGGGCCATTGCCAAGATCGGCGCACGTGCGATCCGGGCACCGAGATTCAGCTTGTTCAATGTCCTTGGCCAGCACCGGCTTCTGTTTCTGGCCTGGCTGCCCTACAGCGGGATGCTGCTCGGGCTGTTTTCCAAGCTGCCGGTGAAAGACGCCGAAACCGTCATCCTGCGCGTCGGGCATCTGCGCAACTGCGAGTACGAGCTGCAGCAGCACCGCCGGCTGGCCCGCACCCGTGGCCTCGGCCCGGAGTTGCAGGCCAAGATTTTCGAAGGGCCCGATGCCGACGGGCTGACCGACCGTCAGCGCGCGCTGATCACCGCCACCGACGAGTTCGTCGTCACCCGCGGCGTGTCGGCGCAGACGTGGTCGACGTTGGCGCGCCACCTCACCAAACCGCAGCTGATCGAGTTCTGTATGCTCGCCGCCCAGTACGACGGGCTGGCCGCCGTCATCACCACGCTCAACGTCCCGCTGGACTTCCCCGACTAGGGATCGGCGCGCTAGAGGTAGGTGACGCCGAGCACCACCAGCGACAGCAGCACCGGCGATAGCGGCAGGGCGCACAAGAACGCGGCCCGCACCTCGGCCTTGCGTTGATAGGCCTGCCAGCCCGTCACACCGCAGACAGCGCCCAACACGAACGACGCGGCGGCCACCACCAGCACCCAGGTGCTGACCGTGCTGGAGGCGGTGGCAAGCGAGATCCCGGCCAGCCACAAGATGTGGCCGACCACCAGTCCGCCGATACCGGCGACCCAGATCGCTCTCAAAAGTTGATCATGTGGCCGGCGAGACCGTGGAAGCACTCCTGCAGCGCCTCGGACAGCGTCGGGTGCGTGTGGACGTTGCGGGCCAGCTCGTTGACGGTCAGGTCCCACTTCTGGGCCAGGGTCAGCTCGGGCAGCAGCTCGGAGACGTCGTGTCCGACCAGATGGCCGCCGAGCAGTTCACCGTACTTCGCATCGGCGATGATCTTGACGAAGCCGCTGGGGTCGCCGAGGCCGTGCGCTTTGGCGTTGGCGGTGAGCGGGAACTTGGCGACCTTGACGTCATAGCCCTCGTCGCGGGCCTGCTCCTCGGTCAGTCCGAAGCTGGCGACCTGCGGCTGGCAGAACGTCGCCCGCGGCATCATGCGGTAGTCGCCGAGCGCCAAAGTCTCTGCGCCCGCAATGGTTTCGGCTGCCACCACGCCCTGCGCCTCGGCGACGTGGGCCAGCTGAAGCAGCCCGGTGACGTCACCGATCGCGTAGATGTGCGGCACGTTGGTGCGCATGTAGTCGTCGATGCCGATCGCCTTGCGCTCGGTCACGTTGACCCCCGCGGCGTCGAGCCCGTAACCCTCGACGTTGGGCGCAAAGCCGATGGCCTGCAGCACTTTGTCGGCCTTGAGCTCGTCGGCCTTACCGTCCTTGCTGACCTGCACCGTCACCGTCGAGCCGTCATCGCTGATGGACTCCACCTTGGTGCCGGTGAAGATCTTCACGCCGAGCTTCTTGAACTGCTTCTCGATCTCCTTGGACACCTCGGCGTCCTCGTTGGGCAGCGCGCGCGGCAGGAACTCCACGATCGTCACGTCCACCCCGAAGTTGCGCAGGATGTAGCCGAACTCCATACCGATCGCGCCGGCGCCCGCGATCACGATCGAGGACGGCAGCTCGCGCGTCATGATCAGCTCTTCGTAGGTGACGACGTTGTCCGACAGCGACGTGCCCGGGACCAGCCGGGTGCTGCTGCCGGTGGCGATGATCGCGTTGTCGAAGGTGACCGTCTCGGATCCACCTTCGTTCAGGTCGACCTCGAGGGTGTTGGCGTCCTTGAACTTCCCATAGCCGTGGATCTCGGTGATCTTGTTCTTCTTCATCAGGAAGTGGATCCCGGTGACGCGGCCGTCGGCGACCTTGCGGCTGCGGTCGAAGGCCACCCCGTAATCCATGGTGGGCTCACCGCTGATGCCGAACAGCTTGGCGTCCTTGGTGATGATGTGGGCCAGCTCCGCATTGCGCAGCAGCGACTTCGACGGGATGCAGCCGACGTTGAGGCATACCCCGCCCCAGTATTTGGGTTCGACGACTGCGGTGTTCAGCCCGAGTTGGGCGGCGCGAATGGCCGCGACGTATCCGCCGGGGCCGGCTCCGAGAACGACGACGTCATAGTGGGTCACGCCCCCACACTAATGGGCATCGGCGAACGGCCCGCCAGGTCCTGCGGGATCGCGCTGGATCGGCTTGGGCCACGGCGCCGGGCGCGGCCGCGGGCGCACCGCCAACGGCCACCAGAACCAGCGGCCGAGCAGGGTGGCCACCGACGGTGTCATCAACCCGCGGATCACGAAGGTGTCGAAGATCAGGCCCAACGCGATCGTGGTTCCGACCTGGCCGATGACGATCAGATCGCTGACCGCCATTGTCGCCATGGTGAACGCGAACACCAGCCCGGCGGCCGTGACCACGGGGCCGCTACCGGCCATGGCGCGGATGGTGCCGGTGCGCAGCCCGGCGTGGATCTCCTCTTTCATCCGCGACACCAGCAGCAGGTTGTAGTCGGCGCCGACCGCCACCAGGACGATGATTGCCATCGGTAGCACCATCCAGTGCAACGGAATTCCGATGACGTGTTGCCACAGCACCACCGACATCCCGAACGCGCTGCCCAGGCTCAGCGCCACGGTGCCGACGATGACCAGGGCCGCGACCAGGGCCCGGGTGATGATCATCATGATGACGAGGATCAACAACAGCGCGGCCGTCACCGCGATCAGCAGGTCGTAGTCGGCGCCTTCCTGCATGTCGTCGAACATCGCCGCGGCACCGCCGACGTAGACGTAGGAGCCCTCCAGCGGTGTCCCCTTGATCGCGGCCGCCGCCGCCTTCTTGAGCGGCTCGACGCGGGAGATGCCCGCCTCGGTCAACGGGTCGCCCTGGTGGATGATCGTGAACCGCACCGCATGACCGTCGGGCGACATCATCAACTCCATGCCGCGCTTGAAGTCCGCGTTGTCGAACGCTTCGGGCGGCACGTAGAACGAGTCGTCGTTGAGCGCTTCGTCGAACGCCTCCCCCATCGCGGAGCTGTCCGCCTGCTGCTCGATCGTCTGGTCCTGCTGCGCCCGCTGCACCTGATACTGGTTCAACATCATCTGGCGCTGGTTCTTCATCGACTGGATCATGCCGGGCATGATCGCGGTCATCTCCAGCGTCAGATCGGCCATCCGGTTGATGTCGGGAACCATGTCCTGGAAGTCGTCGGACATGGTCGCGATGCCGTCGAGGCTGTCGAAGATCGAACGCAGCGACCAGCACACCGGGATGTTGAAACAGTGTGGCTCCCAATAGAAGTAGTTGCGCAGGGGCCGGAAGAAGTCGTCGAAGTCGGCCATGTGATCGCGCACATCCTGCAGGGTCAGCGAGGTGTCGCCCATCTTGTCGGCCATGCTGCGCGACACCACCGACAGCTCCTGGGTGATCGCGTTCATCTTCTCCATCGACTCGATGGTGTGGGCCATCTCGTCGGCCTGGGCCAAGATGTTGTCGATGACGCCCTGCTGGTAGTCGTTGGCCATGAGCTGGCCGACGCCCTGCTGGCCGATCATGTACGGGATCGTCGTGTGTTCGATCGGCTTGCCGTCGGGCCGGGTGATGGCCTGCACCTGGGCGACTCCCTCGACTCCTGCCAGCGCCTTGGCGATCTTGTCGATCATCAAGAACCCGGCTGGGTTTCGCAGATCGCGGTCGGTCTCGACCATCAGCACATCCGGGTTCATCCTGGCCTCGGAGAAGTGCCGGGTCGCGGCCGCGTAACCGATGTTGGCCGGGATGTCGTCGGGCAGGTAGAGGCGGTCGTTGTAGGTGGTGTGATAGCCGGGCAGCGCAAGCAGGCCCACCATGCAGGCCGCCAACGCGAGCACTAGGAACGCACCGGGCCAGCGGACGGTCGAGGTGCCGACCCGCCGCCACGCCCGAGTGGTCGACTTGCCCTTGGGTTCCAGCAAGTTACCGAAACGGCTGACCACCGAGATCATCGCCGGACCGAACGTCAGGGCCACCGTGATGCCGAACACCATCGCCACGGCCATCGGGTAGCCCATGCTCTCGAAGTAGGGCAGCCGGGTGAACTTCAGGCAGAAGGTGGCGCCCGCGATCGTCAACCCGGACGCCGCAACCACATGCGCGGTCCCATGAAACATGGTGTAGTACGCCGATTCCCGGTCCTCACCGGACCGGCGCGCCTCCTGATACCGGCCCATCAGGAAGATGCCGTAGTCGACCGCGGTGGCGATGGTCAGCGTGACCACCAGGTTGGTGGCGAAGGTGGTGAGGCCAAAGACGTCGTGGTAGCCCAGAAACGCGATCAGCCCGCGGTTGCCCAGCAGACCCATCGCCAGCATGCTGAGCAGCACCAGCGTCGTGACGACGGAGCGGTAGATCACCAACAGCATGACGATGATGACCCCGAAGGTGAGCAGCTCGATGGTGCGCATGCTCTTGTCGCCCACCGCATTCTGATCGGTCGTCGTCGCCGCCGCACCGGTCACGTACACCTCGACACCCGGCGGTGTGGGATGCCTGTCGACGATGTCGCGGACGGCTTCCACCGACTTGTTGGCCAGGGCCTCACCCTGATCGCCCGCGATGTAGACCTGGGTGTAGGAGGCCTTGCCGTCGACGCTCTGCGCTCCCGCGGCGGTGAACGAGTCGGACCAGAGATCCTGCACGTACTGCACGTGTTCGGTGTCGGCGCGCAGGTCGGCCACCATCTGGTTGTAGAACTCGAGCGCCGGCACGCCGAGCTTGTCTCGGCCCTCGAGCACGACCATCACCGAGCTGCTGGTGTCGTACTCCTCGAACGTCGTGCCGATGCGCTTCATCGCGATCATCGAGGGCGCATCCTGCGGGCTCATCGACACCGCGCGCTGCTTTCCGACCACCTCGAGCTGCGGCACGGTCGTGTTGAGCAGGCCCACGATGACGACCCAGGCCAGGATGATCGGCAGCGCGAAGAGCCGGATCAACCGCGGCAACCACGGCCGGTGCGTCTTGACCGGAGCGCTCATGCCGACTTCACCAGGCAGAAGGTCTGCGCGTTCATACCGGTGGCGGTGTTCTCGTCTTTGATCTCGTCGTCGACGGTGATCCGGCACGTGATGGACGAGCCGTCGGTCTGAGCGATGATGTTCGGCGCGACCGAGGGTGCCGTGGTCTCCAATGTCAGTGTCCAGGGCAGGCTTACGGTCCCCGCGCGCACCGGCTTGCCGTCGAGATCCAGGTAGTTGACGACGGCGCTGCCCGTGCCGAGAACCTCGTAGGTCACGACCTTGGGGATGAACTTCTCGGCGGTATCCGCGCCGATCGGCGTCACCAGGACAGGCTCGGAACCGAACACCGTCCGAAGCTGCGACACCACCAGAACACCCACTGCGACGGCGAGAACGATCATGGTAGGCAGCCAGACACGCCTGATCGTCTTCATCGTCGTTGGCGTCCTTCCGGCGTCGTCACACCCCCGCGGCCGGGGACAGTCGCTGAGCTAAGCTAACGAATTAAGCGGATTAGGTCAATCCGCTTATGTGTGCGCTGGATTACACTCGGTTCGGTGACCGCGCGTGAACCCAAGGAGCGTCGGCTGCGCAAGGATGCCGAGCGCAACCGGGCGCGGGTTCTCGAGGCGGCCCGCGATCTGTTCGCGTCAGAAGGCTTGGAGCCCAACCTGAATGACGTCGCGCGGCACGCACGCGTGGGTGTCGGAACGGTGTACCGGCGGTTTCCCACCAAGGACGAACTCCTCGAGGCGATCTTCGTCGACGCGCTGGATCAGCTCACGGCGCTGGCGCAGACCGGGCTGACCTACGACGACTCCTGGGAGGGCTTCGCGTGGTTCGTCGAGCAGATGTGTGAGCTCACCGCGACCGATCGTGGCCTCCGCGAAATCGCGTTCAGCAAGGCATACGGCGGAGATCGCGTGATCGCCGCTCAGGACCGGCTCGGACCGGTGGTCGCCGAATTGGTTGCGCGAGCACAGCACGACGGGCACCTGCGCCCCGAAATCTCGGCCACGGATATGCCGATCATCAGCTTGATCGGTGGCACGGTCAGCCAGTTCGCGGGACACGTCGACAGCAGCCTGTGGCGCCGGTTCACTGCGATTCTGCTCGACGGGATGCGTTGCGGCGGCAGCCAATCGGTGTTACCGGTCGACGCGTTGGACGACCAGGGACTCGACGCGGCGATGCGGACGTGGGAGCCCGCCAGCCACTAGAGTGCGAACACGCTGTGGCTCAACGCATCTACCAGTTCCTCGTCGTGGCTCACCAGCGCGATGCCGGCGTATGTGCCGATCTCGCGCAGCATCTGGACCACGTCGGCAGAAGCGATCGGGTCGAGCATCGCGGTCGGCTCGTCGCACAGCACGAACGCCGGCCGCTGCACCAGCACCCGCGCGATGCAGGCGCGTTGCAGCTGGCCATCGCTGACCTGACCGGGATAGCGGTCCAGCAGCGCGGCGGTCAGCCCGACCCGGCGCGCCACCGCCTCGATCGCCACCGGCTCGCGGCGGATGACCGCCGGCTCCGCGATGAGCTGGCCGAGCGTCCAGCGCGGATTGCACACCAGGCGCGGATGCTGGGCCACCAGCGCGATCGACCCCGGCGCCGCGGCCGGGGCGCCGTCGTAGGTGACGCCACCCACATCCGGTGACAACAGGCCGGCAAGCACCCGCAGCAGCGTCGTCTTCCCGCTGCCCGACGGACCCGTCACGCCGATCACCTCATTGGTGCGCACGATCAGGTCGACGTCGTCGAGCACCTTGTGGTCGTCGAACGACACGGTGATGTGCCGTGCCGCCAGCACGTGCGTGGTCACGGGACCGCCGCCGCGAAGAACCGCTGCACGTAGGGGTCTTCGCTGGCGGTCACCGTCGCCGCGGTGTCCTGCTGCACCACGGTGCCGTCGCGCATCAGCGCGATGTCGTCGCACAGCCCTGAGCGCAGCAGCCCGGGTAGCTCGTGGGTGATGACGAGCACGCCCGCGCCGGCCGCGGCCGCCTCCCCGAGCAGCTGCCACACCAGGTCCGCGTTGTCGGGGTCCAGCGCCGAGGTGGGTTCGTCGGCGAGCAGGGCTTTGGGGCGCGCGGCGATGGCCGCGGCGATCGCGGCGCGCTGCGCCATCCCGCCCGACAGTTCGTGCGGGTAGCGGTCGGCCGTCCCGGCGGGCAGATGCACCGCGGCCAGCAGCTCGTCGACGCCACGGTCGGCGTCGAGGCGCCGGCAGACCTCGCTGAGTTGCGACCCGATCGTGCGCACCGCGGTGAACGACGTCGCCGCGGACTGCGGAACGAAACCGATGTGCGCGCCGCGCAGTTGGCGCCAGCTCCGCTCGTCCGCCCCGGCGAGGTCGACACCGTCGATCACGATCTCTCCGCGCGTCTGTGACCCCGGCGGAAGCAGACCGCACAAGGCCAACGCCGCCAACGACTTTCCGCATCCGGATTCGCCGATCAGCGCGGTGACCCGCCCCGGGTGCACGCTGAGGTGCACCGCGTCCAGGACGCGGACCTCCGATGCGGTGTTGCCGTGGCGGGTGGCGATGTCGACGGTCAGGCCACGCAGTTGTGCGACGGGGTGCGGGTTCACCAGACCTGCCCTCCCGGCGGCTGGGTCCGGTGTTGCATCAGCGCACCGGCCGACGAGAACGCCAGCGCCGTCGCGACCAGCGCCACCGCGGGAACCGCCAGCGTCCACCAGGCGCCGATCAACACGTCGCCGCGCGCCTGACCCAGCAGGGTGCCGAGGCTGGCCTGATCCGGGGAGAACCCGACGCCCAAAAACGACAGCGTCGATTCGTGCCAGACCGCGTGGGGCAGCAGCATCACCATCGCGACCAGCGCCTGTCCGCTGACCGCGGGAAGCAGGTGACGGCGCGCCACGAACCATCGTGACGCCCCGGCCAACCGGGAGGACTGGATCCACCCGGAGTCGGAGATCGACAGCAGTTCGGCGCGCACCACGCGGGCCACCGCGGGCCAGTGCGTCAGCGCGATCGACGCGATGATCGCCAACGGCGCGCCGCGCCACATCGCCGCGATCACGATGCCGAGCACCAGATGCGGTAATGCGTTGAACCCGTCGACAATTCGCATCACCACCGCGTCCAGCCAGCCGCCGACCAGCGCCGAACCCACGCCGATCACCACGCCGAGCACGGTTGCGGCGACCGCGCACACCGCGGCGACCACCAACGAGATCTGCAGTGCCTGTGCGCATCTGACCAGCAGGTCGTATCCGGAGTGGTCCGTGCCGAGCAGGTGGGCCTGACCCGGTGGGCGCAGCGCGGCGGAGAAGTCGGCGACCTGGTCGCCCGCCACGACGGGGATGACGACGGCCGCCGCCGCGATGACGGCGAGCACCAGCCACGGCCACTGCAGCCGTCGTCGCGGTCTGGTCACGGTGGTCATGCGGTCATCTCGATTCTCGGGTCGACGGCCACGGCGGCCGCATCCGACAGCGCGGAACCGAGCAGCACGGCGAATGCCGCGCCCACCGTCAACGTTGCGAGCAGCGGAAAGTCCAGCGCCGCAGCCGAGTCCACCAACACCGCCGCCATCCCCGGCCAGCCGAACACGGTTTCGACGACCGCGGCACCGGCGATCAGTTCGGGCAGCCGGGTGCCCAGCAGCGCCAGCGTCGGCAGCACCGACACCGGCGCGATGTGGCCGCGCAGCAGTGCCCAGCCGTCGACGCCGCGGCTACGGGCGCCGCGCACCGCGTCGGAGCCGCACGCGTCGACCACGGCCGTGCGCATGGTCAGCAGCAGCCACGGGATCTGGGACACCGTCAGCGCGATCAGCGGCAGCACAGCATGGTTGAGCACGCCGGACACGGTGTAGCCGGCGCCGGGCGCGCTGGCGCCCGACGTCGGAAACCAGCGCAGGCCAACGGCGGCGACGGCCACCAGCACCAGGGATACGACGAACGGCGGCACCGCGGCCATCGTCACCGCGAACACGTTGCACGCCTTGTCGATCAGGCCACCGCGGCGCATGCCGGCGATGCAGCCCAGCACGATCGCGATCACGGCCGCGGCCACCAGCGCGGCACCGGACAAACCCAACGTGAACGGCACCCGCTCGGCCAACACCGTTGTGACGGGCTGAGATTGGGTCGACGACCAGCCGAGATCGCCGTGCGCCAAACCGGTCACCCAGTCCCACCATGCCTGCCACCACGGCCGGTCGGTCTGGTAGGCCTGGCGGAACGCCTCACGCTGTGACTGGGTGGCGAATTGATAGTTGTTCCCCAGGTATGCCGCCAGCGGGTCGAACGGCGACAACGAGGCGACCCAAAACATCGCCACCGATACGGCCGCGGTCACCGGTACCGCGATCGCGCTGCGCACCGCCAGCAGCCGCGCGGCGCTGCGCAGGCGGCGGCGTTCGACGCGGGGCGCCGCCGCCGGCCCCTCGACGACGACGCGTTCAGCTGTTGCCGTCACGTGTCCACGCCGCTATGTGCCACCACGGCCCCCATGCCACGCCGTGCGAATGCGGTTCCAGGATCGGCTTGCTCTGGTTCCAGCCGAGCTCGCGATATGCGTAGGTGTGGTCGAGGAAGGTCAGGAAAACGTAGGACGGCTCTGCCACATACCTGGCTTGGACATCGCGGTAGAGCGCGTCTTTGCCTGGGCCCGAGGCGGATTCGCGAGCCTGCTCGAGCAGCTCGTCGAGCCCGGGCGCGGTGAAGTTGCCGGGGTTCGAGTACGGCGAGGAGTCGGGCACCCGGGTGTGCAGGGTGTCGTAGACCTGCGAGTCGATGCTGTAGGGCGTCTCCCCGCCGCCGAGCACCACCGCGGAGTCGCCGAAGCGGGTGTCGATGTCGTCCCAGCTGGTGCCGCGCGGTCGCACGTCGACGCCGAGTGGTCTGACCGCGGCCGCGAACGCCACCGCGAGATCCTGGCGCAGCGAATCCTGCGCGTTGTACAGCAGTTCGAACGACGCTTTGGCGCCGTCTTTTTCGCGGATACCGTCGGCGCCCGGTGACCAGCCGGCGTCCTGCAGGATCTGCTGCGCGCGCTCCTGATCGAACGTGAACGTCGCCTCGGGGTTGAACGCGTCGCCGTACACGTCGGCGACCGGGGTGTGCGCCGGGCGGCCGTGCCCGGCCAGCACGTCGCGGATCATCGCGTCCCGGTCGACGCCCACGTTGAGCGCCAGCCGCGCCTGCGGATCGGCGGTGAACGCGTTGCCTGCGGGCAGGGCGACCGCACGCCAGTCCGCGGATAGGGCCGCCACGGTTGCGACATCCTCGGCGTTGATCGAGTCGACGAGCCGCGGCGGCAGGTTCACCCCGTCCACCTCGCCGGCCACGATGCGCTGGGCGCGGATGTTGTCGTCGGGATTGTGGGTGTAGACCAGGCGCTTCACCTGGGGTTGCTGGCCCCAGTAGTCGTCGCGGGCGACCAGCACGGCCTGATCGGGTCGCAGGCTCTCCAGGCGGTAGGGGCCGGTGCCCACGGGCCGGGTGTTCAGCGCCCAGTCGGCGGCAGGCCGGTTCTCGATGGTCTCTGACGGCGCGATGCCGACCAGCAGGTACGGCGTCGGGTCGGCGTCGGTTTCGACTTCGACGGTGACGGCGTGCGGGCCGTCCGCGGCGATCGCTGCGACCGGCGCGACGTGTGTGGAGATCTCCGATGCCACCGCCGGGTTCTTGACCGCGGTGTAGGTGGCCACCACGTCGGCCGAGTCGAACGCGCTGCCGTCGGAGAAGGTGACGTCGGTGCGCAGCGGCACCCGCCAGCGCCGCGGTTCCAGCAGTTCGGGCGGCGCGGCGGCCAGGGCAGGCACCAGCGCCGGCACCTCCTGGTCGTCCGGCGCCTCGGGGCGGTACAGCGCGTCGTAGATCGGGGAAACGCCCGCGCCGCCGTAGCCCAGAACCGGGTTGAAGTCGCCCAACGGCTGCGCTTCGGCCAGCACGATCCGGTCGGACGACGCTGCCGGCGGTGTCGTCGAACAGCCGGCAGCGGTCAGCGCGACGGCGGTGACAACGACGGCCAGCCCCCGCGGCGAGGACCAACTCAAAACGACGCCCACCTCCTAATGCCTGTCCGAATGAACAGGTAAACAGATGGTGCGACTCTACAACGTCGTCAGTACGGGATCAGGCCGGCAAAGCAGCGGCTGGCGTACTCGCAGAAGTTCAGGCCGTGCAATACCGCCGCACCGGCCGTCGCGGCCAGCGGCGCCGACATCACCGCGATCGCCAGCGCCGAGATCACCGGCCGGTCCTGGACCATCGCCAGCAGCACACCGCCGACCGCGCAGATCACCACGAAGACCAGCACGACGAACACCGATGGCGTCTTGTCCAGCGAGTGAAACCACCAGTAATACAGGCCCCAACCGGCCGCGGCCGCTGCGATCCACACGCATGTCAGGACCGCCACGAACGTCCAGCGTTTGAGGTACTGGTAGCTGCCGGGCACAACGAGCGGAGGTGGCGGAATCGGCAACGGCTCCGACGGTTGGGCGGGCAGCTCGCCGGTGAACATCGGTGTGTAGGGCTCGGTCGGTTCGCCTGCCAGGGTCTCTCCGCCGACCGTGTCACGCACCGTGCACCACCTGGACCGCCGCCAGCGCCCCGAGCCATCCGGGTGCGATGGCCAGGATGAACGCGCCGACCGTGGTCACCCAGCGTCGGCCCGAGGCCAGGATGGTCACCGTCCCGATCACGCTGGGCACACCGACGACGAGCGCGATCACGATATCCGGCCGGATCGTGGCGCTGACCAGCAGCATCGCAGCGATCCCGACGACCACGCCGACCGCCGCCCCGACCAGCATTGCGCTGGTCAGCAGCCACGGACGCGGCAGCGGTATCACGCTTTGAGGTTAACGCCAATGGTGCGTCAGATCGCTGAGCCACGCCCTGCCGCGTATTCGGCGCCGGTGACCGCAGGCTGCTCGGCCAGCAACGCGTTCTCCTCGTCGGTGAACGCGCGTCCGCGCGTCAGAAACCGCATCCCTTCGGGCGCCTCGATGCTGAACCCGCCGCCCCGGCCCGCCACGACGTCGATCACCAACTGGGTGTGCTTCCACGCCTCGAACTGCGGGCCTGAAATCCACACCGGGGTTTCGGTGCCGCCGACGTCGAGGATCCCCAGCAGCACGTCGCGGTCACCGACGAGGAACTCGCCGTCGGGATAGCACATCGGCGAGGACCCGTCGCAGCACCCGCCGGACTGGTGAAACATCAGCGGACCGTGTCTGGCCTGCAGCCGAGCGAGCAGTTCGGCGGCCGCCGGGGTGATCAGCGCCCGTGAGGGTGCCTCAGCGCGCCGAAATCGCTCCGACATCAGAAAAAGCCCTGCGCCTTGTCGCTGTAGGACACCAGCAGGTTCTTGGTCTGCTGATAGTGGTCGAGCATCATCTTGTGGTTCTCGCGGCCGATGCCGGACTGCTTGTAGCCGCCGAACGCCGCATGCGCCGGGTAGGCGTGGTAGCAGTTGGTCCACACCCGGCCGGCCTTGATGTCGCGCCCGGCGCGGTAGGCGGTGTTGCCGTTGCGCGACCACACCCCCGCACCGAGCCCGTAGAGGGTGTCGTTGGCGATCGCGATCGCGTCGTCGTAGTCGGAAAACGACGTGACGGCGACGACGGGACCGAAGATCTCCTCCTGGAAGATCCGCATCTTGTTGTTGCCCTCGAAGATGGTCGGCTGCACGTAGTACCCGCCGTTGAGGTCACCGCCGAGTTGCGCGCGCTCGCCGCCGGTGACCACCTTGGCGCCCTCGGACTTGCCGATGTCGATGTAGGACAGCACCTTTTCCAGCTGGTCGTTGGAGGCCTGCGATCCGATCATGGTCTCGGTGTCGAGCGGATCGCCCTGGCGCACGGCCTTGGTGCGGATCGCGGCCAGCTCGAGGAACTCGTCGTAGATGTCGGCCTGCACCAGGCTGCGCGACGGGCACGTGCACACCTCGCCCTGGTTCAGCGCGAACATCGTGAAACCCTCCAGCGCCTTGTCCTGATAGTCGTCGGCGGCGGCCAGCACGTCGGAAAAGAAGATGTTCGGGCTCTTGCCACCCAGCTCCAGGGTGACCGGGATCAGGTTCTGCGACGCGTACTGCATGATCAGCCGGCCGGTGGTGGTCTCGCCGGTGAACGCGATCTTGGCGATCCGGTTGCTCGACGCCAGCGGTTTGCCCGCCTCGAAGCCAAACCCGTTGACCACGTTGACAACTCCGGCGGGCAACAGGTCGCCGATCAACGACATCAGGTACATGATCGACGCCGGTGTCTGCTCGGCGGGTTTGAGTACGACGGCGTTGCCCGCCGCCAGCGCGGGCGCCAGCTTCCAGGTGGCCATCAGGATCGGGAAGTTCCACGGGATGATCTGGCCGACGACACCGAGCGGTTCGTGGAAGTGATAGGCGACGGTGTCGTCGTCGATCTGGCTCAGCGAGCCCTCCTGGGCGCGGATCGCGCCCGCGAAGTAGCGGAAGTGGTCGACCGCGAGCGGGATGTCGGCGTTGAGCGTTTCGCGGATCGGCTTGCCGTTGTCCCACGACTCGGCCAGCGCGATCGACTCGAGGTTGGCCTCGATGCGGTCGGCGATCTTGTTGAGGATGTTGGCGCGTTCGGCAGGTGCGGTCTGGCCCCACTGCGCGGCCGCGCCGTGGGCGGCGTCGAGGGCCTTGTCGATATCGGCCTCGGTGGACCGCGCGACCTCGCAGAACGGCTGACCGGTCACCGGCGTGGGGTTCTCGAAGTAATCCCCGGAAACGGGTGGCACCCACTGGCCACCGATGAAGTTCTCGTAGCGCGACTCGTATGCCATCAGTGCGTCCGCCGAACCGGGACGAGCGTAAACGGTCATCAGCGACTTCCTCCTCGAACGGTGTAACCGACCTCACACTACGCCGAGCCGCCACAATGGCTCTGTGGCTTCTAAGACCGATGACCCGTACCTCTGGCTCGAAGAGATCACCGGCGACGACGCGCTGGACTGGGTGCGCAAGCACAACGAACCGACCCTCGCCGAATTCGGAGGGGACCGTTTCGAGCAGATGCGTGTCGAGGCGCTGGAGGTGCTCGACACCGACGCCCGCATCCCCTACGTGCGCCGGCGCGGCGAGTACCTCTACAACTTCTGGCGCGACGCGGCCAATCCGCGCGGGTTGTGGCGGCGCACCACGCTGGACAGCTACCGCAGCGAGCAACCCGAATGGGATGTGCTGATCGACATTGACGAGCTTGCGCGTATCGATAACGAGAACTGGGTGTGGGCCGGCGCCGACGTGATCGAACCCGAGCACCACCTGGCGCTCGTCGAGCTGTCTCGTGGCGGCTCCGACGCCGCGGTGGTGCGCGAATTCGACATGAATACAAGGGAATTCGTGTCCGGCGGGTTCGAGCTGCCCGAGGCCAAGACGCAGATCACCTGGCAAGATGAGAACACCGTCCTGGTCGGTACCGACTTCGGCGACGGGTCGCTGACCGAGTCGGGCTATCCGCGCCTGGTCAAACGCTGGCGTCGGGGCGAGCCGCTCGCCGATGCCGAGACGGTGTTCAGCGCGGCACCCGATGATGTGATCGTCGCGGCGGCCGTGGACCGCACGCCCGGGTTCGAGCGCACGATGATCAGCAGGGCGATCGACTTCTTCAACGACGAAGTCTACGAGCTGCGCGGTGACGAGCTCATCAGGATCGAGGTGCCGACCGACGCTACCGTGTCCGCGCACCGCAACTGGCTGCTGATCGAGCTGCGCACCGACTGGTCCACCGAGTCGGCGCAGTATGCCGCCGGGTCGCTGCTGGCGGCCGACTACGCCGAGTTCCTCGCGGGCAACGCCGAGCTGACGGTCGTGTTCGCACCAGACGAGCACACCTGCTTGAACCACTACGCGTGGACCCGCGACACGCTGGTGATGGTGACGCTGGCCGACGTGGCCAGCCGCGTGGAGATCGTGACGCCCGGCACGTGGCGGGCCGAACCGGTGCCAGGGCTGCCGGCCAACACCAACACGGTGATCGTCACCGCGGATGACCTCGGCGACGAGATCTTCCTGGACTCAAGCGGATTCGACACGCCGTCGCGGCTGCTGCACGGGCCGGCGGGCGGGGAGCTGACAGAGATCAAACGGGCGCCGTCGTTTTTCGACGCCGCCGATCTGGCGGTCACCCAGTATTTCGCGGAGTCCGACGACGGCACCGCGATCCCGTATTTCGTGGTGGGTCACCGCCACGTGGAAGCCCCCGGGCCGACGCTGCTCGGCGGTTATGGCGGGTTCGAGGTCGCCAACACTCCGAGCTACGGCGGGGTGCTGGGCCGGCTGTGGTTGGCTCGCGGCGGCACCTACGTGCTGGCCAACATCCGCGGCGGCGGCGAGTACGGCCCGACGTGGCACACCCAGGCGATGCGCGAGAACAGGCACCTGGTGTATGAGGACTTCGGCGCTGTGGCAAGGGATCTGGTGTCGCGGGGCATCACCACGGTCGAACAGCTCGGCGCGCAGGGCGGCAGCAACGGTGGGCTGCTGATGGGCGTGATGCTGACGCGGTACCCGGAGTTGTTCGGCGCGCTGGTGTGCAGCGTCCCGCTGCTGGACATGCGCCGGTTCCACCTGCTGTTGGCCGGCGCATCGTGGGTGGCCGAATACGGTGACCCCGACGACCCGGAGGACTGGGCGTTCATCTCCAAATATTCGCCATACCAGAACATCTCCGCTGAACGACGCTATCCGCCGGTGTTGATCACGACATCCACGCGCGACGACCGGGTGCATCCGGGACATGCCCGCAAGATGACGGCGGCGCTGGAGGCGGCCGGGCAGCCGGTGCACTACTACGAGAACATCGAGGGCGGACACGCCGGCGCGGCCGACAACGCTCAGATCGCGTTCCGGTCGGCGCTGATCTATGAGTTCCTGTGGTCGACGCTCGGCTGATCAGCTGGTCGCCGATCCGCCGAATGCGCCAGACTGCAGGCATGTCGACACCGCACTTCGAAACCCTGCTGTACCGCAGCGAACCACCGATCGCCACCATCACGCTGAACCGGCCCGAGCAGCTCAACACCATCGTGCCGCCGATGCCCGACGAGATCGAGAAAGCGATCGGCCTGGCCGAACGTGATCCCGCGGTCAAGGTCATCGTGCTGCGCGGCGCGGGCCGCGCGTTCTCCGGCGGCTACGACTTCGGCGGCGGCTTCCAGCACTGGGGCGAGGCGATGAACACCGACGGCCGCTGGGACCCCGGTAAGGATTTCGCGATGATCAGTGCCCGCGAGACCAGCCCGCATCAGAAATTCATGGCGATCTGGCGCGCCTCCAAACCAGTCATCGCCCAGGTGCACGGCTGGTGCGTCGGCGGCGCCAGCGATTACGCCCTGTGCGCCGACATCGTCATCGCCAGCGACGACGCGGTCATCGGTACGCCGTACGCGCGCATGTGGGGCGCCTACCTGACCGGTATGTGGCTGTACCGGTTGAGCTTGTCGAAGGTCAAATGGCATTCCTTGACCGGTGAACCGCTGACCGGAAAGGAAGCCGCCGCAACCGAACTCATCAACGAGTCGGTGCCGTTCGAGAACCTCGAAGCCCGGGTCCGCGAGATCGCGGCCAAGCTCGCCAGCATCCCGCTGTCTCAGCTTCAGGCGCAGAAGCTGATCGTCAACCAGGCCTACGAGAACATGGGGCTGGCGTCCACCCAGACCCTCGGCGGCATCCTCGACGGGTTGATGCGCAACACCCCCGATGCGCTCGGCTTCGTCGAAACCGCTGCGTCACAAGGTGTCCGATCCGCCGTCGAGCAGCGTGACGGTCCGTGGGGCGACTACAGCCAGGCGCCGCCCGAGAAGCGCCCGGACCCGTCACACGTCATCGAGCCGTGATGCCCGCGCCTCGAAGAGCGCGTCGAGATCACCGATCGCGCGCAGCGTGTCGTTCAGATGGGTGCATGTGCTGGTGCCGACGAACTCGCCGCGGATACGGCCGCGCAACTCCCCCAACGTCATCCCCCGTACCCGGTCCGCGCTGGCGATCGCGCCGGGACATTCCTGCCACGGCAGCACCCGCACGTCCGCCCGCACCGACGTGATGATGCGCGTCGACGTGTCCACCGAACCCGCGACGGTGTACTCGTGCACGATCGTCTCGATCCCGTCGCTGTCCATATGGGAGTCGCGGAAGTGCGCGTCGAACTGGGCCAACCCGGCGTCGGCCGCGTGCAGGTCGAGCCGCCGGTATCGGCGCATCCCGTTGGCGCGCAACGGTTCCACGGCGTGCGCCGGGCCCAGGGGTGGCGCCACCGGGCCGCGCCCGGTCGGAATGATGTCGTTGCGTCGCGCATATGCCACGAGCGAGGCGTCCGGCGCGAAGCCCGCGCAGATACCCGCCATCCGGTCCACGGTGCCCGGAGGTAGCTTCTGCTCGGTACCGAGCTCAATCGCGGTGTGCTGCACCGCATAACCCGACACCAGCGCCGCGCCGACCCAGTCGTCGAGCAGCAGGTGCAAAAGGGTGGCCCGCTCGACGTCCTCGGGAAGCAACTCAGCCAACGTCGAGCGGAACCCGGGTCCGACGCGGTGACCCACCAGCCGGTTCAGCCGGTCGTCGTGCGGGACGGCGGAGATGTCGGCGATGACCCGGTTGTCCAGATGGGCGCGCACGGTGATCCGGCCGAGCAGGTCGACGGCGTCCGACCCGCTTCCCACCACATCGCTGGCGCGCAGGTCGACGTCGGAGTTCCCGTCACCGGCCGGATGGGTGTCGATGGTGCTGGTGCGGCGCAGTGTCCCGACGGCCGGCGGCGGCGACGTCTGCACCGGGTGCTGGGGGCCGACGATGTCCGAGACGAACGGCATGGCTCGACCGTATCAATGCAAAGGTGAGCTAACCGTCGCGACGGCGCAAACCGCCCAGCATCGACACCATTACCCCGAACACCACCAGCGCGGCACCGGCGGCCAATGTCAGGTTCAGCCAGTGATGCAGGCTGTCTTCGGCGTGGCCGACCATCACGTCGGCGATCAGGCGGATGTCTCCGGTGGTGCGGTTGAGCGCGTCGTTGACGTGAGTGCGCGCCACCTCCAACCCGGCCCATCCGGCAGCACCGACCAGCAGCGCCGAAACCCCCAGCGCCGCAAAGGTTTTGCCGCGGGATCGGGAAGCCGCCAGCGTCAACAACGCGAACACACCGGTCAGGATCGTCGCGCCGACGCTGATCCACGGGCCCCACATCGACACCTGGCGCAGTTTTCCGGGGTGCAGCCCGGTCGTCTCCGGCACGGTGATCGGCACGGTCAGGGTCTGCGGCACGTCGAGGTCGATGTCGCCGAGCAACTGTTTGATCGACGGGTCGTTGAGCATCGGGGCGATGTCGATCAACCACCGGTCAGAGCCTTCCTCGCGCTGGACGGAGTCGGTGAACATCCAGCGGTGCGCGATGCGGTTGGCCTGGCCGAACTGCCCGGGAAACCCGGCGCTGCTGGTGTAGGCGACGGTTCCGCCGCGGACGAGGTCCCGGTTGAGCGTGTAGCCGTTGTCGGCTGCGAAAGAGATGATCTGTCGCGCCAGCTCGGCGGCCATCGCGCTTTGCAACTGCGGGTCTTTGGCGGCCGAGGCCGCGAGCGCGGCATAACCGCTCTCGCTGATCGCGTTGCGTTGCGCCCACATCGCCGGAACGGCCACGGCAAGAAGGATCGTGGTGACGAGCCACAAGACCATGGTCGCCACCAGCCGCACGCGTGCCCTCCTTCACTCCGTTGCCGTGTCGAACTTACTCAAAATCTTCGCGAGGAGAATTTCTGCGCCGACGGGCAAGCGCCCTCCCAGGCGCTTCGTCGAACGGAGAGTGCTTATTTCGCGACGCGGCGAGGCCGCGCCAAGGCCAGCTTCGTCATCATCTTGTTCATCCGCTTGAGCGCCTTGAGCGAGTTGTTGTAGTAGGTGCCGCCCGCGCCGATGTTGGTGCGCGGCGTCACCACCACCTCTTGGCGGCAGAACTTGCGCACGCCCTCCGCGCCGCCGAACCGCGCACCGATACCCGAGGCCTTCCAGCCGCCCATCGGCGCCGTCGTGCACATCAGGTTCGAGATCACGTCGTTGACGTTGACTGCACCGCAATCAAGCTGCAGGGCAACCGATTTGGCGCGCTCGATGTCCTTGGAGAACACCGACGCCGACAGGCCGTACGGGCTGTCGTTGGCCAGCCGGATCGCTTCGGCGACACTGGTGACCTTCATGATCGGCAGCGTCGGGCCGAAGGTCTCCTCGGTCATGCACGCCATCGAGTGGTCGACGTCGACGAGCACCGTCGGCGGGTAGAAGCTGCCGGGACCTTCGGGCCGCTGCCCGCCGGTGAGCACTTTGGCTCCGGCGGCCTCGGCCTCGCGGACGTGGCGCTCGGTCACCTCGACCTGGCTCTCGTCGATCAGCGAGCCGAAGTCGTAGCCTTCACCCGCACCCATCTTGAGGTTCTCCACCGCACGCACAACCGCGGCGACGAACCGGTCATAAACCGGCTCCAGCACATATACCCGCTCCACCGACACGCAGGTCTGACCGGCGTTGAACATCGCACCCCACACGGCGGCGTTGGCCGCCAGCTCGATGTCGGCGTCCTCCAGCACGATCATCGGGTCCTTACCGCCCAGTTCCAGGCTCACCGGTGTGAGCCGGCGCGCGGCCCGCTCCATCACCTTGGCGCCCGTCGCGCTGGAACCGGTGAACTGCACGTAGTCGGAGTTGTCGACGACGGCCTCGACCGCCCCGCGCGCGCCCTGCACGATCGCCATCACCTCGGGGGCCCCCGAGTCCAGCCAGCCGCGCAGCAGCAGCTCGGCGGTCAGCGGGGTGCGCTCGGAGGGTTTGAGCAGCACCGCGCAGCCGGCCGCCAACGCGGCCAGGCCGTCCATCAACAGGTTGGCGACCGGATAGTTCCACGGGGCGACGATGCCGACCACCGGACGCGGCCGGTAGTGCACCTCGACCTTCTTGATCGACAGGAACGGCAGCGACGCCGGCCGGGTCTCCGGCGCCAGCGCCTTCTCGATCGACTTGATGTAGTACGACGCGATCATGATCAGCAGCGGCACTTCCTGGGCCGCGTCGGTGGCCGACTTGCCGGTCTCCTTGATCAGCAGCGCCTCGATCTCGTCGCGGTGCTCACCCATCCACACCGCGTACCGGGCCAGCACCTTGGCCCGCCCCTTGGCGCCGCGCGCCTCCCACTGTTTCTGCGCGTCGCGCAGCCGGGCCACGACCCGCGGCACGTCAGCGGGATCGGTCCATCGCACGGTCCCGGCGACCCCACCCGTCGCGGGGTTGTGGATCGTGCCGGTGTCGGGCAGCTCAACGTCGGGTGTCGCAGTCATAACCCCATGCTAACCACCACGTGTGACCCAGATCGCACGGGTGTTGACACGCGTCAAGTTTGGTGCGGCGACGAGCGCCGCGAGGCAGACCAGCGACGTGCCCAGCAGCACCCCGCCGACCGTGTCGGTGAAGTAGTGAAACGTCGTCCCGACGCCGATCACCGCCAGCCCGACGTAGACCGTCGCGAACACCAGCGCCCACAGCGCACAGCCAGTGACCAGCACAAACAGCCCTACCACCACGGTCGTCGTCGTGATGTGACCGCTCGGATAGGCCAGCCCGCCACCCTTGTCCCGGCCGAACAGCGGCTTGATCAGCTGCACCAGCAGATACGCGCCGTACGGCAGCACCGCGGCGATCGCGGCGAGCCGCCACCGCCGCCGGTACAGCGCAAAGGCCACGGTGGCCGCCACCAGCACCACCAGCGCCAGCGGGTCGGTGAACCCGCGCAGGTCACGCGTCGGGCTGTGGCTGAACCCGTGAAACCAGTCGTCGATACCGGTGGAGGATTTGCCCACTGCCAAGCCGAGCAGAACCATCGCGGTCAGCCCGACCGCCGGCCACCACTTGATCACGCAATTCCACGCAGGTAGGCGGCCGCGCCCAGGTGCTGGGCGGCGTCGTCGACGATGCTCACCAAACGGACACCCGCGGTGACGGGCGGATCCCAGTGCTCGTCGACGACGCGGCTCAGCTCGTCGGGCGTCACCGAGGCGATGTACTCCAGCGTCATCTTGTGCACGGCGCGGTAGTAGCCGACGAGCAGGTCGGCCGATGCCCGCACCTTGGCGACCTCCGCCGGCCCGTCGCCGTAGCCCATCGCGTCCCGCGGCAGGTCGAGGTCGAAGCGGTCGACCCAGCCGTCGCGGAACCAGACCTGCTCGGTGCCCGCGATCGCGCAGAGCTGCAGGTCCTGCTGTCGCGCGCTGTGCCAGATCAGCCAGGAGATGCTGTTGGCGTCGTTGGTCGGGCGATAGAACGCCACCTCGTCGGTCAGCCCGTCGGTCAGCTCCTCGACGTGCTCGATCTGCCGGGTGAACATGTCACGCAGCAGCTCGCGGACCGCCGAAACATTCGAGTCAGCCATGCCCCGACGGTACTTCGTCCCCCGCGGGCGCCGCTCCCGCGGAAAAGTCGTGGAAGACCGCCTCGACGTTGTTGCCGTCGGGATCGCGGACGAACGCGCCGTAGTAGCCGCGGTGATACTCAGGCCAAAACCGCGGCGCATGCAGCGACTCGGCGCCGATTTCGAGCGCGGCGTCGTAGAACGCCTGCACCGCGTCGGCGTCACGGGCGTGGAACGCGAAGTGCACCTCGCGGTTGGGTCCGGTGAGATCGCCCTTGCTCATATCGGCGATCCAGAAGTCCGGTTTGCCATCGCGGCCGTAGCCGATGGCGACCTCGTAGTCCAGCTGGCGGGTGTAGCCGAGCACGCCGAGCACCTTGTCGTAGAAGGCCTTCGACCGCTCGAAGTCCGCACAGTTGATTCCGAAGTGATCGATCACCGGCTCATCGTAGATTCGACGTATGACATATGAACTCGTGATCCGCGGCGGAACCATCGTCGACGGCCTCGGCGGCGACCCCTACGTCGGCGACGTGGCCATCTCGGACGGGGTGATCGCCGCCGTCGGTGAGGTGGATGGCGCCGGCGCGCGCGAGATCGATGCGACGGGCCTGCTCGTCACCCCCGGCTTCGTCGACCTGCACACCCACTACGACGGTCAGGCGATCTGGTCGGACCGGCTCACCCCCTCCTCCGCGCACGGGGTGACAACAGCGGTGATGGGCAACTGCGGCGTCGGGTTCGCGCCCTGCCGGCCCGAGGACCACGACGTGCTGGTCGACGTGATGGCCGGCGTCGAGGACATCCCCGGTGTGGTGATGGTCGACGGGTTGCCGTGGAGCTGGGAGACGTTCCCGGAGTTCCTCGACGCGCTGGACTCGCGCCGGCGGGACATCGACGTGGCGGCGCTGTTGCCGCACTCCCCGCTGCGCGTGTACGTGATGGGCCAGCGCGGCGTCGACCGCGAACCGGCCACGGCCGAGGACCTGGCGCTGATGCGCAAGCTCGCCGCCGAAGCGGTTCAGGTCGGCGCGCTCGGCTTCGCGTCGTCGCGGTTCACGCTGCACAAAACCGAAAGCGGCCGGCCCATCCCGAGTTACGACGCCGACCGTGCCGAGATCGAGGCCATCGCCCGCGGTGTCGACGACGCCGGCGGCGGCCTGATCCAGTTCGTGCCCGACCTGGTCGCCGGCGACTACGAACCGGTGCTGCAGACGGTGTTCGACGTCGCCGAGGACGTCGGCCTTCCTGTCACGTTCACGCTGGCCATCGGCAACGCCGGCGACCCGTTCTTCGTCGACGCGCTCACGATGGTCGAGAAGGCGAACGCAGCGGGCGGCGACATCACCGCGCAGATCTTCCCGCGGCCGATCGGATTGGTGCTCGGCCTGGAACTCTCGGGCAACCCGTTTGTGATGTATCCGAGCTACCGCGAGATCGCGGCGCTGCCGTTGGCCGAACGCGTCGCAGAGATGCGCAAACCCGATGTGCGCGAACGGATTCTGTCCGACACGCCGGCATCCGACGGCCACCCGCTGATGTTCGCCGCGCAAGCGTTCGAGTGGATGTTCCCGCTGGCCGATCCGCCGAACTATGAGCCGCCGCGTTCGGAGAGCATCGCCAGCCGCGCCCGCGCCCGCGGCGTCACCCCGCTCGAGGAGGCCTACGACCGGCTGCTCGACGACGACGGCCACGCCATGCTGCTCGTCACGCTGGCCAACTTCCGCGACGGCAGCCTCGACACCGTGGCCGAGTTGATCCGCCGCGACGACGTCGTGCTCGGCCTCGGCGACGGCGGCGCGCACTACGGAATGATCTGTGACGCAAGCTTTCCCACCTACATGCTGGCGCATTGGGCACGTGACCGTGCATCGGGGCGGCTGTCGGTGGCCGAGGCGGTGCGCGAGCTGACGTCGGCGCCCGCGCGGGTGGCCGGCCTTGCCGACCGAGGCCGAATCGCGGTGGGCTACAAGGCGGATCTGAACGTCATCGACCACGACGCGGTGCGGCTGCACCGGCCCGTCGTCGCCCACGATCTGCCCGCCGGTGGCCGCCGGCTGGATCAGCGCGCCGACGGTTACGTCGCGACGATCGTGTCGGGCGAGGTCATCGCCGAGAACGGGGTGCCCACCGCGGCGCGGCCCGGCCGGTTGATCCGCGGCCGGCAACCGAAGCCCAGCGCCCACAGGTAATTAGGATGGCGGTATGAGCGTCAAGGTTGACCTCGACAAGCTGGCCGACGCGCTGGCCGATTTCACGTTCGCGTACCTGATCACCGTCGGCGACGACTACCGCGCCCACACCGTCGCCGTCGACCCGGCCCTCGTCGACGGCATGCTCGACATCGGATCCATCGGCAACACCACGCAACGCAACGTCACCGCGCACCGCGACGTCACCGTGGTCTGGCCGCCGCGCGAACCCGGCGGCTACTCGTTGATCGTCGACGGCACCGGCCGGGTCACCGACGGCGCGTTGGGTATCGCACCGACGCGCGCGGTGCTGCACCGCAAGGCCACGGCCGAGTCGCCCAAGACGAGCCCCGACTGCCTGCACGACTGCGTGCCGCTGAAATCGCAAGCGTGATCACACGCCGGTAGCGCCGTCGATGCGCTCACGAAGCAGATCGGCCTGGCCGCAGTGGCGGGCGTACTCGCCGATCATGTGCAGGTAAATCCACCGCAAGCTCACCTCGGCGCCCATGAACGGGCTGGTGTCATCCAACGCACGGGACGCGCAGTTGGTGCGGGCCGATTCGATCTCAGCGGCCCAAATCGCCTCTGCCGCAGCAAGTGTCGACTCCTCGGACACCTCGAAGCCGCCGTCGTGACCCGACGGGCTCCACCGTCCCGCGAGCACCCGACCGAACCAGTTGCGCTCGACTTCGGCCATGTGCTGAACCAGACCCAACAGCGTCAACTCCGACGGCGGCACCGAGGCCTCGCGCAGTGCCGCGTCGTCGAGGCCGTCGCATTTGGCCGCAAGTGTGGCGCGGTAGAAGTCCAGCCAGGCTTCCAGCGTGCTGCGTTCATCGGCGGCCAGCGGTGGCATGGGTCGTTGCATGTCCATCACGATGCGAGGCTACCGACGAAAAAACCCGGCTCCTTTGGTGAGGAGCCGGGCTTTTCCGTTGGACAGACTCAGAAGTCCATGCCGCCCATACCGCCGGTCGGGTCGGCCGCGGGTGCGGCAGCCTTCTCCGGCTTGTCGGCGACGACGGCCTCGGTGGTCAGGAACAGCGCCGCGATGGACGCCGCGTTCTGCAGCGCCGAACGCGTCACCTTGACCGGGTCGGCCACGCCCGCCTTGAGCAGGTCCTCGTAGTCACCGGTGGCGGCGTTGAGCCCCTCACCGGCCTTGAGGTTGCGCACCTTCTCGGCGACAACGCCGGGCTCCAGGCCCGAGTTGGCGGCGATCTGCTTCAGCGGAGCCTCCAGCGCGACACGCACGATGTTGGCGCCGGTTGCCTCGTCACCCTCGAGCTTGAGCTCCTCGAGCACCGGGGCGGCCTGCAGCAGGGACACACCGCCACCGGCGACGATGCCCTCCTCCACGGCAGCCTTGGCGTTGCGCACCGCGTCCTCGATGCGGTGCTTGCGCTCCTTGAGCTCCACCTCGGTGGCGGCACCGGCCTTGATCACCGCAACGCCGCCGGCCAGCTTGGCCAGCCGCTCCTGCAGCTTCTCGCGGTCGTAGTCGGAGTCGCTGTTCTCGATCTCGGAACGGATCTGCGCGACGCGACCGGCGATGGCCTCGCTGTCACCAGCGCCCTCGACGATCGTGGTCTCGTCCTTGGTGACGACGACCTTGCGGGCCTGACCCAGCAGCGACACGTCGGCGGTCTCGAGCGACAGCCCGACCTCTTCGCTGATGACCTGGCCACCGGTGAGGATCGCCATATCCTGCAGCATCGCCTTGCGGCGGTCACCGAAGCCGGGAGCCTTGACGGCCACCGACTTGAAGGTGCCGCGGATCTTGTTGACGACCAGGGTGGACAGCGCCTCACCCTCGACGTCCTCGGCGATGATCAGCAGCGGCTTGCCGGCCTGGATGACCTTCTCCAGCAGCGGCAGCAGATCCTTGACGGTCGAGATCTTGGAGCTGACCAGCAGGATGTAGGGATCCTCCAGGACGGCTTCCTGACGCTCGGCGTCGGTCACGAAGTAACCCGAGATGTAGCCCTTGTCGAAGCGCATGCCCTCGGTGAGCTCGAGCTGCAGGCCGAAGGTCTGCGACTCCTCGACGGTGATGACACCCTCGTTGCCGACCTTGTCCATCGCCTCGGCGATCAGCTCACCGATCTGCGGGTCGCCGGCCGAGATCGCGGCGGTGTTGGCGATCTGCTCCTTGGTCTCGACCTCCTTGGCCGACTTCAGCAGCGTCTCGGTGATCTTCTCGACGGCCTTCTCGATGCCGCGCTTGAGGCCGAGCGGGTTGGCGCCCGCAGCGACGTTGCGCAGACCCTCGCGCACCAGCGCCTGGGCCAGCACGGTGGCGGTGGTGGTGCCGTCACCCGCGACGTCGTCGGTCTTCTTGGCGACTTCCTTGACCAGCTCAGCGCCGATCTTCTCGTACGGGTCCTCCAGCTCGATCTCCTTGGCGATGGAAACCCCATCGTTGGTGATCGTGGGAGCGCCCCACTTCTTCTCCAGGACGACGTTGCGACCCTTGGGCCCCAACGTCACCTTTACCGCGTCGGCGAGGCTGTTCAGGCCCCGCTCGAGGCCGCGGCGGGCCTCTTCGTCATACGCAATTGTCTTGGCCATTGCGAAGTGTTCCTCCGGATTGGGGATGGCACATCTGTTGGCCGGGTGCAGTGCCCGCGACGGACGGCTTGGGTGTGCTCCGCGGGTTGCGGCCCCTTGCCTCACCGTCCCGACCTAGCACTCACCGGTCGCGAGTGCCAACTGCATTCTTAGCACTCGACCATGGAGAGTGCAAGGTCGTCGGGGGCTAGGCTCGACACCGATGTCGCTTGTCGTGCCGCCCTATCCGCCGCCCCGGTACACCAAGGACGAACCGGAGGTCAGCGCCTGGCTCAAACGCGGCGACGAACCGGCCGACTACGACTCGTTCGGCCTGGTGAAATACCACTACCTGGCCAACCAGGACGCCACCGACGGCGACTACGGCCTGTACCGCGTCGAGATCGCGCCCAACGGCGGCGGCCCGGGACCGCACTTCCACCGGGCGATGTCCGAAGCGTTCTTCGTGTTGTCCGGTACGGTCACGCTCTACGACGGCAGGGACTGGGCCGACGCCCACCGCAACGACTTCCTCTATGTGCCGCCCGGGGGCATTCACGGCTTCCGCAACGACGCCGACGAGCCGGCGTCGCTGTTGATGTTGTTTGCTCCGGGCGCGCCGCGTGAGCACTACTTCGAGGGCATGGCACAGCTCGGCGAGATGACCGACGACGAGCGCCGCGAGTGGTTCATCCGCAACGACAATTTCTTCGTCGACACGTAGCCCAGGAAAGATGCGAACGCGTAATCCGTTGCGCTAGGCTGCTTACCGATCAGTGAGGAGTCTTGGGTGCGGGCTAATTCAGCGCCCGACACCCAGGCTTTGCGAGGCTGGCAGCGTCGGGCATTGGTGCGGTATCTTGGCGCCCGCCCGCGCGATTTCTTGGCGGTCGCGACGCCCGGTTCCGGTAAGACAGCGTTTGCCCTGCGCGTGGCCGGTGAGCTGCTGGCCGATGGCACCGTCGAGCGGGTCACCGTCGTCGTGCCGACCGATCACCTCAAGACGCAGTGGGCGCTGGCCGCGGCGCGGGTCGGCATTGCGCTGGACCCGAAGTTCAGCAACTCCTCGGCGCAGACGTCCTCGGAGTACCACGGGGTCGTCGTCACCTACGCGCAAGTGGCCAGCCACCCGACCCGCCACCGGGTGCGCACCGAGAACTACCGCACGCTGGTGGTCTTCGACGAGATCCACCACGGCGGGGACGCCAAAAGCTGGGGTGAGGCGATGCGCGAGGCGTTCAGCGACGCCACCCGCCGGCTGGCGCTGACCGGCACGCCGTTTCGCAGCGACGACAACCCCATCCCGTTCGTCAGCTATGAGCCCGACGCGCAGGGGGTGCGGCGCTCGGTGGCCGACCACACCTACGGCTACGCGGAGGCGCTCGCCGACGGCGTGGTGCGGCCGGTGGTCTTTCTGGCCTACTCCGGGGAGGCCCGCTGGCGCGACAGCGCGGGCGAAGAACATTCGGCGCGCCTCGGTGAGCCGCTGACCGCCGAACAGAACGCGCGCGCCTGGCGCACCGCGCTGAACCCGGCCGGTGAATGGATGCCCGCCGTGATCGCCGCGGCAGACAAACGGCTGCAGCAGAAGCGCCAGCACATGCCCGACGCCGGCGGCATGGTGATCGCGTCCGACCAGACCGCGGCCCGGGCCTACGCCGAACTGCTCACCAAGATCACCGGCGAGGCGCCGACCGTGGTGCTCTCCGACGACCCCGGCTCATCGGAGCGGATCAGCCAGTTCTCCGCGGGCACCAGCCGCTGGCTGGTCGCGGTTCGCATGGTGTCCGAGGGGGTCGACGTGCCGCGACTGGCCGTCGGTGTGTACGCCACCAGCGCGTCGACGCCGTTGTTCTTCGCCCAGGCGATCGGCCGCTTCGTGCGGTCTCGCAAACCCGGGGAGACCGCGAGCATCTTTTTGCCCTCGGTGCCCAACCTGCTGATGTTGGCCAGCGAGATGGAAGCCGAGCGCAACCATGTGCTCGGCAAACCCCACCGCGAATCCGACGGAGACGACGAGTACGTCGAGCCGCGCAAGACCGAGCCCAGCGAGCTCGACAACGGCTTCGAATCGCTGGGCGCCGATGCCGAGCTGGACCAGGTGATCTTCGACGGCTCGTCGTTCGGCACCGCCACCCCCGCGGGCAGCGACGAGGAAGCCGACTACCTCGGCATCCCCGGCCTACTGGATGCCGAGCAGATGCGAGACCTGTTGCGGCGCAGGCAAGAAGAGCAATTGACTAAGCGCACCGCGACCGGTGAGGTGCCGCGGGCCTCCACGCACGGACAGTTGCGTGAGCTGCGCCGCGAGCTCAACGCGCTGGTGTCGATCGCTCACCACCGCACCGGCAAGCCGCACGGCTGGATCCACAACGAGCTGCGCCGGATCTGCGGTGGGCCACCGGTCGCGGCGGCCACCACCGAGCAGCTGCAGGCGCGCATCGAAGCGGTCCGCACGCTGAAGTCGTGATTTCGCGCGCTTCCGCACCCTGAGGGGGCACGAGCGCGCCGAAACCGCCTAGGTGAGCAGCCCGCAGCCGGCCACCCCGCACAGCAGCGAGCTGGCCAGCAGCACGGGCCAGAACAGCACGGCCACCACCAACGCCGCGATGTTGGCGAAGACGGTGAAATCGGCGCTGAGCGCATACTTGAGCTGACCGATCAGCTCGATGTGCAACATCGCATAGCCGACGCCGAACACGGTGTAGGCCAATGCAATCCACAACACCAGCTCCAACACCGTGTTGATGCCCCGCCGCAGCAGCGCCTGCTGCATCCGCTCCCACATCGTCATCTACAGCCCGAGAAGCTCCGGAAGATCGGCCACCGAGTCGATCACATGGTTGGGCTGCATCGCGAACTCGTCTGCAGCCCAACGGTCCAGCGTGTCCTGCCGGAACTTGCCCGTGCGCACCAACACCCCCGTCATCCCGACCACCTGCGCCGCCAGCACATCGTTGTTCAGATCGTCACCGACCATATACATCTCGTCGGGTTCGACACCGAGACGAGCTGCGGCGGCGAGGAATCCCTCGGGCGCGGGCTTGCCGACGGCGGTGGCCTTACGTCCGGAGGTCTCCTCCATCCCGATCAGGTACATCCCGGTGTCGACCCGCAACCCGTCGGCGGTGGTCCAGGCGGTGGAGCGGTGCATCGCGACCACCGGCACACCCTGGGCCATCCAGTCATAAACCCACGACAGCGTCAGATGGCTGTACTCCGGACCCGCGCCGCCGAGCAGCACGACGTCGGGTTTGTCGGGTGTGCGCGGGCCGCTGAACTCGTTCGAGTACACGATGTCGATGCCGGTCATGTCCTCGGCGATCTGACCGCTGTTGACCAGAAAGCAGCGGGCGTCCGGAAAACGGTCGCGGACGTATTCCGCCGTCAGCACGGCCGCGGTGATCACCTCGTCGGGACGCACCGCCATCCCGGCCTCGGTGAGCAGTTCGGCGATCTGCACCCGGGTGCGGGTCGTGGTGTTCGTCAGATACGAGCAGGCGACCTGGTGTTCGGCAAGCGTGCGCAGCGTCGTCGCCGCACCCTCGATCGGTTTCCACGACGTCACCAGGACGCCATCGATGTCGAAGAGCACCCCACCGATAGCCATTGCCCGACATTAAACGGCAATCGTTTCAGCGCAAGTCAGACCGCCCCAGCCCATTCGGTGTCGGCGATCCACGGCGACGCCTGCGCGGCGATCGACCACGCCAACTCCGCAGGCACGTCGATCACCTGATAGTGCTTGACGCCGGCCGCCGTCGCCGCGATCAGCGTGGCCACCCCGGCGCGGCGTTGCATAAATGTCTGGCGCACGGTCCAGCCGATGATGCCCGACGCGTCGATGCAGTCCCTGCGCCGCTGCAGGCTGCCGGTGCGCGCGACCAACCAGCCGTTTCCGACGCGGTGCCCGAGCGACCGTGACCGATCGTGGGCCAGCAGCGCGCAGCACACCGCCAACACCGCGCACAGCACCCACGCCCACGTCGGCGCCGCAACGACGGCCAGCACGACGGCGACCGCCGCCGGGGCCGCCATCGCCCGCGTCCACCGTCGCCGCGTGGCCGCCGGGCCGTGCGCGCGCAGCGGTCCGCTCACCGCGTCGGGCTGCTCGATCAGGTCGGTCAGCACCGCTTCGGCGGTGCGCCTCGGGCACGGCGGCAGCAGCAACGACGCCTCCCCCTCACCGCCGACACCGGTCATCACCGCGTCCAGTCGCGCACCGCCGAACAGCCGCACCAGCAACGGCTCACGCAGCGTGCCGCCCCGCAGCCGGCGCATGTCGAAGGTGTGCTCGCGCACCCGCACCAGACCGAGCCGCAAATGCAGCACCTCGGCGTCGCGCCGTAACACCAGGTTCGCGTAGCTCAGCAGCGACTGCAGCACCGACAGCACCACCGACGCCAGCAGCAGACCGACGGCCGCCACCGCGACCGTCGCCACCACACCCCACTGCGCGGCGGCGTCCAGACCGGAGCGGGCCACCTCCGAATCCTGCAGCGCCGCACCGGCTCCCATCTGGTAGACCAAGCCGGCGGCCGCCGCGATCATCGCCAGCCCGGTGAAACTCAGTGGGCTGTAACGCAGCCACGACGGGTCCCACCGCGCCAGCACCCGGCCCGCGGGCGCCTGCTGTTCGTCGGCGACGGCCAACGACTCAGCCAGCAGGACCGCACGCAGCCGCGGCACCTCCTCGGCCTCTACGGCGTCGAGCGCGAACACCGTGTCGCCCCGGGCCTCCTGACCGGTGCTGACCCGCAGCACCGTCAACCCCAGCAGCCGGTGCAGCAGCCTTGCCTCGGTGGACACCGACCGAATTCGGTTGCGCGGCACCGCCAGAACCTTGCGTTGCAGTACACCGGTGCGCAGCTGCACGTCGGTTGGACCGATGCGGTAGGTCGTGGTGTACCAGCGCGCCACGCCGAACGCGACGGTCGCCGCGACCACCATCACCACCACGGTGGGGTTGCCGGTGGCCGACCCCAGCACCAGCGAACCGACGATCACCGGGATCTGGCGCATCACCTCGTGCACCGGATGCACCAGCAGCATGCGCGGGCTCAGCCGGTGCCATACCTCGTTCACGTCGCGTCCTCCGCACCGAGCGCCGCGACGTCGGTGAGCTGGGCGACGATGCGGTCGGCCACCTCGACATCCAGCGCCACGATGCGCACCGCACCGGCCGACGACGCCGTCGTCACCGTGACGGTGGACAGGCCGAACAGCCGGTCCAGCGGCCCGCGTTCGGTATCGACGGTCTGCACGCGCGAGATCGGCGCGATCCGGCGCTCCTGCACCAGCCACCCCGAACGCGTGTACACCGCTCGCGCGTCGATGTCCCACCGGTGCACCCGATACCGCCACAGCGGCACCACGATCACGAACACCACGGTGCCCACCGCCGTGAGCACCGCCGCCACCGCGTGCAACCACCACACCCGGAAATCGACGATCCACCACACCAACTGGGCGAACGCGAACGTCAGCCACGGAATCGCCGCGCCGATCGCCCAGACCAGCGGTGCTTTGCGGCTCGGCGGATGGGCGGGTTCAAGCAGATCCATGATTCGAGCATGACGCACGGCGGGCGAAGTATGTTGATGCCATGACCGCCAAATGGACCGCGGCCGATGTGCCGGATCAGTCAGGCCGGGTGGCGATCGTCACCGGCGCCAACTCCGGGCTGGGCTATGACACCGCGGCGGTGCTGGCCGACAACGGCGCACACGTCGTGCTCGCCGTGCGCGATCTCGACAAAGGCCGACGAGCCGTCGAGAAGATCAAGGCGGCCAGCCCGAACGCCGACGTCACGCTGCAAGAGCTCGACCTGTCGTCGCTGAACAGCGTCCGTAAGGCCGCCGATGAGCTGCGCGCGGCGTACCCGCGCATCGATCTGCTGATCAACAACGCCGGCGTGATGTACGTGCCGCGCCGCGAGACCACCGAAGACGGCTTCGAGATGCAGTTCGGCACCAACCACCTCGGCCACTTCGCGCTGACCGGGCTGCTGCTGGAGAACCTGCTGCCGGTCGGCGGGTCGCGGGTGGTGACCGTCAGCAGCGTGGGGCACCGCGCCTTGGCCCGCATCCACTTCGAAGATCCGCATCTGGAGCGCAAGTACAACCGAGTGGAGGCCTACGGCCAGTCCAAGCTGGCCAACCTGCTGTTCACCTACGAGCTGGCGCGCCGGCTCAAGGCCAAGGAGGCCCCCACGATCGCGGTGGCCGCCCACCCCGGCCTGTCGGACACCGAGCTGATGCGCCATCTGCCCGACTTCATCCCCAGCATCCTCTGGAAGATCGTCGGCCAACCCGCCGCGATGGGCGCGTTGCCGACGCTTCGCGCGGCCACCGACCCCGCCGTGCAAAACGCTCAGTACTACGGACCCGACGGCATCGGCGAGTCCCGCGGACATCCGAAACTCGTTGCGTCCAGCGCACAATCCCACAATCAGGACATCCAACGTCGGCTGTGGACCATGTCCGAGGAGCTGACCGGCGTCACCTTTCCCGTCTGATGATGCGTCCGGTCGAGGAACATCAACGCGCCGTCGCGGACCTCATCGCGGCCCGCTCCCCCGTCGCGGTCCCGCTGGCCGACGCGCTGGGCCTGGTGCTGGCCGACGACGTCGTCGCGCCGCTGTCGTTGCCGGGGTTCGACAACTCCGCGATGGACGGATACGCCGTCGTCGCCGACGACGTCGCCGCGGCGAGCCCCGAGCAGCCCGTCGTGTTGCCCGTCGCCGAGGACATCCCGGCCGGCCGCACCGACGTGCTGACGCTCAAACCCGGTACCGCACACCGGATCATGACCGGGGCGCCGGTGCCGTCCGGCGCGACGGCCGTCGTACCCGTCGAGGCGACCGACGGCGGCGTGGACACCGTCGCCATCACTGCCACCACGACGCCCGGTAAGCACATCCGCCGCGCCGGCGAGGATGTCACGGCAGGCACCACGGTGCTGCGCGGCGGTCATGTGGTCACCCCGGCGACGCTGGGTCTGGCGGCGGCGCTGGGGCTCGGTGAGCTGGTGGTGATTCCGCGCCAACGGGTGCTGGTGATGTCGACGGGCACCGAGTTGGTCGCGCCGGGCACCCCGCTGCAACCGGGCCAGATCTATGAGTCCAACGCGGTGATGCTGGCGGCCGCGCTGCGCGACGCCGGCGTTGAGGTGGTCGCCTCGGCGATGTCGGGCGACGACGTCGACTCGTTCCGCGACACGCTGGCCCGCCACGTCGGCGACGCGGATCTGATCGTCACCACCGGTGGTGTCAGCGCGGGCGCCTACGAGGTCGTCAAGGACGCGCTGGGCGGTTCGGTCGACTTCGTCAAGGTCGCGATGCAGCCGGGGATGCCGCAGGGCTGCGGGCGGGTCGACACAGGCACGCCGATCGTCACGCTGCCGGGCAACCCGGTCAGCGCGCTGGTGTCGTTCGAGGTGTTCTTGCGCGCGCCGCTGCGCGCCGCGATGGGCCTGCCGCACCCCGAGCGCCCCCGCCGCACCGCGGTGTTGACCGAGGATCTGACCTCGCCACGCGGTAAGCGGCAGTTTCGCCGCGGCGTGTTCGACGCCGACGCGGGCACGGTCACCAGTTACGGCCCGCCCGCGTCCCACCATCTGCGTTGGCTGGCGTCGGCGAACTGTCTTCTCGAGATCGGCGAGGACGTCACGGAGGTAGCTGAGGGCACGCAGGTGCGGGTGTGGGACCTGGCATAGCCGTCTTGGCCGGACGGCGCGCCCGTAGAATCGCGGGACAATGGCCAGACGCCCCGACCTAAAAACAGGCCCCGAGCGGCTCGCGGCGCTGGTGCGCACCACGATTCCGCCGATGCACCGCGCCGGGCTGCCCTTCGTGGGCGCCAGCCTCGCGGTCGCCGCGCTCGGCTGGAAGAACCCGTGGCTGCGCCGTGCCGGGCTGTCGTCGGCCGCCGCCAACGCAGCGTTCTTCCGGCATCCGCCCCGGGTGGCGCCGACCCGCCCCGGTCTGGTGGTCGCACCGGCCGACGGGCTGATCTGTCTGATCGAAGAGAAACCGCCGCCAGCTGAACTCGGTTTACCCCCAACGCCTTTGCCCCGCATCAGCATCTTCCTGTCGGTGTTCGACGCGCACGTGCAGCGCGCACCGATCGGGGGCGAGGTCACCGCCGTCGTGCACCGGCCGGGGTTGTTCGGCTCGGCCGAACTCGAGGCGGCCAGCGAGGACAACGAACGCAACAGCATGGTGCTGCGCGGCCCCGACGGTGTGCAGGTGATCGCCGTACAGATCGCCGGGCTGGTCGCGCGCCGCATCGTCTGCGACGCCAAGGTCGGCGACAAGCTGGCGATCGGGCAGACCTACGGGCTGATCCGCTACGGGTCGCGGCTGGACACCTATCTGCCCGCGGGTGCGAACGTC
The DNA here is from genome assembly GCA_050205315.1 of Mycolicibacterium pulveris. Lineage (GTDB taxonomy): Bacteria > Actinomycetota > Actinomycetes > Mycobacteriales > Mycobacteriaceae > Mycobacterium > Mycobacterium pulveris_A. The sequence continues at coordinate 97,728 of JBNMRA010000004.1, read as the reverse complement.
CTGGTCACCACCGGTCAGCGGGCCGTGGCCGGGGAAACGGTATTGGCCGAGCTGCCGCGATCCGATGTCGCCGCCGGAGCGGCTCCGTGATCAAACCTCGGGTCAAGCCGGGCGTCGTCAGCCTGCGCATCCTGCCCAGCGGTATGACCGTGGCCGCGATCTGTTTGGGCCTGAGCGCGGTGAAGATGGCGCTGGACGACCGGCCGACCGAGGCGATGGCGTTTCTGGCGGTCGCGGCGATCCTCGACGCGCTCGACGGGCGCATGGCCCGCGCGCTGAAGGCGACCTCGCGCATGGGTGAGGAGATCGACTCGCTGGCCGACGCGGTCAACTTCGGTGTGGCGCCGGCGTTCATCGTGTACGGCACGCTGCTGTCGCAGTCGCGGGTGGGCTGGATGGTGGTGTTGCTGTACGCGGTGTGCATCGTGTTGCGGTTGGCGCGCTACAACGCGATGCTCGAGATCGACCAGCCCGCATACGAAAAGAAGTACTTCGTCGGGATGCCCGCCCCGGCCGGCGCGATCGGCGCGATCGGACCGCTTGCCGCCAAGATGCAGTTCGGCGAGGGCTGGTGGACGTCGGAGTGGGCCGTGGTCATCTGGATGGTCGGCGTGTCGCTGCTGGTGGTCAGCACCATCCCGATGCGCAAGATCCACACGTTCTCGGTCTCCCCGAACATGGTCGCGCCGCTGCTGGCGCTGCTGGCGATGGGCGTGGCGGCCGCGATCTTCTTCGGCTATCTGGTGATCCTGTTGATCATCGCCGCGTACGTCATCCACATCCCGTTCGCGGCGCGCACCAAACGGTTCCTGGCCGAACATCCCGAGGTGTGGGACGAGCGGCCACGGCAACAGCGCGCGGCGCGCCGGGCCATCCGTCGCGCACAGCCGCACCGGCGCTCGATGCTGCGGCTCGGACTACGCAGGCCCGGCTCCTGACGTGGCCGGACAACAGCTCAGCCTGACCGCGCGGCTGAACACCTCCGCGCTGGACTCCCGGCGCGGCGTGGTCCGGCTGCATCCAGAAGCCATTGCGGCACTGGGCCTTCGGGAATGGGATGCGGTGTCATTGACCGGCTCCAGGACCACCGCGGCCGTGGTCGGTGCGGCGCCGAAAGGCATTCCGGCGGGCACGGCCCTGCTCGACGACGTCACGCTGTCCAATGCCGGGCTACGCGAAGACGCCACGGTGCTCGTCGCTGCCGTGACCGTCTACGGGGCACGGACGGTGACGGTGTCGGGCTCGCGGCTGGCGTCACAGTCGATCTCACCGCAGACGCTGCGGCAAGCGTTGCTGGGCAAGGTGATGACCGTCGGCGACACGGTGTCGCTGCTGCCCCGCGAACTCGGGCCCGACATCCCCACCTCACGGGCCACCGCGGCGCTGGCGTCCTCGGTCGGTATCACCTGGACCTCGGAGCTGCTGACGGTCACCGGCACCGACCCGGCCGGACCGGTCAGCGTGCAACCCAATTCTGCTGTGGCATGGGCGGGCTCGGCGTCCACACCGGCGCCGCCGCCCACCCCGCCGCAGTCGGCGCCGGCACGCGGCATCGACGACCTCAAGGGCGCCCAAGCCCAGGCCGAGCGCCTCGCCGAATGGCTCAAGCTGGCACTCGATCAACCCGAGCTGTTGGAAACCCTCGGCGCCGCAGCCAATCTCGGCGTGCTGGTGTCGGGGCCCGCCGGTGTCGGCAAGGCGACCATGGTGCGCGCGGTCTGCGCCGGACGGCGGCTGGTCGAGCTCGACGGGCCCGATGTCGGCGCGCTGGCCGCCGAACAGCGGCTCGACAGCGTCGCGTCGGCGGTGAACCGGGTCCGCGACGGCGGCGGGGTGCTGCTGATCACCGACATCGACGCGCTGCTGCCGTCGACGCCGGACTCGGTGGCCGCGCTGATCCTGGCCGAGCTGCGCGACGCCGTGCACACCCGCGGGGTCGCGTTCGTCGCCACTTCGGCGGTGCCGGAGAACGTCGACGCGCGGCTGCGCGCACCCGATCTGTGCGACCGTGAGCTCGGGCTCACGCTGCCCGACGGCGCGATCCGCAAACAGCTGCTCGAGGTGCTGCTGCGCGACGTGCCCGCCGAGGATCTGGACCTGGACGAAGTCGCAGGCCGCACACCGGGTTTCGTCGTGGCCGACCTGGCCGCGCTGGTGCGCGAGGCGGCGTTGCGGGCGGCGGCGCGGGCCAGCGCCGAGGACGCACCGCCGCGCCTGACCCAGGAGGACCTGATCGGCGCGACATCGGTGATCCGTCCGCTGTCGCGGTCGGCGACCGAAGAGGTGGCCGTCGGTTCGGTGACGCTCGACGACGTCGGCGACATGGCCGCCACCAAACAGGCGCTCACCGAGGCGGTGCTGTGGCCGCTGCAGCATCCCGACACGTTCGCCCGGCTCGGCGTCGCACCGCCGCGCGGCGTGCTGCTCTACGGCCCGCCCGGTTGCGGCAAGACGTTCGTGGTGCGCGCGCTGGCCAGTTCGGGGCGGCTCTCGGTGCATGCGGTCAAGGGTGCCGAGCTGATGGACAAATGGGTGGGGTCTTCGGAAAAGGCTGTGCGCGAACTGTTTCAACGCGCCCGCGACTCCGCGCCGTCGCTGGTGTTCCTCGACGAGATCGACGCGCTGGCACCCCGGCGCGGGCAGAGCTTCGATTCCGGTGTCACCGACCGGGTGGTGGCCACGCTGCTCACCGAACTCGACGGCATCGAACCGCTGCGCGACGTGGTGGTACTCGGTGCGACGAACCGGCCCGATCTGATCGACCCGGCGTTGCTGCGGCCCGGCCGGCTGGAGAAGCTGGTGTTCGTCGAGCCGCCCGACGCCGAGGCCCGCCGCGAGATCCTGCGCACCGCGGGCAAGTCGATTCCGCTGGCCTCCGAGGGTGATCAGGCCGTCGACCTCGACGCGCTGGCCGACGAGCTCGACGGCTACAGCGCCGCGGACTGTGTCGCGTTGCTGCGCGAGTCGGCGCTCACCGCGATGCGGCGCTCCATCGACGCGGCCGACGTGACGGCCGCCGATGTCGCCAAGGCCCGCGAGTCCGTGCGTCCGTCGCTGGATCCCGCGCAGGTGGAGTCGCTGCGCGCGTTCGGCACGTGATTTCGCCCTTGGGTCGACATCTTGACAGTGCCAAGTTGGCAGGGCATAGTCGCATCTAGAACTTGCCAGTGTCAAGATCGAGGAGGTCTGATGACCGTCCCCAACACGATCACCGTCCGCGCCGGCGACAGCGACCGGGAGAAGACCGCGGACCTGCTCGGGCAGGCGCTCAGCCAGGGCTACCTGATGATGGACGAGTACGAGTCCCGGCTGCAGACCGCGTTCAGCGCCGAAACCCGCACGCAATTGCGCCAATTGACCGCCGACCTGCCGGTCGACCGGCTCAAGCGCAACGATCCCCGCCGCCGACAGGCCCGCCGCCGGGCGGTGCGGCGCAGCATCAGAATCCATCTGGCCGCCTACCTGACGATGGTCGCAATCGTGCTGACGGTGTGGCTGGCGGTCGGGTTGACGGCGGGCTCGTGGTACTTCTGGCCGATCTGGCCCATCCTCGGCGCGGGCATCGGCGTGTTCGCCCACACGACGATGGGCTCACCCCGTTGGTTCGGGTGCGCGCGGCTTCGCTAGCTTTGAGCCACTACCGCCCTGGCTGACCGGGCGTGATGCTCGACCGCCCATAGGATCCGCGTGCCCGCCGTCAAGTCTCATCCCGCTGCTCAGACGGTGCACCGTCGGGTCCGCGATGATCTGAACGGGTTGCGCGGTATCGCGATCGCGCTGGTGGTCGTCTATCACATCTGGTTCGGCCGGGTCTCCGGCGGCGTCGACGTGTTCCTGGTGCTGTCCGGCTTCTTCCTCGGCGGGCGGCTGTTGCGGCAGGCCTCCGAACCCGGCGCGGACGAGCCGTTGCCGACCGCGCTGATCCGTCTGGTCCGCCGGCTGGGTCCGGCGCTGGTGGTGGTGCTGGCCGCGTCGGCGGTGCTCACGGTGCTGATCCAGCCGCAGACGCGCTGGGAGGCGTTCGCCGATCAGAGCCTGGCCGGCCTGGGCTACTACCAGAACTGGTATCTGGCTCTGACCAGCAACGACTACCTGCGCGCCGGGCAGAGCGTCAGCCCGTTGCAACACATCTGGTCGATGTCGGTACAGGGCCAGTTCCTGGTCACGATGCTGCTCGTGGCATGGCTGGTCATGATCGCCGCCGACAAACGCGGCTGGGGCGCACGGCGACGTCAGGTGTTGGTCACGGTCACGGCCGTGGCCACCGTCGCCTCGTTCGCCTACGCGGTGCTGGCCCACCAGCTCGATCAGGCCAGCGCCTACTACGACAGCTTCGCGCGCGCGTGGCAGCTGCTGGCCGGGGTGTTGGCGGCCGCGGTGATCTCCGTCGTCCGCATGCCCGGCTGGTTGCGGGTGGCGGCAGCGCTGACCGGGCTGGCGATGCTGTTCGGGTGCGGCGTGCTGCTCGACGGCGCGACACAGTTCCCCGGACCGTGGGCGCTAATCCCCGTCGGCGCCGCGATCCTGCTGATCTTCAGCGGCGCCGGCGCCGAGACGAACCTGCCGTGGCCGAACCGGCTGATGGCCGCTGCTCCGCTGGTCACGTTGGGCGCCATGGCATATGCGCTGTATCTGTGGCACTGGCCGCTGCTGATCTTCGCGATGACGTTTCTGGACCGCGACACCGTCGGGTTGCGCGGCGGCATACTGGTGTTCGCCGCATCGCTGCTGCTGGCCTATCTGACGTTGCGGCTCGTCGAGGATCCGCTGCGTCAGACGCGCGGTGCGCACACCCGTAGCACACATCCGTGGCTGGGCGGGTTCGTGGTGCTGTTGGCGGTGGCGCTGTGCGCGACGTCGGTCGGGTGGCGCAACCACATCGCCGACATCCGGGCCAACGGCAACGAGCTCGCGTCCCTGTCGCCACGGGACTATCCCGGCGCCCGCGCGCTGCTCGAACCCGTCCGTGTGCCCGAGCTGCCGATGCGGCCCACCATCCTGGAGGCTGCCGAGGACCTTCCCGCGACCACGGTCGACGGCTGCATCACCGACTTCGCCAGCACCGAGGTGATCCGGTGCGGTTACGGGGATCCCGCCGCGGCGCGCACGATCGCATTGGCCGGCGGTTCGCACTCCGAGCACTGGATCGCCGCGCTGGACCTGCTCGGTGTGCGCCACGGCTTCCGCGTCGTGACGTACCTGAAGATGGGCTGCCCGTTGACGACCGACGACGATCCCCGCAACGCCGTCACACATGAGCCCTATCCCGAGTGCCGGTCGTGGGTGCAGGACGCCATGGCCGCGCTGATCGCCGACCGGCCCGACTTCGTGTTCACCACGACGACGCGACCCGAGCCCGACGGGCCCGGCGACATGGTGCCCGAGGGCTATCCCGGCATCTGGGACGCGCTGGACGCCAACGGCATCGCGATCCTCGGCCTGCGCGACACCCCGTGGATGTACCGCGACGGCACACTTTTTGCGCCGGTGGACTGTCTGGCCGAGGGTGGCGACGCCGAATTCTGCGGGCTGCCCCGGCATGAGGCGCTGGCCGACCGCAACCCCACACTCGACTACGCCGACCGCTACCGGTCGATGGCGCTGCTGGACCTCACCGATGCGGTGTGCCGGCTGGACACCTGCCGTGCCGTCGAGGGCAATGTGCTCGTCTACCACGACGCCCACCACCTCTCGTCGACCTATGTGCGGACGCTGACCGACGAACTGGCGCGCCAACTTTCCGATGCCACCAGATGGTGGTGACGCGGCTGCAATACCACACCGTCGACTGCCCCTACGGTGCGTGGGCACGACATCGGCCCACGTAGAATGGCCCGGAACCGAGCCATTGACACCGGCTGACACCCCGCCTCTGCACATCGCCTGACGGCCGATGCCGACCAGACGACCCGATCGGAGTGCCATGCTTGCCATCTTGCTGGCCCACGCGGTAGCCACCGCGTTGGCGCCGCTGCTGGTGTACCGGTGGGGCCGTCGCGCGTTCTATCCACTGGCGGCGGTGCCGCTGGTTTCGCTGGTCTGGGTGATGCTGAATTGGCCGGGACCCGATCACGCGTTGACGGTCGACGTGGCCTGGGTGCCCGAGCTGTCGATGGACGTCGCGCTGCGCTTCGACTCCCTGGCGGCGATCCTGAGCGTGCTGGTGCTGGGCATCGGTTCGCTGATCCTGTTCTACTGCGGCACCTACTTTCATCGCCGCGACGGCCGCATGGAGAACCGGCTACCGAGTTTCGCCGCCGAGATGGTCGCGTTCTCGGGCACCATGTTCGGGCTCGTCGTCAGCGACAACATGCTGGTGCTCTACGTGTTCTGGGAACTGACCAGCGTGCTGTCGTTCCTGCTGGTCGGCCACTACGCCGAACGCGCCACCAGCAGACGCGCGGCCACCCAGGCGCTGCTGGTCACGACGTTCGGCGGGCTGGCGATGCTGGTGGGCATCATCGTGCTCGGCAACATCGCGGGCACCTATCTGCTGTCGGAGTTGATCGCGGCTCCGCCGACCGGGATGGCCGCCTCGGTCGGCCTGGTGCTGATCCTGGTCGGCGCGCTGTCGAAGTCGGCCATTGTGCCGCTGCACTTCTGGCTGCCGGGCGCGATGGCCGCACCCACCCCGGTGAGCGCGTACCTGCACGCCGCCGCGATGGTCAAAGCCGGCGTCTACCTGATCGCGCGGATGGCGCCCGGGTTCGCCGATTTCCCGATCTGGCGCCCGGTGGTGCTCACGCTGGGCCTGCTGACCATGTTGTTGGCCGGCTGGCGCGCGGTACGCGAATACGACCTGAAGCTGATCCTGGCGTTCGGCACGGTCAGCCAGCTCGGGTTCATCACCGTGATGGTCGGCGGCGGCGGCAGCGACATGATGCTGGGCGGGCTGGCGATGCTGGTCGCGCACGCGATGTTCAAGGCCTGCCTGTTCATGGTTGTCGGCATCATCGACCACGCCACCGGCACCCGCGACATCCGCAGGCTGGCCTGGCTGGGCGACCGCGCGAAACCGCTGCTGGTCATCGCGGTGTTCGCGACGGCCAGCATGGCGGGGCTGCCGCCGTTCTTCGGTTTCGTCGCCAAGGAGGCCGATTTCGAAACCGTGCTCTACAGCCAGTCGCTGGGCGACGCGGCGCCGTTCGTGCTGGCGGGCATCGTGCTGGGGTCGGTGTTCACCACCATCTACAGCCTGCGGTTCCTGTTCGGCGCGTTCGGCCGCAAGGGGCTGTCCAAGCCGAGCAAGCTGGTCGCCGAGATGCACCGTCCTGCGGTCAGCTTCATGCTGCCACCGGCCATCCTGGCGGTGGCGAGCCTGATCTTCGGGCTGCGGCCGGAGCCGCTCGACAACGTGCTCGACGACTACGCCGACACGGTCCCCGGCGGGGTGGACTACGAGCTCGCGCTGTGGCACGGCTTCGGCCTGCCGCTGTACCTGTCGGTCCTGGTGCTCGCCGTCGGCACGGCGGCCTACTTCGGACGCGAGCAGCTGCGCCGGCTGCGCACCGCCCCGACGCCGCTGGGCAACGCCGACCACATGTACGACGCGGTGATCCGCGCGCTGGATGTGTTCTCGGTGCGGGTGACGGCGCTGACCCAGCGCGGATCGATCCCGGCGACCCAATCGGCGATTCTGGCCACGCTCGTCGTGGTGCCGACGGTGGGGCTGACCCTCGGGGCGCGTGACCGCCCGACGTTCGCGATGTGGGATCTGCCGCTGAACACGGTGATCGGGTTCGTGATGCTGGCAGCGGCGATCGGGCTTACCGTGACGCGCAACCGGCTGGCGTCCGCGTTGCTGGTCGGGGTGACCGGCTACGGCTGCGGGGCGATCTTCGCGTTGTACGGTGCCCCGGATCTGGCGCTGACGCAGTTCCTTGTCGAGACGCTCACGCTGGTGGTCTTCGTGCTCGTGTTGCGCACGCTGCCACCGGAGGCGGATCGGGCCCACGTCACCCGGCGCCGGTTGCCGCGCGCCGTGCTCGCGCTGTCGGTCGGCGCCATGGTCACGACCCTGGCGAGCTTCGCCGCAGCCGCGCGCACCGGGGTGTCGGTTTCGGAGCTGTTGCCCGACGCCGCCTACTACCGCGGCCACGGCTCCAACACCGTCAACGTCCTTCTGGTCGACATCCGCGCCTGGGACACCATGGGCGAGATCATGGTGCTTCTAGTGGCGGCCACCGGGGTCACGTCAATGGTGTTCCGGCACAGGCGCTTTGGCACGCCGCCGCGGGTCGCCGACGCGGGGCAGCCCGACATCGGCCGGATCGCGACGTTCATCAACATCAGCCCGGCCGTCGGCGACATCACCTGGCTGCGCGGCAGCGACCTGCGCGACCCGCAGCACCGGTCGCTGGTGCTGGAGGTGGCCACCCGCATCATCTTCCCGCTGATCATGGTGTTGTCGGTGTACTTCTTCTTCGCCGGCCACAACACCCCCGGCGGCGGCTTCGCCGGCGGTCTGACCGCGGGCCTGGCGGTGGTGTTGCGCTACATCGCCGGTGGCCGTTACGAACTCGGCGAAACGCTGCCGTTCGACGCCGGTAAGGTGCTGGGCGCGGGCCTCACCCTGTCGGCGGGCACCGCGGTCGGCTCGCTGCTGCTCGGCGCCCCAGCGTTGTCGTCGGCGTTGATCGAATTCGACGTGCCGGTGCTGGGCACCGTCAAGTTCGTCACGTCGCTGTTCTTCGACGCGGGGGTGTACCTGATCGTGCTCGGCCTGGTTCTCGACGTGTTGCGCAGCCTGGGCGCCCGCCTCGACGTCGAGCTGGCCGAGTCCAGCTCTGGCCGAACCAGCCGGGTGCGTGTCGGATGACCTCTTACATCGTTCAGCTGCTGGTGATCGGCGGGGTCACCAGCGCAGGGGTGTACCTGCTGCTGGAACGCAGCCTGATCCGGATGCTGATGGGGCTGTTGCTGATCAGCAACGCGGTCAACCTGCTCCTGCTGACCGCCGGCGGCAAGGCGGGCAGCCCGCCGATCCGCGGCGCCACCAGCAACGCCTCCGAGAACATCGCCGACCCGCTGCGGCACGCGATGATCCTGACCGCGATCGTGATCACCATGGGCATCGCGGCGTTCGTGTTGGCGCTGGCCTACCGCTCGTATCGGTTGACCACGGTCGATGAGGTCAGCGACGACCCCGAGGACACCAGGGTGTCGCAGCTGTCCGACGAGGAAGCCACCACCATCGACGCCGACCGCCCGAAGCCGCCCGGAATCTACAAGGACACCGACGCGCCCGACGAAATCGACGCACTGCCCGGCCACGAGGGGTCGCGATGACCCTCGCGGGCGTGCTGACGCCGTTGCCGGTGCTGATTCCGACCCTCGGCGCCGCGATGACGCTGCTGGCCGGACGGCGGGTCCGGCTGCAGCGGGTGATCACCACCATCGCGTTGACGGCCGTGGTGGTGGTGTGTTCGGTCCTGCTCGGGCTGTCGGACGACGGCGGCACCATGGCGCTGCACGTCGGCGGTTGGGGACCGACGGTCGCCGGCGTCGGTCCGCTGGGCATCACGCTGGTGGTCGACCGACTCTCCGCGCTGATGCTCGTCGTGTCCTCGATCGTGCTGCTCGCGGTCATGCTCTACGCGATCGGGCAGGGTATCCGCGACGGCGACGAACGCCAGCCGGTGTCGATCTTCTTGCCCACCTATCTGGTGCTGTCGGCGGGCGTGTGCATGGCGTTCCTCGCCGGTGACCTGTTCAACCTGTATGTCGGGTTCGAGGTGCTGCTCGCCGCGAGCTTCGTGCTGTTGACCATCGGCGGCAGCGAGGACCGGGTGCGCGCCGGGGCCTCCTACGTGATGGTGTCGATGGTCTCGTCGATGATCTTTTTGTTCGGCATCGCGTTCGTCTACGCCGCGACCGGAACGCTGAACCTGGCCGAGTTGGCGGTGCGCCTTGACGGTGTCAGCGGCGGTACCCGCAGCGCGATGTTCGCGGTGCTGCTCGTGGCGTTCGGCGTCAAGGCCGCGGTGTTCCCGCTGTCGGCGTGGTTACCGGACTCCTATCCCACCGCACCCGCACCGGTCACCGCGGTGTTCGCGGGCCTGCTGACCAAAGTCGGTGTGTACGCGATCATTCGGGCGCACTCGCTGCTGTTTCCGAACGGCGGCCTGGACTCGGTGCTGCTGGTGGCCGCGCTGGCGACCATGCTGGTCGGAATTCTGGGCGCGATCGCGCAGAGCGACATCAAACGACTGCTGTCGTTCACGCTCGTCAGCCATATCGGCTACATGGTGTTCGGCATCGCGCTGTCCAGCGATCTGGGCACCTCGGGCGCGATCTACTACGTCGCCCACCACATCGTCGTGCAGACGACGCTGTTCCTGGTGGTCGGTCTGATCGAGCGACAAGGGGGCGCGTCGACGCTTCAACGGCTGGGTGGGCTGGCCGCGGCCAGCCCGTTGCTGGCATTCGTCTTCGTGGTGCCCGCACTCAATCTCGGTGGTATTCCGCCGTTTTCCGGGTTCATCGGCAAGGTCGCCCTGATGCAGGCCGGTGCCGCCGACGGATCGGTGCTGGCCTGGATCCTGGTGGGCGGCAGCGTGGTCACCAGCCTGCTCACGCTGTATGTGGTGACGCGGGTGTGGACGAAGGCGTTCTGGCGGACCCGCTCGGACGCGCCCGAAGGGCACCTGGCGGCCGCGACGCCGGCGGTGCTGCTCGACGAATCCGAGGACGTCGAGTTCGCCGATCGGCTCCATGTCGGCCGGATGCCGGTCAGCATGCTGGTGCCCACCGCCGCGCTGATCCTGGTCGGTTTGGCGCTGACCGTTTTCGCCGGCCCGATCATCGCCTACAGTGAGCGCGCCGCCGAGCAGGTGCTCAACCGTGAGCAGTACATCTCCGCGGTGCTGGTGGTGGACCGATGAGGGCTGCGCTGCTCCGCGTCAGCGTGCTGGGCGGACTGATCCTGGTGTGGATGTTGTTGTGGGGCAGCATTTCTGCGGCGAACTTCCTGGGCGGTCTGGTGGTCGCGCTGGTGATCACGCTGTTGCTGCCGCTGCCGGTGGTGCCCGTCGAAGGCAAACTGCACCCGTTGTCGTTGCTGCGACTGGTGATCCAGATGGTCTACTGGCTGGTGCGGTCCTCGATCCAGGTAGCTTGGCTGGCCGTCAGACCCGGGCCGCCGCCGATCAGCGCGGTGCTGCGGGCCCAATTCGCGTTGAAATCCGATCTGGTGCTGGCGATGGCGGTGAACCTCATCAACCTCACCCCGGGGACGATCGCCCTCGAGGTCGACCAGGCGCGCCGGGTCGTCTACGTCCATGTGCTCAACGCGCACACCGAGCGAAGCGTGCGTGAGTTCCACGACCAGATGGCGGCGCTGGAGCGTCTGCTGAAGGCCGCGTTGGAACGTGACGAGGACTGGCGACCGGCGGCCGACAAGGAGTCCGCGTGACCTGGGTGTGGGTGATCGCGAGCGTGCTGATCAGCGCGGCCGCCGGCATCACGATGTACCGGATGCTGGCAGGCCCGAGCACGCTTGACCGGTTGGTGTCGCTGGACACCCTGACCGCGGTGACGATGTGCGGCATCGGTACCTGGGCCGCGTACAGCCAGGACTCCTCCGTCACCTATGCGATGGCGGCGATGGCGTTGATCTCGTTCGTCGGCACGGTCAGCGTGGCGCGCTTCCGCGTGCGTGACGTCGAGAAGCCGCGCGGTGGACGGGGGTCGCGATGAACGTCGCCGACATCATCACCGCGGTGCTGATCCTCAGCGGAACGACGCTGGCGCTGACCGCCGCGATCGGCATCGTGCGGTTCCCAGACACCTTGACGCGCATGCACTCTGCGACCAAACCGCAGACGCTCGGCCTGCTGCTGGTGCTCATCGGGGCGGCGGTTCGGCTGCGCGGCAACGCCGACGTCGGCATGTTGATCCTGACCGGGTTGTTCGCGGTGATCACCGCTCCGGTGATCGCGAACCGGGTGGGACAGCTGGCCTACCGCGAGCACAGCTTCCGCGACGATCTGCTCACGCAGGACGACATGCGTGAAGCGGTCGCGGAAGGGGAACTCGACGAGAATGGCGATAACTGACGACGGCTGGGACGTCACCGAGAGTGTGGGCGCGACAGCGCTGGGTGTGGTGTGGTCTCGGGCGCAGGAGAACGTTTCGCAGTGTCCGCTGTTCACCGATCCGTACGCGCAGATGTTCCTCGACGCCGCGGCGGCGCGCGGCTGGCAGCTGCCGCCCGCCGACATGATGGAGCAGATCCGCTCGATCGCGGGCTATGCGGCGTCGCGCACGAAGTGGTTCGATGAGTTCTTCATCGCTGCGGGCGCCAACGGGATCGAGCAGGTGGTGATCTTGGCGGCCGGCCTGGACGCGCGCGCGTGGCGGCTGCCGTGGGTCGACGAGACCGTCATCTATGAGATCGATCAGCCGAACGTGCTGACGTTCAAGGCCGAGACGCTGCGGGACAACGACGCCCGGCCGGGCGCCCGCTACGTCCAGGTGGCGGTGGACCTGGGTCAGGATTGGCCGAAGGCGTTGCGCGACGCCGGATTCGACGACACCGAACCGGCCGCCTGGGCGTTGGAAGGGGTGCTCACCCATCTGCCGGCCGAGGACCATGCTCTGCTGCTGGAGCGCATCCAGGAACTCAGCGCGGACAGCAGCCGCATCGCCATCGAATCGGCCGGCGCCGGCATCGATGTGGTCGACTGGCTGACCGAGCGCGGTTGGGAGGTCGCCCCGACCTCGGCCGCCGACCTGATGGACCGCTACGGCCGCTGCGGTCCCGACGAGTCCGATGCGGCCGTCGCGCGCGCGGAGTTCCTCGACGCACGCCGGATCTGCTGAGCCGGGACTATTTAGAGCACCCCTCGCCGAGTGTGGGGTCATGTCACGCCCATCGCTATGCGGGCGTGTATCAACCCCACACTCGGCGTTGAAATGTCGACGGCCGGGACTACTCCCCCGATGACAGTTGGAACTCCACCATCGCCGTCAGGGTCTCGACCGCGTCGCGCAGCGCCACCAACCGGGCCGACGCGCTCGGTGCCGCCAGGACCGCATACCGGTCGGCCTGCCCGATGGGTAGCCGGGAAGTCAACGCGTACAACCACATTCCAGCATCTCCCGATGCGTCGGCACCGACCACGATATCTCGGCCGTTGACCTCGGCGCCGCGGGCAGCGGCGATCCGCTCGAACAGCGCCACCATGCGGTCCTCGACGTCGCGGATCGCGTCGACGTCGACCGCCTCACCCGGTTCGTCGGGCCACGGCACCACGGCCGCCCGCGGATACGGGTCGTCGGGCTGCCATTCGAGCACCCGGATCCGCTCACCCATCACGCAACGCAACCGATAGCGCCCGTCGCCGTGGTCGGCGTACTCGACGATGCGGGCCAGCGCGCCCACGTCGCTGCGGGTGTCACCGCCGCCGACCTCACGACCCGCTGCGATCAGCACCACACCGAACGACGGGTCTTCAGCCTGAGCCAGGCAGTCGGAAACCAGTGCGGTGTAGCGCGGTTCGAAGATGCGTAGCGGCAGCTCTTCTCCGGGCAGCATCGCCACCTGAAGCGGGAACATCGGTATCGCGGCCACGGTCAGATGTCCAACTCGGCGACCAATGCATCGACCACCGCACGCAGATCGCCGTCGCTCTCCTCGGCGACGCGGCGCTGACGCTGATAGGACGCGCCGTGGCGGTAGATGTCGGCGACGCGGGCCAGTTCGTCGGCGCAGTGCAACGACTTGGCCACCGGCTCGAGACGGTTGAGCAGCTCGTCGAGATCCTCGGTGACCAACCGCTCGTTGCTGTCGGCGTCCAAGATGATCACCGCGTCCAGGCCGTAACGCGCGGCGCGCCACTTGTTTTCCTGCACATGCCACGGCGGCATCGTCGGCAGCCGCTCACCCGCGTCGAGGCGCCGATCCAGATCGACGACCAGACAGTGCGTCAGCGCAACCAGCGCGCTCAGCTCGCGAAGGTTGGAAACCCCGTCGAAGATCCGGATCTCGACCGTGCCGATGTGCGGGGAAGGCCGGATGTCCCAACGGATTTCGTTCATGTGGTCGATGATGCCGGTCTTCTTCTGGTCGTAGACGAAGCGCTCCCACTCCGCCCACGTCTGGAAGTGGAACGGCAGACCGGCCGTCGGCAACTGCTGGAACATCATCGAGCGGTTGGATGCGTAGCCGGTGTCTTCGCCGTCCCAGAACGGCGACGACGCCGACAGCGCCAGCAGATGCGGATAGTGGTTGAGCAGCGAGGTGATGATGGCCATCACCTTGTGCGCCGAGCGCACCCCGACGTGCACGTGCACACCCCAGATCAGCATCTGCCGGCCCCACCACTGGGTGCGCTTGATCAGCTCGGCATAACGCGGGGCGTCGGTCAGGCTGCCCGGTGACCATTTCGCGAACGGATGCGTGCCCGCGCAGAACAGCTCCATTCCGCGGTCGCGGACGATTCCGCGCGCGGCACCCAACGTTTGGCGCAGATCGTCCATCGCGTCGGGCACCGAATCGCAGATGCCGGTGACGATCTCCACGGTGTTGCGCAGCAGTTCCTTGTGCACGCGCGGGTTGTTCTCGCCGAGCTCCTCGATGACCTGGGTGGCCTCGTTGCTCACGTCGCGGGTCTCGGCGTCGACGAGCGCGAACTCCCACTCCACCCCGACGGTCGGCCGGGGTGATCCGACGAAATCTATGTGGCTGCTAGCCGGTGCCGATAACACCACACGCAACGCGCCTTCCGGCGTCACCGGTTGCCAAGGTGGCCTCGTCGGGCGGCGGGTTCCCGTTGACCTGCTGGTAGCGCTCCGGCGGGATGTTGGCGAAGTTGTCCGGGTTCTCGTGGATGATGATCGCCGTCTTCTCGCCCGCCTGCAGATCCTCTGCGGTGAACGTGTCGGTCGTCGTCACCAGCAGCGCAGAACCGTCCTCGCGGACCTGCAGCGAGGTGAGGTCACCGCTGGCCGGATGTCCGGTGTGGCCGGGCACCTGGAAATGTCCACCCGCGGAGTTGAAGTCGCCGGGCGCGCCGCCGGTCGGCGCAACCGAGTTCGCCTCGCACTTACCGATTGAGTGGATGTGCATGCCGTGGAACCCGGGGGTCAGCTTGCCCGCCTCAGTGGTCTGCACGGTGATGGTCGCGTACCCGTTGGCGAATTCGAAGTCGGCGGTGGCCACGGTGCTGCCGTCGGCCATCTTCAGATCGGCGGTCAGCGTCTCGCCACCACCTTCGGCGCCATGGCCGTCCTGCTGCGCGCCGGGCGCGGCGGTCGGCGACGGCGAACCAGTCCAGATCGCCGGTGTGGTGCCCGGCGTATCGCTGGGCTGTTCGGGCGCGGTGCATGCGCTCAGAGCAAGAGCGGGAACGGCGAACAAGGCGGCGGCAGCAGCGGTCTTGAGCATGGGCAAGAGCCTAACCGGTGACCACCACGACCACGCCCGGCGGTTGCTCAATCAGTTCCGGCAGCCGCGGTTCCACCGGCGCCTCCAACAGTCTGCCCACTTCGTCGGCGGCCTCCTGCTCACCCGGCGCGTCGCTGAAATACACCGTCGTGACCGGCACTTCCAGCGTCAGGTTGCCCGTTTCGGTGACGTCCCAGCCGGCATCACGCAATCGGTTGGCGGTGGCTTCGGCGGCGCCCTGAACCTCTGAGATGTTGTAGACGCGCACGTCAGCCCTGGCCGGTTCCGGCGATTCTGTCGGGCTGGTCTCGGTCGTGGTGATCGTGTTCGTGGCGATCGTGGCCTGCTCGGCGTCTTCGTCGTCGTCAGAGCCCATCGCCTGAAATCCCACCAGCAGAAACACCACGCCCAAAAACAGCAGCACCATCACCATGGCGCGCAGCGGCAGGCGGGAGGAGTTTCGCTGGTTCATTGCGCCCACTGTATCGGCCCGTCCGGCCCGCACAGATCAGGTGACGTCAAAGCCCAGCCGACGTGCCGCACGCGCCTTTTGCCTGCTGGCCCGCAACCGGCGCAGCCGTTTGACCAGCATCGGGTCGGCCGCCAGCGCCTCGGGACGGTCGACCAGCGCGTTCAGCACCTGGTAGTAGCGGGTGGCCGACATCGAGAACAGCTCTTTGATGGCGTCTTCTTTGGAACCGGCGTATTTCCACCACTGGCGTTCGAACGCCAAAATGTCGTGCTCTCGGCGGGTCAGCCCGTCGCTGCGGTCAGAGTCGTCCCCGGATTGCTCAGTACGCGCGATCGCGCCGTCCATCTCGCCCTTGGACCCTTCCGACAATCGAAATTACATCGCTGTGGTTCGTCGATCATTCAATCACGGGTTTGTAGTGTGACGCGTCAGATATCCCCGCGAGTCGGGGGTTGAGGGCTGCCGCCTTAAGCTTTCCCCGTGGCCGTCGTACCGATCCGCATCGTAGGAGATCCCGTCCTGCACACCGCTACCGAACCGGTGACCGTCAACGAGGACGGGTCACTGCCGGCCGATGTCGTGGACCTGATCCAGGATTTGTACGACACGATGGACGCCGCCAACGGCGTTGGGTTGGCAGCCAACCAGATCGGTGTCGCCAAGCGCGTGTTCGTCTACGACTGCGCCGATGCACGCGGCCGGACCACCCGCCGCCGCGGCGTGGTGGTCAACCCGGTGCTGGAGACATCCGAGGTGCCCGAGACCATGCCCGATCCGGATGACGACGACGAGGGCTGCCTCTCGGTGCCCGGTGAGTCGTTTCCGACCGGCCGGGCCGACTGGGCACGGGTGAGCGGTCTCGATGCCGACGGCAACCCGATCACGGTGGAGGGCACCGCACTGTTCGCGCGCATGCTGCAACACGAAACCGGCCATCTGGACGGGTTTCTGTACCTGGACCGGTTAGTCGGCAGGCATGCCCGCGCGGCCAAGCGCGCGGTGAAGTCACACGGTTGGGGTGTGCCGGGACTGTCGTGGATGCCCGGCGAGGATCCGGACCCGTTCGGGCACTGATGCCGGTTCCGGCGGTGGGCTCCCGCGTGGTGATCCGCTATCGGTTGCCGCCCGGTTCCGAGCCGCCGCTGAGCGACGTGGTCGGCCACCTGCTCGAGGCGGGCCCGACGCTGACCGTGCGCACCAAAACCGGAGACGTCGTGGTTGTTCCGGCCGACGACGTGATGGTGCTTCGGGAACTGCCGCCGGCAACCGTTCGCACCGCCGACATCCGCAAGCTCGAGCACGCGGCCGCGATGGCATGGCCGGGCGTCGAACACCGATGGGTCGACGGTTGGTTCCTGCGCGCCGCGGGCGGTCACACGCACCGCGGCAATTCGGCTGTGCCACTGGGGTTCGACGCGACCGCATCGGCGCTGCCCGAGATCACCAAGTGGTACTCCGAGCGCGGGCTGACGCCGTGGCTGTCGATCCCCGACCGGCTGTTCCGGCTCGCCGATGCGCAGCCGCATCTCGAAACCGTGGTGATGGCAACCGAACTCGGCGCCGTCGGCGAACACGACCCGGCGGTGCTACTGGCTGCGGCCCCCGACGACGAGTGGCTCTTGTTGTATGAGCGCGACGTGCCCGTCGAGGTGCTGACCTCCGTCGTGGACGGTGAGGCGGTGTTCGCCACGGTCGCCGGTGCGGCCGTCGCCAGGGCCGCGGTGACGACGACGCTCGACGACGGCCGGTGGCTGGGGATCTCGGCGTTGCGTGTCGCCGAGGCCGCGCGTCGACGCGGGCATGCGCGCCGGCTGTGTGCGGCCCTGCTGTCCTGGGGTGCGCAGTTGGGCGCGTCGCACGCGTACGTCCAGGTGCTGATCGATAACACGGCCGGCAGGAAACTGTTCGAGTCGATGGGTTTCACCGAGCACCATCGCTCGCGATATATGCGCGGGGATGCCGTGCAGCTGTAGTCAGCCGCCGATGTGCGTCGGCGGGTCGGCGAAGGCGAGATCCGAGTTGTGCTGGCCGGGACCCATCAGAGCGCAGTGCTTCACGGGCACCAGGTGCGAGCTGAACCCGCTGGGAACCCACCGGGTGACCCCGACGCAGCGCTCCCAGGTGCCGTCGGGCTGGATGGGCCCGTCGCACTTGCTGATGAACTGGCCCCCGTAGTGGCAGCCGGCGCCGGCCGGCGGCGCCAACGCCATCGACCCCGCCGCCATCAGCAGGACCGCCGCGGTTCCCGCGATGCCGCGCTTCATGACTGGGAACGCTACCGCTTGTCGGCCCGGTTTTCGCGGCGTTTCGTAGCCTGTACCCATGCGGCTGGCCACCTGGAACGTCAACTCGATCCGTGCCCGCGTCGACCGCGTCGTGGACTGGCTGGAGCGCGGCGACGTCGATGTGCTGGCCATGCAGGAGACCAAATGCTCCGACGAGCAGTTCCCGGTGATGCCGTTTCTGGCCGCCGGCTACGAGGTGGTGCATTGCGGGTTCAACCAATGGAACGGCGTCGCGATCGCGAGCCGGGTCGGCATCGACGATGTCCAGGTCGGGTTCGAGGGTCAGCCGACGTGGAGCGATAAGCCCGACGTCGAAGCGGCCGCCGAAGCCCGCGCGCTCGGGGCGACCTGTGCCGGCGTGCGGGTGTGGAGCCTGTATGTGCCCAACGGCCGCACGGTGGGCTCACCGCATTACGTGTACAAGCTGGAATGGCTTGCCGCGCTGCGTAACACCGCAGCGAAATGGTTGTCCGAGGATCCATCCGCGCAGATCGCACTCACCGGCGACTGGAACATCGCTCCCACCGACGACGACGTGTGGAGTGTGGAGTTCTACCAGGGCAGCACCCACGTCACCGAGCCCGAGCGCGCGGCGTTCGATGCCATCGTCGACGCGCGATTCACCGATGTGGTGCGGCCGTTCACCCCCGGCCCCGGCGTGTTCACCTACTGGGACTACACGCAACTGCGGTTTCCGAAGAACCGCGGGATGCGCATCGACTTCATCCTCGGCTCGCCCGCTCTGGCCGCGCGCGTCACCCACGCCGAGATCGTGCGTGAGGAGCGCAAGGGAAAGTCGCCCAGCGACCATGCGCCGGTGCTGGTGGAGCTGTCCTGAAAAAGTTGTCGGGGGGTCGTGGCACTATCGAGGCATGCTGATCGAACAGTTGTTCGAGTATCCGAGCGCCGCGGTGCTGATCGCGGAGATCGAGTCGACCTACCGCGAAGAGTCGAGGTTGATGGCGCGCCGGATGGCCAGCATCGGGGACCTGTTGTCGCGGCGCACCGAAGAAGCCGAGGGGGTTGATCCTGACCCGGGCTACGCCGTGATCACCGGGTTCGCGCGCACCTGCGCCGAGGTGGGGGCGGCGATGAACATGGCGCCGATGGCCGCCAGTCGACTGGTCTCACAGGCCGAGGCGCTGGACACCCGGCTGCCGATGATCGCCGAGCTGCTCGAGGACGCCGACATCGATTGGCCGAGTGCACAGTTGATCATCACGCGCACCGAGTTGGTCGAGGACCACCTGATCGAACAGGTCGACCGGCGCCTGGCCGCGCGGCTGATCGAGTGGTCGAGCTGGTCGCGTCGGCGGCTGATCAACACCGTCGACAAGCTGGTGCGGGAGATAGATCCCGAGGCCGCCAAGGAGCGGCGCGAATCGGCGGAGAAACGCCGCTACGTCAGCACGACCGCGCGGCCCGACGGCACCGCGGAGCTGCACGGGCGCATCAGCGCCACCGCGGCCGCCGCGTTCGAACAGCGGATCTCACAGCTGGCGATGTCGGTGTGCGCCAAGGACTCCCGCACGGTGGACCAGCGGCGCGCCGATGCCGTACTTGCGGTCAGCGAGAGCCGCGGGCTCCCGTGCGACTGCGGTCGACCGGAGTGCCCCGCCCGCGGCGCCGACGACGCCGACAACGGTCCCCGGACGGTCATCAACGTGATCGCCGGCGAGCAGACCGTCACCGGTGAGAGCGACGACCCCGGTTACCTGGAGGGGTTCGGCGTGATCGACGCCGACCAGGTGCGGGAGTTCGCCGATACCGCCGCGGCGGTGCGGTTGATCGAGCCGCCCAGCGTCACCGAGGAGCAGGCGACGCGGTATCAGCCGTCCGCCGAGGTGGCACGCTGGGTCCGGCTGCGCGACCTGACGTGTCGGTTTCCCGGTTGCGACCGACCAGTGGCCCGCTGCGACATCGACCACACCACACCGTTCAACCACGCCAACCCCACCGCGGGCGGTTTGACGGTGCCGTGGGGGTTGGCGGACTACTGCCGACAACACCACCGGCTCAAGACTTTTCATGGCGGCCCGGGCGGCTGGCAGGACGAACAGCTGGCCGACGGCACCATCGTGTGGACGTCCCCGACCGGGCGGACCTACCGCACCACGCCGGGAGGAGCCGAGCTGTTTCCGCAGATGCGGCCGGCTTGCGCGGCACCCGCAGCGCGCAAGGCCAGTCGCGCACGCGACAAAGCGGCCCGAATCCGGCGGATTCGCAACAAACTTCGCGAGCAGCGGCCGATCAACGCCGCCCTGCGCTATCGGGAGCGAGCGCGCAGGCGCGAGATCGACCTGCGCAAGTGGCGCAACCGGTCGCGGAAGTACCTGCTGCTGTTCAAGGGTGGGCGGCCGAGCACCAGTCCCTTCTGCCCGTGGATCAACGAACCGCTCGAGCCCGAGGAGCTGCCGCCCGACTGGGAGCCGCCGCCACCGCCGCCACCGTTGCCCGACGGCGAGCCTCCGTTCTAGGGGTCTCCCTTTTGGTTGCCCCCTGCGCTACCGTGGGCAGCGTCCATACACGGGAGTGCACGCCCAGTGCGCTGAGAGGACGGGTGGGCCCGTCGACCGTACGAACCTGACCGGGTAATGCCGGCGTAGGGAGAGGATTTCCATGGCGCTGTCGGATACTTCCGTGGCAACTCCGTCCGTCACCACCGGCCCCATTGCGGGCAGCACCAAGATCTACCGGGAACTCGAGGACGGTGCCCGGGTGCCGTTTCGGAGGGTGAACCTGTCCAACGGCGAACATTTCGACCTGTACGACACGTCGGGTCCGTACACCGATCCGGCCGCAGACATCGACCTGCATCGGGGGCTGTCACCGCGGCCGGGCGTCGTGCGGGACCGCGGCACCCAGCTGCAACGCGCCCGCGCCGGTGAGATCACCGCCGAGATGGCGTTCATCGCCGAACGCGAGGGCGTCGCACCCGATTTGGTGCGCGACGAGGTGGCCCGCGGGCGCGCGGTGATACCCGCCAACCACAACCATCCCGAGACCGAGCCGATGATCATCGGCAAGGCGTTCGCGGTGAAAGTCAATGCCAACATCGGGAACTCGGCGGTGACCAGTTCGATCGCCGAAGAGGTCGACAAGATGGTGTGGGCCACCCGCTGGGGCGCCGACACCATCATGGATCTGTCCACCGGCCGCGACATCCACACCACCCGCGAGTGGATCCTGCGCAACTCCCCGGTTCCGGTCGGCACCGTGCCGATCTACCAGGCGCTGGAGCGGGCCGACGGCGACCCGACCGCGCTGACGTGGGAAATGTACCGCGACACCGTGATCGAGCAGTGCGAGCAGGGCGTCGACTACATGACCGTGCACGCCGGTGTGCTGCTGCGCTACGTGCCGCTGACCGCCAAACGGGTCACCGGCATCGTCAGCCGCGGCGGTTCGATCATGGCCGCCTGGTGCCTGGCCCATCACACCGAATCGTTCCTCTACACCCACTTCGAGGAACTGTGTGAGATCCTGGCCCGCTACGACGTGACGTTCTCGCTCGGTGACGGGCTGCGGCCCGGATCGATCGCCGACGCCAACGACGCCGCCCAGTTCGCCGAACTGAGCACGCTGGGCGAGCTGACGAAGATCGCGAAATCCCATGGCGTGCAAGTCATGATCGAAGGCCCCGGCCATGTGCCGATGCACAAGATCGTCGAGAACGTTCGGCTGGAAGAGGAACTGTGCGAGGAGGCGCCGTTCTACACGTTGGGGCCGTTGGCCACCGACATCGCCCCGGCCTACGACCACATCACGTCGGCCATCGGCGCAGCGATCATCGCGCAGGCCGGCACCGCGATGCTGTGCTACGTCACCCCCAAGGAGCATCTCGGCCTGCCCGACCGCAAAGACGTCAAGGACGGTGTGATCGCCTACAAGATCGCCGCGCACGCCGCCGATCTGGCCAAGGGACATCCGCATGCGCAGGATCGCGACGACGCCCTGTCGCGCGCGCGGTTCGAGTTCCGGTGGAACGACCAGTTCGCGCTGTCGCTCGACCCCGACACGGCGCGGGCGTTTCACGACGAGACGCTGCCGGCCGAACCGGCCAAGACCGCCCACTTCTGCTCGATGTGCGGCCCGAAGTTCTGCTCCATGCGCATCACCCAGGACATCCGCGATGCGATGGCGGAGAAGTCCCGGGAGTTCGCCGAGCATGGCAACCGCGTCTATCTTCCACTGGCATGACGTTTTTGCCGGTGCCGCAGCCCGGCACCACACCGGTGCGGGTGATGACCATCGCGGGGTCCGACTCCGGCGGCGGCGCCGGAATCCAGGCCGACATGCGCACGTTCGCGTTGCTCGGCGTGCACGGCCTGGTGGCCGTCACCGCGGTGACCGTGCAGAACTCGGTGGGCGTGAAGGGCTTTCACGAGGTTCCGCTCGATGTGATCGCAGGCCAGATCGAAGCGGTGGCGTCCGACATCGGGGTGCAGGCGGCCAAGACCGGCATGCTGGCGTCGTCGGCGATCATCGACACCGTCGCCGACGTCTGGCGTCGGCAGGGCCTCGCGGGCAGCGTGCCGTTGGTGGTCGACCCGGTGTGCGCCTCGATGCACGGCGACCCGCTGCTGCATCCCAGCGCGCTGGATTCGCTTCGGCATCAGCTGTTTCCGTTGGCCACCCTGGTGACACCCAACCTCGACGAGGTTCGGCTGCTCACCGAGATCGAGGTCGTCGACGCCGACACCCAGCGCGAAGCCGCCCGCGCACTGCACGCGTTCGGGCCGCAGTGGGCACTGGTCAAGGGTGGGCATCTGCGGATGTCGTCGCACAGCCCCGACCTGCTGTTCGACGGCACCGAGTTCTTCGAGTTCGACGCGACGCGCATCGACACCGGTCATGACCACGGCGCCGGTGACACGTTGGCCGCCGCGACCGCCAGCGCGCTGGCCCACGGCTACTCGGTGCCCGATGCCGTCGCGTTCGCCAAGCGTTGGGTCACCGAATGTCTCAGCGCCGCATATCCGTTGGGGCAAGGCCACGGACCGGTCTCACCGCTGTTCAGGCTCACCAGGTGAACCTCGACCAGATCGCTGGCGTCGCCCACGAACCCGAGAACGCGCCGGCGGGGGTGGTCGTGCTCACCCACGGCGCCGGCGGCAGCAGGGACTCGCCGCTGCTGCAAAAGGTCTGCGACGAGTGGGCGCGACGCGGTTGGCTGGCGGTGCGCTACAACCTGCCGTACCGGCGGCGCCGGCCCAAGGGCCCGCCGTCGGGTTCGGCCAATGCCGATCAGGCCGGCGTCGCAGAGGCCGTCGCGGTGGCCCGCACGCTGGCTGACGGCCCGGTGATCGCCGGTGGGCATTCCTACGGAGGCCGGATGACGTCGATGGCGGTCGCCGACCGGACAGTCGACGTCGACGTGCTGATGCTGTTCTCCTATCCGCTGCACCCACCCGGCAAGCCGGAGCGGCTGCGCACCGAGCACCTGGCGCACATCACCACACCGACGGTGTTCACGCACGGCAGCTCAGACCCGTTCGGCACGATCGCCGAGCTGGGCGCCGCCGCGGAACTCGTCGCCGCGCGCACCGAGCTCGTCGAGGTCACCGGAGCCCGCCATGACCTGGGCGCCAAGTCGCTCGATGTGCCGCGCATGGCGGTCGATGCCGCATTACGCTTGCTGGCGTGACCACCCCGCCGGGCGAACCCCCTCCGTACGGACCTCCGCCGTCGCCGTACGGAGGACAGCACCCGCAGTACCCGCCGCCTCCCCCGCCGCCGTATGCGGCGCCTCCGCCGGGTGGTTACTACCCGCCGCCGCAGCGGCCGAAATCGAATCGCAACAAGGTGCTGCTGATCGTTCTCGGCGTCATCGTCGGGCTCATCGTGCTCGTCGTCGGGGGCAGCATCGCGTTGTTCCTGATCGTCGGCAAGGACACCGTCACCGCGACGGATGTCAGGGTCGGCGACTGCCTCAAGGAGATTCCCAGCGGCACGCGGGTATTGACGGTGCAGACCATCAGCTGTGACGAGCCACATGCCGGTGAGGTGTTCGCGGTGCTGTTGATGCCCGAGGGCGACTTTCCCGGCCAGAACGCCATCGACGACTATGCGGACAAGTGCAGTCCCGAGTTGGCCAGTTACTCCCCAGCCGCGATGGAGGACGACACGATCCAGATGTTTGTGCTCTATCCCACTGCAGAGACCTGGGCCCAGGGCGACAGGGCGGTGACCTGCATCGCAACGCTGGATCCGCCGCGCACGGGCACCATCAAAGGCTGAGGTACCGTTTTTACATGCTTTCCGAGCAGTTCGACGCCGTGATCGTGGGCGCCGGTTTCGGTGGAATCGGTGCGGCCATCCAGCTCAAGCGGATGGGCTACGAGAACTTCGTCATCCTCGACCGTGAGGACGATCTGGGCGGCACCTGGCACGTCAACCGCTATCCCGGGCTGGCCGTCGACGTCCCGACGACCACGTACTCCTACTACTTCGAGCCGAACCCGAACTGGTCGCGGCTGTTCTCCACCGGTGACGAGATCAAGCAGTACGCCGCCGACGTCGCCGACAAGTACGACGTGCGTAAACACATGCGCTTCCGCATCACCGTCGACGGTGCCCGCTGGGATGACGCCGCGAAGGTGTGGCAGATCGCGCTGGCAGGCGGCGAGACGCTGACCGCGCGCTACCTGATCACTGCCACCGGATTCCTGTCGCAGCCCCGTACCCCGGATATCCCCGGCATCACCCAATTTGACGGCAAGGTCATCCACACCACGGCTTGGGACGACAGCTACGAGCTGGACGGCAAGCGCATAGCGATCATCGGCACCGGCGCCACCGCGGTGCAGCTGATACCGGAGCTCGCCAAGAAGGCTGCCGATCTGACGGTCTACCAGCGGACCCCGATATGGGTCGTGCCCAAGGTCGACTTCAAGTTTTCCCCACGGGCGAAGCGACTGTTCGCGCGGTTCCCGTTGTCGCAGCGTGCTATCCGAGCGATCACCGACTCGCTCTACGAGTTCTTCATCTTCGTGGGGCTGCATCACCGGCAGTGGTTCTTCCGTCGGTTGAACATCGGCGCCTCCGACCTCGCCAAGTTGCACCGGTTCATCTCGGTGCGCGACCCCGAGTTGCGGAAGAAGCTGACACCGGACTACGACTTCGGCTGCAAGCGACCGACCTTCTCCAACAGCTACTACCGCCTCTTCACCAAACCGCATGTGCACCTGCAGACCGACGGGATCGACCACATCGAGGCCGACGGCATCGTCGGCAACGACGGCACCAAGACCGTCATCGATACGTTGGTGCTGGCCACCGGATTCGACCTGTGGGAGGCCAACTTCCCGGCGATCGAAATCATCGGCCGCAACGGCCGAAACCTCGGAAAGTGGTGGCGCGACAACCGGTTCCAGGCCTACCAGGGTATTACCGTGCCCTCCTTCCCCAACTACCTGAGCCTCGCCAGCCCGTATGCGTTCCTCGGCTTGAACTTCTTCAACACGATGGAATACCAAATGCGGCACATGGACCGGCTGTTCGACGAGATGAAGCGGCGCGGTGCCACCACGTTCGAAATCACCGAAGATGCCAACGCCCGCTACCTGGACCAAATGACCGAGCTCATCCAGGATTCGGTGTTCACAGCCGGTAACTGCGCCACGGCGCGGTCCTACTACTTCGACCCCGCGGGGGAGGCGTCGCTGCTTCGGCCGATGCCCACGCGCGATGCCATTAAACAAGCATCAGAGTTCCCGTTGAGCGACTACCAGATTGCGTGATCAGAGAGGACACCGCTGTGCCCCAGGACGATTCAGGAAGTAATTCGCGTGCCGCAACCCTCGCCGGCCTGGCCGTCGCCGGGGCCGGGTTGTCGCATTTCGTCAAACCTGAACTGTTCGAGTCGATCACCGAGCAGGCGTTCGGCCAAGACAGTCGCCAGCACATCTACATCAACGGGGGAATCGAAACCGCGCTCGGCCTCGGTTTGGCCGTGCGCAAGACCCGCAAGCTGGCCATCATCGGTACCGTCGGCTACCTGGTCTACCTCGCGGGCAACGTCGCACGTAACCGGTAGCGGCCCAACAGCGTCAGATCCAGCAGCCGCTGCATCATCAGGTGGCTCTGCGGCGAATTGTCGTAGCGGGTCAGCCGGCCCATATCGATCACCAGCGACATCGCGGCGTGTACCGCGAACCTGGCCTGCCCGGGTGTCCATTCCGGGCGCACCGCGACCACCAGGTCCACCCACGACTCCACGGTGGAGCGCTGCATGTTGCGCAGGATCTTCTGGTCGGCCGCGGTCATGTTGAGTCGCTCGGCGTAGTAGACGTAGTCCAGCTCGGGCTGGTTGAAGGACCGCTCGACGTAGGCGTCGATGACCGCGGTCAGCGCGTCCTCGGGGTCGGCGATGGTGCTCGTGATCGTCGCGAGCTCGGCCGACAACCGATCGGCCGCCCGCCGGAACCCGGCGGCGAGGATGTCGCTCTTGCCCGAGAAGTAGCGGTAGATGCCCGAGGCGGGCATGCCGACCGCCGCCGCGATGTCTTCCATGCTGGTCTCGCGGTAGCCGTTGATGTGGAACAGCCACATCGACTCGGTCAACAGCGCTTCATACTTCGACGAGTCGGCCGGGGTGCGCCGCCGCGGCGCGGCGTCGACGTCGGCGAGGTCGGGCAGGTCGGTGGTGAGCACCGCCTTGACCAGGTCAGCCAGCAGCGCGCGGACCTGGATCGCCGGCAGCTTGGACCGGTGATCGACGATGCTGCCGATCACCGACAGCGCGGCGCTGGACAGCGTCCACCGTTGTCGTGAGGTGAGGTCCGGGCGGATCGCGCTCAGCGGCCGCTGAATCCGGTGGTTGACGATGCGCATCTGCGCGATCAGCGAGGCCTGATCGTCGCCGCGAAGGTACCGGCCTTCCCACCGATAGAGCCCGCCGGACGTGCGGTTGCGCATGCCGGTGTCGATCAGCGCCGCGATCAACCGGTCGAGCAGGGCTTGCGGATCGTCGAGCTCGACCCCGTCGGCGAACGCTGTGCAGTCCACCAGCTGCTGTCCGAGGCTGAGCACCGCGTCGCGGAACAGCTCGTACTTGCTCGCGTAATGGCGGTACAGCGCGGCGGCGGAGATGCCGACGCGCGACGCGATGGCCTCCATGCTCACGCCGTAATAACCCACCGCGCTGAACGCTTCGGCCGACGCCTGCGCAATCTGGGCCTTGCGGTCCTTCGGCCGACGTCGCACCGTGTCAGGACGGGCTGGCCCGCTGGGCGACATGGCATTCACGATAACGGACCTTATGGACACATATCGGCCGGGTTCGCCTTTAGAGCATCGCCGAAGCTTTGGCGACAGGAAGAATAGTCATTAACATAGTGGGGGTGTTGGGCGCGCTGCGGAAGGCTTTGAGCTTCCGGGTGACGGTCGGCGAGCTAATCGTGCTGGCGCTGGTTCTGGGCACCCCGTACCTGGTCATCGGCGTCTTCTGGTCCAGCACGCACACCGAGCACCTGCAGCACATGACCGGTGTCGACCTGGTGGTCTCCTATCTCGGATCGATCGCTTCGTGGCCGGTGCTGCTCTTCTCGGATGTCTGCATGACCTGAAGGGGGACAGATGAGCCAACGGCATCACCGCCTTGCCTACACCGGAATCGCTGCCGCCATCGTGTTGGGGGTCGCCCTGTTCGCGATGAACTTCCCGGTCTTCCTCGACGCCTATGACCAGTGGGGGTTTCAGATCAAGTGCGGCACCGGCTACCTCTCGGACCTTTCTCAGGCCGCCGAAGCCGTCGGTGACGCCAACTACGTCGAGCAGTGCCACAGCGCGCTGTTGGCCCGCCGGCTGTGGACCATTCCGCTGGCGGCGCTGTCCGGCATCGTGCTGCTGATCGTGGTGGTCGCGTCGGCGACGACATCGGTGCGTGAATCGCTGGTCGGGCACGGCGACGCGAGCTGACCTAGCATTTCGGCGTGAGCATGCCGCAGCGCCCCGCGCTGCACCGGCGGCTGGGCACCGTCGACGCCGTGATCATCGGGCTGGGCTCGATGATGGGCGCCGGCGTCTTCGTCGCGTTCGCTCCCGCGGCCGCTGCGGCAGCGTCGGGCCTGCTGATCGGGTTGGGCCTCGCCGCGGTCGTCGCGTACTGCAACGCCACCTCATCGGCCCGGCTGGCCGCGCTGTACCCGCAGTCCGGCGGTACCTACGTCTACGCCACGCAGCGGCTCGGCGGGTTCTGGGGTTACCTGGCCGGCTGGAGCTTCATCGGCGGCAAGACCGCGTCCTGTGCGGCCATCGCGCTGACGGTCGGCCACTACGTGTGGCCGGGCTGCGCGCACGCGGTCGCGGTCGCCGCGGTGGTGGCGCTGACGGCGGTGAACTACGCGGGCATCCAGAAGTCGGCGCTGCTGACCCGCGTGCTCGTCGCCGTGGTGCTCGCGGTGCTGGCCGCGGTGGTGGTGAGCGTGCTCGGCTTCGGCGACGTCGACGCTGCGCGGCTGTTCACCGTCGACGACGTCTCCGCAGGCGGGGTGTTGCAGGCCGCCGGGCTGCTGTTCTTCGCGTTCGCCGGCTACGCCCGGATCGCGACGCTGGGCGAAGAGGTCCGCGATCCCGCCAAGACGATTCCGCGCGCCATCCCGATCGCGCTCGGTATCACGCTGGTGGTGTACGCCGCCGTCGCGGTCGCGGTGCTGTCCGAATTGGGTAGCGGCACATTGGCTTCGGCGACGGCTCCGTTGGCCGATGCGGTCACGGCCGCGGGCTTTCCCGGGTTCGAGCCGGTGGTGCGCGCCGGTGCGGCGGTCGCGGCGCTCGGCTCGCTGCTCGCGCTGATCCTCGGGGTGTCGCGCACGACGCTGGCGATGGCGCGTGACGGGCACCTGCCCCGCGCGCTTGCGGCGGTGCACCCGCGCTTCGGCAGCCCACACCGCGCCGAGGTCGCGGTCGGCGCCGTCGTGGCCGTGCTGGCGGCCGTGGTCGATGTGCGCGGCGCGATCGGGTTCTCCTCGTTCGCGGTGCTGGTCTACTACGCGATCGCCAACGCCGCGGCGTTCACGCTGGGGCGCAGGGTGATTCCCACCGCGGGCATCATCGGCTGCCTGGTCCTGGCGTTCTCGCTGCCGGCCGGGTCGGTGATCGCGGGCGTATCCGTGGTGGCGGTGGGTGCGGCTGCTGGGGTTTGGAAACGCTAACGTGCTCCCCGATGTCGCTGCGCCAGCGCCGGCACCCCGTTGACCCCGTCGATGGACCGCGCGTAGGTCGCGACCGCGAACGCGGCGGCCGAACCCATCACCGCAAGCGCATCCCGGTCGATGTTGTCGAGCGTGTCGCGTCGGGTGTGATAGTTGGGATCGAACGCGATACCGGCGTGCCCGCCCCAAATCCGGGCCTGCGCCTCGGATTTGCGTTGCGACGAACCCGCGGTCAAGCCGCCGATCGGCACGCCGACGCTGAGAAATGCGTTGTAGTCGGTGATCCTGCTCAGCGGCATGTCGGCCGGCCGTGCACCCGCCGAGTACAGATAGCCGGCGAGGGTCCGCTCGATCGCGGCCGACCCGTCCGGCACCGAGGACACCGGGATATCGGGGTTGAGTTGCGCCGACTGATCCCCGTCGAACGTGAAATAGCCCGCGTTCGACGACCCGAGCATGTCGAAGTCGAGGTACAGCGCGATCCGGTTGAGCTGTTCGGCGGACAGACCCCGCACATAGCTCGTCGCGCCCGCAAGCCCGTTTTCCTCCGAGCCCCAGAACGCGAACCGCACGGCGTTGGCCGTGCGCGGTTGCGATCCCAGCGCCGACGCGGTCTCCAACAACGCGGCAACCCCCGAGCCGTTGTCGTTGATGCCGGGGCTGGCTGCCGAGCTGTCCAGGTGGGCCCCGGCCACCACGATGTTGTCGGTATCACCGGTTTTGGTCTGCGCCACCACGTTTCGACTCTTGGCCATCACCGGTTCGGCATCCAGCACCAGGGTCACCCGGGCTGTGGTGCGGCGCAACGCCGCGTTGGTGGACGTGTCGATCACCCCCACCGGAACGGTCAACTTGCGGTAGTAGCCCGGGGTGAACAAGCCGGGTGAACTGGGACCGTCGCTGACGACCAGCAGCCCGACCGCGCCCTCGGACACCGCCACGTTGTGCTTGTCGACCACAGAGCATCCGGTGTCGTCGACCACCGATATCGCGCGCTTGACCGAAACGCCGTCGTAGTCGGCGGCGCGACACCCGGCCGGCTTTCCGGGCCGCAGGGTGACGGCTTGGAGACCGCCGGGCGGTGTGGTGATCATCAGCGACGCTTGATCGACGCCGTGGTCACGACCGTTGACCGTCAGCGCCGGGTCACCGCCCGCCATCCGGTCGAGCCGCTCGTATTCCGGCGTTTCGACGTCAAAGCCCTTGTCCCGCAGGAACTGCGCGACGTAGTCCACGCTGGCCTGCAGGCCGGCGCTACCCGGGCCGCGGTTGCCGTCGTTGGCGTCGGCGATCTGCTGCAGCTTCTGCAGGTGCGCGTACATCCCGTCCGCGGTGACCGATTCGGCCAACTGGCGGGGAAACTCAGAAGAAGACCGCTGATCCTCGGCCGTCGAGCAGGACGTCAGGACCGCGGCCGCCGCGACGAACGCCGCCCACCTCATCATGATTCGATGGCGTGTCGGGTGCGGTCGTCACGGATCGGTACACCGTTGCGGCCGCCCTGATCCTGCGCGTAGATCCCGAGTACATACGCGACGCCTTTTCCGTTGATCTCCAACGCCGTGCGGTTGACGTTCTCCAGCGTGTCAGATGCCTTGTGGTAGTTGGGGTCGAAAGGCTGGTCCGCCTGGCCGCCCCATCGCTTCGCCTGTTCGGCCGACTTCTCTGCCTCCGCACCGGTGAAAAGCCCACCCGCCGGGATGCCGGCGATCGTGAAGCTGCTGTAGTCGGAGCGGCCTTCGAAGTTGACGTCCGCGGGCGGTTTTCCGGCATCGTCGAGATACGCCACCAGCGTGCGCTCGATACCCGCCGAGCCCTCGGGCACCCGCGGAACGGGTTGGTTGGGGTCCGGCGGTAGGGACTGATCGCCGTCGATCGTGAAGTAGCCGGGGTTGGGTGAGGCGATCATGTCGAAGTTCAGGTACAGCGCAATGTCTCTGAGCTCGTCGACGTTCAACGACGTGACGTAGTCGCGGGATCCGAGCAGGCCGAGTTCCTCGGCGCCCCAGAACCCGAACCGCACCGCGTAGTTCACATCGGGCGAACTGCCCAGTTGCAGCGCGGTTTCCAAGACGGCGGACACCCCTGAGCCGTTGTCGTTGATGCCGGGTCCCTCCGGGACGCTGTCCAGATGTGCGCCGAGCATCACGACGTTGTCGGTGGAACCGGTCTCGGTCTGGGCGATCACGTTGCGGGTGCGTTCGGTGCGCACGCCGGCGTCGAGTTTGATCGTGGTGTCGGCCGGATCGGTGCGCAGCCGCTCACCGTCGGCCTTGGTGACGCTGATGACCGGAATCTTCACCTCGGTGTGCTCGCCGAGCGTGCCGCCCATCTCGTCACCGTCCTCGTTGTTGGCGACGATCAACGCCACTGCGCCACGTTCGGCGGCGGCGCTTTCCTTCTCGGAGAACGGGCAGGTGCCGCGGTCCACCAGCACGACGGCACCCGCGACGGGTAGTCCGTCGTAGTCGGAGGGAGTACACCCCGGCGAATCCTCGACGCGGGCAGCCACCAGCGGCCCCGACACCCCGTCCGGCGGGGTGCCGATGGTGAAGTTCAGCGGTTTGGCGGCGATGCTCGCGCCGCCGACCGTGAGCGACGGCTCCTCGGCGAACGGGATACGCACCTCGAACTCGGGGGTCTGCACGTCGAAACCGTTGTCCCGCAGCGCGTTCACGACATAGTCCACGCTGGCGTCGTAGCCGGGGGTGCCCAGCGCGCGGTTGCCGCCGTGCTGGTCGGCGATCTCCTGCAGCTTGATCAGGTGCCCCGACAGCGCATCACCGGTGACCCGGCGCTTCAGGGTTTCGGCGAAGTCCGTGGCGGCCGCGCTCGGCCCGGCCGGCGTGGACGGCGACGGGTCCTGGGGCGCTTCGCGGCCGCAACCGCCCAGCACCACGACCGCTGCAGCCGCCAGCGCGGCCAGTTTCGACGACATTGTGTGCCTCATCGACCACCACGTTAGCGGCAAGTTTCGGTGCCACGCCCGCTCACGCGCGCGACGACCAGCTCGGCGGCCATGCGCATACCAGTTGCGTTGGGATGCAGTGGGGCCGGGCGACCGGGCCACGGCACCCCGAACCTGGTCGTCCACGGGTCCGCGGACCACGCGTGGTGCTCGCGGCTGGACTCGGCGACCCGCACCAGCCCGCAGCCGGTGGCGGCGGCCGCTTCGGCGGTGAGGCGCTCGAGCTCGCCGGCGAGGTACCGTCCGGTCGCGGCATCGGAATCCGTCAACGGCGGCGCCGCGGTTCCCGACGGCGGCAGCAGCGTGAGGTAGTCGACGAACAGCACATCGGCGCGCGGCGACCGTTGTCGTACGGTGCGGCCCACTTCCTTCAGCGCCTCGCCGACCTCGCTCAGCGCCCGGTCGCGGGCGGAGCGGTCGAGCTTCGCCCGCACCGCGTTGCCGAGCACCGGCACCATGCGTAGCGCGCGCGGCAGGCCGGCGGCGAACAGCAGCTGCACGTAGCCCACGTCGTTGCCGCCGATCGTCACCGTGACGAGGTCTTCGGAACCGTCGAGCACCTCGGTCTGCGGGCGCGCGCCGTGCTGTCGGGTGCTGAGCAGATTCGCCGTCGTCGCACCCGAATACGTCACGTCGACGAGGTCGAGTCCGAGCCGCTCGGCGACCAGGTGCGGGTAGTTGCGCGCGGACCTGCCGGCCAGCACCGGGGCGCCCGGTGCCCTCGGACGGATTCCGGGTCCGGCCGCCATCGAACTGCCCAGTGCCACATATCGACTCATATCGACGGGCTCGATGCCCGCGCCCAGAACCGCTTCGGGATCCGGCCTGCCTGGCGGGCGAGGTATCCGGAGGTGATCGCCGCGGCCATCGCGGCGGCCATCGTGGGCGGGTCATCGGCGCGGGTGACCGCAGACGCCAGAAGCACTGCGTCGCAGCCCAGTTCCATCGCCAACGCCGCATCACTGGCCGTACCGATACCGGCGTCGAGCACCACCGGCACCGACGCCGCCTCGACGATCATCTCGATGTTGTGCGGGTTGGCAATACCCAGCCCGGTGCCGATCGGTGAGCCCAGCGGCATCACCGCCGCACAGCCGATGTCCTCGAGGCGACGGGCCAGCACCGGATCGTCGTTGGTGTAGGGCAGCACGATGAAGCCGTCATCGACCAGTTGTTCTGCGGCCTTGACTAATTCGACGGCGTCGGGCAGCAGCGTGCGCTCGTCGGCGATCACCTCGAGCTTGACCCAGTCGGTCTGCAGCGCTTCACGGCCGAGCTGCGCGGTCATCACCGCCTCGGCGGCGCTGCGGCAGCCCGCGGTGTTGGGCAGCGGTGAAATGCCGAGCCGGTCCAACAGATCCAGCACGCCCGTGCCGCCCTCGGCGTCGACCCGGCGCATCGCCACCGTGGTCAGCTCGGTGCCGGACGCGACCAGCGCCTGCTCCAGCACCGCGAGGTTGGCCGCACCTCCGGTGCCCAGGATCAGTCGCGAACCGAACTCCCGCCCGGCAATCGTCAGCTTCGCATCAGCCACCTTGCACCGCCGTCACCACCTCGAGGCGCGCACCGTCGGCCAGCGCGGTGTCCCACTCCGACCGCGGCAGCACCGACCAGTCCAACGCCACCGCAATGCCCTTCTCGGGGAAGCCGAGCCGCGACAGCAGCGCCGCGATCGTGGTATCCGCCTCGACCTCGACCGCTTCGTCGTTGACGATGACCTTCATTTACCTACTCCAACCATGACGTCGAGTTCCGCGGCGATCTGCTGAGCTGTCCACGGCGCCAACAGAAACCCGTTGCGGCCGTGACCCGCTGCCACCAGTGTGCGCTCATCGAGGCGTTCCACGATCGGCAGCCCGTCCGGCGTCATCGGCCGCAGCCCCGCCGAGACTTCGGCCAGTTCGTACTCCCCGAGCGCCGGTATCACCGCGCACGCGTCGTCGAGCAGTTCGCGCACCCCGGTGACCGACGGCGCGGTGTCCCGGCCGTGCTCGTACTGCGTCGCGCCGACCACGACGCCGTCGGCGCGCGGCACCAGATACACCTGCCTGCCGTGCACCCGGGCACGGATGACCCGCTGGGGCGCCGGCATGCAGCCGCGCCGCCAGCGCAGCCGCAGCACCTCGCCTTTCACCGGCCGGATCGGCAGGCCGGGCCAGAGCGTAGGCGCGTCAATGCCGTTCGCGATCACCACGACGTCAGCCTGCGCGTCGCTGAGTTGCAGCACCGGAGGCGCCCACCGCACCCCGAGCTGCTCGCAGTGTGCCTCCAGCGCCGCGACGACACCCCGATTGTCCACCGCCAGTTCGGTTTCGGCGCGCAGGCCGTGGCGGATGCGCTGCGCGAGCAGCGGTTCGACGTCGCGGGCGCAGGAGGTCACGGTCACGGGATGGCCCTGGGCGGCCAGCCACTCGCCGACCCGGTGCAGGTCGGCCACATCGGCCCGGTCCACGGCCACCACCAGCGATTCGCGCGCGGTGACGACGTCGGCGGGCAGGCCGTCGAGGAAGCCGTCATTCCACAGGTCCAACGACTCCAGGCCGAGGCGCAGCAGCTTTTCCTCACCGGGCCAGCCTTCGCTGTGCGGTGCCAGCATCCCGCCTGCCACCCAGGAGGCACCGCGTTCGTCGCTGCGGTGCACCCGGACCGCCCAGCCGTCCAGCGCGGCGCGGCGGGCCACGGACAGCCCGATGACGCCGCCGCCGATGACGGCCAGCGACCTGCCGGTGCTTCCTGAGTCCAAGATCCCTCCCTTCGCCGGCATGACCCGGATCAGGTGTGACGGTAAGGGCAGGCGGCCCACTCTCAGCCCCCGATCCCGGGACTCCCGTGTCGCGCGCCACCCACCCTACTCGCGGGCGGTGCCGTCATCGAATGTGCCGTTTCATACCCGACACGCCGCTCCGCGCGGATCAGGTCGCACAGTCGCGAGCGGGAGAGCCGTACCGAAGCGCTACCGTTCGCCGTGTGAACGTCCGAGACCGCCTGGCCGCCGCCACGCTGTATCTGTGCACCGACGCCCGACGCGAGCGCGGCGACCTCGGCGAGTTCGCCGATGCGGCGCTGGCCGGCGGCGTCGACATCATCCAGCTGCGCGACAAGGGCTCGCCGGGTGAACAGCAGTTCGGCCCGCTGGAGGCCCGCCAGGAACTCGACGCGCTGGCCACGCTTGCCGATGCGGCACGGCGCCACGGCGCGCTGCTGGCAGTCAACGACCGCGCCGACATCGCGTCAGCGGCCGGCGCCGACGTGCTGCACCTCGGCCAGGATGACCTGCCGTTGCCGGTCGCACGCGACATCATCGGCCCCGGCCCGCTGATCGGCCGCTCCACCCATGACGGCGACCAGGTGCGCGCCGCGATCGCCGAAGCCGTCGACTACTTCTGCGTCGGCCCGTGCTGGCCGACCCCGACCAAACCCGGCCGACGCGCCGCCGGGCTGCCCCTCGTGCGCGCGACCGCCGAACTGCGTACGGCCAAACCGTGGTTCGCGATCGGCGGCATCGACGCGCAGCGGCTACCCGAGGTGCTCGACGCGGGGGCCCGCCGCATCGTTGTGGTGCGGGCCATCACCGCGGCCGACGATCCGCGCGCGGCGGCAGGGCACCTGAAGGCAGCGCTCGCGGCCACTAGTTGATCAGCAGCGGAATCTCGGTGGTCAGCGTGCGCAGCCGCGCCCAGCTCGCGGCGAAACCTGGGTGCAGCGGCAGGTCGGTCACCTGCGCGACGGGGACCCAGCGCAGCTCGGCGCTTTCCAGGTTCGGTGTGGTGTCCAGCTGTTCGGGGACGTCGGCGATGACGGTGGTGTAGGTCCAGTAGGCGCCACCCGGCCCGGACACCTCCGCGGTGACGACGGCGGTGCGCACCGTGACCCGCTCGGCGGCCAACCCGGTCTCCTCCTGCGCCTCGCGGACGGCGGCCTCCTCGGCGGACTCGTGGCTGTCGCGGGCGCCGCCGGGCAGTCCCCAGGTGCCGCCCTGATGGCTCCACGCCGCGCGGTGCTGCAGCAGCACCGCAGCCGTATCGTCCGGATGCGGCGCGCGCAGCAGCAAGCCGGCCGCACCGAATCTGCCCCAGAAGGCGGCTCCGGTGTCCGACACCACCCAGCCGTCACCGTCACCACGCACGGCATCAGAATACGGACGCGCGCGCTTCCCGAACCTCTTAGACTTCTTTTATAGAGTGGGACGGTCGGAACGACAGCCGGAAAAGCACCGATTTAAATGAGGTCCGCGCGCACGTGACTGTGGAGTTGGCGCACCCGTCGACCGAGCCGCTCGCGTCGCGGTCGCCGACCCCTGCACATCCGCGGTGGTGGTTTTTCTGGACGACGCCCGGCCGGATTTTGAGCATCGGGTTCGTGCTGTCCGCGCTGGTGATCGCCAGCGCGTTCGCGACGTCGACGACGATCAACGACCGCCAGCAGGTGTTGACCAGGGTGCTCAACCACACCGAGCCGTTGGCGTTCGCCGCCGGGCAGCTCTACACCACGCTGTCGGTCGCCGACGCGGCCGCGGCTACCGCGTTCATCGCCGGCGCCGAACCCCGCGATGTGCGGCAACGCTACGAGCAGGCCATCACCGACGCCTCGGTCGCGGTCACCCGCGCGTCCAGTGGGTTGACCGACGAGGACATGATCCAGCTGCTCGGCCGGATCAACGCCCAACTGTCCGTCTACACCGGCCTCGTCGAGACCGCGCGCACCAACAACCGGTCCGGCAACCCGGTCGGGTCGTCGTACCTGTCGGAGGCGTCGGCGTTGATGCAGACCCAGATGCTGCCCAACGCCCAAGAGCTGTACGAGCAGACGTCGGGGCTGGTGGACGCCGAAACGTCGGCGTCGACGCGGATTCCGGGGCCGGTGATCCTCGTGGTGCTTGCGACGTTGTTGTTCGGGGTGTTCGCCAACCGGTGGTTGGCGCGCCGGACCCGACGGCGCATCAACATCGGGTTCGTGGCCGGCGGGCTGGCCGTGTCGATCATGCTGATCTGGGTCGGCACCGCGCTGGTGCTCTCGACCGCCGACAGCCGCAGCGCCAAAGACACTGCGGCGCAATCGCTGACGACCATCACCAACCTGGCGATCACCGCGCAGCAGGCCCGCGCCGACGAGATCCTGTCGCTGATCCGGCGCGGTGATGAAACTGTGCGTAAACAGTCCTACTATCAGCGCATCGACATGATGGCCCGGCAGCTGTCGGAGTATCTGGCCCGCGACGACGCGGTCGACAAGACCGACCTCGTCGACGCCGAGAAGCTGCTTCAGCGGTGGCGGGCGGCCGACGACCGGATCAACGCCTACATC
The DNA here is from genome assembly GCA_050205315.1 of Mycolicibacterium pulveris. Classification (GTDB taxonomy): domain Bacteria; phylum Actinomycetota; class Actinomycetes; order Mycobacteriales; family Mycobacteriaceae; genus Mycobacterium; species Mycobacterium pulveris_A. The sequence continues at coordinate 60,155 of JBNMRA010000004.1, read as the reverse complement.
AGCGTCGGCAACTACCAGGCCGCCACCCAGGTCGCGCTGGGTACGCGGGAGGACGACTCCACCCCGGCGTTCAACCAGCTCGACGAGGCGTTGAGCAAGGGTATCGAGGAGAGCCGCAGCCAGCTGCGCAACAACATCGTCAACGCGTACCGGGTGCTGTCCGGAGCGACGGTGGGTGCTGCGGTGCTGAGCATCGTCGCCGCGGTGTCGGTGGCGCTGGGGTTGTGGCCGAGGCTCAGTGAGTACCGGTGATGTTGAGAAAGTGGGGCGTTCTGCTGGCCGCGGCGGCGTTGCTGTCCGGTTGTGGTCAGGCCACGCCGACGACGATGACCCCGGGGGTCACGTTGGCCCCGCCCACCCCGGCGGGCATGGACGAACTGCCGCCGCGGCCGGCGCGGGTACCCGAAGAGGACGACGACGACTGCGACCGCACCGAAAGCCTGCGACCGTTTCCGACCAAGGCGGAGGCCGACGCCGCGGTGGCCGACATCCGCGCACGGGGCCGGCTGATCGTCGGCCTCGACATCGGCAGCAACCTGTTTTCCTTCCGCGATCCGATCACGGGTCAGATCACCGGGTTCGACGTCGACATCGCCGGGGAGATCGCGCGCGACATCTTCGGTACCCCGTCGCAGGTCGAGTACCGGATCCTGTCCTCGGCCGACCGTATCGCCGGGTTGGAGAACAACGAGGTCGACGTCGTGGTCAAAACCATGACGATCACCTGCGAGCGCAAGAAGCAGGTCAACTTCTCCACGGTGTATCTCAACGCCAACCAGCGGATCATGGCGCCGCGCGATTCGACGATCGCGCAGCCGTCGGATCTGTCCGGTAAGCGGGTGTGTGTGGCGAAGGGCACGACGTCGTTGCAGCGGATCCAGGAGATCACGCCGCCGCCGGTGATCGTCGGCGTGGTGGCGTGGGCGGACTGCCTGGTCGCGCTGCAGCAGCGGCAGGTCGACGCGGTCAGCACCGACGACACCATCCTGGCGGGCCTGGTGTCACAGGATCCCTACCTGCACATCGTCGGGCCCAGCCTCAGCCAGCAGCCCTACGGCATCGGGATCAACAAGGACAACACCGGGCTGGTGCGCTTCGTCAACGGAACGTTGGAGCGAATCCGCCGCGACGGCACCTGGTACACGTTGTACCGCAAGTGGCTGACGGTGCTCGGCCCGGCGCCGGCGCCCCCGGTCGCGAGGTATTCGGACTGATGGCCGAGATGCGAGACGACGACTTCGACGAGGACCGCGCAGCCGCGGACGAGCCGATGGTCGGCACGCAGCCGGCCAGCTTCGACGACATGGGCATGGATTCGGCGTCGACGGTGCGCCCGATGGCCACCCAGGCGGTGTTCCGGCCGCCGTTCGACGATGACGACGACGCCGACGTCACCGGCGACACCGAACCCCACGAGCACACGACGGCCACCAGGGCGCTCTCGCCCACCCGCCGGCTCGGGGGCGGGCTGGTGGAGATCCCGCGGGTGCGGGCCAAGGATCCGCTCGCGGCGTTGATGCGCAACCCGGTGGTCGCCGAGTCGAAACGGTTCTGCTGGAACTGCGGGCGCCCCGTCGGCCGCGCCACCGCCGACAGCCCCGCGCTGTCGGAGGGCTGGTGCCCGTACTGCGGCAGCTCGTATTCCTTTCTGCCGCAACTGAGTCCGGGTGACATGGTCGCCGACCAGTATGAGATCAAGGGTTGTATCGCCCACGGCGGTCTCGGCTGGGTGTATCTGGCGCTCGACCACAACGTCAACGAACGACCGGTGGTGCTCAAGGGCCTGGTGCATTCCGGCGACGCCGAAGCGCAGAAGATGGCGATGGCCGAGCGTCGCTTCCTCGCCGAGGTGACCCATCCCGGGATCGTCAAGATCTACAACTTCGTCGAGCACGCGGACAAGCACGGGAACCCGGTCGGCTACATCGTGATGGAGTACGTCGGCGGCACGTCGCTCAAACCGGCCAGGGGGGAGAAGCTTCCGGTCGATCAGGCCATCGGCTACATGCTCGAGATCCTGCCGGCGCTGGGTTACCTGCATTCGATCGGGCTGGCCTACAACGACCTCAAACCCGAGAACATCATGATCACCGAGGAGCAGCTCAAGCTGATCGACCTCGGTGCCGTCTCGACCCTGAACTCGTTCGGATACCTCTACGGCACACCGGGTTACCAGGCACCGGAGATCGTGCGCACCGGGCCCACGGTGGCCACCGACATCTACACGGTCGGGCGCACGCTGGCCGCGCTGACGTTGAAGCTGCGCACCCGCAAGGGCCGTTACGTCGACGGGTTACCCGAGGACGATCCCGTGCTGGCCGAATACGATTCGTTCGGCCGGCTGCTGCGCCGCGCGATCGACCCGGACCCGCGGCGCAGGTTCGCCAGCGCCGACGAGATGTCGAGCCAGTTGCTCGGGGTGCTGCGCGAGGTGGTGGCCCGCAACACCGGTGCACCCAGGCCGGGTCTGTCGACGGTGTTCTCGCCCGCGCGTTCCACGTTCGGTATCGATCTGCTGGTGGCCCACACCGACGTCTATCTCGACGGGCAGGTGCACTCGGAGAAGCTGACCGCGCAGGAGATCGTCAAGGCGCTGCCGGTGCCGCTGGTCGACCCGACCGATGTGGGTGCGCCGGTGCTGTCGGCGAGCGTGCTGAGCCAGCCGATCCAGACGCTGGACCAGCTGCGCGCAGCCCGGCACGGGGCGCTGGACTCAGAAGGTATCGACGTGTCGGAGTCCGTCGAGCTGCCGTTGATGGAGGTGCGGGCGCTGCTCGACCTCGGCGACGTCGCCAAGGCCACCCGCAAACTCGACGACCTGACCGGTCGAGTGGGTTGGCGCTGGCGGCTGGTGTGGTTCCGGGCGGTGTCTGCGCTGTTGACGGCCGACTATGTGGCTGCCACAAAGCATTTCACCGAAGTGCTGGACACCCTTCCCGGTGAGCTGGCGCCCAAGCTGGCGCTGGCGGCCACCGCCGAGTTGGCCGGCTCCAGCATCGAGGAATCGGCGGAGCGCAAGTTCTACAACACGGTGTGGTCCACCGACAACGGCATCATCTCCGCGGCGTTCGGGTTGGCCCGCGCACAGGCGGCCGCCGGCGACCGCGACGCCGCGGTGAAGACGTTGGACCAGGTGCCCGCGATGTCGCGGCACTTCACCACCGCCCGGTTGACCAGTGCGGTCACGCTGCTGTCGGGGCGCTCGATGAGCGAGATCACCGAACAGCACATCCGTGATGCCGCCCGTCGCGTCGAGGCGCTGCCCGACACCGAGCCGCGCGTACTGCAGATCAGGGCGCTGGTCCTGGGCACCGCGATGGACTGGCTGGCCGACAACGCCGAGCACAACGCGAGCACCAACCACATCCTCGGGTTTCCGTTCACCCAGCACGGTCTGCAGCTCGGCGTCGAGGCGTCCCTGCGTGCCCTCGCCCGCGTCGCACCGACCCAGGCGCACCGCTACGCGCTGGTGGATCTGGCCAACAGCGTGCGGCCCACCAGCACCTTTTAGGTTTGCTGGTTGGGGCTGCGGAATCGGTTGTCGCAGACCCGCCCCATGTTGCTTTGACCAGTGTTTTCGCTCGCAGATCGATCATGGTCAAGCCATGGAATTCGTAGTAATCTCCGATCAGGTTGAGTTAACAGCTGACTGGTGACGTCATCGGTGTGCGACCCGACCCCTGGCGGCACCCACAGTACGAATCATGAATTTCGGCTGAGGGAGTTCATCGTGTCTGCTGCAGTAGGAACCTTGCGGGTGTTCCGTCCGAACCCCGAGGCGCTGGACCGGCGCGAACACCACCACCGCGCCCAGTTCTCCGCGGAGCATCGAGGCTCTGACGTTGTCGTCACGGTCGAAGGCGAGGTCGACGCGACCAACAGCCGCGCGATGGCGACGTATGTGGAAGCCCAGCTCGTCGGCGCATCGCATCTGGTGATGGACCTTCGGCTGGTCGACTTCTTCGGCACCGCCGGCTTCGCCGCACTGCACAACATCAACGTGATCTGCATCCGCAACGGCGTCACCTGGCAGCTGCGCTGCGGCAGGCAGGTGCGCCGCCTGCTGGCGATCTGCAATCCCGACGCCACCTTGCCGCTGGAAAAGCCGCAGTCGGTGCTCGACGACCTGGCGGCCCCCCGCGCGCTGGTCGCGGGCGCCTAACCGCCCCCTGCCCGCCGGTAGCGGCCCCACCCGCCGGTCGAGTGTGGGGTTGAGGCACGCCTCAGCCGATTTCGCGTCGATCAATCCCACGCTCGAGGACGGCCATGCAGTCGCGGGCGATCGCCAACTCCTCGTTGGTCGGGATCACCAGCACGGTGGTCGGCGACCCCTCCGCGGAGATGCGGCGCGCGGTCTTGCCCGGGCTGGCATTGAGATGCTCGTCGAGTTCGACCCCCAACCCGGCCAACCCCGACAGCGCGTCGCGACGAACCTTGGCGTCGTTCTCCCCCACCCCTGCGGTGAACACGATGACGTCGGTGTTGCCGAGCACCGCCAGATATGCACCGACGTACTTGCGCAGCCGGTGGATGTACACGTCGTAGGCCAATCGTGCTGTCGCGTCACCGGATTCGATTCGTTCGTGAAGTTCCCGAAAGTCGATCTCGCCGCCCAGGCCGAACACTCCGGAGCGGCGGTTGAGCAGCTCGTCGATTTCGTCGACGCTCAGTCCCGCCGTGCGGGCGAGGTACAAGATGACGCCGGCGTCGATGTCGCCGGGACGGGTGCCCATCACCAGCCCCTCCAGCGGGGTCAGACCCATGGACGTGTCCACCGGGCGCCCACCGGCAATGGCCGACGCGGACGCGCCGTTGCCCAGGTGCAGCACGATCTGGTTCAGCGACTCCAGCGGGACGTCGAGGAACGCCGCCGCCTGCTCGCTGACGTACTGGTGCGAGGTGCCGTGAAAGCCGTACCGGCGGATGTGCCACTTCTGCGCGGTGTTCCGGTCGATCGCGTAGGTCGCTGCGGCCGCGGGCAGGTCGTGGAAGAAGCCGGTGTCGAACACGGCGATGTGCGGCAGGTCCGGCAGGATCTTGCGGGCCACCTCCATGCCCAGCACACTGGGTGGATTGTGCAGTGGCGCAAGCGGTGCCAGCTCGCGCATCTTGGCGATCAGCTCCTCGGTCACCGGCGTCGGCGCATAGAAGCTGCTGCCGCCGTGCACCGCGCGGTGGCCGACGGCGACCAGGTTGACGGCATCGAGGCTGGCACCTGCCTCGTCGAGCAGATCGAACGCGGTGCGCAGCGCCGCCTCGTGATCGGCGATGGCCGGACCGTCGCGTCGGGCTTCGCGCTCACCGACGGTGACGCCCGCCAGCGCAGCGTCTTCGCCGATGCGCTCCACCGTGCCGTCCGCCAACGATGCGCCCGAATCCGGGTTGATGAGTTGGCATTTCAGCGATGACGAGCCGGAGTTGACGACCAGTACCGTACGGGCCGGAGCGGTCATCCCGGTTTTCCTTGGGCTTGAATCGCCGTGATCGCGACCGTGTTGACGATGTCTTCGACCAGCGCACCCCGCGACAGGTCGTTCACCGGCTTGTTCAGCCCCTGCAGGACCGGGCCGATCGCGATCGCACCGGCGCTGCGCTGCACCGCCTTGTAGGTGTTGTTGCCGGTGTTGAGGTCGGGGAAGATCAGCACCGTCGCGCGGCCGGCGACCTTGGAGTCGGGCATCTTCGATGCGGCGACGGAGGGCTCCACCGCCGCGTCGTACTGGATCGGCCCGTCGACGAGCAGCTCGGGGGCGCGTTGCTGGACGAGTTCTGTTGCCTGCCTGACTTTTTCCACATCGGCACCGGAGCCGCTGCTGCCGGTCGAGTACGACAGCATCGCGACCCGCGGCTCGATGCCGAATCGGGCGGCGGTGGCTGCCGAGGAGATCGCGATGTCGGCGAGTTGTTCTGCCGTCGGGTCCGGCACGATCGCACAGTCCCCGTAGGCCAGCACCTGATCGGCCAGGCACATCAGGAAGATGCTCGACACGGTGGAGACACCGGGTGAGGTCTTGATGATCTCGAACGCGGGCCGCACCGTGTGGGCCGTGGTGTGTCTGGCGCCCGAAACCATGCCGTCCACCATGTCGTTGTGCACCAGCATCGTGCCGAAATAAGAGACGTCGTGGATGATCTCGCGGGCCTGCTCGACCGTGACGCCTTTGTGCTTGCGCAGTTCGGCGTACTGTTCGGCGAACTTGTCGCACAGCTCGCTGGTCTGCGGGTCGAGCACTGTCACCGAGGACAGGTCGATCCCGAGTTCTGCTGCGCGGAAACGGATCTGGGATTCATCACCGAGGATGGTGAGGTCGGCGACATGGCGGCGCAGCAACCGGCCTGCCGCCCGCAGGATCCGGTCGTCATCGCCTTCGGGCAGCACGATGTGCTTGCGGTCCGACCGGGCCTGGTCCAGCAACTGGTAGGTGAACATCTGCGGGGTGACGACGTCCGGGATCGGGATCGCGAGTTGGGCCACCAGCTCTGCGGTGTCGACGTGGGTCTCCATCAACTGCAGCGCGGTGTCGATCTTGCGCTGTGAGGTGGTGGTCACCCGGCCTCGTGTCGCCGCGACCCGGCTCGCGGTTTCGAACGTGCGCAGCCCCGTCGCGAGGATCGGCAGCCGCAGGCCGAGGCCCGAAACCAGCGCGGCGATCGAGGGATGCAGTTCCAGCCCGCCGTTGAGGATGATGCACGACAGCGACGGGAAGCCCTCGGCGGCGTGCGCGCTGGACAGGGCCAGCACCACGTCGGAGCGATCGCCGGCAGCGATGACGCCCACGCCCTCTGTCAGCCGCTCCAGCACGTGTTCGGCGGTCATGCCGGCCACCATCATGCTCGTCACCTCGCGGTTGAGCAGCACCGGATCGCCGATGACCATCGAGCCGTCGACCGCGTTCTGCAGCTCCGCGACCGTCGGCGCCACCAGCAGCGGCGCCTCGGGCAGCACGTAGCAGTTCGGTTCGAAGCGTTGGAGCGCCTCGGCGACCTCCTCCAGCCGATCGGGGTCACAGCGGTTGGCGACCACCGCGGCGGTGTGCGCATGTTGGGCGGCCACCTCGTCGAGGCACACGTCGACGAGCTTGACGACCTGGTCGGGGGTGCGGTCCTTGGCCTTGACCGCCAGCACCACCGGCGCCTTGAGGTTCGCGGCGATGCGCGCGTTCGTCGACAGCTCGCTGGGCGTGGCGACGTCGGTGTAGTCACTGCCCACGATCAGCACCGCGTCGCACTGCTCGGCGACCTGGTGGTAGCGGTCCACGATGTCGGCGATGGCCGCCTCCGGGTCGTCATGCAGCTGCTGGTAGCTGACGCCCACACAGTCCTCGTAGGACAGGTCCGCCGTGGCCTGGGCGAGCAGCAACTCGAGGATGTAGTCGCGCTGTTCCCCGAGGCGGGTGATGGGCCGGAATACGCCCACCTTGGCGACCGTGGCGGTCAGCCGATGCAGGATGCCGAGCGCGATCGTCGACTTACCGGTATCGCCCTCGGGTGAGGCGACGTAGATCCCGTATGGATCAGCGGGCACGCACGCCAGCCTAACGGGGCTTGGGAGTAGGGCGGATCGGCGGAGTTTCCACCGGCCGGGAAAAAATTTATGTGATCTTGACCTCAGTAAAGTACATTACATTTGCGCATACGTTGCTGATTGACGTATCAACAAGTCAGACGCATTAACTAGCTGGTAAATTTACTTGCGTTGGCGAAGCTAGCAAACTACCGCAATGGCGCGGGAGAAATAATAGTTTCGGGCCCCCTGCAGGTTGCGAGGACCATGACTGACACCGCAGTTCATCCCCATCTGAGGACGACCACTCCGCTTCCTCGCGTGGTGAGCCCCCAGACGCCTCCACAGCTGGGGGAGCCTTCGATTGGCGGTGCGGAGCAGATCACGGCGCTGGAGAGCCCGGGCGCCTACCCAGTGCGCCCTCGCGGCGTGTCAATCGCTCTGCGGTTGGGCCTGATAGCGATTTCCACGGCAATCGCGTTCGCGCCAGCGATCTGGGTAAACGTGCGCACCATCCTCGATGGGTCCCCTACCGCGTACTTACTGTTGGCGCCGTTCTGGGCGCTCACCGTTGCCTACTCAATGGGGTACGCACCGCGCGGTCGCGAAATCAACGACGCCGAGTTCGACATGATCCTCGTCGTATTGATCATCGGAGTCGCCGGATGGTGCACGAGTCTGGCGGTACCACGAATCCCCGCAGCGGCGGCGTACTGGCACGCCGACCTGATATTGCCGATGATCTGGATTCTCGGCTTGTCGATCGCCTCGTTCGGCGTGCGCCGCGCCTTCCGCGCATATCCTGCGTGGCTTTTCGTCGCAGCTTGCTTCCCCCCGAATTTCCTGCTCTTCGGCGGTCACCTCGGTGGATCGACAATCGCTTTCGGGCTGCTCACAGTGGGCTACGCGGTAGCGGCCATCACGATCGCGCTGCGCCACAGCAAGCTCAAGTGGTTCATGCCACCGGTACTCCTGACAGTCGGCAGCGTTCTAGTCTTCGCCATACAGAGCGCCGATCCAACCGTTGTGTATCTGGTTCCTGCCGGGCTGCTGACACTGTCCGGTTTCTGGTTGGTGCGCTCGTCGCACCAACCGTTCGCACTCGCCCTGCCGTCCCGGTCGTTGGCTTTCGTAGCGGTCGCAGTGTTGGCAACCTTATTGACAACGTTCACAGCACCGCGACCGGCACCGTATCTCGCTGCCTCCGATCTCATTCGTGTCGAGTCTGACTGGTTGAGCAGCCTCGAACACGGCGGTATCGAGGTGACCGGACACACCACATACGACTGGGGGGCCCGTGTGCTTGGTACAGACGGCTCGGCGCAGCGGTTCCGTCTCGAACACGACGGCATCGTCGCGTACCTGGATGTCTTTTCAACCCGCGAACTCGGCCGGTTCGCATCCCTTCGAGCGGGCATCTGGTACGGGGCCGCTCCGCCGGCCCACGTCGAGGGAATCTTCCGTAGTGACGGGTCGGAAATCCAGTCCTACACCACACTTGACAGTCGACTGGCGACGACAAAGTCGCCGGACGATCCAGTCTGGGCGGCGAAAGGATGGTACTGGCGCCACGGTGAAGGGAACGACACTGTCTACCAGTCGATGTATCTCGTCACGTCGAGAGTGCTACGGACCCCCGACACAGTACCCACGCCGAGCCCGCCCGCGTATGTGTCCACTGTGGTCGAACCGATCGGCTGGCTCATCAGGGCAGACTCTCAGGCTCCGGACATCCCGCCGTATCACAACGCCGAGCTGACGGACCTGGCTCGGTTGATCGCCTCGGAAGCCCGAGCGCCGCACTCATGACGACGACCGGACAATGTCAAGCCCGAGCCGCCGAATACTCTGCTAGCCGCGTCCTTACCGCCCGGCAGGCATGGTGCTTCGCGCTACTACTGGCTGCGATCGTAATTGCTGCGGTGATCGACTGGCGCATGACCACAACGGTGCTCATCGGTCTATCCGCAATGTACTTCGTGCTATCGACCACCGATCGCGTCGTGCTAATGCTTCGCGGGCTGGATGGCCGGGCGCTGCTGCGGGTTTCGGACGAGGAAGCGCTGGCGATCACCGAGGACGAGTTGCCGCCGTACACCGTGCTGTTGCCGGTATACGACGAGCCCGACATCGTCGAGACCTTGGTCAAAGGAATTGGACAGATCAACTACCCTCGCGACAAGCTCGAGGTGTTGCTCGTCATGGAAGCCGACGACGAAGCCACCATAAAAGCGTTTGATGCTGCGAAATTCGACTGGATCACACCGGTTTTGGTACCGCCGAGCGAGCCGAGAACGAAACCGAAGGCGTGCAATTACGCGCTCTCGCTACACGTTCGAGACAGCGAGTTCACCACAATCTACGACGCCGAGGACATTCCCGATCCACTGCAGTTGCGTCGCGTAGTTGCAGCCTTTGCTAAGCACGGCCCCGATGTCGCCGCCATCCAGTGCCGCCTCGGCTTCTTCAATGTCCGGCATAACACGCTCACCAAGTGGTTTTCGCTCGAGTACGACCAGTGGTTCGCCTACGTGCTGCCGTCGTTGGCGGCGTCCGGGTGCGTCGTCCTGCTGGGAGGGACCTCCAATCACGTACGCACCTCGGTGCTCCGTGAGGTCGGTGGATGGGACTCCTTCAACGTCACAGAAGACGCTGACCTCGGGGTGCTATTGGCGCGATCCGGCTACCGGACACTGCTTCTCGACTCGGTAACTCTCGAAGAGGCCAACGCCGATGTCGTGAACTGGATTCGGCAACGGTCCCGTTGGTACAAGGGCTATCTGCAGACATTCTTGGTGCACTTCCGCCATCCGTTGGTTACCTTGCGCCAACTCGGATTCAAGCCCACACTGCGGTTGTTGAACGTGACGGCGGGAATGCCGTTCGCCTGCATGCTGAACCTCGCGTTCTGGGCATTGATGGCGGTGTGGTATTTCGGCAAGTCACACGTGCTCGACGACATCTACATCGGACCGGTGTATTACCTGTGTCTACTTTTGTTCACCGTCGGTAACCTCGTCACGATTCTGGCCGGCCTGGTCTCAACTCGCGCGATGGGCAGGCCATACCTGTCTACGGCTGCACTACTGGTGCCCGGTTACTGGGTCTTACAAGCTCTCGCCGCGGTCAAAGCTGCGGTCCAACTGGTATACAAATCCTCCTACTGGGAGAAAACTGTGCACGGCCTGTCTGGGTCGGGGAAGATGTAATGCGGAAAAGCGCTCTACTACAAATTGTTTCGATTGGACTCTTCATGGCATTGCTCGGCGCAATGCCGCCTGCGCTGACCGCAGCCCAAACTGGTGAACCACATGTACGGCTGACGTGGGAACAACTCGGCATGAGTCCGACCATCGGATTCACGTCCGCGAACTCCGCGCAGACGGTGACGATTCCCGTACCCGAGGGCACCACACCCACAAGGTTCTCCGGAGAACTACAGAGCATGGTCAACGTCAACGGTGGCTACATAGAGGTCGACAGGGAGGACGGCAGCCTTCTCGGCTCCGTGCCGATTCCCGATGTGAGCACCGGGCAGCGCACTGTGCCATTCAGCATTGATCTGTCCTCTCTCGCGATTCGCGACCAGACCGCGCGTATCAGCGTCGTGCTGCGTCAACCCGGGGCCAACGACGTCTGTGGAAGTACACCGCACGTCACGATGAATCGACTTGCGGTCGAGTTCACCGGCTTAATGCGCAGACCCACCACCATCGATCAATTTTTCCCGCCCGTGCTGTCCGGGATCGACGTGTACGTCGATCCCGCGCCGACGCAGTCGGAGGGACAGTCGGTGATGACAATGGCTGCCCTGCTGACGCAGCACTATAGGGACATCCCAGTCGAATTCCGCATCCTTCCGCTACCGCGCAACGTTGCACCGCCCGCCAGCTGGGACGATATGCGCCGAAGTGTTGTCGTCCGTGACGATCCCACCGACGCCGGTACCGGCGCGGTCACTCTCGCTCAACGAGTCGATGCGCCCTACCTGCTCGTCACTGGCAACGGCGAGAACCTTGTCGAGCAAACGACGATGTTTCGGTCGCGACTGTTGGCGATCAGCCAGACGCCGACCGCCGCCATCGATTCCACAGAGCCGATGGCTGTAAGCGGCACCAATAGATCGTCTTTCGGAGAACTCGGCGCGGGCGGACGGATCACCGTGCTGGGCCAGTCATCGCTGTACACCGGGTTCGATACTGCTGTGTTCGGACTCGCCAACCCAGGCAAGTTGGACATACACCTGTTGGCGCACTACACCTCGGTGAAGGACGATGAAAAGGGCACGTTGGTTGTCCGGTCGGCTGGGCAAGCGCTCTACTCAACGGAACTCAACGGATCGGGCAGCATCGACGCGAAGTTCACCATGCCGGGCGATCTCGCAAGCCGCGGCGCTAGCCTTGAATTCGCCGTCACCTATGAGCCCGCACCGGGGGCGTGTAACCCACGTACAGTCCCACTGACATTCGAGATCAACGAGGCCTCGACCGTTACTGCGGGAGGCGGAGCCGTGTCCATGGGCGGATTCGAGTCCCTTCCAGTCGGATTCGCCCCGACCTTCCAGGTGGCACTGGGCAGTTACGACACGAATTACCTGTCCCGCGCGATCGCCGTCATCGCCGCCGTCCAGGAACGCACTTCGCGTGAACTACTCCCCACACTGGTAGATGTGAATCAGGCCGCAAACAGCGGATCTGGTGCATTGATCGTCGCCGACGCGGCGACTGTCGCCAGCACCGGACTAAATCCTCCGATCGCATCCGAGCATGACACCGTCGATGTGGACCTGCCCCCAGACGTTGTCGCGAAGATTCCCGAGGGCCTTGGCAGCTTGCAGGCGTTCGCAGACCGGGACCGCACAGTCGTACTTGTCACGACGTCGGGTGACTGGTCGTTGGTCGACCCCGTGTTCGACTATCTCGCCACCCGTGAGCAAGGTTGGGGGGACCTCCGCGGAGACGTCGTCGTCGCCGGCGCAGGGGGAACAGCGAAGAACTTGACGGTGCGCTCCAACGGCCCCGCCCTGCGGGTTGCGGAGACCAGCAACCACTGGCTGCCATGGGCGCTGCTCGGTGGCGCGACAGCTCTCATCGCAGCTGGCGCGGCAATCGTGATCGCCATCCGGCGCCGTCGGTCGGCGCAGCCGGCACTTGCAGCACCCGACAACTCCGGGCCATGACAACAACACTTGATCGTCCTCTCGAAAAGCAGTACCCGGAGGACGAGGACGAGGTCCCGTCAGGCCGATATGCCGCGTGGACTCTCTTTGTGGTGTGCTTTGTCGGCTACGGAGTGTTGGGCTACTACCTCTTCCGCGCGGGCTACATCAACCCGGACGCCACCAGCCGCACCGGCAATGCGGGCTATACGGTGATGAGCAGACATCCGCACCTCGGAGCGGTGGGTTTCGTGTGGAATCCGCTTCCGAGCTTCGCGCAGATACCGCTGATGCCGCTGAGTGGCTGGTGGCCGGAACTGAAGTCACTCGGCCTCACCGGGGTCATCCAGAGCGCCGCCTTCATGGCTGGCGCCGTCGTCTCGATTCGCCGAATCGCGCTGGACGCAAACGTCGCATCGTGGGTGCGGTGGATCGGCATCGCCGCGTTTGCCCTCAACCCGATGATCGTTTTGTACGGCGCGACCGGGATGAGTGAAGCCGCTTTTCTATTCGTGTTGCTTTGGGGATGCCGCCGACTAGTGCAATGGTTGCGCACGCACGCCACCGTCGACCTATGTTGGGCCGGAATCGCTTTCGGACTCGGGTACCTGATCCGCTATGAAGCCCTGGTCGCGGCTGCCGCGGCGACCATAGTTGTGATGGCTTACTCGTTTCGCCGCTACCAGGTACAGTCTGGCTGGCGCAGCGGCGTAGCGCACAGTTGGCATGACGGAGTGGTGCTGGCGTTCCCCACTGCTGCTGCGTTCGTGCTGTGGGCTCTCGCCGGCTGGTTGCTCGACGCCAGCCTGCTAGCTCAATTCACCTCCCAGTACGGCAACAGCGCACAGGTGGCGGCAGCGGGGATCGTCGACGCCACTGATGTCGGCTTCACTCCGCTGCTGAGCATCATCGCTTCGAGCGTGTTCGGCATCCAGCCCCTGGTGGGCGTCGTGGCGATCGCAGTAATCGCCGTCGCCGTGCGCCGCCGCAATTACCTACCAGTGGTCCCTTTGGCGATCTTCGGATCCATCTTGGTCTTTCAGTGTGTCGCGATCTTGCTGGGTTCAACATTCGGTTGGTTTCGCTTCTTCATCGTTCTGGTGCCGTTGGTAGTCGTCTTGTTGTTCGTTTCCTGGCCCGATACGACGTCACCAGCCCGTTCCGAAAAGCTTTGGCGCACCGCAATCTTTGTACTGATGGTAAGCGTCGTGTGCACTTCCTTCCCCATCACGTGGAGGTCGATGCTCGATCCCTCTATCGGGAAGGAGGAGTACGGCATTCGGTCCGTCCTTTGGCCCGAGCAATATCCCCGCGACTCATTCTGGTTCTTCTGGTCCGGCGAGGTCGCCGAGAACACGGTGCGTTGGTTCGATAGCCAAAACCTGCCCGCTGGGTCGGTGGTGATGGACACATTTGGACTGGCCCGGATGTGGTTGGCCTCCGAACATCCCGAGCAGTTCGTGGTGCGCAGCGACTACGACTTCTTCGACAAACTGAACCACCCGGCTGAGACCGGCGTCCGCTACATCCTGGTGCCGCGCCCATCCGGCCTGGGCGAACTCGATGCGGTGAACATTCGATATCCGACACTGTGGAACACCGGGGCCGGTATCGGAACGCTGGTCATGACGGTCACTGGGCCAACCGGCGGCGCGCAGTTTCGCATCTTCCGGATATATGACCGCGACGACAAGCCGGTCCGTGCGTCTACTAGCCAAGCCGGCGCAGCCGGGGCGCCAGATCCCGCTGAAACAGCTCCAGAAACCGGCGCTGATCGTGACCCGGCGCGTGGAACACCAGGTGGTTGAGCCCCCACTTCACGTACTGGCCGACCGCTTCGACGGCCTCGTCGGGATCTGACGCGACGATCCAGCGCTTGGCCACCTGTTCGATCGGCAACTCGTCGGCGGCCTTCTCCATCTCGATCGGGTCGTCGATGCTGTGCTTCTGCTCGGCCGTCAGCGACAGCGGCGCCCAGAACCGGGTGTTCTCCAGCGCCAGCTCCGGGTCGGGGTCATAGGAGATCTTGATCTCGATCATCTTGTCGATGTCGTCCGCGTTGCGGCCGGCCGCCTCCGCACCCTCTTTGACCGCGGGGATGAGCTTGTCCTTGTACAGCTCCTCACCCTTGCCCGAGGTGCAGATGAAACCGTCGCCGGACCGCCCGGCGTACTTGGCCACCACCGGGCCGCCGGCGGCGATGTAGACCGGAATGCCGCCGTCGGGCACGTCGTAGATCGACGCGCCCTTGGTGTGGTAGTACTCGCCGTCGAAGTCGACCCGGTCACCTACCCACAGTTCACGCATCAGCCGCACCGATTCGCGCAGCCGGGCGAACCGCTCCTTGAACGCCGGCCAGTCGCCCTCATAGCCGGTGGCGATCTCGTTGAGCGCCTCCCCGGTGCCGACCCCGAGGAAGATCCGGTCCGGGTACAGGCAGCCCATGGTGGCGAACGCCTGCGCGATCACGGCCGGGTTGTAGCGGAACGTCGGCGTAAGCACCGACGTGCCCAGCACGATCCGCTTGGTGCGTTCCCCGACCGCGGTCATCCAGGCCAGCGAGAACGGCGCGTGACCCCCCTCGTGCCGCCACGGCTGGAAGTGGTCGCTGACCGTCGCGCTGTCCATACCGTGCGCTTCGGCCTCGACGCCCAGCTCGACGAGTTCGCGCGGGTCGAACTGCTCCGCCGACGCCTTGTATCCCAGTTTGAGTTCAGCCACGTCTGTAGTTCTACTCCACTGCCTAGACTCGCGGGATGGCACCGGCCCTGACCGCCGTCACCGACACCGTCCATTTCGTCCACACCGAACTCGTCAACTGGACACTGGTCACCGACGGCGCCGGCGTGCTGCTGATCGACGCCGGCTTCCCCGGCAGCCGCGACGACGTGCTGGCGTCGCTGCGCCAGCTGGGCTTCGGCGTCGAGCACCTGCGCGCCATCCTGTTGACCCACGCCCACGTCGACCATTTCGGTTCGGCTATCTGGTTCGCCAAAACCCATGGCACACCGGTGTATTCCCACGCCGCCGAAGTCGGCCACGCCAAACGCGAGTACCTGGAGCAGGCGTCGCCGGCTGACATCGCCAAGCACATCTGGCGCCCGCGCTACCTGCAATGGACGGTGGCGATCACCCGCAAGGGCGCGTTGACCCGCGAAGGAATACCGGCGACGCAACCGTTGACCGCCGACATCGCCGCCCTGCTGCCCGGCCGGCCGGTGGCGGTGCCCACCCCGGGCCACACCGGCGGGCATTGCTCCTACCTGGTGGACGGCGTGCTGGTCAGCGGTGACGCGCTGGTCACCGGCCACCCGCTGGCACCGCGCGGCGGGCCGCAGCTGCTGCCGACGCTGTTCAACCATGACCAGGACGGCTGTGTACGCAGCCTGGACGCGCTGGCGATGCTCGACGCCGAGGTGATGCTGCCGGGGCACGGGCCGGTGTGGCGCGGGTCGGTCCGGAACGCCGCCGAAACCGCCAGGCGCGCGGCGAGTCTCAGGTGAGCGTCTGATAGCCCAGCAGGAAGATCGCCGTTAGACACAGCCCGCACCCGACGACGACCGCCGGCATCAGGATCATGCTGTCGAGTTCTTCGTCGTCGAGCACGTCATCCTCGAACCGGCCGAACAGCACCCGCGCCACCCCGGTCCGGCGGAACAACCGGACCATCCCGCGCACCCCTCGGGTGTCGCGCCTGCGGCCGATGAACACGCGCGACGCCAGCCCGAGCGCAAACGTCCCGGCGGCGGCCAACAGGATCAGCCAGCCGACGGTCGTCTGCGTCAACGTCACATACCCACTTCCCGGTCCGCGTCGATGGCCACGGTTTGCCCGTTGAGAGCTTTGACAAACGCGACCGGAAACACCTCACCGTCGGACGGCAACGGTTCGTCCAGGCGGGTGTATCCGGTTGCGTGATAGAGCGCTTCGGCCTCGGGTTGGCGGTCACCGGTCATCAGGTACACCCGCCGGTAGCCGCGGGCGGCGATCTCGGTCTCCAATGCGGCCAGCAACGCCGTCGCGTGGCCCTGCCGCCGGAACCGGCTGTCGGTCCAGATGCGCTTGAGTTCGGCGGTGTCGTCGTCGAAGCGGCAGAACCCGCCGCCGGTCACCGGCTGATCACCGAGCATTCCGATCAGCAACCCGCCGCCCGGCGGGGCGAAGGCCCGCGGCGGCACGGAACGCAACCATCTCATGACGCGCTCCTCGGTGCCGCCGTACCGGCCGGCGTACTCGGTTGCCAGCTCGGCGAGCAGCGGCGCGGCCAACGGGTCGTCCTGATCGACCGATACGAAGCGAAGGGACATCACCCCCATGTCTACCGCGACCGGCTCAGACGTATTCCAACGCGCTTCCCCCAGCAACTTGACACGTGTAAAGTTTGGCCGCATGGACAACATCAGGGGCAAGACCATTGCGATCACCGGTGCTGCCCGCGGCATCGGCTACGCGACCGCGAAGGCGCTGCTCGAGCACGGCGCGCGGGTGGTGATCGGCGACCGTGACGTGGCCTTCCAGGAGTCAGCCGTCGCCCAGCTGACCAAGCTCGGGCCGGTGTCGGGCTATCCGCTCGACGTCACCGACCGCGAGTCGTTCGCGACGTTTCTGGACAAGGCCCGCACCGACGGTGGCGGCCACATCGACGTGCTGATCAACAACGCGGGCGTGATGCCGATCGGGCCGTTCCTCGAGCAGTCCGAACAGTCCATCCGCTCGTCGATCGAGGTGAACCTGTACGGCGTCATCGCGGGCTGCCAGCTGGTGCTGCCGGGGATGATCGCCCGTCGCAGCGGACACGTGATCAACATCGCGTCGCTGTCCGGCCTCATCCCGGTGCCGGGTCAGGTGGTGTACGTGGGCGCGAAGTTCGGCGTGGTGGGGCTGTCGGCCGCGCTGGCCGACGAGATGGCGCCGCACAATGTCGACGTCTCGGTGATCATGCCGCCGTTCACCAACACCGAGCTCATCTCGGGCACCAAGGGCAGCGGAGCCATCAAGCCGGTGGAGCCGGAAGACATCGCCGCGGCGGTCGTCAAGACGCTGCAGAAACCGAAAACTCATGTGGCCGTTCCGCCTCCGCTGCGGTTCACCGCCCAGGCCGCGCAGATGCTCGGCCCGCGCGGACGTCGCTGGCTGAACAAGAAGCTGGGCCTGGACCGGGTGTTCCTGGATTTTGATGCGACCGCGCGCCAGGGCTACGAGCAGCGCGCGCAGGACGCCCAGGGCGTGGTGGAGGACTGACCCGCCTCCAGCCCCGCCAGCGCGCACCCTGGTACAGAAATCGCGTGCGAAACCGTACGTGAGTGAGCGCTCGCGCCGCCTTCACGCTATGGGGTGAAGCTCGGTACCTGATCGCCGTGGCGGTATGCCTCGATCACGTCGAGGCTCTCGAACAGCTCCTCGAAGCCGAACTGGTAGTCGTCGGCGGTACCGACGAACACCACATGGATCACGTCGGTACCGTCGGCCGCGGTCAGCACGACCGTCGTCATGTCGACGATGTCGTCGGCGCCGACGTCGGCTTGTGACGGCGGATAACACCACAGCGCCGACTCGTCGTCGGAGGCCTCGTCGTCGAAGACCCAGCCACGCTCGCTGATTCGCTGGTCGAACTGCTCGAGCACCGCGGCCAGTTCGATGTCATCAGACATCGCGGCCATGACGGAATCCGGCACCCACCGGGCGTCGCGCGCGGCCCGCCGCTTGCGTCGCCGCGCCTTCTTCGCGTCGGTGCGCCGTGACATCAGCTCAACGCCTCGTCGATGTCGGCGATCAGATCCTCGGTGTTCTCCAGCCCCACCGAGATTCGCACCACCCCGTCGCCGAGACCGATCGCCGCCCTGCCCTCGGGGCCCATCGCGCGGTGGGTGGTGGTGGCCGGATGGGTGACCAGCGACTTGGCGTCGCCGAGGTTGTTGGAGATGTCGATCAGTCGCAGCTTGTCGATCACCTCGAACGCGTGCTGC
Source organism: Mycolicibacterium pulveris (assembly GCA_050205315.1). GTDB lineage: Bacteria > Actinomycetota > Actinomycetes > Mycobacteriales > Mycobacteriaceae > Mycobacterium > Mycobacterium pulveris_A. Next base: position 41,527 of record JBNMRA010000004.1, on the reverse strand, counting down.
TTGGTGCCGCCCGCGAGCTCGAACGTGATCACCGTGCCGCCGCCGGTCATCTGGCGCTTGGCCAGGTCGTACTGCGGATGCGATTCCAGGAACGGATAGCGCACCCAGCTGACGGCGGGATGGTTCTCGAGGAACTCGGCGATCCGCTGCGCCGACGCGTTCTGGTGCTCCACCCGAAGCGCCATCGTCTCCAAACCCTTCAGCAACGTCCAGGCGTTGAACGCGCTGATCGCGGGGCCGGTGTGCCGCATCAGTTTCTGCACCGGTTCGTCGATGTAGGTCTTGTCGCCCAGAATCGCGCCGCCGAGCACGCGGCCCTGCCCGTCGATGTGCTTGGTGGCCGAATACACCACGACGTCCACGCCGAGCGGAAAACCCTGTTGCAGGATCGGTGTCGCAAACACGTTGTCCAGCACCACTTTTGCCCCTGCGGCGTGGGCGAGGTCGCACACCGCGGCGATGTCGACCAGCGACTGCATCGGGTTCGACGGCGTCTCGAAGAACACCGCCGCGGTCGGCACCGAAAGCGCCTGCTCCCACTGGGACAGATCCTCGCCGTCGACGAACACCGTCTCAACACCCCAGCGCGGCAGGATCTCGTTGCACACCACAAAGCACGACCCGAACAGGCTGCGCGCGGCCACCAGCCGGTCACCGGCGCCCAGCAACGCGCCCAGCGACGTGAACACCGCCGCCATCCCGGTGGCCGTCGCAAAGCATGCGGGCGCACCTTCGATCAGGCGCAGCCGCTCCTCGAACATCGAGATGGTCGGGTTGCCGTAGCGCGAGTACACGTAGCGGTCGACCTCGCCGGTGAACGCCTTCTCGGCCTCGGCCGCCGACGCGTAGACGTACCCCGACGTCAGGTACATCGCCTCCGCCGTCTCCTCGAACTGCGACCGCAGCAGCCCGCCGCGCGCACCGATGGTGGCCTGCCCGACACCGTCGGGCAGTTCGGCCGGTCGGCGCACCGACGGCACGTCATTGCCCTGGTCGCTCATGACTGCTTCCAGGGCAGGCCGACGGCCTTCCACCCGCTTCCGCCGCGGTGCCGGTGTTCGTCGAGGTGGCCCTCGAACCCGTCGAGCACGTTGTAGGACGGCGCGATACCGGCGGCGGTGGCGGCCTCGGCGGCGCCGATCGAACGGTGACCCGAGCGGCACAAGAACACCACCGGCCGGTCGCCGCGGTCGCCGATCCTGTCGACGAGGTCCTCGACGAACGCGTCGTTGTGCGTGCCGTCGGTGCGGTTCCATTCGATGAACACGACATCACGCTGCAGCGCGGCCAGATCCGGAACGCCGACGAAATGCCATTCGGCTTCGGTGCGACAGTCCACCAGCACGGCCTCCGGGACGTCGGTCAGCAGCGCCCAGGCCTCCTGCGGGGTGATGTCTCCGGCATAGCTCACGGACCGAAGTGTCCCACAGCTACCTGGGACCGGCCGAACAGACCTTCCATGCCCCGTCTTCGCGGACAAAGCTCATGGTCACACTGGTTTTGGCGTCTGGCGCGTTGTCGAAGTGGTAGGTCACCTTGGCGCTGGCGCGGTCACCGTCGACCTCGACATCGGTGACGTCGTCGACGAACCGCTCGCCGCGCGACTCGACCGAATCCTGTTGACCGGCAAGCATGTCGGCTTCGGTGCCGCGTTCGGCCGCGCACGTGTGGGCACGGAAGTCGGCGTAGCTCTTGCGCTGCAGCGCGTCGTTCTGCGCCACCGCGGCGCGGGCTACCTGCTGCTGCGCCGACGGCTCGTTGTCGCCCAGCAGGTTGAACAACGCGATACCGATCGCGACGAGCGCCACGACGGCCAGCGCCGCCAGAAACGGCGCCATCGTCGGCCGGTCAGCCGGGGTGGGCTCCGACATCGCTACCAGAGCCCACGCAGTGCGGCCGTGACCCGTCTGGCCCGGTCGCGGGCCACGATCGGATCGGCGGCGGTCGCGATCGCCACCCCCACGCGGCGCGGCGTCTCCCCGTCATCGGGCCGGTTGAACAACCGCACGTCGCTTTCGGCCACGGTCAGCGCATCGGCGAGCACGGCCTGCGGGTCCGCGCCGGCGCGGGTGGTCGATTCGGCGCCGGCGTAGCTCACCTCGGCCGCGGCCGGGGAGATCATGATGGTGTCGACCGGCAGGCCGAGGATCGCACGCGCGTGCAGTTCGAACGCCGAAAGCCGTTGGGAGCGCAGCGTTACCAAGCTGCGGTCGTGCAGACGGGGCCACACGCTGTCGAAGTACACCTCGTCGCCGCGCACCAGCAGCTCGACACCGAACACGCCGCGCCCGCCCAGCGAGTTGACGATGCGCGCGGCGATGGACTTCGCGACGTCCAGCGCGGCCGACGGCATCGGCTGCGGTTGCCAGCACTCCAGCGCGCCGCCGTCGACCTGGCGGTGCCCGATCGGCTCGCAGAAGTGCACCGTCGGCCCGGTCGGTCCGGTGGTCCGCACGGTCAGCAATGTGACCTCGAAGTCGACGTCGACCACCGTCTCGGCCATCACCCGGTTATGCGGGATCCGGCCGGCCACGACCGCGCGCTGCCACGCCGGCTCGACGTCCTCGTCGCGGAGCAGCACGGACTCACCCTCGCCCGATACCGCCGAGACCGGCTTGACCAGCAGCGGAAAGCCGGCGTGCTGGGCCACCGCGGTCAACTCCTCGACCGAACCGGCGAACCAGAACGGCGCGGTGGGCAGGCCCAGCTCGTCGGCGGCCAGCCGGCGCAGACCCTCCCGGTCCAGCGACAGCCGGGTGCTGCGCGGGGTCGGGAACACCTCGACGTCGCCGCGCTCGGCGACGGCGATCAGCGCGTCCGCCGCGATCAGCCCGGCCTCGGCCACGATGTAGCGCGGCGCTTCCTTCTCGATCAGCGCGGTCAGCGCATCGGCGTCGTTCATATGGGCGACGATCGACCGATCGGCCACCCCGTGGGCGGGCGCATCGGCGTAGCGGTCCACCGCGATGACGTCGGCGCCGAGCCCCTGAAAAGCCAGTGCCAGCTCGCGGCTCAGCTCCCCGGCACCGAGCAGCATCACCGTCGAGTCGGCCGCTTCGGGCTCCGTGGGTGTGTCCTGGTCGGTCGTGTCAGTCATCGCGCGTCCAGCCTGCCAGATACCGGCCCAGCGGGCTCATGTGCATCTCTGAAATATTGGAGGACATGTCGCGACGCGTGTCCTGGATAGTGGCCGTGCTCGTAGTCGCCGTCTCCGGTGTGCTGATGGCGCTGATCGGCAGCGACGATTCAAGCGGGCGTTCGCCGGTTCCGGTGCCCGACACCGCCGAGTCCGCGCGCGTCGACCAGGCGCGCGCACAGTTTCCCGGCGGCGACAGCGCACCGGCGATCATCGTCGTCACCCGTGAGGACGGCGCCGCGCTGAGCCCCGCCGACCTCGGCGCCGTCGAACAGAAGTGGCCCGCGCAGGTCTCAGCCGACGGCCAAGCCGCGCTGGCGGTGGTGCCGCTGTCCTCGGAGCTGTCGGGTTTCGAACTCAACGATGCGGTCAAGGAGCTGCGCGAGCAGGCCGCGGCGGGGCTACCGCCGCAGCTGCGCACCGAGGTCACCGGCGGCCCGGCGTTCGGCGCCGACATCGCCAACTCGTTCTCGGGCGCCAACTTCACCCTGCTCGCGGTGACGGCCGCCGTCGTGGCGGTGCTGCTGATCATCACGTACCGCTCACCGGTGTTGTGGCTGGTGCCGTTGGCCGTGATCGGGTTCGCCGATCGGGTGGCCGCGGTGCTGGGCACCGCCGTCGCTCAGGCGGTCGGCATGACGCCGGACGGGTCGACGTCGGGGATCACCAGCGTGCTGGTGTTCGGGGCGGGCACCAACTACGCGTTGCTGCTGATCTCGCGCTATCGAGAGGAGTTGGGCCGCAACGAGAACCACCGCACTGCGTTGGGCATCGCGGTGCGCCAGGCCGGCCCGGCGATCTTGGCGAGCAACGCGACGGTGGTGTTGGCGTTGCTGACGCTGATCTTCGCCACGTCGCCGAGTGTGCGCAGCCTCGGCGTACAGGCGGCGGCCGGGTTGATCGTCGCGGCGGTGTACGTGCTGCTGGTGCTGCCGCCGCTGCTGGCGCTGTTCGGCAGGCGGTTGTTCTGGCCGTTCATTCCGCAGCTGGGCGCCAAACCCCTTACCGACAGCGGGGTTTGGCACCGTATCGCCGAATCGGTGGCCCGTCGTCCCGGGCGCGTCGCGGCGGTGTCCATCGCGGGCCTGGCGCTGTTGTGCATCGGGGTGTGGAACACGCCGGTCGGGCTGTCGCAGACCGAGCAGTTCCGGGTGCAGGCCGAATCGGTCACCGGATACGAGCGGCTCTCCGAGCACTTTCCCAGCGGCCTGACCGATCCCACCCACGTGGTCGCACCCACCGCACGGGCGGCCGACGTCGAACGCGCGATCAACGAGACCCCCGGCGTGATCTCGGCGACGCCGGCGGGCCAAAGCCCGGCCGGTCTCACGCAGTGGTCGGTGGTGCTCGACGCGGAACCGGCGTCCGACGAGGCGTTCACGATCGTCGATGAGCTTCGCGCCTCGGTCAGCGCGGTGGACGACGACGCGTTGGTCGGCGGATCGGATGCCACCGCGCGCGACGCCAGCGCTGCGGCGAGCCGGGATCGGGTGGTCGTGGTGCCCGCGCTTCTGGTCGTGGTGCTGGCCGTGCTGTACGTGCTGCTGCGGTCGGCGCTGGCGCCGCTGGTGCTGGTGGCGGTGACGGTGCTCAGTGCGCTGGCCGCGCTCGGTCTGGGCGGCTGGGCCAGCGTGCACGTGTTCGGTTTTCCGGCACTGGACAACACGGCGCCGCTGTTCGCGTTCCTGTTCCTGGTGGCGCTCGGCGTGGACTACACCATCTTCCTGGTCACCCGGGCCCGCGAAGAGACCCCCGAACACGGCACCCGCGACGGCATCGTGCGTGCGGTGTCGGCCACCGGCGCGGTGATCACCAGCGCCGGCATCGTGCTCGCGGCGGTGTTCTGCGTGCTGGGCGTGCTGCCGCTGATCGTGTTGACCCAGGTGGGCATCATCGTCGGGTTGGGCATCCTGCTGGACACGTTCCTGGTGCGCACGGTGATCATCCCGGCGTTGTTCACGCTGATCGGACCCCGCATCTGGTGGCCCGCCCTGCGATAATCGTCGATCTCGGCGCGGGCGCTGCACGGGTACCGTCGATGACATGACCGAATCCGTTGCGACGCCGCCACTGCACATGCGGCGCGACGGGTTCGACCCGACGCCTGCGCTGGGTGAGATCCGGGAGCACCCCGGGGTGGCCACGTCGACCAACGCGTTCGGCATGCAGGTCTACCTGGTGACCCGCCACGACGACATCAAGGCCGTGCTGTCGGATCACGAACGGTTCTCCAACACCCGTCCGCCCGGTTTCGTGCTGCCCGGCGCGCCAACGCTTTCCGAGGAGGAGTTGGCGCGGGCCCGCTCCGGAAACCTGCTGGGCCTCGACCCGCCCGAACATCAGCGGCTGCGCCGGATGCTCACCCCGGAGTTCACCATCAGGCGGATGAAACGGCTGGAACCGCGCATCGTCGAGATCGTCGAGCAGCACCTCGACGCGATGGCCGACACCGGTCCGCCCGTGGACCTGGTGGCGGCCTTCGCGCTGCCGATCCCGTCGCTGGTGATCTGCGAACTGCTGGGTGTGCCCTATGACGACCGCGAGGAGTTCCAGCAGCGCAGCGCACGCCAACTCGACCTGTCCGCACCGGTTGCCGAGCGGCTGGCGATGCAGCGCCAAGGCCGCGCCTACATGGGGTCACTGGTGGAGCGGGCCCGGCGAAATCCCGGCGACGACATCCTCGGCATGCTGGTGCGCGAGCACGGCGCCGAGTTGACCGACGACGAACTCGTCGGCGTCGCCAGCCTGCTGCTGCTCGCCGGCCACGAGACCACGTCGAACATGTTGGGGCTGGGCACATTGGCCCTGCTGCGCCACCCGGAGCAGCTGGCCGCCGTGCGCGACGATCCCGCCGCGGTCGCACCCGCAGTGGAGGAACTGATGCGGTGGTTGTCGATCGTGCACAGCGCGATCCCGCGATACACCACCACCGACGTCGAAGTGGCCGGGATGAAAATCCCGGCGGGCGAACTCGTGTTCGTGTCCCTGCCCTCGGGCAACCGCGATCCGGCTTTTATCGACGCGCCCGATGTGCTCGACATCCATCGCGGCGCGATCGGGCATCTCGGCTTCGGCCACGGTGTGCATCACTGCCTCGGTGCGCCGCTGGCCCGGATGGAGATGCGCATCGCGTTTCCCGCACTGCTGCGCAGGTTTCCGACGCTGCAGCTGGCCGAGGATTTCGACGATGTGCAGTTCCGGTCATTCCACTTCATCTATGGTCTGAAGTCGATGAAGGTGCAATGGTGAGAGTTCAAGCCGATCGCAATGTGTGCATCTCTGCGGGCAACTGTGTGATGGTCGCCGAGGCGGTGTTCGAGCAGGACGACGACGGCATCGTGGTGGTTCTTGTCGACGAGGTGCCCGACGACCAGGTGCACAACGTGGAGGAAGCGGTCAAGCTGTGTCCGTCACAAGCACTGCGGCTTGTGGACTGATGAGCGCGTGAGCAGCAGCACGCTGACGGACAACACCCACAGCGGAAACGCCAGCACCAGCCACACGGAGATGTCGCTGGCGACCAGAATGCCTGCCGCGGCAAGGTAAGTCGCCAGCACCAGCCAGCGTGGCATCAGGTCGGTCTTCAGCCAGATGGTGGCCAGCGTGATCATGAACACGGCCGCCATCCGCAGCCCGTAGGTCTTGGCGAACGCCAGCATCAGCTGGTGGGCGAACTCCGCCGTGCCACCACTGCTGTGTGCCGCAGCCATATTCGTCGCCGATGCGGCGAACATCATTGCCAGGAACAACAATCCGCTGCCGATGAACACCGTCGAAAAGAACTTGTCCTCGAAGCCACCGAAGCCGTCGCGCACCACGCCGATGAACCACAGGAACGCGATGCCCGCGAACGGCATCAGGATCGCGGCGACGCGGGCGCGTGCGTCGTCGCCGTCGGGCACCGCGCCCTGCATCAGGACCAGCACGGCGGTGAACAGCACCGCGAACAACACACCTGCGAACGCGGCCGCACGCGGCGTCGAAAGCCGGTGTGGCGCAGCGGTGGTCACGGCTGCCCTGGCAGCAGCCGGATCATCAGCCCGTTGGCCTCGGCGAGCAGGTTGTCCTCGGGGTCACGCAGTTCGGCGTTGACGAACGCCTTGCGGCCCTCGGCCGTTCGCATCCATCCACGCGCGGTCAACGGCGTGTCGATAGGGGTCACCTTGCGGTAGTCGACGTGTAAGAACGCGGTGCGGCTGATCGGTCGGCCGACGGCGTGGATGACCATCCCGAATACCGAGTCGAACAGCAACGGCAGCACACCCCCGTGCACAGCGGAGTTGCCGCCCACCGAGAACCGGCTGAACTGCACCGTGAGCTCCACACCGTCGGGGCTGAGCGTGACGTCTCGGTACGGCGGCATCAGCAGGCTGCCGGCGCCGGGCAGATCGGGCACCCGGTTGGCCGGCCCGACACCTTCGGGCGCTTCGAAGGGTTCGAGCAGCTCGACCAGTTCCTCGGCGCGGTCGGCGGCCTGCTCCCAGGTGTCGCTGTCGGGATCGGCGGAGACGGCCAGGTCCTGCAGCCGGCGCATCACCGTCAGGAAACGGCCGAACCCCGGTCCTGGCTCGGCGCGGGCATATTCGGGAAAACCGCCGTGCTTGGCATAGTCGGGATCGATCAGATGCGGATCATCGGTCACGACCGGGCCGCCAGGACGTCGCGGCGCACGATGGTCTGATCGCGTCCCGGCCCCACACCGATACACGAAACATGAGCGCCGGCAAGTTCTTCCACGCGCAGCACGTAGTCACGCGCCTTGGCGGGCAGATCGTCGAACTCGCGCGCCCCGGAGATGTCCTCCCACCAGCCCGGCAGCTCCTCGTAAATCGGTTCGGCGCGGGCGATGTCGGACTGCGTCATCGGCATGTCGTCGAGCCGCTTACCGTCCACCCGGTAGCCCACGCACACCGGCACGGTTTCCAGGCTGGACAGCACGTCGAGTTTGGTCAGGAAGTAGTCGGTGATGCCGTTGACGCGGGTTGCGTAACGGGCGATCACCGCGTCGAACCATCCGCAGCGACGCTGTCGGCCGGTCGTCACGCCCACCTCGCCGCCGGTCTTGGACAGGTACTCGCCCTTCTCGTCGAACAGCTCGGTGGGAAACGGGCCCGAACCCACCCGCGTCGTATACGCCTTGAGGATGCCCAGCACCGTGGTGATGCGCGTCGGGCCGATACCGGATCCGACGGCCGCCCCACCCGCGGTCGGATTCGACGACGTCACATAGGGATACGTGCCGTGGTCGACGTCGAGCAGGGTGCCCTGCGAGCCTTCCAGCAGGACCGTCTCGCCGTTTTCCAGCGCGGTGTTGAGCAGATAGCGGGTGTCGGCGATGCGCTGCTTGAACCCCTCGGCCTGCTGCAGCAGGGTCTCGACCACCTCGTCGGCCTCGATGGCCCGGCGGTTGTACACCTTGACCAGCACCTGGTTCTTGAATTCCAGTGCCGCTTCGATCTTTTCGGCCAACAACACGGGATCGCGAACATCGGCGACGCGAATTCCGATGCGGGCGATCTTGTCCTGGTAGCACGGGCCGATGCCGCGGCCGGTGGTGCCGATCTTCTTGCTGCCCGCATAGCGTTCCACGACCTTGTCGATCGCGACGTGATACGGCATCAGCAGATGGGCGTCGGCCGAGATCAGCAGCCGGTCAGTGTCGATGCCGCGGTCCTCGAGCCCCTTGAGCTCGGTGAGCAGCACACCGGGGTCGACCACCACGCCGTTGCCGATCACGTTCGTGACGCCCGGGGTGAGGATTCCCGAAGGGATCAGGTGAAGGGCAAAGTTCTCCCCGGTGGGCAGCACCACGGTATGGCCGGCGTTGTTGCCGCCCTGGTAGCGCACTACCCACTGGACACGCCCACCGAGTAGATCGGTGGCTTTTCCTTTGCCCTCGTCGCCCCATTGGGCGCCGATGAGCACGATTGCCGGCATGGCATAGTCTCCCGCTAAATCTGCATCAACACTGCAGCCGGTGAGCTACCTTATCCCAGCCCCATGTGAGGAGCCGCGTTGAGCGCCGCTGACATCGTGGTGTTGCTGTTCGGCGAGCGCCGACTCCCCCGCCCGCTGCGCGGTTTGCCCGTCGCCGACACCCCCGAGGTCACCTGCCGACGGATGATCGTCGTGGGCTCGGACGCCGACCTGGCCGGCGTGCTGACGCGGCTGTTGCGCACCGACCGGCTCGGCGTCGAGGTCGCGCACGTGCGGCGTCGGTGGCAGGCGCGTCGGGCACTGCACGGGGCCGCCACGCGGGTGCCGCTGATCCGCGACGAAACCGGCACCGTGATCGTCGGCGCCGCGGAATGGCGCGGGGACCCGGCGGGTGCGCCGCTACACGGCGAAGCCGTCGTCGACGACACCGTGCTGTTCGACGGTACGACGCCCGGCATCCGCGTCGAACCCACCCCGACGTTGCCGGGGCTGCGCGCGGCGGTGCTGCGTCGAGGACGGCGGCGCTGGGTCACCGGCCGCGCCGCCCAGTTGGGCACGACGGGCGCGGTCGTGCTGCGCGACGGGGTGCCCGGACCGCGGCCGGTGCGGCGCTCGACGTTCTACCGGCACACCGAAGGGTGGCTGCGGGTCGGCTGACACGTTCCTTTCGCCGCCGAGATCGACGAAATGGTCGATTTTTCGCGCGCTTTTCGACCCGATTGTCGGTTTCGGCGAGACGGTAGCGTCGAGCCGTGACCATCCGTCCGCTGAACCAGTCGGTGCGGCCCAGCCCGATCTTTCTGGCCATCGTCGCGCTGACCGCGATCGGCGGGGCACTGGCGTGGGCCGCCGCGGACGCACCGGACGTACTGGCCTACGTCGGGGTGTTCGTGTTCGTCATCGCCGGCTGGGTGGTGACGCTGTGCCTCCACGAGTTCGCCCACGCGTTCACCGCCTGGCGCTTCGGTGACCACGACGTCCCGGTCCGCGGCTACCTGACCCTGAACCCGTTCAAGTACTCCAACCCGCTGCTGTCGATCGGGTTGCCGATCGCGATCATCGCGATCGGCGGCATCGGGCTGCCCGGCGGAGCGGTGTGGGTGCGTACGTCGTTCATGACCAACCGCCAGAAGACGCTCGTCAGCCTCGGCGGGCCGGCCGTCAACCTGCTCTTCGCGATCCTGCTGCTCAGCCTGACCGCGGTGATGCGCGACGCGCAGCGGTCGGTGTTCTGGTCCGGGGTGGCGTTTCTGGGCTTCCTGCAGGTGACCGCGTTCGTGCTCAACATGCTGCCGATCCCGGGCCTCGACGGTTACGGCGCCCTGGAGCCGCACCTCAGCCCCGAAACCCAGCGGGCGCTGCAACCCGTCAAACAGTGGGGCTTTTTCATCCTGCTGATCCTGCTGCTCGCTCCGGGGCTCAACCAGTGGTTCTGGGACATCGTGCTGTGGTTCTTCGACTTTTCCGGGATACCCCGGCAGCTGGTGGGTGCCGGCAGCGCGCTGACCAGATTCTGGTCCGCCTGGCTCTGATTTGGCGGGGCGCAACCGCGAAAGTGCCGTTTCATACGCCTCCCTCGGCGTGTTGCGTATGGAAAACGGCCGGCCCGCGCCGCAGCGGCCCGTCCGCTTGAATATATGCGAATTACTGCATATATTTGCGGGCATGGGTGTCGGACATGATCACGGCTCGGTTGATGCCCGCGTTTCGCGGATGGCCATCGCCGCGGCGATCCTTGCCGCGTTCTTCGTGGTGGAGCTGACGACCGCGCTGCTGATCAACTCGATCGCGCTGCTGGCCGACGCCGGCCACATGCTCACCGACCTGGTCGCGATGTTCATGGGCCTGACCGCGGTGCTGCTGGCCCGCCGCGGCAGCACCTCCCCCGCCCGCACCTACGGCTGGCACCGCGCCGAGGTGTTCACCGCTGTCGCCAACGCGGTGCTGCTGCTGGGGGTTGCGGTGTTCATCCTCTACGAGGCGATCGAGCGGCTCGGCGACGCACCCGACGTGCCCGGCGTCCCGATGATCGTCGTCGCGTTGGCCGGGCTGGCCGCCAACGCCGTCGTGGTGCTGCTGCTGCGCTCGCACTCCGAGTCGAGCCTGGCCGTCAAGGGCGCCTACATGGAAGTCCTCGCCGACACCGTGGGCAGCATCGGCGTGCTGATCGCCGGCATCGTCACGGTCACCACGGGCTGGCCCTACGCCGACGTGGTGGTCGCGGTCTTCGTCGCGCTGTGGGTGCTGCCGCGGGCGTTCTCGTTGGCCCGAGCCGCGTTGCGGATCCTCTCGGAATCTTCCCCGGCCCACATCGACGTCGACGAGCTGCGCACCGCGCTGTGCGAGGTCGAGGGCGTCACCGAAGTGCACGACCTGCACGTATGGACGCTGGTGCCCGGCAAGGACATGGTCACCGCGCACCTGACGAGCACCCGGGACTCCGCGCTGGTGCTCGACGACGCGCGTGCGGTGCTGACCGCCCGCGGATTGGACCACTCGACGGTTCAGGTGGAGCCGCCCGACGACGCCGCGGACTGCCGCTGCGAAGCGGAGTGACCGCTCAGCCCAGGCCGAGCGCCGAGCGCGCGTCGGGATCGCAGTCGTCGAGCAAATCCAGGCAGCGCTGATATTCGTCGGCCTCACCGATCGCATCGGCGGCGCGGGCCAGCGCAGCGACACAGCGCAGGAAGCCGCGGTTGGGTTCGTGGCGGTAGGGCACCGGGCCGAAACCCTTCCAGCCGTTGCGGCGCAACTGATCCAGCCCGCGGTGGTAGCCGGTGCGGGCGTACGCGTACGCGGTGACGGCCTGGTCGTCGGCCAGCGCGGCCTCCGCCAGCGCCGCCCATGCCACCGACGCCGACGGATGCGCGGCGGCCACGATGGCGGGATTCTCGGCGGCGGCCAGCTCCGCTTCGGCGGCGCTGTCGGCGGGAAGCAGCACCGGATCCGGTCCGAGGAGATCACCCATCCGCGTCATGGCCCCCATTGTGCCGTGCGGCGGGCAAAGCAGAGATCCGGCCGGATGATTAAGCTTCCGGCCGTAGCGTCGTAAGGGAGGAACGCAGCACGGATGCCGAACCCAGCAGGGCCTGACCGGCCAGGTGACGAGGTCGACGAAACCCCCGTCGACGATGCTGAACGCGTGGATTCCGCCGAGTCCGCGAACGACGCGCACCACGATACGGAGGCCGCCACCGAGGTGCTGCCGCCCCCGGACCCCGAGCACGAACCGGCCACCGAGGTGATCTCGCAGGCCGACGCGACCACCGAGCAGGCCCCGGTCAGCCAGGCTGCCGAACGCCGGTTCACCGCGCCGTCGGGCTTCGACGCCGGCTCCACCCAGCAGATCGACACCCCGCCCGATCCGGCCACCGAGGTGTTCTCGCCGCCGCCCGGCGGGGCGCCACAGCAGAAACCCGTTGCGCCGCAGGTCATTCCACCCCGCGGCGAGGAACCCAAGGCGCCGCAGAACCGCCGCAGCTGGGGCTGGGTGATCGCGGTGGTCCTGGTGATCGCGGCGCTGGTGGCCGTCGCGATCCTGGGCACGGTGCTGCTGACGCGCGGTTCGGAGTCGCGGGTGTCGCAGGAGGACCGGGTTCGCTCGACGATCCAGAACTTCGACATCGCGATCCAGAACGGCGATCTGGCCACGCTGCGCAGCATCACCTGCGGCGCCAAGCGCGACAGCTACGTCAACTACAACGATCAGGCGTGGGCGGAGACCCATGCCCGCGTCGCGGCGGCCAAGCAGTACCCGGTGGTGGCCAGCATCGACGAGGTGGTGATCAACGGCGACCACGCCGAGGCCAACGTGACCACGTTCATGGCGTTCGCCCCGCAGACCCGCTCGACCCGCAGTTTCGACCTGCAGTTCCGCGACGACCAGTGGAAGATCTGCCAGGCCCCCAACAACTAGCCAGTGGTGAGCACCATCCGGTAGCGCGCCCGGCCCGCCTCCATCGCGGCGTAGGCGTCGGCGGCGTCGGCCAGCGGCCGCTCCTCGATCCAGGCCCGCACCCCGGTCTGCACGGCGAAGTGCATGGTCTCCTCCACATCGCGCGCCGTGCCCGACGGGTGCCCGGTCACGCGACGGCCGGCCATGATCAGATCCGCCGGGCTGATCGGCAGCGGATCCGCGGACACGCCGCACACCACCAGCTCACCCTCCGGGCCCAGCCCACCGACGGTCTGGCCGATCGCCGCCGAGTTCGCCGCGGTGGCCAACACCACGCTCGCACCGCCGAGCGCCTGCAGCTCCGCGGCGACATCGGACGCGGTCGAATCGATGTAGTGGTGCGCCCCGAGGGTGCGGGCGTCGTCGGCCTTCTCGGCGCCGCGGGCGATCGCGACGGTCTCGAAACCCATCGCCGCGGCCCACTGCACGCCGAGATGTCCGAGCCCACCGATGCCGAGCACGGCGACCAGGTCGCCGGCCTTCGCCGTGGTGCGTCGCAACCCGTTGAAGGTCGTGACGCCGGCGCAGCCCATCGGCCCGGCCTCGGTGAACGACAGCCCGTCGGGGATGCGGGCCAGCGCGGTGACCGGGACGACGGCGGACTCGGCGTAGCCGCCCGGGTAGTGCCAGCTGGGCACCTGCATCCGCTCGCACTGCATGAACTGGCCTTTGCGGCACGGCACGCATCTGTTGCAGTTGCCGCCGAACCAGCCGACCGCGACCCGGTCACCGACCGCGAACGTGTCGACATCCTCGCCGAGTTCGGCGATCGTGCCGCTGAGTTCGTGTCCCGGGGTGAGCGGCCATGTCAGGCCGGGAAATCCGCCGTTGACGATCCCGTGGTCGGTGCCGCACACCCCGCACGCGGCAACCGAGATGCGCACGTGGTCACGCGGCGGCGGCGCCGTCTCGACGTCGCTGAGCACCAGCGGCGCACCGGCGGATTCGACGAGAACAGCCTTGTGGGTTGCCATATTCGGACATTAGCGGCGTCGACGCGCAACCGCCTGCCAACGGCGTTTCCTGGATCGCCGCGACCGACCGGTATCTTGGGGCGTTGTGACCACCACGGCTCTTTTCGCGGCGAGCGACCAGCTGGCGCTGATGCCCGACTTCCTCGACCCGATCACGCTGCTCGGCTACTTCGGCACCTGGGCGCTGGTCGGTCTGCTGGTGGTGATCTTCGTCGAGTCGGGCGTGCTGTTCCCGATCCTGCCCGGCGATTCGCTGCTATTCGTGGCCGGGATGCTGGCCGCGGGCACCGCCGCGCTGGCGGCCGAGGGCGGCCAGATCATCAACTTCCATCTGTGGCAACTGTTGGTGTTCATCCCGATCGCCGCGATCCTCGGCGGCCAGGTCGGCTACTGGATCGGGCGCAACGTCGGCACGGCGATGTTCAAACCGGAGGCCCGGTTCCTCAAGCAGAAGTACCTCGACGAGGCCCACGTGTTCTTCGAGCAGCGCGGACCGTTCGCGATCGTGATCGCCCGGTTCGTGCCGATCGTGCGCACGCTGGCGCCGTTGACCGCGGGCGCCGCGCGGATGAACTATCCGGTGTTCGCGCTGTACAACATCATCGGCGCGGTGGTGTGGGGCGTCGGGCTGACGCTGCTCGGCTACTGGCTGGGCCAGTTCGAGGTGGTGCAGGGCCTGCTCGAGCCGATCGTGATCGCGATCGTGGTGGTGTCGGTGCTGCCGATGTTCATCGAGTGGTACAAGCGGCGCCGCGCCGCCAAGCGCGCGGGCGGAGCCGCCCAGCCGGCCACCGAGCAGTCGACCTAGCCGATCGAGTCGGCCAGCACCGCGAACAACGTCTTCAGCCCGGTCAGCGAGTGGGCCGGCAGGAAATGATCGCAGTAGGGCATCGCGGCGGCCATCGAGCCGGCCAGCGGCACAAAGTCGGGGTGCGCGGCGCGCGGGTTGAGCCACACCAGCGTCTGCGCGCGCCGACGCAGCCGCGCCAGCGCCCGGTCGAGCACCTCCGGCGGGTCGCTGTCCCACCCGTCCGAGGCGATGATCACCACCGCGCCGCGCAGCGCGTTGCCGTGCGGCGCCGACAGCAGCTCCGCCACGCAGTGGCCGATGCGCGTTCCGCCGTACCGGTCGGCGACCTTGGCGTTGGCCCGGGTCAGCGCGACCTCGGCGGAACGGTGTGACAGCGCGGGGGTGAGCCTGGTCAGCGAGGTGGAGAACGCGAACACCTCGGGCCGGATTCCCCTGTGCCGCAACGCCGCAGCGCGCATCAGGTGCAGATAGATGGTGGCGTAGGGCTGCATCGAGCGGCTGACGTCGCACAGCAGCACGACGCGGCGGGGGTGCGCGCGGGCCCGGGTGTGCGCGACCCGGATCGTCTCCCAGCCCGTCTGCCGCGACTGCTTCATGGTCGCGCGCAAGTCGATGCGCTTGCCGTGACGATGCGTTTCGCGGCGCATGCTGCGGCGCTTGGGCCAGCGCACGACGGACTGTTCCAGCCACCGGCCCAACAGCCGCAGATCGTCCGGATCGAACCGGTCGAACGGTTCGTCGGCGCATGCCGTGATCCGGCTGGGCAGGGTGTCGGGGATGCCCAGATCGCCGTCGTGCGGGTCGGTCGCCGTCACCGATGCGGGCCGGGTGCTCCACGGCAGCCCGCCTTCGGCGACGACGTCCTGGCGGCCCGGCACTCCGGTGTCGGCGGCGACGGCCGTGCCGAGGCTGCGTTTGAGCCCCGGCGGGTCCACGCCGAGGACCGCGTCGGCGAACACCGCGGCGAACACCGCGTCGAACGGGGCGATGTCCTCGAGCCGGTTCACCAGGGTCAGCCGCGCCGCCCAGTACAGCTGCGTTCGGGTGGCGGGCCACCGGTGTCGCAGCACCTCGACGAATCCCGTTGGGCCGCTGGCGGAGACCGCGACACCACCGTTGTGCAACCGATCCACCAACGCGACGGCGAACGCGGCGATGTCGACGCCGCGCAGCAGGTACGGCGTCGTCATCGCCTCGCGCGCCGGGCCTTTCGCACCAGCAGGAACACGACCGCGACCAGCACGGCGCCGAGTGCCGCCGGGGCGTACTTCTTCAGCGCTCCACCACCCGCGAGCTCCAGTAGGTCGATGGCTTCCGATTGCGGCTTGGCCGCTGCGGGTTGCGGCATCGGGGTCACCGGTGCGGCGCCGTCGTGTTCGGGCGCGGGCACCGCGGCGGCCTTGTCGGCGGCCAGCTTCTCCTCGAGCGCCTCGACGAACTGGCCGAGCAGCTTCTCCGAAACCTGTTGCAGCATACTGCTTCCGAACTGGGCGAGCTTACCGACGATTTTCAGGTCGGTGTCGACGGTGACGCGGGTGTGGTCGCCTTCGGCGTGCAGTTGGGCGACGACGGTCGCGGCGGCGTTACCGGTGCCGCGGGCTTCCTTGCCCTTGGCGTCGATGACCGCGCGGTGCTGTTCGGAGTTCTGTTCGACGAAGTGCACCTTGCCGTTGAACTCACTGGTCACCGGGCCGACCTTGACCTTGACCTTGCCCAGCACGTCGTCACCGTCGCGGCCGGTCATCTGGGCTCCCGGCATCAGCGGGATGACCTGCTCGAGGTCGTTGAGCAGCTGCCAGGCATCTTCGACCGGGACGCTGACGGTGAACTCGTTGGCGATCTTCATCAAGTCTTTCCTCTCGATATTTTTCAGCGGTGTTCGGCGAACGCGTCTTTGAGAAGCGCGTGATCGTCGGGGGTTTTGGCCAATGCGCCCAGCGCGGCCAGGCCGCGTTCGGTGTCGGCGCCCACCAGGTCGCTCACCCCGAGCGCGACCAGCGCGGCGACCCAGTCGATCGTTTCGGCGACGCCGGGCGGCTTGTCGAGGTCGAGTTCGCGGGCCGCGCCGACGAACTGGGCGGCGTGCTCGATCAGCGGGGCGCTTGCGCCGGGTACGGTGCGACGCACGATATCGGCCGCGCGCACCAAGTCGGGATAGTCGATCCAGTGGTACAGGCACCGTCGGCGCAGCGCGTCGTGCAGGTCACGGCTGCGGTTGGAGGTGAGCACCACGATCGGCGGGCGTTCGGCGACGAAGGTGCCCAGCTCCGGCACGGTGACGGCGGCCTCGCCGAGGAATTCCAGCAGCAGCGCCTCGAATTCGTCGTCGGCACGGTCGATCTCGTCGATCAGCAGGATCGGCGCAGCGGGTCCGCGGTACCGGACGCACTGCAGGATCGGCCGGTCGACCAGATACGCCTCGGTGTACAGGTCGGATTCGTCGATTCCGCTGCCCCGCGCTTCGGCCAGCCGGATAGCCAGCAGCTGACGCTGGTAGTTCCAGTCGTAGAGCGCCTCGGCAGCGGTCAGGCCCTCGTAGCACTGCAGCCGCAGCAGCGGGGTAGCGGCCACCGCGGCAAGGACTTTGGCGGCCGTGGTCTTGCCTACCCCGGGTTCACCCTCCAGCAGCAGCGGACGCCCGAGCGTGACTGCCAGATAGATCGCCGACGCCGTACCGGTGTCCAACAGGTAATCGTGGGAGTCGAAGCGACGGATCACGTCGTCGACATCGGCGAACAGTGCCGATGATCGGGTCATCGCGGCACCGATGCGAGCAGCCGCTCGTAGTCGTCCCAGGTGTCGACGTCCAGCGGTATCGCGCCGTCGACCGGGACGGAACGCACGTCGTACCGGCCCGACTCGATCATCCGCCACACACCCTTGTCACCGTGTAATTCGGCGAGTTCGCCAAATACTTTGCGGCTCAACCAGAACGGATGGCCGATGCCGTCAGCATACCGGCACACCGCAATCGGTGCCCGGCGCCCCGACTCGATGAGTGCGGTGACCGCCGAGCACGACACACCGGGCTGGTCCCCGAGCATCAGCACGATCCCGTCGGCGCGCGGATCGACCCACGGCAGCGCGGTGCGCAGCGAGGACGAGCAGCCGGATGCGGGGTCGTCGGCGATCACGATGTCGATGCCGTCGAGGAACACCGACTTGCGCACCGCGTCCGCCGCGCCGCCGAGCGTGACGATCAGCTGATCGAACGGGCAGCTTCTGGCGACCTCGAGCGTGGCGCCCAGCACCGTCGTATCACCGAGTTTCAGCAACTGTTTGGGCGTACCACCCAACCGGCGAGATGAGCCCGCCGCCAGCACGATTCCCGTCACCGGTGCCCGTGGCATGCTTCCCCTCTTGGCGTGTCGGGTGTGCTTGCCGCGCCGCGATCGGTGGTCAGGCCGTCGACGCGGATGCCGCGGATGACCTCGGCCAGGATCGACACCGCGATCTCCGCGGGCGTCTTCGCACCGATCGGCAGGCCCACGGGGGTGTGCACCCGTCGCCGCTGCTCATCGGTCAGGCCGAGGTCGTCGAGGATCGCCTGGCCGCGGACCGTGCTGGCCACCAGCCCGACGTAACCCACGCCGGCATCCAGCGCGGCGCGGATCATTTCGGCTTCCGGCCCGCCGTGGGTGGCGATGACGACCGCGGTGGCGCATGCGGAATCGGCGTCGCCGTCGCGCGCGACGTCGTAGCCCAGCACCACGCACATCTCGGCCAGCGCGTCGGCGATCGGCGTGGCGCCGCAGACCCGGATCAGCGGTGGGGGCACCTGAGGCGCCAGGAAGATCTCCAACGCACCTCCCGACAGGCAGGGGTTCACGACGACGCACGCACCGGGGGCGTCGGGGTAGTGCACGTCGCCGTCGGGCAACACCCGCAGCAGCACGCTCTCCCCGGCCTGCAGCGCCCCCAGCGCCGCCTTGCGCACCGAGTTCTGTGCGCAGTGCCCGCCGACGAATCCCTCGATCGTGCCGTCCGACAACAGGATCGCCTCATCGCCGGCGTGTGCCGATGCGGGTTGCTGGGCGCGCACCACGGTGGCGTGCACGAACGGTGTCCGTGCGCGCCGCAGCTGCGCGACGCGTTCGGTGATCGTCATGTCCTGCTCCTAGATCGGGGGTTGCGCCCGGCCCTGCATCGCCTCCCACACCCGCGACGGCGTCAGCGGCATGTCGGCGTGGCGAACCCCGAACGGCGCCAACGCATCCACCACGGCGTTGACGACGGCAGGCGGTGAGCCGACGGTCGCCGACTCACCGACGCCCTTGGCGCCGATCGGGTGGTGCGGCGACGGTGTCACGGTGTGGCCGGTCTCCAGGTTGGGCACCTCGACGGCGGTCGGAATCAGGTAGTCCATCAGCGATCCGCCCAGGCAGTTGCCCTCCTCGTCGAACGCGATCATCTCCATCAGCGCCATGCCGATCCCGTCGACGATGCCGCCGTGCACCTGACCCTCGATGATCATCGGGTTGATGCGGGTGCCGCAGTCGTCGACAGCGAGGAACTTTCGCACCTTGACCACCGCGGTGCCCGGGTCGATGTCGACGACGCAGAAGTACGCACCGTAGGGGTAGGTGAGGTTCTCCGGGTTGTAACAGATCGACGCGTCGAGGCCGCCCTCCAGACCCTCGGGCAGATCGCCGGCGCCGTGCGCCCGCATCGCGATGTCGGCGATGGTGACCGACGCCGACGGGTCGCCCTTGACCCGGAAAGTGCCTTTGTCCCATTCCAAATCGGCGACGCTGGCCTCGAGCATGCCCGCGGCGATGATCTTGGCCTTGTCGCGGACCTTGCGGGCCACCAGCGCGGCCGCCGCACCCGACACCGGGGTGGACCGGCTGCCGTAGGTGCCCAGCCCGAACGGGGTCTGGTCGGTGTCGCCGTGCACCACGTCGATATCGTCGGGCGGGATGCCCAGTTCCTCGGCGACGATCTGGGCGAACGTCGTCTCGTGGCCTTGGCCCTGGGTCTGAACACTCAGCCGCACAACGGCTTTACCGGTCGGATGCACCCGCAGCTCGCAGCCGTCGGCCATGCCGAGGCCCAGGATGTCCATGTCCTTGCGCGGACCCGCGCCGACGGCCTCGGTGAAGAACGACATGCCGATGCCCATCAGCTCCCCGCGGGCGCGCTTCTCCTTCTGCTCTGCGCGCAGCGCGTCGTAGTCGACCATCTCCATGGCCAGCCGCATCGTGGTTTCGTAGTCGCCGGAGTCGTAGACCCATCCGGTCTTGGACTTGTACGGAAACTGCTCGGGCTTCAACAGGTTTGACAGCCGCAGCTGCGCGGGGTCCATCTTCAGCTCGTGGGCCAGGCAGTCCACCAACCGCTCGACGAGGTAGACCGCCTCGGTGATGCGAAACGAGCAGGCGTAGGCCACGCCGCCGGGCGCCTTGTTCGTGTACACCGCGGTCATATGGCAGTAGGCGGCCTCGATGTCGTAGCTGCCGGTGAACACCCCGAAGAACCCGGCCGGATATTTCACCGGGGCCGCGGTGCCGTTGAACGCGCCGTGGTCGGCCAAAACGTTGGACCGGATCGCCAGGATCTTGCCGTCGCGGGTGGCGGCGATCTCGCCGAGCATGATGTAGTCGCGGGCGAATCCGGTGGACGTCAGGTTCTCGCTGCGGTCCTCCATCCACTTGACCGGCTTGCCCAGCAGCAGCGAGCCGACGATCGCGCACACGTATCCCGGATAGATCGGCACCTTGTTGCCGAACCCGCCGCCGATGTCGGGAGCGATGACCCGGATCTTGTGCTCGGGCAGCCCGGCGACCAACGCGTACAGCGTGCGGTGCGCGTGCGGGGCCTGCGTTGTCGACCACAGCGTGAGCTTTCCGCTCACCGGGTCCAGATCGGCGACCGCGCCGCAGGTTTCCATCGGCGCCGGATGTACCCGCGGATAGATGATTTCCTGCTTGACGACGACGTCGGCCTTGGCGAACGCGGCCTCGGTGGCCGCGGCGTCGCCGGTCTCCCAGTCAAAGCAGTGGTTGTCGGTCTTGCCGTCCAGGTCGGTGCGGATCACCGGGGCGTCGGGTTCGAGTGCCCGGCGCGCGTCGATGACGGGATCGACGGGGTCGTACTCGACGTCGATGAGCTCGAGCGCGTCGCGCGCCGAGTAGTGGTCCTCGGCGACCACGAACGCCACCTCCTGGCCCTGGAAGCGGACCTTGTCGGTGGCCAGCACGGCCTGCACGTCGTTGGACAGCGTCGGCATCCACGCCAGCCCCTTGGCGGCCAGATCGGCGCCGGTGACCACCGCCTTGACCTTCGGATGTGCTTGGGCCGCAGTGGTATCGATGCCGACGATGCGGGCGTGCGCATACGGTGAGCGCAGGATCGCCAGGTGCAGCATTCCGGGCAGGGCCACGTCGTCGACGTAGTTTCCGCGGCCCCTGATGAACCGGGGATCCTCCTTGCGCAGCATCCGGCCGTGGCCGCACGGCTTCTGGTCGTTGTCAATCGTGCCGTCGGGCAAGCCTTCTGGGCGTACTTCGGTGGTGGTCATGCGTTGGCCGCCTGTTCTGTCTCGGAGCGGCTGGCTTGAGCGGCCCACTGGATGGACCGCACGATCGTGGTGTAACCGGTGCAGCGGCAGATCTGTCCGGAGATGGCCTCCCGGATGGTCTCCTCGTCCGGGTCGGGCTCGCGGTCGAGCAGGGCCCGCGCCGTGATCATCATCCCGGGTGTGCAGAAGCCGCACTGCAGCCCGTGGCACTGCATGAAGCCCTCCTGCACCGGGTCGAGTCGGCCGTCGACCTCCAGTCCCTCCACGGTTCGGACGGTGCACCCGCTTGCCATCGCGGCCAGCACGGTGCACGACTTGACCGGCTCACCGTCCATCTCGACCACACAGGTGCCGCAGTTGCTGGTATCGCAGCCCCAGTGAGTTCCGGTGAGCCGCAATTGCTCTCGCAAGAAGTGGACGAGCAGCGTGCGCGGCTCGACCTCGGCTGACACCGGTTCGCCGTTGACGGTCATGTTCACTTGCATTGTCAGACCCCTTCGGCCTCAGTTGGTGTTCCGCGCCCGCGCCACCGCGGTGCGCAACGTTCGGATGGTCAGTTCGGAGGCCAGGTGGCGTTTGTACTCCGCGCTGCCGCGCATGTCGCTGACCGGGTCGCACGCCTGGGCGGCGTCGCGGCCGGCCGCGGCGAACGTCTCCTCGGTGGCCGGTCGCCCGGCCAGCCCGGCGCCGACGGCGGCCAGCGCGGCCGGGTCGCTGTTCACGGCGGTCAGCCCGAGCCGGGCCGCGGCCAGCGTGTCGCCGTCGAGGGTCACCGCGGCGCCCGCGGCGGCCACGGCCCAGTCGCCGACGCGGCGCTCGACCTTCGCGTAGGCGCTCGAGCTGTGCCGGCGCCGGGGGATCCGGATCTCGGTGAGCAACTCGTTGTGGGCGAGCGCGGTCTCGTACGGACCTGTCAGGAAGTCGTCGATCGCAATCTCGCGCTCCCCCGACGGGCCGCGGACCACACAGACCGCGTCGAGCACCGTGCACACGGTCGTCAGGTCCTCGGCGGGGTCGGCCTGGCACAGCGACCCGCCGACCGTGCCGCGGTTGCGCACCACCGGGTCGGCGATCACCTTCTCGGCGTCCCGGAAGACCGGGCACACCGCGGCGAGTTCCTCGGACTCCAGGGCGTGGCGGTGCCGCGTCATCGCGCCGATGCGCACCCGGCTCGGCTCCACCTCGATGTAGCCGAGCTCGGTCACCAGATCGTTGATGTCGACCAGGTATTCGGGGTTGGCGATGCGCAGCTTCATCATCGGCAACAAGCTGTGACCTCCCGCGACCACCATCGCACCGTCGCCGAGACGGTCCAGGAGTCCGACGGCGTGATCGACGCTGGTGGCGCGTTCGTATTCGAATGGTCCGGGGACCTGCATGTGATCGTCCTCACAGGGTTTGGGCTGGCCCACCAGTGTGGGCGTCGTTGACCAGGGCGTCAACAGCCAGTTAAGCGATCGCTTAACTAGGGGCGACCCGCCCGACGTAGGCTCGCGTGGTGACTCCGGCTCAGCTTCGTGCGTTCTCGGCTGTGGTGCGGTTGGGTTCGGTGCATGCGGCCGCCGAGGAGCTCGGGGTATCCGATGCCGGGATCTCGATGCACGTGGCGCAGTTGCGCAAGGAACTCGACGACCCGTTGTTCACCCGGACGTCTGCGGGCCTGGCGTTCACCCCCGGCGGGCTGCGGTTGGCCAGCCGGGCCGTGGAGATCCTCGGCCTGCAACAGCAGACCGCGATCGAGGTCACCGAGGCCGCCCACGGCAGACGGCTGCTGCGGATCGCGGCGTCCAGCGCGTTCGCCGAACACGCGGCGCCCGGGCTCATCGAGCTGTTCTCGGCGCGCGCCAAGGACCTTTCGGTCGAGCTGAGCGTGCACCCGACGCGCCGCTTCCGGGAGCTGATCGCCTCCCGGGCCGTCGACATCGCGTTGGGCCGCGTCGCCGACGACGTCGGTAACCTCGACGACGGCTCGATCGTGCTGCGGCCGTTCCTCAACTACCAGATCCTGACCGTGACGGCGCCCAACAACCCGTTGGCGGCGTTCACGGATGCGCCGCCGCCGCTTTCGGCGCTGCATGACCAGCAGTGGATGCTCGGCCCGTCGGCGGGCAGCGTCGACGGCGAAATCGCGTCGATGCTGCGGGATTTGGCGATCCCGGAGGAACAGCAGCGGATCTTCCAAAGCGACGCCGCCGCGTTGGAGGAGGTGGCGCACGCCGGCGGTGTCAGCCTGGCGATCGGCTTCGCGGTCGGAAAAGACCTCGCCGCGGGTCGGCTCGTGCACGTCAAGGGTCCGCGGCTGCAGCGCCCCGGCGAGTGGTGCGCGATGACGTTGTCACCCGCGGCGCGTCAGCCCGCCGCATCCGAGCTGCTCCGGTTCATCACCACACCGCGATGCACCCAGGCGATGTTGCGGGGCGCCGGGGTTCCGGTGACGCGGTTTCGACCCAAGATCCACGTCACGCTCTGGAGTTAGCGGCGGCCTCCAACGCGCGGATCAGGCTGGCCGCGTCCCACGGGCCCTTGTGCCGCGCGCCGTTGATGAAGAACGTCGGCGTCGCGTTGAGGTCCATCTCCTCGGCGTCCTGGGCGTCGTCGGTCACCCGGTGCAGCACCTTCGACGGCTGCACGCGCACGTCCTGGTCGAACTGCTCGATGTCGCAGCCCGCGGCCACCGCGTAGCGGTACAAGTCCGACCACTCCAGATCGTCCTGGTGCCCGAACATCTCATGGCCCATCTCCCAGAACTTGTCCTGCAGCGCGGCCGCCTCGCTGGCCCGCGCCGCGTCGAAGGCCCGCGGATGGGCCCGTTCCAGCGGCAGATGGCGCCACACGTAACACAGCCGGTCACCGAAGTGGGCGAGCACCTCCTCGATCGCGCCGGTGGTGCGGCTGCAGAACGGGCATTCGAAGTCGCCGTACTCCACCAGGCTCAGCGGCGCGTCGGGGTTGCCGCGGATGTGGTCGCGCTCGGGGTCGACCGGTCGGATCATCCTGAGCCCGACGGGTTCTGGCGGGCTGAGCCAGTCGGTGACCCGGAATATCGCCCAGCCCAGCGCGAACGCCAACAGGGATGCGGCCAGCACACCGATGCGGGCCTGATCCTGGCGGGCCGGATCGGCGATCGCGATGTCGACGATGAAAAGCGAGATGGTGAACCCGATTCCGGACAGCGCGGCACCGCCGGCCAACCGTGTGACGGTCAACCCGGGCGCCAACTGCCCGTAGCGGCTGCGCTGTGTGAACCACGTCGCGGCGGTGATGCCGATGAACTTTCCGAGCACGAGGCCGGCGATGATGCCCCAGGTCAACGACGACCGCAGCGCCTCGGTGAGGCTGGCGGTGTCCAGGTGGACACCGGCGTTGACCAACGCGAACAGCGGCAGGACGAAATACGATACGTAGGGCCCGAAGTCGGTCTGCAGGCGCTCGTTGATCGAGATCGACTCGCGCAGCCGGCGCGCCGCGGTGCGGGCGTAGTGCGAGTTCGGCGACTGGCGGAACGCGCGGATCACCTCGACGGCCTGCTCGACGCGTTGGCGTTCGGGCGTGAACACCGGGATCAGCAGCGCGACGGCGACTCCGGCCAGCGTCGGGTGGATGCCCGCGGCGGCCAGCGCCACCCACAGCGCGAACCCCAGCACCGCGTACGCCGGTCCGCGGGCGGCTGGCAGAAACCGCACCAGCGCGATCGCGACGATCAGCGCCACCGCCGCCGCCAGCGGTGCCACCTCGATGCGGTCGGAGTAGAACACCGCGATGACGATCAGCGCGCCGACGTCGTCGACCACGGCCAGGGTCAGCAGGAAGATCCGCAGCCGCCCAGGGAATTTGGGTTTGATGATGGCCAACGCGCCGACCAGAAACGCGGTGTCGGTGGAGATCACCACGCCCCACGCGTGCGCGTTCTCCCCCGTCGAGTTGATCAGGACGAAGATGAGCGCAGGCGCCACCAGCCCGGCGATCGCGGCGACGACGGGCACCGCGGCCCGCGAGCGGTCGGTGAGCTCACCGATCGTGAACTCCCTGGTGACCTCGAGGCCGACGAGAAAGAAGAAAAAGGTCATCAAGCCGTCGTTGATCAGATGCTTGAGGGTCAGCTCGAAATGGCTGGTGCCGAACGTGAACCCGATGTGGGTGTCCAACAACGCCCAATAGCTGTGGTCCCACGGCGAATTCGCCCAGAAGATGGCGATCAGGGTGAACGCCAGCAGCATCGCCGCCGCGGTGTTCTCACCGGTGCGCGACACCTTGCCGTCGCGGCTGAACCGCGCGGGCAGCAGGCGCACGATCCGCGGTGCCGACTCGGCGGTCACGTTTGGGCGACGGTGTGCGCGGCTTCCATCAGCATCCAGCCGGCCAGCTGCACCGAAAGGTCACGTTCGGCCACCTCGGAGGCATTGACGGCGCCGGCCACAAACTGCGCCTCTTCGCTTGCCGCGGTGGGCATTTCGGCGATGCGGTCCCAGAACGCGGAAAACAGCGGCAGCCCCTCGGCGGTTTGGCGGTTGTCCCAGGCCGCCTGCGCGGAGTCCAGCACCAGCGCCCGGGCCGTGTCGCGCGCCGCGGCGTCCTGCGAATCGTTCTGGGGCAACATGGTGACCACCAACGCGAGGTAGCGGGCCAAAATTCCGTTGAACAGCCCACCGTCGCCGCCGCCTGCCCCGCGGATCACCCCGCCGGGTGCCATGTGCTCCTTGACCGCGGCGACCAGCCGGTGCACCCGCGCGGCGTGGTCGGGGTCGTCGGTGCGCACGGCGAGCTCGGTTTCCAGCCCCAGCACGACGCCCTGGCAGTAGGTGTATTGGGCCCGGACCAGGGAGCCGGCCTTGATGCCGTCGAACACCAGGTGGGTCTCCGGGTCGATCAGGGTCTCGTCGATCCAGTCGGCCATCTGTTGGGCGCGCCGCAGCCGGTCGTGGTAGCGAGCCAGGAAGATCGCGGCCGGCCCGTTGGCCGGGGCGTTGAAGAACTGGTCCTGTTTGCGCCACGGGATGCCGCCGCCGTCCTCGGGCACCCACGCGTTGACGAACTGTTCGGCCAGCTTCTTCTGCGCCTTGGGCTGCTGGACGCCGGCCAGCCGCTCGGCGCGCTCCAACGCCAGCGCCAGCCAGGCCATGTCGTCGTAGTAGTCGTTGACCCAGCCGGTGTTGCGCAGCCAGAGCGCCCGAATCTGGCGGCGGATCTGTTTCTCCCGTTCGGGGGCGGGGTCGCGGACCTGAGCGTCGACCAGGTTGTCGAGCAGGTGGGCCTGCCACCAGTAGTGCCAGGTGCCGAACCATCGGTGCTTGCGCGTCGCGGGCCAGGCGACCACGCCGAGCTGCGTGCCGGGCAATCCCCACAGCCGTTTCAGGTGTCGTTTCTCGATCGCGGCTTCGGCGCTGGCTGCGCGGTTGGCCCATACCTGATCCATGTGTCGATCCTGCCCTACCAGGCCTTCGAAATGTCCCCGTGTTGGGTGATCCAGGTGTGCATCGCGATGCCCGCGGCCACGGCGGCGTTGATGCTGCGGGTGGAACCGAACTGGGCGATCGACACGGTCAGCGCCGCGCCCGTCTTGGCGTCGTCGGTGATGCCCGGCCCCTCCTGACCGAAGATCATCAGCGCGTCTCGCGGCAGCGCGGTGTGTTCGATGCGCGCGGCGCCGGCCACGTTGTCGACGGCGACGACGGTCAGTTTGGCGTCGGCGGCAAACGCCAGCAGCTGCGCGGTGGTGTCGTGGTGACGCAGCCGCTGGTAGCGGTCGGTCACCATCGCGCCGCGCCGGTTCCAGCGGCGCCGCCCGACGATGTGCACGGTGTCGACGGCGAACGCGTTGGCGGTGCGCACCACCGCGCCGATGTTGGCGTCGTTGCCGAAGTTCTCGATCGCGATGTGCAGCGGATGTCTTCGCTCGTCGATGTCGGCGATGATCGCCTCCCGTGTCCAATAACGGTATGCGTCAACGACATTGCGGGTGTCCCCGTCGCGCAGCAGCGCGGGGTCGTAGCAGGGGTCGTCGGGCGGCGGGCCCGGCCACGGTCCGACGCCGGGACCCTGACCCCATTCGGTCGGGCCGGGCTCATCCATCGGCGGTCCACAGCCCGGCGTGGGTACCGATCACCGAAACGGTGCTGTACAGCAGGGCCTGGTTGATTTCGCCCTGCGGGCACAGCGACACCCGGACCTGCACCGCGTCGCGCGACGCGTCGGGCAGCACCAGCACCGACGCGCCGTAGACGTCGCAGGCGTGGCTGAGCCCCGGTGCGGGCAGCGTCGGTGACACCACGATCATCGTGGGACCGCCCCGGCGCAGTGAGGCTTCGCGGTATTGCTCTGCCAGCCCGCTGATCTCGAGCCCGAGCAGCATGTAGCCGTTGCCTTGAAACGCGTCGGGGTCGCCGAGCGCGGCCGGGCTCAGCATCACCCCGTCGGCGCGGAACGCGTCGATGCTCGTGGTCTTGATCGACAGGCCGGTCTCGTTGTCCTTGGTCGCGGGCAACCCGACCGGAAACGCCGCCGGATGGGCCGTCGTCGTACCGGCGATCCGGTCCTGCGGCGAGTACACGTACACCCCGCGGACCTGCACCAGGTCCCGGTGCGGGCCCAGGCACACGGTACCGGACATCCGGTCCGGCGTTGACGCCGAGACCGGTTGCACCGCAAGGTTTGTCACGTCACGGCAGCCGCCGATCGCGTTGGCCTCGATCGGATGGGCCAGCGCACCGTAGAGGCCGAACCTGATGTCCTCGGGCTTGGCGTACGGCGCGTCGGCCTGTGCGGGCGCGGCGTCGACGTCGACCAGCACATGGTCACCCTCCACGCGCAGGTTCGACACCGACATGTTCCAGCCCAGCACCGCAAGCGATTCGCCGACGGCGGCGGTCTGCGCGGCGTAGGGAGATTCGCGTTGGTCGTCACTGGAGCACGCCGGGGCCGCGACGACGACCAGCGCGGCCAGCGTCGCGATCAGCGCGCGCACGTATGTCCGGCTCTAGGTTCTGTTCCGGCCACGGCCAACAACTTTCGTCATGGCTCGCACCAGCCTGCGCGGCACCAGGCGCCCGCCGACGGTGAGCACCTTGTACTGCAGGCCGGGAACGATGACGATCTTGCCCTTGCCCACGTGGGCCATCGTTTCGCGCACCACGTCGTCGACCTCGAGCCACAGGATCGACGGCGTGCCGCTCATCTCGATGCCCGCACGCTGGTGGAATTCGGTGCGGATGAACCCGGGGCACAACGCATACACCCCGACGCCGGTGCCGCCCAGCCCGTTGGCCAACCCTTCGGAGAACGCGATCACCCAGGCCTTCGACGCCGAGTATGTCGACCCGCGCCCGGGCAGCAACCCGGCGACGCTGGCGACGTTGATCACGGTGCCGTCGTGGGCGGCCAGCATCGACGGCAACGCGGCGTGGGTGAGCTGCATGACCGCGGTGACGTTCACGTCGAGCTGGGACTGCAGCAGCGCGTAGTCGGCGGTCCAGAACTCGCCGGAGGTGCCGAACCCGGCGTTGTTGACCAGCACCTGCACGCCGGCGGTGAGCCGGTCGGCGACCTTGGCCCGGTCGGCGGCCTCGGCCAGGTCGGCGACGATCACTTCGACGTCGGCGCCGGCCTCGTTGCGCAGTTCGGCGGCGAGCCGTTCGAGGCGCGCGGCGTCCCTGGCGACCAGGACCAGGTCGTAGCCGTCGATCGCGTACCGGCGCGCGAACCCGGCACCAAGGCCGGAGGTCGGTCCGGTGATCAGCGCGACAGGGCGTGACATGCCTAAGAGGGTACTTACCGCTGGTAGTGCGGTGACTGCCGTCCGTTACGTGGTGACGGCGGCCGGCGCACGCCTTCGGGTGGTGCCGGCGGCTGGGGGTAGCGGCCCGCGTCGGCCGGACGGGCGGGTGGGACGGATTGGGCGCGGCCCGGTACCAGCGGCCGCCCTGGTGCCGCGTTGTGCCTGGCCGGCGTGGGCTGTTGGCCGGGCTGCGGCGTGGGCGGCAACACCCGCAGCAGGTCGTTGAACTGGCGCACCGTGCGCAGACCCTCGTCCCACTGGGCGCGGGTGCTGGTCACCGGCATCGAGACCAGCGTCCAGTGCTCCTCGTTCCACATGATCTCGGCGCAGTCCGGGGCGGTGTGGGCGAACGTGACCATCCGCCGGTCACATGCGCGCCGGGCGGCGTCGAGGTTGGTCGAGTACACCATGCGCGGGCCGATGGCCCCGAGCAGCCAGATGTCGTTCTCGCGCGGCTCGGCGATGCCCTTGAGCCGCAGGTCGACGACGACGTTGGTGCCCACCTTGCGGTGCAGCGCGATCACCGTCGCGACGTCCTCGAGGTCGAAGATGAACACCGCCTCGCCGCGGATCTGACCGAGCACGACGTTCTTGGCGGTCACGTCGCCGACCGTCGACATCACCCCGCGCTTCCAGCGTTTGAGGATGTCCGATGACTCGTGCTCGTAGTCGAACCCGTGAGACTTGGCCCACGACTTGCGTCGTCGGCCCAGCCCGCGTCGACGGTCGATGTCGATGTACAGCAGCACCGCCGCACCCACGAAACAGAGTGCGGACAGCGTGAACCAAAGCGGCACCATTACGGTCAGCCTACTGGCAGCGGCCGCCAAATCCCGAACTCGGATTGGTCACGGTCGCGCATCCGAACCGCGAGCAGGTCGCGCACCCAACCGCGAGCAGGTCGCGCACCCAACCGCGAGCAGACGCAGAGGGCCCTGTTTTGGTGGCTAGAAGGGGCCCTCTGTGTCTGCTCGCGGGAGGAAACTCAGCCCAGGACCAGCTTGTCGCCGTCGGGGCTGACGTTGACCGGCACCACGTCGCCGTCGTGCACGGTCCCGGCCAGCAGCAGCTTGGCCAGCTGGTCGCCGATCGCCTGCTGGATGAGCCTGCGCAGCGGGCGGGCGCCGTACTGCGGGTCGAACCCACGCTGGGCCAGCCACTGCTTGGCCGGCTTGGAGACCTCCAGCGTCAGGCGACGCTGCTCCAACCGCTTGGCCAGCTGCGCGAGCTGAATGTCGACGATGTGCACCAGCTCCTCGGGGTTGAGCCCGTCGAAGACGATCACGTCGTCGAGCCGGTTGATGAACTCGGGCTTGAACGCCGAGCGCACCGCGGCCATCACCTGCTCCTCGGTGCCGCCGGCACCCAGGTTCGACGTCAGGATCAGCAGCGTGTTGCGGAAGTCGACCGTGCGGCCCTGCCCGTCGGTCAGCCGGCCCTCGTCGAGCACGGCCAGCAGCACGTCGAACACGTCGGGGTGGGCCTTTTCGATCTCGTCGAACAGGATCACCGTGTACGGCCGCCTGCGCACCGCCTCGGTCAGCTGACCGCCCTGGTCGTAGCCGATGTAGCCCGGGGGAGCACCGACCAGCCGAGCCACCGAGTGCTTCTCGCCGTACTCGCTCATGTCGATGCGGACCATCGCGCGTTCGTCGTCGAACAGGAACTCCGCCAGCGCCTTGGCCAGCTCGGTCTTGCCGACACCGGTGGGGCCGAGGAACATGAACGAGCCGGTGGGCCGGTTCGGGTCGGCGACCCCGGCCCGGCTGCGACGCACCGCATCGCTGACCGCGGTGACCGCGCGCCGCTGACCAACGACGCGCTTGCCCAGCTCGTCTTCCATCCGCAGCAACTTGGCGGTCTCGCCTTCCAGCATCCGGCCGGCCGGAATGCCCGTCCACGCCGACACCACATCGGCGATGTCGTCGGGCCCGACCTCCTCCTTGAGCATGACGTCCTCACGCGCCTCGGCATGCGGCAACGCGGCGTCGAGCTTCTTCTCGACCTCCGGGATGCGGCCGTAGCGCAGCTCGGCTGCCCGTTCCAGGTTGCCGTCACGTTCGGCGCGGTCGGCCTCACCGCGCATCGACTCGAGCTGCTCCTTGAGCTCGCGGACCACGTCGATGGCGTTCTTCTCGTTCTGCCAGCGGGTGGTCAGCTCGGCCAGCTTCTCCTTGTGGTCGGCCAGCTCGGCGCGCAGCTTCTCCAGCCGCTCCTTGGACGCGTCGTCTTCCTCTTTGGCCAGCGCCATCTCCTCGATCTCCAGACGACGCACCAGCCGTTCGACCTCGTCGATCTCGACGGGCCGCGAGTCGATCTCCATCCGCAGTCGCGACGCGGCCTCGTCGACCAGGTCGATGGCCTTGTCGGGCAGAAACCGTGCGGTGATGTAGCGGTCGGACAGCGTCGCCGCGGACACCAACGCGGAGTCGGTGATCCGCACACCGTGGTGCACCTCGTAGCGGTCCTTGAGGCCGCGCAGGATGCCGATGGTGTCCTCCACCGACGGTTCGCCGACGAACACCTGCTGGAAGCGGCGCTCCAGGGCGGCGTCCTTCTCGATGTACTTGCGGTACTCGTCCAGCGTGGTCGCGCCGACCAGCCGCAGCTCCCCGCGCGCCAGCATGGGTTTGATCATGTTGCCGGCGTCCATCGAGCCCTCGCCGGTGGCGCCGGCGCCGACGATGGTGTGCAGCTCGTCGATGAACGTGATGATCTGGCCAGCCGAGTTCTTGATCTCGTCGAGCACGGCCTTCAGCCGTTCCTCGAACTCGCCGCGGTACTTCGATCCGGCGACCATCGAGCCCAGGTCCAGGCTGACGACGGTCTTGTCGCGCAAGCTCTCCGGCACGTCGCCGGCCACGATGCGCTGGGCCAGGCCCTCCACGATCGCGGTCTTGCCGACGCCGGGTTCACCGATCAGCACCGGGTTGTTCTTGGTGCGCCGGCTCAGAACCTGCACCACGCGACGAATCTCGTTGTCGCGTCCGATGACCGGGTCCAGCTTGCCTTCCTTGGCGCGGGCGGTCAGGTCGGTGGAGTACTTCTCCAGCGCCTGATAGGTGCCCTCGGGGTC
Organism: Mycolicibacterium pulveris; assembly: GCA_050205315.1. GTDB lineage: Bacteria > Actinomycetota > Actinomycetes > Mycobacteriales > Mycobacteriaceae > Mycobacterium > Mycobacterium pulveris_A. Next base: position 9,347 of record JBNMRA010000004.1, on the reverse strand, counting down.
GGGGCTGGTGACGCGGGCACTGCCGCGCACCTTGGTGAACGCCTCGCGCAGCGCCTGCGGTGACGCGCCGTGGCCCGTCAGCAGCTTGGCGGTGTCGCTGTCCCCGGTGGCCAGCCCGACGAGCAGGTGCTCGGTGGAGACGTATTCGTCGTCCATCTCGGTGGCGAGGTGCTGTGCAGCGGTGATCGCGGCCAGCGACGGCGGCGACAGCTGCGGCTGTGAAGCCGCGCCGGTGGCGCTGGGCAACCGGTCGAGCAACCGCTGGGTTTCGGCGCGGATCGTCGCGGGTTCAACTCCGACGGCCTCCAACAGCGGGGCGGCAATGCCGTCGTTTTGCGTCAGCAATGCCATCAACAGGTGTTCGGGCGCGATCTGCGGATTGCCTGCGGTGGTGGCCGCCTGCAACGCCGCGGTCAGCGCCGCCTGGGTTTTGGTCGTCGGGTTAAACGAGTCCACGACTACCTCCATTTCGGTCTAAGAAAAGCGTTGTCGCGATGTTCAACGCAGTCAAGGTTGAGTCTGTTCCGCTCAAGTCTGACAAATTTTCGCGGGTTTTGACGCGAGTGTGCCGTTTCGTCCGCAACACGCCGGTCTCGACGTACCGATTCGCACACTCGCGTCGGCCACGCTGGACGGATGGTGCGATGGCTGGCCGCGTTGACGGCCCTTGCGGCACTGGCCGTGGCGTCGCCCGGCCCTGCCGCGGCGGCGACGGACCAGGAGCAGGTGCGCGCGGTGCTCGACGGGATGAACGACTCGTACAACCGCTTCGACTTCGACGCGTTCACCACATATGTGTGCGCCGCGATGCGCACCGAAGACGGCTTCGAGCCGGGGTGGTATTCCAGCAGGCGCATCGACGGGCCGACGCACATCACCGTCGGCTCGGTCTCCGTGGCAGGTGACCCGCCGACCTCGGCGATCGCGACGGTGCGGTTCGAGGCGGCTCACCACACCGAGACACTGGCCGTGGAGTTTGTCCGCGAAGGCGCGCAGTGGAAGGCCTGCCGGTACCACGCCGTCGAGACCATTTAGTTCGAGAAAGGTTGACGATGCTGGTTTCGGTACTGACCGAACTCATCCCGTTGGCGCTCGTGGTGGCGCTGTCGCCGCTGTCGATCATCCCGGCGGTGTTGGTGCTGCACACCCCGCGCCCGCGCCCGACCGGGCTGTCGTTTCTGACCGGCTGGCTGATCGGCATCGCCGCGCTGACGACGGCGTTCCTCGCGGTCTCCAGCCTGCTCGGCGGGCTGGACCGCAAACCTCCGGGCTGGGCGTCGTGGCTGCGCATCGTCGTCGGCGCCGCGCTGATCGCGTTCGGCATCTACCGCTGGCTGATGCGCAAGAAGTCCGCGCACATGCCGCGCTGGATGCAGAGCCTGAGCAAGCTGACCCCGGCCCGTGCGGGCGGTACCGCGTTGGCGCTGACGGTCGTCAATCCCAAGGTGCTGTTCATCTGCGCCGCGGCGGGTTTGGCGATCGGTTCGGCGGGCCTGGGGTCATCGAGCGTGTGGGCGGCGGTGGTGTGGTTCGTCGCGGTCGCGGCCTCGACGGTGGCGATACCGATTCTGGGCTACGCCGTGTCCGGCGAACGCCTCGACGACGCGTTGGCGCGGCTGAAGGACTGGATGGAGCAACAGCACGCGATCCTGATGGCGGTGATCCTCGTGGTGATCGGACTCATGGTGCTGTACAAGGGGATTCACAACTTGTAGCGCAGGGCTACACTCGGGCGGCGTGGGACTCGACGACCGTGACGCGCTGCAGACGCTGCGCGACGCCGTCGACCCCGCGCACGGCTCCGACGATCTGATCCGCGCCTTCTACACCCACTGGTTCGCCAGCGATCCGTCGGTGCGAGACCTGTTTCCACCCGATATGGCCCAGCAGCGTGCCGTGTTCGCGCACGCGCTGACGTGGCTGTTCGGTGAGCTCGTCGCCCAACGCGCCAACGAGCCGGTGGCCTTCCTGGCCCAGCTGGGTCGTGATCACCGCAAATACGGTGTGACACAACAGCATTACAACAGCATGCAGCACGCTCTGCTGCGCACGCTGCGCGATCACCTCGACGAGTGCTGGGATGACAGACTGGCAGAGGCCACCCACGATGCGGTCGCGTTGTTCATCGGTGTCATGCGTGGGGCAGCCGACGCCGAGCACGGCCCGCCCTACTGCGACGGCACGGTGATCGAGCACATCCGCGCCACCCGTGACGTCTCGGTGGTGCGACTGCAACTGGACCAACCGCTGGCCTACCACCCCGGTCAGTACGTCACGGTGCAGGTGCCGCAGTGGCCCCGACGATGGCGCTATCTGAGCCCGTCGATACCGCCCGAGCCCAGCGGCGGTATCGAGTTCCACATCCGCTCGGTCACCGGCGGCATGGTGAGTACCGCGATCGTCGGCGAGACCACACCCGGCGACCGGTGGCGGCTGTCCAACCCCCATGGCGGCCTGCACGTCGACCGCGACGGCGGCGACGTGCTGATGGTGGCGGGCAGCACCGGGCTGGCGCCGCTGCGGGCGTTGATCATGGACCTCACCCGGTGGGGCGTGAACCCCCGGGTGCATTTGTTCTTCGGCGGCCGCTACCCCTGCGACCTGTACGATCTGCACACCCTGTGGCAGATCGCCTCCCAGAACCCGTGGCTGTCGGTGACCCCGGTATCGGAGTACAACGTCGACCCGCCGTGGGCGTCGCAGTATCCCGACGTGACCCCGCCCCGCGGGCTGCATGTCCGTCAGACCGGCAGGCTGCCCGACGTGGTGACCCGCTACGGCAACTGGGGCGACCGTCAGATCCTGATCTGTGGCGGGCCGGACATGGTCGAGGCCACCAAGGCCGCCCTGATCGCCAAAGGGGCACCGGCCGAACGGATCCAGCACGATCCGCTGTCGAACTGAGCGGCGGGCTCAGTCTCCTCATACACTGTTCAAGATCACTCCAAGCCGAGGAGAAGCCATGCCGACCATGCGCGCCGCACGGATGTACGGATACCGCCAACCGCTGAAGCTCGAAGAGATCCCGATACCCGACATCGAAGCCGACCAGGTGCTGGTGAAGGTGGGCGGTGCGGGCATGTGCCGCACCGACTTTCAGCTCATCGACGGCTACTTCGGGACAGATATGGCGCTGCCTGCGACGCCGGGTCACGAGATCGCGGGGACCATCGATCGGCTCGGCGCCGACGTTCCTGACGCCGCAGGCCTGTCGGAGGGTGACCATGTGGTGGTCTTCGGACCGCAGGGCGACGGCGCCTGCCGCCAGTGTCATCGCGGCAACCAGCAGATCTGCAACCAGGGCCACTGGATCGGTTTCGGGCCGCACGGCGGATATCAGGAGTACGTCCCGGTCTCCTACCGACAGCTGATCAAGGTCAGCGGCCAGATGTCGGCGCTGTCGCTGGCGCCGCTGACCGACGCCGGCCTGACGCCCTACCGGGGTCTGAAGAAACTTCGCGCCGCGGGGGCCCTGGGTCCGGGCACCACGCTGGCGGTGATGGGTGTCGGCGGGCTCGGCGCATACGCCGTGCAGTACGCGAAGCTGCTCGGCGCGGGGGCCACGGTGGTGGCGCTGGCCCGCAACGATGAAAAGCTTGCGCTGGCACGGGAAAACGGCGCTGACCACACCATCAATATCGGTGACCGCTCCGATGACCAGGTGCGCGACGCGCTCGAGCAGGCCACCGGCCGACGCGAGTTCGACGCCGTGATCGAGTGTGCCGGAGCCGAGAACAGCATCCGGCTGGCCTTCGCGCTGCTGGCCACCGAGGGCGCGGTCGCGACGGTCGGGCTGGTCGGCAATCGTGTCGACATGCCGCTGTTTCCTCTGGTCAGCCGCGAATACACCCTGTTCGGTTCGTTCTGGGGCAACTACAACGACCTGACCGAGGTCGTTGCGCTGGCCGAGGCGGGCAAGATCAAAGACTCGGTGACGCGGGTGCGTTTCGAGGAGGTCAACGACCACATCGACGCACTGGGCCGCGGCGATTTCGTCGGCCGCGCGGTGATCGTCTACGACTGACTGTCGGCGGGCACCCGCTGCCAGAAGTCGTTGAACGCGATGCTGTCGAAAAACGCTGTGCCTCTGACGATTTGGTCGTCGGCCAGCGTCAGGAACCACGAATAGGTGTTGCGATAGGCCACGCCGTCGCGTGCCGTGCCCTCGGCGTCGAAGAACACGATCACCGTGTCCCCGTCGGCGTAGATATCCCGGATCGTCGGGCGCAGCGGTGTCGCCATCCGCGCATTGAACGGGCCGATGACGTTGCTGAGGAAGTCTTCTTTGCTGGTGTAGACGCGCGATGCCACCGAGTTGCCGACGATCTCCCACGTGGCATCGTCGGCCAGCGCCTGATACGGGCTGCCGGTGCCGTCGCGCCAGGCGTCGAAACCGGCGCGGACGATTTCGAGGTTGCGGGCTTCGGTTTCGTCGTGCGCCCGGGTATCTTCGATCACCGTTTGATCTAACCGCATCCGGTGGCAGGATCGGCTGACATGGCCGAGTTTGAAAGCGTCGAGTTGAAGGATCCGGCGTCGTCACTGACCGCCGCGTTCGTCCCGGCGGCCGGTATGGTCGGCACCTCGCTGGCCGACGGGGGCGACGAGCTTCTCGGCCAGCGCCGCGGGTTGAACGCCTATGTGACCACCGGTAAGACGATGGGCATCCCGCTCCTGTACCCGTGGGCGAATCGGTTGGGCGCCACCAGCTATGGCATCAACGGCGCCGTCGTGACCCTGACTCCCGGTACCGGCGGCGTCCGCGCCGACGAACACGGTGCGCCGATCCACGGCGTGCTGGGCGCCTATCCGGGATGGCTGGTCACCGCCCGGTCGGAGAACTCGTTGACCGCGGTGCTGGACTACGGTGGCCAGCCCCGGCTGCTGGCGTCGTTCCCGTTCCCGCACCTGCTGACCCAGACCGTCACGCTCGACGACCGCAAACTGACCATCGAGACCACCGTGACCGCGACGACGTCGGCGTCGGTGCCGCTGTGCTTCGGCTACCACCCCTACCTGACGATTCCCGGCGTACCGCGCGAGCAGTGGCGGCTCACCACCCCGTCCATGCGCCGATTACCGGTGGACCACAGGGGCATTCCGACCGGAGCACATCAGCAATGGAACGGCGGCACCGAACCGCTCGGGCACGTCGAGTACGACGACGGCTTCGACAACGTGCCCGCCGGGGCGGCGTTTTCGCTGTCCGGCGGCGAGCGTCGTATCGACGTCAGGTTCGAGGCGGGATATCCGGCCGCGCAGATCTTCGCGCCCGGCAGCGACGATATCGTGTGCATCGAGCCGATGGCCGCCCCGACCGATTCGCTACGGCGCGGCAGCTACCGTTACGCGGTCCCCGGCAAGCCCGAGACCGCGCGGTTCTCGATCAGCGTTCACCACATCCCGGGCACCAGGCGGTAGCGAACCTTCTGGGTGTATTCGAGATACCCGTCCAACTCTTCGCGCAGCAGGTGCTCTTCGTCGCGGATGCGCATCGCGATCACCGTCAAGCCCGGAATGACGAGGATCAGCGCCCAATAGGACGCGAGCGCGAGCGGGATACCGATCATCATGATCACGTTGCCGGTGTACATCGGGTGCCGCACCAGCCCGTACAGGCCGGTGGACGCGAGCCGCTGTCCTGCCTCGACCCGAACGGTCGAGCCGGCGTAGTTGTTCTGGATGACCACCAGCATCGGCGCCATCAGACCGACAGCCACCAGAACGTTTCCGGCCAGCGAGATCGGCGGCGGCACATGGGTCCAGCCGAAACGGTGGTCGAGGCCGCTGATCACCAGCATCATCAGCAGTGAGCCCCACAAACCGGCCATGACCGCCTTCTGCACGGCCCGGGTTTCGGCGCCCGGTCCCCCGCGCATCCGCCGTTCAAGTGCAGCCGGGTGGGCACGAAGCAGGTACAGGTTCGACGTCCATACCGAGACCAGGAACACCGCCACCAGCAGCCACGCCTGCCAGTAGTCGACTGTGCCCGCGACCGCGAACACGATCACCGCCAGCACGACGGGCTGGGCCAGGCCCGAGATCAACAGCCTGAGAACGGCCTTCACCGCTGCTCCGTCCTGGTGTTCAGATGTCGGCTCAGGCTTGCGATGCTGGGTGCCTCGACCAGGGTGGGCAGCGAAACGTGGCTGTCGAACGCGGCGTTGATCGCGGTCACCGCCCGCATCGCCGTGAGCGAATCCCCGCCCAGGTCGAAGAACGATTCGTCGACGCCGACGTGCTCGCGCCCGAGCAGCTGGGCGTAGATGCCGGCCAGGCGCTGTTCGACCTGGGTGCTCGGGGCACGCTGACTCTCACCGCGGTGGCTCGATTCCGGTTGGGGCACCGACTGATTGAGCTCTACCAGCGTCCCGACGCCGGTGAGTGGTTGGTGCGGATCGGTGGCCATGGCAACCAGTATCTGCGTGAACCGTTCGGTGAGTGCCTCGATGCCGGCCTCGTCGAACACGTCGGCGCGGTATTGGAACCGCAGGTCCAGTTCGTCGCCGGGCACGGCCTGCACGGCCAGCGGGTAGTGATAGAAGTCGCGGTTGTCGATTGCGGTGATCGCCAGGCCGTCGGCGCCGACGAGTTCGGCCGGATCGGTCGGGTAGTTCTCGTAGACGAACACGGTGTCGAACAGTTGTCGTTGACCGGTGATCCGGTGAATCTCGCTGAGCCCCAGGTGTTCGTGCTCGAAGGTGTCGTTGCGGATTTGTTGGAGTTGGTCGATCAGGTCGACGGCGGTGGTGGCGGCGTTGATGCTGGCGCGCACCGGCACAGTGTTGATGAGCAGTCCCACCATCGAGTCCGCGCCGCTCACCTCGGCCGGCCGCCCGGCGACGACGCTGCCAAAGACGACGTCGGGCCGGCCGGTCAGCGACATCAGCAGTTGCCCCCATGCGCCCTGCAACACGGTGCTGACGGTGGTCTGACGGGAGCGGGCCAACTCGGCAAGCCCGCGGGTGGTCTCCTCCGAAACGCGAACCGCCGCAACGTGTCGGCTCACCGATCCCGGTTGGTTCGGCGGCGGGCCGACCAGCGTGGGCGTGTCGAAGCCGTCGAGCACCTGGGCCCACGCGGTGCGGGCGGCGTCCAGATCGCGGTCGGCCAGCCAGCTGATGAACCGGCGATACGGGGTGGCCGGGGCCAACCGCTGTCCGTAGTAGCCGGCGAACACTTCGGCCAGCACGATCGGCAGCGACCATCCGTCGAGCACGATGTGGTGGTTGGTCAACACGAACCGGTGCTCGTCGTCGGCGGTGCGGAAAAGCACCGCCCGGATCGGCGGTTGCTCGGTGAGGTCACAGACCGCGGCGCGTTCGGCGGCGCACACCAGCGCGATCTGCTCGTCGGCGTTGTGCTGGTCGGTGGTCAAGTCCAGGTAGCGCCACGGTATTTCGGGATTCTCCGAAAGGACCTGTACCGGCTCGCCGAACTGCTGGGAGAACCGGGCCACCAAGTTGGGGTGGCGGGTGATCACCGCCTGTATCGCGTCGTGCAGGCGATGCCGGTCAAGGCGGCCGCTCAGCGTGATGTCCAGTTGCACCGCATACACGTCGTCGCGGCGGCTGTGCGCCATTCCGGCGTGGAACAACAGTCCCTGCTGTAACGGGGTCAGCGGCAAGATGTCGGCGACCTGGTCGTCGCGGCACAGTTCGTCGATCTCGTGCTGCGCCAACCGCGCAGGCGCGATGTCGGACGGGCTGAGCCCACCGCCGCCGTCGCGAACATGGGTGCAGATACCAGTCAGCGCGTCGAACCAGAGCTCGCTGAGCCGGTTGACCTGTGCGTGGTCCAGCGCGGAAAGCGCCCATGTCCAGCCGCCGCGCAGGCGTGGGCCGGCGTCGGTGTCGACGGTGCCGGCGTTGAGTTCCAGCGTGTGCATCAACGGCATCGGGATCCGCGCGGCGACACCGGCGGCGGAGCCGTCGGGGCAGATCTCCCAGTAGTCGCCGGACGCCTGTGCGGCCGGTGCGGCCATCCGGCCCAGATAGTTGAACCCGATTGGCGGGTCGGCGCCGTCGAGGTCGACGTCGTCGTTGAGGTAGCGCAGCACCCCGTAGTCCAGCCCGTCGGGCAGGGCCCGCAAGTGTTCCTTGGCGGCCTTGATCAGCGCGTCCAACTCGGGGGCGCCGGCGCGCACCTGCGCCCAGTCCAAACCCCCGACGTCCAGGGCCACCGGGTATTTGGCGGTGAACCATCCCACCGTGCGCGACAGGTCGACGTCGTCGGCCAGTTCCTCGTCGCGGCCGTGGCCCTCGACGTCGATACCGATCGGGGTGTCACCGGCGCCCAGGAATTCGTTGAGCGCCAACCCGAAAGCGATCAACAAGATCTCGTTGATCCCGGTGTGAAACGCCGACGGCACCTCTCCGAGCAGCATCCGGGTGGTTTCGACGTCGAGTTCCACCGACAAGCTGCCGGCGTTGGCGTAGGTATCGACCTGCGGTTGCACCGCGGGTAGCCGCGCGGGAAGCGCGGCGATGTCGCGCCAGATCTGTTCCTGCGCAATCACTTCCGGGTCGTGCGCACGTTCGTTGAGCGTTGTCGCCCACCGCTGGAAGGAGGTGCCCGTCGCATCCGACACCACGGGTTGGCCGGTGCGGTGTTGGGTCCAGGCCAGGTTGAGGTCTTCGAGCAGGATGCGCCAGGAGACGCCGTCGATGGCCAGGTGGTGCACGATGGCCAGCAGTCGTCGGGTGGAGGTGACCCACAGCGCGCTGACCATCTGCCCGGCGGCCGGGTTCAACCGTGACCGGGCCTGTACCACGGCGTCGTCGGTGAGGACATCGACGGTCTGCAGGCAGTGCGCGGCGTCCACGGCGCCGGGTTCGGGCACCGTCAGCGACCACCCGCCCGCGCCGTCGTCGTCCACGCGCAGCCGCAGCATCGCATGCCGATCCAGCAGCGCCTGCAGCACGGCGACCACATCATCCTCGGTCACCCCGACCGGGGCCTGAAGCAACGCCGTCTGGTTGAACTCATCGGTCGGGCCGTCGACGTCGCGGAGCCAGCCGATGATCGGCGTGATCGGTACCGCGCCCAGCCCCGCATCCTGCTCACCGACGGAATCGCCTGTGATGGTGGCGGTTTGGGCGAGTCGGGCCACGGTCTGTTCGACGAAGATATCGCGGGGCCGACAGATCACCCCGGCCGCCCGAGCCCGGGCCACCACCTGCATCGACAAAATGGAATCCCCACCGAGCTCGAAAAACGAGTCATCCACACCGACCCGATCCAACCCCAACACCTGGGCATAAATATCAGCCAAAATCTGCTCGATGGCATCCCCGGGAGCCCGATACCCCTCCCGATTCTGATACTCCGGCGCCGGCAACGCCCGC
>JBNMRA010000003.1:0-257300 GCA_050205315.1 Mycolicibacterium pulveris | reverse complement strand
GCCCCAAGCCCCAAGCCCCCTACCGCAACACCATCCGCACCGCGTAGTCGACCACCGCGTCCAGATCCGTGCCCAAATGGCCCGCCAGCCACTGCTGCGCCAACTCGGCCATCGCGCCGGTGTACATCGCCGCGCCGACCTGCGCGGCCACCGGATCGGACGACGGGTGCAGCCGCCACCCCTCCGTCAACACGCCCTCGCGCAGCTGATCCTGCGTCGCCGCCCGCCGCGCGGCCAGCACCGGATTCGACCGCGCATCGGTGAACAACACCCGTCCGCGCCGCGGATCCGCCGAGCTGAACCCCAGCACCGCCGCGATCCCGGCCCGCGTCCGCGCCCGCAGCGACTCCCCCGCCCCGTCGATCGCCGAGGCCACCGCGCAAGCCAACTCGGAACTCACCTCGTCGTACACCGCGCCCAACAGATCGTCGACGTCGGCGAAGCTCTCGTAGAAGTAGCGGGTGTTCAACCCGCACGCGCGGCACACCGATCGCACCGATACCGCGGCCGAACCACCGGAGCCGAACAGCTCGAAGGCCGCGGCCACCAACTGCGCGCGACGCTCGGCGCGCCGGTCGGTCAACGGCACACCGGCCCATCGGGTGGGACTGGACACCGATACAGCGTAGGCCGACTCTGGTCACGGATGTAACCAGAGTTGTATTCTGGTTACAGCTGTGACCAAACCTGAAGAGAGGTCCGCCTTGTTCCTGCCGCATCAGATCGTCGGCCAGATGCTCAACAGTCGCTTCGACCAGGCCGTGAGGCGCAACTTCTTCAAAGGGATGGAGTTCGCGGCCCCGGTCGGCGACCCCGGCTGGTTCGGGCCGGGCAGCGCCGTATGGCATGTGCACGAGCACATGTACGCGTTGATCTTCGGTCTGCAGTGCGCGGCCTATATGGAGCGGCTCGACCCGTCGATCTACTGGATGGGCATGCACCATTCGCGGCTGGTGCAACGTGACGAGAACGGCGTGGCGGTCCCGAAGATCGACCCCAAGGGTGCGCTGGTGCGGCTCGGCCATTCCGTCGCGTTCTTCATCGGCACCGCGTACGGCTCGACCGAGACGGCCGAGCGGCTGGCCCAGAGCGTGCGCGCGATGCACCACACGATCAAGGGCACCCGCCCCGACGGCGCCCGCTACGACGCCGACGATCCGGACTGGTTGCGCTGGAACTATGCGACCGTGGTCTGGGGGCTGGCCACCGCTCACGAGCTCTATCACCCAAACCCGTTGCGCGGCAAGAAGCTCGACCAGTACTACGGTGAGTTCGTCCGGGTCGGCCATGCGTTGGGCGGCACCGATTTGCCGACCACCAAGGCCGAGACGGCCGAGTGTCTGGAAAGCTACCTGCCCAAGCTCGCCGTCACGCACGGCACCGCGACGGCCACCGGCCCGAATTTGCCGATGCCGCAGGCTGCGGTCGACTGGGCGATCCGCGACACGATGCCGAAGTGGGCCAAGCAGATGATCCAGCACAAGGATCCCAACATCGTCGAGCGCACGGCCCGCCGCGCCACGGTGTGGGGCATCATCAACGGCCTGCAGACCGTCGCGGGCACCCCGCCGGAGTTCCGCCAGGCGCAGGCCAGGGTGAAGGCGGGCACCACCGTCAAGCACACGCTGCCGACCTATCAGCCCGGCGACGATCCGGTGCGCACCCGCGAGGAGATCGAACACAGCTTCGCCTAACCCCCGCGACCTGCGGTTTCGCGGCATTCGCGGCATTTTGAGACACTGGGCCCCATGAGTACGACGAAGAACCGCGAGGTCGCGCGGCTGGACCGGGTGCCTTTGCCGCTCGAGGCCGCGCGCATGGGCGCGACGGGTTGGCAGATCACCCGCACCGGCGCGAGGGTCGTCACCACGCTGGCCGGCAAAGGCTCGCTGCAGCAGAAGGTCATCAAGCAGATCCCGCAGACGTTCGCCGATCTGGGGCCGACGTACGTCAAGTTCGGCCAGATCATCGCGTCGAGCCCGGGCGCGTTCGGCGAACCGCTGTCCCGGGAGTTCCGCAGCCTGCTCGATCGGGTGCCGCCGGCCGACGCCAAGCAGATCCAGAAGCTGTTCCGCGAGGAGCTCGGCGACGAACCCGCCAACCTGTTCAAGAGCTTCGACGAAACACCGTTCGCGTCGGCGTCGATCGCGCAGGTGCACTACGCCACGCTGCACAGCGGCGAAGAGGTCGTCGTCAAGATCCAGCGCCCCGGCATCCGTCGACGCGTCGCCGCGGACCTGCAGATCCTCAAGCGCGGCGCGCGGCTGGTGGAGTTCGCCAAGCTAGGCCAGCGCTTAAGCGCCCAGGACGTGGTCGCCGACTTCGCCGACAACCTCGCCGAGGAGCTGGACTTCCGGCTGGAGGCGCAGTCGATGGACGCGTGGGTGTCGCACATGCACGCCTCGCCGCTGGGCAAGAACATCCGTGTGCCCCAGGTGTATTGGGATCTCACCAGCGAGCGGGTACTGACGATGGAGCGGGTCAACGGCACCCGCATCGACGACGTCGCGAACATCCGCAAGAAGGGTTTCGACGGCACCGAACTGGTCAAGGCGCTGCTGTTCAGCGTCTTCGAAGGCGGCTTAAGACACGGCCTGTTCCACGGCGACCTGCACGCCGGCAACCTCTACGTCGACGACGACGGCAAGATCGTGTTCTTCGACTTCGGCATCATGGGCCGCATCGACCCCCGAACCCGTTGGCTGCTCAGGGAACTCGTCTACGCGCTGCTGGTGAAGAAGGACCACGCCGCGGCGGGCAAGATCGTCGTGTTGATGGGCGCGGTCGGCACCATGAAACCCGAGGCGCAGGCCGCCAAGGATTTGGAGAAGTTCGCCACGCCGCTGACCATGTCGTCGCTGGGTGACATGAGCTACGCCGAGATCGGCAAGCAGTTGTCCGCGCTGGCCGAGGCGTACGACGTGAAGCTGCCCCGCGAGCTGGTGCTGATCGGCAAGCAGTTCCTCTATGTGGAGCGCTATATGAAGCTGCTCGCGCCGAGGTGGCAGATGATGTCGGATCCGCAGCTCACCGGATACTTCGCCAACTTCATGGTCGACATCAAACGCGAACACGACGAAGAGCTCGAGGTCTAAATGCAGCTGCGCACCGGCACCGCCAAATCCGGCGAGCTCGACATCCACTACGAGGACATGGGCGACCCGAACGACCCGGCGGTTCTGCTGATCATGGGGCTGGGCGCGCAACTTCTGTTGTGGCGCAAGGACTTCTGCGAGAAGCTCGTCAACCAGGGATTGAGGGTCATCCGCTACGACAACCGCGACGTCGGCCTGTCCACCAAGCTGGTCGGCCAACGCGTCAACACACCGCTCCCGGTGAGGATGCTCCGCTCCCAGCTCGGACTCCGCAGCCCGGCGCCCTACACGCTCGAGGACATGGCCGACGACGCCGCGGCGCTGCTGGACCACCTCGGCATCCAGAAGGCCCACGTCGTCGGCGCCTCGATGGGCGGGATGATCGCCCAGATCTTCGCGGCCCGGCACAAGACCCGGACCAAGACGCTGGCGGTGATCTTCTCGAGCAACAACCAGGCGTTGCTTCCGCCGCCGGCGCCGCGGCATCTGCTGGCGATCCTGCGCCGGCCCAAGGACGCCAGCCGCGAGGCGATCATCGAGAACGCGATCAGGGTCAGCAAGATCATCGGCAGCCCCGGCTATCCGCGGCCTGACGCCACGATTCGCGCCGAGGCGATCGAGGGCTACGACCGCGCCTACTACCCCGCCGGCATCGGCCGGCAGTTCTCCGCGATTCTGGGCAGCGGCAGCCTGCGCCACTACGACCGGCAGATCACCGCGCCCACCGTGGTCATCCACGGCAAGGCCGACAAGCTGATGCGCCCGTTCGGCGGGCGCGTGGTCGCCAACGCGATCAAGGACGCGCGGCTGGTCCTGTACGCCGGAATGGGCCATGAGCTGCCCGAACCGCTGTGGGACGACATCATCGGCGAGCTCAAAACCAACTTCTCGGCGCGCTGAGCACGGCGTGGTGGAGTCGACGAGGCACCAACGGCTACGCTCTACGGCTTGAGAGGCGTGTGCGCCCGTTCAGCAGCCGTGCGGGGAGTACGGTCGACAACATCATCTGACCGGCGTCACCAGAACGCCACCAGAAAGGCCAAGCAGGGGAATATGTCTGATAACTCATCCGGCACCAAGGACTTGACGCCGCACTTCGAGGACATCCAGGCCCACTACGACCTGTCGGACGACTTCTTCGGCGTGTTCCAGGACCCGACGCGCAAGTACAGCTGCGCGTACTTCACCGGGCCGAACGTGACGCTGTCGGAGGCGCAGATCGCCAACGTCGATCAGCATCTCGACAAGCTGGACCTCAAGCCGGGGATGACGCTGCTGGAGGTCGGCTGCGGCTGGGGTCTGACGTTGCAGCGCGCGATGGAGAAGTACGACGTCAACGTCATCGGGCTGACGCTGAGCAAAAACCAGCAGGTCTACTGCAACGAGTTGCTGAGCAAGGTCGACAGCGAGCGGACGTTCGACGTGCGGCTGGAGGGCTGGGAGCAGTTCCACTCCCCCGTCGACCGGATCGTGTCGATCGAGGCGTTCGAGCACTTCGGCTTCGAGCGCTACGACGACTTCTTCAAGACCTGCTTCGACATCCTGCCCGACGACGGCCGGATGACGATCCAGAGCAGCGTCGGCTATCACCCCTACGATCTGGCCGAGCGTGGCAAGAAGCTGACCTTCGAGATGGCCCGCTTCATCAAGTTCATGATCACCGAGATCTTTCCGGGTGGCCGGCTGCCGACCACGCAGATGATGATCGAGCACGGTGAAAAGGCCGGCTTCCAGGTGCCCGAGGCCATCTCGTTGCGCAACCACTACATCAAGACCCTCGGCATCTGGGCCGACCGGCTCGAGCGCAACAAGGAAGCGGCGATCGCGGCCACCGATGAGGAGAACTACAACCGCTACATGCGCTACCTCAAGGGCTGCCAGTACTACTTCATCGACGAGGGCATCGACGTTAGCCTGGTCACCTACCTGAAGCCGGGTGCCGCCGCGTAATCGGCGACGACGACGGCGGGCGGTCTGGCGTCAGTTCATGTTCCAGGGCTCGCCGTAGGTGGTGACGCTGTCCCCGGCCGAGGAGATCAGCCGGGCGAACGGGCGCAGCATCACCCCGCCGGCGGCGCCGGTCACCGTGCCGTGCGCATTGGACACGGCCACAGTGCCTTTGGGGCCTTTGACGTTCACCGAGAACGTGGCGACTTCCTGGATGCCGGGGCCGTTACCGAGGTCGGCGTTGAACGACACCCCTGGGAACAGGTTGGGCGTGGTGATGAAGTTGTCCAGGTAGAAGCCACTACCCGGGATCGGCAGCGGCGCGCTGTCCAACAGGATGTTGGGGGTGGTGTAGCTGAACCTCACGCGGGTGCCGAGCGACCAGGGGAACCCGATTTGATACCCGAGCTCGAGCTTGCCTTGGAAGTTCTTGGCCGCCGGCCCGTCCACGGTGTACTTGGCCTTGCCGGAATGGAACCACTCGCGGGTGAGCCGGTTGCGGTCCATCGGGGCCACACCGTTGAGGAAGGTGTCCCACTGCTGGATGGTCAGCGTGCGGTCCTTGCCGTCGACGATGCTCAGCTCGTTGTCCAGGGTTGCGTGGGAGGTCCCGGTGCTGACGAACAACGACGCGACGGCCGTTACGAACACGATCGCTACCCGACCGATTAGCTGCATTTTCACCTAACTTTGTCGTCGGCCGCCTGATTCGGCCCTTCTCGCGCACGTGAATACAAAATGCTTCGCCGCTCTAAGGTAGAGCTCATCTGCAACAAAAGAAACATAACGTGCCCGTAAATTGCGAGCGGCAACCGGGTCTGGGCGAGACGACAGTGCGAGCGCGGGCCGCCTGATCGCGAGGCGTCCGTGGGGACTAAGTGTTAAGTGCCAAGCTCTGAGCGAATCTTTCGCTCAACTCCGACGGCCTGTAGCACTTGCGCGAAAGATTCGCGCAGAGGTTGGCGAAACAGTGTCTATGGGGCAACTCAGGCCGCGGCCTGGCCGGCGTCGCCCGCGTCCCCGGAGCCAGCCTCGCCACCGTTTTCGCCCGCGTCGCCGCCGGCGTCGTCATCGCCGGCGTCGTCGTCACCTGTTGTCGTTTCGGCGTCGACGTCCTCGGTGCCGTCCTCAATTCCGGCGTCGACGTCCTCGGTGCCGTCCTCGGCTTCGGCGCCGACGTCCTCAGAGTCGACGTCCTCGCCCTCGGTGCCGTCCTCACCTTCGGCGCCGACGTCCTCAGAGTCGACGTCGACGTCCGAGTCCTCGGTCACCGGTTCCTCGTCGACCAAAGCATCGTCCTCGTCGTCCTTGTTGACGATGAGCTCCAACTTCTGTTTCCAGTCGGGCTCGGACTCGACGGATTCCGAGGCCGGTGCGGAGGACGACGCCAGGTTGGTCTCCGCCGGCGGGGCGATCATCGTCGTCGTGCCGCCGCCGAACGCGTTCTGGATGCCTTCACCAACCGCCTCGACGAGGTCCTGGCCCACCGCGAGCCAGTTCTGGAATGGGTTGAACGGCAACGGCGACAACCACCGCGTCTGGCCCGGATCCCCGCTCCAGTTGTAGCCGAGATCGACCAGCACCTTCAGCACCGGCGTGACGAGGTCGGCGATCGGGCGCACGAACGGCCGCAGCGGGCCGGGCACGATCTGCATGACCAGATCCACCAGCGGCAGGCTCTTGGCCGGGATCATGAAGTACCGGTTGCCGTCCGCGTCGACGCGGCAATTCGGGCCGGGGCACGGTCCGGCCAGAATTTCGGCCAGTTCCTCCTCGGTGTACCCGTAGGCGATCGAATCGTTGGGCGCGTTGCCGTCGGGCGTCAGGTAATAGCCGTGCACGAGCTCGAACGCCGCCAGCGCGTTGAGCATCGCGAACGGGTTGAGCCAGTACAGCGGCGCATACATCACCGGGTCGTATTCGAAGCCGACGCTGGTGATCGGGAACCCGAGGTCGGTCGGCATCGACGGGCCGAACGTGACGTCGATGAACGGAATCGTCGGTAGGAAGCCGAGCCTGGTGAATAGCCCGCCGTCGGGGTTGTAGGCGTTGCCGATCAGAAACACCGACAGCCGTTCCTTGAGTTCCGGGCTGAGGTTGGCCAGGTTGCGCAACTCGTTGGAGACGACGGCGCCGCCCTGCGAGTAGCCGGCGAGGATGACGTCGTCGTCGGAGTTGACCAGCCGGTCGATCAGCGCGGTGTTGAGGTTGGCGACGCCGGTGCCAACCGAGTCGTTCCACGTGTCACACCGGCCGGGCACACACCATCCGGAAAAGAAGAAGAACGGAAAGAACGACGCCGGGTAGTTGATGCCCGAGAGGGTGCAGTCCGTAGCCACCACGCACTCGGAGGGCAAGGCCGGATCCGTACCGCCGATGTAGCGGTCGTAGAAGTGCGGCATGTAGTCCTCGACGACGTTCGCGTCTGGGGTGCCTGTGCCGGGAACGATCAGCACGGTCGTGGCGGCCAGGCTCAGCGCCGCCATCACCGCCGTGATAGCACCGAAAACCGCCGTGCTGATGGCGCCCAGGACTACCAGGAAAATAGCTCGACCAGCCTTACGCATTCGTTGAATATCACATAACGCACCGGTCCGCGGCGGGAGAACACGCGAAAGTAGCCCCGGCAAAGTTAGCCCTGGCCATTCGCCAGCGGCGGCGAGAGGATTGGCGCAGGTAAGTAATGCATAGGGAAACACCCGATTCCATTTCAGCCGCCGATCGCTACCGTCCCAGGTATGGAGGCGGCCGATGAAACCGCGTGCTTCTTGGCGGAGTGGTACCTGCCCGAACTGACTGAGGAATCGGTCGACGACATGGTCGCCCGGCTCGACGCCGCGGCCGCGAGCGTTACGAGCGAGGGCACGCCCGCGCGGCTTCTGGTCACGCTCTCGGTTCCGGCCGACGAAGTGCTCTACGGCGTGTTCTGCAGCGACTCTCCCGAGATCGTCTCGCGAGTCTGCAACGCGGCCGGCGCTCCGCACCAGCGGCTGTCCACGCGGGTGGGCACCCGGATCCGAGAGCAACGTTCCTGACGTTGCCACGCTGACGACCAACAGCCGTTATAGGCTCGGTTTGCTGTCGGCGAGGGGGGTCCATGGCTTCCGGCGTGATCGAACGTCCGGCTGAATATCGGGTGGTATCGGAATTCCTTCGATCCGCTGCGAGGCATCCGGCAGGTCTCGTCCTGGAAGGCGAGACGGGCGTCGGCAAGACCACGCTGTGGTTCGCCGGGGTGGACGATGCCCGCGCCCGCGGCTTCCGGGTGCTCTGGGCCCGGGTCGGCCCACAGGAAACCTCCCTCACGTACGCGGCCGTCGCCGACCTTCTCATCGAGGTCGAACCCGCGGTGCTCGACGCGCTCCCGGAGGTGCAACGCCACGCCGTCGACCACGTGCTGCTGCGCGCCAGCGGCACCGGTCCGGCGACCGATCAGGGCGTCATCGCCGCAGCGCTGGTTTCGGCCGTCGAGCAAACGTCACGTGACGAACCCGTCTTGGTCGCGATCGACGACGTTCAGTGGCTCGATCCGTCCAGTCGGGCGGTCCTCGGGGCTGCCGCCCGCCGGTTCTCGGGACCGGTCGGTCTGCTGCTCACCGAGCGCACCGACCACGACGGCGCCGGCACGACCGGTTGGTTGCAGTTGGGCGAGCGCGACGGCATGATCCGGCACCGCGTCGGCCCGTTGAGCCTGGGCGCATTGCATGCGCTGCTGTCCGCGCGTCTCGGCCGCACGCTCCCCCGCCCGACGTTGGTGCGCATCGCCGAGATCTCCGCCGGAAACCCGTTCTACGCACTCGAACTGGCGCGCGCGGTCGAGTCGGGCAGCTCGCCGTCGGCGCTTCCGGCGACGCTGGCCGAGTTGATGCGACAACGGATCGGACACCTGGACGATGAGGTCAAGGCCATGCTGCTGGCCACCGCATCGTCGGCGGCGCCGACCGTCGAGTTCCTTGCCGAGATCACCCGCACCGACCTACAGCGCACCCGGCAGCTGCTCAAGGAGGCGGAAGCCAAGGGAATCCTCCAGTTTGACGGCGACGCAGTGCGATTCGCCCACCCGTTGTTGGCGCAAACCGTGTACAGCGATGCCCCGCGCCGCGAGCGTCGGGCCATGCACCGGCGCCTCGCGCAGGTGGTGACGCTGCCCGAGTCGAGGGCACGGCACCTGGCGTTGGCGGCATCGAGCGCCGATGCCGCGACGCTGACGGCACTTGATGAGGCCGCTGACGCCGCGCGTGCGCGCGGCGCTCCCGCCGCCGCAGCCGAGTTGATCGAGCTGGCGATCGGGCTGGGCGGTGACACTCCGCTACGCCGAATTCGCGCCGCCGAGCACTACCTGCACGCCGGCGAGCTGGAGCGGGCCCAGAGTCTGCTGGACGCGCTGATGGCGCGCAAGCCGCGCGGAACGCATCGGGCCATGGCGTTGAACGTGTTGGCTGCGATGCACATTCACCACAGTCGCTTCGACGAGGCGGTCTCGCTCCTCGAGAAAGCCCTGCACATCGCCGACTGCAGCTACGACGTTCGGGTTCGTACGCTGCTGCTGCTATCGCACGCTCGGCTCAACGCCGGGGATTTCGTGCCGGCCCTGCAGAACGCCGAGCGCGCCGTCAGACATGCCGAAGAGGTCGACGATGCCGATCTGACCAGCCAGGCCCTGTCGCTGCGGACCACGATCGGGTGCATGTGCGGACGTGGTGTCGACGAAGCAAGCCTTCGGCGTGCACTGATCTTGGAACGGCCCGACAGCGAGGCGGCCATCGCATTCCGCGCCAGCGCCAACCACGCATTGCTACTGGCTTGGACGGGCCAATTGGACGAGGCCTCTGAGCATTTGGCCGCGGTACACCGACGCTGCATCGAGCGGGGTGCAGAGATTGACCTGACGTTCATCGCCGTGGTGATGACGCTGACCGAGGTGTGGCGCGGCCGGTATGAGGAGGCGGCGCGGGTGGCCGAGGAGACGCTGGAGCGAGCCCAGCAGCTCGGCGGCGATCAGCTGTGCGTGGTCGCGAAAGCTGTGCAGTCGCTTGTCACCGCATACATGGGCAAGATCGCCGAAACACGTGAGATCGCATGTGATGCAATGGGTTTAGCGCAACAATGCGGATCGCCGGGCCTGGCTGACTGGGCCTCGATCAGTTTGGGCTTCCTCGAGGTCTCGGTCGGCAATTACCAGGACGCCGCGCGTGCTCTGCAGCCGCTGGTCGACCGGTTCCCGTCCATACCGGGAACCGAAATCATCAACGTGGCATACGTTCCCGACGCGGTTGAAGCGCTCGCAGCGCTGGGCCGCCATGCCGAAGCGGAGCCGATGATCGATGCGCTTGAAGCCAACGGACAGATGCTGGACCGACCGTGGATGTTGGCCATCGGCGCAAGGTGTCGGAGCTTGTTCTTGGCGGCAGACGGCGCCGTCGAAGCAGCCCTTGACAAGGCGAAAGAGGCGTTGGCACACCATGACCGGCTACCCATGCCGTTCGAGCGCGCCCGCAGCCTGCTTCTCCTGGGCCAGCTGCAGCGCCGCCGACGTAAGAAAGACGTTGCGCGAGCGACGGTGACGGAGGCGCTACAGGTGTTCGAGGCCTTGGGCGCGCCGCTGTGGGCAGACCGGGCGCGTGCCGAACTGGACCGCGCCGGCGCTCCCATTCGCGGGGACTGGGGATTGACATCGTCCGAGCGCCGGGTCGCCGAATTGGCCGCCTCCGGAATGACAACGCGCGAAGTCGCTACAGCGTTGTTCATCAGCCCAAAGACCGTCGAAGCCAACCTCGCCCGCATCTATCGCAAGCTCGAAATCAACACGCGAGCCGAGCTCGGCCGGCTGTTTAGCCAGCGCCAACGGTAGCTAGAAAGTTACTTTCGATGGCAAATTTGCAGGTCCGTCAAGTTTTCCAGGCGGCGACGCATGTACCGGATCTGACGACGCGCGCACAGTCGGTGAGAAAACGTCTGTGTTCTGCAGTTTCCTATTGACACATCGTGTTAGGGTCTGGCACGCTAGCAAACAGTCTCAATTCAAGAGCTTTGGGGGAGTTATGAGCGGGGTCATCACTAAGTTCCAGACGGGCGTTGCCGCCGTTGCACTCGCAGCTGCCGCCACCGTCATCCCGGCGACCACGGCGACGGCCACCCCTGAGGTGCCAGTGCCGGCCGCGCCGGTTGTTCAGACGCTCGACTTCGCGCCGCTGCAACCGCAGCCGATCGAGCTCGACGAACCGCGCACCTGGTTCCAGAACTCGCTGTGGTGGTTCGGATCGTCGAACCCGAACCCGCCGGACAACGAGCGGACCTGGTTCAGCTTTAACCCGTTCACCCTGATCCCCAGCTTCCTCCGGCCGTTCTTCGGCTGGGCGGCGAACCTGAACTTCCAGGCGTGCTTCGCGGGTATCAGCGCCAAGATCGGCCCGTACGGCTCCTTCAAGGTCACCGTCGGTAGGCGCTGCTAAGCCCGACAGTTCGCGTTATCTCGTAATCGGCTGTTGCAACGTGTCGGTCTGAGGTAACTTCGTCGTTGCCTGAAATCGGGGCGTACCGCCTCAGCCGAGTACGGGGGTTAACTTCTGCGTGCAAATTCCGCGAAATCCGTTTGGACGCAAGTCGAACGGCGACAACGACGATTCTGCGCAAGTAACTGAAGATGATCTCGAACAGGACCGGCCGGAGTTCCTGAGGCGGCGGAGCACGCTGATCGGTGGCGTGGTGCTGCTGGTCGTCGTCGCGTTCGGGTCCTGGCTGGCGTATGGAGCCTTCCAAGCGCGGTCGAACCTCGAAGCAGCACGCAGCGCCGCTCAAGAAGCGCGCGAAGCGCTGCTCAAAGGCGATGCCGACGAGACCACCCGATGGGTCGACAAAGCGACGACCCACGCCAGAGATGCACAGGACGCAACACATTCTCTTCCGTGGAATATCGCGGCGGCCGTCCCGTGGCTCGGAAGCCCTTTCAAGACCGGGCAACAAATCTCTGACGTCGTGGTTGGTTTGGCCGCCGATGTGCTGCAGCCTTCTGCGGATGTGGCCGAGGCACTTTCGCCGGACCGGTTGCTGCGCGACGGCACGGTCAACGTCCAGTTGCTCCGCGACTCCGCGCCGCGCTTGAGCGAGATCTCGGCCTCCGCCTCGCAACTCGGTGAACAAGCCAACGGAATCTCTGAGCCCAGGTACTTCTCTGCTATGCGGAATGCGCGCACCCAGTTGCAATCGCAGACCTCTGACGTGACGGGCCTGCTGGAGAACACGGATCTTGCCGCGCGGCTTGCGCCGGCGATGATGGGCGCTGATGGCCCCCGTACCTACTTCATGGCGTTCCAAACCAATGCCGAGGCCCGCGGAACCGGCGGTCTACTCGGCGGATTCGGAATCCTTCGGTTCGACAATGGCAAGCCGACCGTGGACAAGTTGGCACCGAACACCGAGCTTCGTGCAGCATCCACTTCCATCAATCTGGGTCCCGCGTTTGATCAACAGTGGGGGTGGGCCAATGCGTACACCGATTTTCGCAACAGCAATCTGAGCTCGCACTTCCCGTATGCGGCCCAGATCTGGAGGTCGATGTGGGCCGAGGAGTCCGGCATGAACGTCGACGGCGTGATCGCCATCGACCCTGTCGCCTTGAGCTACATTTTGAGGGCGGTTGGACCCGTGACCATGCCTGACGGGGAGAGAATTACCGCGGACAATGTCGTTGAATTGACGGAATCCACTGTTTACGAACGGTTTCCAACCGACCAGACCGCCCGCAAGCAGTATCTCCAGGATGTCGCGAGCGAGGTGGTGAACAAGATTACGGGGCGGGTGGAGTCGCCAGGAAAGCTGCTCGACGCCTTGGGCAAGGCTGCCGGTGAGCGCCGTATCGCGGTATGGAGTTCGTTCCCGGATGAGCAAGCGCTTCTCGAGGAAACCCCGCTGGCACATGTGGTGCCCGACGATACTGCACCTTACGCCGAAGTCGTGATCAACAACCTCGGTGGAAACAAGATGGACTACTACCTGACGCGACAGATCGAGTATGCCGCCGACGGATGTGACGGTGAAACCCGGAAATCGACCATCACCGTCCGTTTGGCGAATACCGCGCCGGACGGTCCGCTACCGGATTACGTCGCCAGTAGCCCCGGCATCGTCGAGGCGGCGCAAGGTCCGCTCAACGCCCCACGGGGCGCCATGTTGACCTCGGTGATGCTCGTTGCCACTAAGGGCGCTGAATTGGCGGGTGCGATCGCAAACGGCCAGAACGTGCCGGTTTCGCGTGGCATGGAACGCGGCCGCCCTACGTTCGAGATGCAGGTCGGCATACCGCGCGGGGAATCCGGCGAAATAAAGTTCTTGCTGAGCGAGCCCACGGCACCTGGTGCACCTCGAGTACCGATCCAGCCGTTGATAGACAACGTAACTCCCGTGATTTCGGTGCCCGAATGCTCATGATGAGTAGCCGGCCGAGAACAGCGAGGGCACCGTTCGGCCCGAGTTATGTTTGCTGTCTGTGCCTATTTAGCCGCTGGCTTGAAATACCTACCGGTATAATTCGGCGGACTGCGACACACCTGAGCGAGGGTCGCGAAGCGGGACAATTAGCGATTAGGGGCTCGCAGTGAGTATTCAAGATTTCGTCAAATTACTGCGTACGCGTTGGCTTATCATTTGCATCACGGTCGCTATCACAGTATCGGGAGCAATTGCGGTTAGTCTCCTGACGACCCCCCTCTATCAGGCGTCGACAAGGCTGTTCGTATCAACCACTTCCAGCACCACAGTGGCCGAAATCTACCAAGGGAATCGCTACTCGCAAGAACGCGTAGTCTCGTATACCGAACTACTTATGGGCGAAACCCTGGCTAAACGTACTATCGACAAACTCGGCCTGGATATGAGCGCAAAAACGCTACAGCAGAATGTCAAGGCGAGCGCGAAACCGGATACGGTCTTGATCGACGTAACAGTCCTCGACGAGTCGCCCGTCCGTGCGCGCGATCTCGCCGACGCTTTATCCGACGAGTTCGTTGCAATGGTTCGTGAGCTGGAGACCCCAGCAGATGGCAGGACTCCCGATGCTCGCGTTGTGGTGGAGCAACGTGCGTCGATTCCCGAAAATCCCGTAACTCCGAAAACGAGCCGCAACCTTATAGTAGGTCTCGCTCTCGGCATCTTATTGGGAATTGGCCTGGCGGTTCTGCGTGATCGGTTGGACAACACAGTCAAAGATCGAGAGTCTCTTGAGGAGATCGCGGGTGTCGGAGTGGTGGGCAGCGTTCCACTCGACAAGGAACGCCGGAAGGAAGCGGCGATATCTTTCGACAGCGCCAACTCCGCAATTGCTGAAGCATTCCGCAAGCTTAGGACCAATCTGCAATTCCTAGCAGTCGACAATCCGCCGCGCGTGATTGTAGTCACCAGTTCGATGCCGAACGAAGGTAAATCCACCACAGCGATAAATATTGCATTGGCGTTGGCGGAAGCCGAGAATAACGTGGTATTGGTTGAAGGGGACTTGCGGCGGCCCAGATTGAACTCGTATCTGGACCTTGTCGGATCGGTCGGATTTAGCACAGTTTTGGCTGGGCGTGCATCCGTTGATGAAGTACTCCAGAAGACGCGGTTTCCGCATCTTACGGTGCTTACCTCAGGAGCCGTACCACCCAATCCCAGCGAATTGCTGGCCTCATTAGCCGCAAAAAAGGTCTTGGACGAGTTGCGGCAGGGCTTCGACTATGTCGTGATCGATTCCTCTCCGTTACTCGCGGTTACGGATGCCGCGATCTTGGCGACCGCCGCCGACGGCGTACTCCTCATTGCACGGTACGGCCAGACCAAACGTGAGCAACTCGCGCATGCAGTCAAAAATCTCCAAGATGTCGGCGCGACGCTACTCGGCGCGGTAATCACGATGACGCCAACGCGAGGCGCCGCGTCGTACAGCTACAGCTACTACGGCGACGCCCAAGCACCATCGCGATCCCCTGGGACGGCCGAAGATCGTGACGCGTGACGAGATTCTAATCCGTCAGACTGGAGGCGCGTTTGCAAGAGATGAACGATAACAATCCACCACGCCGCCGGGTGTCGGCAGTTATTCGCGCTTACAACGAAGGCGCGCACATCGGTCGCTTGTTGAAGGGATTCGAGCAGCAGACCGTCAAACCCGACGAGATAATTTTGGTCGACTCGGGCTCCACGGACGACACTGTCGCGATCGCTGAAGCCGCCGGCTGCACCATCGTGCACATCGCCAAGAGCGAGTTTTCCTTCGGGCGCGCACTCAATAGGGGCTGTAGCGCAGCGAGTGGCGACATCCTATTGTTTGCCTCTGCTCACGTTTATCCCGTTTACAACACTTACGTCGAGCACATCGCCAGTGCGTTCGACCGTGACGGAATAGCCATTGCCTACGGACGCCAAGTCGGTGATGAGCGCACCAAGTTCTCCGAATCGAGAGTAATGCTGCAATGGTTCCCCAACCAGAACATTTGGGACCAAGATCACCCGTTCAGCAACAACGCCAACGCGGCCGTGCTGAGGTCAGTTTGGCAAGAGTCCCCGTACGATGAGACGCTTACGGGGCTCGAGGACCTCGATTTCGCAAAGAAGGCTCTCGATAGAGGCTATAAGATCGCCTATGTAGCGGATGCGCCCGTGGTACACGTGCATGAGGAGACATGGAGCGTCATCCGAAATAGGTATCGGCGCGAGGCGATGGCTTATGCGCGCATCGTCGAGGGATCAAAGATGTCGCTGCCGACGTCAGTCGGGCTCGCTCTGTCGAATATTCTCGGCGACTACCGAGAAGCGGTCAAGGCGAACTGCCTACGCGCCAATATCCTCAGTATTCCGCATTTCAGATTCGCCCAGTTCATCGGTGCATGGCAGGGCTTCCGGAGGCCTGAAGACGCATCCGCTCGTTTGCTAGAGCGCTTCTACTATCCCGCTGAGTCTCAAACCACTGAGTTACCCCCTGCACCTGGTCGAAAGATCGTGTATTCCGATGATGTTTAGACAAGGACCTCAATGACCGTCGCGATTGTCCCGATGCGTCACAACAGTGAGCGAGTGCCCGGAAAGAACTATCGCCCCCTGGCAGGAATTCCGCTGTACCACCACGTTGTCCGTACCTTGAGCTCGGTACCCGAAATCGATCTGATCGTGATTGACACAGACAGTGACGTGATCTTCGAAGACTGCGCCGAATACTTCCCTCACGTTCGCCTTTTACGGCGCCCAGAGCATCTACGCGACGGCAGCATCGCCATGAACGATGTCTTGCTCAATACTCTTGAGCAGGTGGAGGCCGATTTAGTTCTTCAGACTCACTCGACGAATCCATTTCTCAAGGCAGATACGTTGTCTGCGGCGCTGAAACTGTTCAATAGGTGTGAAAGTGCCTTCGACTCAGTTTTCAGCGTGACCCGCTTGCAGGCCCGACTTTGGGACGCGGCGAACCGGCCGGTAAATCACGATCCATCAATATTGCTTCGAACACAGGACCTTGAGCCACTGTTCATAGAGAATTCGTGCTTCTTTATCTTCACGCCGACCTTGTTGCGAGAGCGGGGCACCCGCATCGGCGCCAATCCCTTCATGGTTGAAATGGACCCACTCGAGGCCATCGATATCGATACGGAAGAAGACTTTTCCCTGGCGATCGCGATCGCGGATCAAGGCGGGAGCAGGGCATGACTGCCCCCTTAATCTTGGTGACCTGCCGTCAAATGCAGGTAGAACTTCCGCGACATCGCGAACGCCTCGAGAGACTCGGATATCAAGTTATTGCACCTGATCTTGGTGGGCGCCAGCAATTCACCGCCGCTGAATTACTTCAGTTCAAGTCGCGGCTGGTGGGAATTATTGCTGGCGACGACGAGCTAAGTCGCGAGTTTTTCGAAGGCGCCTCCAAACTCAGAACAGTGATTCGTTGGGGTATCGGCATGGACTCGGTCGATCACGAAGCCGCACGCGAGCACGGAGTCACCGTTCGCAACACACCGGGCGTCTTCGGCGCTGAAGTCGCCGACGCAGCGTTTGGCTACATTCTGAACCTGACGCGAGGCTACATCGCGGTAGACAGCGCCATCCGGCGCGGCGAGTGGCCGAAGGTCGAAGGGGTAACACTCGCTGGCTCCCGGCTCGGAATCGTCGGCTTTGGAGCTATCGGGCGCGAGGTCGCAAAACGTGGACATGGTTTCGGCATGGATGTCATCGCATCGGACCCCTTCGTCCGCGATGCGCCCGTTGGCGTGACTATGGTCGACCTCGATAAGCTCTTAGCGACAAGCCGGTTCATTGTTCTGGCATGCCCGCTTACGCCGGAGACATTCCATCTCATCAACGCCGACCGGCTGGCTCTCATACGCCCCGATGCTTACGTGGTGAATGTTGCAAGAGGTCCGGTCGTACTCGAGGCAGATCTGATTGCCTGTCTCAAGAGTGGTCGCCTTGCCGGAGCTGCACTCGACGTGTTCGAGGTCGAACCTCTGCCGCCCGACAGCGAACTTCGAACGCTTCCGAACGTCGTTCTGGGCGCACACAATGGGTCAAACACTCGCGAGGGCGTCGAGCGCGCGAGCGCGGCGGCAGTGGACTTTCTTGTCGAGGAGCTTACGAGGTGACCCGGGCGGTCATCATAACGGGAGCCGCTGGAGGAATCGGCACAGCACTGTGCGAACGCATGCGGGTAGATGGGTACATCGTAATCGGAGTCGACCTTAACGCTGCTCCAGCAGCCGATGCTCATTTCCAGGTCGACCTGCGCAAGTCCGAACAGCTTCGTGACCTTGGCCGGAAGCTAGCGGAGAATTACAGATTGAAGGCGGTAGTGCACAACGCTGCCGTGCAACCGGTTGCAGAGGTCGGCGTAACAACCTTCCCTGAGTGGTCAGATGCGTTGCGCGTCAACGTCGTTGCCATTGACGCACTAGTTTCGGGCACTCGTGAGAGCTTAGCAAGCAATGCTGGTTCGATTGTTGCCATAAGTAGCGTGCACGGGCGCGCGACAACGACCGGCATCGCCGCTTACGCGACGACTAAGGCAGCCCTGGAGGGCTGGGTGCGTGCCGCTGCATTGGATCTCGGTCCCGACATCCGAGTCAACGCCGTCGCGCCGGGCGCAATCGATACCGCGAAGCTTCGCGAGGGTTTCGCGCGTTGGGATACTGAGTCGGCCGCGGAGCGGAAGGCTATTCTGTGCGAGCGCACTGCACTACGCCGCGTTGGGGAGCCTAGTGACGTTGCGGGGGCGGTTTCATTCTTGATTGGAGATGATGCCCGCTTTGTCACAGGAACGGTTCTGGTCGTTGACGGTGGAGCGACGGCCCGCCTTGGTTCGGAGTGAGGGGGTTGAACATGGCTGATAAGCAGGACGTCATCGCCCAGGAAAAGGGTCGGACTCTCAGTACCAAGCGAAGAGCCGCCACCGCGCTGCTGGGTGAGAAGAGAGCACGCGCGGTGGCTACCCGTCTAACGGATATTCGGGCGTGGCGCGCAAACACTCTGACCAAAGCCGGCCGCGCCAACGCCGCCTATATCCGGCGGTTCAAAGATGCACACAGAGGTGCACGGTGCGTGATCATTGGCAACGGTCCCAGCCTGAGGGACACGGATCTAAGCCTTTTGCGTAACGAGATCACCTTTGGTCTCAATCGCATTTATTTGATGTTTGATGAATTGGGTTTTGAAACGACTTTCCACGTTGTCGTCAATCAACTCGTTGTTCAACAGTGCGCCGATGACTTTCGGAGAATCGAAGCGCCCCTGTTTACAACCACCCCTAATCGCGCATTCCTTGATGGTGCTGCAAACACTGCCTACCTCAATGTACTCGTAGGCCCGAGGTTTTCCAGCGATGTCAGCCATGGGATATGGGAGGGCGCGACTGTGACCTACGTTGCCATGCAACTGGCTTATTACATGGGCTTCTCAGAAGTTATTCTCGTCGGCGTCGACCATCGGTTCGCAGTGAGCGGGCCAGCGCATCAGGTTGTCGAATCCGCCGGTCCTGATGCTAGTCATTTCGATCCGCGTTATTTCGGGAAAGGCTTCAGGTGGCAGCTACCCGATCTCGAAACCTCCGAGGTCGCCTACAATCTAGCCCGAGCAAAGTTTGAGAAGGACGGTCGCAAGATCATCGATGCCACGGTCGGTGGTGCGCTGAAAGTGTTTCCGAAGCAGACGCTCGACGAAGCGCTAGGTAAATGAGCGCGAAATCTACCGTTCGGCTGAGTATTGTGACGGTTTGCTGGAATGACTTGGCGAATGTCCAACGTACAGTCGAGTCACTTGAGCGGCAAACGCAAAGCCATGGCTGGGAGCATGTCCTCATCGACGGGGCATCCAGCGATGGCACCGCGGACTGGTATCGGTCTGCCGGATTCAATTTTGCCCACTTAGCTGTCTCCGAGCCTGACGACGGAATCTTTGATGCGATGAACAAATCGCTGAATATCGTCAAGGGAGATTATGTCGTCTTCATGAACGCCGGCGATCGGTTCGCCGACGAGGGGGCTATCGGACGTGTGCTGCGCAGAATCGAGGCAGAACCCGATTGGGGTTACAGCAGAGCACGAGTAATCGACCTCACAGGGCGAAAGGTCCGTCCGCAGATCGGAAAGATTCCCTATTCAAGGACCAAGCATCTGTGGGGCCGGGCAACACTCTGTCACCAGGCTGTGGTTATGCGGGTAGATCTGATCCGCGCACTAGGTGGATTCGACGTGGGTATGAGCCCCGCCGCCGACTACCACTTACTTATCAAAGCGGCATCTCGTGTTCCACCTGCCACGTGGGCAGATGTGGACGTTGACTACTTGGCCGGTGGGCTAACGTTCAGCGGCCTTTATTTCTGGGATCGGCACCGTGCTCGGGTTGACGCCCTCGGGCTGAAACGAATCGGTAGAGCACTGGATGCGGCGTGGACGGCGTTGCAGATAGTAGATGTCCGGATACGTAGAACGCTCAAGCCCGCGCTGGGGCCAATCTATCTGAGGCTGCGTAAGTGAGAATCTGCGTCGCGGAAGACCGCGGAAACGGGAGGGCCGACACCAAAGCACGGAAAGGCTCCCCCGAGTGAAACGCGGCCGATGGCACGCCCCCTAGTGGTGGCCGGACTCGGAAAAACAAAGCGGGCCGCGGCGACGTATCTCCTCTTAGCGGCCCTGCAACGCGGCGTGTCCTTGTTGATCCTGCCGTTCATTTCACATGCGATGTCGCCCGCGCAGTACGGTGCTGCGTCGATACTCACCGTGTCAGCACTTTTATTAGTCACGATCGTGGCGGCGCCACTCGAAGCCCTCGTTTTCCGCTCATCAGCGCGAGGCGGCGAAGACGCTCCGGCACTACTACGTGTGACCGGCCTGTACTGCTACGCAGTACTGCCGCTCCTCGTCGCCATTGTGGCTGCGGGAGTGGCAGTGCTATTGCCTGAGTTGTTCGGTGTCGACGGCACCATCTGGGGAATCGAACTACTCGCCGTCGGATTCCAACCCGCCGCGACATACTTCGCGCTTCCGATTGTCAGAGCGCTCCAGGACCTCCGCAAATTCATGGCGCTCGCGTTTACGTCGGTAGTCGTGACGGCAATATCCAAAGTACTGCTCATCGTGGTCTGGGACTTCGGCGTCTTGGGCTGGGCAATCTCAGATCTGCTGAGTGCAATTGTTTCGGCCGCACTGGCGATGGCACTAGTCAGGCTGCCACGCGCGAGGGTGTCAACAACACACATCCGGGCGGTGGTGAATTTCTCCATACCCCTAATCCCGCACCGGGCTTCGTTCTGGGCACTATCTTCGTTGAGCAGGCCAGCACTGGCGACCGTGTCATCGCTGACCCAGGTGGGGCTACTGTCCTTCGGATTGAACATCGCCGCAGTCGCCAACCTCATTCTTCTCGAGATCCACCAGGCCTTCCTCCCCCGGTACTCGCGCGAGAACTTCCCTGCCCCAACGCAAGAGACCTACGCACCCGTTAGGTGGCAGCTCATTCTCGCCGTGACCGTCCCGGCGCTGGTCGGTGCGGGCCTAGCACTCACCGGGCAATGGATCTTCGCCGAGCCATTCTGGCCGTCATTCGCGCTGACAGGTGTTTTGCTTGTTGGACAAGCAGCATGCGGCCTGTACCTCATTCCGATTAATTACTTGGTCCAGTCGGCTGGACTTCCGAGACTAAGCGCGATCGCATCTGGCTCGGGTGCCCTCCTCATCTTGGTCGGAATCTACGCCGTAGGACGTCAATTTGGCGCAATGGGCGTCGCGTACGCTACTTCCGTTGGGTTTCTCGTGATGGCAGTAGTTGCACTCATCTTGACGCGCGCGATCAAGCTAGAGATTCATTGGGGCTCGTGGCGGAACTGTTGGCCAGAGTTGTCAGTCGGTACGGCTAGCTTGGCATGCAGCGTCGCAGCGCTTTCGCTCCCGGTCGGTTCCGCACTCAGCTGGGGTTCCGCCGCCACGTGCCTCGTGCTAGTGGTCAGCACCCTCACCATCACGTATCGCCGACATTCGCTGGGCGCCAGTGGCATTTAGTGCTGGCGGCATTACCGCATGGCTTCTTCGGATACCGATATTCGGCGCGCGAATAGACCATCAAGCATAATGCGTGCATCTACCCAAACTGAAGAAACTCGACAAGTTCCCCCGCGTCTACGCTAGGAAGGGCTATTAGATCAGTTTGAATCCATTGCCGGCCAGCATTTAAGCCGCGTAAAAGCGACCCGATTTCAGAATTTGGTCCCCGATAAACCATTTCAAGCGCCGCATGGCCAGTCGATAACGGTATTGTTCCGATGACTTCGAAGCCACTGCTCTCGAACTCACGCCTCGCTGAGTCCGAACCTGAGCCAACGTATACCGAATCAAAAATGGAATACCCGGCGCTTTCAAGAAGCCTCTCCACCTCGGCATCCCCCGTCCACTCGAGATACATTAATCTGATGCGTTGAGATTCGATTGCCGACCTCGCGCCCTCGAGAACTCGGCGTTCAGCGCCTTGCACGTCGACCTTAAGAAAATCGACTACCTGGTCGCCCAATTCGAGGTCAAGTGTGGTTGTTTCGACGCGTAGCAATGTCGCACCGCGCCTGCGTCCAAGAGCTGCCGCGCCAACTACGGCGTAACTCTTAAGGGTGCCTACGATAGAAGCGCCTATTCGACCAACAGACGAATAGCCAACTTGGTCATCCCAGCCAGGCTCGTCTCCTTGCACTGTCGAACTAACAAAAAAAGTCGTTTTCCCGCGCCGATTTGAAACGGCCTTCTCGATCAACCGGACATGCGGGTTATTGGCAAGCCGCTCCCTGAAAAGATGTGCGTTCTGCGGAAATGGCTCGAATGCCAATACACAGGCCGCATCGGCCGCTATACGCGAGCTAACTTCACCCGAGGCGGCACCTACGTCGACGTAAAGACCAGCGGGGCCGCGATTGCGCAAGAACTCATATACATAGTCGCGGCGCGGCACACAGGGAATTGAAGTCACAGGCGTCACGGACACGATTTCACCCTAACAGCGCCGGCAATTATTCGGACCAGAGTTACTTCGGCCAGGAGGTGGTCCCTCCGTCCCGCCATGTGCGCGATACCGCGCCACTGTTCGCTCAACTCAAGCCCTCCTAAATTCAATCTTTAACGTCCGTGCTCGCACGGCTTCGCGAGAACGAGCAACTCCTGTGGTGGGCCTGGAGAAGCTCGAGAACCACGTCCACAACACGCTTACCTTCAGCCCCGCACGCGCCGCTAGCGGGCAGAGTCTCGAACACTCGCATCGCCGGTTGTTCGTCACATCGTGCTGTGACGTCGTCGCCTGACCCACGTATAGGCATCCGCATGTAGCCCCCGACCGCTGCAATGGGTCTTGCCGGTTTCAAACCGACGTCGTCGGCACTGGCGCGGTTCGCGATCACCATTTCGGTGCGGACACGAGCGACACGGCCGGTTGTATCACTGTCCGATCTGACGGTTCAGCCTTGCGTGTTGCGTCGAGCCGGACGTTGTCACGTGGCGCCCGCGGCTCCTGCGAAAACACGATCATGCTGAGTGCCACGAGAACCCACCATGTTGGCTGCGCATGACCTGGCGAAAGCGCGACCTCGGTGATACCGACGATAGACAACGCACCCAACATAGCCAATCCCACGAGACCAATGTAAGAGCTACGTCGAGACAACACCCATGCCATATAGACGATGGTGACCGCCAAGATACAAGCTACGAGCCAGCCACCGTCGAACAAGATTTGCAGTATCGAACTGTGCGGCGTCATAAGTCGGTCATCGCGACCGAGTCCGCTGAAATTGTGATAATAGTAGGCTGAAGCGCCTGAATCAACGTGCCCGTAAGAACCGAACCCGAACATTCGATCAACCCAGTCAAGACGCTCCGCGTAAAAGGTGACTGACTGGGACCAGATGTAGTCACGGCTATTTAGCGTGGATACCTCCTCACCAGGCCGGATGACCCACGGCACGTAACTACTTACGGCCACCATGATCCTTCCAACGGTGTCTTGGATATAGCCGTAAATGAACGGAACAAAAAGCGTGGCTCCAATTAGCCAAGGGGCGGACCCACGGAAGAACCTCGGGGCAAGGAGCACGCAAGCGGACAAAACCAGGGCACTAGCGAGGGACACTCGAGAATCACTGAGAATGAAAATGGCCACACCACATGCGGCCGCGAATAACCGGAAAACCCGGTAGCGACGGTACGCGATGAGCGTCGGAATCACGGCAGCGATGTAGACCGCCGCGATCGCGGGAGTCGCGGCCAGCGAATTGGAAAGCGGAAAGACAACACGCTCGCCGCCGGTTAGCGAGTTTTCGAGGCCGGCCGTCCGATCCCGCGGACCGTCGAACCCAGCAGACCAGAGAATGACGGATGCAACCAATAAAACGCCGGTTCCATCGACCAACGACACCAGTGCGCTCGACTTCGAAGTGGAGAGATACACCGCTCGCGCGATTGCTATGGACGCCATCGCGAAAAACAGCACGTTGAGTGCGGAACTCGGACCATTCGGTCGCAGGACGATTACTAATGCAGCAACGGGCAGGATTGCACACGGCCAGGCCAGCTTGAGCCGATCGTTCCGTGCTTTCCTTGTGCAGAGCGACACGATTGCCACGAGTGTGATCGCGTATATACCTGCGTAAAGGCTAATGAGCGAGCCGGCAAGGATTGTCGGGAGAGCGATCAACATCAGGTTGGGCGTCACAACCGGAGTAGTACCCGGACCGAAGTTCCTACCGCCCCGCCGCCATGCTGCGGACAGTAGGATTGCCAGGAGCGCGACCGCCATCAGCACCAATAGCCAATCGCCGAGTGTGGCGACAAGCGAACCGCCGATCGATCCCCCCATAATGTCGAAGTGTACCGAGTCCAACCAACCCTGGTGCTCGAATAAAGCGACCGCCCGCTTCGCTAGCAGCGCCATCGGCATCGGCATCGAGGCGCCTTGAAAGCACCTCATCCGGTGTAAAAAAATTCTAGTTCGGCGAATCCCGAAGCGACTCAATGCCAACTGAATGGGCAATGCGGCGTCGGCGCCTGAGACGCGACCACCGTGGTCGCCGCTTTGCTCGACCGCCTGCCGCACCGCACCGTGGTCATCAAACCTCGCCAGCCAGTCCTACTGACTCCGCGATCCTTTCATGACCCGGACAAAACGAGCGGAGCCAATTCCATGCGGAAACAGCCTGCGTCGGGCACCTCGCCCTCGGTGTCAAAGCTTAGCTTTCGTACGTGAGATT
Source organism: Mycolicibacterium pulveris (assembly GCA_050205315.1). Lineage (GTDB taxonomy): Bacteria > Actinomycetota > Actinomycetes > Mycobacteriales > Mycobacteriaceae > Mycobacterium > Mycobacterium pulveris_A. Next base: position 232,529 of record JBNMRA010000003.1, on the reverse strand, counting down.
GACGGTGACATCACCATCATGATCGTGGAAGCTGGCCAGCGACCTGGCAATAGGGTTCACCGTCGCCAATGCGCACAACGCGCTTACGCTGACCACTCCATCATCTTGTAAACGCAAGGGACCCACTCGGATATCCCTCATGTGGACCGGCGATAGAGGCGCCTGGACGTCGCTGACCAAAATTCGGAAACGGTATTGCGCCGATATGGCCGCCGACACCTCAATCGGAGGCCTGGGATCTACGCGTTGTAAATCGCAGTGAATGTCGGGCTCCACGGCTTCCCGACGATCTTCGTACCAGCGGGCATCATCCTTCGAAATTGGCGTAGCGACAATAGATCGAACTGGCTCAAGTTTGCGGCGGCACGACGCTCATTACATCGACGCCGCCAGCCGGGAAACCAATGCAGGAACACGGCATGGGAGTGAGCCTCCACTGGGAACCACTTGTTCGGCGTGGTGATCACCCACGATCGGGCTACGCGAGTCATCTCATCGACCATGCGCTGCTGATCTCTGATCCCGCCGACGTGCTCGATCACCGCATTCGCCAACGCGAAGTCCACGAATTCGTCGGCGAACGGCATAGCTCTGACATCTGCGACCATGAACGGGTATGGGGTGACTGCCGGCACAACGTTGATGCCCATCTTGATCGGGTAGTGCGCCGCAACCCTACGTTCGATAATGCCGGTGTGGGGCTGGAGCGGATTACCGGCGTATTCATCGCCGGTCGCTCCTACCAGCAGCACCGAGTCAACATGATGCTGGGCGAGGAACTTAAGAATCATGTCGGACTTGCGGCGTCTGCTGCGCGCGCTGTAGGCGAAGGCAGCCCTTCTTACGAGTTTAGTGAATCGTGAAACGTCCCCCATGGCGCGCCACCCTACCGTGCAGCAATGCAGTAGGCGCCGGTTCTGGTTGATTCACCTCTTCAATGTCCCGCAAGACCAGCCGAGCGCGTTAACCAGCTGGCGGTCGCTGTGCTCAGATGGTCACTCGGTGTTAATTCACGAGCGGCTGCGGCTCACTTGCCCAACTCTGCGCTCGGCACGAATCATTTGCGGAGCGCGCCGGCATGGTCGCGATACCACGCGACCGTACGCTCGACGCCCTCCCGCAGGCCGATCTTCGATGTCCAGCCCATTTGCGCGAGTTTCGAAACATCCAGCAGCTTTTGCGGCGTCCCATCGGGTTTTGTGGTGTCCCACTCGGTCTCGCCCGTAAAACCGACGACTGACGCGACAGTTTCAGCGATTTCGCGGATCGTGACATCGGTGCCGCTGCCTACATTAATTTGATCCGGCCCATCGTAATTCTCAAGAAGGTGCAGGCATGCGTCAGCCATGTCGTCGGCGTGAAGAAACTCTCGCCGTGGTGAACCGGTGCCCCAATTAGTAACCGCCGGCGCGTCCGACGCCGCCGCCTCCTCATAGCGCCGGATCAATGCAGGCAGAACATGCGAGCCACTTGGCGAAAAGTTGTCGTTGGGCCCGTAGAGGTTTGTCGGCATCGCCGAAATCCACGGCAGGCCAAACTGACGACGCACTGCCTGAACGTGCAAGATACCGGCGATCTTCGCGATCGCGTACGCCTCGTTGGTTGGCTCAAGGTGACCGGTTAGGAGAGATTCCTCGCGAATGGGTTGTTCTGCCCACTTCGGATAGATACACGACGAACCTAAGAACAGCAAACGCTCGACCTCAGCTTCCCGAGCGGCGTCGAGCACATTGACTTGAATCCTCATGTTGTCGCTGAGGAAGTCCACGGGGTACGTGCTATTGGCCAAGATTCCGCCGACCTTTGCTGCAGCGAGCACTACGTAACGTGGCTTGACCTCGGCGAAAAACTCAAAGACCGCTTCGCGATTCTTTAGATCGAGCTCCTTTGATGTTTTGCCGACAATGTTCTCGAAACCCACGCTTTGCAGCTTGCGCACGATAGCGGAGCCGGCCAGCCCCCGGTGTCCCGCAACATAGAAGGTCGCATCGCGATTGAGTTCATTTGGCAACGAGTGCGCACCAACCGTCATTGTTCGGCAGCTCCGTGAACGACGGACGTTGCCCATGAGTCCAACTGCACTTTGTCGATCCACGGGCGGCCAGCATGCTCAAGCGCCTCGATATCAGCATCGACCATGAGCCGCGCCAGCTCCTTGCCACGAATCGTCGGGACCCAGTCGAGCTTATTGCGGGCTCGGGACGCATCTCCAATCAACGCGTCAACCTCGGTAGGGCGGAGGTAACGTTCGTCAAAGCGGACGTGGTCTTCCCAATTGAGGCCGGCGTGCTCGAACGCAGTCTGAAGGAATTCTCGCACCGTGATCCCTTCTCCTGTAGCGACGACGTAGTCATCCGGCTCATCGGCTTGCAGCATCCGCCACATGGCCTCGACATACTCAGGCGCATACCCCCAATCACGCACGGCGTCAAGATTGCCCATATAGACGTAATCTTGCATGCCCGCCTTAATGGCCGCGACTGCGCGGGTAATCTTGCGAGTTACGAACGTTTCACCGCGGCGTGGAGACTCGTGGTTGAACAGGATGCCGTTGACGGCAAAAATCCCGTACGCCTCGCGGTAGTTCTTGGTGATCCAGAAGCTGTATAGCTTGGCAGCACCGTAGGGAGAACGCGGATAGAAGGGCGTGTCTTCGTTCTGCAAAGGAGGTGTCGCGCCATAGAGTTCTGAGGAAGACGCTTGATAGAAGCGCGTCTGGATGCCCGAGAGCCGGACCGCCTCCAGCATCCGGATTGTCCCGGTGCCGGTGGTGTCTGCAGTGTGCTCGGGCTCTTCGAAGGACACTCGCACATGTGACTGAGCGGCAAGGTTGTACACCTCGTCGGGCTTGATGGCGGCGAGTAGGGTCGTCAGCCGAGCGCCATCGCTGAGATCCCCATAGTGCAGAAAGAGTCTCGCGTCCGGCGAATGCGGATCCACGTACAGATGGTCGATACGCGACGTATTGAACGTTGAAGCGCGGCGAATCAGGCCATGGACCTCATAGCCCTTGCCAAGCAGGAACTCCGCCATGTAGGAGCCGTCCTGGCCGGTAACGCCGGTTATCAATGCGCGCTTGGTCATAACTACCTTGTCCGTATTAGGGCGGCGGTGCCGCCGACTGCGACTGATCAAAAAGCCTACCGGCCGATACCAACGGCCCATTCATGAACGTGGCCAATACAGTAGTTTGCTGTGTGCCGCCGTCGTCCGCCCCAGCGTGATCATCCGGCAAACTCAGATACCTTCGCACCTCGAGCTCGCGTCTCCACAGCGAATACCGCGCCAGCAGAAGGTTCGTGATCGTAGGGCAAACCCTGACGCGAGGTGGTGACAAAAAGAATTTCACGTTCATCGCCACCAAACGCGCACGAACTCGCTTGGGAGATGCCGGGCACACCAATCGTCTCAACTAGGCGACCCTTTGCATCGTAATGGTTGACGGCCCCGCCGCCCCACAACGCAACCCAGAGCCCCCCGTCTTCATCTATCGCCATCCCGTCTGGATAACCCGGCTGCCCGTCGATGTGAATATGGATTCGATGCCGCGACCACGCGCCCGTCTCCGGATCGACATCGTATGCATGGACCCGCCGCGTGGGAGTATCGATGTAGTACGCGCAGCGGCCGTCCGCCGACCACTGGACACCATTTGAAATCGAGACAGGGGCAAGCAGTTCGACTACCTCATGGTCGGGCGTAACGCGATATACGACTCCTCCGCCTGGCCGCTCGTCGTATGCCATGGTGCCTATTACGAACGCGCCCAACGGATCACATCCGCCGTCGTTGGTCCTTACGTCCGGATCATCGGTAATGCGGACTATTTCCTCAAAAGCTGACAGCTCATCATCGGCACCGAGGAGTCGATGTCCGGTCGCGATCACAAATCCGCCAGATGTCCGACGCCTAATGACCGTCGCTACTTGGCTCGGCACTTTGTAGCGGGTCAGTCCGCCACAGGCATCGACCGCGACGATCTCGCCAGCGAGAACATTCATGCACAAGACTCGACCAGTGTGGTGATCCCAGAAGGGCCCCTCGCCGTGGAACATCACCGGGGCAGTCACACGTTCCGCGTAGCGCATCACGTGTGAATCTCACCTTCGACGCGTGTGCAGAGCGTGTAGGTCGCCAACGCGTAGTGGCAATACGAAAACTTAGTGTGAAGAGGACGCATCTGGATTAACGCCTGGGGAATTTGACAGCGATACGCTCCTTCGCCAGCTGACTAAACACAATGCGAATGAACTTGGCATTTCCATATGTGTATCTCCGCCACAGCCGGCGCGGCTCCTGGACGAACCTAAATAGCCATGCCAGACCGGCACCTTGGACCCACTCTGGGACCTGACGCAGGTTGCCTGCGGTGAAATCGAATGCCGCACCGACGCAAGCAAAAACCCCTGAATATTTCGAAGCTAGATAGGCTGCGGCGTTGTCCTGCTTAGGTGTGCCGAGCCCTACCCAAACGATGTGCGGTCTACATGCCTCAATCTTCAGCAGCTCGTAGGTAAGGTCCTCTTGTGTTAAGTCTTTGAAAGGAGGCGATGACATCCCGACAATGTCGATGCCAGGAAACCGGTTACGTGCATTTGATTCCAGCTTTTCAAGCGTCTCCGGCGTGCTGCCGAGGAAGTAGTGTCTCACGCGCTGAGCAACTCCCGCTTCGAGCGCTCTTTCGAAGAAAGTAGGCCCATAGACGCGTCCCGGCCGCGCCCTGCGATTGCCTTCGCCGAGCCAATTCATAGCCCACACAACAGGCTTTCCGTCAGGATAATTGCGTCCCTTCCGGAAAACCTCACGCAAGTCGTGGTCATCGTCGGCGAGCACAATCGACCAGGCATTGGCGAGATGCACATGGTCGCTCCGCTCTGATAGTGCGTCGTCAAGGGTGCGCTGGACGGCTTGATCGAGCGTAGTGATTTCGAAATCGAGTGAGCCGATACGGCAACTATGCATTGGAGTGTTCATCACAGGCCAGCGGTCCCCTTCTACGACAGTTAATCCGATCGGCGGAGACGATCAACCCACTGTCGCGTACGGAGACGTCTGACCGCCGACTGACCCGCTCGCTCCAAGGGTTCGAGCAAGGGCGGTTCGACTGCTATGAGGTTGCCCCAACTGTCGGCAGCGACATCGGCCGGGTAGCGCGCGAACCGCCGCCATCTGTGTCGAGTGCCGTATCTCGCGATGGGTTCCCATTCCGAAACCAGAACTGAATACCCCTGGCGTTCAAGGTACTGGGCACTTTCGTGTACATCGTGCCCGAGACGTAATGTCTTGTGGTCCTCGAACTCACACACAACCGCTTTGGGATGATGGGTCGCCCACGGGAATGTTCTGAGAGCGAAGAGATCAAAGCCCTCGATGTCGGTCTTCAAGAAATCGACCTGGTCAACGGCTCGCTCACGAAGATACGTGTCGAGCCGCACCGTTTGTACGGTTGCCGTCGGTGTGTGAGTGGCGTGGAAGGGTGACAGAGTGCTAATGCCGGTCGAGACATCACTGGTGAATAGAGCGACTTCATCGCCGTCCACTTCTGAGACAGCCCGAGAATCGATTACCGCGCCAGGACAACGGGATGACAAAATCTCACGATTGGCCGGGTCGGGTTCGAACGCGTGCACCGTCCACCCGCGATTGAGGAATGGCGACAGGGCCGAGCCGTGGTGCGCTCCAACGTCGAGCATTGTCCCCGGTTTCCCACCGATGACTCGGAAGACCATCAAGACCTCGTCGAGATTCCATGGCCCCAACACACGGCGCACCAGTTGCCGCACCTCCATGAATGCACCTCCCCGATTGAACTGTACAGCGCTGGAGCCAAATATCCCGCCGGTCGCCAAGGCTACTTCGATCGAGCTAGATTCGATTTGCCAGGCAAGAGGAAGTCGAGCCCGGACCGGAACAAGCGAAATGGCGCCGCTGATCTAGATGGATTGACGGTTTGCTCGGCTTTGTGAGGATGCTCGTTTTGGCGCGGAGATGAGCGCACCTTCTACCGCCGATCGTCGAGATTTGCTGCCACGCTTATGTCAGTAGGCGCCGCTGCGCCCGAACACGACCCGCGGAGTTTGAGTGATGATCCGCAGGTCCCACATTAGTGACCATGACCGCACGTATGCCGAGTCAAGGTGCTGCAGGTCGGCATACGTCAGATCACTCCGGCCACAGACCTGCCAGAGACCAGTGATTCCGGGTTTGACGTCGAGGCGAGCCAACGCGGCGCCATCAATTCGATTGGACTCCTCGGTGGGCAAGGGTCGTGGCCCGACCAATGACATCTCACCACGCACTACATTGATGAGTTGAGGTAGCTCATCGAGGCTCGTTTTGCGGATGAAGGCACCCACGCGGGTGACACGTGGGTCCTCCGTCATCTTGAACAACGGCCCATCTACTTCATTGTGCTGTGCGACGGTATCGCGCAGCTGCCATGCATTAGCAGTCATCGACCGGAACTTGAATATCTGGAACGGCTTACCTGCCTGGCCGCCTCGCTCTTGACGGAAAAACACGGGCCCTGGGCTATCAAGTTTGATCGCTACCGCGATGATCAGCAGAAGCGGCGATGCGAACGCAAGCGCAAGCGTTGCGAGAGTAACGTCCATGAACCGCTTCATGATTCGTTCGCTCGCCGCAAGGGACATAGTGGGCAGGTGCATCAGAGTCAGCCCGTGCAACTCTTCCGCCTCGCTGCGCCAGTTGTGCAACTCGAAGTAGCGTGGGATCTCCGATACTGGCACCTGGCCTTCAAGCTGTCGCAGCGCCTCTAGCACGATGGCGTCGCTGGTATTCGGAAATGCGACGATGACCCGATCGACTTTGTGAGCTGCGCACACAGAGGGTAGTTCCGAAAGTTCGCCGAGCACGGCGGCCCCCGCGGGCACATTGTCGTCGACATGTCCGACAACCACTGTGTCTGGACACCGCCGTAGCCTTGAAGTCAATCGATCGGTGATCGGGCCGGTGCCAATCACCAATATGCGGGTAACCGTGGGGTCGAACATGCGCACGACCATTCGGCGGCCGAACGGCACCAGCGCAATCGCGGGCAACGTCATCGCCACTGCTGCTGTCAACGTCATTCGGCCACTTTCCAGAAGGACAGCGCCAGCGGCGAGTGTTAGCAACGCAGCAGTCGGTACGCAACGCGCAATCACCATAGGTCGCCACCATCCGCTGGGCCGCAGTCGAGACGCTGGCCTGCGGTACAGCCCGTGCAGGTGCAAAGTGATGGCCATCGCGATCACGGCCAGCCCGATCTCTCGAAGGCCGAGGTCTCCAGCGCGGACTGGGCTGATCTGGCTGAGCGTCACCGCGCCGACAACAGCGGACGTCGTCAGGGTAGCCAGGTCGGAAATCTGCAGAAGATACCGATGTCGGCGGCCGAACTGGGGTGCTTGCAGAGATGACTTGAGATTCTCGTCGGTTCGGTATGGCGTCGAAGCCGTGCGTCCCGGCACCAATCCCTTGGGCGGTGTCGCCTCAATAGTCATTCTCTCCCCCAGTTTTTTAGAGCGTATTTACCAACCGAAGCCAACTAGCCGAAGCCCCGATCCAACAAAGTTGTCCTCCGGTAAGCAATTGCGACCGTCCAATACAAGGTCGCCGCGCATTACTCGACGCAATGCAGCCGGGTCGATGCGGCGAAACTCCGGCCATTCCGTTACTACGACCACCGCGTCCGCGCGGTCCGCAGCGTCGTAGGCATCGGGCGTAAGGCGCACAGCCTCGAACTCATCTGGCAGCGCCTTGAGTACGGGGTCGAAGGCCGAAACGACAGCGCCAGCAGCTAACAACCGCCGAGCTATATCCAATGCGGGGGCTTCGCGAAGATCGTCCGTCCCCGGTTTGAATGTCAGCCCGAGAAGCGCGATTCGGCGACCCTTCAAGATGTGAAGTTCACGCTGGAGCTTGCGAATCGCACTCGCGCGCTGCAATTTGTTGATCTCGACCGTCGCCTGCAGCATCGAGGCCGTATAGCCGTACTCCTGGCCAGTAGAAATCAGTGCCGCGACATCCTTACCGAAGCACGAGCCACCCCAACCCACACCGGGGTTCAGGAATGCAGGCCCTACACGGTGGTCGGCCCCGATGGCGGGAAGCACCTCGCGGACGTCGGCCCCGAAAAGCTCGCACAGTTGGGCCATCTCATTGGCGAAGCTGATCTTCGTCGCTAGAAATGCGTTCGCCGCATACTTGATCATTTCAGCCGACGCCAGTTCCGTCGTGATCAGCGAAGGCTTCACGCCCCGCCTGCCGCCGTCGAAAGATTGATCAAGTACGGGCTGGTACAACTCTGCCACCCGGTTGACATCTGAGGAGGCGCCTCCGAGCACGATTCGATCCGGGAAAAGGAAGTCTTCGATGGCGCAGCCCTCGCGAAGGAACTCCGGGTTGGAGACGACATGGAAGGATAGCTGGCGGTTACCCTCCAGCGCGTCCTCGAGGATGGTGCGCGTCCAGTTTCCTGAGCCGACCGGAACAGTCGATTTGTTGACTATCACCGCATCAGCACGGATGTACGGAGCCAAAGATTGGATCGCGCTCTCAAGCTGGGAGAGATCTGGTGATCCATCTGGCCCGGGCGGAGTTCCTACGCAGAGAAAAACAAACTCTGCATCGGATAACGCGTCTGCAGGGCAGTCGGTGAACTGTAGCCGGCCAGTCGACAAGGTTGACTTCAATATCTCCGGAAGCCCTGGCTCGTGGAAAGGTGTCTGACCGTTGTTGAGTTGGCCCGCGCGCGCCGAGTCCGTGTCGAGGCCACATACGGAGTGGCCAAGAAACGCTAAGCAGGTAGAGGTCACAGCACCGACATAGCCGGTGCCAATCACCGCGACCTTGCGCTGCGTGCACTTCTGATGAATCTTGAGCGGTGTCGGTGACGCACCTTCCGATGTGTCAGCTAACCGATCACGGAACCAGGCAATCGTGCCGAGCAGACCCTCGCGCACGTCGACCTTTGGCTCCCATTCCAGTTTGGTGCGTGCGAGCGTGATGTCAGGTTGGCGTTGCGACGGATCGTCTCGGGGCCGCTCGATGAATTTCAATGGAGAGTCGGATCCGGTTAGTTCACGGACGAGATGTGCTAGCTCCAGGATCGTCAACTCGTGCGGGTTGCCGATATTGATTGGGCCTACGAGGTCAGAAAACAACAGCCGTAGGGCGCCGTCGACCAAGTCGTCGACGTGGCACACCGATCGCGTCTGGCTACCATCGCCCTGAACGGTGATAGGCGCGCCGGACAGCGCCTGGCTAATAAAGTTGGGAATCGCACGACCGTCATTTGCCCGCATTCGAGGGCCGTACGTATTGAAAATTCGCATGATCGCGGTATCAACGCCGTGTTTCGACCGGTACGACATAGTTAGTGCCTCCGCGAAGCGTTTTGCCTCGTCGTAGCATGCACGCGGTCCGACCGGATTGACATTCCCCCAGTAGGTTTCGGGCTGAGGGTGCACGAGCGGATCACCATACGTCTCCGACGTCGATGCCAATAGGTACCGGGCACCCTTTTCCTTCGCCAGACCGAGCGTATGTAGTGTCCCAAGCGAACCGGCCTTCAACGTCTCAATCGGAAGCTCGGCATAGTCGACGGGCGACGCCGGAGAGGCGAAATGCAGCACATAATCTATGGGGCCAGGAATCGAAAGATAGTCACTTACATCGACTTTCATCAGCCGGAAGCCGTCGCGTCCCTGGAGGTGCGCCACATTCTGCGGCGTTCCGGTGACGAAGTTGTCGAGACACACCACTTCAACATCGTGCGCTAAAAGCCGTTCCGCGAGGTGAGAGCCGACAAACCCAGCACCCCCCGTTATTACCGCCCGCCGCCGCATAACTTCCCCCTCCATTCGGCTCGAACACGTCCCGGCGTGCTCAGCGCCGTGCCACATCGGCCGGCACTGGGTGTGGTGCCGAAATACGCTTCCATCACACCCCAAGTAGCCGACCCGCAACGGCTTCGTCGCTGAGAACTCCGGATCCCGACGCCGACTCGCGACCTACGCTGCGACTGCAGCGCGTCTTCCCGTCATCCCCACGTAGACAAGCAGCATATTAACTGACGGCCATGAGAGGAATCAGGGGTTTCCCTATGTTTCGCCACGACTCTCAGAAATTGACGGTGGAGCCATTACTGAAAGTCTGCTGTTGGCAGGCGCGATAGCCAGAAACGGTTGTCTTCTGCAAGTTACGCTTGCCTAACGTCGCACGTCAGCCACCACCGCAGACGCGGCATCAATATCGATTAGCTGCCGCCCGGCCGCATGACCATATTTACCCCGATGTTAAATACAATGTTTCGCACAGTCCGCAAAATCAGGCAACGCCGTTCATGCCATTGCCCAATGGTGCGAACGGCGTTTGCCGCGGACTCTAGCGGAAATCGACTCCTCGCGTTGTGCTGGCAGCGGGAGAAACGGCCGACTTCTGCCGCCACGGATTCACTATCGTGTGCGCGGAATCGCCCCGCCCGCAGGGTGATTCGTCCGTACTCGATGGCGAGGAAGGTCCGCCGAAGCCGCCGGCGGGCGATGAACTTCCAACGTTCGGATCGAGGTCTGCTCTGTCCGCCTCAGTTGCGGCCGCGCCAGCCGAGTTAACATTGCGGCTGCCCCAAGGGGAAGGCAGACTCCACCACCGCCGCAATGTCAATCGCGGTTGCGGTAGAAGTTTGACCGGCCCGACGTCTGTTGCGGGCCTGAAAGAGGAGTAGCTCTGCACGTACTGTTCATCTGCACCGGTAATATCTGTCGGTCGCCGTTGGCGGAACGACTCGCCGTCGCGTACGCCACCCGATTGAACATTTCCGATTTCTATGCATCCAGCGCTGGGGTTCGCGCGGCGATCGGGCGGCCAATGCAACCCCATGCGGCGGTGGTCCTCGAGCAGTTAGGCGGCGAAGCCTCTAACTTTGCCGCGCGACAGCTTACGTCCCGAATCGCTTCTAAAGCCGACCTCGTGCTGACCATGACGAGGGCACACCGCGACGCCGTTCTAGAACTCGCCCCGCGCCAGCTCCACCGGACTTTCTCGCTGAGCGACGCGGCTCGACTCGTAACCGAATTAAACGCACGAAACGTCGATGACCTCGCAGCACTTCGCGCACAGCTGCCCGGCGGCGAGTTGCTGGATATTCCAGACCCGATCGGTCAAAACTCGGAATTCCATGCGTCGGTCGGTTCACAAATCGCCGCGCTCCTGCCGCCGATACTTGAGCTCTGCCGTAACTCCTTCGTTCGCGAAACCTAGTGATCTATCGCACTCTGGGGAGAGTCTACTTCGCTGAAAAACAGCCCACTCGGCAACGACGATGCGGCTGTTTCGCCAGTCTCGAGACATCACTTGTCGACTGGTAACCCGAATCGCACTGCCCAAACGCAGGAAGGACATGCGGTCTCTTGCCCGGCAGACGTCGCGTGCACCTGACAGTGCTGGCAGCCGGGGCTCTGGTGATTTCCACCATCGCTCTAGTCGTACGGGTCCGGCCTATTTCGAATGTCATCGAACTCGTCGCCGCTGTCGGATCGCCTTATGTGCCATTGATAGCCGTGTCGTGCTTGGCGCTATTGGCACTATGCCGCCGAATCTTACTGTCGATCGTCGCGGCGGCTGTCTTAGCGACGACTCTGGCAGTCCAGGTGCCCTGGTACCACTTCGGACGACCGCCTGACGTCGGCGCACATGTCGACATCCACGTGCTCTCGTCGAATCTACGCAAAGGACGGACGGAAGGGTCGGCGTTCGTTGGGTTAGCAATGGATAGGTCGGATATCGTCACCGTATCGGAGTTGACTTCCGAAGCGATCCGACGCTTCTCACAAGCTGGCATCGGAGAAGCGTTTCCTTATTCGGTTCTCAGGCCCGCACCGGGCGCCGGAGGCATCGGCATATGGAGTCGGTTTCCGCTGACTGAAGTGCGCCTGGAGAAGCGTCGGGATAACACCATCGCCGCGGCGCATGTTCAGATCCCCGATGTGCGCTTCAATCCACTGGTGGCCAGCATCCACATTACGTCCCCAGTAACGGCTAAGCCGAATTCGTTCGAAGCCTGGCGGCGGGGCATTGCCGCCACTCAGGCGGACTTGGACGCATTCGCTGCAAAGGCCGGACCGGCGGCCGTCATCGTCGGAGGCGACTTCAACAGCACGCCCGATATGCGTCAATTTCGCGATTTGCTGACCAACGGCTACCGCGATGCCGTCGAACAAACCGGCGCCGGCTTCGCGCCGACATTCCCCTCCAACACCTTGCTTCCGCCCGTACTTGTGATCGACCACGTGCTGACCCGAAACTCCGGTGCCTCATCGATCCGGGCGGTAGATATCCCTGGTTCAGATCACCGCGCGCTGTTGACCACCGTCCAAGTGCCGCTTGAGCCCAGTAGTCGCTAACTGCTTATTCGATTCGGGAGGCTAGCCGACGAACGACGTGTTCGCTCCCTGGCCACAATGGATTTGGAAGCGAAGCAATTGAGAAGTAGCCGAAGTCGAGGGCTTCGTTCTGGGGGTCAGGTGCTTCGCCATCGAGGTCAATGATGAACGACAACGAAATAGCATGCTTCCGAGGGTCGCGGCCGGTGACTAGACCGGTCTGGGGTGTCAGTTCGTCGGGGAACCACTGATATACAAACTCTGGTTGCGGGTCGTGGCCTGGGTCGACATCGACACCCAGTGTGTCGCGCGTATGTCGCCGAATTGCGTCTCCAATGGTCTCACCACGCTGGACACGACCACCCAGGTGGCACCACACCCGACCAAAGGGCGATTCACGCAGGATCAGACCAACCTCGATGCCACATTTTCCGCGCTGAAGAGGCACGAAATCCACACACGTAATTGGGATGGACTGTTCGATTTGAGCGTAAACGCTGTCGGGAAGATAAGTCGCGCGACTTGTCAATCCAGCCGTCATTTCAGTCTCCCCCTAGATACACGCTCGCGCCTTAGCCTCTTGCCATCGCAAAGTTGCAGAAAGCCCGAAGCCGCCGCTCCCCCATGGTTCTCTTCCTCCTGCGCGAATCTAGCGCATTATCCCAATTATCGAATCAGGTGTTTCCCTAGCGCTTCCCTACTCCTGGCGGTCGTGGTGGCACAACCCGCGTATCAAGCAGTCGTCGTCGCCCCAACCGGACGCGAGCGCACCACGACGGAACCTGATCAGGATGTTAAGCGCAGTAGGCCTGATCGGCGGCTCTAGCGAAATCTTGCCCCTCGGCCATGCTCCACTCCATGTCATCCCCTATCGCGAAGGCAACGCGCCATTTGTTGGCGTTCGGCCGGGTCTTCGCGAGGCAGTAATCCTTCGCAGCGCGAATAACCTCCGTCGGGTTTGCATAGGGCACGCCCTCTATGTCGAGTAGCTCGATAAACTCGTCGTCGTCCTTGCCAGCATGCGCGGGCGCGACCGATAAGGCAGCGCCGGACGCCACCAGAAGAGCTGCTACCACGGCAGATGCGCTACGGCGAAAATTTGCAGATCTCATTTCTCCCCCTGCCTGCCCAGGTCGCTCTGCAGTACGCGTTTAGAGCAACCGAAAGGACACCGTACCTAACAGTGGCCGATTTATCCCCGTATCGGAGGTACGACCCCGCAGGAAATAAGCTTCCTCGACGGAGGATCGGCAATGTTAACTGCCTCGATCGGAGCAGCACGGTCAACGCCCATCCAGCCGGCGCCCCATGTGGCCGCCTCGAACGGGATACCGCCGAACTGACTGCTCATCGGATCGAGCAACGTCGTGCACAGGGCATACCGATCATGTCGGTCTCGGTGCGCGACGCGAACACCATGGCTCCGACCCCAAGCCCAGATCACTGCCACTCGCTGCCAGGATCCCGACTTTCCACCGCCACAACGTTACTCACATCGAGATGATTGCCGTCGAGTGCGACCGCACCCATCAATATCGACTCCTAGCTGTCGCCGATCACCGTATCGATCGATAGAAATCCTCGTGCCACCCGCATCTCGCCCAGGGCGCCGACTTCCGACATGCCCCAACGGCCCTGCACAGCGCGGCTACCTCAACCCCTCCGGCGCGCGTCGCACCAATTTTTGTGATCGCACCGCCTACCCATGGGTGATACTGGATGCATGCCGGGGACCAATGACCCGTGAGCGCAATCGATGCGTTCTATGCGGTGTGGGCCAACGCCCGAGACACCTTCGGCCAGGGCACCCCGCAGGCCGGCGCGCAGTTTGATGACAGCGCAGCGCTTCGGCGGCTGGGCAGCGAGGTCGCGAGCGCCGCACCCGGATCGGCGTGGTCGGGCGACGCCGCCTCCGCCTACGACGCCAAAAATAACGGCCACCGGGCGGTGATCGAGCGCATCGCCGACCTCGACCAGCGGCTGGGCAAGACCATCGATCAGTCTGCCCGCATCGTCACCGCCGGCCGCCACAACCTCGACACGCTGCGCGACTGGGTGACCGACGCCGCCAACAGCGTGCCGCCCGGCAAGCAGCGCGAACTCCTCCTCACCCGGATCGCCAGCAAGGGCCTGGAGCGGCTCGGCGAGATCGTGCGCGGCGCCAACGCTGACCTCACCGACGTCGCATGCGACATCACCAAGCTCGGCACCGAGTACGGCGCCCTCAACCCCAAGCAGACCCCCGCCTTCCTCGGCGAGGAAAAGCCCGACGACGCCGACAAGACCGACATGTCCTCCGGCGACATCACCCAGGTCGACCGTGCCAACCGTGAACTCCTCCAGGAAATGCTCGACGAGTACCAGCAGCTGCCCGACGGGCAGATCAAGACCGACCGGCTCGCCGACATCGCCGCCATCCGCGAAGCCCTCAAAGTCGCCGATTCCCACCTGGTCTACCTGGAAAAGCCCGACGATCCGTCCCAGATGATCCCCGCGGCCGTCTCGGTGGGCGACCCGTTCACCGCCGACCACGTATCGACCACGGTCCCCGGGGTTTCCAGCACCACCCGCGGCTCCATCGCCGGCATGACCGGCGAAGCCGCCGAACTGCGCAACGAGGCCAGAGACATCGCCGAACAGGTCGGCGCCAGCCAGAACATCGCCACGATCGCGTGGGTCGGATACCAGCCACCGCTGGACATGACCGATCCCGCGGTGCTCAACGACGACCTCGCCCAAGCCGGAGCGCCCAAGCTCACGTCGTTCCTGAGCGATCTCGACGCCGCGTCGACGAACCCGAACCAGACCACCGCCCTGTTCGGGCACTCCTACGGCTCGCTGACCTCCGGTATCGCGCTCGGCGACGGCGCCAGCCAGTACGTCGACAACGCCGTGCTGTACGGGTCGCCCGGATTCCAGGCCGACAAGCCCGCCGACATCGGCATGACCGACGACAACTTCTTCGTGATGGCCGCCCGCGACGACCCGATCAACACGATCGGCGCGCTGGCGCCGTATCACGGCTGGGGCTCGGACCCCAACGACATAATCAACGAGGACGGGAAACTCCGGTTCCGGTTCCAGCACCTCGAGACCGACGCCGGCGACACCCCCATCCCCGGCTACGAAACCAAGACCGGAGCCTCCGGACACTCGGAGTACGGCCGCGACGCAGGAGAACGCATGACGGGTTACAACTTGGCGGCGATACTGCTCGACCGCCCAGATCTCACGGTGAAGGAAACCCCGCTGTCATGGTGACGGGCCGACGCACACGACGTCACCTGGCGGCGCTGACCTTCCTGGTGTGTACCTCGACGCTGATAGGCGGCTGCAGCATGACCGACAACACCCACGAGTCCGACACCGTAACCGGCGATGAGGCAATCGAACTCATCGATTCCATGCGCGACAAGGGCTCCTACGAGGACGCCCGGCAGCGCCTCAACGACACCGCTCGCACCACCGCCGAGCGCATCGTCGCCGCCGTGCCCGGCCAGACCTGGCAGTTCGGCGCCGACCCGCACGGCCAGCGCATCAAAAGCCAAGGCCTGCCGTGTGACAAGCTCACCGGCGACATCGCCCGACGCCCGATGGCCGACTCGGTGACCTTCGGCCGCACCTTCAACGCCGACGAATTCGCCACCGCCGCCGACATCGTGCGCGACGAGGCCGCCCAATACGGAGCCACCGACGACTCGTCACTGTTCAACGAAGAAGCCAAACGCGACGTCGCCATCCAGGGCAACGGCTACGAGTTCAAGCTCGGCCAGATCGACGTCGCCACGCTCAACATCACCGGCGACTGCTTCCTGATGCAGAGCGTGATCGACCTGCCCCCAGGCCAATTGCCGCCCGAGCCGCCGATCGTGCCGACGCCCTAACGGCTGCTAACCGCTCTGGTTCAGCACCGCGGGCCGCTGCACGTCGTCCTGGCGCAGATCGCCGGGGAAACACGGCGAAGACCCGGTCAGCGATGGCGCCTGCGTCGGGTCGGGGCGGGCCTGAACCTGCAACACATAACCGTCGGGGGCGTAGCCGAACCGGTTCGGCTTGTCGAAGCCGTCGCGCTCGATCACGTCCCAGCCCCAGTCTTCCCAGACTCCACCAAGCTGCGCGATCAACGCGTTGACGTCCGTCCCGGGCGGCACCTTCATGTCCCGCCAGTCCTCGAGTTTCACCGGCGCGTTGCGGTCGGCGGGATCGTCCTCGCAGTACGCCGTTCCGTCTCCGACCATGTACCGCGTCCCGTCCAGGCTGATGCCCTCCGGCAGCGCGTCAATCGTCTGCTGCAGATAGCGCAGCACCGTGTCCTGCGCCTCCTGCTGGCTCGTCGGGATCTTCGGGTCGGCGGGAACCGGCAACTGCTCCATGGGATCTCCTGCGATCTCTGTGGCGCCCGACGGTGTGGGTGGCCCGAATGCTCCTGGCTCCTCCGACGAGTTCCCGCAGGCAGCGACGCATGCCGCCAGCAGTGTCGCTGCGGCTGCGGTGACCAGCTTTATGCGCATCATGGTGTGAAGGTGGGCGGTGTGACGTCAGTTCTTCCGGCAATGATGCGGCCCATGTTATCCAGTGCGCCCCGGCTCCCCCTCGAGCTCTGACGCAGATCGCCGCTTTCGCGTGATAATCGCACGGAAAGCGGCGACCTGCACCTAACCCTCAGTTCACACCACGTCGGCCGCTGGCACGATCGTGATGATCGACGCGACTCCCTCGGTGCTCTCTAAGTCGAGAAGGTTGAGGAAGTAGCCGTGCACTCCGTCTCCGCTCATGGCCACGCGAGTGCTTGGCTCGCCGGTCGGCGTTATGGAGATCACGCTGTAATCGGCTGTGTCGATCGCGGCCAGGGCGAACAGGCCATCGGGGTTGTTCTCGTCGACCTTCACGACGACAACGTAGACAACGCTACCGTCCGGGCTGAAGGCCACATCACCGGCTGGCTGGTATCCATCGAGCGCGTCCGGACTGAATTCATGGACGATGTCGAGGAATGTGGGGCTGGCAGAATCGCTGTCGATCACGACGAACTTCGTGAAGGCGGCGGTGCCATCGTTGTTGACGCCGGCAACATTTGTGAAGAGCTGTTTGCCGTCCGGGCTTAGCGTCGGCACGCCGATGATGTTGTCGGTATCGGGGAACGCCTCTGCTAAATACTCGGTTTCCTGACCGGTGGCGGTATCCAGGACCGACGACAGCACGCCGCCGGCCTGGTTTGCGCCGAAGTAGTACACGTGGGTCCCCCCAGATGACACCTCCAGGAACAGTGGTATGCCTTCCACTGGGATGGGGGCACCGATCAGCGCGCCACCGGCGTCGAGCAGGGTGATCTTGTCGATAACACCGACCGGGATTCCGTTGGTATCAAAAGTCATGTCCCGGCTGGCTACAGCGAGGGTGCCGTCGGACGCAATGGCGATCCCCTGTACTAGGTCACCGACACGAACGCTGCCGACGCTGTTACCACTTGTTGTGTTGATGATCTCGACAACACCGTCGCGAACAAATTCGCCGTTCTCGATCTCAGCTGAGTTTCTGAGGACATACAACCGGCTGCCATCTGGGCTGAGGACATGCGCCCCGCCGGCCGCAACGATGCCACCGTTTGCACTGTCGAACTCGGCAAGAACATCGACATCGCCGTCGGGGCTGATCGTGTACACGATCGTGCGAGGCTCGCCGTCGTCCCCGACTGAGGTCGCTAGGACATATCCGCGACCGTCGGGGCCCGCCACCACGCCAGACTGAAGCGACAGCACCGGGTTTTCCATCGGCGCACCGATATGGATCTTTTCTGGCGCGATGCCGATGTCAGTGACCGTGAACGTCACTGGCTCGTTTACGTTGTCGCTGACCGTAAGGGTGAAGCTGTCGACGAGGCCCTCCGGCGCCAGAGCGGCCTTGAACTGGGCGGCCTGAGTCGGCGTGTAGGTGTAGGTGCCCGTGGCGGGATCGATATCGACCGTGCCCATGGTGGGACCGGTCGTGACCGAATAGGTGAGCACATCGCCGTCGGGATCGGTGACTCCCAGTGACCCCGTGACCACCCCGCTGCTCGGGCTTTCCAGCACACGGGTGACGGTCTCTGGATCAAAGACCGGCGGTGCATTCGTCGCGGCGGCGACGTCAATCGTCACCGTGGCCGGCGCGCTGGTGGCGCTGCCATCAGAGACGGTGTAGCTGAACGAATCGGGGCCGTTGTAGCCATCGTCCGGCGTGTAGGTGAACGACCCGTCCGCGTTGAGGTCCACGGAGCCATGGTTCGGCCCGGTGTGCAGCGCCGCGCTCAGCGGATCACCTTCGGGGTCGGTGTCATTGCCCAACACCCCCGGACCCGCCACGTTCAGCACCGTGTCCTCAGGAGTGCTGTAGGAATCGGGTGCCGCGACCGGTACAGAGCTGGCCGGTGTCACCGTGATGGCGATGGTGCCTGTCGAGGCATGCCCACCGCTGCCACTGACCACGCTGCCCAGCCCGTGCAGATGGAAGCCACCCTCGACGTCACTGACGGTGACGGTGAACGAGTCGGTCAAGACACTGGCGCCATCCCAGTCCGGCCCCGGCGTGTAGGTCCAGGTGCCCGCTTCTTGATCGATGGTGATGGTGCCGTGGGTAGGCCCGCCGGGCTCTCCACTTTCAGGCACCGAGTACACGAGGGGATCACCGTCGGCGTCGACACCCCCGAAACCGATCGGAGCGCTGACCTGCCCTGGATTCAGTACCAGCGTGACTTGGCGCGAATCCTCAACGGAGGGAGTGTCATTCGACAACGCCTGGTTAGTTTGACGCCGCACCCACGCCAGCATCCCCCACAGCAACCCGTTTTCCAGCGGCGCACCCGGGCCCACGATCGGCTCGAAAATGGCGACTACCAAGTTCACCGCCGCAGACACCACCGCAGCCGGAACAGCCAACAACACCGCGATCGGATCACGGGTCCCGACCGGCACCACCGTCGACGGCGTATCGGCCTCCGAAACCGCCGACTCCGCGAACATCAGGGCTGCCGCATTGAACACCTCGGGCACGCCGATGTCCCCACCAACCGCATGGTCATCGGCGGGGCCGAAGTCGTCGGTCTGCACCGTCAGGTCATCAGTCGCCGACAGCGGCTCGGTGACCGCCGCGGCCGAAACCCCTTCGGTCTCACCGCTGCTCGAGGCGTCCTGATCATCCCGACCCGACTCCGGCTCGACAGGCGGCGCTGGCGCAACTGTTTCATCGACGGTTTCGGGTTCCTCTTCGCCCGCGTCTTCGCCGGCGTTCTCGTCCTCGTCGAGTACTACGACCCCATCGGTCTCGTCGACGTCGTCCTCGTCGCCGCCGGTCGTTTGGGCATCGATGCTCACCGGCGGAGCCTCACCGCTGACGACCGTGGTGGTCTCACCGTTCAGGTCATCGCCGGTATCCAGACCGTCCTGATCGTCGCCGCCGCCCGCGTCGTCGTCGGTTTCGGCCTCCGCGCCGGTGCCGGATTCAGCGTTGGCGGTGCTACCGCTGCCCGGCGTCGCGGCCGCCGGCGCAAGGCCATAGCCCGTCGACGCCGCCATCCCCACACCCAACGCCACAGCCAAGGCACCGACCCGGCCGATATAGCGCGAATACCTCACTTCGGCGGTCTGCGCCCCCGCGGCCTCGGCCCAGTCAATCGCGCCGACACTGCCCGGTGATGACACCAACGCGCCGCCTCCGCGTCTGCGGCGCGAAGCAATTCGACGGGCATGCTGTGATGAATTCATGGTTCAGTTCCCCCTGAAAGAAATTGCGGTCCGCCGACCGCGAAGGGAACTGACACTAACGACAACGAGCGCGCAATATATCGGGGGTTTCCCTATATTTGCCCCTACACCATCAATGGCAGCAAATAAGCACAGTGCTCAGAACAGCTGCGCATCAAGGCAAGGTTTATACCTCGGCGAAGTTGCGCGTCACGGTCGGGTCGACCGGGATGCCCGGGCCCGTCGTCGTCGACAGCACGACCTTCTTGAGGTAGCGGCCCTTCGACGACGTCGGCTTGGCCCGCAGGATCTCGTCCAGCGCGGCGCCGTAGTTCTCGGCCAGCGCCTTCTCGTCGAACGACGCCTTACCGATGATGAAGTGCAGGTTGGCCTGCTTGTCGACGCGGAAGTTGATCTTGCCGCCCTTGATGTCGGACACGGCCTTGGCCACATCCGGGGTCACCGTGCCGGTCTTCGGGTTCGGCATCAGCCCACGCGGACCGAGGATGCGCGCGATGCGACCCACCTTGGCCATCTGATCCGGCGTCGCGATCGCGGCGTCGAAGTCGGTCCAGCCGCCCTGGATCCGCTCGATCAGGTCGTCGCTGCCTACCTCGTCAGCACCCGCGGCTTGGGCGGCCTCGGCTTTGTCGCCGACCGCGAACACGATCACGCGCGCGGTCTTACCGGTGCCGTGGGGCAGGTTCACGGTGCCGCGCACCATCTGGTCGGCCTTACGCGGGTCGACGCCCAGCCGGATCGCCACCTCGACGGTCGCGTCCTGCTTCTTGCTCGACGTCTCCTTGGCCAGTTTCGCAGCCTCCAGCGGGTGGTACAGCTGCGAGCGGTCGATCTTTTCGGCGGCTTCGCGATATGCCTTGCTGTTCTTGCTCATTGATCTCTCCTGTGGTTAGAAGTTGTGGTCCTGCGGGCCGATGCCAGCCCTGCCACTTCGGTCGAACTATTCGACTGTGATGCCCATCGACCGGGCCGTGCCGGCGATGATCTTGGCGCCCTGCTCGATGTCGTTGGCGTTCAGGTCTTCCTTCTTGGTCTCGGCGATCTCACGCACCTGGTCCCAGGTCACCTTGGCGACCTTGTCCTTGTGCGGCTCCCCCGAGCCCTTCTGCACACCGGCGGCCTTCAGCAACAGCTTGGCCGCGGGCGGGGTCTTCAGCTTGAACTCGAAGCTGCGGTCTTCGAAGACCGTGATCTCCACCGGCACCACGTTGCCGCGCTGGTTCTCCGTCGCGGCGTTGTACGCCTTGCAGAAGTCCATGATGTTGACGCCGTGCTGGCCGAGCGCCGGACCCACCGGCGGGGCGGGGTTGGCCTGCCCGGCCTGAATCTGCAGCTTGATCAGCCCGATGACTTTCTTCTTCGGGGCCATTTCTTCCTCTCGTTTCCTTTGCGACTTGTGTGCGTTCTGTTGCGCTCAGCGCGCGTAAACGCACACAAATCGCGACTAAAGCTTGGCTACTTGGTTGAAGGTCAGTTCCACCGGTGTCTCGCGGCCGAAGATCGACACCAACACCTTGAGTTTCTGCTGTTCGGCGTTGACCTCGCTGATCGACGCGGGCAGCGTCGCGAACGGGCCGTCCATGACGGTGACCGACTCGCCCACCTCGAAGTCCACCTCGATCGGCGCCCGCTCGATGCCGGTGTCGGCCGCAGCAGCCGCCGTCGACGCCGCCTTGCCCGGCTTCTTCGCCGTCGCCGGCGGCAGCAGGAACTTCACCACGTCGTCCAACGACAGCGGCGAGGGCCGTGACGTCGCACCGACGAACCCCGTCACACCCGGGGTATTGCGCACCGCGCCCCACGACTCGTCGTTGAGCTCCATGCGCACCAGGATGTAACCCGGCAACACCTTGCGGTTGACCTGCTTGCGCTGGCCGTTCTTGATCTCGGTGACCTCTTCGGTGGGCACCTCGACCTGGAAGATGTAGTCGCCGACGTCCAGGTTCTGCACGCGGGTCTCGAGGTTGGCCTTCACCTTGTTCTCGTAGCCGGCGTAGCTGTGGATGACGTACCAGTCGCCGGGCTTGAGCCGCAGCTCCTTCTTCAGCGCGACCGCCGGATCCTCTTCCTCGTCCTCGGCGGGCTCGACGTCGGCCGCGGGCGCCTCGCCGGCAGCGTCGGCGGGGGTGGCCGCCTCGTCGCTGACGGCGTCACCGGCGACGTCGGCTTCCTCGGTCGCCGGGTTGGTGGTGGCTTCCGTCACCTCGCCGTCGACGAGGTCGACGGCCTCGGCCGAAGGCGTCTCGCCCTCGAAGCTAGTCACGTGTCTGTCCTCTCACTTCTTCCGCTCGTCAGCCGAACACCAGGTTGATGAGCTTGCTCAGGCCGAAGTCGGCCGCCCAGATCAGCGCGACCATGAACGCCAGAAAGAGCAGCACCACGGTGGTGTAGCTGATCATCTGCTTACGGTTCGGCCAGATGACCTTGCGCAGTTCGGCGACGACCTGCTGTAGGTACGTCCAGACGAACAGGAACGGGTTACGGGACGGCCCGTCACCGCGCTTCTTGGCGGTCTTCTTCTTTTTCCCGCCGCCGTTCTTGGTCGGAGCGGCCTCGGTGCCGGTGTCCAGGTCGACGGCGGAGCTCTCACCCTCAACGGCAGCACCGCGCCGCGACCGCTTCCCGGTGGGCCGCTGCGGTGTCACCACTGCGGTCCGGCCGTCGCCGTCGGGCCCTGGGTTGCTGCCGGCGCCTGTCGAACCAGGGCGTGCCGGCTCGGAATCGCTCACCGCATGCCTTTCGTCTGTGTGGTGTGGTCACCTTCCAGTGTCCACACTTGTCGAGTATTCAGTTGAGCAGGGGCGACAGGACTTGAACCTGCAACCTGCGGTTTTGGAGACCGCTGCTCTGCCAGTTGAGCTACGCCCCTTCAGGATGGCACGGCAGGCAACCATCCGGTCCGGGGCTCACACAATTTGCGCGCTCCCCGTTCGGTTGATCGAAAACCGATGGACAGCGCGCTGGACTGGGAAAACCCCGAGGTACGAGTGTAGCGCGCCACCCGTGTCAGTTACTAATCCGCCCTCGCCTCGTCGACGTCGACGGGGTCGTGCACGACGGGTTTGCGGGTCACCTGCCCGGTCTTCGGGTCCCAGCCGGCCGAGATCGAGTTGTCGCCCTCGTGGCCCATCAGCGTGGTGAAGGACTCCATCACGACCTCGCCGTCGGGGTCGGTCAGCACGTTGCGCGTCGTGACGATGTCGGCGCCGAAGCGTTCGTCGACGCTTTCGATGCGCAGCACGCCGGTCAGCGCGTCACCTTCTTTGATCGGCCGGTGGAACTTGAACTTCTGGTCGACCTGCACGATCTGCATGGTCTCGAAGCCGATGTCGTTGTGCTGGAAGAAGTGGCGCTGGATCATCACCGCGAAGATCGACATGAACGTCAGCGGCGCGACCAGGCCCTCGTGCCCGGCGGCCTCGGCGGCTGCCACGTCGAGGCTTTGGGGGTCCTCGGCCTGGATCGCGTTGGTGTACTGGCGGATCTGCTCGCGGCCCACGACGAACGGTTCGGGGTACTTCCAGACCATGCCCCGGATATCGAGTTTGAGCGCCATGGCCTAGGCCAGCTTCGCGATGGCGATCGCGCGGCCGAAGATCTTCTTGCCCCCGGCGGTGGCCGACAACGCGATGGTGACGGTCTTGGTTTCTGGCTCAACGGATTTCACGCGTCCGTTGAAGACGATCTCGGCGCCGACGCCGTCGTTGGGCACGGGCACCACCGCGGTGAAGCGCACGTTGTACTCGGTGACCGCGGCCGGGTCGCCCACCCAGGACGTGACGTATCCGCCGCCCAGACCCATGGTCAGCATGCCGTGGGCGATGGCGGTGTCCAGGCCGACCTGCTTGGCGATGTCGTCGTCCCAGTGGATCGGGTTGAGGTCGCCGGACACCCCGGCGTAGTTCACCAGGTCCTGGCGGGTCAGCGGGATCACTTTCTCGGGAAGCTGATCACCTACCTTCACCGAATCGAACTCACGCAGTGGCATCGCTGAAACCCTCTTCTCCCTCTTCACCCGAACGACCCGCCAGGGTCGTGTAGGTCTCCTGCAGTACGTCACCCTTGTCGTTGGTGACAACGGTCTTGAGCACGATGATGTCGGTGCCGTGGGCCTGCCGAACCGAGTCCGCGGACACGTCGCAGTAGAGCTTGTCCCCGGCGAAGATCGGCCTGACGTACTTGAGCACCTGGTCGACCTGCACGATCTTGGCGTCTTTGATCTCGACGCCGGCGTGCTCGAAAAACGACGTCTGCGCCATGTAGCCGAACACCGAGGTGAACGTCAGCGGTGCGGGCAGCCGGTCGTGGCCCAGCTCGCCGGCAGCCTTCTCGTCGAAGAATGCCGGATCTTCGTTCTTGACCGCGGTCGCGTATTCGCGCACCTTCTCGCGGCCCACGACGTAATGGTCGGGGTAGCGATAGCGCATCCCGACGATGCGTTCCGACAGAGACACAGCGGTGTTGAGCGCCTACCGCGACTCTTTGTGCGGCTGGTGCTTGCCGCAGTTCGGGCAGAACTTCTTGATCTCGAGCCGGTCGGGATCGTTGCGGCGGTTCTTCTTGGTGATGTAGTTGCGGTGCTTGCACACCTCGCAGGCCAAGGTGATCTTGGGCCGTACGTCGGTACTGGAGGCCACTTCTTCGTCCTTCTTCTACGCGTCTGTCGTGCTTCTGTAGCGGTGGGGGGACTCGATCCCCCGACCTCACGATTATGAGTCGTGCGCTCTAACCAGCTGAGCTACACCGCCTTACCGGCGCCGCCGCCCGGGGCGGTCCACCGAGCCCCCTAACGGAATCGAACCGTTGACCTTTTCCTTACCATGGAAACGCTCTGCCGACTGAGCTAAGGGGGCCTGCTGCCGCACCATGCGGCGGGCCTTAAAGAGGGTACAGCCTCGCCGATTGGCGCGCCAAACCGCTGCGTGCGGCAGCCCTTCAAACCACGCCGTAGCCGAGCCGTTTCGCGGCGCTGGCGATACGGCCGGCCAAATCGGGATGGCTCAGAGGCAGCGAAATTTTCGGCCGGGCCGGCATCGCCGATGCTGCCGGGATGAACAGCGCCAGGCATGGGTCGCCCGCGAATCGGCTGTTGTAGCGCAGGCCGTCGAGGTCGGGAAATGCCTCGGCAATGTGGCGGGCCCACTGCTGGGTCACGGCATGCGGGGCTGTGGAGATGGCGAAGGTGCCGCCGGCGCGGGTGACCCACGCTCCCAGGCTGTCAGCGGCGAGGTCGAGGACCAGCAGTGGGCGGGTGAATGACAAGCCGGTCAGATACGGACGACCGCGTTCCCGGTCGATCGTCCGATCCACTTGGTATGCCTCGCCGAGCGCGGCGGACGGGGACGATGCTCCGTACCAAACGCCGTGGTGCGCATGCTCCTTCTTCGGGTTCGGGTGGGGATCGAACCGCAGCACCGGCCCGAAGGTGCGCAGTGCGTTCCACGCCAATACGTGCTCGCCCTCGGTGCGATGAACGCGCCACCAGATCTGATCGACGGCGATCTCGCGCATCTCGTCATCGTTGATCCCTCTCGAACGCAGTACGTGCGGCGGCGGAGGGTCCGGCAGCATCGGGCCGTCGATCAAGTCGCCGCCCACTCACCGATCTGGATCAGTTCGAGCACGGGCTGAACAGATTCACCGTGCAACAGCCACTCTCGCACCGACTTTGGTTGACCATCGATGCGCAATTCATGCTGCGGGGTCATGAGAAAGCCGGCTACCGCTGTGGGGTGCAACTCCCTGGAGAGCAGTGCGGGTAGCACCTCGTCGAGGCCGCGAACCAGTTTGAGTTTGACTGGGTCGTGGCGGTCGATGATCTCGAACTGAAGCGCGGGATAGACCCACCTGCCACCGTCTTTGATCGCCCATAGCGTGCGGGCGAGGCGGCGCTGTCGCACGCGGGAATCGTTGACGCCCAACCCTCGGCTGACCTCACCGGCGGTATAGGCAGTGCTGTACAGCCTGGCCATATGAGTGGTCACGTCGGTTGCGATCGCTGCATATGCTTCGGGATCTTCGCCGAACCCAGTTTCATCGAGAAGCCGAGCCTCTTGGTCGGTGAGCGTGGCCGCCCACGGCCGGTGCGCCGGGAACGTCTCGAGAGCCGCAATCAGGTCAGCACGCCGCAGGTTGAAGCGGTCCAGCAGAAGTTCGTCGAGCTTATTCGTGGGCATCGCCGCGAGCCTTCCCCGTTAACGGATATTAACGATAGTATATCACCGTTAGTCTTACCACGGCAGCCAGCCGGCTCGGCGATCGGCGGCTCGCCAGTTCGGGGGCACATCTCTAAATGCCAAGCTCACAGCGACAAACTCGCGCAAGTTACGCGCTGCGGTAGTAGTTGCGCGAAAAATTCGCGCATAGCTTGGCACTTCGCACTATCCCCCAGAGACCCCAGAGGCTCGGGAGGCTCCGAGGCCGCCAACCGCAGCCGTCCCCGCACGCAGCCCACGCTCCGGGTGATAGGACGGACACGTGACCGAAACCGACGTCGCGCGCGTGGCGGTGTACCTCGACTTCGACAACGTCGTGATCTCGCGCTACGACCAGATCCACGGGCGCAACTCGTTTCAGCGCGACAAGGCCGCCGGATTCCACAAGAACCCCGGCCGGCTCACCCAGGCCCGCGTCGACGTCGGCGCCATCATCGACTTCGCCTCCTCGTTCGGCACCCTGGTGCTGACCAGGGCCTACGCCGACTGGTCCGCCGACGTCAACGCCGATTACCGGGACCAGCTCGTCGGCCGCGCGGTCGACCTGGTCCAGCTGTTCCCCGCCGCCGCCTACGGCAAGAACGGCGCCGACATCCGGCTGGCCGTCGACGCCGTCGAGGACATGTTCCGGCTGCCCGACCTGACCCACGTCGTGATCGTGGCCGGCGACTCCGACTACATCCCGCTGGCCCAGCGCTGCAAACGCCTCGGCCGCTACGTCGTCGGCATCGGCATCACCGGCTCGATCAGCCGCTCGCTGACCGCGGCGTGCGACGAGTACGTCTCCTACGACCAGCTGCCCGGCGTCACCCCGGTCACGCCGGCGGAGACGCCCAAGCGGCGACGCACCAAGGCCGACGCCGACCAGGAGCCCGAGGCCCCCGACCCGCAGGTCGCGGCGACGGCGCTGCTGGAGCGCGCGCTGCGCATCGGGCACGAAAAGGACGACGCCGACTGGCTGCACAACTCGGCGGTCAAGGCGCAGATGAAGCGGATGGACCCGTCGTTCTCGGAGCGGTCGCTGGGCTTTCGCTCGTTCAGCGACTTCCTGCGCTCCCGCGGCGACATCGCCGAACTCGACGAGAGCAGCACGATTCGGATGGTCCGGCTGCGCAACGACGATTGACCCGCCGATACCCTGACCCCATGGCTAACTCTGACCGCCTCTACTTCCGCCAGCTGTTGTCGGGTCGCGACTTCGCTGCCGGCGACATGATGGCGCAGCAGATGCGCAACTTCGCCTACCTGATCGGCGACCGCCAGACCGGCGACACCGTCGTGGTCGACCCGGCGTATGCCGCCGGCGATCTGGTCGACGCGCTGGAGGCCGACGGCATGCACCTGTCCGGGGTGCTCGTCACCCACCACCACCCCGACCACGTCGGCGGGTCGATGATGGGTTTTCAGCTCAGCGGCCTGGCCGAGCTGCTCGAGCGGGTCAGCGTGCCGGTCCACGTCAACAGCCTTGAGGCCGACTGGGTTTCGAAGGTCACCGGGATCGCGCGCAGCGAGCTCACCGAACACCAGCACGGCGATGTGGTCAAGGTCGGCGACCTCGACATCGAGCTGTTGCACACCCCCGGCCACACCCCGGGCAGCCAGTGCTTTTTGCTCGACGGACGCCTGGTCGCCGGGGACACCCTGTTCCTCGAGGGCTGCGGACGCACCGACTTCCCCGGCGGCAACATCGACGACATGTTCCGCAGCCTGCAGGCGCTGGCCAAGCTGTCCGGGGATCCGACGGTGTTCCCCGGGCACTGGTACTCCGCGGAGCCCAGCGCGGCGCTGTCGGAGGTGCGCCAGACCAACTACGTGTACCGGGTGAGCACCCTCGACCAGTGGCGAACGCTGATGGGCGGCTGATCCGGCGCGATGACCACAGCCCCGCCCACAGACGACGTCCGACGGCTCGTCCTGTCCTACGCCGCCGCGTGCTCGGCGCTGCTGGCCGCGTTGGTGCTCGTCGTCGTCTACGGGTTGTTCATCAACGAGACGGCGTTCGTCGCGGCCGATGACGCCGAAACCGAAACGGCGGCAAGGCCAATCGCGACCAGCGGTTGGGTCGCCCCGCCGAAGGCATCCCCGGTCGACGCCGGCGTCGACGGCCCGATGTCGTTCATCGTGCGCGGCTATGAGGCCGATGCGGCGGGCGAGCAGGTCGTCGTCAACCTGACGGTCACCAACGTCGGCGACGCACCGGCCACGTTCCTCGGCACCTACCAGACCCTAAAGGCCGACGGCGCCGTCTACCGCATCGACGACGCGGCGACCTCCGCGCTCGGCGGTGGCGTCGCCGAGCTGGCGCCGGGCGACAAGGCCGACGTCGCGCTGGCATTCACGGTCCCGGCGGGCACCGTGCCGGGCACCGTTGAACTGCGCGCCGACTCGGTCAGCGCGGGCGTCGAGCTGGCGCTGTCGTAACGGCAGGTCTAGCGAACCGCGCATAGACATCGCCTGCTTTGCCGGGCACACTGAGACGAGCGCGTCAATCCGAGCCGTGGGGGGCCTCGTGAAGAAGCTCGTGTTGTGTTTCGACCGCTTCAGCGGCGATCCGGCGGGCCCGGATGCCACCAACCTGCAGTGCTTGCTGAATTTGCTTGTCGAGGGAAAAGAGCAACTGAGCTGGCACCAATCGGGCGCGTCGGCGCCGCACCGGCTGCACCGGCGCGCGGCAGCCGCCGACGACGCCAGGGCCGCCGTCGCGCAGGCCTACCGCTTCCTGGTCGACTGCTGGGAACCCGGGGACCGCATCTTCGTGTTCGGATCCGGCCGCGACGCCTACTGCGCGCAGACGCTGACCCGGCTGCTCGGCACCGTCGGGGTGCTTCCGGATCTGATGGACTACGTGCTCGACGCGTATGCCGCGCCGCGCACCGACCGCACGGCGCAGGACTGGCAGCGGGTGGCGCGCGTCGCGGCCGGGTTGTCCTCGCAGCACGCCGTGCCGGTGTGGTTTCTGGGGCTGTGGGACACGTTGAAGGTTCCGGGGTTCACCCGGCGCACGACACCCGCGCCGCTGCGCAACGTCGTGCACGGCCGCCACGCCGTCGCGGTGGACGGGTTGGCCGGTCAGCGACTGGTCGGGTCGGCGTCCGAGCGCGTCGAGGAGGTCTGGTTCCGCGGCACGCACGGCGACATCACCGGTGAGCCGGGCGGGTGCCGGTCGTTGGCCGCGATCACGTTGGACTGGATGCTCGACGGGGCGCTGCGGGCGGGGCTGCAGGTGTCGGCGCGGCTGCGGTATGCGGTGCCCGCGCCCAGCGAGTGCGACGCGGTGGCCGGCGGCCCGCACCGGCTGGCGATGCGCCGGCTGCCCGAGGGTGCGGCGGTGCACTCCAGCGTCGACGTCTACCTGCGCGAGCATCCGGAGTACTGGCGGCGCCTGCCCGCGCGGGTGACGTGGGCGGATCCGGAGTGGCTGGCCCGCGGGGAACGACTGGTCTCGCTCGACAAGCTCGTGTCCTAGTTCTGGCGCAGGGCGCTAGCATCCTCTCGGACCCCGCTTGAAGGAGAACCGATGACCAGCGCCGTTGGCTACGACCTGACCGAATCCGTCGCGACCATCACGATGGACGACGGCAAGGTCAACGTGCTCGGCCCGGCGATGCAGGCGGCCATAAACGACGCGTTGGACCGCGCCGAGAAGGACAACGCCAAGGTCGTGGTGCTGGCGGGCAACCAGCGGGTGTTCAGCGGCGGCTTCGACCTCACGGTGTTTCAGTCCGGCGACGCGAAGGCCGGGCTGGCGATGTTGACCGGCGGCTTCGAGCTGGCCGTGCGGTGCCTGACGTTTCCGAAGCCGGTCATCATGGCCGCGACGGGCCCGGCGATCGCGATGGGATCGTTTCTGCTGCTGTCCGGCGATCACCGGGTGGGCCAACCGAAGTCGAAGTGCCAGGCGATCGAGGTGGCGATCGGCATGACGATTCCGGTCGCGGCGCTGGAGATCATGCGGATGCGGTTGACCCCCGCGGCTTTTCAGCGCGGCGCGTCGATGGCCGCGACGTTCGCCGGCGACGAGGCGCTCACGGGCGGCTGGCTTGACGAGGTCGTCGACGCCGACCGGGTGCTGACCCGGGCGCAGGAGGTGGCCGCCGAGGCGGCGTCGGGGATTCACGCCGGCGCGCACCTGGCCACCAAGATGAAGGCGCGCGATTCGGCGCTGGCCGCGATACGCGCTGGAATCGACGGTCTGGCAAGCGAATTCAGTCTCGGCTAGGCCGCCGTGAAGAAGGTCCGGGGGCGGGTGTGGCGCGGCGGTAAGCCGCAGGACGACTTCGACTTCGCATCGATCTCGGACTATCTGGCCGAGGACGACGCGCTGGTGTGGTGCGACATCTACGACCCCGACCACGAGACGTTCAAGGAGCTGGCCGACGAGATCGGGCTCAACGTATGGGCGGTCGAGGACGCGATCGCCGAGGCCGAACGCACCAAAGCCGTCGCCTACCACACGCACACGTTCTTCACCGTGTACGCCGTCTCGGTCGACGAGTCGACGATCCAGACCCACCGCATCTCCGCGTTCGTGCTGCCGCGCGGGCTGATCACGGTGCGGCTGTCCCCGCACTTCGAGATGGACGCGGTGTCAGAGCGTTTCGACGAGCTGGGCGGCCAGGAGTACGGCGTGGGCGCGCTGGTGCACGGGCTGCTCGACGTCGTGGTCGACGGGCACTTCGATGCGGTACAGGTGCTCGACGACGCGATCGAGGAGATCGAGGACGAGCTGTTCGCCGACCGGCCGCGGGATGCGTTGCAGCGAAAGACCTTTCAGCTACGCAAGGACCTGGTGAAGCTGCGACGGGTGGTGCTGCCGGTGCGCGAGGTGGTCAACTCGGTCCAGCACCGTCGGCTCGACGCGAAGACCGCACCCGAGCTCGACCCGCTCTACGCCGACCTCTACGACCACGTGCTGCGGGTCTCGGAGTGGACAGAGTCGTTGCGCGACATGATCACCACGGTGTTCGAGACCAACCTGTCGCTGCAGGACGCGCGGCTGAACACGGTGATGAAGAAGCTCACCGGCTGGGCGGCGATCATCGCGGTGCCGACGGCGATCACCGGGTTCTACGGGCAGAACGTGACGTATCCCGGCATCGACACCGTGGCCGGCTTTCTGACGAGCAGCGTGATCATCGTGCTGCTGGTGATCATTCTCTATGTGAGCTTCAAACGCCGCGACTGGCTGTGAGCACACCGACTTGCTTGCCGTCGGCCTCGTATTGGACGGTGAAGCCGTCGTGGTGGTCGACGAGGCTGCTGGTGTCGTAGCCGGTGCCCCAGCCGCGGTACGTGAACACGTAATCACCGATGACGCAGGAGTATTGGGGCATCTTGTCCCAGGAGGCCTCGTAGCCGGCCGCGGTGAGCCCGGCGATGTAGCCCTGTTGTGCGGCGTCGCGCCAGTGCTCGGCGGGGATGTGCTTGCCTGCGGCGACGTTTCGGGCCAGCGCGACGTCACCGGCGGCGTAGACGTTGCGCGCGGAGGTGCGCATGTGCTCGTCGACGACGATGCGTCCGTCGCGGATCTCCAGCCCGGCCGCGCGGGCCAGCGTGACGTCGGGCCGCACGCCGGTGGCCGTCACGACGACGTCGGCGTCGATGCCCTCACCGGTGCCCAGCAGCACTCCGGTGTCGTCGATGCCGATCACGGTGGTGTCGCCGGCGAAGCGGACGTCGTTGTCGGACAGGATCTTTGCCACCCGCTCGCCGGCCTCCAGCCCGAAGCGGCGGTGCAGCGGAACGGGTTCGACGGCGACCAAGGTGGTCGCCACGCCCTGCTCGGCCAGGCAGGCGGCGGCCTCGCAGCCGATCAGCCCGGCGCCGATCACGACGGCGGTGTCGGCGTAGCGGGCGGCCATCTTCAGCGCGACCGCGTCGGCGAAGGTCCGCAGCGTCAGCGCGGTCTCGGCGCCGGGGATGTCGGGGCGCACCGCGGTGGCGCCCGACGCGATGACGAGGTGCCAGTAGGGGTAGCGGCTGCCGCCTTTGGTGATGACCTGCTGGCGGTCGACGTCGATGGCGGCGACGGTGACGCCGCGGATCAGGTCGATGCGGTTGCGGGTGAACCAGGCGGCGCTGTGCAGGTCGTGTTTGTCTTCGCGGCCGCACAGATAGCCCTTGCTCAGCGGGGGTTTGGCGTAGGGCAGCGCCGGGTCGTCGGTCAGGATGCGCACGGGGATGTCGCGGTGTTTGGCGCGGAACGTCTCCGCGGCGCTCACCCCGGCCGGGCCGCTGCCGACGGCGATGAAACCTGCTGCCACCACTCCGTGTTGATACCCATTTGCGGCGCGCGGCACGCGGGGGCCTCGAGTGTGCCAAAATCCGCCCATGAACCCGCAGGACGACCCCGAGGAGCGCATCCGGCAGCTCGAGCAGATGCGGGCCGGGTCGGGGGCCGTCGAGCTGGGCGCGACCCAGCCGTTGCCACCGTCGCAGCTGCCGCCGCCGGTGTATGCGGACCCGTATGCGGCGCCGTACGGGGTGCCGTACCCGCCGCAGCCACACAAGCGTGTGCCGGTCGGGCTGATCTTCGGGGTGATGGCGGTGGCTGTGGTGGCGGTGTTCGGTGTGGTCGGGGCGATCGTGTGGAACATGAGCACTCAGACGACGGCCGGGGTGGCCGGCGGGGGCGGGTTGTTGGACCCGGTGCAGGCTCCGCCGGAGATGCCCGAGGTCGACTTCCCGGCCATCGAGCCGATGCTGCCCGGCAACGACTCGGTGGTGACGGCGCCGCCGGGCGGTCGGTTGAGCGTGGCCGGTGTGGACGGCATCAAGACCGTCGAGTGTGACGACAGCGAGATCAACGTCAGCGGCGTCAACAACACCGTCACGATCACCGGGCACTGCGCGTCGGTCATCGTGTCGGGCGTCGAGAACCAGGTGACCCTCGACAGCGCCGACGCGATCACGGTGTCCGGGTTCGACAACGGCGTCATCTACCACTTCGGTGAGCCCGAGATCAACGTCTCCTCGCGGAACTCGGTCGCACAGGGTTGAGTTATCGCAACGACTCCTCGGAAAGCAAGCGCCGGACTTCGATCAGGATCACGACAACTCGTCGGGCTGTTCGCGTCGCAACTCGTCGAGGTCGCCGTCCGGTCCGATGCCTTCCAGCCCGAGGAGGAACTCCTTGTCGAGCGGGGCGCCGACCAGCCGTCGCAACGCCAGATCGACGGCGTCTTTCTTGCTGGTAACGCCGAAGCGGCGCATCACCTCGGCGACCAGTTCATCGTCGAGATCGACGTTTGTGCGTGCCATACACCACCCTGTCGCGCCGCTCTCCCTGCACCCACCCGAGTGCCAAGCTACGCGCGAATTTTTCGCTCAACTACTACCGCACGCGTAACTTCCGCGAATTATTCGCTCATAGCTTGGCACTCGGGCTACCGACCCTAGAGAGCCACGGGGTCCGGGAGCCAGAGCCGCGCGCCGCCCAGCTACGGCGCCTCCGCGTCGCTCCTGGGATCGATCAAGATCTTGGCGTGCGCCTCGGGGTCCCCGAGCGCGTCGAACGCCGCCTCGACACCCGCCAGCCCGACGGTTCCGGTGATCAGCGGCCCGGCGTCGATCTTGCCGTCGGCGAGCAGATACAGCGTGTCCCGGAATTCCAGCGGCGTGTAACCGAGCACGAACCGCAGGTCGATCTCCTTGTTGATCGCCATCGACGGCCGAATGCGGTCGGCACCCATACACACCCCGACCACCACCACCCGGGAGAACACCGGCGCGCTGGTGATGATGGACTCGATAATGCCCGGCACCCCAACGCATTCGAAGATCACCGGGTGTTTCGGCGTCGTCGCCCCGGCCGCGTCGGCGGCGCGCCAGACATGCCACCATGGCAGCCGCAGCTTGTGGATCTTCTCGATCGTGCTCAACGCCAGATCCCCTGCGTCGGTGAACGATTCGAGGAACCCGTGCTCACCTCCGAACGGCGACTCGGCCGCCGGATCCACGACGACGTCGGCGCCGCAGCGGGTGGCCAGCGCCCGTCGTCCCGCCGAGAAGTCGCTGGCGACCACGGTGCGCACGCCCTTGGCCTTCAGCGCCAGGATCACCGCCAGCCCGATGGGCCCGCAGCCGATGACAAAGGCCACCTGCCCCTTGCCTACTTCGCCGCGCTGTACCGCGTGCCAACCGACCGCCATCGGTTCGGTCAGCGCGGCGATCTCCGGCGCCAGTCCGTTGGGCACCGGGAACGTCAGCGCCTGTTCGACGAGCAGCTGTTCGGCGTAGGCGCCGGGCGCCTTGGCCGTCAAACCGATGCCGTGCACGTCCTTGCCGCGGCGCAACAGCGGCATCGCGACCACGGTCGTGCCGGGTTTGGGCGCCTTGCGGGTGCGCGGCCCGTGGTCGAGCACGGTGCCGCAGAATTCGTGTCCGAACACCACCTGCTGGTCGGAGCGCATGAACTCGTCGTAGCCGGTTTCGGCCATCACGTCGGCGAGCTCGTCCATGTGGTGGCGGGCGTGCAGGTCGGAGCCGCAGATCCCGCAGCGGTGCACGTCGACAAGCAGTTGGCCGGTGGCCGGGATCCGGGTGGGTTGCTCGACCACGTGCAGGTTCGCGTTGGTGCAGACGACGGCTTTCACCTGTCCGAGCGTATCCGCGCGGGCGGCGTCCTAGGGTGGCATCGATGGCTCTGCATATCCATCGGGCGGAACGCACCGACCTGCTCGCGGACGGCCTCGGTGCGCTGTTGTCGGATCCGCTGGCCGACCCGTTCGCCGAGGAGCTGGTCATCGTGCCCGCCAAGGGTATCGAGCGGTGGCTCAGCCAGCGGCTCTCGCATGTGCTGGGCCGCGGTGCCGGCGACGACGGCGTCTGTGCGGGCATCGCGTTTCGCAACCCGCGCTCGCTGATCGCGGAACTGCTCGGCCTGAACGACGCCGACGACCCGTGGGCGCCCGACGCGATGGTGTGGCCGCTGCTGGAGGTGATCGACGCCAGCTGCACCGAGACCTGGTGCAAGCCGCTGGCCACCCACCTCGGCCACTTCGAAACCGGTGAGGAAAAGGAGCTGCGGCAGGGCCGGCGCTACGCGGTGGCGCGCCGACTCGCGGGCCTGTTCGCCTCCTATGCCCGGCAACGCCCGCAGCTGCTGATCGACTGGGAAAACGGTGACGACGGTGATGTCGCCGAGGATCTGCGGTGGCAGCCGCCGCTGTGGCGGGCGCTGCTGGATCAGATCGCCGCCGACCCACCCCATGTCCGGCACGCCAAAACCGTTGCGATGCTAGAGGAGTCCGCTACCGATCTGCCGCCGCGGATCTCGTTGTTCGGCCACACCCGGCTGCCCAGCACCGAGATCGAGCTGCTGCGTGCGCTGTCCACCCACCACGACCTTCACCTGTGGCTGCCGCATCCCAGCGACCGGCTGTGGTCGAATCTGCGCGGCGTGCACGGGCAGGTGCCCCGGAGCAAAGACACCAGCCACCGCGACGTCGACCATCCGCTGCTGGCCACCCTCGGCCGCGACCTGCGCGAGCTGCAACGCGGCCTGCCCGCCGACGCCCACACCGACGAATACCTGCCCGGCCCCGAGCGCCCCGCCACCCTGTTGGGCTGGCTGCAGGCCGACATCACCGCCAACGCGCTGCGCCCGAAAGGCCGGGTACACAACGCATCTGACCGCTCGGTGCAGGTGCACAGCTGCCACGGCCCGGCCCGCCAGATCGACGTGCTGCGCGAGGTGCTGCTCGGCCTGCTCGCCGACGATCCGACGCTGGAGCCGCGCGACATCCTCGTGATGTGCCCAGATATCGAGACCTACGCACCGCTGATCGTCGCCGGGTTCGGCCTCGGCGACATGATCAAGGGCGTGCACCCGGCCCATCAGCTGCGGGTCAAGCTCGCCGACCGTGCGCTCACCCAGACCAACCCGCTGCTCGGCGTCGCGTCGCAGCTGCTGGCGCTCGCCGGGGGCCGGGCCACGTCCAGCGAGGTGCTCAACCTCGCGCACGCCGCGCCGGTGCGGGCCCGGTTCGGCTTCACTGACGACGCCCTCGAGGACATCACCCGCTGGGTGCGCCAGGCCAACATCCGGTGGGGTTTCGACCAGGCGCATCGGCTGCCGTTCGGCGTCGACTTCGTGCAGAACACATGGCGTTTCGGCATCGACCGGGTGCTCGCCGGGGTGGCGATGTCCGATGACTCGCACGCCTGGATCGACACCACGCTGCCGCTCGACGACGTCAGCAGCAACCGTGTCGAGCTGGCCGGGCAGTTGGCCGAATACGTCGACCGGCTCCAGCGCGTCGTCGAATCCCTCACCGGCGCACGGCCGTTGGGAGACTGGCTGAGCGCGCTGGCCGACGGTATCGAGCTGCTCACCGATGTCGGCGACGACGACGCCTGGCAGATCAGCCAGCTGCAGCGCGAGTTCGGCGACGTGCTCGAAAGCGCCGGATCCCGCGCGGAGACGATGCTGCGGCTACCCGACATCCGCGCGCTGCTGCAGCGCCATTTGGCCGGCCGGCCGACCCGGGCCAACTTCCGCACCGGAACCTTGACCGTGTGCACGATGGTGCCGATGCGCTCGGTGCCGCACCGGGTGGTGTGTCTGGTCGGCCTGGACGACGGCGTGTTTCCGCGCCGCGGCATCATCGACGGCGACGACGCGCTGGCCCGCGACCCGATGACCGGTGAACGCGACATCCGTTCGGAGGACCGCCAACTGCTGCTCGACGCGATCGGCGCGGCCACCGAGACGCTGGTGATCACCTACACCGGCGCCAACGAATACTCCGGCCAGGAGCGCCCGCCCGCGGTGCCGCTGGCCGAACTGCTCGACACCCTCGACCACACCACCGAGCGCCCCGTGCGTAAAGCCGTCGTCGTCGAACATCCGTTGCAGCCCTTCGACACCCGCAACGTCGTCCCCGGCAAGCTGGTCCCGGAGCACTCGTTCACGTTCGATCCCACGGTCATGCGGGCCGCCCACGCCCGGACCGGTGAGCGAGCCGAGCGACCGCCGTTCATCTCCGGACCGCTGCCCGCTCCCCCACCCGACGACGTCGCGCTGGCAGACCTGCTCGGCTTCTTCCGCGACCCGGTGAAGGGCTTCTTCCGCGCGCTGGAATACACGCTGCCGTGGGAGGTCGACGGGGTCGAGGATGCGATGCCCGTCGACATCGACGCGCTCGAGGAGTGGACGGTCGGCGACCGGATGCTGCACGACATGCTGCGCGGCATGCAGCCGAAAGAAGCCAAAGACCTCGAATGGCGGCGCGGCACCTTGCCGCCGGGCCAATTAGGTTGGCGCACCGCCAATAAGATCTGTGAGCAGTCGGGGCTGATCGCCGAAACCACCCGCCCATACCGCAGCGCCGAACCACGCGCGGTCGACGTCGACGTCGACATCGGCGGCGGGCGCCGGCTCACCGGCACGGTGGCGCCCATCTACGGCGATCAGCTGGTGTCGGCGACGTACTCAAAGCTCGACGGTCGGCATCTGCTGCAGCCGTGGATCCGGTTGTTGGCGTTGCTCGCTCACGCGCCGTCGCGGAACTGGACCGCGGTCTCGGTCGGCAGGCCCCCGCGCGGCACCACCCCGCGTGTCGAGGTGATGGGGCGCCCGGAGTCGTCGCCGGTGGAGCTGTTGGCCGATCTGGTGGCGATGTACGACGAGGGCAGGCGGGCACCGTTGCCGCTGCCGGTGAAGACGTCGTTCGCCTGGGCCGAAGCCGTCCACGGCCACGGCGAACCGGAACGCCGCGCCGGCTACCGGTGGCGCTCCGACCGTTACCCCGGCGAGGACGCCGAGCCCGCATACCAACGGGCGTTCGGCAAGAACGCCTGGCTGAAGGATCTCATCGACCGCGGCCTGGACACCTACGCGTGCCGGTTGTGGCTGCCGATGCTGCGAGCGCTGCAATGACCATGCGGCGCTTTAATCTGCTGGGCCCGTTGCCCGCCGACCGGTCAACCACGGTGCTGGAGGCCAGCGCGGGCACGGGTAAGACGTTCACGCTGGCCGGACTGGTCACCCGCTATGTCGCCGAAGGGGTGGCGACGCTGGACCAGATGCTGCTGATCACGTTCGGCCGGGCCGCCACCCAGGAGCTGCGCGACCGGGTCCGGCGCCAAATCGTCGACGCGGTGGCGGCTTTCGACGACCCGGCGCTCGCCGAGGACAACCAGGTCGTCACGCATCTGCTCGACTGCGGCGCGGACGAATACGCACACCGTCGGCAGCGGTTGCGGGATGCGTTGGCCGGCTTCGATGCCGCGACGATTGCGACCACGCACCAGTTCTGCCAGACCGTGCTGCGGTCGCTGGGGGTGGCCGGTGACACCGACGCCGGGGTCGAGCTGGTGGAGAGCCTCGACGAGTTGACCACCGAGATCGTCGACGATCTGTACCTGCGCCACTTCGGCCGTGAGCGCGAGGCTCCGCTGCTGGAGTACGACGACGCGCTGACGCTGGCCCGTGAAGTGGTCAACAAACCGGCGACCGAACTGCGCCCGCTCGATCCCGAACCCGACTCGCGCGCGGCGGTCTGTGTCCAGTTCGCCAAAGACGTTCTCGCCGAACTGGATATCCGGAAGCGGCGGCGCCGCATCCTCGGCTACGACGACCTGCTGAGCCGACTGGCCGACGCGTTGGCCGCCGAGGACTCCCCGGCCCAGCTGCGGATGCACCAGCGCTGGCCGATCGTGATGGTCGACGAGTTCCAGGACACCGACCCGGTGCAATGGCAGGTGATCGACCGGGCGTTCTCCGGACGGTCCACGCTGATCCTGATCGGCGACCCGAAACAGGCCATCTACGCGTTCCGCGGCGGCGACATCGTCACCTATCTCAAGGCCGCCGAGACCGCGGGTACGCGGATGACACTCGACAAGAACTGGCGCAGCGACGGTGCGCTGGTCGGCCGGCTGCAAACCGTCCTCGAGGGCGCCGAACTCGGCGATCCGCGGATCGTCGTCCACCGGGTCGACGCGCACCATGCGGGCTCACGGCTGACCGGGGCCGGCGCCCCGTTGCGGCTGCGGGTGGTGCGGCGCGAGAGTTTCGGGCGCCGCGGAACCCAGGTGGTGCCGATCGCCGAACTGCGCGAGCACATCCCCCTTGACCTCGCTGCCGACATCGGCGAACTGCTCACCGGCGGCGCCACTTTCGACGGCAAGCCGCTCGGGGCGGGTGATATCGCGGTGATCGTGGAGAGCCACAAGGATGCGCGCGCCTGCTATCAGGCGCTGTGCGAGCACGACATTCCCGCGGTGTACACCGGCGACTCCGATATCTTCCGGTCGGAGGCCGCCGAGGACTGGCTGTGCCTGCTGGAGGCGTTCGATCAGCCGCACCGCCCCGGCATGGTGCGGGCGGCCGCGTCGACGATGTTCTTCGGTCACACCGCCGAGGACCTGGTGCACGGCGGCGACGCGCTGACCGACACCGTCGCAGACACATTGCGCGAGTGGGCCGGTCACGCCCGCGAGCGCGGCGTCGCGGCGATCTTCGAGGCCGCACAGCTGAACGAGATGAGCGACCGGGTGCTGTCGTGGCAAGGCGGTGAGCGGCTGATGACCGACCTGGCCCACCTGACCCAGCTGCTGCAGGAGGCCGCGCACCGCGAGCACTTCAGCCTGCCCGCCCTGCGCGACTGGCTACGCGCCCAACGCGACGAGCGCAGCGGCGCGGTCGAGCGGTCCCGGCGCCTCGACCACGACGCGGCCGCCGTGCAGATCATGACGGTGTGGGTGGCCAAGGGGCTGCAGTTTCCGGTGGTGTACCTGCCGTTCGCGTTCAACCGCAACGTGCAGACCCGCGAACTGGTGTTGTTTCACGACGGGGACACCCGCTGTTTGCACGTCGGCGGCAGCGACAGCCCCGACTACGCCGCCGTCGCCAAACTCGGACGTGCCGAGGACGCCAGCGACGACAGCCGGCTGACGTACGTGGCGATGACGCGGGCGCAGGCTCAGGTGGTCGCGTGGTGGGCGCCGGCCTACGACGAACCCAACGGTGGGCTGTCGCGGCTGCTGCGGGGCCGTCGTCCCGGCGAATCCGCGGTGCCCGACCGCTGCGCACCGGACAAGATCTCCGACGACGACGCGTGGGCGCAGTTCAAGCAGTGGGAGGTCGCGGGCGGGCCGGTGGTCGAGGAGTCGGTGCTGCGCCCGGTTCCCGAGCTGCCCGGGGCAGCGGTACCGAAGACGTTGGCGGCCAGGCACTTTCACCGCTCGATCGACACCTCCTGGCGACGCACGTCGTACTCGGGATTGATCCGCGCCGCGGAAGCCACCCCGGTGAGCAGCGAGCCGGAGGTCGCCGAGCTCGACGACGAGGTGGCCGAGATCCCGCTGACGTCTTCGCCGGTCGGCTCCGATGTGCCGTCACCGATGGCCGATCTGCCGGCCGGTGCGAAGTTCGGCACGCTGGTGCACGCGGTGCTCGAGGACGCCGACCCGCTGGCGCCCGATCTGGCCGCCGAACTGCGGGCCCGCATCGTCGAGCACTCGGTGTGGTGGCCCGTCGACGTCGCGGCCGAAGACCTCGCGGCGGCGATGGTGCCGCTGCACGACACACCGCTGGGCCCGTTGGCGCCGGGAACGACGTTGCGCCAGATCGGGCTGGCCGATCGGATGCGGGAGATGGACTTCGAGTTTCCGCTCGGCGGGGGTCGTCTTCGCGCGGTCGGCGAGCTGTTGCGCCGGCACCTGCCCGCCGACGATCCGCTGGCGTCGTATGCGGAGCGGCTGACCGGCGCGGCGCTGGGCGGGCAGCCGTTGCACGGGTACCTGTCGGGGTCGGTGGATGCAGTGCTGCGCATCGACGACCGGTACCTGGTGGTCGACTACAAGACGAACTGGCTCGGTGATCCGACGCGGCCGTTGACCGCCGCCGACTACGGGCAGCCGCGGCTGGTGGAGGCGATGCTGCATTCGGACTATCCGCTGCAGGCGCTGCTGTACAGCGTTGTGCTGCACCGGTTTCTGCGGTGGCGGTTGGCCGGCTATGACCCGCAGCGCCATCTGGGCGGGGTGCTGTATCTGTTTCTGCGGGGGATGTGCGGGCCGTCGACGCCGGTGGTCGACGGGCATCCGGCGGGGGTGTTCAGCTGGCAGCTTCCCGCGGCGTTGACGGTCGAGGTCTCGGAGCTGTTGGCATGACGGGTGTGGAGTGGCGACGCGCCGTCGGCGCGACCGGTCTGCTGCGCACGTTCACCGACGCCGAGCTGATCGAGTCCGCGGATGTGCATGTGGCACAACGGCTGACGACGCTGGCCGGCGAGTCCGACGAGCGGGTGGCGTTGGCGGTCGCGCTGCTGGTGCGCGCGCTGCGGGGTGGGTCGGTGTGCCTGGACGTGGCGTCGGCCGAAGCGCAGGTCGAGGTTTCGGGTCTGGCGGCCGCGGTGCGGGCCAGCCCGTTGACCGGGGTGGCGCTGCGCATCGACGGCGACCTGCTCTACCTCGACAGGTACTGGCGCGAGGAGCAACAGGTCTGCGAGGACATCCTGGCGATGCTGTCGGCTCAGCCGACCCGAACATCCGCCGCCGCCGATCGGCTGTTTCCGGCCGGGTTCGAGGAGCAGCGCGCCGCGGCGGAAGTGGCGCTGTCGCAGGGGTTGACGGTGCTGACCGGCGGACCCGGCACGGGTAAGACGACGACGGTGGCGCGACTGCTGGCGTTGTTGGCCGGCGGCAGCAGGTTGCGGATCGCGTTGGCGGCGCCGACGGGTAAGGCGGCCGCGCGGCTGCAGGAGGCGGTGCAGACCGAGGTCGACAAGCTGTCGGAAGCCGATCGTTCCGCGTTGGCGGGTCTGCAGGCCACGACCTTGCACCGGCTGTTGGGTACCCGGCCGGACACGTCGGCGCGGTTTCGGCACAACCGGGCAAATCGGTTGCCGCACGACGTGATCGTCGTCGACGAGACGTCGATGGTGTCGTTGACGATGATGGCGCGGCTGCTGGAGGCGGTGCGCCCGGATGCGCGACTGATCCTGGTCGGCGATCCGGACCAGCTGGCGTCGGTGGAGGCCGGCGCGGTGCTGGCCGACCTGGTCGACGGGCTGGGCGGCACGCGGATCGCGGAGCTCAAGACGTCGCACCGGTTCGGCAAGTCGATCGGCGCGCTGGCGTCGGCGATCCGCACCGGTGACGCCGACGCCGCCGTCGACGTGTTGCGCGAAGGCGACGACCACATCGAGTGGGCCGATACCGCCGAACCCGCCGAGCATTTGCGGAAGGTGTTGGTGCCGTGGGCGGTAACGCTTCGCCAGGCCGCGCTGCTCGGCGACGACACCGCCGCGTTGGCGACGATCAACGAGCACCGGCTGCTCTGCGCGCATCGGCGCGGCCCATACGGGGTGCGGTATTGGAACCATCAGGTCGAGCGCTGGCTGGCCGAGCGCACCGGCGAGCCGATCTGGTCGGACTGGTATGTCGGGCGCCCGGTGCTGGTGACGGCCAACGACTACGGGCTGGGGCTGTACAACGGCGATACGGGCGTCACCGTGCAGCGTGATGGGGTGTTGCGGGCGGTGATCGCGGGCACGTCGCGCGTCGAGTTCGCGACCAGCCGGCTGGCCGACGTCGACACCATGCACGCGATGACGATCCACAAGTCCCAAGGCAGCCAGGCCGACGAGGTGACGGTGCTGTTGCCGCCGGAGGACTCGCGGCTGTTGACCCGCGAGCTGTTCTATACCGCGGTGACGCGGGCCAAGACGCGGGTGCGGGTGGTCGGACCGGAGGCGTCGGTGCGCGCGGCGATCGAGCGGCGGGCGGTGCGCGCCTCAGGCCTGGCCCGCCGCCTGTCATAACCCCTAGCGCGCCTTTTCCGCCGAACGTGGGTTACCCGCACGCCTTCGCGCGGTTTGGCGTGACGCGACCCCACACTCGGCGGCTGGGCATTAGGCGGGGATGAGCACCGCGACATCGCTGTGCAGGTGCGCCAGTCCGCTGTCCAACGTCGCGAACTGCCCGTCGTGAATTCGCGCGAGTTGGGCAAGGTAGGCGTCCGTCGCCTGCCGATGCCCAACCACGCCGTTGAGATCAACATCGGCGAAAGAGATGCTGTCAAACCAGAATTCGTGTCGGGGGGCGCCCGCGAAGGCGTTGATGACATCGCGCGCAACCTCCGCAGATTGGCCAGAGCGGAGCAGGAACCGGACAACGCTCCCCTGCGTGATCGGACATGTGGCGAACGCGGTCTCGCACGCCGACAACCATTCCGCGGCGGCGTCGTGATGCACATGCTCGGGGACGACCAACGCGATCAAGACGTTCGCGTCGAGCAGCGTCGTCACTCCTCATCCTCCAGCGATCGCACATCCTCGGATGTCACTACTGTCCCGACGCTCACCAGAGGTAATCCCGTTCGGGGATCTACGGAAAGAGCAGAGGAGCTGCTCGCGCGCAAACCGCGGCGCATGAGATCCGCGACGGTCTCGCTCAGAGTCCGCCGGGTGTCCCGGGCGATCGCCAGCGCCTGTTGATGCAGATCAGGGGGGAGATCGATGGTGGTACGCATGCCACATCTTAGCATCATCGCATCATTGCATCATGATGTGTTTACTAGCGCGGCTGGCCGCCACCCAGCCCCGCTCCTGGCCGCCACCCAGCCCCGCTCCTGGCCGCCATCCAGCCCCGCTCCTGGCCGCCGAGTGTGGGGTCGTGTCACGCCAAACCGCGCGGAGGCGTGCGGGTAATCCACGTTCGGCGGGGAATGCGCAGGGTGTTTAGCCGGCATCCGAAACAGGCATTCCCCGTTCCACAAAAACCGTACGGCGGACGGAGCACGCCATGGCCACGCAAAACCACGTCACGCCGACCGACGTCGACAAGGCCCTACTCGGCACCGCCACCTACCGCAGCCTCGGCGAACAGAAGCTGACGCCCAAAGAGGAACGCTTCGAAAAGGGCCGTCGCACCATCGGCCTGTTCCTCGCGCCGCTGCTGACGGTGGTGTTCCTCGTGCTGCCGATCGATATCCCGCGCAACCAACAGATGCTGGCCGCGGTGCTGCTCGGCGTGATCGCGCTGTGGATCAGCGAAGCCGTGCCGATTCCGATCGGCGGCCTGCTCGGCGTGGCGGTCGCGGTCTTCCTCGGCGTCGCACCGGTCGACGACGTGCTCGGCCCGTTCGGGTCCTCGACGATCTTCACGTTCATCGGCGCGTTCATCCTCGCGCAGGCGATGCTCAAACACGGTGTGGCGCAGCGGTTCGCGTTCCGCATCCTGGCGTTGCGGCGCGCCGGCCGCTCGACCACCGGCGTGA
Organism: Mycolicibacterium pulveris; assembly: GCA_050205315.1. Classification (GTDB taxonomy): domain Bacteria; phylum Actinomycetota; class Actinomycetes; order Mycobacteriales; family Mycobacteriaceae; genus Mycobacterium; species Mycobacterium pulveris_A. Next base: position 187,963 of record JBNMRA010000003.1, on the reverse strand, counting down.
TTCTGGCGTTCGGCGCCATCACCGCGCTGCTGTCGGCGTTCGTGTCCAACACCGCCACCGTCGCGATGCTGCTGCCGACTGCGATCGGCATCATCGCCGTGATCGCCAAGCTGCTGCAGGAACGCGGCGACGTCGAACCCGACTTCGACCCGCGCCGGTTACGCGTCGGCGCGGCCATCATGCTGATGCTGGCCTACGGCGCCAGCGTCGGCGGCCTGCTCACCCCGGTCGGCAGCCCGCCCAACCTGATCGGCCGCGGTCTGATCGAAGAAGCCACCGGTGAGCGAATCAGCTTCGCGCAGTGGATGATCATGGCCATTCCGATCTGCTTCGTGATGTTCGTGCTGCTGGCCCTCATCCTGCTGCGGCTCAACCGCCCGGAGATCAAACGCATCGACGGCGTCGCCGAGTACGTCGCCGAACAACGCGAAAAGCTCGGCTCGCTAAGCCGCGCCGAGAAGAACACGCTGATCGCGTTCGCCGTCACGGTGACGTTGTGGATCGCGCCCGGTGTGGTCGCATTGATCACCGGCACCGAATCGAGCGTCTACGAATTCGTCAGCGGCCGACTCGACGAAGGCGTCGTGGCGGTCTTCGGCGCGTCGCTGCTGTTCCTGCTGCCGACCGACTGGCAGAGCCGCGAATTCACGCTGCGCTGGAGCGATGCGGCCAAGATCGACTGGGGCACAATAATTTTGTTCGGCACCGGCATCATCTTCGGCTCGCTGATCGCCGACACCGGGCTGGCCGAGACCATCGGCACGTCGATCAACGACGCGCTCGGCCTGTCCAGCGTCATACCGATCACCATCTTCGCCGTGATCCTGGCGATCATCGTCTCCGAAACCACCAGCAACACCGCGTCGGCGGCGGTGGTGGTACCGATCATCATCCCGGTGGCGATGGCCGCCGGCGTCAACCCGTTCGTGCCCGCGCTGGCGGCGACGTTCGCGGCGTCGTTCGGCTTCATGCTGCCGGTGTCGACGCCGCAGAACGCGATCGTCTACGGGTCGGGCGTCGTGCGGATCACCACGATGATCCGCTCCGGTATCACGTTCGACATCGCCGGCGCGATCCTGATCGTCATCCTGCTGCCGCTGATGATCGGCCTGCTAGGTTTGGGCGGATGAGTTCCATCGCCGTCATACCCGGGGACGGGATCGGTTCGGAAGTGATCGAATCGGCGCGCGCCGTGCTCGACGCCGTCGCAGCCAAACACCGAATCGAGTTGTCCTACACCGAATTCGACTGGTCCTGCCAACGCTACGAGCATCAGGGCGCGATGATGCCCGACGACGGCATCGAGACGCTGAGCCGCTTCGACGCGATCCTGCTCGGTGCGGTCGGGTGGCCGGGCGTGCCTGATCACGTGTCGTTGTGGGGGCTGCTGATCCCGATCCGCCGCGCGTTTCGGCAGTACGTGAACCTGCGTCCGATCCGGGTGTTCGACGGGGTCGACAGCCCGCTGCGCCGGGCCGAGGACGTGGACTTCGTCGTCGTGCGGGAGAACGTCGAGGGCGAGTACAGCGAGATCGGCGGCCGCCTCAACCGCGGGTTCCCCGAGGAGATGGCCGTCCAGGAGTCGGTGTTCACCCGCGCCGGGGTCAGCCGCATCGCCGACTTCGCGTTCGAACTCGCCCGCAAACGCCGCGGGTACGTCACGTCGGCGACCAAGTCCAACGGGATCGTGCACACGTTGCCGTTCTGGGACCAGATCGTCGCCGAACGCGCCGAGCAGTTCCCCGATGTGCGCTTCGACAGCGAGCACATCGACGCGCTGGCCGCGAAGTTCGTGCTGCAGCCGCAGCGGTTCGACGTGGTGGTCGGCTCAAACCTGTTCGGCGACATCCTCTCTGACCTGGCCGCCGCGGTTGCCGGGTCGATCGGCATCGCGCCGTCGGCCAACCTGGACCCGACCAAGCAGTACCCGTCGATGTTCGAGCCGGTGCACGGCTCGGCGCCCGACATCGCGGGCCGCGGCGTGGCCAACCCGGTCGGCGCGGTGTGGTCGGCGGCGCTGATGCTCGAACATCTCGGCCACCCACAGGCGGCCGCCGACGTGCTGGCCGCGATGGAGTCGACGCTGGCCCGGCCGCAGACCCGCACCGCCGACCTGGGCGGCACCGCGTCGACCACCGAAGTCACCGAGGCGCTGGTCGCTAACGTGACTTCGGTGCGCTAATGCCCCACTACCGCCGGTTAGCGCGCCGAAATCGCTGATAGCTGCTGATAGCTTGGTCGGCATGCGCCTGCTGATCAAGAACGTCGAGATCTTCGACGGCCTGTCGGACCGCACCACCTCCGGGCACGTGCTGGTCGACGGCCACACCATCGCCGCGGTGGACACCTCGCCGATCAGCGAGGACGGCGCCACCGTCGTCGACGGCAACGGCCGCACCCTGATGCCCGGCATGACCGACGCCCATGTGCACCTCGTCGGCATGGCCAACACGTTGATCGACTTCGTGATGGCATCACAGACCCAGCTGGCCGCGATGTCGCTGGCCAAGGCCAAAGACGTCGTGATGCGCGGGTTCACCACGGTGCGCGACATGGCCGGCGACACCGTCGGCCTCAAGAAGGTGATCGACGCCGGGCTCGCGGTGGGACCGCGCATCTACCCGAGCCAGGCGGCCGTCTCGCAGACCGCAGGCCACGGCGACTTCGGCTGGGTCTATCAGATACCGACGGCGTTGGGCGGCAACGAGTCTCGCGCCGAGGAAATCGGTTTCATGCGCGTCGCCGACGGCCCCGACCGGGTGCTGGCCGCGGTGCGTGAGCAGCTCAAGCTGGGCGCCTCGCAGATCAAGCTGATGGCCGGTGGCGGCGCGGCGTCGATGTATGACCCGCTGTACACGCTGCAGTTCACCGAGGCCGAGCTGCACGCCGCGGTGATGGCCGCCGAGGACTACGGCACCTACGTGGCCACCCACGTTTACAACGTCGCAGGTATCCGGCGCGCGGTCGAGGCCGGGGTCAAGTCGATCGAGCACGGCCATCTTGCCGACGAGGCGACGGTCGCGCTGCTGGCCGAGCGCGATGTGTGGCTGTCCATGCAGCCGTTCGAGGAGCACGACCACGGCTTTATCAACGAGGACAGCGCCGCCAAGAACCGCGAAATCTGCGGCGGCACCGTGCAGGTTTACGAGTGGGCGAAAAAGCACGGTGTGAAGACGGCCTGGGGCACCGATCTGCTGTTCGAACCGGAGCACGACGCGCGCCAAAGCGACATGATGGTGCGCCTCGGCGAGTACTTCACCAACGCCGAGGCGCTGAAGATGGTGACGTCGGGCAACGCCGAGCTGTTCCGGATGGCCGGCGAGCGCGACCCGTACAAGTCGGCGCGGCTGGGCGAAATCACCGCGGGCGCGTGGGCGGATTTGCTGCTGGTCGACGGGAACCCGCTGGCCGACCTGCGTGTGCTCGGTGACGAAGGCAAGAACCTGGCGCTGATCGTTAAAGATGGGACGGTCGTCAAGAACACATGCGATATTGGTAGCCGTGGCAACGATTGACCGCACCCGTACCATCGCGGCGCCGATCAAGGAAATCTGGGAAGTACTGGCCGATTTCGGCGCGATCAGTAGCTGGGTCGACAACGTCGACCACTCGTGCATCCTGGTCAGCGGACCGGAGCCGGTCGGCACCACGCGGCGCCTGCAGGTCGGCCGCGAAACGCTGGTCGAGCGCATCGTCGAGTTCAATCCGCCGTACACGCTGGCCTACGACATCGAGGGGCTGCCCAAACGGCTGGGCGCGCTGACCAACCGCTGGACGCTGCAGCCGGCAGGCTCCTCGACGACGGTGACGCTGACCAGCGCCGCCGAAATCGGCTCGCGCGTCGACCAACAACTGGCCGAACGCGTGCTGTGCCGCATGCTGGCCCGACAATCCGACTCGATGCTGGCCGGACTGGCGAAACGAATGGAGAGTGCACGTGTCTGACCGCCCCGACATCGTCATCATCATGACCGACGAGGAGCGTGCGATCCCGCCGTACGAGGCGCCCGAGGTGCTGGCGTGGCGCGACCGAACCCTGCACGGCCGCAAGTGGTTCGACGAACACGGCGTCAGCTTCCAGCGGCACTACACCGGCTCGCTGGCGTGCGTGCCCAGCCGCCCGACGATCTTCACCGGGCAGTACCCCGACCTGCACGGCGTCACCCAGACCGACGGCATCGGCAAGGTGTACGACGACACCCGCATGCGCTGGCTGCGCCAAGGCGAGGTGCCCACGCTGGGCAACTGGTTCCGCGCCGCCGGCTACGACACCCACTACGACGGCAAGTGGCACATCTCGCACGCCGATCTGCACGACCCGGCGACCGGCGAACCGCTGGCGACCAACGACGAGCACGGCGTCATCGACCAGGCCGCCGTGCAACAATACCTGGACGCCGATCCCCTTGCCCCGTTTGGGTTTTCGGGCTGGGTCGGCCCGGAACCACACGGCGCGCCGCTGGCCAACGCGGGCATTCGCCGTGACCCGCTGATCGCCGACCGCGTCGTCGCCTGGCTGATGGACCGCTATGAGCGGCGGCGCGCAGGGGACCCCGAGGCGTTGCGCCCGTTTTTGTTGGTGGCCAGCTTCGTCAACCCGCACGACATCGTGCTGTTCCCGCTGTGGTCGCGCAACAACCCGCTGTATCCGTCACCGCTGGATCCGCCGTCGATACCGCAGGCGCCCACCGCCGATGAGGATCTGTCGAGCAAGCCGGCGGCGCAGATCGCCTACCGGGAGTCGTATTACTCGGGCTACGGTATCGCTCCGGCGGTGGAGCGCATGTACACCAAGAACGCGCAGAGCTACCGCGATCTGTACTACCGGTTGCACGCCGAGGTCGACACCCCGATCGACCGGGTGCGGCGGGCGGTCACCCAGGGCGGTTCGCAGAACGCGGTGCTGGTGCGCACGTCGGATCACGGTGATCTGCTCGGCGCGCACGGCGGGCTGCACCAGAAGTGGTTCAACCTCTACGACGAGGCGACGCGGGTGCCGTTCGTCGTCGCGCGCATCGGCGAGCAGGCCACCGAAGCGCGGACGGTGACGGCGCCGACGTCGCACGTGGACATCGTGCCGACGCTGCTCGGCGCGGCCGGGATCGACGTCGACGCGGCCGCGGCGACGCTGGCGGAGACGTTCAGTGAGGTGCATCCGCTGCCGGGGCGCAACCTGATGCCGGTGGTCGACGGTGAACCTGCCGAGGAGTCGCGGGCGGTGTATTTGATGACCCGCGACAACGTCCTCGAAGGCGACACGCTGGCCTCGGGCCTGGCGCGTCGGCTCAACCAGACGGTGAAACCGGTTGCGCCCCTGCGGATCCGGGTGCCGGCGTATGTCGGGTCGAATTTCGAGGGCCTGGTGGTGCGCGTGGACGACGTGCCCGGCGGCGACGGTCACCTGTGGAAGCTGGTGCGCACGTTCGACGATCCGGGAACGTGGACGGAGCCGGGGGTGCGGCACCTGACGGACAGCGGCCTGTCCGGCGAGACGTATCGCAGCGAACCGCTCGACGACCAGTGGGAGCTCTACGATCTGACCGCCGACCCGGCCGAGGCCGAGAACCGGTGGACCGATCCGGCGCTGCACGAGCTGCGCCAGCATCTGCGCATGGAGCTCAAACAGGCGCGGGCGGTGTCGATCCCGGAACGTAACAACCCGTGGCCGTACGCGTCACGAAGAGCACCGGAGCCGACCAGGCGGGGCGTGCGCGGCGCGCTGGAACGGGTCGGGATTCTGCCGAGTTGACGAACGCGACCAGCCCCGCGCCGATTCGCAACTCGTCGCGGGTGACGACGTGGCGGTGGATCGCCGCGGTGTTGGCGCTCAGCCAGTTGGCCGCGCTGTTCGTCACGCACGCCGACTTGCTGGTCACCCTGATCATGGTGCTGAGCGCGGCGACGATGCTCGCGGTGCTGCGGTTCGGGCTGGGATCGTGGTGGGAGACAACGCTGTTGGTCGACGCCAGCGTGGTGTTCGCCGGGTTCACCGTGTCGATGCTGGTGGCCGCGCAGGGCTGGTGGTGGGTCAACGTCGCGGTGTTGGCGGCGATGGTGGCGGCGTTGATGCACATCACGCGGCTGTTGGTGCGGCGCAGCCACGATCTGACGTGTCAGCGGTGGCTGGCGGTACTGGCGACGGGGACGTTCGGGCTGTATCTGGGCTGGGCCGGCATCGCGGTGTTCGCGAACGTCGCCGCGGCGCTGATCGACAGCGGCGCGCCCGCCACGGTGGTGTGGTGGCAGCTGGTGGTGTTGGTGGCGGCTGCGGGGTTCGCGATCGGGCTGGCGAGGATGCTGCGCGGAACCCCGGGTTATGTGGTCGGGGTGTTGTGGGCGCTGGCGGCGATCGCCGTCGGCGCAGCTCAGCGGGGCAGCTCGGTGTTGACGACGACGGCGGTGGCGGCCGGGCTGGCCTTCGTCGTCGCGTCGGTGACCGCGATGCGCCGACGCCGGATCTAACGGTTCCGTAACGTCCGGGCGGCCCGCGTCGATGATCTTGACGTAGGTGTCGTTCGGAGTCGGGGAGGCCGTGTGCGTCGTCGCTGGAGTGCCGCTCTTGCAGCGTTGGCACTGTCAGTCGCCGTCGTCGTCGGTGAGTTTTCGCCAGCTGTGGCGCAGGCTCAACCGCCGGCGGTGGCGAAGGACTTTTCCAAGCCGGCGATCGTCATTCTGGGGTACGGCCTCCATCCGAACGGCACCATGCGCCCGGTGTTGCGTCGTCGTGTGCTGATGGGTCTGACCGTGGCGCAGTTCTTTCCGCAGTCGCCGGTCATCGTGACCGGCGGCAACCCGCGCGGCGGCATCACCGAAGCCGCGCAGATGCGCAGGATGCTGACGCTGCTGGGTTTTCCGCCGCACCGGATCATCGTCGAGGACCGCGCCAACAGCACCGTGCAGAACGCGCGGTTCTCGGTGCCGCTGGCCAAGGAGGCCGACACGTCGGGCATCATCCTGGTGACGTCGTCGTCGCATCAGGACCGCGCGGACACCAACTTTATCAACGAGGGCGCCAACATCCTTGCCACGGTGAGCTTTCCCGACGACAACCCGCAGACCAACGTCGTGAAGTTCGTGCACGACGTGATGAGCCCGTTCATCAACGTGCGGTAGGCGCACACCCCTTGGCCGCGAGCGACCGTGTCTGTACGTCGACACGCCGTCGCAGCACGTACAAAAGCGATCGCTCGCGGTGAGGTAACAAGGTGATCACTGCGCCGCGCGGGTACGACGACACCGACGCCGCAGCTGTTACTTTCGCGCGGTGACGAACGGATTCGGGCAGGTCGTGCGCCGAATGTGCGCGGTGGTGGGTGCTGCGGTGACGCTGGTGGCCGCGGGTGTGGTCGTCGCGCCGCAGGCGGCGGCTTACTCGCGCGAGGGGCTGCCGGTGGAGCGGTTGAGCGTGCCGTCGCCGTCGATGGGCCGCGACATCATCGTGCAGTTCCAGGGCGGCGGACCGCATTCGGTGTATCTGCTCGACGGTCTGCGCGCCCAGGAGGACGCCAACGGCTGGGACATCAACACCGGCGCGTTCGAGTGGTTCTACCAGTCGGGCATCTCGGTGGTGATGCCCGTCGGCGGGCAGTCCAGCTTCTACAGCGACTGGTACGCCCCGGCCAAGGGCACCCACGGCGTCGTCACCTACAAGTGGGAAACGTTTCTGACCCGCGAGCTGCCGACGTGGCTGGCGGCCAACAGGGGTCAGGATCCCCGCGGGAATGCGGTTGTGGGGCTGTCGATGTCGGGTGGGGCGGCGTTGACGCTGGCCGCGTGGTATCCGCAGCAGTTCATCTTCGCCGCGTCGCTGTCGGGCTACCTGAACCCGTCAAAGGGGTTGTGGCCGACGCTGATCGGGTTCGCGATGAAAGACGCCGGCGGCTTCTCGGCGGTCGACATGTGGGGTCCGCCCAACAACCCGGCCTGGCAGCGCAACGACCCGATGCTCAACATCAACCGGCTGGTGGCCAACCGCACGGCGCTGTGGGTGTACTGCGGTAACGGTGCGACCAGCGATCTGGACGCCGGCGGGGATTTCGGCACCCAGTTCAGCGCCCAGTATCTGGAGAACATCACGCTGAGCACCAACAAGGAGTTCCAGGAGAAATACCAGGCCGCCGGTGGACGCAACGCGGTGTTCAACTTTCCGCCCAACGGCACGCACAGCTGGGGTTACTGGGGTGCGCAATTGCAGGCGATGAAACCGGATCTGGTGCGGATCCTCACGACGCCGGTGCCGCCACCACCGCCGCCGGCACCGATGCCGATGCCGATGCTGCCGCCGATGCTTCCGGCCCCGGCGGGTTAGGCCTCGCCGTGGCGGTGCAGGTGCCGCCACCACCGCGCACCGCCGGCGAACGAGACCAGCAGCCCGATGCCGCCGACCACGATCCCGCCGAACAGCGACATGAACATCGGATCGACTGAGTCGCCGGTCGTTCCGGCGCCGAACATGCCGCCGATCAGGAAGCCGAACAGCGGGGCCAGCACCGCGACGGCCAACCCCAGCAGCGTCTGCCACATCCCCGGCGGAGTCGGTTGGAGCACAACGGGGCGCCCGGATTCGTCGATGGATTCGGGATCGGGTGGGGTGCTAGTCATCGGACCTCACTCTTCTGATGTGCGAGACGGCATCGCCGGCGCCGCCCGCCTGGTGCCCGCCTTCGAGGAACGGGCGAACGATGTCGATCGGAATCGGGAACACGACGGTGGAGTTCTGGTCGGCGCCGAGTTCGAGCAGGGTCTGTAAATAGCGCAGCTGCAACGACGCCGGGCTTTCGCTGAGCGTGATCGCCGCGTCGCGCAGCTCGGTGGACGCCTGCAGCTCACCGCGCGCGCTGATCACCTTGGCGCGTCGTTCCCGCTCGGCTTCGGCTTCGCGGGCCATCGCGCGCTGCATCATCTCGGGGATCTCGACATCCTTGATCTCCACGACCTCGACCCGGATCCCCCACGGCTCAGTCTGTTTGGCGATCGAGGCGGCCAGGTCCTCGTTGAGGTCGGCGCGGTGCGCCAGCAGCGTGTCCAGGTCGGCCCGCCCGACGACCGAACGCAGCGTGGTCTGGGCGATCTGAGAGGTGGCCACCGCGAAGTTCTCCACGGCCATCACCGATTTCGTCGGGTCGGTCACCCGGAACAGCACGACGGCGTTGACCCGCGCGGTGACGTTGTCGCGGGTGATGACCTCCTGCGGCGGGATGGTCAGCGTCACCGTGCGCAGGTCGACGCGGACTAGCTTGTCGATGCCGGGCAGCACCACGACGATGCCCGGTCCGAGCGGCCCGCGGAGCCGGCCGAGCCGAAACGCCACACCGCGCTCGTATTCCTTGATAATGCGTACCGACGCGACCGCGACCGCCACGACGACGACGGCCACAAAGACCGCGAGCACCGCCCACGCGCTCATCGGTGCTGCTCCCGTCGATCCGACGCGTACGACGTGCGGCGACGTATTTCGGCTTCGGCCAACCGGTTTCGCTCTTCGAGGTTGTCGTCCAGGGACTGGAACACCACGCCCTCGGGCACCGCCGGGGTGCGGCGCAGGTGCGACCACAGCGGCAGCGACACCAGCCCGGCCAGCACCGCCGCGCCCACCAACAGCAGCGCCTCGGGCGCGGTGGCGGCGGCAAGCGCCATCGCCAGCGGCCAGATCACCGCGATCGCGCTGACAGCGCAGGCGATTCCGCGGTGGAACCGCGCGGCCTCCGAGGCCGGCCAGCTGTCGATCGCGCGGCTGACCTCGCGGCCGTCATGCGAGGTGGTGCAGGTGTCCTTGACCGGGCAGGCGTTGCAGATCGACGGCGTGCCGCGGTAGCGCATGACCCGGTTGTCCGGGTCGAACGAGGTGGGCCACAACCATTGGTCCTCGGGGCACTGCCAGGCGTCGTGATCCTCGTGATAGACGAACGGGCCGTTGCGATGTCCTTCCACCGTGGCCGCCGCCCGCCGCGCGAATGTGTCGATGCTGTAGGCGATTGCGACCAGCACCGCGGTGTAGCCCATCGTCAGCCAGGTGGCGGCCTGCATACCCGCGGTCATGGACTCGCCTCGGTGTCGCGGTCGTCGGGCGGGGGCGGACGCCGGTCGGAGGCGTAGCGCGACGACGTGCCGCCGCTGCCGGTGGGGGTCAACCCGGTGCGGTCTTCCTTGGCCTCGGCGTGCTCCTCGACGAACAGGGTCTCGGGCTGCAGCCGGTGCGTGGTCGCCTTGATGCCGTACCGCACCCCGAGCCAGGTGATCCACAGGAACGGCAGCACCCCGCCGATGATGAACAGGAAGTCGCCGGGCATGCGCAGCCACTCCAGCACGGCGTTGCCCGGCTCGGTGATGTAGCCCAACGTGCGCGCCTCGTAGTAGCCGTCGTTGACCGAGTGCCACAGCTGCAGCACACCCAGCGGCAGCAGCGTGGCGAACACCATCCAGGCCAGGCCGATGTTTAGCGACCAGAACGAGATCTTCGCCAATCTGTCCGGCCATCGTTCCGGCGGAATGACGTAGCGCAACGCGAACAACGCCAGACCGACCGCCAGCATCCCGTAGACGCCCATCATCGCGCCGTGCGCGTGGTTGGCTGTCAGCGCGGTGCCGATCTGGTAGTAGGACACGATCGGCAGGTTGATCAGGAAGCCGAATACGCCGGCGCCCACGAAGTTCCAGAAGCCGACCGCGACCAGGAACAGCACCGCCCAGCGGTGCGGGAACGGTGCGCTGCTGCGGGACTGCTGCCGCGAGCCCAGCTGAAGGAACGTCCACGCCTCGACGGTCAAAAACGTCAGCGGAATGACCTCCAGCGCGGAGAAGAACGCGCCAAGAGCCATGTGCTCCACCGGAGTTCCGGAGAAGTACAGGTGGTGCATGGTGCCGATGACGCCGCCCATCGAGTACAGGATCACGTCGAGGAAGATCAGCTGGATCGCGATCTTGCGTCGCACCACCCCGAGCATCACGAAGATGTAGGCGACCATCACCGTCGTGAACAGCTCGAGGAAGTCCTCGACCCACAGATGCACCACCCAGAACCGCCAGAACTCGGCGACGGTGAGATGTGTTTCGGTGCCTGCGAGCAGACCGACCGCGTAGAACGCGGGGATCGCCAGGCCGGCGTAGAAGAACAGCCACGGCATGTTGAACTTGCTCTCGGTCTTCAGCCGTGACCGGATCGACCGGAAGATGATGGCCATCCATACGAACAGCCCGATGACGAGCAGGATCTGCCAGAACCGCGGCAGGTCGAGGTACTCCCACTGCTGGTCGAAGAAGATCGAGCCCTTGGCCCAGTCCACACCGAACGTGCTCAGCGCGGTGCCCACCAGGGTGCCGCCGACGACGATGAACAGCGCGCCCAGCAGCGCGTAGGCCAGCCAGGACTGCCGTCGTGGTTCACGCCCGGAGATGATGGGGGCCAAGAAGATTCCGGCGGCCAAGAACGCCGCCGCGGTCCACAGCAGCGACAGCTGCACGTGCCAGGTGCGGGCCAGGTTGAACGGCAGAATCCGGGCCAGGTCGAACCCGAAGAAGTCGGTCAGATCGGCGCGGTAGTGCTCGATGGCGCCGCCCAGGATCGCTTGGGCCAGGAAGAGCACCGCGACGACGAGGAAGAACCAGGCGGTCGCCTTCTGCGACGGCGTGATCTGCACTTCGCCGGGCTGACGGAACCTCAGCGACGGGGTTTCGGTTGCGTGCCAACCGATCCGGCGGCTCCACCGGCCGTAGAGGGCGAACAGCGCGCCGAGCCCGGCCAGCAGCGCGATCAGCGACATCGCCGACCACACCAGGATGTCGGCCGTCGGGGTGTTGTTCACCCGCTGTTCGGGTGGCCAGTTGTTGGTGTAGGAGTAGGCGTGACCTTCACGCTGCGCGGCCGAGGCCCAGGAGGTCCACGCGAAAAACGCGGTCAGCTCCTTGATTTCCTGCGGGTCGGTGATGACGCGCGGAATCAGACCGTATTCGGTGGAGTCGGTGCCGAAGACATCGGCGTAGTGGGCGCGGATCACGTCGAAGGCCCGCACCTGCTCGGCGGTGAATTGCAGTGTGCCGGTGGGCTCGTCGTAGCGGTTGGTGCGCATCATCTCGGCGACGGCGGCGGTCGGGTCCTGGACTCCGCGGGTGCGCAGTTGTTCACCGACGTGGTCGGCCGACAGCCGCAGGTACTCGGCGGTGTAGTCGGGGCCGAGGTAGCCGCCGTGGCCCATCACCGAGCCGTACTGCTGCAGGCCGCGGCGCAGGAAGATCTGCTGTCCGGCGGTGATGTCCTGCTCGGTGAACAGAGTCTGGCCGTCCGGGCCGACGACCCGTTGGGGCTGTGGCATCGAATCGGTGTAGGTCCTGGCGGCCAGGATGCCCATGACCGTGAAGCCGAAGATCATGACCAGCGCGACGCCCTGGACCCAGCCTTTCGAGATGGCGAGCTCGGCCTTCGTCGGCTGAGGTTCCAAGAACTGCTCCGTCACTGCCACACCCCCAGGAGATTTAAAGCATTCTGGCCCTCAAAATAGCGCTAACCGCGCTGAAAAGGGTTGATCTTGCCGATTCCCGGCGCCGTGTCAGGAGCCGTCGGCGGCGGTCCAATCGTAGGGCAGGAACTTGCCGTCGAAGGTGACCACCACGCGGTCGCCGGACGGGTGCGGCTTCTTTTCGACGTTGACGCTGAAGTTGATTGCGCTCATGATGCCGTCGCCGAACTCTTCGTGGATCAGCTCCTTGATGGCGCCGCCGTAGACCTGAAGGGCCTCGTAGAAGCGGTAGATCGTCGGGTCGGTGGGCACCGCGGTGGGCAGCCCGCCGCGCAGTGGGACGGCGGCCAGGACCGGGACGGCGGACTCGTCGAGCCCAAGCATGTCCACGAGGGTGCGGGCGGCCTCGGGCGCGATCGGGTGCTGGCCGAGCAGCGCGGACGTGGTCCACACGACCGGCTTGTCGATCGCGTCGGCGAGCTGCTGCCAGGTCAGGCCTTTGGTCAGGCGGGCGGTGACGATCTGTTCGGTGAGCTGGTCTCGGGTCATGCCCCTATCGTGCCGCCGTGTCGCGCCTTTCGCGAGACTTACACCAGGGTCGTGCCCCGCGACCGATCCACAGCCCTGGTGTAGCTTTCGCGAACGGTTACCAGAGGACGGCGACGGCCGCGGCGCTGAAGGACAGCACGCCGACGGCGATGAACATCGCGCGGGGCACCGGTTCGCCGGTGCGCTTCTGGCGTGCGCTGCCCATACCGAGCACCCCGCCGAGGACGACGAGGATCAGCAGTTTCACGCCGATCTTCGGATAGTTCAGTTCGATGCCCGCCGGCCACGGCGCGGCCAGGGCCAGCCCGGTGAGCAGCGAGAGCAGCAGGCCGTAGTCCATGCTGCGGGTCACCCGGACGCGTCGCGCAACGGCCTCGGCGACCCATGCGCCGAAGGTCACCGCGAAACCAACGATGTGCAGCAATACAACTACGTTGCGTAGTAGTTCCATGGTGCGAGCTTAACCCGTAGCGTCCCAGGCATGTACGTCGACGCGATGACGACCCCGCAGCCGTTGGGACAGACCGGCGACCTCGCCAGGCGCACGCAGCAGGCGGGTTTCTCCGGGCTGCTGTTCACCGAAACCGGCCGCACCGCCTATCTCAACGTCGCGGTGGCCTCCCAGGCCGCGCCGGGCCTGGAGCTGTCGACGGGCGTGGCGGTCGCGTTTCCGCGCAGCCCGTTCGTCACGGCCGCGACGGCGTGGGAGCTGGCCGAGTCTTCGGGCGGGCGGTTTCGGCTCGGGCTGGGCACGCAGGTGCGCACCCACGTCGTGCGGCGCTACGGGGTGGAGTTCGAGCGGCCGGGCCCGCGGCTGCGCGACTACGTGCTGGCGGTCAAGGCGTGCTTCGCGGCGTTTCGGACCGGACAGCTCGATCACCACGGCGAGTTCTACGATCTGGACTTCATCACACCGCAGTGGAGCCCCGGCCCGATCGACGCGCCGGATCCGAAAGTCGATGTGGCAGCGGTGAATCCGTGGATGCTGCGGATGGCCGGCGAGGTGGCCGACGGCGTGCATGTGCATCCGCTCGGCGAGACGGGCTACATGTGGCGCCACGTGGTGCCCAACATCGCGGTGGGCGCGGAGAAGACGGGCCGCTCACCCGATGACGTCGCGGTGATCGTGCCGGTGATGACGATCGTGGGTGACAGCGACGAGGAACGCGACCGCGAACGTGAGCTGGTGCGGACCGCCATGAGTTTCTACGGCAGCACGCCGAACTACGCGTTCATCTGGGACGAGGCGGGCTTCGAGGGGACGACGGCACGGATCCGCGAGAAGCAGAAGGCCGGCGACTTCAAGGGCATGGCGGCGCAGATCACCGACGAGCACATCGCTCGGTTCGCCACGGAGGCGACGTGGGACGGCCTGGCCGACGCGCTGATCGAGAAGTACGACGGGCTGGCCACGCGCGTCGTGCTGTACAACGCGCTGGCCGATCCCGAGCGCATCGAACGCTACGGTGCCGTCGCGCAGCGCATCGCCGCCAGGTAGCTCGATTATTCGATCGGGCCCGCGGCAAATATCATCGCTGGCGAGATGACAGAAAATGCCCTGGCGACCGCTTCGGCGACGCGCCGTGTCGCGGTCGAAGCCGCCCGACGCAGAACGTTCGCGGTGATCAGCCATCCCGACGCAGGTAAATCCACGCTGACCGAGGCGTTGGCGCTGCACGCGCGGGCCATCACCGAGGCCGGCGCGGTGCACCGCAAAGCGGGCCGACGCGCCACGGTGTCGGACTGGATGGAGATGGAGAAGGCCAGGGGCATCTCGATCACGTCGACGGCGCTGCAGTTCCCGTACCGCGACTGCGTGATCAACCTGCTCGACACCCCCGGCCACGCCGACTTCTCCGAGGACACCTACCGGGTGCTGACCGCCGTCGATTGCGCGGTGATGCTGGTCGACGCGGCGAAAGGCCTTGAGCCGCAAACCCTGAAGCTGTTCCAGGTGTGCAAGCACCAGGGGATCCCGATCATCACCGTGATCAACAAATGGGACCGGCCGGGCCGCCACGCGCTGGAGCTGATGGACGAGATCGCCGAGCGGATCGGGCTGCGCCCCACCCCGCTGACTTGGCCGGTCGGTATCGCCGGCGACTTCAAAGGGGTGCTGGACCGCCGCGATGGTCACTTCATCCGGTTCACCCGCACCGCCGGCGGCGCGACGGTGGCGCCCGAAGAACACATCGCTGCCGTCGACGCCCACGATGCGGCGGGCGAGGACTGGGATACCGCCGCCGAGGAATCCGAGCTGCTCTCCGCCGACGGCGCCGACTACGACCGCGATGAATTCCTCAGCGGCTCAGCCTCTCCGGTGCTGTTCACCTCGGCGGCGTTGAACTTCGGGGTGAACCAGCTGCTCGATATGCTCGTCGAGCTGGCGCCCGCACCGGCCGGCGCCGTCGATGTCGACGGGGTGCGGCGCAGCACCGAATCAGCGTTCAGCGCTTTTGTTTTCAAGGTTCAGGCGGGGATGGACTCGGCCCATCGCGATCGCATTGCGTATGCGCGGGTGGTCTCGGGCACGTTCGAGCGCGGTGATGTGCTGACCCATGCCGCCACCGGTAAGCCGTTCGTCACCAAGTACGCGCAATCGGTGTTCGGCCAGCAGCGCTCGACGCTGGACACCGCGTGGCCGGGTGATGTGATCGGGTTGGCCAACGCCGCCGTACTGCGTCCGGGCGACACGCTGTATCGCGATGTGCCCGTGCAGTATCCGCCGATTCCGAGCTTCTCCCCTGAGCATTTCGCGGTGGCCCGCTGCACCGACCCGAGCAAGCACAAGCAGTTCCGCCGCGGCATCGAACAACTCGAGCAGGAGGGCGTGGTCCAGGTGCTGCGCTCCGACCGCCGCGGTGACCAGGCCCCGGTGCTAGCCGCCGTCGGGCCGATGCAGTTCGAGGTCGCATCGCACCGGATGGCGGCCGAGCTCAGCGCGCCGATCTCGCTGGAGTCACTGCCGTATCAGGTGGCGCGGGTCGTCGAGCCCGAGGACGCCGAGTTCATGGACAAGCAGGTGTCGGCCGAGGTGCTGACCCGCACCGACGGGATCAAGCTGGTGCTGTTCTCCACGCCGTGGCGGCTGGAGGGTTTCCAACGGGACAACCCGGACGTGAAGCTGGGGTCGCTGGTGGCCGCCGGGGGTTAGCCGCCACGCCGGCGCGGTTTACTGGAGGGCGATGTCCAACCACCCGCCTGCCGCCCGCGGAATCGTGCTCACCGAGGAGTTCCGTCGAGCGTTGACGCTGCTCGCCGAGGGCAGGCACATGTTCCTGACCGGCAAGGCCGGCACCGGCAAGTCGACGCTGATCCGCCACTTCATCGCGAACACCGACCGCAACGTGGTGGTCGTCGCTCCGACCGGCATCGCCGCGCTCAACGTCGACGGCTACACCATCCATCGGCTGTTCGGGTTCCGCACCACCACATCGCTGGCCGACGTCCACGGCGGTGAGTACCGGCCGGGCCGGTTCACCAAGACGCTGGCGTCGCTGCAGACGCTGATCATCGACGAGGCGTCGATGGTGCGCGCCGACATGTTCGACATGGTCGCCGCCGCGTTGGAGCGGTTCGGTCCGGAGCCCGGAACGCCGTTCGGCGGGGTGCAGATCGTGCTGGTCGGCGATCTCTATCAGCTGCCGCCGGTGGTCGGCGACGGTGAGGCCGCCTATTTTTCGACGGTCTATGCGACGGAGTACTTCTTCTCGGCCCGTAAGTTCGCGCGGGAGGACTTTCCGACCGTGTCGCTGACGACGGTGTTCCGGCAGCTCGGCGATGACCGGATGACGGCGATACTCAACGAGATTCGCGAAGGCGTGTTGCTCGGCCATGCTCAGGAACAACTCAACGCGCGCGCCGACGCCGAGTTCGTCCCGCCGGATGACCAGTTCTGGTTGACGCTGGCGCCGACGAATCGGCTGGTGACCGCGCGCAACCGTCAGCACCTCGAACGGCTGCCGGGTGACGAGATGGTGCACCGGGCACGCGAAACCGGCGACTTGTCGCTGTTCGACAAGCCGATCGAGGACGAGCTGCGGTTCAAGGTCGGCGCGCAGGTCATGATGCTCAACAACGACCAGGGCGACCGGTGGGTCAACGGCTCGATCGGACGCGTGGTCGGCGTCGACTACGACCGCTACGGCGCCGTCGTCGAGGTGGAGTTCGCGGACGGATCGTGTGCTGACGTCACGCCGTTCACGTGGGAGGCGACGCGTCCGGTGGTCGAGGGCGGCGCGCTGCGGCGCGAAGTGGTCGGAACGTTCACGCAACTGCCGTTCAAGCTGGCCTGGGCGATCACGATCCACAAGAGCCAGGGGCAGACGCTGGACCGTCTGGTCGTCGACCTCACCGGCGGGATGTTCTCGACGGGTCAGCTCTACGTGGCGTTGAGCCGGTGCACCTCGTTGGCCGGTCTGGTGCTGAAACGTCCTGTGCTGCCGAAGGATCTGAAGACCGACCGGCGCATCGCGCGGTTCCTGCGCGACTCGGGCGACCAGGATAGCGCGCGTCGCTACTGCGCGATCGGCATGCTGACGGTCGGCGACGAGGGCCGGATGTCGCGGCCGAGGCCGGTGGAGTTGGCCGTGGCGTTCGACGACGGCACCGGCTTGTCGACGTTGATCAACCCGCAGCGCGACCTCGCCGACGCGCGAAACGCGTTCGGTATCAGCGTGTCTGATGTGCTGCTGGCGCCGACGCTACGGGAGGCGTGGGCGGTGATCGCGCCGATGCTCGCCGGTTGTACGCCGGTCGGCGTCGGCGTGGATGAGACGCTGGGGTTGATCGACTTCGAGCTCAAGCGGCTGGGGCATGTGGCGGTGATGCCGTTCGGGGTCGAGCTGGGGCGGGTGCCGGTGACGGGGCGGACGGCGATGGAGCGGGCGCAGTCGGCGCTGAAGGCGCACGCGTCGACGCAGACCCAGGGCGGCTCGTCGGCGTTCGAGGAGCCCGAGGAGGCCGACGTGGTGGCGGGGCTGCTGGTCAGCCGCGACCACTCCACCCCTACGCCGTCGGCCGATCATCTGCCGGCGTTGTCGGCGTTGCTTCGCGTCAGCCGCGGGGTCGGAGCGGTGGTGTTGGGCAAACAGTCAGCGGCCGAGGTCGACACCGGCGATGCGACGACGTGGGACGCCGCGGCACGGCAGTCGGTAGCCGATCAGCTGAAAGGTGCGGCGGCACGCGCGCTGTTGCCCGACGAGGTGGTGGCGCGTCTGCACGAGGCGTCGGCGCTGCTGGGGGTCGACGTGGTGAGCGGCGCGGCGACGGTGGCGCGTCACGACATCGACGCGACGTTGGTTCCCGGCGCGCGGATCTGTTTTACCGGAACGGCTTTGGACGCATCCGGGCGCGTGGTGGAGCGCGACGAGATGGAGCGGCTGGCGACGTCGGCGGGGCTGGCACCCGTACGGTCGGTGACCAAGACCCGGTGCGAGGTGTTGATCACCGCCGAGGCCGGGACGCAGTCGGGTAAGGCGCGCAAGGCGCAGGAGTACGGCAAGGCGGTGTTCACCGCCGAGGAATTCTTCGCGTGGCTGGCGGGCCGGTGACGGATTTGGTGCGTGGTAGCGGGTCCGGGCGGACATAAACTCTGAGCTGTGACTGATCTACGCGGCTACGACGAGTTACCTCGGTCGTGGCAAGAGCGGTTCGCGTTCTTCGATCGATACGGGTTGCCGAACTCGTCGCCGGAGTCACGCGAGGCGTACCGGGCGCTGTCCTTCGGCAGCAAGATGCGACTCAACGCCAATGTCTGGGGTTTTCTGTTCGGACCGATCTACTTCTTCGTGAAGGGTATGTGGCGCAAAGGGCTGGTACTTCTGTTGTTGGCGATCGGCCTTGCGGCGATCGTGATCGGCGCCGGCGCACCGGATCTCATCGACCGGGCCGCGTCGTTCGTCGTACCCGCACTGGCGATGACCACCGCCAACTACGCCTACTACCTCCACGTCGTCAAGGGCAGCCAATCATGGAACATCTTCGAAGGGCTCGGCCGACGTTAGGCCGCGGGATGTCGGTATCACTGGTGGCTACACGGTCCCGGTGGTTGGCCGGTACCCGGCGGTTGCGGAAGGCCGGACGTAGCCAGACGAAAGCAGTGATTCCGTTGTCGGATACCAGCGCTAGGCTCAACCTGTGAATGTCAGTGAGTTCCGAGGTGAGATTCGCGCCTTCCGCAGGGCCCACTAGCCGGACGGCACGATGGCGAATCTTCAGACCCGGGTCGCGCGCATCGCCGAGGCAACGATGGCCGAGCAGGGATTCGTCCGACCCATCGACATACTCGTCGGCCTCGGGTGGCTCGCGCAGTCCAACGTCGACCAGTGGGAGCGCGGCCGGGTTCCGGTGCTCGTCCGGTGCATGGGAGTCGACGCCGACAAGGCCGCCGCCGGGCTGGCCGCGTTACAGCAGTGGGCCCGAGACCGTGAGCTGAGGCCGTCCGAGGACAGCTACCGAGATCTGCGATTCACCGATGACGACGATCCCGAGCTCGACCGCGCCTACCGCACCCACTGGCTGCCGGCCTACGGGCCCGACCCCGTCTCCGAGCGCCCGATCCATCGGCCCCAGGACATCGTGGTGATCTCGCCGCACAACGCCTGGACGTGCGATTCGTGCGACGAGCCCGGAGACTTACTCCTCAAGGACAAGGCCGGCGCGCTGTGCCTGGATTGTGCCGATCTCGGCCACCTGGAGTTCCTGCCGTCCGGCGACGCGGCGTTGACGCGTCGCGCGCGCAAGGCCAGCCGGTTGTCGGCGGTGGTCGTGCGCTGGAGCACTCGGCGCAAACGCTATGAGCGGCAAGGGGTTCTGGTGGAGCCGGCGGCCATCGAGCAGGCTGCGCAGGAGTGTTTGTCCGACGCGGACGCGCGTGCCCGTCGCAGGGAACGTGATCAGAACCGTCGCGCCGAGGAGGTTGCGCAGTTTCGCGGTGAGTTCGCCGAGGCCATTCGTCAGCAGTTTCCGGGTTGTCCGGCCGAGCGCGCCGAGGCGATCGCGATGCACGCCGCGGCGCGCGGTAGCGGACGGGTCGGGCGAAGCGCGGCCGGGCGGTCGTTGGACCCCGACGCGGTACGGCTCGCGGTTGCGGCGTCGGTGCGCCACGTCGACACCGACTACGACGACCTGCTCATGTCGGGATACGACCGTGAATCGGCTCGCGCGCAGGTGTATACGCGGGTCGAGGACGTGTTGAAGGCGTGGCGCGACGGCATCGTCAGGCTCGACGACTCCGACGCAGGGTGACCCTGTCGTCGAATTCTGCGCCAGGGCTGTGATCCCGGGCCGCACCACGACCCTGGTGCAGATTTCGCGGGGGCTACTTCCGGGCAAGCAGCCACGCCTCGCCGTCACCTTCACCCGCAGCGATGACGTCCAGCTGAGCGAACGCGGTCGTCAACTCCCCAGGCGCCACCCGAAAGGGTCCCGGGTCGGCACCGACGACACTCAGCGCCGAGATCGCCAGCAGCCCACCGGATGCCAGTCGCTCGATGATCGGTTGGTCAAGTCGACGATCCCGGAACCGGTGGCACACAACGACATCGACGAGTGGTCCCGCGAGCAGGCCGGAGTCGAGGTCGACGACGTCGAACCGGCACCGCACGCCGACACCGCTGCGCGCCGCCAGATCCCGCGCCTGGTCGATGGCCGTCGGCGAGACGTCGACGCCCCAGACCTGCATGCCGCGTCGGGCGAGCCATACGCTGGCCAACCCCGGCCCGCACGCGAGGTCCAGCGCTCGGCCCTCGGCCGGGAAGATGTCCTCGTAGGCGGCGAACGCGGCAGGGATGCGCGCGTCGGCTACGGATGGTGCCGGGCGGCTTTGGTAGCGCTGCTCCCAGCGCTCGCGGTCCTGCTCGCTCATGGGCTACGGCAGCTTCAGACGTCGCGCGAGGTCGGGTCCGCCCACGTCGCGGATGAAGTCGGCGTCTCCGCAGACGACGAGTTGGTCGCGGGCCCTGGATAATCCGACGTAGAGCCGTTCGCGGGAGCGGTCGAACGCGGCCTCCTCATTGACGACGAGCACCACCGCCCGTCGCTCAAGTCCCTTGAACCCCAGCACATGCCCGTAGAACACCTGATCGGTGTCCCAGAAACTGTCCCAGTAGGCGCGGTGCCCGGCCCTCTGGCGCTCGACTTGTTCGGGATGACGGCTGCCGGTGGTCAGCAGCGCCACGTCCTCGGGGCGCCAGCCGTCCTCGAGTAGCCGGTCGACCGCGTCGTCGCCGACGTTCATCGCCTCCTCGCGCGCACACGGTATGAACTGCACCGCGGGCCCTTCGCCGCCGAGGTAGCGCATCGGGTGATCGACAAGGGGCTGAAAGGCATTCGCGATCTGGCGGGTGTTGCGCAGGTTGTGGTCGAGCAGCAGCGGCACCAGCGGGACCGGTGGCGCGCCGAACCGGTTGAACACGCGCTGGCCCTCGTCGGTGAACACATAGATACCGCCGGTCTCGTCGTCCTTGAGCGCGGCGAGCAGCGGGTCCCACCAGGCGTCGGCGAAATCCTGGGCTTCGTCGACGATGATCGAGTCGAACCGATGCCCCGGCTCCAATTGTGTTGCCAGTTCGGTCATCTGGACCGGAAGGTCGTGTTCCCAGAACTGGACCGTCTCGTCGGTACGAAGCGCCTCGTCGGGTCCTTCCGGGGCGCCCCACAGCTTGCCGAGGTCGTGGAACTCGCCGACGTAGGCGGGTTGTTGGCGTCGCGGCCAGGTGGCGCAGATGCGCTCCAGGTATGAGGCCAGCCCGTGGGAGTAGCAGACCAGCGCGACGCGCTGTCCCTTGGCCGAGAGCCGGCGGGCCTGCTCCATCGCCAGGAAGGTCTTGCCGCTGCCCGCTCCCCCGCGGATCTCCACGCGGTTGAGCAGCTGGATGGCGTCGAGAATGACGGCCTGGTGTTCGGTGAGCGCGTCGGCGGAGTCCTCGTTGGCCAACGCGCGCGCGACGATGCTGCGCTGCGGTAATCCCCTGCCGCTCAACGCTGTTGAGAGCTGCTCGATACCGGTCGCGGTCAACAGCGGACGGTCGAGCTCTTGGCGGATGAGCACGTACTTGAGCTTGTCGACCAGCGTCGGCAGGTCGTTGCGGTCGATGACCTTCCAGCGCGGGCAGTCCGGTCGCGCGAAGTCGGCGGCGATCTCGGCGTTGGGGAAGACGACGACGTGGTCCCAGCGCAGCCGGCCCTGGGTCCAGCGGTCGTCGTTCTCGATGAACTCGCGCAGCGCGTAGCAGGCCTCGCGAGCCTGGCGCACCGGGTTGATCTTGTGCTCGTGGCCGCGGCGGCGCTGCCACCAGGACTGGCCGTCGTGCCAGACGTCGTTGCCCTTGACCTCCAGGCAGACGATGCCGGCGCCCTCGATAGCGACGACGAAGTCGACCTCGTGGTCCTTGAGGTGGTCGGTGACGCGCTGGCCGGCGATCACCGCGTCGTTGGGTTCGAGCTGCTCGAGCAGGCACCCGTAGACCCGGCGCTCGGCGGCGTTGGCCAGGCGCGGCGTTTCATCAGGCGTGATCGTCATCGAGCTGATGCCCGCCGCGGTCTAGGTGCTTGACGTTGTCGTGGAGAAGAATTCACGACACCAGCCGACCCTTGTTCGAGTGGCCGGATGTCCAATGCGAGGCCGACGGGGGCAAGCATGTTGACCAATGCGTCGAGGCTGAACTTGCTGATCTTGCCGTTCATCAGGTCGGAGATTCGCGGCTGGGTGACGTGAAGACGGGCAGCGGCTTCGCTTTGCGTCCACCCCTCCTCCCGGATGCGTTGTTCGATCGAGACCATGAGCAGGCCGCGCGCGGTGAGGTTGGCCGCCTCGTCGGGATGGTCAGCAATGTCGTAGAAGACGCTGTCAGCCATTTCGTGCCCCTAGGTTTATATCAGTATCAATATACGCGCCCGGTCTGACAGATACTGCCCGGCACCGCGGTATCCGGTTCGGGAACTCAAAGCTCATGTCCGCAGCCAAGCACCACCCCCTGACATTCAGCAGAGATGTCGGTGGCCAGTCCCCCTTGGGTTACCGTGGCCCTGTGTTCGGTGCAAGCGCGTCCCCGCGGCCCGAATTGCGTCGGCCACCGCGGGACGAACCGGCGATCTACCGCGTCCGCGTCGACCTCGACAACGCCCGGCCACCAATCTGGCGTCGCCTCGATCTGCGTTCGGACATGACGTTGGACGTACTGCACCAGGTGTTGCAGGCGGGGTTCAGCTGGCTCGACTACCACCTGCACCGATTCGCGTTGGGCGGTGGTCCTTTCGACGGCGACAGCCAAGTGTTTCTGTCCCCCTATGACGACGAGGACGGTCCGCGCGCCTCGCAGGTGCGCCTGGACGAGACGCTGCGGGAACCTGGGGACACGCTGCGCTATGTCTACGACTACGGCGACGCCTGGGAGCTGACGCTGCAGCTCGAACAGGTGATGACGGCACTCGACGGTTCTCCCCTCGCGGTCCTGGTGGACGGCGAGCGCGCGGCGCCGCCGGAGGACTGCGGCGGCGTGACCGACGCCGAGCAGCTTGCCCAAGTACTCGACGATCCCGCCCGGTTCGACGCTAACGAGGTCAACGCGGCGCTGCGGGCCCCGTTCTTCGTCATGCGCGAGGCGGGTGTCGATCCCCGTCTGGGCGATCTGGTGAACCGGCTCGGGCCCACGTCGCTCGGTCCAAGCTTCGTGGAGCGGGTGGCGCGCCTGGTTTCGGAGCCGACGTCAGTGGACGATGCCGAGCTGTCAGCGTCACTGCGTGCGTATCAGTGGTTTCTCGATCGGGCAGGTGACGGTGGTATCCCGTTGACGTCGGCTGGCTACCTGAAGCCGGCTGACGTGGTTACGGCGACGGAAGTCGTTCCAGCAACGGGTGATTGGCCAGGCAGTAGTGATCGCGAGGTGCATTGCCCTCCGCTGCTGGACTTCCGGCAGTCGTTGCAGTGGCTGGGACTGCTGCGCAAGCACAAGGGCGTGCTGCTGTTGACGAAGGCCGGTGCCGCAGCGCAGCGTGACCCGCGTGCCCTGTGGGACCATTTGGCCCGTCGGTTGGTGCCGGGCGACGAGTCCACCTTTGAGGGTCAGGCCAGCTTGCTCTTGCTTGCGTACGCGGGCAGCAGCGGAGACGGTGACCTACCATTCGACGAGATCGCCGCTGCGCTAACCGAACTCGATTGGCGGCACGCGGACGGTGCAGCGGTACAGGGCTACGATCTGTACCGGCTGCCGGCATATCTTGCGCTCGTCAACGTCGCCGACCGGCCCAGGAATCGGACGCAATTTCACTGGATCAGTCCCGCAGCAGCCGCTCTGGCACGCGCGGCATTGCGCCGCCCCTGACGCGGGCCCTACGACGCGTCGGCGCCCAAGTATTCACCCACCCGCGCCCCGGTCGGGTCCCGGCTTACTCCTCGACGAGCGGGAACATCTCGGAGTGCGAATCGCAAGAGGGTCCGTCGAGAGCTGTGAAGACCGGCACCGTCTCGTGAGTAGCCTGGCAATATGCCGTCGAACGTTGCGACGATCATGGCGGCGGTCGGGCTGACATCCGCAGGCACAGTGCCTTGGCGAACCCCGGTGCCGCTTCGGGAACCAGGCGTATATGTAGTCGCCATGACTGACTCCGTACTCGACACAGCGGGACAGTCGAAGTGTCCAATCTCGCCTTCTGCCATAGCAGAATTGCTCCATGTTCGGCCGGAACTCTTGCTGAACGGCAGGCGCCCGACATCCAGTCAACTTGAGCAACGCATAGCGTCCATGTGGCTCCCCGATGAGACGATCTTGTACATCGGGTTAGCAGGATCATCCGTATCCAAGCGGGTCGATCAGTACTACCGGACACCGCTTGGTGCGCGAAGCCCGCACTCAGGGGGCTGGCCGCTTAAGACACTCGCAACCATTGAGCGACTGTGGGTGCACTTCGCGCCCTGCCCCAACTCCGACGCTGCCGAACGAGATATGTTGGCCGCGTTCATGGCTAACGTGTCAGCCTCGACACGACAGGTTCTGTTCGATTCGGACACCCCGCTGCCATTTGCCAACCTGACCGTCCCCGGCGGACCTCGGAAAAAACATGGAATTACCGAGGCGCGGGAGCCGCGTCGACGACAAACGACACCGCAGTAGGCATCCGCGGCAGGTGCGCGCGGTCAGCCGTTACGGCCGACGAGCAAGTCCTTGATCTCGGCAAGATGCTCATCCACCGAACGGAATCGGGCTCGGGCTTCCTGACGAAAGTCGGCGAGTCCGGTCTCGACGCTGGTCAGACGAGTCGTGTGTTCCCGTTGAGTCATGCCCAGCGCGTTGATGGCGGCCAACACGGCGCGGTAATCTGCCTGCGCTGCCTCCAGCGCCGAAATCCGCGCTTCGTGATCCTCGAGCATCCCCACGACGATCTGCGTAGACGACCATGACCGGTCCATGACCACACAAGCGGCGCCTCGTATGGTGGCCGAATGCGCAAAGAGCGAGTTCTCCACGTCACCCGACAGCTGGGGGCGTTGGCTGTCACGGCGGTGACGGCCGCCGCGACGCTCAACGGTTACCGGCCGCTGGCGCGGCGCGGACGCCCGTCGATTGTTTCGTTCGGGCTTGGTCTGGTGGTCAGCGAGTTTCCGCTGCAGACGCTGGCCAGCCAGCTCGGCGGGCTGGCGTTGACGGCTCGGCGCATGACCCGGCCGGTGCGCATCATCGCGGCGGTGGTAGCCGCGATTTCGGCGGCGGGTCTGCTGAACTTCAACCGCGCGGGTCATCGGGCGGGCATTCCGCTACGCGACGCGTTGGACGCCGGCCTCGGCCCCGATCGCCGCACCGACTCGACGGGCCTGTGGCGTCGGCCCGCCGGCGCGGGCACCGCCAAGAGCCCGGGTGCGCTGCGGATGCTGCGGATCTACCGCGACTACACCCACGACGGCAACATCAGCTACGGCGAATACAGCAGCGCCAACCAGCTCGACATCTGGCGGCGCCCCGATCTCGACCCGACCGGGAAGGCGCCGGTGCTCTTCCAGGTTCCTGGTGGCGCATGGGTGACGGGAAACAAACGCGGACAGGCACATCCGTTGATGAGCCACCTCGCCGAGCTCGGCTGGATCTGCGTGGCGATCAACTACCGGCACAGCCCGCGCAACACGTGGCCCGACCACATCATCGACGTCAAACGCGCACTGGCATGGGTCAAGACGCACATCGCCGAGTACGGCGGCGACCCGGACTTCATCGCGATCACCGGCGGCTCGGCCGGTGGGCATCTGTCGTCGCTGGCGGCGTTGACGCCCAACGACCCGCGGTATCAGCCAGGCTTCGAGGACGTCGACACCCGGGTGCAAGCCGCCGTCCCGTTCTACGGCGTCTACGACTTCACCCGCTTTGAAGACGCGATGCATCCGTCGATGCCCGAGCTGCTCGAGCAGATGGTGATCAAACAACCGCAGTCGATGAACTTCGACACGTATGTCGATGCGTCGCCGGTGAACCACGTGGCCGCCGACGCGCCGCCGTTCTTCGTGCTGCACGGCACCAACGACTCATTGGTGCCCGTCGAGCAGGCGCGGGCGTTCGTGACCAAGCTGCGCGACGTCAGCACCCAGCCCGTGGTGTACGCCGAATTACCTTTCGCCCAGCACGCTTTCGACATGCTGGGCTCGGCACGCGCGGCACACGCGGCAGTGGCCGTCGAGCAGTTCCTGGCCGAGGTCTACACGGATTGGCAGACGGCGAGATCTGAGCGGGTCACCGCGACGTCATAGAAGGCAGCAGAGGGCCAGTCATCCAGACGCGAACGCCTGCAGCTTTTCCGCGAGTTCTGATAGCTCCAGATCTCCCTGGGTGGCAACGGCATTCATGAAGTTCTCGGCGTCATCGACATCGAAGCGAGGGTCCAGCTCGACGCCGTTGAGGTACAGGAACGTCCATGCAGCGGCCCATGCGGTGCGCTTGTTGCCATCGACCAACGCATGGTTGCGCGCCAGCGACTGCAATAGCGCCGCCGCCTTGGTGAACAGGTCGGGATAGGCGTCGACCCCGAAGGCGGTGGCCTGAGGCCGCGCCACTGCCGCATCGAGCAGGCCATAGTCGGCCACCCTCAGCTCGACGCCCACGGCTGCAGCACCGGAGACGAGAACGTCGTCGCGATCCAGGTATTCGGTCACGCCAGGCGGCGATTGAGCTCTGCGCTGCGCTCCGCGACGATCCGCGCACCTTCGCGCACGCGGCGCTTGTGATCGCTCGCGGCATCGAGGGCGGCGCGGTGCACGAACGCGCGCAGCGACAGGTCCCCATCCGCAGCTGCGGTGCGCAACTGCTCCATCTCCTCGTCACTGAAGCTGATGTTCAAGGCAGGCATACTTCGATGGTACCGGATTCAGTACTCAGACCGGTACCACGGAAGCCGTCAAGCAGTTTCTGGCCGAGATCTACGCCGACGCGCCGAGCTCTGCGTAGACCGCCGCCTCGAAACCGAGGATCGTCTCGACCATCTTGTCGTCGAAGAACGGCAGCAGCTGCGTGGCGATCACCGCGGCGATGCCGGCCTTGCGGTCGATCCAGAAGAAGCTGTTGAACAGGCCCGACCAGTCGGCCGAGCCGGCGCTGCGCATACCGGGCAGATCGACCAGGTACAGGTGGAAGCCGAGGCCCCAGCCCTGCGGGACGTCGAGCGACTCGACCGGCTTGGCCAGCTCGGGGATGGTCGGCTCCAGCATTTTCGGCAGCGGCGCCCCGTCGAGGTGGTCGCGCAACGCCAGCTCGACCGTTTCGCTTTTGAGGATGCGGGTGCCGTCGAGCTCGCCGCCGTTGAGCCAGGCGCGCAGGAAGCGCCCGTAGTCGGTGATCGTCCCGTAGGACCCGTGGCCGGCCGCGTCCCATTCCGGCTGGGCGGGCAGGTCCAGGTCCGTCGCCACGAGGCTGCCGTCGGGTGCCCGGAAGCGGACGGGCAGCAGCCGGGCGCGCTGTCCGTCGCTGGGGGCAAACGTGGAGTCGGTCATGTTGAGCGGGCCGTAGACGTGTTCGGCGAGGTAGTCGGCCAGCGTCTGGCCGCTGACGGCTTCGACGACCAGGCCGAGCCAGTCGGTGCTCATGCCGTACTCCCAGACCGTGCCGGGGTCGTGGACCAGCGGTGCGCTGATGCTGCGTTTGATGCCCTCGAGCGGGTTGGGGAAGCCGTGCTCGGTGCAGTAGGTGAAGAGCTTCTCGTTGAGGAAGTGGTAGCCGCAGCCGGCGGTGTGCGTCATCAGCTGCCGAACGGTCGCCTGCGTCTTGGGCGCGCGCAACACCGGCTCGCCGCCCTCGAAACCGTCGAGCACTTGAAGCTCACCGAACTCGGGCAGGATCGAGGCGACGGGTGCGTCGAGCTGCACGCGGCCCTGTTCGACGAGTTGCAGCGCGGCGGTGGTGGCGACGGCCTTGGTCATCGACGCATTGCGGAACATGCTGTCGGGCTTGGCATCTCCGGCTGAACCCTGGTAGAGGACGCCGTCGCGGCCGACCACGGTGGCGGCGACGCCGTGCAGCGTGCCGTCGGCGGTCACGCCGTTGAGCAGGTCGTCGATGCGCTCGAACCCCATCGGAAGCTCCTTTGCTCGGGGATACGCGGGCCATCATCGCACGGGCCTCGCGGGGACCGAGTCAGGTCTGGGAGGGTCCAAGGGGATGACCTCGCCCCGGTTGATCGAGACCCAGTCGCGGGCCTGCAGGTACGGGCGGAAGGACTCGACGATCGCCTGCTGGTCGGCGGGTGTCTTGGGGCGCTGCAGTTCGTAGAGGTGCGGGAATTCGGTCCAGGCGACGACGGCGTCCCACAGTCGCACCGCGGCCTCGCCGACGGGTGGGTCGATGAGCACCGGTCCGAACAGGCACTGCCCGTCGGGGAAGAACAGGGTCGGCACGCCGTAGCCGTCGGCGTCGACGACGCGTTGATGATCGGCCATCACCTCGTCGTTGGTGGTCGGGTCGGCGATGGCTTGGTCAACGAGCCCGGGGTCGAAGCCCAGTTCTGTTAAAAGGGTTCTGGCGACGTCCTTTTCGTGCGGTTTGAGGCCTTCGGTGTGCAGGGCGCGGGCGGCGCGTTCGTACCAGGCGTCGACGTCAGCCATCGACTGCCGGCGCAGCAGCGCGCCGATGCGCATCATCGACCAGCCGTAGGACCACTCGCGTTCCCACGGGTGCTTCTTGCCGTCCTGGCGGTTGATCTCTTCGAGGCTGAAGAAGCGCCAGTTCACCTGCAGACCGGTCTGATCGCGTACCTCGCGGATCCATCGCGACGTCTGGTACGCGAACGGGCACATGATATCGAAGTGAAAGTCAACGGAGACAGGGTGATTGGACACAGCGAGTACCTCAGGCTCGGCGGCAGGTGGTCGCCATCCTGCCAGGTGATCGCGCCGGAGTCGATGACCATGGAGCGGACAAATTGGCGTACCGGGGGGTATCGGAGCGGTGTTAATGTGCGATTAGCGCGCGGAAGGGGGATGCCGTGTCACATCCGGATGAGCCGCTGAAGGTGGATCCGACGGAGCTGCGCATGACCGCAGACCAGCTCGCCGGTCACGCCAGCGGTTTTCAGGCAGCGCATCGATCGGCGCAGGAGCGGGCGGGCAGGGCGGCTCTTGGGTCGGGTTCGGCTGCCGCGGCGTTGCCCGCGATGGTGGCGGCTTGGGACGCTGACGGTGCGCGGTTCGGCGAGCATTTCGCCAGGTATGTACAGGCGCACCGGGAGGCCGCGGACCGCTACGTGCGCACTGATGCCGCCGGCGCAGACGACATCGACGACGCGGGTTCTGCGCCGTGAGTTGAGCACGTGACGTTGAATCTGGAGGAGCTCAAGCAATGGCCTCCTGAGATCGCCGATTTGGCTCGAGCAGCGCGCGATGCGGCGGCGAACCACACCGGTTCTGCCGACTTCTATCGCTCGTTGATCAGGGTGTCGACCTGGGAGGGGCGCGGCGCGCAGGCGGCGATGTCGGCGATGGAGGCGTCGGCGGGCGAGCACGAGTCGGTGGCCGACAGTCTCGGCGCCGCGGCAAACCGGATGGAACTGGTCCACCAGGACGCTGAGGATCTCGCCGACACGATCAAGCGCATCCTCGACGATGCCGCTGCTTCGCCGGCGGTGATTGTCGACGAGTCCACCAATCAGGTGATCCCGCCTGACACCAGCCATATGACAGAGGAGTACGCCGCGCAGGTCGCGGCCAAGGTCGCCGATCTGCAGGAGCGCATCGCTGCGGCGCTCGCCGACGGTGAACGGATGGACGCGGACCTGGCGGGCGCGATCACCGCGGCTAGTGGCACTGCCGAACCGGCGGTGAAGTCGGCGGCGTCGCTGCAGGATCTGTTGCTGCCCGACGACGGTGATAAGCGTGATAAGCCCGGTGAGCGGTCGGCCACGCCGGACAGTCTCGACAGCGCGTTGGGTCAGCTCACCGGAGAATCCGAGCAGCGGTCTTTTTCATCTACGCCAGATGGTGTGGGCACTCCCGGGCCGGTGCGGATGGATCCGGCTAAGGTCGAGCAGTTCAAAGACCTTGCGCGACAGACGATGCTGCGCAGCGGTGTGCCGCCGGACCAGATCGAGCAGCGACTCGATGCGGTTGTCGCCGCCGCGCAAAAGCCGCTTCCGGCAACGAAACCCGCTGAACGCGAGCCGGTGCCGCCGCCAGGGTTCGCCGAGGGGTTCGCCGACGGCTGGTTCAACACCGAAGAAGGCATCAAGGATCTGATTGGGGCCAACGGGTGGGAGGACCTCAAAGGCGCGTGGAGCGATATGGCCAAGGGCACCTGGGAGCGGGTGACCAACCCCGTCGACACTTTGGCCGAGGAAGTCGAGCACGCGACGAAATACCCCGGGCACTTCCTGGGTGAAGCCGCCGGCGAGGCCGCGATCACGGCGCCGGGTGCGATGTTCGGTGGCGAGGCCGCTCTCGCGGCCCGCGCGGCCGTGCCCGGCGATCTCGTCGACATGCCAAGTGGTACAGGCACAGTCGATCATCCGATTCCGCTCGACCCGGTAACGGGTGATCGTCCGGCGGCTACCGTCTGGGACTACTCTGACGGCTACTCGCCTGACGCTCCACGTGTGGCCTCAAGCCTCAACGAGGCCTTCGTGAACGGGCTACCGACGGCTGATCTCGCCCGCGAAGTGGCAGACCTCTCCACACACCACATACCGAGTCCGACCGGCGACGGAGGGATGGCAGACCGCGTGGTCCTAGGCAAGTGGGACGGACTCGAGGGAGGATATATCGGTGAAGCGCGGAACAACGGCGGTATCTACTTCGACACAGGCCCAGACACCTGGGACGCCATCGGTCAAGGACTCAGCCAGTCCGATTCCAAGGCCCTCGGATGGCAACCAAACGAACAGTTCCTGCGCACACAAATGGAAAATCAAGTTGGGCGCATCGATTACATCCTCGACCACGAAAAGTACTCGTCACTCGAAGACATGGCGATCGATCGCGCCGGTTCGTTCTCCGCGATGGAGGTAGAATTTTTGACTAAGCATGCTGCATCTTACGGATATCAACGGGTTGGGGACTCTTGGGTGTATATGCCAGGGGGACAACGGTAATGTCTAAGTTTTCCGAGGACGCTCAGTCGATCGTAGGGCCCGTATTAGCGGAGCTCGGCTTTACACTCGATGAAATCGACGATAGGCCTGATCCGGAACGCGGTGGCGAGCGACATATTGTGTATTACCGCTCAGATGATTGCAAAATCCAGATTTATGAGTCCTCCCGAGAGGGCGAAGTAAACTGCATGATAGCCCCGCTGGATGCGCCGAACGAATTCGGATTGCGGACGAAGAGATGGCAATACTTCACTCGGTTTGCTGAACGACCCGCCGGTGTTCCGCTAGAAGAGTTGGTTCGGCTAGCTAGGGACGAGTACGAGTCATATGCAAATCCTTTGGAGTGGGTGAAGGATCGTATCGTTAAAAACTACGAAGCAGCACACGCTGGCATTCTGGAAATGTACGGAAGCCCCTGACCAGGTAGCGCATGGATCGGTACGATGAGCGGATCGCACTCGATCGACTGGGCGTTTGTTCGGCGACGCTGTTGTCGGCTTCTAGGTGCCGATCGCTGGCGCTCCGACAGAGGAAGCGGTGCATGAAACCGGCTGACGTGGAACAGTTTTTGAAGCCTACGCTGTCGCGTGCAGGATTCGAGCTGACGAAGCTCAGGACCGGGCAACCTTCGGAGATCGGCCTGCGTGGGCCGTGTACTACCGCCGAACAGACTGCAAACTTCAGGTCTGCTCGTCCGCCCGGGACGGTGGAATCGATTTCCTGCTCGCACCCATCGACGCACCAAACGAATTCGGCCTCGTCAACCGATCGAAGAAGTGGCACTTCATGTTGCTGCTCAGCGAAGCGCATGATGATTTGAAGACACCTGAACTTGATGCAGACCCAAACACCGTGGCCTCGTGGCTGAAGGCACTTTTCGACACGCACTTCTGTGCTGCGCGAGCAGCACTGCTGTTCGAAGGTCGATAGTCGTTCTTGGCCTACCGGTCAATTTCGGCTTTGGAGAAGGTGATTGATGGTCCGGCGGGGTTGATGACGATCCCGTCGAAACCGTTCGTACTAACCATCTCGAGCACTTTGGGCGTGGTGAACGCGGCGTAGGCATCCGATGGGTGGGAAGCGACGGCCTCGGGGGCGCTGGTAAAGGCGAGCAGGACCGGTGAGCCATCGGCCAAGGTCGTCCAGCGAACCCGCGGCTTGCCTGGTTCGGTTGCCTCGTCCACAGCCAGCAGCATTGGGCCGTCCGTCAAGAGGACGTCCAAGACATCACTGCGGTCGGCGTCACCAGCATCGAGGGCAGCCAGCACTGTCTTCAGCGGCTCGTTGTTCGGATTCCGCAAGGCAAAGTCGATATCCGCGGCCGACAATGCGCATGTCGGCCCGGCGGGATCGATATAGAGCCAGGCATTGTGTTGTCGCCGCGCCATTCCCAGCGCGCCGGTCGCCGGCGTGACCATCGACTGAGTCTCCGTGCCAGGCGGATACATGCGGACGATCTCCTCCTGACGCGTGAATGCGAATAGCGCCCGACCACCGTCCGGGCCCGTCCCGCCGCCGATCTGGATCCGAGATCCGCGAGAATACGAGCCGTCCTCTGGCTTGTCTGACCCAGTGAGGTCGAAGAGAAGTTCGCCGTACATGCACGACCGAAGCACCTCAATCGAGGATCGCTGGTCCGGCCTGGCTGCGAACTCACCGACAGCCCGACGGACCGTCGCATTATCGACCAAGGTCATGAAGCGCACCCCCTTTCTTATCCAGCATTGCCGTTCCACCAGCTGCAGGCAACGGTCCGCTGAGGAAGCGCTTCAGATGTTCGCGGAGCGGTTCGAAACCGTTGAAGACTCTGACCTCGCGCCCAGAGCTCCGGAATGTTGGCGTCTGCCAGCCATGGTGCGGATACGCTCGATGAGTGCGAACGACGTCGAGCAAACTCCCGTGACAGCAGGTGAACGCGTGCTTCTGCGGGGTCTCGTCGACTGGGTGGCGCTCGACCGCATCCACTGGGAGGTTGCCCAAGAAAGTCCTCGTGCACCGCTGACTCTCATCCAGACCGAGGCCTTGGACTGATCCGTCGTCTCGTCCACGACAAGTTGGCCGAACCGGGTAACGTTTCAAGCGAAAATAGCGAATTCACTTCTTGGGACACTGAGGAGCATTCACAGGCAGTGATCATTGCTCGGCCTTAACAGCACGACTCATGACCTGTGCTTTCGCTTCATCTGCCAGCCTTGAGGGACGCTTATCCTCCGCCCTTGCCGACCCCTTGACGACGAGCATGAGCCGACCCTTTCGCTCGTCTGGCCATTGCGGCTAGCGAATGCTCTCTGGATCTCGAAATAGGCGACGCCTACTTCTACCCTGGATAAGCGGCCGGCTCTCGATGAAGCCACGGACAGTTGGGAACCCGCGACATGCCGGTTGCAAGCAAGGCTCGTTTGTCGACTTCTGCCACGCATGGTCAGGGGCACCCTTACTATCGAGCAAACGATTCCCCCCGTGTACGGAAGGTGCTGTATCGGGACTGATGGCTCTGATCACTAGCTTCCGTTTCAGGAACGACCGAACGGTTCATTTCAGGACGCAGGTGGAGTGCGGCTGGACCTACGACCGATCCAGCAATGACCCGAGAATCCTTCAGTTGGAAACGTATGCTTCCGACGGCACAACCAGTCAGGTACTCCAGCTGGACAGGGAACGCGCCGAAGATTTGCTCGCGATCATTAAAGATGTCTTCCCTGACCTTGCTTAAGTTGACTAGCGCTTCGCGATTCAGGCCGCGCGACGATTCGCGCCCCGAACGGCCAGATCCTTGCGCCCATTTAAAGCCCTTATCTGGGACAGTTGACTAGAGGAGCGACCCGTGACGGATCTTGACCAGTTGACCGCTGAGGACCCAGTGGTACGTCAGCTCGCACGGATCATGCGAGACGGACAACCTTCAACGCTCGATGAGGCGGTCGCCGAACTATCGCAACTCGTCGATCCCACCAGAGTTCAGGCGGCGGCCGACCGGATTCGCGAATTGAACGAGCTGATACAAAAGGCCCAGACGCCGACGAATGTCGTCGCCGGCAATATTGAGTCGTGGTACCCGGGTCCACGGGAAGAGGACCGAAACTGGTCTGCGCTGGTAGACATGCTCCGCGGCGAAGGATGGAGCGACGAAATGCTCCACGATCTCAATCAGTCCTCCACAAAAGTTGTAGCAAATCTTCCCAATCCAGCGGGAGAAGGTGAGTACCAATGCCGCGGCTTGGTCCTCGGCTACGTTCAGAGCGGCAAGACAACGAACTTCACTGCGGTCATCGCGAAAGCTGCAGACGCTGGTTACAGGATGTTCATTGTGCTCTCGGGCATTCACGATGCACTCCGGCAACAGACCCAAGACCGTCTTAATGAACAACTCTGGGAGCCCCTGCCCGACAAGTGGCACCGGTTGACGAACGAACAAGACTTCCGCCCAACCGACAATGTGGATGCGCTGCTATCAACGCGTGATCAACGAGTGCTGGCAGTCGTGAAAAAGAACGGACCACGTCTTCGAGCGTTGAAGAATTGGCTTTTCGCCGCTAGATCCGAGGTGCTTGCAGCCTGCCCGGTCCTGATTATCGATGACGAGGCCGACCAGGCGACCGTCAACACCGCTAGGCCGGACCGGCAGCCAACGCGCATCAACGGGTTGATACGCGCAATTGTGAACGGGGTACCGAAATCCGCCTACGTTGGTTACACCGCAACGCCGTTCGCCAATGTGCTGATCGATCCGAAGATGTATGAGGATCTGTATCCGCGGGACTTCATCGTTGACCTGCCGCGCCCAACGGTTTACATAGGACCGGAGGCCATCTTCGGGCGGGAGCCGTTGAATTTCGACGACACTGGGGTCGGCGATGACGGCAACAACTTCGTACGGTCGGTACCCGAGGAAGAGATCGATGACCTTCGACCCAAAGGGGCTGCCAGACGCCACCTTTTCGAACCCAAGATCACTGAAAGCTTGGACGCAGCACTCAGGTACTTCCTGATGAGCACCGCCGCTAGGCGGATACGCCGCACGGGCAACCGCCATGCGACCGCCCTTGTACATTCCTCACAACACATTGATGTACACGAACGCACTGCCGATCAGATTAAGGGTCACCTTGAGTCGCTGTCGACACGGCTTTCGCGTCAAGACTCAGATCTGTTGGCTGCGTTGGAGCAGCAGTGGCTCGACGAGTGCGAGCAAGTCCGCGCCGATGCCTTCGGAGTTGACCCCGTCGACTGGAACGACATCCGGGAGCAGTTACCAACTGTCGCCGAAGCCGTCGAAGTCATCACCGATAACTCCCGTAGTACCGAACGCCTCAACTTCGACGACGCGAATCCACGAATCATCGTGGCTGTGGGCGGCAACACCCTCTCTCGAGGACTGACGCTCGAAGGCCTTGCTGTTTCCTACTTCGTTAGGACTGCATCCGCATACGACACACTGCTGCAGATGGGGAGGTGGTTTGGCTATCGCAACGGCTACGCCGACCTGACGCGGATATGGATGACGGACGAAATGCGCGAGTGGTTCCATCATCTCGCGACCGTGGAGCAGGAAATTAGGTACGACATTGAACGCCTCGAAGTCGAACACCTAACGCCAGAGCAATTCGGAGTTCGGATTCGCACGCATCCCAAGCTGGCGATCACGGCCGCGGCGAAGATGCAACATGCGCGAAGAGCACAGGTTTCGTATGCCGGCCGAAGACTGCAGACGATCTTGTTCAATCACAAAAATAAAGAATGGCTTTCGGCCAATATCGACGCCGCGCGGACGCTCCTGCGGTCGGCTGAGGGCGCACAGCGTCAAGCTAAAGGAGGAATCACCATCATCCGCGGCGTCGACAGCCAATACGTTATCAGCTTCCTATCGGCATACAACTTCCACGAGAACAGTCGCGATCTTGATGGTGAACTCATCAGTAGATACATACTCAACCGCCAAGACGAGGGCGAGCTGCAGACTTTCAACATCGTTGTAATGGGACGTAGCAGTGAGTCGGACTACCTCGGTGAGGTGGATCTTGGGCTGCCCCACAAGGTCGGCTGTATCAATCGTGCTCGGCTTGACGTGGTGGGCGGGCAGACGTACGCCGACATCAAGGCGCTGATGAGCCGCAACGACCGAGTCATCGATCTTGAGTTGCCCGAGGGCGAGTTGACAGACACGACGTCCAACGCCCGATTAGTACAGTTGCGTAATGCCCCGGGGGGAGAGAACGGCGGTTACGGCGACGGATCCGGGCTTCTGCTGCTCTACCCCGTCTCGAAGGACAGCAAGCCGGTCCGAGGATCAGCTACCACGCGCACCGCATTGGGTGCCATTGAGCATGTAATTGGTGTCGGAATAGTTTTCCCCGAAAGTGGCTCGTCAAAAGCCGATGTCGAGTACGTAACCGCAGACATTGCTGCCATGGCCGGTGTCGAAGTGGAGGCTCCGGACGATAACGACCTTCCGGAAGAGCCCGACATCCGGGAGGTGGGGTGATCAACGACGTCAGAATGGCGTTCACTGCTCTTCGTTCCCAAACACCGCCGATGGGAACAGATTTGACCGTACTGCCGATCGCGGCTGAAGCTGGATTCTACGTCGGATTAGACGGCCAATCACGTCAACACCTACTTCTAGCGCGCGGAAGCGAGGCGGCGCCGATAACCGACATCGCGACTCTTGCGGTGTCGACACGCGAATTGCTTATCAATGGTGTTCAGAAAGACTTGATCGATGTTATCTGTCTCTTTCCCTCGCTTGCCGACGTCTTCGATTACTTCATTGTCGCGGTCATTGAGAGACTCCAGCGGGATGGCGGAACTCCTGCCGATGCGGTGGGGGCGGTGCTGCAAGCGTGGCGGCAATTTTTAACTGCATCGCCGGGCCCCCCCGGCCACGATAAGATCGCAAACCTCATCGGCGAACTACTTGTTGTCGTGGACGCGATCGACATCGGCGGCGCAAGCGCATTCGACTCATGGGTAGGCCCTTCCGGCGCCAGGCATGACTTCAGGCACGGCTCAAGCGCAATCGAAGTAAAGACAACCAAATCTCATACCGGCTACCGGATCACAGTTCACGGTGAGGACCAGCTGATGCCACCGGATGACGGGCGGCTATTTCTGCACCTTGTGCGACTTGAACGCGTTCCTGGCAGCGGACATTCTGTCGCTTCGTTGGTCAATCACCTACTTAGTAGCGGTATTTCAACAGACAAAGTATTCAGAGCTCTCGCTGATTCAAAGATTCTCGCCACCGATCTACCAGCCACTGCGGAAGTCACATTCGAAGTTCGAGAACGACTGACCTTGCCGGTTGATGATCAGATACCGCGCATTGTGCCCACAACATTCGTCGGAGGCAAACGCCCCGTTGGAGTTCTCGACTTGAGTTACGTTGTCGACCTCGAGAGCCGGCTCGACGGCGCTTTGACAGCGGCGGATTACAGTGACCTAGTCGAAGCGATGGGATCAGGTTCTGCCGGATGATCGCATTGGAGAGATATTCCGAACCGTACAACGCTACGGGCGGATTGGCCGCCGTTGGAGTACTCAACCAGCTGGGTCGGCCCGA
The DNA here is from genome assembly GCA_050205315.1 of Mycolicibacterium pulveris. Classification (GTDB taxonomy): domain Bacteria; phylum Actinomycetota; class Actinomycetes; order Mycobacteriales; family Mycobacteriaceae; genus Mycobacterium; species Mycobacterium pulveris_A. The sequence continues at coordinate 149,848 of JBNMRA010000003.1, read as the reverse complement.
CACGGAGCCCTTGGAGGTTCTGGTCCGAGAAGCGGTTCAGAACTGCTGGGATGCAAAACGTCCAGAAGTCAACAAGATTCGGATCGAGGTTGGTCGTCGTGTCCTCGACACAACGCAGATCCGGACCCTGCGAGAACGGATCCTGGTGGATCCGCCGCCAGGTCTTCGCCTCGGGGAGGAACTTGCAGACGGCATGCAGACTCTGTATATCGCCGACTTCGGCACGCACGGGCTGGGAGGACCCACCCGGGCAGACGGGCACGGGGAACCACGCGACTTCGTCGACTTCCTCCTAAACATAGGCCAACCGCCTGACAAGGAGTTTGGCGGAGGATCTTTTGGATATGGCAAAGCCGCGTTCTACATAGCGAGCCGCGCACAGACCATCATCGTTGACACCCTCTGTGACTCAGGACGCGGCGGGCTGGAACGACGCTTGCTCGCTTGCGGCCTCGGCGACACCTATGACATCGAGGGACGTCCATACACTGGGCGTCACTGGTGGGGACGAATCAGCGAGGGAGTGCCCGAACCGCTCCTTGGCGAGGATGCAGCGCAGGTTGCACGCGAACTTGGTCTGCCCGAGCGGGAGGACCCCGACTCGATGGGCACCACTGTCGTTGTAGTCGCACCAAGCGTCACCGTGCAGAGTTCAGACGGCACCGACGCCACCATGGATTTCATCGCAGAGGCATTGGCGTGGAATTTCTGGCCCCGCATGATCGACACCCCTGGGGGGACGCGACGCTCCATGGAGTTCGCCGTCATCGATAACGGTGCACCACTTCGCATTCCGAACCCCAGACACCATCCGCGTCTGCGGGGGTTCGTGGAAGCGATGGACGTAATGCGCCGAGAACCCGGCGATGAGGACGAACTGGTAATCGACAAGCCGATCAAGGCACTTCGGCCCGCGAGGACTCTCGGACGATTGACGATTCAGAAGGGTCCGATCGCTCCGGCCGACTTGCCGGATCGTCCGGTTCCCCAGGGCGCCCGGATCACAGCGGCCTCCGTCCATCACATCGCACTTATGCGAACACCCGAGCTGATCGTCCGATACCTTCCCGGAGCGGCTCCCGTGGTCGGAAAGATCGGTTACTCAGGTGTCTTCAAGTGCGCACTCGATGTCGACGAGATGTTCAAAGCGGCCGAGCCGCCAACACACGATGACTGGATCTACCGGTTCGTGCATGATCCGCGTTGGCGGTCATTTGTCAAGATAGCGCTCGAGCGGGTACAGATGCACTGTCGAGTTGCCGCCGGATACGACAGCACACTGAAGAGCGTTCACGAGGCTGATGGCATTCCCTTAGGTGAATTCGCGGACGCGCTGGCTGCGCTCATGCCCGGACATGAGGGACCTGGAGCTCGACGGCCTGCTACCGGAAAGAGGCCTCAACCCCACCGCCGGCGACGCCGCGCGCCGGGGAGCCGCGACATCGACAGCGCTGCCGCCGAGGCGTGGGTTGATGGCGGAAGTAGCTCAGTCACCTCAACGCATCTGGTGGACGAACGGTCTGATACAAGCGCGGGAAGCGTGCTTCCCGCCCAGCGACCCCCTCAAACTCGACCCGGTGGCGACCCGTCCCCGGCAATCGCTTCCGATGGCACACCAGTCGTCAAATATCCCTTCGAATTGCGTACCCGCGGAAACCGTGTGCGGTTGTCCGCAACAGTCGAAATCATGACAAATGACGGTGGTCAAGTTGAATCCGAGGCGCCCGCAGGGTACGTAGCACCATGTGTTCGAGCCTGGATTAATCCCGCAGGCGGACGTTATCCAGTTACCGAGATCACCACCGGTCCGGAGGGAGTCGACGGGCTTTGGACAGTCGAGGTTGAACTTCGCGAGGAAATGATGCAATTGAACATTCGCGCGGAGACCGCATGAGGACCCCTGCGGCCGCTCCCTATCTTCTCCCGCCGGAAACGGCGATGGCTGGACTCCCCTGGTGCACTTCGGACGGGTCTGAAGTGGTCGACCGCCTCGACCACTGGGACCCCTTCACCGATCTCGAACTGGTCCGGACTGTCGAGGTCGATTTGGACGCGACTCGCGAAGCCTGTCTGCTCGGCAAAGATGCGTCATTCGCTATAACGGCGACATGGAGCTGCACCACAACGCGGCTGGGCGGAAGCGGTCGTGTCGTCGAACTCGGCGCAGAGGAAGGAGCCATCCGAGCGACCCTGGAGCTTGCCATTCCGGGCGCCATGGCCGGTGGCCGCCTCAACCTGGCAACTCGGCTTGTACTCCGACATCCTGGCGACGATGCCTCACCGATCTCGCCGCGCCGACCGGGAACAATACTCTGGGTTGAGACATCGCAAATCGCGCTGGAAGGCGGGGCGTCGCGATTCCCAATTACTGCTGTCGACTTTTCGCAATCACTTCACTATCCGGACAATGCAGCATGGGCGCTCGACTGGAACCCCGATGACCTCGAAGTCCCAGTACTTGGTGGCTTACGGTTGATCATCAACTCCTGCCATGCCGTACTTCCTGATCTGCTCCGCTCTGGCAGTGCAGATTCGCGGACCCACGCAGTGCGCTCGTTCGTGATGTTCGACGTAGCTCGCACTCTGGTATTGGGGGCGCTCGGAAACGACCGCTTCGTGGAGAACCCAGACGCTTATGAAGAGTATTCCGTGGGCCGTATGTTGTCTGATCTGATGGCATCCTGCTGGCCCGGTGTACCGGTGCCGACGCTTCGTGCACGTAGCGTCGACGAATCTCCTCGCTTCAACGCAGAGTTGCAGGCGCGGTTCGGAGTGATCGGGTAATGATCGTTCTTCCCCGCTTGGCGCGCGAGCCTGCACTGCAGCTCCTCACGTCGCTCCCCGTCTTGGACTTGGAGCTACTAGCGGCGGCAATGCCCGACACCGGTCAATCGGTGACCTACACACCCGTTGGGGGCACACGGATCTCGGAAAGCGAATTATCCGCGCTGCGAGAGGAGATCGTCACATTAGCTCGTGAACACGGCATGCCGTCCGCAATCCAAAATCCGTCGGAGTTCGAAGGCCGCGCTGCCCGCTCACTTCGTCAACGCTTAGACATAAGCCCCAACGAAGCCTCGCATGAGGAGGTGTGGACCTACCTCACCTGCTGCTGGCTACTCGACGTAGCTGTGTGGCGGTTCGGGTCACAAGCTGACCGCCGGCGATTCATCGGCAACATAAACCGCAACACGTTTCGGCGCTTGTGGTGGCGCGCAGAAGTCCTAGGACCGGATATCGACCTAACCCAGCTCGGCGAAGACGAATTGGTCAATATCATGGAGCGGCCGACAATCGCCGCTGATCTACGACTTGCCCGGGGCGTGGCCAGGGAGTTCCTTTCACGAGTAGATCGCGGCGCTGCGGAATCTCGCATGCAGCTGATGCGCGAGGCGATGAAACGGCTGCTTCGGCTGACCCCTATGGTGTCCTTCGCCGCGCTCGACCACAACGAACTGGAATTAATGATCGAGGAAATCTTCAACGCAGCTGCAGCCGGCCTCTCGGGTCAGCCTGCGGATCCCACAGGACGCCACCGTGCGTTGGACGCGTCCGTGCAATCGTGGACGCGCACCTCGCCACAGCCCAGCGCTGGCATTCTGCGAATCCCACGAGTAACGATCGCTGACGTCGCTTTCCCGCCGAGGCCGGCGACATATACGGTGAAGGATCAGGACTTCGATGGCGCCGCCTCGAAGGCTATTCAAATAGCGCGAACCAACGGCCGTGTCACAAACTCGAACCTTCGTGAGATGGCTGCGATCACGTCGGGCGAAGCGCGCGACGTGCTTCAGGCACTGGTACGTGATGGGGCTCTCGCGCGCCGCGGTGTCCGGCGAGGGACGTACTACGTGCTTGCTGATGCGGCCGCCGAAGAAAGTGCACGATCTTGATGCCTACGTTCGCGACCTGCCCTCCTCACACGTGCCTGGCGATATCGGAACTACATTTGAACTGGGAAGTCAGAGTAGACGGCGTCCACGCCGGCGGCGCCTGTCAGAGGAGTACTGGAAGATTGCCTTCATGACCAACGCCGCCCACCGCCGAACCGGTCGGCGTACCCCCGCCCCACTTAATGAGGCGGTCCGCAAGCAGATGAGCGCGATGCCGACTCAGGGAACGGGCACCGAACTTGCACTCAGGCGTGCACTGCACCGCCGCGGCCTTCGATTCCGGGTCCAGGACCGATCTCTGCCCGGGAGGCCGGACGTTGTCCTCACGCGCGCACGTATCGCCGTGTTCGTTGATGGCTGCTTCTGGCACAAATGCCCTTCGCACGGCACTGAGCCGAAAAACAATCGCGAATGGTGGCTCGCGAAGTTGAACGAGAATGTCGCTCGTGACCGCAGAAACGACAGCAAACTTCGAGATCTGGGATGGCTTCCAGTTCACGTTTGGGAACACGAAGACCCCGCGGCGTCTGCCGAGTCGATCAAGACGCTCTGGCGGGAGAGAACCAATCTTCCGGCGAGGCTCCGTCCATCCATACGCCCCAGGTGAGATGGTGTCCGAGACGAAAGGGAGAATGTGGTGGCCCGACGCACTGCCTGCGTAACACCTTCGGCAGCACGCTTGACCGACTCGCTCCGCGATATCGGTTACGACTTCAGTTCAGCCATCGCGGATCTTGTCGACAACAGCATTACTGCCGGAGCGACACAGGTGGACGTTCTCATCGAGTTCGACGGGGAAGATTCCCGTGTGTTCATCGCCGACAACGGTAACGGAATGACCACGAACGGCCTCACTGAGGCCATGCGATTCGGAAGCCGACGGAGCTACGGCCGAGGTGATTTGGGAAGGTACGGCCTCGGCCTCAAGACAGCTTCACTGTCACAGGGCCGAGCGTTCACTGTTGTCACACGGCGAGCGACTGGCAGACAAGTCATACAAACTCGTCAGCTTGATTTGGACTTGGTCGCTGAGTTCGACGACTGGCTAATCGTTGATCCGGAGCGCACATCAACTATTCAAAGAGCTCGGAATCTCCTCCAAGACGGCCAAGGTACGGTCGTGATCTGGGAGAAGCTCGACCGAGTCGTGCCTGCCAAGAACTCAACGGGCGGCTGGGCGCGACGCCGGTTCGAGACGCTCGCTGAGAAAACCACCCAGCACCTCGCAATGGTCTTTCACCGGTTCCTCGCAGGCGAAGCCGACACTGAGACAGTCGCAATCACTGTCAACGGGTCCAAAGTTCTTCCCTGGGACCCGTTCGCTCGCAACGAGAAAGCCACTGTTGAGCTCTCGGAGGAAATCTTCGAAATTCAGCACGGCGATGCCGCAGGACAAGTCAAATTACGTCGATTCGTGCTGCCCGGCCGTGACCAGTTCAGTTCCCACAACGCATTCGAGCGCCTTTCGGGCCCACTAAAGTGGAACCGGCAACAAGGCCTGTACACATACAGGGCACACCGCTTAATCCAGTGGGGTGGATGGGCTGGGGTTCGCGGCATCGACGAGCACACCAAGCTCGCTAGAGCGAGTGTCGATTTTGACACCGATCTGGACGCCGCCTTCAACATCAACGTCGCAAAGATGCGCGTGGCATTGCCCGCTCAGTTGCGTCAGATGATCGAGCGGCCAATCAACGAAATGTGCGCGACTGCCGATGAGCGCTACCGGAAGTCCACTAAAGGCAAGCCATCTGAGGAAGGTCGCAAGAGCGGTGGAGATAACATCTCGGCGGGCGCAGAGCTTGGGCTGGCGCTTAAGGCGGCAGCGATTCAAGCAGACGAATATGCAGCCTTCAAGAAGATCGCCAAAGTACTGCGCAAAGATGACCCGAAAATTGCGACAGCACTAGGGATCTAGACGCGACGCCCGCTAGTTCGAGGTTGGTTCGCTGAGTCCATCACGCGCGCAGTATTTGACGAGTGGGCACTGCCCGCATAGTGGAAGTTCCGGTCGGCATGTGCTATTCGCGAGCTCAATCAGGCCGAGGTGCGCTTCGCGCGATGTTGGGCCGAACCCAATCATGCGGGCAACTGCGAGACGGCCATCTGTCATCTTATTCTTGCGGTCAACGGTGTTTGCTTGAAAGCGCCTCGCAACTCGCAGAATTCCCTTCGTCACGAGAACGGGCTCGCCCGAAATCATGTTGCCTTCAGTAGGAGAAGTCGCTTCCGCTTCTACAGCGAGCTCAGCCAAGTCCGCGATGGCATCGGTCAATCCGGTGGCCCTTTTAATCTCTTCAGCTGAACCATTGAGCGCCGAGGAGTCGAAGTTTATCCGTTCGGCGATATCAATGACTTTCTCCGCACGCGGGCGACGACCAATGCCGCTGGCTAGGTCGACGAGCTGTTCAGCCAACTCGCAGTTAGCCTTAGGATTCAGAGCTTCCGGATTCATGCATCTTATCTCTAGAAAGCGCCACATCGACTTCGAAACAGATGGCGATGCCCGATCCAGCAGCAATTCTGCAACGATCAACTGCCACCGTGTCTTCGCACGGAGCCATGGCATCGACAAACACGACGACCGCCGAGCCATCCACTCCGACAGTACCTTCGCCGTGTGGCGGGTACTTATAGTCGCGCGTTCATCGGCATGGAGCGAAGCGAGCACAGCTTGACCGAGGACAAATCCAAGCTGCGGTGGAACTGCGTTGCCAATCTGTCGGAACGCAGCCGAGGGTGGCCCATCGAAACGGAAATCGTCAGGGAACGTCTGTAGACGTGCCGCCTCGCGCACCGTGAGAGTCCTGCTCTGGCGTGGATGGATATACCAGTAGCCGTCTTTCGCGATATGGGCAGTGATGGTCCGCGACAGGTCATTCTCGTTCAGCCTATTGTACTTATCGTCGAAAATATCGCCCCGATAGCGCTGATGCTCCTGGTCCAAGTCGGTGTACTTGGTGGCGTGAGTCATCCGCTCGAACGCTTGCCGATCGTCTTCCCGGACTGGGCGAGTAATGTGGTCATACACCTTGACCGCATCCGAAGCCCCTACATTAGAGCGCATTTCGCGCTGGTAATCGGTAATCGGCCCGGAGTACTCAGCCCAGCCGTGTTCGCCACCCTCCGGCCTCCATCCGCCCTCCACTTCTGGGAGATCTCCAATGGCGTTCCAAACGGTCACCTTTCGGGCTGTCTCCCTCGGCCAAGTGAACTTGACGTTGTCCCGTAACGCGACCAAGACCAGCCGCTGACGAAACTGGGGCACGCCATATCGCCAGGTGTCGATGACACGTTCTTCGACGCTATAGCCGATCTGTTCTAGAGCTTCAACCACACTCCGCAGAATAAACATCTCGCGGTCCAGCGCCATATCGGGAACGTTCTCCATCACGACAGCCTTCGGACACACGTTCTGCACTATTTCGAGAAATGACCGCCACAAGTCTCGTCGTTCGTCGCGCGGTTCGCGGAGCCCGGTTTCGACTCTGTGCCGGATCATCGAACGGCCGGCGCGAGAGAATGGCTGGCACGGCGGACCGCCGGCGATTAGCTCGACCCCTGCTTGAGTGCAGAGTTCGGACACACGCGCGATGGCCACCGGATCGGAGAGGTCCCAATCAACCGACATGCCGCCGAAGTGATGGGCGTGGGTACGAATCGCGAAGGGCTCGTGATCAGCACCGAGGACCACGCGGAAGCCAGCCTTCTCAAGACCCAAGCTCAAGCCACCTGCTCCGCTGAAGAAGTCCGCGGCCAACCGCGCCCCACTGGACTTTAACCGAGCTGCGTAAGTGAGGAACTCGGCCGCATCCTCGGTGTGTTCCCGGTGAGGCAGCAGGTTGACGAACGGACCTCGCACGAGCTTGACACCGTAGCCGTGAGCTTTGCGCGACTTTGCTGATGACGCCGTTGACACAGCACAACGATATCGGCACCGTATGACAAGAGGGTCGAAGCGGCTAACCGTGTCATGCGTGGCAGCGCTATCTGAACTCGAAAGTAATTCGACCGCGCCGTTCGACGTGTCAAGTCACGCTCTGAGCGAATCCGTGACGAAACATTGGCGGCTCGCTTGAAGCACGATACCGAGGAATTGCGCCTTTCGTCGGCATACGCCCGTCCAATCAGTGGGACTTTAAAAGTGAGCGGGCAATCTTTCGCGCCATTGTGGGGGGTACGGCGTTACCGACTTGCCGCCCCCTCGAAGTGAGTGAACCTATAAATCGGAAGTTGGGGGGGAAGGTCTGAATCAAGGCGGCTTCGCGCAGACTAATCGCACGATCTTGCTCAGGATGACCGAAGCGCCCATTCGAATACGAGAGGCAGCGTGTTGTCAGGCCCGATGCTGGTCGATCCCACCACATGCGGCCGTACGCATCAGTATGGCCGCCATGGACGAGGTGACAATCCGGCAAAAGCTTTCTATTCCAATCGCGCCTATCCCCCCCTTCAGGCGTTGCTCGAATCCGTACCTTGTTCGCGTCCGACAGGCGCATCGCGGCGTGATCAGGATCGCGCGAATCAACCCCACCGTCAGCAATCGGCCGCAGGTGACCAATCGTGCTCCGTACCGTGCGTGGCGGACGCCTCGTAACTACGTGCGTAGGCCGCGGAAGTACCGGGATCGCCAACCGAGAAGCAACGACGACCAAGCGCCTCCGCTCCTGCGGCACACCAAATTCAAGGGCTCTCAAGACACCTACGTCATATTCGTACCCTTGTCGGGCCAATTCGCGAAGGAAGATACCGAGCGGCCCCTTATTCTTTGCCGCTTGCAGTCCGGGGACATTCTCGACAACGATTAACTCGGGCTGCAGCGCCGAAACGAAACGCTGGAATTCCTGCAACAAGTTTCGTCGTGGGTCCGATTTCGATCGATTCTTATTCTGCGGAGAGAACGGTTGACAAGGTGCACAACCTGCGAATAGCCTTACTCCCTTGCCGGCTGTCAACGCCTCGATTTCATCGATCGAGACATCTCGAATATCGCGTTGCAGAATCGATACATGCGCAAAGTTATTCTTAAAAGTTGCGGTGGCGTTTTCGTCATGATCGAGCGCCCCTGTAATTCGCAAACCCGCGTCGGAAAATCCTTGACTTGTACCGCCGCACCCTGCAAAGAAATCAAATACCGATACTTCATCCGGGTTCATAATGTTACGCTTTCTACGAACAGCTGAACTGTTTCGCCAATGGCTCTCATGTTTTCGTCATCAACTGAAATCTTGTTGATTTCTGCCTGTTGAAAAACGAAGATCTCCTCACCGCTTGCGTCTCGTCCTAGTTCGACGGCAGCAATTTTTTGCCACTCAGCCTTGCTGTCCAGCAACTCGGCATCAGGAAGTTTGTAACCTTCGCGAGCTGCAAAATTCTTCAAGAGGTACTCCTCTGGAGTCGAAACGGACAGAAAGCCCACAAACATCCGACGCCAGTCGAGCACCTTGCGGAGGGACTCCTCACGGTGCTGCTGGCTGCTTGCCTCAGAAGCGCCGTAAGGCAACTTCGGCTCATTGCCGTGCAGCGCCTCGGTTAGTACAGCCTCCAAGTCGTGGAGCGCCACCCTATCCGACGGCGGCGGTTTCTCGGTTCTTTGATCGCCGTCCAGCAATAGCAACAAGCTCCGCCGCTGGTCATGCGCCCACATGGGTACGTAGTGCGCCCACAACGTTTCCGCTCCACCCGGAACAAACCTAACGTCGACTGAGCTGGCTATTGGCAGTGCTCCGATCGCACGCATCACCAGAACCTGTGCCAACCGATCCTCGACGACGACCGTGGGCCGATCGTAGGTGGCACCGAGCGCTTCGAACGCTGCATAGGCAGCGACCTCTTGTGTTGGGATGTCCACCCTTCCATCGTCAGCGCGGATAGTGAGAACCTTGATCGCGTTCATGGGTAGGGAACGAACCATCTCTGGCGCATGGGTCGCGAACACCACTTGGTGATGCCGTTGGCGGGCGACCGCCGACAAAAACTCCACAACAGCACGCTGCGCTGATGGATGGAGAGAGACCTCAGGCTCATCAAGCAAGATAAGAGATTTCGGCTTGGCTCGCATGACTGAGCGTACGAGCATAACCGCGGCGTATTCGCCGCTACCGGCGAATGCCTCCGAGTACTGGAGCCCAGATGTCTTCATCAGCACGGTCCACCCGCCCTGCCTGCCGAAGTACCGATGGTTTATCAAACGGATCCACTCATATTCGCGACCCATTATAGTTTGAATCGCTTCTAATTCAGCGCCGCTGACGTCATGTAGAGGCTCGATTATTCTCTCAATCCCATACCAGACGTCGGTGCGCTTCGACTCCTTAATTGCAGTCGCGAGCCGCTGCGATCTTCTCCTGATAGCGGCCTTTCGCAACCGAAGTGTTTGCAGAAACGTCGAGCCGGCACGACCAATGTCAGAATGATGAAACGCCCAATCGAACGCACTAATCTGCGATCGGAAATCGATGTACGCTACATCCTTATCAATCGTGTTCCAGCGGGTTTTTGATCCGTCGGAAGGCACGTCACCATCAAACGAGTAGCGTTCCATGCTGTCGGGTGGACTCGTAAGCGGGCGACTGGGCTCAAAGAGATCAGGATCGATTTCACGTTTCGCGCGCGAACTCACACGCCGTCCGATTCTGGTTTTCACCACTTCTACTATGCGTTTAGCAGCGTCGGAATGACGTCCATATATAAAACGATGGCGCGCTTCTGGCGAAATAGCATCCATTGCGGTGCCGAACCAGTAAGTCCCGAGATCGTTACCACTCGGGCATCCTTGAAGCGCTCGCAGGATTGCGGTCTTATTGCAGCCATTAGGCCCCACAATTGCCGTGACTGGGTGTGTCATCTCGATCTTGAGATTCGTGGTGAGGTTCTTGAAAACAGGGAATCGGATGTAGTGGAGCGCAGGTTCAAATACGCCTTGCCCCCACATTCGGGCGAGTTCTTCCTGAAGTTCGTTCACCGGCTTCCGACTCCAAACACAAGGCTCAGAGCAACTTAGCAGTTTGCTTGCGCAAGTGCGTAAGCCTCGCGTGCGCGCGTCATCGCCTCCTCTAACGACCAGCTTGTCCCGCGGAAATTGGAGAAGCGATATGGCCTCCGCTAGGCGCTAGGCCTAACGGAGATCGGAGATCTAGCGAGCTGACTGCTAGTGCACGGACCGAGGCCTCGTTCGGTTCTGCGGCGATTAACGTGACCCCTTCGGAACCGGTCAGCTCGGCGTGAGTCCTTTCCGTGATTGCGGCATTGATTCCATCTGGGGAGGCGGGAGCTACCCTACCTCGATCACGGCTGATAACGTCCCAGTGTTCGAGTGGGGGTGAGGTTTGTGACCACTGTTGCGCAATCCGGGTCAACGCGGTTGATCTTTCGAGAAGCACCGCACGGAATCACGATCGCGCAGTTCCGCGCAGCGATCGACGGTATCAACAACGCTTACGAAGTTCTGGCTATCGCAAGTCTCCCCGGATATGAGAACTATCCTCTGACGGACCGCGTTGCCCCACGCGTGCACTCCCGACTGATCGCGCACGATGAACTGCACCTCGATGCGATCTCGTTTGGTTCCCCGCTTGATCTGCTGCTGCAGGGCCTGCCATACGTGCTTTCAGCACTAACAGGTTACCTCGGCGGCAGCGTGAAGGGGGTGTTGAAGGACGGGGGAGATAGCCTCGCAAACCTAGTAAACCTACGAGAAAACGCACGTAGCAACAAAGAGAAGTACAAGGCAGATGCAGTTCGACATACCGCAGATGCAGCTGAACACCAGCTCCGGCTGGAGCGAGCCCAGAGATCACTCGAAGCACTACGAGCCACTGGGCGCGGTGGGGCCGGTGGGCATAGCACGGAGGCGCTCCCCCAGCCCGCCGACTACTACGAAGAAGCACCGATAGATACACTGGGATTAGCCGATGACTTAGTCAAAGGGCAGCTCAAAAAAGTGACTCGGGTCGCAGGCGCTCCTGAAGTTCTCAATCCGTAGGTTCCTCAGGCGTCGGGGAGCACGCTTCGTTCACTTCTCGATTACACCAGCCGAGGTCAGCGTTCGCCGGCCTAGGAACCAAACGGGCGACCCTTTGAGTCGACGCAAGCCTGCGCCGGGTTCATTAATTTAACCGTCCAACCGCCACCCATGCCCTGAGTTCCGGTCGAGCCGTGACAGAAGCCCGAGCGCCGCAGGCCGACATCCAACGGAACAACACCTCGAGATCGCGCGGCCGGAAGCCAACATCAACACCATAAGTAACAATAGCCCTCGGAACCATCCGGCTAATATCGCGCCCGAGTCCTTAAGTATTGGGCGATTCCACGGACTCGGCAAAGGTGACCGCTCTCGAAAATGTCACCCACACGACCTGCGCCCAAACCGAGCATGTCGTCGCCATGCCCTATGTTGAGGTCTCCAGTACAACGCACAAATAGAGGGACGCAGGTGCACGACGACAACGCAGCACTCTCCGCCGTCGACCTGCTCGACCTCAACCGCGACCTGCAACCCATCGAAGCCGAAATCACCGCCCTGCACGAAGAACTCGACCAACTCGACACCGCCAACGCCCCGCACCCGATGTCACCGACTCCTACGACGAAGCCCGCGCCATCGCCCTGCAAATGGAACGCCTCATCACCGACATCGGCCAGTACGGCACCATGATCGAGCAGGCCACCGCCGCCCTCGACGAACCCATCGACTCCAACACCGCCTACCGCGACCGTCAACGCCAGATGTACTCCGACTACCAGGCCGCGGTGACGGCGTGAACTTGGTTTACCTCGACCAGAACGTTTGGGTCGCCCTGCTACGAGGTTGCCAGTCGGGAGACCGCACAGCCAAGAAGGTAAAGCGGCGCCTAATCCAGCTACGCGCGGCAGGCGTCGCGTCGATTCCTCTGTCTGCCTCTCACTATTTGGAGACTTGGCATCGCCGCGAAACGTCGTCCCGGCACGCCATCGCAGGCCTTATGCGCGACGTTACGGCATATAGCACTCTGGCCCCAGTCCACGTGGTCGAGCGTGCATGCGTGCGATCTGAGATCCGGCGGCGGTGCAACGTTGCCACCACGCCACTCGACCACAAAATGCTCGGGTATGGCGCCAACCATGCATTCGGAACACAAACTGGACGATTCCGCTGCGTCAGTTCGATCGCTATCGGCGAGCAGCCTGAAGGTCCAGCTACGGACGTGCCCCCGGAACTCCTCAGCGTCGCAAAAGCCGGCGGGGAACATTGGGAGTGGTTCAATCTCGCGGGTGATGAAGAACTCCTGACCATGGACGGTATCGACGTCCGGCCCGAGCATCGACGCGGTACCGCAGATGCCGACTATGAAATGGCTCTCTGCGAGCAATTGCAGCACGACGAATATTTGCGGCAGCGGCTCTTCGACCTGATCGTCACTCAGGAATTTATCCGAATACTGGACTACATCAATGACGCCTGCGAAGAAGTCGATGTTGACCCCAACCTTCTTTTCCTCACAAGCAACCCGAAGGAAGCGTGTCGTTCCTTTATCGACGCATTACCCGTCACGAACGTACACTTGAGGTTAAGGTTTCATCGCCATCGTGATTTCGGCTTCCCTCTCGAGCAGCACGATCGCACCGATATGTGCGTCCTTGCCCTCGCCATTCCGCACTGCGCCATCGTCGCAACCGAGCGACGGTGGACTCATGCCGCGCGGCAAGCGGGATTGGACCGCAAGTATGGAACTGATCTCTGTAGCTCGCTAGCAGAGCTAGACCGTGCACTCGATCGACTAAAGTTAAGCTGATTCTACCGACGAGTGATGCCGCCTTCGAGTGTTCCTCCTTCGTATCGACACTTCGCGCGCATTAAAGCCGATGCAACGCGGTGCGGTGTCCTGGAGGGGCGGACAGCCCGTTGACGTCGACAAACACAAACCGTAATGAGGATTCTCGCCGACACGGGCCCCGTCCCCACCCGGCGATGTCGCCGCCGTCGCCTATGTTGGACCCTCCAACACGACGTAACTGAAGAAGGACGCAGGTGGACGACAACGCAGCACTCTCCGCCGTCGACCTGCTCGAGCTCAACCGCGACCTGCAGGGCTCCCGTGCCATCCGGCTGCTGGCCACCACCAACCTCAGCCTCTACGCCACCCTCATGGAACGCCACCTCAATGACGGCGCGCTCCCCGAAGCCGAGCTCGTCGTCCATCTCGAACGCGACCTACACGACCTCGGCGACCCGCAGTCCGGCCTGACCCTCATCAAGTCCTGGGCCGCCCAAGGCTGGCTGCACCGCGTCGTCGACGAACGCCACGACCACAACGCCTGCTACCTCACGCAGGATGCCCGCCGAGCCCTGGACTTCATCAGAGGCATGCGCCGCCAGGACACCATCGCCACCGGCGGCTCCATCACCGGCATAGCCGCCCGCCTCAAGCACGTCGCCGTCAAGGTCGACAACGACCCCGCCCGCATCCGCAAACATATCGAAGCCGAAATCGCCGCCCTACACGACGAACTCGACCAACTCGACACCGGCCAACGCCCCCAACCCGACGTCACCGACTGCTACGACGAAGCCCGCGCCATCGCCCTGCAGATGGAACGCCTCATCACCGACATCGGCCAGTACGGCACCATGATCGAGCAGGCCACCGCCGCCCTCGACGAGCCCATCGACTCCAACACCGCCTACCGCGACCGTCAACGCCAGATGTACTCCGACTACCAGGCCGCCTGGGACTCCCAGGGCCGCGATTCCCACCGCGCCTTCCTGCGCATGATCAACGACCCCGACCAACGCGCCGAGTTCGAAGCCGACGTCGCCGCCGTCGCCGCAGCCCTGCCCGACCTCGACCCGGCCCTGCGCAAGGTCATGGCCGGCTTCTTCGAACTCGTCGGCCACCAGATCGACGAAGTCGAACGCATCCAGCAGCGCTGCGCCCAACGCGTCAAACGCTTCACCGCGTTCGGCACCATGGAACAGAGCCGCGGCATCGCCCGCCAACTCAACGACGCCCTCGGCGCCGCCCGCGCCCTGCTCAAGTGCAGCTTCACCGACTCCCGCCTCGACATCGACGTTCCGCTGGCCCGCCACGCCGTCACTTCCGTTGGCGCACTGAGCTTCAAGATCGGCGACCTGTCCCACCCCAAGCCCGCCAAACCCGCCGACGGCGACGTCGACCTCACCAGCTTCGCCGCCCTCACCACCCAGGTCGACGCCCCCGCCATGTCGGCCATGCTCAACGAGGCCATACGCAACGGGCCCGTCGAACTACCCGACGCCGTCGCCATGCTCGACACCGCCTACCTCGGCCACGTCATCGTCTTGTGGTCCTGGGCGCTCAGCCAGCCCCAAGCCCGCACCTCCCAAAGCGACCCCGAATCCACCGTCGTGCGCTTCCAATCCCTCGACGGCCGTGACCGCGAAATCGCCGTCCCCCGACTGACATTCACCGAGCCGATCTCCACGCTCGCCGGAGCAGCGACGTAGGACGCGCCCGCGCCGGGGTTGTTGCGCCGGATCTCGCGCACTCCAGGCAGACTCGGGGTGTGGCGGAGTTGGTGATCGCGCGCAACCCGGACGCCAATTCGCGGCTGCCGTATCTGCTGCGGCTACCGCAGCCCGGCGGTGACCTGCTGTTTCGAACGTCGGGGACCTGGCCGCGGGTCAAGGCGCTGTACTGCCACCCGGTCGGCCTGGACGAGTGGCCCGCCGACGCGGAGATCGTCGAACGCCTCGAGCTGCGCTCGTGCCAGCGCCGCGGTGCGGCCATCGATGTGATCGTGCAGCGGCCCCGGGAGAACCGCTCGCAGCTGGTGTTCACCACCGCACGCGGCCGCGACGCCGTCTTCTGGCAGGCGCCACGCACCCGCAAGCAGGCCCGTCCGAACGTGCGCACCCCGACCGCACGCGCCCAGGGCATCGACGAGCTGCAGATCGTGATCGACACCCACGAGCGCTACGCCTACCGGTTCGGCACCCAGCAGGTCAGCACCGTGCAGCGAGCGCTGCCGTGCGGCGACTACGGCCTGGTGGTCGACGGGCAGTTGGTCGCCAGCGTGGAACGCAAATCGCTGGCCGATCTGGTCTCCAGCCTCACCAACGGCAAGCTGCGCTATCAGGTTGCCGATCTGGCCGCGCTGCCGCGCGCGGCCGTCGTCGTGGAGGACCGCTACTCACAGGTGTTCAAGCTCGACTGGGTCCGCCCC
Source organism: Mycolicibacterium pulveris (assembly GCA_050205315.1). Lineage (GTDB taxonomy): Bacteria > Actinomycetota > Actinomycetes > Mycobacteriales > Mycobacteriaceae > Mycobacterium > Mycobacterium pulveris_A. The sequence continues at coordinate 133,772 of JBNMRA010000003.1, read as the reverse complement.
GCCGTCGTCAGCGACGGGCTGGCCGAGCTGCAGATCCGCTGGCCCAACGTGCCGATCGTGTTCTGCGAGACCCGCCAGCTCGCCGAGGAATGGACCTACCGGTTCCTCGCCGCCGCCCACGCCTGGACCACCACCGAACAGGCTGCCCTACAACGTATCTCGCCGACCACCGTCGACGTCGATCAGGCCTCCGCAGCGCCCGGTCCCAGCACCGCCGAGGTCCGCGCCTGGGCCCGCACCGCCGGGCTCGCGGTACCCGACCGCGGTCGCCTGCGCCCCGACATCTGGCAGGCGTGGCGCGAGGCCAACACCCCTAGCTGACCCGGTGCGCTGCGCGGAACCGCTCGAGATACGCCGGCCAGTCCCAGGTGGACAAGAACTCGGTAGTAGCCGAATACCCCTTCTCGTACAGTGTTTCGGCATCCGCACGGCTGATGCCGAAATCGAGCACACCGACATCGGTCGAGTCCACCTGGATGGTGCGCACCTTGACCCACGGCTGGCTGAGGTGCGTCTGGTCGTGTCCGACCAGCATGGTGGTGATCAGGCTCTCCAGCAACGACGGCCCACCCAACGGCAGCCGGCCCAGCACCGGAATCAGCTCTCCGGCCGTCGGCGCCGGCAGGTAGGGCACCACCGTCACACCGAACGTGGGCCAGCGGGGCTCCTTGCCGTCGGGACGGTCGAAGGAGTCGATCGGGAAGTTCGACAGCACACCGCCATCGACCAGCGTGCACGGCTGCCCGGCAGCGGTTTTCAACGTCACCGGGCGGTACAGGAACGGGATCGCCATCGAGGCCCGCACCGCGTCGGCGACCGGCTGCTCGTCGGGGTCCAGGCCGTAGACCCGGCGGTAGTCCCACGGCAGCCGCACGAGTTGGCCGGTCGTCAGATCCGTCACCGTGACCACCAGCCGGTACCGTCGCTCCGGCAGCAAGTGATCGTTGTCGACGGCCAGATCCCCGAAGGTGCGCACGCCCAGGTTGTTCAGCTGGCCGCGTATCCAGTCGTGCGCGAAATCGCCTCGGTAGACACCGGTTTCGCGCAGCAGCCCCCATGCCGTGCCCAGCACCGGGATCCGCTCGATCGGCCCGCTGTCCCCGAACTTGTGGTACGGCACGTTCAGCGCGAGGTCACGCAACTGCTCGCTGGTCAGTGCGTCGCGCTGCGCCGCCGCGGCCACCACCGCCCCGACCAGCGAGCCCGCGGAGGTGCCCGACACCCGCTGGATCTCATAGCCCGCGTCCTCGAGCGCGCCGACCGCCCCCACCAACCCGATGCCCTTCACCCCACCGCCGGACAACACGAGATCCGCACGGCCCGGAGGTGGCGTCGCAGTCATGGACCCAGCCTGACACGACATGGGCGCCGGGTCTGGCTCCTGGGCGAACATCATCTGTCTCATGCTTCACAACAGCCCCGGCCCAGCGGCGATGCGCCGAAATCCGCCCCCGACACGAGGCCGTCGCGCACTGAACATGTCGGGGCCGTGACCTATCTTGGGGCGTCCGACCAATTACAGAGCGAGGATGTACGTGACCACTGAAGCCGACATCGACTTCTCCTCCCTCCCCCAGGTCGACCAAAACGCCCGTCCGCCCGTCGCGCGCCGCCCGCGCTTCGACGGCGACGTCTCCGAACTGCCCGACCGCGCCTGCTGGGCCCTGCAGCACCTGCTCACCCGCCGCTACCTGAGCGCCGAGGCCGACGCCGACGTCTACAGCTGGGTGCTGGAATACCGCAAGGCACTGGCCGTGCGGCTCTCCGAACTCGACCTGCTGCTGCGCATCGTCGACGGCATCGACATCGCCTACGTCGAACAGGCCCGCTACGAATCCGCCAGGGGCGTCAAGGTTTTGCGCCGCGAGCCGCTCGGCACCTACGATTCCATCCTCGCGCTGCATCTCGCCCAGATGATGCGCGCCGCCGGCGGCCAGAGCGTGCTCATCAGCCGCGAGGAGATCCACGGCCTGTTCTCCGGCGTCCTCAACGACACCGATCGCGACGCCGTCACCTTCGCCGCCCGCATCGACGGCGCCATCGCCCGGCTCACCGGCCTGGAGATCCTGCGCAGGAGCCGCGACGACGAGGACAGCTACACCATCTCCCCCGTCATCACCGCCATCATGACCGCCTCCGTCATCACCGAACTACAACAGCAGTTCGAGCAACTCCTCAACGGCGGCACCCCAGCAGAGGACACCGACCTTGACTGAACAGTTCCACCTGTCCAGGCTGCAGGTCATCAACTGGGGCGTGTTCGACGGCTACCACTCCATCCCGTTCAGCAGCGGTGGCGCCCTGATCGCCGGCGCCTCCGGCAGCGGCAAATCCTCACTGCTGGACGCGATTTCGCTGGGCTTCCTGCCGTTCAACCGGCGCAACTTCAACGCCTCCGGCGACAACACCGCCGCCGGATCCAGCGCCGGGCGCCGCACCGTCGACAAGTACGTGCGCGGCGCCTGGGGTCAGCGCAGCGACGGCGGCACCAGCCGCGTGATGTATCTGCGTGGCGAGGGCACCGCCTGGTCGGCGGTCGCGGTCACATATAGGAGCGACGGCGGGCGCACCGTCACCGGTCTGGTGCTCAAGTGGCTCACCGGCGAATCGCGCAACGACTCGTCGAGCCGCTTCGTCATCGGTGACGGCGATCTGGACATCGAGGACGTCTGCAACCGCTGGGCCGCCGGCCGCTTCGACACCGGCGTCTTCAAGGACGACTGGCGCTTCACCACCAAGGTCGAGTCGCAGTACCTGGCGCAGCTGTACGCCACCATCGGCATCCGCGCCTCCGACGCCGCCCAGCAGCTGCTCGGCAAGGCTAAGTCGCTGAAAAGCGTTGGCGGGCTGGAACGTTTCGTCCGGGAGTTCATGCTCGACGAGCCCGACAGCCTCGCACGGCTGCCCGAGGCGCTCAAGCAGATCGACCCGCTGGTCGAGGCCCGCGAACTGCTGGCCGTCGCGCAGAAGAAACGCAAGATCCTCGGCGACATCGAGGCCATCCAGCAGCGCTACACGTCGGAATCGTCTGACCTCGGCATCATCGATCTGGTCGACGGGCCCATGGTGCGCGCGTTCACCGACCACGTCCGGCTGGCCCAGTGTCCCGGCCAGATCGCCACGCTCGACGGCACCATCGACCAGCTCGAGAACGAGTACGAAGACGTCACCCGCAGCCTGAATCTGGCCAAGGCCGAAGCGGATTCGCTCAATGCACAGATCAGCGGGTCCAGCGCCAACATCGCGCCGCTGCAGTCGCAGGTGACCGCCGCCGAGACCGAGTCCGAGCAGGTGACCCGCCGCCGCGCCGCCTACGAGGACCTGCTGACCGCCCAGGACATCGAGATCCCCGACACCGCCGAGGAGTTCTGGAACCTGCGCGAAGAGCTGCTCGCCCAAGCCACCGAACTGCTCGCCAAGGTGGAACGCCACCGCGAGGCCTCCACCGACGCCGAGTACGCGCAGAAGGCCGCCCGCATCGCCCGCGACGAAGCGGCCAAGGAGCTCAAGCGCGTCGAGCACGTCGGCTCCGCGCTGCCCGAGTTCGCGCTCGCCATGCGCGATCACATCAGCGCCGAAGTCGGCGTCGACCCCGCCGAACTTCCCTACATCGCTGAGCTTCTCGACCTCAAGCCCGACCAGACCCGCTGGCGCACCGCCGTGGAGAAGGTGCTGCGCGGTGCGGGGCTGCGGTTGCTGGTGCCCGACCAGCACTGGGACAAGGTGCTGCGGTTCGTCAACCAGACCGACATGCGTGGACGGCTGCAGCTGCATCACGTGCGGGCGAAGTTCCTCGGCGCCGACCCAGTCGAGGCAGACCCGAAGACGTTGGCGGGCAATCTGTTCCCGGTCGACCCTGGGCATCCGTGCGCCGCCGAGGCCGTCGACGTCATCACGCACGCCGGTGACCACGTCTGTGTCGACAGCCCCGATGTGTTCGCCCGGTTCCGCCGCGCGGTCACCGACACCGGCCTGTACAAGGACTCCGACCGGTTGGCCGTCAAGGACGACCGGCGCCCGGTCAAACAGTCCGAATACCTGTACCAGGGCGACGTCACCGCCAAGATCAACGCGCTCACACTGGAACTCGCCGCGTTGGAGGAGGGCTATCAGAAGGCCCGCCGGACCGCCGATGACATCGCCGCGCAGCGCCAGCAGTGGCGCGACCGCGCCGCGGCGTGCAAGGCGATCTGCGAGCAGTACCCGCAGTGGAGCCAGATCGACGTCGAGACCGCCGACAGCCATGCCGAGCGGCTGCGTGAGCAGTACGAGCTGCTGATGGCCGACAACCCCGACATCGAGGCGCTCAACGCGCGCGCCGACGAATGCTGGTCGCAGATCCAGAAATTGATGACCCGCCGCGGTGCGATTCAGACCCGGCGCGACGGCCTCGATGAGCGTCGTACCCGGTTGATGGAGCTGGCCGAGCGGCTGTCGCCGGCGTTCGTGTCCGAGCCGCTGACCGAGCTGCTGCACCGGTACGCCGCGCAGCTGCCGGTGAGCCTGGAGCTGCTCGATCCGGAGCCGCACCGCGACGCGCTGTTCTCCGCGATCAAGCGCGAACGCGAACAGCTGCGGGAGAGCCGGCGTCGCTCCTACGACGAATTGGCCCGCATCCTCAACACGTTCGACACGTCGTTCCCCGACGCGATCCCCAACGACAGCGAAGATTTCGACGAGCGAGTGCACGACTACGTCGCGCTGTGCCGCCACATCGACGAGCGTGAGCTGCCCGAGGCCTACGAGCGGATGATGCGGCTGGTCACCGAGCAGGCCCCGGATGCGATCCTGACGCTGCACCGAGTCGCCGAGCAGGAGACGCGGCGCATCAGCGAGCAGATCGACCGCGTCAACACCGGTTTGGGAGCCGTCGAGTTCAACCGCGGCACCCGGTTGACGCTGCGCGCCACCCCGCGGCAGCTGCCCGCGGTCGCCGAGCTCACCGAGATCGTGCGGTCGATCTCGCGGCGCATCGCCGAGGTCGGGTTGGGCGACAAGCAGGCGATCCTGGATCAGTACGCCGACATTCTGCGGCTGCGCAACCGGCTGGCGTCCACCGCGCCGGAGGACAAGGCGTGGACGCGCGACGCGCTGGACGTGCGCAACCGGTTCACGTTCGACTGCGCCGAATGGGCGGGTGACGAGCTGATCCGCACGCACAGCAACGCCGGGGACAACTCCGGCGGCGAGCAGGAGAAGCTGATGGCGTTCTGCCTCGCCGGCGCGCTGAGCTTCAACCTGGCCAGCCCCGAAAGTACGGACAACACACCGGTGTTCGCGCAGTTGATGCTCGACGAGGCGTTCTCGAAGTCGGACCCGCAGTTCGCGCAGCAGGCGCTGTCGGCGTTCCGCAAGTTCGGGTTCCAGTTGGTGATCGTGGCGACGGTGCAGAACGCCACCACGATCCAGCCCTACATCGACAGCGTGGTGATGGTGTCCAAGACCGAACCCACCGGCCGCAATGCGCGACCGGTCGCGACGGTGGCGACGCGGACCATCTCGGAGTTCACCTCGCTGCGGCAGGAAATGCGGGCGACCGCGAAGGTGCCGGCCGGGGTCTGAGCGTGGTGCATCGAGACCGACGCTTTGGCTGGTTTCGAGCCGGCGAATCGACCATTGCGTCGGTCTCGAGGTCCGAGCGCTACGGAGACTCCAGCACCGTCGTCGCCGGCGCCTGAATGGAACCGCCGCTGCTGCTGCCGCTTCCGCTCGACGGCATCTGCGGAACCGTCGGCGCCGGAGCGGGCGCAGGAGCAGGCGCGGGTGCGGGTGCCGGCGCAACGGTAGGCGGCGGCGTGTAGGCCGGCACCACCTGCGTCGTCGGCGGCTCAGGCGTCGGCGTGACCGGCGAGTCCGGGATCGTCGGCTCCACGGTGGACGCCTCGGTCGTCGTCGGCACCTGCGTCGTCGTCGGCGCGGTCTCGGTCGTCGTCGGCACGGTCTCCGTCGTCGTCGGCGTCGCGGTGGTCGTCGGAGTGGCGGTAGTAGTCGGAGTCGCGGTGGTCGTCGGCGTCACCGACGTCGTCACCGTCGTCGTCCACGTCGGCAGCGTCGGGAACGGATTGAACGGCGGTGGAATGACCGGCACCACCGGCACCACCGGCGCATTCGGCACCGGCGGCGGAGCGGGCGCCGGCACCGGCACCTGCGGCGCCGGAACCTGCGGCACCACCCGGTTCGGCCCCCGATTCACCCGCACATCCGTCCCCCGCGGCGCCTCCGGCGCCGGCGACACCACCGCGACCGGCAACGCCACCGGATCCGGCTCATGCGGCACCTGCGGCAGATACCGTCCCGGCACCGTGTCCGCCTGCGCCTGCGGCGGGGGCGGCGGCTGCGCCGACACATCCGCGACCGGCCGCACGGCGATCGCCACCGACGCCGCCAGCGTCGCGAAGCTGACCACCACGAACCCCAGCGCACTGCCCATCAGCAGCGTCCGCGGCGGCGGAGCCGGAATCATCGAGGTGTAGACCTCTTCGTCTTCCAGCTCCGGAACGAACTCCTCCAACGAATCGAACGGCAACTCGTACTCGCCCGGCTCCTCCTGCGAGTAGGCCAGCTGCGGCCCGACCACGGCGGGATCCGCCGTCGGAGCCATCTGCGTCGCCTCACCGGCCGCCGGGCCCAGCTGCGTCGCGTCGTCGGCCACCGGCGCCATCTGCGTCGCATCACCGGCGGTGGGCGTCAGCGCCGCACCCCGCGCGGTCGCGAACTCGTCGTCCGCGCCGGCACTGCCGGCCAGCGCATCGGCCTCCGGCACCACCTCGACGTTGGCCACCCCGGCATCCGACACCGTCTGGCGCAGCGCCTCGGCCGCCTCGGCGTCGGGCAGACAGATCCGCGTCGCGGCCACCCGATTGCCCGAGTCGGCCACCGCCCGGTATGTGCCGACGATCGTGTCGGCGAGGTCGGTCATCGCGTCATCGGGCAGATCCAGCGCGTACTGGTCATAGACCTGCGCGTCCGCGGCGCCGACCATCGCCAGCCGCGCGACCCGATCGGTCACCGCCACCCCGAGGACTACGTCCACCAGTTCACCGTCGCCATTCTCATGCCTCCCACACACGGTCCAAAGTTACCGTTGCCTTTTGGTGAGCGAATGTGAGTGCGCTTGTTCATTAGGCAGCCTCGCCTTGCGGTGAGGCGGTCCCCGTCTGATCCACCGGTTGGTGGTGCGGGGTTGACGCTTCATCGCCTGCTGCGTCGCCCGCTGGCGCGGGTTCGGTCTCCTGCGTGGCTCCACGTCCTGCCACCGGGCCACTCCCGGCGGGACTCTCATCACCCATGATGGGTGCGCCGAGTCGGGCGAGGTTGATCGCAGCACCCAGATCACGATCGATCCGTTTACCGCATTCGTCACATTCGAAGACTCGATCGGCCAGGGTGAGGTTTGGCTTTCGCCTCCCACAGGCCGTGCACATCTTCGACGACGGAAAATATCGGTCGGCCTCCACGAGTCGGCTGCCGTACCAACGAGACTTGTAGCTCAGCATGCGCCGGATCTCGGCCAGCGCGGCATCAGCCAGAGCCCGGTTGAGGCCGCGTTTGTGGGCCCCGCCCTTGGCGCGCATGCCTGCGGCGTTCAAGGTTTCGACCACCACGACGTCGTGCTGCTGGGCCAACGCGGTGGTGGCCTTGTGCAGCACGTCGCGGCGCACCGCCGCGGCGCGGGCGTGGGTGCGGCCGATGCGGGCCTGGGTTTTGCGCCACCGCTTCGACGGTGCCCGTCTGGTCTTCGTTAGCGGGTCGTAGGGGCCGTGCTGGCGGGCGGCGCGGCGCTGCAGCGTCCGCAACCGGGCTTGCGCGGCGGTCAGCGACTTCGGCGCGCCGATACGGTCGACCTCGATGCCGTCGGGGGTCGCGACGACGAGCAGGGCATCGGCTTTCACTCCGACGTCCACACCGACCACCGGATGTCGGGAACGCTGTGCGTGTGCGGGCCGCTGTTTGGTTTCGACGATCACTTGGAGCGCGCAGTGCCAGCGTCCGGCACTGTCGCAGCGCACGGTGGCCGACAAGATCCGCGCCGTGGAAGCCTCGATGCGGCGAGCCAGCTTACGGGTCGACTCGTGCGTGCGGACCGCCCCGAGTCGCGGCAACGTGATGTGGCGGCGGTCAGCCTCGATCCGGATCGTCCCGGTGCTGAACCGCACCGAGCGCGGTGTGCGCGCCGTTTTGAACCGGGGAAACCCGACCACCCGGCCGGCGCGCTCACCCTTGCGCGACTTCGACCACGCGTCCAATCCGCGGGCTAATCCGTCCAGGCCGGTGTTGTAGGCCTCCTTGGAGTTCTGCGCCCACCACGGCGCACACCAGGTCTTGCGCTGGTTCCACACCTTGCGCAGTGCGGGCAACGACCACCCCAACACCGGGGTCAGCCGATCTTCGGGGATGCCGTAGCTGCGTTCGGCGGCCCGCTGATCCATCACCGCCTTGACCAACGCGAGCATGTGATTGTGCGCGAACCGCGCCGCACCCGCATGAGAGGCCAGCGCCCGCACCTGTGTTGGCGTGGGATCCAGGGCGAACCGATACGCCTGCGCGGTCCAACCCTCAGGGATCTCGAACCTAGCCATCAGCACTCGCCTCGGCCTGTTTGGTCGCGGTGAGCGCGCGCATCGCCCGGTTTCGCGCCCCGCGGCGGCCATACCGGCGCACGCACATCGAGGTCAGCACCTCGATCATGTCACCCACCAGATCATCGGCGGTCTCACCCTGATCGATGACGATCACCTTGCGACCCTGGGCGGACAACGCGGCTTCGAGGTACTCAACCCCGAAGCGCGCCAGCCGGTCACGATGTTGCACGACAATCACTGAAGCAGACGGGTCTGACACGATCCTGCGCAACTTCGGCCGCTTCCCGTGTAGTCCGGACCCGACCTCGGTGACTTCGCCGACCACATGCCCGTTCGAGCTAGCCCAATCAGCAAGTCGTGTGAGCTGCCGGTCCAGATCGGCCCGCTGACCACGCGACGACACCCGCGCGTACACGACGCTGCGACCAGTCTTTCCGCTGGCCGCAGCGTCGACCCAGATCGTTCCCGACTCCAACCGGCCAGCACGCACCGGCGTCAGGTCCTCACCGAACCACCGATACGCCGCCTGCGCATGCATACCATTCGCACGCGCCCACTCAGCCAACCTCACCCACTCACAAAACGCACGTTCGGTCACGAATACTCACATTCTGACGAGCAGTTCAAAACCCTTCGCGTCTCGCTTGTGCGGTAACGCAAAAGTGAGCACGCTGAAGCGCAACCCGTCCCTAAAGGAGGAATCGGCACGTGAGCGACCCGCGTTACGACGCGTCCGGCCCGTCATCGCACGTCGGCTACGTGCCCGTACGCACCAACAGGGTGCGCGACGGGATCGCGGTCGCCCTGCTGGTCCTCGCGCTGCTGCTGCCGTGGAACCTCGACTTCGGGTTCGCCGTGCCCGGCAGCCGGAGCAGTGTGTGGGCGCTGGTCATCGTCGTGACCGCCCTGGCGGTCACCGCCGCGCTCGACGCGCACATCGGCCCGCTGCGCCTCACCAACCCGGCGCTCGACGTGCGCCTGCTCAGCCGGGTCCGGCTGTTCGTCTGCCTGCCCTACCTCGTGGTCGCGGCCGGGTTCGTCGGCTACCACCTGGTGGAGACCGTGCGCGACGGCGGAACCGGCATCGTGCCGCCGGGCATCGGCCCCGGTTTGGTGCTCGGCGTCGGCGGTGCGCTGCTGGCCATGCAGCGGCCGGTGACCAGTATCACCCTGGAGGACAACGGGTTTCGGCGCTGGTACGCGGTCGCGCGGGTGCTCGGCGCGGTGTCGATCGTGCTGGCGACGCTGTCGATGGGGTGGAACCTGTACTGGCGGCTGCGCTACCTGTTCATCGCCAACGCCGAGTTCGACGGCCAGGACGTCGCGGCCATCGTCACGACGCTGCTCTACGGCGCGGTGGCGCTGACCGCGGTGATCATCGGGTCGCGCTGGCTCATCCTGAGATCCGCAGCCGCGCGGATGGCCACCACGGCGCTGGGCGCGTCGGCTGGGCTGGCCGTATTGCTGGTGTGGGTGCTCCCGGTCGGCCGCGACGTCGACGCGTTCCACGGCATCGCGCAGAACACGTCGACGGCCGCGGTCGGCTACGAGGGTTACCTGTTCTGGGCGGCCGCCGCGGCGATCGTGGCGCCGACGACGCTCTACACCGTGTTCCTGATCAAGCCGCCGACGCTGGGGGCGTTTCGCTCCGCGGCGCAGAAGTGTCTGACGCTGATCGCGTTCTGGGCGTTCGCCGCGGCGGTGTGCCGGGTGGTCGACTTCGTGATCGCGGTGTCGCTGGATCTGCCTCGCGCCCTGTACGACAGCGTGGCGATGACGGCGTTCAACCTGTTCGCTGGCCTCATCGCGTGGTGGCTGCACCGCCAGCTCGGCCGGGGCTCGTCGTCGTTGCCGGTCCTGGCGGCGTTCAGCGCGTTGCTGTTCGTGTTCGCGGTGGCCAACGTCGCGATCGGCGTCGCGCTGGCCCCGCGCTACGCCGAGCCGTCGCCCGATGCGATCTACGGCAACAACCTGGCCCAGCAGATCACCAGCACATTCGACGTGGTGATCTGCATGCTGTGCCTGGTCGTGCTGGTGGTAATGCTGTTCACTGGGCCGCTGGCGGGGTATTTGATGCGGCGGCGCGAGCCGCGTGTTCCTGAGCCGGAGCCGCCGACGGTGGTGCAGCCGGTGGCGCCGCCGAGAATCGTTCGGCGGCCGGAAGATTCGTCGACGACCGTGTTGGCGCCGGAGACCGAGCAGTTCACCACCGCGCTGCGGATCCAGCGCCGCGAACCGCCGTCGGCTTAGCGATTTCGGTGCGCATACCAGCGATGAGCGCAGGTTTGCGCACCGAAATCGCCGAGGTCGTTAGCGCAGGTAGGTCTGGCCCTCCGCCGGGAAGCCGCCACCTTCGGTCGCGATGTGCACATGGTCGTAATGGTTGGCGGTGGCCGAGCCGCGATTGGCCATCAACCTCGACGAGCCGTCCGGCTTGTAGATGGTCTGGCGCCAGATCGCGTGCACCAGACCGAACCGCTCGGCGTTCTCCATCACGTACGCCAGCACCCGGTCGCCGAGCGCTATACCCTCCGGCGAGCCGGCGTTCGGGATCATCACATCGATCGCCAACCCGTGCGGATGCCACTTCAGCGGATCCGAGCGGACCCCGCCGATGTCGAGAATCTCTGGAAACGTCGCGCTGACCGCACGCGCGGTCAGGATCGTGTCGACCTGCAGACCGGTCTCCTTCGCCACGCCGTGCGGCAACGGGGCCGGGGGCGGCGGTTCGGCGGCCATCAGATGCATCTCCGGTGCCGGGCTGGGCGGTGGCGCCGCCACGGCAGCCTCGGGAGCGTCGCCGATATGCCGGGGACCGTCGGCACCGGCAACAAACAATGTGGCGGTGCAGACGGCGCCGGCCACGAGGCCCAACCGCGGGCCTTTCCGCGTTCTGGCTACCGAATGTCTTCCCATTTCGCCGGCGGACCCTACCGACCGCTCTAGCCCGTAAGCCAACCGCCGACGGCCCGGCTTCGCGTGATTCTCAGACGCGAAAGCGCAGGTCACACGGGCCAGGCGCGCTGATTTCGACAAGCCCCACCCGTGGGCAGGTTCATGTTTAGCCCCAGATGTGAGCTCCGCCCCTTTGGCCGCTACGGCCGCAACGCATCACCCGCCGGGCCGAGATCGAGGAACTGGGTTTCGCCGTTCGCGTCGTCGAGGCCGTCGTTGTCGGTGACCACGTACAGGTTGCCGTTGCCGGCGATCGCGAAACCTTCGACCTTCTCCTGCACGTAGCCGTTGCTCGCCTGCAGGTCCGGTAACAGGTTGCGCGCCAACGTCTTCGGCAGCACCCGCGGCGCTTGGGCCGCTGACGTCACCCCGGGAGCGTCGGGCACCGCGACCCGGTAGATCGCCTTCACCCGGGCATCGGGTCCGTTGAGCTTGTCACGTTCCAGGACCAGCAGGACGCCGTCGTGCACGGCGATCTCGGACAGCCCGATCCAGTCGCCCGCGGCCGACGTGCTCTCCAGCGGGTAGCCGAACCACTCCCACGTGTCGCCGCCCGGGGTGTAGCGGCCGATCCGCGCGACGCCGACCGGGTCACCCGAGAGCTCGCGCTGCAACGCCACCCAGACGCTGTCGCCGTCGACGGCCACCCCTTCCAGACCCCGACCGCCCAGCCCAGCCGCGATGTCGGCGGGCAACGCGACGCGTCGTTCGATCGTGCCGTCCGCGGCGACGTAGACCAGCTGGTTGCCGGGGCCCTCCTCACCTTCCACGGCGAGCACGAAGCCGCCGTCGGGCCGCGCGGACACGCCCTCGATGTCCAGCGTGACGGGCCGCCCGTTCGAGGTGACCGGCAGCGCGGAGTCGATCAGCGCCGGCGTTTTCGACAGGTCGATGCCGAGGATCCGCGACGGGCCGACCGCGATGTCCGGGGAGGTGTACAGCCGGTTCTCGTCGGCCGGGTCGGCGGCCAACGCGCTCAACGCGCCCCAGCCGATCGGGGCCCCGTCGACGTCGCCGGACACGATGGACGGAAACGCGGGTCCGCCGGGCGCGGCGTACTCGTCGCCGTAGCCGTAGACGGTGACCGAGGCGCGCACCCCGGCCGAGGCGTCGTCGGCCTCCGACGAGATCACCAGCAGGTTGCGCGCCGGGATCGGCAGCACGCCTTCGGGCCCGGGGGTCGTCGGCATGATCTGGCGCAAGACCGGGGCGGTGACGTCGCTGACGTCGTAGGCGGCGACGAAATTGCTGCGTTCCGAGGCGATCAGCGCGGTGGGCTTCCCGCCGATCTCGGTGACGGCCAGACCTTCGGGTTCGGGTCCCTTGGACTCCGCGCGGCTTTCGATGTGCAGGCCGGTCCGCACCGCCAGCTGCTCGAACGAGTTGCCGGCGTCCCAGACCACCTCGCCGGTGTTGGCGTCGAAGATCGTCCAGCCGCGGGTGCCGCCCTTCCAGTCGCCCTCGTTGGCGGTGGCGAGGTGGTCGTCGCCGATCCAGCCGATCGCGTCGGGCTCGCGGGGCGTATCGGGGATGGAGCCGGTCTGGTCGATGGCGCCGTCCTCGGCGGTGTCGATGCCGTCCACGGAAGTGCTTCCGGCGCTGAATATCTGCGAAACCGCGCCGGTGCGGCCGTCGATGATCGCGATGCCGTTGTTCTCCTGCAGCGTCACCGCGACCTGACCGCGCGAGTTGATCGCGACGTATTCGGGTTCGAGGTCCTCGGGTGTGTCGAGGCCGGCCGCCCGTGCGGCGTCGACGTCGAAGTCGACGCGATGCGGAGTCCACGCGGTCGGCTCGTCGGCGAGGTCGATCAGTTGGACGAATCCGGTTGGTGGCTGCGGTAAGTCGCCTTGCTCACGGTCGGGCGGGGTGGCGTCCTCGTCGCGTTGGTTCTCGATCGCGATCGCGGCGAACGACCCGTCCGGGCTGATCGCGATCGAATCGGGTTGGCCGCCGAGGCCGATGCTGTGCACGCGGGCGCGGTCGGCGACGCGGACGATGTCCACCCGCCCCGACGGGTGGGCGAAGTCGCCGCCGGTGGTGTCGACGACCACCATTACGAAGTCGCCGACGGCGGCCACCGAGGTGGGTTGGTCATCGGCATTGCCCAGCTCGGCTAGTGAAAGCGTGCCCAAGCCAGCGGGTTTGGCGGCGTCATGGATATCGAGGAAACCGATGCGCTTGGCCGCGGCGTCGGTGTAGATGACGGTGTTGCCGTCGGGGGTGACGGTCGAGATCTCGGCGACCGTCTCGGCGTCGACGGGATCGTCGGCGGCCTTGTTCAGGTACACCGGGTAGGTGGCCAGCCGGTGGTACCGCTCCGAGGCGGGCTGCTCGGTCGAACACCCGGCCACCATCAGTGCTGCCATTGCCGCCGCGGCCACGGCCCGAGCCGAGTTCGTCATCACTGCGCGCCACCCTCTTCAGTTGTCCGATGAGTCGAGTGAGCGTGGCGCGCGCAGGTGGCCGGCCGGCGATCATCGGGTGAACACGGAACTGACTCCGCGGTAACGTTCGGGTGCGGACGGGCCAAAGCGATGCGCTGCCCTGCCGACAAACTCACCGCTTTTGTCAAATGCCTCAACCCGGTTGAGGTTCAACTTATTTGGCATTCGAACCGTTCGGTGCCCGCGCAGAATTTGCTGTTGATCGGCCGACCTAGATTGCCTGCCGACCAAGCACACTAGCCCCGGCCCGACGAACCCGAATCCGTTGTCCGCTCAGATACCGCGTCCGCCAATACATCGTGCGCCTCGCCCACAGCCATCGGCATTGCATGTTCCCGCAATACCGACGACCGCAATTGGGTCATCTCTTTCTTCGGAGAGTTAACCTTGACTCAATTTGCGCTACTGACCAGTCAGTTACGCTGAGCAACCCCGCGTGGAACCCATTGGCCTTGACCAACAACGCGCGGCGCGCACATCCGAGCTATGCCGCGCCGTCACCCATCGCAGTCGCTATGACACTCGGATAGTTCAAATACTGTTCTGCCGCGTAATGCTCGGTACCGTGCGACGCGCGCGGCTCCGGCATCCACCCGCAGGCGTCGTCCACATCCGACGTTGCAGCCCGCGCCGGGTCAACAGCCCTAAACGTCGGACGCGTCAGTAGCTTTCGCCCGCGCGCCACCGGTGCTGCGCGCACCAGTTTGCCCGCCGCCGCGGTACCGAGTCGCCTCTCCACAGGGGGCAGTTAAAGCTATTGACACACAGGAAGATCGGGCGTCTACTGAGCTTCATCCGGCAGATGAGAGACCGCCATGCTCGCTAAATTTGAATCTCGAATACTGGCCCTCTTCGAGTACCGCCCGGTGGCGTCACTCGCCCGGCTGGTCGGCGCCCACCCCGACGCCGGCTGCACATCCGCCTACCGGCTCGCGCTCACGTACCTTCAGGATTTCCCGGGCGCCGAAAATGAGCGGATCGCTTAGCCTTTGACTACCGCCATGTGAGCAGACCGCTTACATTCAAGTCGCAGTGCTGATTTCAGCGCCGTACCAACTGCTCCAACTCGGCCTCGAACATGTCGGCCAGATCCCACAGATCATCCACCAATTGGCGGCACGAAATGATGCCCACGTTCAGCTTGCCGCTCAACGACATCACGGTGATGTTCAAACCGGAACCATGAAAGATCGGGCCCAGCGGGTACAGCGCCTTCATCTCCGCGCCCATCGCATACAGCTTGTTCGACGGACCCGCCACGTTCGAGATCACCACGTTGTGAATCGGTGTGCGCTTCAACGGCGTGCGCGACAACACCTCGAACGCCACCCCGAACATCGCAGGCGGCAACGCCTGGGTGATATCCGCCAACAGCGTCGGAGCCAGCGCCGAACTGTGTTCCTTTGCCCGCGAACTGGATTCGGCGATCACCCGCAACCGCTGCACCGGATCTGAGATATGGGTCTGCAAATTGCAGAACATCCCCGACAGCTGGTTGCGCCCCGGCCGATCCGACACCTCGCGCACCGACGACGGCACCACCGCCACCAACGGCTTGTCCGGCAGCTCCCCGCGGTCCTCCAGATATCCCCGCAACGCTCCCGCGCACAACGCCATCACCACATCGTTGACCTTGACGCCGTAGCGGTCCTTCACCCGCTTCACGTCGTCCAGCTCCAACTGCGCCAGTGCCAGCGTGCGGTCCGACGTGATCTCGGCGTTGAACACCGTCGCCGGAGCTTTGAACGGCGCCGCCATCGCCCGCCCGTTGAGCGCCCGCCCGATCGTGCCCACCACCGTCGACACCGTCGCCGGCACCGCCCGCGTCAACTCCAGCGGACGGGTCAGGAATTTCAACAACCCGCCGGCCACGATCTCCAACCGTCCCGCCCCGCCCGGCCCGTCCACCGGATCCGGCGGCGGCGCGTCGGGCTGCAGGTCGCAGAGCTGGGCGATCAGGTTGCCGGCCGACACCCCGTCCACCGCCGCGTGGTGCACCTTGATCATCAACGCGATCGGACCGCCGTTCTGCGGATCGCTGCCTGCGATGCCCTCGATCACCCACATCTCCCACAGCGGCTTGCTGCGGTCCAACGGGATCGACGCGATACGTCCGCAAACCTCGTCGAGTTCGCGACGTCCGCCCGGCGCGGGCAGCGCGATCCGGTGCAGATGGTGCCCCAGATCCAAGTCCGGGTCCTCGACCCACACCGGATGATCGAGGTTCAGCTGACTGTTGGCGAGCTTTGCTCGCAACTCCGGCAGCGCGCTCATTCGCGACGCCAGATGGTCGCGGATGCCCTCGAAGCTGTAGCCGCCGGGCATCGTGGTTGTATCCAACTCCGAGATCGAACACACATGCAGCGGTACCGAACTCGATTCGGCGTAAAGCAAACTCGCGTCGAACGCGGTGAGCCGTTCCATCGCCCCGATGTACCCGCGCTGACTGTGGCGTCAAACATCGGGTACGACGGAACGGTTAGCCCGAGCCGTCCGGTGAGGCTCCGGGGACATGCCGCGCGACGGTCTGATCCATGGTTTCGCGCAGCGCCGGTATCTCGTCGAGCAGCCGCCGCAGATCGTCGCGCGCGATGTGCAGCACCGCCGCGCGACCCATCGTCGTCACCGTCGCGTTGCGCAGCGAGCCGCGCAGCACCGACTCCCCGATCACCTCGCCGGGCCCCACCACCGCGATGCGGTCGTGCCCGACGTACACCCCGGCCTCGCCGTCGAGCAGGATGTAGCAGGCATCCGAGGGCGTCTGCTGCTGGATCAACGGCCACGGCCCCGACGTCGACGTGCGATGGGCCGCCTGCACCAGCCGCTTGAGGTCCTTGTCGGAGAACTTCGCGAACGTGTCGAACTCCCGCAGCCTGCGCGCGTCCTCTTCGATCTCCTGCGCGCGGGCCTGTTCGCTCTCCCGGGCGTACTTGCGGTTGTCCATGTCGGGAGCTTAATGAATGCCCCTCGTTTCCAGCGCTTTTTTCCTATCCTGGACAGGTGTCCAGCCAAATCGCGGTGACCTGTCCCCTGTGCGAGGCGATGTGCGGCCTGCAGGTCCGCGTCGACGACGGCGTGGTCACCGACATCCGCGGCAACCGCGACGACGTGTGGTCACGCGGCCACATCTGCCCGAAGGGCACCTCGCTGGCGCATCTGCACACCGACCCGGACCGGCTGCGTCAACCGATGGTCCGCACCCGCACCGGCCACACCCCGGTGTCGTGGGACGACGCCTACGCCGAAGTCGAACGGGTGCTGCGCCCGGTGCTCGACCGCCACGGCGCCTCGGCCGTCACCGTCTACGTCGGCAACCCGGTGGCCCACAACCTCGGGCTCAGCACCCACATCGGCGCGCTGATCGGCATGGCCCAGGCCGCGGGCATGCCCGCCTATTACTCGCCGGGCACCGTCGACCAGTGGCCGCTGAACCTGGTCAGCGCGCTGCTGTTCGGCGGCATGTGGAACGCCCCGATACCCGACGTCGACCGCACCGACCACCTGATGATCCTCGGCGCGAATCCGGCTGCCTCCCAAGGCTCTATGCTCTCCGCACCCGATCTGATGGGCCGGCTGGCCGCGATCCGCAACCGCGGCGGCACCGTCACCGTCGTCGACCCGCGCCGCACGCTGACCGCACAACGCGCGTCGCAGTGGGTGCCAATCCGGCCCGGCACCGACGCGCTGCTGCTGTTCGCGATCCTGTACACCCTCGCCGAGCAGGGCTGGGTGCGCCGCCCCGCCCACCTCGAGGGTCGGGTGACCGGCCTGGACGACGTGATCGCGATGGCCGCCGACTTCGCGCCGGAGGTTGTCGCCGACGCGTGCGGCGTCGACGCGGCCACGATCCGGCGGCTCGCCGCCGACCTCGCGCACGCCGAAACCCCGGTGCTCTACAGCCGAATCGGTGCCTGCACACAGGAATTCGGCACGCTGGCGACCTGGCTGGTGTTCGTGCTCAACGCCGCGCTCGGCTCGCTGGACCGGGCGGGCGGCGCGGTGTTTCCGAAGCCGGCGGTCTGGTCACCGATGTTCATGAAGCCGCCCGACCAGGACGGCCCCGGCTGGCGGTTCGGCCGGTTCCACAGCCGCGTGCGCGGCGCGCCCGAGGTGTTCAACCAGTTCCCGGTCAGCTGTCTGGCCGAGGAGATCGACACTCCCGGCGACGGGCAGCTGCGCGGTTTGATCACGGTGGCGGGTAACCCGGTGGTGTCGGCGCCGGGCGCGCGCCGGCTCGACGCGGCGCTGGCCGGCCTCGACGCGATGATCGCGGTGGACAGCTGGCTCAACGAGACCACCCGGCACGCCCACGTCATCCTGCCCGGGCTGTCACCGCTGGAACGGCCGCACGCCGACGACCTGTACTGGATCTACGCGGTGTCGTCGTGCCTGAAGTGGTCGGATCCGGTGTTCGCGCCGGACCCGAATCGCCCGTCGGAGTGGGAGATCCTGCTGCGGCTCGCCGGCGCGATGGTCGGCACCCCGACGCCCGACGTCGACGTCGCCGCGATGGACGATCTCTACGTGGCCGGCCTGATCGCCACCGCCTGCGCGACGCCCGGCACGCCGCTGACCGGCCGTGACCCGCAGGAGGCGACGGCCGCATTGGCCGGACACGGACCAGAGCGGTTGGTGGACTTGGGGATTCGGCTCGGGCCGTGGGGCGACGACCTCGGGCGCCGCCCGGGTGGGCTGACGCTGGCCGAGGTGCGACGCCACCCCGACGGGCTTCGGCTGGCCGAGCTCGACGGTGACCGGCTCGACGAGGCGGTGTGTACCCCTTCTGGCACAGTCGAATTGGTGCATCAACGGCTCGTCGACGACGTGCCGCGGTTGCGGGCCCGGCTACAGCGACGGGACGGCGGGCTGCTGCTCACCAGCCGTCGCCACCTGCGGTCGAACAACTCGTGGATGCACAACGTGCCCGCGTTGATGCGCGGCAAGGACCGCTGCACGCTGCTGATCCACCCCGTCGACGCCGCACCCGCCGGCATCCGGACCGGCGACGTCGTCGAGGTGTCCACCGGTGCGGGAGCGCTGACCGTGCCCGCCCAAGTGTCTGACGAGATGATGCCCGGCGTGGTGTCGCTGCCGCACGGCTGGGGGCACGGGCGCGACGGCACCCGTCTCGAGGTCGCCAACGCCCATCCCGGCGTGAACGCCAACCTGCTCAACCCCGCCGATCTGCTCGACGCGCCCAGCGGCACCCAGGTGGTCAACGGGGTGCCGTGCCGGGTCCGCCGGCCCGACTAGCAGGCTGTTGTGATGACGGCATACCGGCGGCGGACCACCCTGGCGATGGCCGTCGTCGCCGTCGTCGTCCTTCCGCAGTGCAGCGCCGACCCCGAACCCGAACCCGGTCCCGCCGCTCCGCCGCCGTCGTCGTCGACCGTCGCGCCGCCTGCCCCGCCGCCGGAACCCGCCGCACCGCCGCCGCCGGCCGTGCATCCGGTGACCGCCGCCGAACTCGGACCGAGTTGGCGCCCGGGGTGCCCGCTGCCACCCGAGCGGCTACGCCGGGTCGAAATCGACCACGTCGGGTTCGACGACCAGACCCACCGCGGCGAGCTGATCGTGCACGAGGACCTGGTGGCCGAGGTCACCGAGATCTTCGCGCAGCTGTACCGGCTGCGCTATCCGATCGAGAAGATGCACACGGTCGAGCGCTATCCGAACGCCGACGACGAGCTGTCCATGCGCGACAACAACACCTCGGCGTTCAACTGCCGCGACATCCCCGGCAGCGGCAGCTGGTCCTGGCATGCCTACGGCCGCGCGATCGATCTCAACCCGCTGATCAACCCGTACATCGACGCCGCGGGCGACTTTCAACCCGGCAACGCCGAGGTCTACCTGGACCGCGACCGCATCGACCCGGGCCTGTTGCACGACGGCGACCCCGCCGTGCTCGCGTTCACCGATCGCGGCTGGCGCTGGGGCGGTCACTGGCGCACGCCCAAGGACTATCAGCACTTCGAACGCCGCTAATCGCGCGACGCGGCCAGCGGTGATCACCAGCACGCTTCGTAGACCGCGATTTGATACGCGACGATTGAAAGATCTTGTTTCGGGTACGCGCCCCCCATGTCCAAGTCGAAAACCGCAGCTGCCGCCGCGCTGGCGGCGCCCATCGCCATCGCCATGTTGAGTGCCTGCGGCTCCGAGGGGGCCGACGACCAGGCGACGACCACGACCAGCCCCACGTCGGACGCCGAGACGATCACCACCGACCTGCAAACCGCCGACGGCACCACCGTCGCGAACGCGACCATCGAGTTCACCGACGGCTACGCCACCATCACGATGGAAACCACCGAGGCGGGTGTCCTGACGCCCGGCTTCCACGGCTTCCACATCCACGAATTCGGCAGGTGTGAGCCCAACTCCGTCGCGCCGGGCGGCGGCGAACCCGGCGATTTCCTGTCCGCCGGCGGGCACCTGCACATGCGCGGACAAGGAACCGACCACCCGGCCGCGGGCGATCTGACCCCGGTGGAGGTCCGCTCGGACGGTTCGGCACGCCTGGTCGCCACGACCGATTCGTTCACGCTCGACGACCTGCGCACATCGCAGGGATCCGCGCTGATGCTGCACGAACGGCCCGACAACTTCGCCAACATCCCTCCGCGCTACACCGTCAACGGGGTGCCCGGACCCGACGCCGAGACGCGGTCCACCGGTGACGCCGGCAGCCGCGTCGCATGCGGCGTGCTGGCGCCGGCGACCGGCCCGGCTCCGGAGACCACCGAGACCACCACGATCACCGAGACGTCCCCGGGAGTCGCGCCGCCGCCTGCGGGCACCACCCCGCCGGCCACCGAGACGTCCCCGGCCGAGACCACCAGCCCGACCACGACCGAGAGCCCGACCACGACCACGTCGCCGACGACCACGGAGACCACCGCCACCGTGACGACCACGACGACGGCACCGGAGGAGGGTCAGCCCGGCGGGTGACGCGTCTCTAGGGTGATGGTGCTGTTTGTGGCATTTCGGTAAGTGCCCCCACAGAGGCGTGGCTGTCAGGCGTGGGCGCGCTGGCCGGCGTCGACCCGCTGCCGTTGAGGCACCACAACATATTTCGGGTCGCGGGTGGATTCCACACCCGCCTCGAACACGGCGAAGCGCTGCAAGGCGCTGCCG
Organism: Mycolicibacterium pulveris; assembly: GCA_050205315.1. GTDB lineage: Bacteria > Actinomycetota > Actinomycetes > Mycobacteriales > Mycobacteriaceae > Mycobacterium > Mycobacterium pulveris_A. The sequence goes on along the minus strand of JBNMRA010000003.1, from coordinate 112,645 downwards.
ACCAGCAGCGCCGCTCCCGACGCCGCCGTCACCGCGCGGCGCCCACCGATCAGCGCGCCGACCGCTCCGCCGACCGTCAGCGCCTCCGACAGCTGACGCAGCCGCTGCGGCTTGCCCGACGCGTACGCCTCGGCGGCGATCCCCATCCGCTGTTTCATCACCTGCGACGCGGTCAGTTCCAGCGCGGCGCCGACGAAGGCCATCCGCCGTGCCGGGCCGGTCTCGTCGCCCGGCGCCAGCAGCATCCCCAGCCCGCCGCCGCTGGCCGCCGCCGAGCCGGCGAACACGAACGGAAGATGGGGGTGCGCCTCCCGCCACGCTGGAACTGCCGTCTGCGACAACAGAACTGAGGTATACGACGCGACCGCCGGCGCGGTCGCGGCCGCCCACAGCCCCGCCGGGCGGGCCAACCGCGCGACCAACCGGCCGAGCCACGTGCGCCGCAGCCGCTTCGGCATCACCTCGGCCACCGCGGCCACGCCCGCCCCTGGCCCGTACGCGGACAGGATCCAAGTGCCCACGCTCATCGGCGAGCTGGGTTTGGCCACCCGCAGCATGTGATGGAACCGCTCCGGCCGGCCCAGATCCGATATCAGGAAATACAGGCTCGCCAGCACGCTGGTCAGCGCGCTGATCCGCGAAACCTTGCGCAGCCCAGGGCGATCCGTCAGGTCGGCACCGGCGCCCAGCAGGGCCGAGCCGCCCGACAACCCACCGGCGAACAGGTAGGCCGCGATGCGCCAGTCCCACACCGGGGTCTTGAGGATCTGTTTGCCGTAGTAGGAGCGAAACTCCGCGCGCGGCACCGCCAGCTGTTCCTTCATCGCCGCCGCCCCGCGAACGCCGACACCGCGATGCCCACCAACGCCGACGCCGCGATACCGGCGTAACGCCACATCGCCGGCGCATCACGCGTGGGCACCACCGGATCCGGCGGCAGCCCGTAGACCTCCGGTTCGTCGAGCAGCAGGAAGAACGCGCCGTTACCGCCGACGCCGTCGTCGGGGTTCTCACCGTACAGCCGGGCCTCCGTGACGCCGCGTTCGTGTAAGTCGGCCAGCCGCAACGCGGCTCGCTCGCGCAGCTCGTCGAGCACGCCGAACTGGATCGAGTCGGTCGGGCAGGCTCTGGCGCATGCCGGTTCCAGCCCGTCGTGCAGCCGGTCGTAGCACAGCGTGCACTTCCATGCCCGGCCGTCGCCCTCGCGGCGTTCGATCACCCCGTACGGGCAGCCCGACACGCAGTATCCGCAGCCGTTGCAGATGTCTTGCTGCACAACGACGGTGTCGAATTCGGTGCGGAACAACGCGCCGGTCGGGCACACGTCCAGGCAACCGGCATGCGTGCAGTGCTTGCACACGTCGCTGCTCATCAGCCAGCGGAAGTCGGTGCGGGTCTCTGCGCCGGTTGCGTCGCCGGGTCGTTGAAAGCCCGGCATTCCCAGGTCCACTGGCGGCTGTTCGATGAACGCGACATGTCGCCACGAGTTCGCGCCCAGCTCACCGGTGTTGTCGAACGATGTGCCCAGCAGGTTATACCCGTCGTCGGGTACCGCGTTCCATTCCTTGCACGCCACCTCGCACGCCTTGCATCCGATACACACCGAGGTGTCGGTGAAGAAGCCGACCCGCGGGTGCTCGTCGTAGGCGGTCATCGCGTCTCCTCGGTGTGCTCGTCGGCCGGCTTCGTGGTATCGAGCTGGGTACCCGTCTCGGTGGTGATACCCGCACGGCGCCGGTATTCCGCGACATATCCGAGCAATTCGGCTCCGCGCGGGCGTCGACCCGGTTGGATGTCGCACGTCGCGACCTTGCTCTCCTGGATGAACACGTTCGGGTCGGCCACCACCCCGAGCAGATCGTTGACCACGTCACCGTCGATCAGCCCGGAATGCCCCCAGTGGTAGGGCATCCAGATCTGGTGCACCACCCGGTCCTCGATGCGCAGCGGGCGCATCCGCTCGGTGACGAGCACCCGGGCGTCCACCGCGGTGCGGCTGGTGATCACGTGTGCCCAGTCCATGTGCGAAAGCCCGCGCAGCTGCGCCAATTGCGGTGACACCTCGACGAACAGCGTGGGCTGCAGCTCGCTGAGATACGGCAGCTGCCGGCTCATACCGCCGGCGGTGTGATGCTCGGTCAGGCGCGCCGCGGTGAACACGTACGGGAACACCTCACCGTTGGGTTCCGGCGGTGACGGGTTGGACGGGTTGTCGTTGCGGCCGTACACCTTGCGCGCCGGGTTGCCCTGCTGCCGATACAGCGTGTTGCGTACCGGTGATTCGTGCGGTTCGTAGTGGGTGGGCAGTGGCCCGTCGAGCACGCCGCTGGGCGCGAACAGCCAGCCCTTGCCGTCGGCCTGCATCACGAACGCATCGTCGCCTCGCAGCGCCGCCACCCCGTTGGCGTCCGGATCGGGTTGGTAATCCGGGGGTTTCGTCTTCTCGAAGTCCGGTACGTCGTAGCCGGTCCACTCGCCGGCGTCGGGGTCCCACCAGACGAGCTTCTTGCGTTCGCTCCACGGTCTGCCCTGCGGATCGGCCGAGGCGCGGTTGTAGAGCACGCGCCGGTTCATCGGCCAGGTCCAGCCCCACTCGGCGGGTGGGCCGTGGTCGGTGTGCGGGTTGCGGCGGGCCGCCTGGTTGATGTCGTCGGCGTACACGCCGCTGTAGATCCAGCAGCCGCAGGCGGTGCTGCCGTCGGCCTTGAGCTCGGTGTAGCCGTTGACCGCGCGGCCGGTGGTCAGGTCCACACCGTTGATGCGGCGCAGCACGTCCGCGGCGGAGGGCTCATCGCCGTCCATCACGTAGTCCCATGCCAGGTCCAGCAGCGGCCGGTCGCGCTCATCGGTTGAGCCGGCGAGCTTTTCCCGCAATCGGCGGCCCAGGTGGTAGAAGAACCACAGCTCCGAACGCGCGTCGCCCGGCGGTTCGACGGCCTGCTCACGCCACTGCAGCATCCGCTGCGTCTGGGTGAACGTGCCCGACTTCTCCACATGCGAGGCCGCCGGAAACAGGAACACCTCGGTGCGGCAGGTCTGCGGGGTGATCTCACCCGTCTCGATCTCCGGGCCATCCTTCCAGAACGTCGCGCTTTCGATCTCGACGAGGTCGCGCACCACCAGCCAGTCCAGGTTGGCCATGCCGAGACGCTGCAGCCGGCCGTGCGCCGAACCCACCGCGGGGTTCTGTCCCAGCAGGAAGTAGCCGAACACCTTGCCGTCGACCATGTCCATCACGGTGCGGTAGGTGCCGTGGTCGCCGTTGATGCGGGGCAGGTAGTCGAAGCAGTAGTCGTTGTCGGCGGTGGCGGCGGCGCCCCAGTACTCCTTGAGCAGCGACACCATGTAGGTATCGGCGTTGCGCCAGAACCCTTTCTGATAGCTGCCCATGATGTCGTCGAGGTAGTCGGACAGTGTGGCGTGGCCGGCCTCGGGCATCGCGAGATAGCCGGGCAGCAGGTTGAACAGCGTCGGCACGTCGGTGGAGCCCTGGATGCTGGCGTGACCGCGCAATGCCATCACGCCGCCGCCCGGTCGGCCGATGTTGCCGAGCAACAGCTGGACGATCGAACCCGCCCGAATGTACTGCGCCCCCACTGAATGCTGCGTCCACCCGACGCTGTACACCAGCGCCGAAGTGCGTTCCCGCCCGGAGTTTTCCGCCCATGCCCGCGCGACTTCGAGGAACTGCTCGGCGGGTACCCCGCAGATCCGCTCCACCATCTCGGGGGTGTAGCGGGCGTAGTGGTGTTTGAGGATCTGGTACACGCAGCGCGGATCCTGCAGTGTTGGATCCGACGGAATCCGCTGGGCGCCTTCGATCGGCGCCCCGCCGGAGCCGTGCCGCTCGGGCGCGGCCTCCTCCTTGTCCTCCTTGCCGCCCTCTTCGGAGTCGGTGGTCTGGTACTGCCATGTCGACGGGTCGTAGGAGGCGGTCTCGGGGTCGTAGCCGCTGAACAGACCGTCGAGATCCTCTGCGTCGCGGTAGCGTTCGTCGACCAGGAACGACGCGTTGGTGTAGGCGGTGACGTACTCGCGGAAGTCGAGCTCGTTGGACAGGATGTAGTTGATCACCCCGCCCAGGAACGCGATGTCGCTGCCCGCGCGCAGCGGAACGTACTGATCGGCCAGCGCGCTGGTGCGGGTGAACCGCGGGTCGATGTGGACCACGCGCGCGCCGCGGGCTTTGGCCTCCACCACCCACTGGAACCCGACCGGATGGGCCTCGGCCATGTTCGAGCCCATGATGACGATGAAGTCAGAGTTGGCGAGATCCTGCTGATAGTCCGTCGCCCCGCCGCGACCGAAGGAGGCTCCCAGACCGGGAACCGTGGCGCTGTGTCAAATACGGGCCTGGTTCTCGATCTGCAAAGCCCCCAAGGCGGTGAAGAGCTTCTTGATCAGATAGTTCTCTTCGTTGTCCAGCGTGGCGCCGCCGAGGCTGGCGATGCCAAGCGTGCGACGTAACGTGTTGCGGTCGGCGTCGAACTGCTGCCAGCCCTTGTTGCGGGCGTCGATCACCCGATCGGCCACCATGTCCATCGCGGTGTCCAGGTCGAGGTCCTGCCACTCGGTGGCGTACGGCGGCCGATAGCGCACCTTGGTCAGCCGCTGCGGTCCGGCGACCAGCTGCTTGCTGGCAGATCCCTTGGGGCACAAGCGGCCTCGGGAGATCGGGCTTTCCGGGTTGCCCTCGATCTGGATGACCTTGCCATCCTTGACGTAGACGTTCTGCGCGCACCCGACCGCGCAGAACGGGCAGACCGAACGCGCGACATGGTCGGCGTCGACGGTGCGCGGGGTCAGCTCGAGGCTGCGCTTGGACTGGGCGGCCTGGCCGCGACCCAACGGATCCTGCCCCGTGAGCTGGCGATACACCGGCCACGACTGGAACAGTTTCTTGATCTCCATGAGGCTCTCCCTACCCGGCGACCCTTCGATCAAACCACGGGCGGAGGCCTCCGACGCCCTGGGTCAGGTGTTGCGGCCTGTCAGCGCGTCGCGCAGCCGGTCGACCAGCCCGGCGCCCGGTCCGAGGATCTTGTTGGCCGGCGGACGGTCGGGCGCCATCGGATGCGGCCGGGTCGGCGCCATCTTCTTGGCCCGATGAAACTCCTCGCTGAGCTTGCCCAGCTCTTCGGCGGGGCAGGCCTCCCGTAGCTGCGGCAGCAGCTTTTCCTCTTCGTCTTCGATGTGATGACGAATGTCGGCGATCATCTCGCGGACCAACTCGTCGTACTTCGGGTCGTCGGTGCCGGCCTTCTCGATGGCCTTCATCACCTCTTCGGCCTGCGAGTGCTCCTCGATCTCGTGCTCGACGAGCTTGTCCCCGTCGGGCAGTACACGTCGGGCCGCGGGGTAGACGTACTGCTCTTCTGCGACGGCGTGCCGCACGATGCCCGCGATCACGTGCTCGACCAGTTCGGGCTGGGTGCGCGGTTCGCGGGCGGATTCGATCTCGGTGAAGACGCTTTCGAACTCGCGGTGGTCGGCGACGATGTCGTCGATGATGTTGCCGGTTTTGACGTCGGCCATGGGCTGCTCCTTCCGTACGAGGTCGGCGTACCCGGCCCCCGGCGGCCCAAACGTTCGGCGTGAGCGCTCACTCTCGTACAGAATTTGGGCGAAAAACCGTACGAGGATGAGCGCTCGCGGAGAAGGTTCGGCTAGATCACCGTGCGCGTGCCGTCGGCGGCGCGACGGGTACGGCGCTGCTTGTCGAGTTGTTCCAGCAGCGGCACCGCGACGCGGCGTGTGGTGTTCAGCGCCCGTTTGGCCTCGGCGACGGTGAACGGCTGCGCCAAGGTCTGCAGGATCTCGGCGGCCCGGTCGAACGCGTCGGCGCCGAGCACGACGCCGTCGGCGATGCGGGTCAGGCGTTCGGCACGGACCGCCGCGGCCAGCTCCCGCGGGCCGAGGTTGAGCTCGCTGAGCTGTTCAGCCTCCGGCGCACGGAACGGCTCTGCGGCCAACCATTTTTCGACCGTGCGCACCGCCTCGTCCACCCGCGGCGGCAACGTCGCGCCCGGTCGTCGCACCACCCCGTCGGCCACGACGAGGCCAATGCCGTCGAGCAGCTCGGCCACCAGCTCGACAGTGGGCAGCTCCAGTTCCTGGCGCAGCGTCTCCAACGGCATGCCCGCGGCGATGTCGTGCTCGGTTGACCACCGTTGGACGGCGACGGGCGTTTCCTGGCGCTTGCCCGCCCACCAGTCAGGGTCCACCACCCACTCCCCGACCCGCAGACCGTTTACGACAAACCCCATCGCGCGCAACTCGTTCGCACGTGCACACACCGGCGGGTTGGCGCGGCCGGACGCCAGCTCCTCGGCGCGCTGCCGGGCGGCGCCGCGCCGACGCAGCGGCGGTGGCCGCACGTCGAGCACCGAGATGCCCGCGGCGATCAGATGCCGGCCGGGGTCGCGCAGCAGCCCGACGTCCCCGATGCGCAACGGCAACGGCCGCGCCAGCCGCAGTCGCGCCGCAGCACCCAGCGGCCGGACGTGAACCGGTACGGCCGCAGAACCGATGTGCAACACCAGGTTTCGGGGTAGCTCCTCTGAAGCCCGCACCGAAACGTCCACTTCGGCGGTGTCCAGCCACGCGCCCGGTGTCCGCAGCGTGTCGCCGCGGCCGATGTCGCGGTGGTCCAGGCCGCGCAGGTTGACCGCGGCGCGCGCCACCGCCGAAACGGACGTTTGGGCGCGGGTCAGCGACTCCAGCCCCCGCACGACATAGCGCCGTCCCGCATGCTCGAGCTCGTCTCCGATTCGCAGCGTGCCTGCCGCCAGCGTCCCGGTGACCACGGTGCCGGCACCCCGGATCGTGAACGACCGGTCCACCCACAGCCGCACATCCGCGTCGACGTCCGGGGCGGGCATCCGCGATGCGAGCGCCACCAGCTGCGCCCGGACCGCATCCAGATCCGTCCCCAGCACGACGGGCGCATTCGGAAGCCGTTGCCGCACAGCCGCGATCGCTGCATCGGGGTCGGCGAGGTCGGCCTTGCTGATCACCACGAGAATGTGGGAGACCCCCAACGCTTGCACCGCCGCGAGGTGCTCCTCGGACTGCGGCATCCAGCCTTCGGTCGCCGCGACGACGAACATCACGGCCGGTACCGGCCCAACGCCGGCGAGCATGTTGGCCACGAACCGCTCGTGGCCGGGCACGTCGACGAACGCGAACTGCCGGCCGTCGATCTCGGTCCACGCGTAGCCGAGCTCGATCGTCAGCCCGCGGCGCTTCTCCTCGGCCAACCGGTCCGGCCACATCCCGGTGAGCCGCTGCACCAGCGTCGACTTCCCATGGTCGACGTGCCCCGCGGTGGCTATGACATGCATGCCCGCACCGCACGCACCAGCGCGTCGTCGTCGTCCGGGCGCACCGTGCGCAGATCCAGCAGGCAACGGCCGTTCTCCAGCCGGCCGACGACCGCCGGGCTGCCCATCCGCAGCGGTGCCGCACATGAGGAAGGCAGACTGACTGCGGCACTGGGTAATTCGACACCGGGCGCTCCGCCGCCGCCGACCGCGGCGACACAATCCACCGCGTGCGCGCCGGGCAGCTGCGCGGCCAGGCGCGCCGCGCGTTCGCGCAGCGCCACCACGTCGGCGTCGAGCGCCTCGGCCACCGGCGACGGCGGGCCCTTCAGCGTCGCCTCCAGCGCTGCCAACGTGAGCTTGTCGACGCGCAGGGCCCGCGCCGCCGGGTGTCGTCGCAGCCGCTCGATCAGCTCCGCCGCGCCGAACAGCACACCGGCCTGCGGCCCGCCGAGCAGCTTGTCGCCGCTGGCGGTGACCAGATCGGCGCCGTCGCGCAGCACCGACGTCGCGTCGGGCTCGTCGGGCAGCAGCGGATGGGGGCTCAGCAGCCCCGACCCGATGTCGACCACCAGCGGCACGCCGAGGCCCGTCAGCTCGGAAACGCTTACCGCCGAGGTGAATCCGCTGACCAGATAGTTCGACGGATGCACCTTTAACACGAAACCGGTGTCGGCGCCGATGGCGTCGGTGTAGTCGCGCAGGTGGGTGCGGTTGGTGGTGCCGACCTCGCGGAACCGTGCGCCGGTGGACTCCATCAGCTCGGGCAGCCGGAAGCCGTCGCCGATCTCGATCAGCTCGCCGCGGCTGACCACGATCTCGCGGCCCGGCGCCAGCGTCATCGCGGTGAGCAGCAACGCGGCGGCGTTGTTGTTGACCACGTGCACGCCGCCTGCGGTCGGGACGGCCGCGGCCAGCGCCTCCAACGCGCCGCGGCCGCGTCGCGCACGTCGTCCGGTCTGGAGGTCGAACTCGACGTCGGTGGCGCCCGCGGCGGTGACCATCGCGTCGATCGCGGCCTGTGACAGCGGCGCGCGCCCGAGGTTGGTGTGCACGACGACGCCGGTCGCGTTGATCACCGGGCGCAGGCTCGCGGCGCTGGTCGGCAGCGCGGCGACGGCGTAGTCGGCCACGCGTTCGGGCGCGATCGTGCCGGCGCGGGCGCGCTGCTGGGCGTCGGCGATCACGGACTTGACCAGCGTGCGGCCCAACGTCCGCGACGCGTCGACCAGGCGCGGGTCGGCCAGCAGCACATCGGTGCGCGGCACCTGCCGGCGCGGATCCTGCGACATGAGGCCATCATGGCAAGCCGCCGGGCGGGTAGACAGAAGAAGTGCTGATCTCAGTGGGCCACGGAAAGCTGGACGGGACGGCGTTGTCGCAGCTGCTCAAGAACTCCGAGGTCGAGGCGCTCGTCGACATCCGCCGCTACCCCAACAGCCGGCACAACCCCGACGTGGAGACCGGCGCGATCACCGCGTGGGCGGCCGACGCCGGGCTGGACTACCGCTGGGACGCCCGCCTCGGTGGGCGCCGACGGCTGCCCGCCGACACCGAACCCGTGGACACCTGGTGGCGGGTGCAGCAGTTCGCGGCCTACGCCGCCTACACCCGCACCGAGGAGTTCGGCGATGCGCTGGCCGAGCTGCTCGAGCAGTCGCGGCGACAGCGGACGGCCATGATGTGCAGCGAGGCGGTGTGGTGGCGGTGTCATCGGCGCATCGTCGCCGACGTGGCGGTGGTGAAGTTCGGCGTGGAGGTCTGCCACCTGATGCACGACGGCCGGCTGCGTGATCACCCGCCGTCCGAGGGCGCGCGGCTGCGCGATGACGGGCAGCTGGTGTGGGCCTGACCTGGGCGTCCGCGGGCCGAACGGGTGGCGGAGGCGGACGGGAATCGAACCCGCCAGCGACAGAATCTGCCGCTCAACGATTTTGAAGACCGTGCCGGTCACCAGACCAGATACGCCTCCCTGCCCGGGTCCGATCATGCCAGGGCAGCATGGTGGGCATGGCCTATCGACTGACCCAGTACGCCCACGGCGGCGGCTGCGCATGCAAGATCCCGCCCGGCGAGTTGGAAGACGTGGTGCGCGGGCTGACGCTGGCCGCGCCGCGCGACCCGGTCGGCGAGCTGCTGGTCGGGCTGGACGACGGCGACGACGCGGCCGCCGTGCGCATCGACGGCGACACCGCGCTGATCGCGACGACGGATTTCTTCACCCCCGTCGTCGACGACGCCTACGACTGGGGCCGCATCGCCGCGGCCAACGCGCTGTCGGATGTGTACGCGATGGGTGGGCGGCCCGTGGTCGCGGTCAACCTGCTGGGCTGGCCACGCGATGTGCTGCCGTTCGAGCTGGCCGCCGAGGCGCTGCGCGGCGGGCTGGATGTCTGCGGGTTGGCGGGCTGTCATCTGGCGGGCGGGCACAGCGTCGATGACCCGGAGCCGAAGTACGGCCTTGCGGTGACCGGTATCGCCGATCCGAACCGGTTGTTGCGCAACGGTTCCGGTAAGGCGGGGCTGCCGCTGTCGTTGACCAAACCGCTGGGCATCGGGGTGCTCAACAGCCGGCACAAGAACACCGGCGAGCGCTTCGCCGAGGCCATCGAGGTGATGACGACGCTGAACGCCCCAGCGGCGCAAGCGGCTCTGGCGGCCGGTGTTGAATGTGCCACGGACGTCACGGGTTTCGGGCTGCTGGGCCATCTGCACAAGTTGGCGCGGGCCAGCGGTGTGACGGCGGTGCTCGACGCGCGCGCGGTGCCCTACATCGACGGTGCCCGCGAGGCCTTGGCGGCCGGGTATGTCAGCGGCGGCACCAAACGCAACCTGGACTGGGTCCGCCCGCACGTCGATCTGAGCGGCATCGACGAGGACGAGGCGCTGCTGCTCGCCGACGCCCAGACCTCTGGCGGGTTGTTGATCGCCGGGGAGATACCGGGCGCGCCGGTCATCGGCGAGTTGGTGCCGCGCGGCGAGCACACGATCGTGGTGCGCTGACGCAGATAAACCCTCGCGAGACGTACACCAGGGCTGTGGCTCGGCCGAAAACGCGACCCTGGTGTACGCCTCGCGAAAAGGAACGCCCAAAAACAGTTGCGACACGGTCACGGACGCATATCCATTACAACTCAGCGATCACAACAAGATCATCGATCACTATCGTCACATCAGCCCCACTGTTGACGACGTCACTGCGACGTCCGCCCGGAAGGTGTGACATGTCGCCGCGTCATCGCATCCCAACGCTCTCGGTGGCGTCGGCGGCCGCGATCGGATTGATCGCCACCCTCGGTGTCGCGGCGCCGGCCGCCGCCGAACCCTGCACGGGTGCAGCCGCGGCCGCTCAACCTCCGGCCGCCAACAACGCCGAGGAGACCCCGCTGCTGCCGGGTCTCAACCGTCGACCGGTCGGTCAACGCCCCGACGGCGCCAACGACGACGCACCGCTGCCGAGCCTGGGCCAGATCTCCGCGCCGCTGCAGCAGCAGGCAGCCGTCCAACCTGTGCCGGCCGTCCCCGACGCCAACACCGTGGCCCCTGCCCCGGCGCCGCCCCCGCCGCCGTCGCCGCCGGGCACCTCGCTGGTCGGGTGGGTGACCGGCCCCGACAGCCCCAACAAGACCATCGAACGTTTCGCGATCACCGGCACCGACCTCGGAATCATGTGGGACAACGGCGATCCCGCCAACCGCCAGGTGCTGATGGCGTTCGGCGACACCTACGGCTACTGCAGTGTGCGCGGTCAGCAGTGGCGCTACAACGTGCTGTTCCGCAGCCAGGACGGCACGCTGTCGAATACCGTCGCGGTACCCAACGGCGTTCTGGCCAGCAACTATTCGGGCTCGCCGATGCTGCGGCCCAACATCTCCAAAGCCATCCTGCCCGGCGTCAAGTGGGCGCCCGAGGAGAAGGGCATGATTCCGACCGCGGGTATCGCGGTGGGCGGCAAGCAGTACCTGAACTTCATGTCGATCAAGAGCTGGGACGGCGACGGCCGCTGGACCACCAACTACTCGGCGATCGCGGTGTCCCCCGACAACGGCGAGCATTGGGGCATCTACCCCGACAGCGTGCGCCCGGCCGCCGAAGGCAGCGTGCCGAACGTCAAATACGCGCCGGGAAACCAGAACTTCCAACAGGGCGCGTTCCTGAAGCCGGGACCCGGTGACCCGTACATCTATTCGTTCGGCACCCCGTCGGGGCGCGGCGGCCCGGCGTTCGTGTCGCGCGTGCTGCCGGCCTATGTGCCCGACCTTCGCAAGTACGAGTACTGGAGCTCTGGTGCCAACGCATGGGTCCCGGGTGACCCGGGCGCCGCCACGCCGGTGATCCCGGGTCCGGTCAGCGAGATGTCGGCGCAGTACAACACGTACCTCAACCAGTACCTGGTGCTGTACGGCAACGCCGCCAACGACATCGTCGCCAGAACCGCGCCCGCACCGCAGGGCCCGTGGAGCCCCGAACGGCTGCTCGTGCGGTCGTGGGACTTCCCCGGCGGCATCTATGCGCCGTTCCTGCATCCGTGGTCGACAGGTAAGGAGCTGTACTACAACCTCTCGCTGTGGTCGGCGTACAACGTCATGCTGATGAAAACCGTTCTACCCTAAGGAACTTGCACTCCGAGGCGGTCTCGGGCGCGTCGTCGCGAGTGGCGCGCAACAACCGGTCGGGCAGCGCGAGTTTGTAGATGGTTCGTAGCGTCAACGAGTACTGGCGGACAAGCGGTCCGCTGGTGTAGGGCAGATCGTACTTCTTGCACAGCGCCCTCACCCGCACCGCCACCTCGGGGAGCCGGTTGCTGGGCAGATCGGGAAAGAGGTGGTGCTCGATCTGATAACACAAGTGCCCGCTCGAAAACGCCAGCAGCCGACCGGCGTCGAAGTTCGCCGCCCCCAGCATCTGCCTCAGATACCAGTCGGCACGGGTTTCGCCCTCCAGCGCCTCGGCGGTGAACTTCTCCGCGCCGTCGGGAAAGTGCCCGCAGAAGATCACCACGTAGGCCCACAGGTTGCGTAGCAGGTTGGCCGACACGTTGGCGGCCAGGGTCCTGCGCCAGCGCGACCGGCTCAACGCGGGGACCACGACGTAGTCTTTGACGGCTTGGCGCGCGACCTTAGCCACGAGCGCCATCCGTTGCTCGGATATCTTTTCGGCGTTCGGCGTCCACCGGTCACGCTCGGAATGCACCCCGTGAAGGGCGATACCCCATTCAAAGACCATTGCCAGCAACACGTTTCGAAGCGGCTGCACGAGATGCTGCGGCTGCCACGGCTGGTCACGGGTCACCCTGAGCACGCCGAAACCCAGGTCGTCGTCCACACCGACGACGTTGCTGAACATGTGGTGGCGGTAGTTGTGCGAATACCGCCACTGCGACGATACCGCGACCATGTCCCACTCCCAGGTGTTCGAGTGGATCTCCGGATCGTTCATCCAGTCCCATTGGCCGTGGCTGACGTTGTGGCCGATCTCCATGTTCTCGACGCTCTTGGCAAAGGCCAGCGCCGCGGTCCCCACGACCCAACCTGCCCGTGACCGGCTGACGGCGATCAGCAGCCGCGCGGCCACCTCGAGCGTCCGCTGGAAACCGATGACGCGTCGGATGTAGGCCGCGTCCCGCTCACCCAGCGATGCCTCGATATCGCGGCGGATCGCGTCGAGCTCAGCGCCGAGGGCTTCGATGTCCGCCTTGCTCAGATGCGCGTACGCGGCAACGTCGGTAATTGCCAAGAGAAGTCCTCGTGGTCGTGCGGGCCAGGCAAGCGTTTTCGCGGTGGTGATCCCCGAAAGTGGCGCTTTCTAAACGCGCACGCCCCGAAAAGCATTGTGGGCTGGCGAGAAACCCGCCAGCCCACAACGACGACGTTCGCGTCAGACGGCCGTCACTCCGACCGCCTGCGGACCCTTGGCGCCCTGTTCGATGTCGAACTGAACGCGCTGGTTTTCCGACAGTGTCCGAAAGCCGTTACCGCGAATTTCGCTGTAGTGGACGAACACGTCATCGGAGGCCCCATCAGGAGCGATGAAGCCGAAGCCCTTGTCTTCGTTGAACCATTTCACGGTTCCCTGTGTCATACTTTCCAACTTCTCTCATTCTGAACGGATGTCAGGGGACATCCGTGGTCAGGATAGCAGCACCGCCACCAGCGACAAATCGCCAATCAAAGGCCTTGTACCCCAACGGTTTAACCGACGCGGCTGCTCCACAGCGCATTCTCGGCGCTTGCGTCCCGAAGAACGCTTTCGGCCGCCTCACACCACTGGCTGTCCCGTTCTGCACCGACAAGCGGGCGCCCCGATGCGCAGCGCATCACCATGTTGCCCAGCGCCGGTGTCGTCAGATGCGGAACGACGAGCAAGTTGGCCTGGGCAGTGCGCCCGACGATCCTCATCAGCCGGTGGCGCCGATGCTTCGCAGCGGCCCCGGGCCGCGCACTGGTCAGGATCGAGTTGAAGTCCAACGCCGCTTCGGTGGCCGACCAGTTGACGCAGATGTCGACGATCTCCCCGAGCGGGCGATGCAACATCCCGATCAATTGCGGTAATTCACCGGCCGTCGAACCGGTATGGGGCCACCAGGCCCCGTCGATGTCGGCGCCGCCCGGCGTGGGCGTGAGCACCAGTCGGACGGGCCGGGCCAGGCGCCGCGTGCCCGTCAAGCCGTTCATGAGGACGGCGTCGTTGCGGAGGGCTGATCCGAGAACACCGGGTTCTTCACCGGCTCGTCGGATCCACTCGTGTTCGCGGTGGGCTCGGTCTTGTCAAGGTGTGAAAAGAGCTCGGATGACTTCATGAAGCAAGTCCTCAAGTAAGGGCAATCGGAATCGCGATGCGCTGTCGACCGGAACCGGTCTACTGCCAGGCTACACGGGCGCTAACCCGTCCCGAACTCCAGCGCCGGTTCGGCCGAATCCACACCGCGGGTGCTGGAGATCGTCAACATGTCGGGTCGCACCTCGTAGCGGGCCCCGTCGGCCGGGTTGACCGCGACGAATCCGGCACCTGAGCGCACGGCGTTGCCGAGTTGCAGGCTGGCGCCGTCGCTCAGCCGCTCGCCGCGGTAGTAGTAGTTGCCCGGTGAGCTTTCGCACACCACCGCAAGCGAATTCGCCGTCCGGATCGCCGCTGCCGGTGAGTCCCCGGACACGCATCTTGCCGAGTGACCCACGAAGCCCAGCGAATCCGTGCCGGACACCCCGGCGATCGGTGCGCCGCTCGGCGACGGCGTCGTCGTCGGGGTGGTGGTGGGCGACGTGGTCGTCGGCGTCGTGGTCGTGGTCGTCGTGGTCGTGGTGGCCGGGGCGGTCGGCTCAGGCGCAGCAGAAGGCGGCACGGCGAGCCTGGTCTGGGGTTGGCTGCCGCCGCCGTCGGTGAACACCAACACCGCGGCCAGCACCACCGCCGCGGTGAACATCACGACCGTCCCGATCAGCAGCGCCATCTGCGCCGGGCTGAACCTTGACCTGCGTGTCGGCGGTGGCGGCGCGTACGGCACCTGGCCCGTGCCGGTTGGATGCGGATAGCCCGCCGGGAACTGCCGCGTCGACGACGGCGCGGGAGGCGCCACAGCTGGTGTCGCGGCGGCCGGCTGATCCACCGCGGCGGCGGCCGCCTTGGCCAGCTGCCCGGCCGAGGCGTAGCGGTCCGAGGGTTTCTTGGCCATGCCGCGCGCGATCACGTCGTCGAAGGCCCGGCTGATCCCGCGGCGCATGATGCTCGGCCGCGGCGGCGGGTTGAACAGGTGCGCGGTGATGACCTGGCGCAGATCGGCCGCCTCGAACGGCGCGCGGCCGGTGAGCGCCTCATACAGCAGACACGTCAACGAGTACACGTCCGACGCCGGGCCGCCGCGCTCCCCGTTAAACCGTTCGGGCGCCATGTAGGCGCTGGAGCCGATCAGCAGCCCGGTCATCGTCACCGTCGCCTCGCCGCTGCCGTGCGCGATGCCGAAGTCGACGAGATAGGCGAAATCCTCGGGCGTCAGCAACACGTTCTCCGGCTTGATGTCGCGGTGCACCAGCCCGCTGGCGTGCGCGGCATCCAGCGCCGACGCCACCTGGGTGATGATCGACACCGCCCGCGTCGGCGGCAGCGCGCCGTCGTTGCGCAGCACCTCCTTGAGGCTGGCGCCCTCCACCAACCGCATGTCGATGTAGAGCACCCCGTCGATCTCGCCGAAGTCGTGCACCGGGATGACGTGCGGCTCCTGCAGCCGGGCCGCGACGCGGGATTCGCGGCGGAACCGCTCCTGAAACGTCGGATCCGACGCCAGGTCCGGACGCAACAACTTGATCGCCACCATGCGGTCCCGGGCGGTGTCGTAGGCCCGATACACCTCGCCCATGCCCCCGACCCCGATTAGAGACTCCAGCTCGTAGGACCCGAACCGGGTGCCCAGCCGAGAGCCGCCCTTCGGGGAACTCACATGAAATCCTTTCCGTGTGCGCGCGTGTGCAGGTCAAGCGGCAGTGTCCCCAGTGTTCCCGCTTCGCGCCCAGAGATAACCTGCGCGAGCGCCCGACACTACCAAAGTGTCTGCCGCACAGGTGGTTTGGTACTCTTGCTGGACGGAAGCTCAGCCGCCGGAGTCTTCCCCTTCTTCCTCGGTGATGATCGGGTTCGGCGCGGTGACCGGCGGTGACGCGCTCACGTCGGGCGTGCGGGTTTCCCGGCTCGGGCCCTCGTTGGGCTCCTCGGCCGGCGGCGCACCGGCCGGCGGCGCGGCGGGCGCGACGGGCGACGTGGTGACCGGCGCCTGCTGCTGGGTCGTCGGCGGGGGCGCGGTCGGCGTCGGCGACGGTGACGGTGCCGGCGTGATGGTGGTGGTCGTCGTGGTGGTCGGCGTCGTCGTCGGGTCCTGCGGTTCCTCGTCGCTGCCGCACGCGGCCAAGGACGCAGCCGCCACGACGGCGGCGGCGCCGATCGCCAGCCGCACAGCCCGGTTGGTCGGTTCGCTCATCAGCGCTCCCAGCGGTTTCGGCGGTAAATGCCGACGAATTCCCGGACGCCGGGGACGTGAAACGTTACTTCGTCGCGCCGTTGATCGACGGCTGGTCGATCATGCCCTTCTCCACGCCCCACATCGTCGCGATGGTGCGGTACTCACCGGTCTCGATCAGGTGTTCCAGCGCCAGCCGCAGCGACTCGGCCAGCGCCGAACCCTTGGCCACCGGCCAGCCGTACAGCGCGGAGTCGAACACCTGACCGGCCGCCTCCAGCGCGCCGCCCGAGGTCTTGATCGCGAACCCGGTCACCGGCGAATCGGCCGACATCGCGTCGATCTCACCGTTGATCAGCGCCGTATTGAGGTCGTTTTGGCTGACGTAGACCGACTTTTCGATCGGGGCCATGCCCGCGGCCTCACAGGCGGCGCTCTTGGCCGGGATCTCCTCGGTCTCCTGCAGCGACGCATACGACACCCCGACCCGCAGCCCGCACGCATTGTCGGGATCGACCGAGGAGCCGACCTGCTGTGCCCACAGCGTGCCGGCCTCGAAGTAGTCGACGAAGTCCACCGACTGCTGGCGTTCCCGGGTGTCGGTGAACGACGACATCCCGACGTTGAAGTCGCCGGCGCGCACCGACGGGAAGATCGCCTCGAACGCGGTCTCGCGGTACTCCGGCACCAGGCCCAGCGTGCGCGCGATCGCGTTCATCAGGTCGACGTCGAACCCGACGATCTGCCCGTCGGCGTCCTTGAATTCGTTTGGCGCGTAAGGCACGTTGACGCCGATGATCAGCCGCCCCGTCGACCGGATGTCATCGGGCACCGTCGCCGCGATGGCCTCCACCGCACCCGGCACCGCCGCCGGCGTCGCCGTCGACGAACTCTCGGCCATGCTGGCCGGCGTCGCGTCGCCCCCGGAGCCGCCACGCCATTGCCACACCCCGACGGTGCCGAGCGCGGCCACCAGCACGACGGCGCCGGTCACGGCCAGCACCCGCCGCTTGGTGACCGGCGTCGTGCGCGCGGCGTGGCGGCCGCTGCCGGCCGCCCGCACCGGCGCGTTGAGCGCGCGGCGCGCGGCCTCGGCCAGCGCACCGGCCGTCGCGAACCGCTTGTTCGGCTTTTTGGCCATGCCCCTGGCGATGACGTCGTCAAACGCGGCGAGCCCGGGATGCGTCGCCGACGGCCGCGGCACGTCCTTGGTCATGTGCGCGGCGATCTGCTGCTCGAGGGTGTCGGCGGGATACGGCCGCACCCCGGTCAGGCATTCGTAGAGCACACAGGTCAGCGCGTAGATGTCGGCGCTGCGGTCCACGGGTTTGCCCTCGAAGCGCTCAGGGGCCATGTAGGCCATCGTGCCCAGGGTGCTGCCCGCGGTCGTCAACCCCTGCTCGCCGGCCGAGCGGGCGAGCCCAAAGTCGATCAGGTACACGAAGTCTCGGTCGGTGATCAGGATGTTCGACGGTTTGACGTCGCGGTGGATCAGGCCGGCCTCGTGCGCGGCGTCCAACGCGGTGGCGACCTGTTCGACGATGCTGACCGCCAGCGCCGGCTCCAGCGGGTTCGGTCCGTTGGCCAGCACTGTCCCGAGGTTGCGGCCCTCGATCAGGCGCATGTCCAGATAGAGCCGGCCGTCGATCTCGCCGAAGCCGTGGATCGGCACCACGTGCGGGTCGTTGAGGCCGGCGGCGGCCTGGGATTCCCGCCGGAACCGCTGTTGAAAGGTCTCGTCGGCGGCCATCGAGGCGGGTAGCAGCTTGAGCGCGACGACGCGGTCGGTGCGGGTGTCGTAGGCGCGGTAGACCTCACCCATTCCGCCCCGGCCGATCAACTGCTGCAGTCGATAGTGCCCGAATGGTGTCGCGTCCACCCTCACTCCTCGACAGCGTCCCCGCGTCGCTGTGTCGACCGAAACTACATCACGTTTGCCAGCACGGTGGCGACGCGTGTCAATTTTGCCGGATGGGCCGGCGCCGTGCGCGCCCTACGGCGTCGCGAGGTGCAGATAGCCGAGCCCGTAGGGCACCACCAGCACGTCAGCAGACCAGGTGGGGCGGTCGGCCCTGACCTGCTCACCGGTCAGCGCCAACGCCTTGACCACGCTGTCCTTGTCCTCGAACACCATCAAGCTGCCCGACGAGCCGTAGAACTTGTCGCGAAACACCGGGGCCCCCACCACGTCCTCGACTTCCTCGCGGGAGTCGCCCTCGTAGAAAATGTGCACCTCGTCCCACTCGAAGTCGGTGAGATCACGCAACCGCACCGGCTCGCTGCGCTCGGCGACCTCGGACAGTTTGGCCTCGAGCGGATCGTCGAACGTGAGCTCCACCTCGGGACCCCCGCCCAGGCCACAGCCGGCCACGGCCAGGCAGAACAGCACGGCATACAGCATCATCCGCAGCCCGGTCATCCGACTGGCCCGTAGTCGTAATCGCCCTTGGGTTTCGGCGGGGTCGGCATCGGTCCCGGGTCGTCGGCGGGACCGTGGGGTCCGCGGTCGGTGGGACCGGTTTCACCACCGACGGGAATGTCGTCGCTCCACTCCAGCCCCAGCCCGTCCGGACGTATGACCACCGTCTCCCCGTTTTGGACCGCCTCGTGCACCATGTCGGAGAGCTGTTCGGGCGACGCGTCGGGGTTCGCGGTCGCGATCGCACGGCCGATCTCGTTGTTGTACAGATCCATCGCCTCGTCCGCGGCGGTGTTGGCCGGCTTTCGCTCGTGGGCCGTGGCGTACTCGCGGGCCCACTCTTCGCCGAACCGCTCGGTCATCAACGCGTTCCAGTACGCATGCCGGAACGCGTCGCGATGGTTGCCGATGTTGCCGCCCTCGGGATAGCGCGCCTCGGCCTCGGCTTCGGCCTTGTCCTTGATCTGGATGAAGTCCCACTTCTCCTTGAGGCTGAGGTTGTCGATCATTCGCGCCTCGCTGGCGGTGAGCTTCTGCGGGTCTTTAAATTCGCTGAGCGGCCACGGCCATTCGCGGGTGACCATCTCTTCTTCGGACACCTGGTATTGCTTCAGGATGTTCTCGAGGACCTGATCGGGATCCGGTGGCAGCCCCGTGGGGCCCTGCCCGAACTTCTGATGGCTCAGCGTTTGGTACTCGTCGCCGAGCGCGCGGATCTTCTCACCGACGGCGTTCAGGTCGCGGTTGGACCGTTGCATGATCTCGGCGAGCTGTGCGACGCCCTTCTGCACGATCGGCAGCATCATCGCCTGGCCCGCCTCGTTCGGGGGGACGCTGGCCGCGGCGTCGAGCACCCACTGGCGTACCGCCTCGAGGTCACGTCGGCCCGCGGCGACCACGTGGGCCGATTCGTCGACGCGTGCGCTCAACTGTTGATCCAGTTCGGCGATCTGTCCGAGCACACGTTGATGGTCGGTGTTGGCCGTGCCGTACGCGGCGGCCGCGCTACCGGACCAGCGGCACCCGGGCGTGGCGGAGCTCAGCTCGGACGCCAGTTGGCGCAGCGGTCCGCTGTTGTCGAACTGCGCGCCCGCCTGCGGGCTGCCGGTGCCGAACGTCTGGCGTGCGTTCGACCAGGTCGACAGGAACACGTCGAGTACGGTCACCCGACGATTATCCCAGGGCCGCGGGCACCCTGATCGCGCTGATTTCTAGGCGGCGGTGGCCGTCTGGGTGTACGGGGCCGAGATCGCCGTCGCATCCGCGGTCGGCAGCGTCAGCGTGACGTTTGAGATGCGCACCTCGCCCAACGTCCAGAGGGTCTGATAGGTGATCGCCGACGCGACGATCTGCACGGTCACCGTCTGCCCCGGTGCGAGCGTGTGCGCGACGGGTTCCAGCGCGACCTTCACCGTGTGCGTCGTGCCGTCCAGCGTCACCGGGATCGGCGTCACCTGGTTGCCGATCACCAAACCCGTTGCATCGTCGACGAGTTGGGCGTAGACGTGCCGGGTGTAGCCCGTGCCCGAATAGGTGAACTCCAGCTCGGGCGCGCCGACGACGTAGGTGGTGGTCGCCGCCGCTGTGGTGGACAGGTTGACGGCGTTGACCGCCTTGGCGCCGGACAGAATTCCGAGCAGCGCGCCGAGCGGTCCGGCGCGCAGCGCGCTGAAGTTGGGGCCCGACCCGCCGAGCACCGGCAGCAGCGGCAGGGTGCCGCCCGCGGCGCTCGAAACGGTCAGCGGTGTCGCCGGTTCGACGGGGTAGGTGTCCGAGGAGAAGTTCTGGCCGTGCTGATCGACCCATTCGAACTGCGGGCCGGTCGACACCGGCAAACCCTTGACGTAGTGGTCGAGCCAGTCGAGCGTGGCGCGTTCGATGACCTCGCCGTTGTTGGTGCTGGTGATGCATGCAC
The DNA here is from genome assembly GCA_050205315.1 of Mycolicibacterium pulveris. Lineage (GTDB taxonomy): Bacteria > Actinomycetota > Actinomycetes > Mycobacteriales > Mycobacteriaceae > Mycobacterium > Mycobacterium pulveris_A. The sequence continues at coordinate 92,045 of JBNMRA010000003.1, read as the reverse complement.
CGTGGCCGCCGCAGTACCACACCACCTTGGTGGGTACCCCGTTGCCGATCAGCACCATCGCGTTGTCGTGGGCTTCCTGCAGCGTGAACAGCGTGTCGACGGTGCCTTGGACCAACAGCGTTGGGGCGGAGACGTTCTCGATCAGTTGCGAGATGCTGCGCTGCTCGAGGAAGTTCTGATCCACCTTCGGCAGCTGCCCGGTGATCAGGCCGACCGCGACCACGGAGTAGATTCGCGGGTTGACCCGCGCCCCGGTGAACAGCAGGGCTGCGGTGAGGATGGCGCCCCAGCTGGTCTTGGTGGCGCCGTTCTTGTACAGCGCCGTGTTGAGGTTGTGCCATGCGATGGTCGGCACGATCGCGTCCACCCGGTCGTCAATGGCGGCTGTCACCAACTGAATTCCACCGCCGTAGGAGGCGCCCACCATGCCGATGCGCGGATCGCCCGGTGCGTCCAGCAGCGCCTCGGGCTGTTGAGAGATCCAGCTGATCAGCGCGACCATGTCCTGGCCCTCGTAGTCGGGGTGGTCGATCTCGAGGCGGCCGCCCGAACTCCACTCGCCGCGCGGATCCCAGGTGACGACGTTGTAGCCGGCCCGCAGCAGCATGCCCATCCCGATCACCTCGTTCGGCAGAAACGGGCTGTTCATCGCCAGCGGGTTCGTCTCGCCGGGCAGACCCAGGCCGGATCCGTAGAGGATCGTCGGCGCCACCGTGCCCTTCGCGGCGCCCTGCGCCGGGAAGAAGTGCACGTAGATCGGGGTGCCGTCGCTCGAGATCACGTACACGTCGCGCGGCGTCGTGCCGCCGGTGGCGCCCAGCGGGTAGCCGATGAGCGGATGCAGGATGTCACCGATCAGCGGGATCTGCTTGATCGTCGCGACGATCGGGGTGATCACCAGCGGCCCGAGGATCGGAATGTGCTGCAGCGGTGTGAGAATCGGGGTCACCGGTATCGCGACGACCTTCTCGATGCCCGTCGTGTTCGCGGCTTCCTCGAGATCTGGTGCGATGCCGAGGAATTCGCGTCGTGCCGCCGCGGCCAACGCCCACACGGCGGGCGCACCGGCCGGCGCCGCCGGAGCGTCACCGGCACCGGCGAACGGGTTGAGGACCGCGGAAAGCAGATCGGACACCGCGACCGTGACGCGTGCCGGCGGGTCGGGAACGGCGGTCTGTTCGACGACGGGCAGTTGCTCGACGACCACGTCGACGGTGTCCTGCGGCGCTGTCGTGGCGACGACGTCGGCGGCGGGCTCCTCGGTGACCACGGGCTCGACGGGCTCGGGCTCGTCGATGTCGGGCTCGAGGACGTCGGTGTCGGGCTCCTCAGCCGTCGTATCCCGTGAGCTCTCGGACGAACTCGCGGTACGACCGTTGCCCACCGCCGAGTTCGATTCGGGCTCAACGGCGTCGGGTTCGGCCTGCAGCGCCTGTTCCCACCGCTTCTGCCAGCGTTGCAGCGGTGTGGATTCCTGATCGTCGGCGTCGTCCTCGTCGGCTGGCACGTCGAGATCGGTGGTCTCTGATTCGGTGGTCTCCGACTCCGACGTCGTCGCATCCGAGCCATCCGGGGCGGCCGACGCCACGCCGTGTCCCGTCAGCACCGCGGCGCCGACGCCCAGCGCTACAGCTAATCCACTGATCCGTCCTACATATTTGCTCGCGCCCACCCGTAAGTGCTTACCGACACTGCGGGTCGGCCGTTGGGCATTTCGCCGAATTGGCCGTCGCTCTAGTGATTTCGGTGCGCTAAGTTGCGCTCATCGCTGGTTTGCGCACCGAAATCGCCGTCAACGGGGCGGCGGGCGCGCACGGTGATCTGGGCGCCCCGGCGCGGCGTCAGGATCACGTGCTTGAGCCGCATCTTCTCGTCGGGGTCCGTCGTGGTGGCCAACTCGACGCGACGCAGGATCTCGCGCAGCACCACGCGCATCTCGACCATCGCGAAACCCGCACCGAGACAACGCCGATTCCCGCCGCCGAACGGCAGCCAGGTCGTCGGGCTCAGCGATGCGCCGAGCATCCGGTCCGGATCGAAGTCCTCGGACCGCGGATAGACCGCGGCGCTCGAGTGCACCAGCGTGATGCTCGGCACCACCATCACCCCGGCAGGCAGCCGGTAACCGGCGATCTCCACCGGTTCCTTGATGATGCGGCCCACGTCGGGCACCACCGGCCGCACCCGCAACGTCTCCTTGGCCACCGCGTCCAGGTACTCGTCGTCACCGGAATCCGCCGCGGCCACCGCCTTCGCGAGCACGTCGGGATGGCGGGTCAACCGCTCCAACGCCCACGCCAACCCGGTCGCGGTGGTGTCGTGGCCGGCGACCAGCAGGGTGATCAGCTGATCGCGTAATTGCTTGTCGCTCATCGCAGTATCGTCGTCGGCGCCGGCCTGGATCAGCATCGCCAGCGCGTCGGTGCGCGACGCCAGGTCGGGGTCGGCGCGCCGTTCGGCGATCTCGTCGTAGAGCAGCCGGTCGGCCTCGGCCATACATTCCTGCAACCGCCGCCACGGCCGACGGCCCAACAGCTTCGGCTTGGCGATCGCCAGCGACTGCCACAAGCCGACGTTGAGCAGCCGAGGCATCACCTCGCGCAGCGCGGCCAGCCGCGCTGGGTCGCTGGCGCCGATCACGGTCCGCAGGATCACCTCCAGCGTGATCTCCGAGGTCTTCGGCGCCACCGCAAACGGCCGGCCCACCGGCCAGCCCGCGATGTTCTGCGCGGCGATCTCGGCCATCGTCTCGGCCTGCCGCGCCACCGCGTCCCGATGAAACGGGGCCATCATCAGCCGGCGGCGTTCCCGGTGCGCATCGCCGTCGATCACCAGCACCGAACTGTCCCCGAGCAGCCCGGCCAGCATCGAGTTGGCCTCGCCGGCATGGAAGATCCGCGGATCACCGGCGAACACCGTCTTGATGTCGTCCGGGTCGCCCAGGTACACCATCGGCCCCATCATCGTGTTGCGCAGCGTGAAGACGTTGCCGTAGCGGCGCCGGCATGCGGCCACGAACTGCGGCCACCACCGCGCCATCAGCATCAGCTGGACCATCGAGGGAATCGGGGGTCCCGGCGGCAGCCCTGCCCCGCTTGTTCCACTCATGCCTAATAGGCTACGAGTTCCCGTCGCGACATGGAACGGGTTCGTTCGGTCACGGCTGGTATTGCAGGATCCGGTCGTCACCGTCGCGCGGGCTGCCGCGTCCGTCGCGGTTGCTGGTGGTGAACCACAACGCGCCGTCGGGTGCGGCGACCACGGTCCGCAGCCGCCCGAACCGCCCGACGAACAGCGACTCCGGATCGCCCAGCGCGCCGTCGGCGCCGACCGGTATCCGGATCAGCCGCGCACCGCGCAACGCCGCGACCCACAGCGCGCCGCCGAAGAACGCCAGCCCCGACGGCGACGCCTCGTCGACGCCCCACTGCACCACCGGGTCGATCAAACCGTCGGCGCCGCCGCGGCCCTCGACCATCGGCCAGCCGTAGTTGCCGCCAGGCTCGATCAGGTTGAGCTCGTCGAGCCGGTTCGCGCCGAACTCGGTGGCCCACATCCGGCCCGCGCCATCCCACGCCAGACCCTGAATGTTGCGGTGGCCCAACGACCACACCGGTGACGCCGGATCCGGGTTGTCCGGCGGGACCGAGCCGTCGAGGTTGATCCGCAGGATCTTGCCGCCCAACGACGACGGGTCCTGCGCCAGGTCGGGATCGCCGCGCTCACCGGTCGCGACGTACAGCTTGCCGTCCGGGCCCAACGCGATGCGCCCACCGTTGTGGATGGAGCCCGCCGGAATTCCGGTGAACACCGGTGTCTGTTCCGAGAGCGCCGCGCCGTCGAAGCTCATCCGCACCACCCGGTTGTCCTGCGCCGTGGTGATGTAGGCGTAAACCGTCGGCCCGACGGTGACCAGGCCCAGCAGACCGCCCTCGCCGCGGGCGGCGACGCCGTCGACCGCACCGACCTGGTTCACCGTGCCCGACACGGACAGGTGTTTGATCGCGCCGCTGTTGCGTTCGGCGATCAACGCGGCGCCGTCGGGCAGAAACGCGATGCCCCACGGCACGTCGAGGTTGGTGGCGACATCGCGCGGACCCGCGGGATCGGGTTGCCCGTCGGCGTCACCGCCGCAGCCGACGGCCACCAGTGCGACCACCGCGCCCAGCGCCGCCGCCACCTTGCCGGCGAACTTCATGCCGCCCGAGTTCCCACGCCCGGATCCGTCAAACGACCTCGGCATAAGGGCGCCCGGACCGGGTACGGCTGTGTGGTGAGCACCTACCCCACCTTCGACACGATGCCGATCGGCGACCGCTGGCGCGCCGGGTCGGCGGGCAAGACCCGGCAGGACACCGACCCCTACAGCGGTGACACGCTGACCGAGATCCCGCAGGCCGACGCCGACGATCTCGACGAGGCCTACGCGACAGCCGTTGCCCGGCAACGGGATTGGGCGGCACAGCCGCCGGCGGCGCGCGCGGAGGTGATGCGCAACGCCGCCGACGTGATGGCCGCCCGCAAAGACGAGATCACCGGCTGGCTGATCCGCGAAACCGGCGGCACCGTCGCCAAGGCCGAACTCGAATACGGGCTGGTGCGCTCGGTGCTGTGGGAGGCCTCGTCCATGCCACACCATGTCGAGGGCCGCATCATGCCCTCCGACATCCCGGGTAAGGAAAGCCGGGTCTACCGCGGGCCGGTCGGCGTCGTCGCGGTCATCTCGCCGTGGAACTTCCCGATGCAGCTGTCGAACCGGTCGGTGGCCCCCGCGCTGGCCGTCGGCAACGCGGTGGTCCTCAAACCCGCCGGCGACACCCCGGTGACGGGTGGGCTGCTGCTGGCCCGGATCTTCGAGGAAGCCGGGTTGCCGCCCGGCTTGCTGAGCGTGGTGGTCGGCTCGGGTTCTGACATCGGCGACGCGATCGTGACCCACCCCGCGCCGCGGGTGGTCTCGTTCACCGGGTCGACGCCGGTCGGGGAAGGCATCGCGGCCAAGGCCGGACTCAAGCATTTGGCGCTCGAGTTGGGCGGCAACGGCCCGCTGGTCGTGCTCGACGACGCCGACCTGGACCTGGCCGTGCGCGCCGCGGTGTTCGGCTCGTTGTTTCACCAGGGCCAGGTCTGCATGATCGCCAACCGGATCATCGTCGACGCCGCCGTCCACGACGATTTCGTCGACCGGTTCGTCAAACAGGTCCGCGAGCTGCGCGTCGGCGACCCGAGCGATCCCGACACCCATCTCGGGCCGATCATCAACTCCTCGCAGGTGGAGTCCATCCAGGACAAGCTGCAACGGGCCCGCGACGACGGCGCGGACGTGTTGGTCGGCGGCGACCCGTTCGGCCCGACCGGGCAGTGTCTGCCCCCGCACGTGCTGACCGGCGGCAACGACGTGGCGACCGCCCGCGAGGAAGTCTTCGGCCCGGTCATCACGATCGTGCGCGCCGAGGACGAACAGGACGCGCTGCGGCTGGCCAACGCCACCGAATACGGTCTGTCGTCGGCGGTGTTCAGCCGCGACGTCGAGCGTGCGGTGCGCTTTGCCCGGCACATCGACGCCGGCATGACCCACGTCAACGACTCACCGGTCAACGACGACGCCAACACCGCGTTCGGCGGCGAGAAGGCCTCGGGTATCGGCCGCTTCGGTGGCCAGTGGGCGATCGACGAGTTCACCACCGACCACTGGGTCTCGGTGCAGCACACCCCACGCCAGTACGCGATCTGAGCGCGCCCCCCGCGTCGTTTACTCCGCTAGATCGGAATCCGGCTAGGTTGTCGGCGAGTCGCTACCGATGCGACGCCGGATACGAAAGATCGTGGAGACATGCGCGTTGACGGGCGGGAGATCGCCGTTTCCGGCAGGCTCCTGCAGCCGCTGACCCAGCGGACCAACGACATCCTGCGGGTCGTGCTGTCGGCGCTGTTTCTGGCGATCGTGATCTTCAGCTCGCTGGTCACCCGCAACGAGTGGGTGGCGCTCGAGGAATCGATCTCCGAGATCGTCGGGGTGCTCACCCCCACCCAGGCCAACCTGGTGTACATCGCCTACGGCATCGCGCTGCTGGCGCTGCCGTTCGTGATCCTGGTCGGCCTGATCGTGTCGCGGCAGTGGAAGCTGCTCGGCGCCTACGCCGCCGCCGCGGCCATCGCCGGGCTGGCGCTGTCGGTCACCGGCGAGGGCCTGGCCGCCCCCCGCTGGCACTTCGATCTGTCCGAACGCCTCGACTCGGTCACCTCCCAGTTCGTCGACGACCCGCGCTGGATCGCGATGCTGGCCGCGGTGCTGACCGTCTCGGGGCCGTGGCTGCCCGCGCGCTGGCGACGCTGGTGGTGGGCGCTGCTGCTCGCATTTGTGCCGGTCCACCTGGTGATCAGCGCGATCGTGCCGGCAAGGTCGCTGTTCGGCCTGGCCGTCGGCTGGTTCGTCGGCGCGCTGGTGGTCCTCGTCGTCGGAACCCCCGGCCTGGAGGTGCCCCTGGACGGTGCCGTGCGCGCGATGGCGCGGCGCGGCTGCGTCGTGTCCGGGATGACGGTGGTGCGCCCGGCGGGCGCCGGGCCGCTGGTGCTGCTGGCCACCTGCGCGGACCAGCAGTCGTCGGCGGTGATGGAACTGTACGGACCGCACCAGCGCGGCGGCGGTGTGCTGCGTCAGCTGTGGCTCAAACTGCGGCTGCGCAACCGGGAAACCGCGCCGCTGCACGCCTCGATGCGCCGCCTGGTGGAACATCGCGCGCTGATGGCGATCGCGATCGGTCAGCTCGGCGTCGCCAACACCTCGACGATCAGCGTCGCCGCACTCGACCGCGGCTGGACGCTCTACGCCCACACCCCCGCCCGCGGCGCCCCGATCAACGAGCACCCGATCCCGGTCGGGCGGGTGTGGGAGTCGTTGCGCTCGCTGCACGACTGCCAGATCTCCCACGGTGACCTGCGCTGCAGCAAGATCACCGTCGCCGACGACGAGGTGCTGTTCGGTGGGTTCGAGCGCGCCGAGTACGGCGCCACCGACGCGCAGCTGCGCTCCGACATCGCCCAGCTGCTGGTCACCACCGCCGACCTGTACGACCCACCGTCGGCCGTGCGCGCCGCGATCGACTCGTTCGGCAAGGACGCGGTGCTCGACGCATCCCGACGTCTCACCAAAGCCGCTGTCCCCCAACACATCCGGCAATCGATCGAGGACGCCGGCGCGGTCATCTCCGAAACCCGCGACGAAGTCAAACGCCAGACCCGCGTCGACGAGATCCGCACCGAGACGGTCACCCGGTTCACCCGCAGCCAGATCATCCAGCTGGTGCTGCTGATCGCGCTGGTGTACGTCGCCTATCCGTTCATCAGCTCGGTGCCGACGTTCGTCACCGAACTGCGCACCGCCAACTGGTGGTGGGCGCTGGTCGGCCTTGCGGCGTCAGGGCTGACGTACATCGGTGCCGCGGCAGCGCTTTGGGCCTGCGCCGACGGCCTGGTCACGCTGCGCGGGCTGACGGTCATGCAGGTCGCCAACAAGTTCGCCGCGACCACCACCCCGGCAGGCGTCGGCGGCCTGGCGCTGTCGGCGCGGTACCTGCAGAAGGGCGGCGTCAGCGCGATGCGGGCCACCACCGCCGTCGCGCTGCAACAGTCGGTGCAGGTCATCACCCACGTCGGGTTGCTGATCTTGTTCAGCACCGCGGCCGGAGCGTCGGCGGACCTGGGCCGCTTCGTGCCCGACATCGCGGTGCTGTACCTGGTCGCCGGCGTGGCGCTGGGCCTGGTCGGCACGTTTCTGCTGGTGCCCAAGCTGCGGCGGTGGCTGGCCACGGCGGTGCGGCCGCGGTTGCAGGAGATGGTCGGCCACCTCACCGAGCTCGCCCGCGAGCCCAGGCGGCTGGCGATCATCGTCGCGGGCTGCGCGGCAACCACGCTCGGTAACGCGTTCGCGCTGTGGGCGGCGGTGGAAGCGTTCGGCGGGGACACGTCGTTCATCACCGTCACCGTGGTGACGATGGTGGGCGGCACGCTGGCCTCGGCCGCCCCGACCCCCGGCGGCGTCGGCGCCGTGGAGGCCGCGCTGATCGGTGGTTTGGCGGCGTTCGGCATGCCGGCCGCGACCGCGGTCCCCGCCGTGCTGCTCTACCGGGTCCTGACGATTTGGCTGCCGGTGTTCGCGGGCTGGCAGGTGATGCGCTGGATGACGAAAAACGAACGGATTTAGCAGGTCGACGCGTCGGCGGGGACGTTTCGACACCGCCCCTTCAACGGGTACTGTCAACTCATCGTGTCGAGAACAGCTGCGCGATGGCCAAGACCAAATCCCATATTTCGGTAAGGGCGGCGATGACAGACTCATCAAGCGCAACGACGGGCCAGGCAGAGTCCAAGTGGCTCTCGAAGTCGGCGGCTCAGACCCGCGGCTCGGACAAGAAGGAAGTCCAGTTCCACTACGACATCTCCAACGACTTCTTCAAGCTGTGGCAGGACCCCACGCAGACCTATAGCTGCGCCTACTTCGAACGCGACGACATGACGCTCGAAGAGGCCCAGATGGCCAAGGTCGATCTGGCCCTTGGCAAGTTGGGGTTGCAGCCCGGCATGACGTTGCTGGACATCGGGTGCGGCTGGGGCTCGACGATCATGCGGGCCGTCGACAAGTACGACGTGAACGTGATCGGCCTGACGCTGTCGGAGAACCAGAAGGAACACATCGAGAACCACTGGTTCGCCAACTCGAAGAGCAAGCGCAACATGGAAGTACGGCTGCAGCCGTGGGAGGACTTCGAGGGCCGCGTGGACCGGATCGTGTCGATCGGGGCGTTCGAGCACTTCGGCTTCAACAAGTACGACGACTACTTCAAGAAGACGTTCAACTGGATGCCCGATGACGGCGTGATGCTGCTACACACGATCATCATTCCCGAAGACGAAGAGATCAAAGCCAAGAAGCTGCCGTTGACCATGTCCAACGTGCGCTTCATCAAGTTCATCATGGACGAGATCTATCCCGGCGGCCGGCTGCCGCTGGCCTCGATGGTCCGCGACCACGCGGTCAAGGCCGGCTATTCGGTCACCCGCGAGCAGCACCTGCAGCCGCATTACGTCAAGACGCTCGACACCTGGGCGGCCAACCTCGAAGCCCACAAGGACGAGGCGATCTCGATCACATCCGAACAGATCTACGAGCGGTTCCTGAAGTACCTGACCGGTTGCGCTGACCTGTTCCGCGACGGTTACACCGATGTTTGTCAGTTCACGTGCGAGAAGGCAGGCGTTTAGCCCATTTACGAAAATTGATATATACAAAGTGCGTCAATCGCGCACCCCCATAGCTGAAGGAGCCGAACGCGGATGTCGGAGAGCAGGTCGGGCTCGACGAAAGTCTCGACGGATATGCGGCCAGCATTCGAGGATGTCCAGGCCCACTACGACATCTCGAACGAGTTCTTCGGGCTCTTCCAGGATCCGTCGCGCACCTACAGCAGCGCCTATTTCCAGCGGGACGACATGACGCTGGAAGAGGCGCAGATGGCCAAGATCGACCTCGCGCTCGGCAAGCTCGATCTGCAGCCCGGGATGACCCTGCTCGACGTCGGCTGCGGCTGGGGTTCGGTGATGAAGCGCGCGGTCGAGAAGTACGACGTCAACGTCGTCGGCTTGACCTTGAGCAAGAACCAGTGCGCGTTCGCCAACGACATGCTGGCGGGCCTCGACACCACCCGCTCACGCAAGGTGCACCTGCAGGGCTGGGAGGAGTTCGACGGCCGCGTCGACCGCATCGTCAGCATCGAGGCGTTCGAGGCCTGGCCCAAGTCGAAGTACAAGGCGTTCTTCGAGACGTGCTACCGCGTGATGCCCGCCGACGGCCGGATGCTGTTGCAGACCATCATGGGCCACCCGCTGAAACGCTGGCCGGAGATGGGCATCCCGATCGTGATGAGCGACCTGAAGTTCATGCGGTTCATCTCCAAGGAGATCTTTCCCGGCGGTGCGGTGCCGTGCGACGAAGACGTCGTCGACTTCTCCCGGGACGCCGGCTTCTCGGTGCAGGAACTGGACAAGCTCACCCCGCACTATGTGCGCACGCTGCGCACCTGGGCCGACGCGCTGGAAGCCCACCACGACGAGGCCGTCGCGGTCACGTCGGAGGAGGTCTACCAGCGCTACATGAAGTACCTGACCGGCTGCGCGGACTTCTTCGAGCGCGGCATCTGTGAGGTCGGCCAGTTCACCCTGGTCAAGTAGTAGCGATTTGTGTGCGTTTGAGCGCGCCGAGTGCGCCTTAACGCACACAAATCGCTCGGGCTAGGGCGCGCCGAAGACCAGCGCCACGTTGTAGCCGCCGAACCCGAGCGCGTTGGTCAGCGCGTAGCGGTAGTCGCTGCGACGCGGACTGCCTGCGACGACGTCGAGGTCGATCTCGGGGTCGGGTTCGGTGTAGTTCAGGGTCGGCGGCACCACGCCGTCGCGCAGCGCCAGCACCGTCAGCGCGGCGCCGACGGCTCCGGATGCGCCCAGTGAGTGACCCAACGCGGCCTTGGCCGCGTACACGGCCGGGTTGTGCGCGCCGAGTGCGCGACGGATGGCCCGTGCTTCGGCGAGGTCGCCGACGCGGGTTCCGCAGGCGTGGGCGTTGATGTGGTCGATGTCGGTCGGGGCCAGCCCGGCCACTTCGATGGCGCGGCTGATCGCATCGCCGGCGCGCTCCCCGGAGGGTTCGGGCTCGATCGCGTCGTAGCCGTCCGACGTCATCGCCGCGCCCATCAGCCGCGCCAGGATGCGCGCCCCGCGCGCCTTGGCGTGCTCCTCTTTCTCGATGAGCAGCAGCGCGCCGCCCTCGCCGAGCACCATGCCGTCGCGGTTCTTGTCGAACGGGCGGCAGGCGCCGGCCGGGTCGGCGTTGTTCATCGACATCGCGTCCTGCTGGATGAACGTCGCGACCGGCACCGCCTCGATCTCGGTTTCCACGCCACCGCAGATCGCGACATCGGCGTCGTCGAAGACCAGGTGCCGCCAGGCCTGGGCGATGGCCGCTGCGCCGGACGCATCCGCCATCACCGGCGACATGATTCCGGCCTTGGCCTGATGGTCGAGTCCGAGCGCGGCCGCCGCTGAGTTGGGCATGTACATCTGCACGGCCAGCGGCGAAACCGCCCGCAGCCCTTTCTGTTTCCACGCGTCGTACTGGGCCGGGATTTCCTCGGTGGAGCCGAGCGCGAGCCCGACCGAGACCATCAGCCGTCTGGTGTCGACGTCGGGGGAACCGGCGGCCTCCCACAGCCGGCGTCCGAGCAGGGTGGACATCTTCTGCATGAACGCCATCCGGCGCTTTTCGACGCGGTTGAGTTGCTCGTCGAAGTCCTCGCGAAGCTGTCCGCCGATGCGCACCGGTGACTCGTATTCGCCGACGAACCACTTGTCCAGGGTGCGGATTCCGCTGTCGCCCTGCAGCAGTTGTTGCCACGTCTGTTCGGCATCGGGTGCGAGCGCGGTCGTCGTGGTCACCGCGGTGACCACGACCTCAGGAAGTCCGTCGCCGGTCGTCAGCGAAGCCATACCAGGTGATCCTCCATGCCAGTGTTTAGATTAGAACCCGGACGCTGCGGGAGGCGAGATTTGGTGAGCGAGCGCAATGTGTTTGGCGATCCCCTCGAGCCGTGTGGCACCGACCCGCTCACCGGCTTCTACCGCGACGGGTGCTGCTCGACCGGTCCCGAAGACCTCGGCAGGCACACCATCTGCGCGGTGGTGACCGCCCAATTCCTCGAGCACCAGCGCGCGATCGGCAACGACCTGTCGACGCCGCGGCCCGAGTTCCGGTTTCCGGGTCTGAAGCCGGGCGACCGCTGGTGTGTGACCGCGGTGAACTGGTTGCGGGCCTATCGGGATGGTGCTGCCGCGCCGGTGGTGTTGGCCTGCACCCACGAACGCACGCTGGAGGTGGTGCCGTTGGAGGCGCTGCGCGAGCACGCCGTCGATGTGCCCGACGACCTCGGTGACCTTTGACGATCGACGCGAAGCGGCGGCGGTCAGGCCGTACCGTGAGCGCATGACGGAGCAGTTACCCGCGGTCACGCTCGCCAACCCCCCGGAGCGCCTGCTGCGCGTCGCCAACCCGACGATGCGGCTGCTGATGCACACGCCGCTGATCGGTTCGATGCGCAAGCAGCTGATCGTGCTCACGGTCACCGGACGCAAGAGCAGGCGCAGGTTCTCGTTTCCGTTGAGCGCCGCCGAGCTCGACGGCGTGTACTACGCGCTGACCAGCGCGCCGTGGAAGAACAACTTCCGCGGCGGCGCCAACGCCACGGTGCAGCACGCCGGCTCCTTCATCCGGGTGCACGGTGAGCTGATCACCGACCCCGCCGCCGTCGGCCACATCTGTCGGCGCTGCGCGGAGTCCTACGGTGCCAAACGCGCGCAGATCTCGCTCGGCATGAAGTTCCGCGACACCGACCGGATACCGACGCCCGAGGAGTTCGCCGAGGCCGTGGCGCGGGAGCGGTTCGCGGCCATCCGGCTGACGCCCACCCGATAGCCCGGACGCGAAGTTGCATGCAGCCGGCTGGGGTCGGTGCGCGCCCGGATGAGCTTTCGCAGGCCAGTGACCAGCGCGGAAGGACGGCCGGGCCGAGCAGGAAGCGGCGTAGCGCCGCCGCGCTGCCAAAACATTTAGGTTTGAATTTTTTTCGTTTCGGAAACACCGTGACCGATCCGTGATGTGATGACGATCACGCTCCATTGAATTCAACTGGATTCAGATCCGATTGAAGGGGGGAAGCGATGGACCCAAAGTTGAGTCCCGCTTGGATCGGCGTGCTGATCGTACCCATGTTGATCATGATGACCATGGCGTACGTGGTCGAGCGGCGACAACGCCGGCGCGACCACGAGGACGGTGTGCTGCTGTCCTTCGACGATCTGCGCTTGACCCGCACGCACCTGCTCGTCGGATCCGGTCCCGATGCGCGCTGGTTCCCGCTCGGCGGGCTCAGCGCCACGGCCACCACCACCGCGCCGCCCGGGCACGACGCCGACGAGGTCCACGTCATCATCGAGAACGCCGGCTGCGACATTCGCCGTCGGCTGCCGTACTCGTACGGTTCCAGTGGGGACGCGCAGATGTTCGCGATCAAGTTCAACCTGCTCGCCGGCCACTCCGCCGCGGCCGCGCGGGGCGGAGACGGCGTGGGCCTACGAACCGATCAGAGCGCCGCCTGACCCGCATTCTGCTCGAGCAGCCGCAGCGGATGTAGCCCGTCGACCGCGCCGACGAACGGCGGATGCACGCTGTAGCCGATCATGCGGCGGATGTCGTCGGACACCTCGCGCGCGGTCTCGCGTGAGATGGACAGCGTGAAGGCCTCCATCGGGCGCAGCCACGGCTGGCAGTACTGCGCGGTGACGGCCAGCCGCGCGGCGGCGGTGCTGTTGGCGCCGCCCCCGTGCCAGAGCGTGCCGACGAAGAAGACGCAGGACCCGGCGGGCATCACGACCGGGTGCGCGCGGTCCTCTGGGCCGGGCCGGCGTTTGCCCCAACGGTGACTACCCGGATAGAGCACCGTGGCGCCGTTGTCGGCGGTGAAGTCGTCGATCGCCCAGATTGTCGCCGCCGCCAACGGATCTCGCGGCCGCGGCACCGGATAGAAGCCGTCGTCGTGATGGGCCAGCTGCGCGGTCTCACCGGGCAGGATGTTGATCGCCTGTAGGGCCGACAGCTGGTAGTTGGCCATCAGCAGCCGGTCGAGCACCGCGAGCACCCGCGGGTGGTCGACGAGCCGGTCGCAGACGCGGGTTCTGCTCAACAGGCTGTAGACGCGTTGGGTGCGTCGTCCCTCGAACGAGTTGCGTCCGGTGTGTGAGAGCCAGGGTGCGACGGTGTCGCGGATCTGGCGGCAGTCGTCAGCGCTGAGCAGGTTCTCCCAGATCAGGTAGCCGTCGCGGTCGAGCGCGGCCATGTCGGCGTCGACGACGGCCGGATCCACCGCGGCGCCGCTGCTGGGTGTCCATCTGTGCCGGCCCGCCAGATCGGTGCGCAGGTCGTCGAGGGTGGTGACCGGATCGTCGTCGATGCTCATGGCAGTCCTCACTGGGCCGGCACACGTTCGGCGGCCTGCACCAAACATTGGACCTGACCGGACCGCGGGTCAAGTAGCGTCGTTTAGCGTGACGGGCATGGCAGAGCAGTCCCCCGCGGTCACGGCGGCGCATCCACCCGACAAAGTGCTGCGGATCCTGAACCCGATACTGAACAGGTTGCTGCGCACACCCCTGGCCGGACCACTGCGCAGCCAGATGATGGTGGTCGACGTCGCCGGCCGCAAAACCGGGCGGCAGTACTCAATTCCGGTGAGCGCACACAAGATTGACGGCGAGCTGTACGCGTTGACTTCCGCGGGCTGGAAGAACAACTTCCGCGACGGGGCGGCCTGCGACGTGGTGGTGGACGGCCGGACGACGAAGATGCGCGGTGACCTGTTGACCGACACCGCGCTCGTCGCCGAGTTGTGCCACCGCTGCGCGAAGAGCTGGGGACCCAAACGCGCGCCGACGATGATGGGTCTGAAGTTCCGCGACGGCGGCATTCCGTCGGTCTCCGATTTCGCCGACGCCGTGCGCCGCGAACGCCTCGCGGCGGTGCGGTTCACCCCCGCGTGACCGGAAATTTCGCGTCGAATTTTGAACACAGGGCTGTTGATTCGGCCTCGGAGCAGCCCTGCGTGCAATTTTGATCATGATCGACGGCGTCGCGGCGCCCGCGCCCGCCGCCCCGGTTGCGGTAGTGATCGGCCTGGGGGGACTGACCGTCGTCGTAGCGGTCTGGTCGTTGCTCGCCATCGACCCCACCCGCGATTTCCTGACGATGGCAGTCACGGGGCTGGCACTGTTCTCGTCGCCGTGGGTGGTCGATTCCGTCGGCGACATGATCGGTTGGACGGCCTGGGTGGCAGGTGCGGTCATAGCGGCGATCGGCGTGGCCGGGTACGTGCGGGGTGAGCGGCTGGATTTCGCCACGACGGTTCGCGGCGAGGCCGAGGCGCGGTATCGCGAACAGTTCCGTTCAGACGGACGTTGAGCGAATGCTGCAGAAGGTCAGCGTATCGGTCAACAGCAGAGTTGCTGGAATGCCGCGAGCAGGATTCCGACCCAGACGATCTTCTTCAACCAAGCCCGACCGCCGAGCAGCGCGGACAGCCCCGCCCGCGAACCCAGCTCCTCGAGGTTCGCGCGCATGGCGGCGACGCGTCCCTCCGGCGATTGGGAGCCGAGCTGCGCGATCGAGCGGGTGGCATCGTCGTATCGGCCGAACCGCACGAGATCCGCCGGGGAGGCCGGCAGCCGCAGACCGATCAGCACATAGATCAGCCCCAGCACCGCGACGACCGCGAACATCCACCGCCACGCCGCGCCGCCCCACGGCACCGGGTCGGACTCCGAGCCGGCGAGGTTGGCCAGCACATATCCGCTGAGCAGGCCGAGGAACTGGCCGAACACGATCGCGAACTGCCAGAAGGTGCCGAGCCGCCCGCGGATCTGCTCGGGGGCGATCTCCGACACGTAGGCGGGGACGACCGCGGAGACCGCGCCGATCCCCACACCGGTGAGCACCCGCACCGGACCCAGCACCCAGACGTGATTCGCGAACGCTGCGAGCACCGATCCGGACGCGATCAGCACACCCGCTCCGATCATGACCTTGTCGCGACCGAACCGAGCCGACACGCCACCGGCGAACCACGCCCCGACCGCGGCGCCGAGCAGCGCGACCGCGGTGACGAACCCGACCTGCGAGGGGGTCAACGACAGGCTGGGCGCGATCCCGTTGATCGCGGAGTTCATCGTCGACGTGTCGAACCCGAACAGAAACCCCCGGCGGCGGCGCCGGCGGCCATCGTCGTCGCCTTCGCGGTGCCGCTGACCGCCATCGTCATCCTCCGTTATCAGCGCGACATTTGGGGTACTGGTTAGCCACGACGACGACCCTCTAAGCCAGGAACTTCGCGACATGCAGGTCGACCGCATCACCGACTCGATCACCGAGCACGGTGAAGGCCCGGTCTGGTCGCCCAGCTGGGGAGGCCTGCGGTGGGTGGACATGACCGCCGGCGACGTCCTGTCGCTGGCGGCCGACGGATCGGTCACTCGTACCCACGTCGGCACGATCGCGGCAGCCGTGCGTCCCCGCGACCGCGGTGGCGCCGTCATCGCCGTCGAACGGAGTTTTCTCCTCGAGGAGCCCGACGGCACGACAACGCAGTTGCCGCCGGTCTGGTCGGATCCGACCATCCGGATGAACGAGGGTGGGTGCGCACCGGACGGTTCCTTCTATTGCGGGTCCATGGCGTACGACAAGCGGGTGGGAGCCGCATCGCTCTACCGGCTCGCACCGGATCGCACGGTCACGGTCGTGCTTGACGGGGTCACCGTTTCCAACGGCTTGGACTGGTCACCGGACGGCAGCCAGGCGTACTACAACGACACCGACACCCACCGCGTCGACACCTTCTCGTGGAACGCCGACGTCGGTCTCCACGATCGGCGCCCGTTCGTCTTCATCCCCGATGGTGGCCGACCCGACGGCTTGACCGTCGATGCGGAAGGGGGCGTGTGGACCGCGCTCGCGAACGGCGGTGCGGTGCATCGCTATAGCGCCGACGGCCGCCTGGATGCTGTCATCGAGCTACCGGCTCACAAGGTCACGGCCTGCACGTTCGGGGGTGACGATCTGCGCACCCTGTTCATCACCACCTCACGAGAAGGGCTTCGTGCCGGTGAGGACCCGCTGGCGGGCTCGCTGTTCAGCTGCCGCCCCGGCGTCGAGGGGCTGCCCGTCAGGAGCTTCGCCGGATGATCGCCACCCTGTTGATCATCGGAGCCACCGGCGATCTGACGTCGCGGTTGCTCCTCCCCGCGTTGGCGCGGCTACGCGCGACGGCGGTGCTGCCCAACGGTTTTCGGCTCGTCGGCGCCGCGTTCGACGACTGGACCGAGACGGAATTCCAGACCCATGTCCGTGACGCGGTCGTGAACGGGACCGAAGACGTCAGCGACGACGTGGCGAGCTGGCTCGCCGGCGCCGCCACCTACCGGCGGCTCGACGTCACCGACGCCGACGCGGTCCGCGAAGTCGTGGCCGGCGCAGCGCACAGCGACCCGGTCGGGATCTACCTGGCGCTGCCCACCGCGCTCGTCGAGCCGGCGCTGGAGGCCCTCACGGCGCTGGAGTTGCCGGCCTCCAGCCGCGTCGCGGTCGAGAAACCGTTCGGCGACGACGCCGACAGCGCGCGACGGCTCAACACGCTGCTGCTGCGGGCGGTCGGGGAGCCCGGCGAGGCCGCCGCTTACCGCGTCGACCACGCGCTGGGCATGACGACGCTGCACAATTTGTTCGCCTTGCGGTTCTCCAACCGTCTCCTCGAAAACAGCTGGAACCACGAACACATCGAGCGCGTCGACGTGCTGTGGGACGAAACGATCGCGCTGGAGGGCCGAGCGTCCTACTACGACAAAGCCGGCGCGCTCCGCGACGTGATGCAAAACCACATGACCCAGGTGCTCTGCTTCGCAGCGATGGAGCCGCCGGCGAACTCGGCACCCGGTGACGTCCACCGAGCCAAACTCGATGTGCTGCAGAACATATCGGTGGTGCGCCGACCCGACGGCACATGCATGGCCCGGCGGGCCCGCTACACCAGCGGGGCCCTGTCCGACGAAGGCGGCGCCGACGGCTCGGAAGTGCCCGACTACGCCGAGGAAGCGGGCGTGGACCCGCAGCGGCAGACCGAAACCCTGGCGGAGGTACACCTCTCGATCGACACGCCGAGGTGGCACAACACCAGGTTCGTGATGCGCGCGGGCAAGGCGCTGGCGGAAATGCGTAAAGGGATCCTGGTTCACTACCGCGGTGCCGAACAGACGCTGTGGATCGGCATCGACGGCCCCCACGACATCGGTCTGGAGCTGACCGGCGCCACGCTCGGGCCGCCCACCGAAGACCAGCCGCTGCGGCTGAGGGGTCCGGCGCCGGCCGCCGCGCTGCCGCCGTACGGCTATGTCCTTGCCGACTTCTTGTCGGGCGGCCACGCGCATTCGGTCATCGGCGAAGAGCCGGTCGAAGCGTGGCGCATCTATGAGCCCGTGCTGCAGGACTGGAACGACGGCGCCACACCGTTGGAGACCTATCCGGCCGGCACCAGTGTGCCGATCACTGAACGCAGCGACTGACCTGGTCAGGCTGTGCGCACAAACCGGGCCGCGTCGGCGGCGTACTGCTCGGTGACGTACACGTCATAGCGCTGAGCTTCCAACGACTGCACGCTCGAGAAGTCGCGTTGCCCGCGGGTGGACCAGTGTGCGACGAAGCCGAACACGGCTCCCCAGAACGCACCGATGACCGTCGCCGTCAACACCACCCACAGCCACAGCGGCCCCACGGAGAAGATCGCGAACAGCAGACCGATCAGCAGACCGAACCATGCACCGCTGCCTGCACCGGCCAGCGCTGCCTTGCCCTTCGTCATCCGCCCGGTGACGCGTTCGACGGTGCTGACGCCTTCGCCGATGATCTTCACGTGCTCGACCGGAAACCCGCCGTCGGACATCCGATCCACCAACTGCTGAGCCGACAGATAGTCGTTGAACGACGCAAGAAGGGACCGCCTGCCGTGGGCAGCGGCACCGAGTTGCGCGTTGGGCTCCGGTGAGGTCGTCATGGTTCCTCCGCTTCATCAAATGGTCAGCAACTTCTGAACGAACACACGGGTATCCAGTTTTCGTCCGTGTATGCCTTCTGCTTTCGTCGGTGGATATCGGGTTGCTGCCCTGTCCGGCGCTCCGGTACACCGCTCTGGCCGACCGCGCTCACCGACGCCGCGTGCGGTGGAAATCCTTGGACCAACACGTTTCTCGACAGCTTCCGCTATCTGGATCGCCTCGGTCGGCTGGCGCGCGAAGGTGTGGTCAGCCGGAGATCAGCGCCCGGTCGACCAACGCTCCGATCACCGGCGCCACCTGCCGGGTGTATTCCAGGGTCAGATGACTTTTATCCATGTACAGCAGCGTGTTACCCACGATGACCGGACAGCGGTCGGTCGTACAGAACATGTCGGTGAGGTCGGCGTACTGGCCGCCGGCGGCTGTGATGGCGGCGGTTTCAGCCGCAATGCCCTCGGCGTTGACCGCCGTCGAGCGGGGCGGCGAACACGCCACCACGTCATCGAGGTGAGCGGACAGACAGACCGGCACATCCGAGCCCGGATCGGGGATCGGGCCGAGCACAAGCACATGTGGGGCAATGTCGCGAAGTTCGCGCACGAGGCGAGTGAGGCTGTCGAACCACGCCGGGCCGTACGACGGGAAACCGTTCTCGATGTTGTACTGGCGCGACATGCTCAGCACGATCAGCCGCGGCCGCTCGGCTCGCAATCGTTCGATTCGTAGCCGGTCGATGATCTGACCGCGCCACTGCTGGCACTCGGTGTACTCCCGGTTCAGGCGGGCTTCGAAGATCGGCTGGTCCAGCAGTGGACAACCGGCCTTGGTCAGAGTTTCCAGGCGCCAGTGCCGTTGGGCGGCGAGTTGTTGGAAGGCCGAATTCCACATCGCCGCATTCGAATCGCCCACCAAGGCGACCGTCGTGGTGGATGAGGTGTCGCCGCTCGTGCACTCAGGGTGGCCGACTTCCACAATCAAACGCATACAGCCGCCAAGTAGGAACGCGGTCTGCTCCGCTCTCGCGTCAGCAAGCGCGGGAGCGAGGTTGGACGGAACCGAATTTCTGTCGGCCGATGCGGCTACTGCGGCCTGCACCTGTGCGAGCGCGTCGCGCACCGCGGCGTCGTACAGGTCGGGGTGTGCGCCGGGCGGGGCGGGCATTGCCCTGACGGACAGAGTCGGGACCGCCGGGCCCCTGCCAACTGGTTGCGGTGTGAAATGAATCAGCGCAACGCCGACAACGACTGCTACGACGGTGGCCGCGGCGCCGAGCGCAATGCTGCGGGCGGCCGACTGCTGTATCGGTGGTGCAAAGCGCACGGGGTTCTCGATGAGGTGCAGTGTGAGCACGGCCAAGCCGGCGGAGATGAAGACCGCGGCCAGCCTGCCGGTCAACCCCAGTGGATGGCCCAGCGCCGCCGGCGCGAGGATCAGCAACGGCCAATGCCACAGATACCACGAGTACGAGATCCGCCCCACCGCTCGCATCGGCCGCAGTGAGAGGGCGCGCCCCACTCCCCGGTCGGGTACCGCACATCCCGCGCCGATAATCAACACCGCACCGACGACCGGAAGCAGCGCGGCGGTGCCCGGATAGGGCGTGATCGGGCTAAACCAGGTACACGCCAGCAGGATCACCCCGAGGCCCAACCATCCTCCGACCATGGCCAGCACCGGCGGCAGCCGGTGCCACTGGGCGACTGTCAGCGCCAGCAGACCGCCAAGCGCCAACTGCCAGGCACGGGTGGGCATCATGAAGAACGCCGCCATCGGCATCACGTAAGTGAGCACGAGCGACGCCGCGAAGGACGTCACCGCGATCAGCACGAGCACCAAGAGGTACGGCTTGTGTGATGACCGAGCATGGGTGTCGACACGCCGACCCCGGCGCCGGATGAGCCATGCCACACCGATCAACAGGATCGGCCACACCAGATAGAACTGTTCCTCGACAGCCAACGACCAATAGTGCAGAAACGGCGACGGGGTGTCGGGAGAGAAGTAGTCGGCCTTGGCCAGGAAGAGCCAGATGTTGCCGACGTACAGTGCGCTGGCCACGCCGTCGTCGAAGACGGGGGCGGACTGCAGCGGGGGCAGCAGGACAGCCGCACCGATCATCGTGACGATCGCGACAGCGGCTGACGCGGGCAGCAGTCGTCGGGCCCGCGCTCCGTAGAACCGCCCGAGCCGGACGGTGCCCGACGCATTCACCTCCCGCCAGAGCATCCCCGTGATCAAAAAGCCCGAGATGACAAAGAACACATCCACGCCGATGAACCCGCCATCGAGCCCTGGCACGTCGGCATGGAACAACACCACGGCCAGCACCGCGACAGCGCGCAGGCCCTCGATGTCTGCGCGAAACCTGGTGCCCGCCGGACGGCCAGTAGCAGCAGGAACGCTGTCATCCGTTGGGGGCATCGCGATGACACGGTCGTGCGGCTCAGCGCTCACCAGGTTCTCCCGACTGTGCACCGGAAATCGAGTGCAACGGACAGAAAGATAGCGGCAGGAAACGCGATTTGTCGGACGTTTGACTCCGTTGGCCAAAGGGCCCGCTTACCATGTGCTCACTATGTCTACCGACGCCTCGGTCAACGGCATTCGACGCGTCGGACGTCAGGCACGCGGGCCGTACAGAAGAAGGCTGGAATAGAGGCCGATCTTGCGACTGCTCTTCATCCGCCACGCCCAGACAGACTCCAACATCGATCACCGATTCGATACGCAATTCCCTGGTCCGGGACTGAACGCCAATGGCCTCCTGCAAGCCCAGGCGTTGGCAGCGAACCTCGACGGCGTGACACTCAATGCGGTGTATGCCTCTTCGCTGCGCCGGGCCGTGATGACCGCGGCACCGCTGGCCGCTTGCCGGGGACTCAGCGTCGAGATACGCGACGGGCTGCGCGAGATCGGTGCCGGCGACTTCGAGACTCGCAATGACCCCGAAGCCCAAGAGCGGTACCACGACATCATCTTCGGCTGGTCTTCAGGCGCACCCGACGTCCGGCTACCGGGTGGTCCGAACGGGCACGAATTCTTCGAAAGCTTTGACGCCGTCATCGACGAGGTCTCAGCACGGGCGCTGTCAACGGTCGCAATCGTCAGCCACGGGGCCGCGATAAGGGTGTGGCTCAGCGCGCGCGCCGAAAACGTCAGCCCGACATGGGCACAAGCGCACGGGCTGAGAAACCTCTCAATGGTTCTGGTCGACGGCTCGCCACGGCACGGGTGGACGACGTTGCAGTGGGGGGTGCAGGTGCTCGCGGGCGTCGACCGCTTCAGTAGCCCCAGGAGCGTGCCGTCGTAATGCGCATGTGCTATCCGACGGCCGGCATCGCCTCGATGGGCGGACTGCTCTTTGGTTACGAGACAGGTATAACGGCAGGCGCTTTGGAGCGGGGCCACTCGTCCTGGCTGAGCACGGCCACGTTGCTCGGCGCCCTGGTCGGCGCCGTGGCGGCAGGGCGCATCGCCGACCTGGTGGGACGGCGCGACGTCATCATGGCCACCGGCGCACTATTCACCCTCGGCGCATTCGTGAGCGCTATCGCGCCGTCGGAATTGGTGAACCTGCTCGGAGGACTCGTCGTCGGAATCGGCGTGGGAGCCATTTCGGTCGCGGCCCCGCTATACATCGCCGAGATCGCGCCGGTTGCCCGTCGCGGCACGTTGATCTGCATTTTCCAGTTGATGATCACGATCGGCATCCTGCTCGCATACGTGGGTCTTGCGGTGTTCCCGGAGGAGCACGATTGGCGATTTCTGCTGGGCGGCGGCGCGGTACTGGGCGTGATCTTGAGCGGGCTGGCGCTGTGGTTGGTGGAATCGCCCGTGTGGCTGACACTCATGGGCGATCACGAGACGGCACAGGCGGTGCGGGCCCGACTGGGCATCGACAACGCGCATCAGCGGATTCGCGAGATCGACTTTCCCGCCCGCGATCTGCATGTCGACGGGCTGCATACGGTGTTCTCCCTGGCGGGTCGCGGGGCGATCTTCATCGGCATCGGGCTGTTTTTCGTGCAACAGTTCGTCGGCATCAACGCGGTGCTCTACTACTCGGCTGCGAACCTGCCGAGATTGGCCGATAGGACATGGGATTTCGGTGTGGCCAGCTCCACGGGCGTCGAAGTCGCGGCGGTCAATGTGGCGGCAACGCTCGTGGCCGTTATCCTCATCGACCGGGTCGGCCGTCGCCCGCTGTTGCTGACGAGCCTCGTGGGCGTTGCGCTCGGCTGCGCCGCCATGGCCGCCGGCGCCGGCATGCACGGCACGGGCACCGGTCACGTTTTTTCCATCACCGGGCTATACCTGTTCATCGTTTCGTTCGCGATAGGGCTCGGGCCGATTGCCTGGGTCGCCGCAGCAGAGCTTTTGCCGTTCCGTGTGCGCGGAATCGCGATGGGCCTGGTTGTCGCCTCGCATTGGTTGTTCGACGGCATCGCGGCGCCGACGGGTCTGATCCTGGGTAAGGAGGTCGGCCTGTACCCGCTGCTGGTGCTCTACATGTGCACTGCCCTAGGCGGGTTCGTCATCTTTCGACGGCGCTTCCCAGAGACAAAAGGTCGATCGCTGGCGGCGATAAGCCGCCATTTCGCGGTGTGGGCCACACAGGTCAGGGAAACCCGCTTCGCGCACTATGCGGTGGGGGTTCTGGGTTCCCTGTCCGGGGTGCTCGCCGGATACAACGTGGCGATCACCGCGGCCACGCTGGTCCTGCTTACCGACGATTGGCAGCTCAGCGGCTTACAGCAGGGCCTGCTGGCCAGCACCGTGGTCGCCGGAGGAATGGCGGGAGCCTCAGTTGCGGGGCTGCTGTCGGACCGATTCGGTCGGCGCTACCTGTTGATGTCGATGGCAGTGTTGTTCGTCGCCAGCGGCTTCGGCGCCGCGCTTGCGCCCTCGTTCTGGTGGCTGATCGTCGCGCGGGCAGCTGCCGGTTTCGCCATGGGTGTGTCGACTCCGACGGCCGGTGTATACGTGGCGGAGGTGGCGCCCGCCGCTATTCGTGGGCGGATGCTGTCGATCCAGCTTGTGGCGACTTCAGTGGGCGTGATCTTGGCCTATTGCGTGGGCCTGGCGCTGGTGGAGCACCATTCCGGGTGGCGCTTCATGTTTGGCTTTATCGCGTTGCCTGCAGCGATTTACGGCTTGGCCCTGCTTCCGCTGATGGAGTCGCCGCGCTGGCTGGTCGCTGTGGGGCAGCCCAACGCGGCGCGCCGTTCCTTGCGGCGGCTGTTCGGCGCTGCTGCCGACCGCGAATTGGCTGAGATCACCACAGAGCGCGCTTCTCCAGATTCCGATCAAGGTGGCACCGAACACAGACGGGCACGGCTCTGGGTGCCCCCACATCGGCCAGTGGTCATCGTAGGAATCGTGGTGGTGTTCCTGTCGGTGTTTTCTGGTGAGAGCATGGTGATGTTCTACGCCCCAACTGTTTTGGAGCAGATCGGCTTCACTGACACCGCCGTTTCATTCGCCGCTACGTTGGGGCTGGCAGTGGTGGGCCTCATTGCAACGGTGATCGCGCTCGCTGTCGTCGACCGGATGGGCCGAAAGCCGATGATGGTCGCCGGCCTGTTCATGGCGGCCGCCTCTCTGATTGCGATGGCAGTACTGACCATGGCGCCGCAGTCAGGTGTGGTGGTGCGTTGGGGACAGGTCGTATGCCTTGCGGCTTTCATCGCGGCCTTCTGGTTGACCCTGGGTCCGGCCAGCGGAATCGTGACCTCTGAGATCTATCCGCAGTCGATCCGCGGCAGGGCGACAAGCTTGGCCTCCACCTTGCACGGTGTGTTCGCGATGATCTTCACGCTGACCTTTCCGCTGTTGCTCGGCGGGCTCGGCTTGGCAGCCCCTCTGCTCGGATACGCCGCGATCAGCATCGCGGGTGCGTTCTACCTGATGCGGAGGCTTCCTGAAACGAAGGGCAAGAGTCTCGAGGAGATCGAAGAGTTCTGGAACAGCCAGGCAATGCGCGCGATCAAGGTCGACGAACCAGTCTGACCATCACCGTCATCCGGTCAGCGCCGCGAAGCGCGGTTTGATCACCTCATCGAGGAGCACACGGCGCTCGTCGAACGGTATGAAAGCCGACTCCATCGCATTGATCGTGAACCGTGCGAGGTCGTGCCACCCGTAGCCGAACGTTTCGACCAGTCGCAGCATCTCCTTGCTCACGGTGGTGTCGCTCAACAACCGGTTGTCCGTGTTGACCGTCACGCGGAATCCCAGGCGGTCGAGCACGTCGAAAGGGTGCTCCGCGATACTGGCCACGGCGCCAGTCTGCACGTTTGAGGTAGGGCACAACTCCAGCGGAATTCCGTTGTGCCGCACGGTGTCCGCTATTCGGCCCAGCCGGGTCCTGGTCACTGAGCGGGCCGCGTCGTCGGTTGAGTTGTCCACCTCGATGTCCTCAACGATACGCACGCCGTGGCCGATTCGGTGGGCCCCGCAGGAGTCGACCGCCTCAGCTATGGATGGTAAGCCGAAGGCCTCACCGGCGTGAATGGTGATGTGGCCGTCGTGTGCTCGGATGTAATCGAATGCGCTGAGGTGGCGGCTGGGGGGATGTCCGACTTCGGCGCCTGCGAGGTCGAACCCGACAACCCCCTTGTCGCGGAACCGGATTGCAAGCTCGGCGATCTCCAGCGACCGTGCGGCGTCGCGCAACGCCGTCATCAGACATCCGACCACGATGACGCGGCCCTCAGCGTGCGCCGCCTTGACACCGTCGGCGAAGCCGGCCAACGCGGCGTCGGCCACTTCATCGAGGGACAATTCGCGCTGGATGTGCATTTCGGGCGCGAAGCGCACCTCGGCGTAGACGACGTTGTCGGCGGCCAGGTCCTCGACACATTCGCGAGCCACGCGGTACAGGTTCGAGGCGGTTTGCATGACACCGACCGTGTGCGCCATGGGCTCCAGGTAGCGCAGCAGCGAGCCGCGGTGTGACGGTGCGTGAAACCACCGCGCCAGCGAGCCCGCATCCGATGCTGGAAGCTCGTCGTAACCCATTTCTTCTGCCAGCTCCAGCACCGTCGCTGGCCGCAATCCCCCGTCGAGGTGATCGTGCAGCAGCACCTTGGGCGCCTGCGCGATCGTGGCCGCGTTCAGCGGCGCGGCCATGCCAGGACGCCGCGAAGTTCGCGAATCACTGTCCATCGAGCTGGATGTAGACATCGCCGCCCTCGACCCTGGTCCGGTAGGTCCGCAAATCTTCGATCACCGGCGCCCCGAGCGCCTTACCGGTGCGGTAGTCGAAGCGGCCGTTGTGCTTCGGACATTCGATGACACCGTCCATCACCAAACCATCGCAAAGACGCCCACGCCCGTGGGTGCAGTCGCCGTCGCTGGCGTAGAATTGTTCGTCGTCTGACCGGTAGATCGCGTAGGACTTCCCGTCGATGACAACGGCGATCACGTCGTCTTCGTCAACCTCCGCGGCCGCACAAGCCCTGACCCACATCATCATTCGCGCTTCATCCACGGATCGCCTTATCGGGCAGCAGGCCGTCGACAGGACCGTGGTACGGCTTGGCAGTTGGCGGAAGGTCACCTTTGAGGCAGTACGTCTGGTCGTTCCGCTGGCGCCACAGGGTACGGAAGACGTCCTTCAGCGCTGCCCACATCGACGGATACGGGGCCGGAACATCGTCTTTGATGGCTTCGTGCAGGGCGGGAAGCTTGTGGTACGGCACTGCGGCGAACATGTGATGCTCAAGGTGATAGTTCATGTTCCAGTAGAGGAAACGGTTCACCGGCCCCATCAATACCGTTCGGGTGTTGAGGCGGTGATCCAATACGTTCTCGCCCATGCCGGCGTGCTGAGTCAGCGCATAGAGAATGTGCATGAAGGCTCCGTATGCCCGCGGGCCGCCGATGAGCACGATCGGGATCCAGCTCTGAGTCACGACGGCAACGCCGATCGTCGTGGCATAGATGGCAACCCAAATGCGCGCGGTTCGATAAACCTTGGGGCGCTCTTCGACCGGGACCCAGTCCTTCTCGGCTTCGGTCAGGCGGCCGCTCGCATGCACCAGGATCTGACGGAGGCCGCCGGGAACGTCAAGCAGCCCGAAGAAGTTGAGGGCGATGCCGGCCAGCCGCGCCGGCCGCATCGCCAGCACCTCGGGGTCGATTCCCACGATCAGCGTGTCGGTGTGGTGGAGGGTGTGTTGGTACCGCCAGGCGGTCGGGTTGCGCATCATGCAGAACGACGCGATTTGATAGACCGCCTCGTTCATCCAGCGGGTCTTGAACGCGGTACCGTGCCCTGTCTCGTGCCACCTCGAGTCAGATGACGATCCGTAAAGCACGCCGTACGCGATGAAGCAGGGCACCGCCCACCAGGTCCCCCACAGGAGCACTCCGGCAGTCGCAAAGCCGATGGCCAGCCCGATCCACAGAATCGTGTCACGGATCGCAGGCATATCGGTGCGCTTCATCAACTCCTTCATCTGTTTGCGAGGAATCTCGCAGAGGTACCAGTCGGCGCCCGCCAAGCCGTGTTCCTTGGCGAAGTCGCTTGCCGGACTGTGCAAGCCGTAAAGCTCTCGTCGTTGTTTGTTGATCATCTGCTACAACGTCCAGTCGTCTTCGTCGGGCCGGGGCATGGCCGCGCTTCGGGCGATCGCCAAATCGGCGAGCAGACGCTCTTCGGCGAATTCCTTCGTCACGTGTTCTGGTTCGAACTCCATCGTCCTGATGGCCGCGATACTCGCTACCTGGCTCGCGCCGGCCGCACGAAGAGCTCGAGCGGTCTCCTGCACTGTCGCCCCGCTGGCGTACACGTCGTCGACTATCAAGATGCGTCGGGCGAACACGTCGTCGGGACAACGGAATTGCCCGCCGAGGATGCCCGCGCGGGCAGCAAACGCGTAGCTCCTGACTGGAGGGCGACGTGTCGGTGTTGAGGCGCAGCGCACGTGCGGGATGTTGCGCCGCTGCGCCACACCCGCCGCGAGTCGCGATCCAAAGCTGAGCACGTTCGGATCGTGGCCGGGAGGGGACGCGATCGCGTCAACGTTTTTCAGGATGGGGTGCTGCCCGACGAACCCGGCGATTTCGTCGGCGACCGCTCCCCCGGCCTGCTTCACATTCTCGATGTCGCCGAGAGGTGTGTAGAGGTGCTTGGCCCGGTGCACGTGGTCTGCGAGACGGGTGAGGTCGCCAACCGCACCGTCGACGACCATGTTGAACCAGTCGAGCGCGATGGCGAAGTCGACGGAGTCTCCGCAGGGCAAGGTCAAAGCGCCGGTCAACAGTTTCAGCAGGATCGCCGTCTCAGGGGCCGGACCGGAGCCGGCGCCAGTCAATAAATAGCGTTGAGCCGTTGCGCTTTTGAGCGCATAGGTTGGGTCCACGAGCCGGACTTGAGCGATCGCACCTGCTGGGCCGGAGATGGACAGCACGTGCCCACCGGGCGCGGGCTTGTGGCAATACGCGGTGACGTATCTGCCGCCCCCGTTGCACGGCCCCCGCTGGGCCAGATCTCTGATGACCACCGCAGCCCTACTACCGTTGCCCGTTCCATTCGGCGTGGAACTGCTCGAGGAATTCCTCCATATAGCGATGCCGCTCATCGGCGATGCGTCGGCCCGACTCGGTGTTCATCCGGTCCCTCAGCAGCAACAGCTTTTCGTGAAAGTGGTTGACCGTCGTCGAAGCACCGTGGAAGTACGCCTCCGGCGAGTCGTGGAATCGGTGCTCGACACCTGGGTCGTGCATCTCCTGACCGACAGCACCGCCGAATGCGAACGCTCGCGCAATGCCCAGGGCGCCAATGGCATCGAGTCGGTCAGCATCCTGGACCACCTGGGATTCCAGCGTCGCGTGCTCGTCGGCAACACCGGCACCCTTGAATGACCCCGACGAGACGATGTAGCACACGTGATCGATCACTTCGCTGTCGGCACCACACGAATCCAGCCACTGGCGCGCCGTCTTCGGGCCGATCTCCGTATCGCCGGCATGGAACTTCCAGTCGGCGATGTCGTGCAACAGTGCTCCCAGTTGCACAACCGTCGTATCAGCACCGGTCTCTTTCGCAATACGGGTCGCCGTCTGCCAGACCCGGTACACATGCCACCAGTCGTGTCCCGTGGCATCGCCCAGCATCGTTTGCTTGACGTACTCGGCGGTTTCGTTGATCAGGTCTGTCGTTGTCTTCACGGGAGCTCCCCCTGGATTGCATTGTGGGCGTGCATGTTCATGGCCTACGCATAGATCTGGCGCCACACATGCGCGATCGCCTGTTGTTCAACGGCTTCCAAAGTCTGGAGCCCGGGTCCACATGCGCCTTCCGACAACTTACGGATGCACATGTACAACTCGGTGTACACCAGATCCAGCACGTGGCCGAGCACACCCTGGTCGGCGAAATTGATTGGGGTTCCGTCGTTCAGCAGCCAGAGGGTCTTTCCGCCGATCATCAGCCGCGTCAGCCCGCACTCGGTGGCCACGTCGTCTGCTGCGGCATAGAGACCGTCGACGTCGATCTCCACCCGCTTCGAGCTGCCGCTGCAAAGGATCGCACCGTCCTTCAACAGCGCGACATCGTCGGCCGATATCGAGCGTTGTCCCGATACGCCGAGCACCACATCCGATTTCTGTAGGACGGTTTCGCGGTCCTGGACGTCAAGGCCCTCTACGAAGGCTCGCGCCATGCGAATGGGGTTTGGGTCATATATGGAAACCCGGGCACCCATCGCGGCGAGGCTGGCCGCGGTGCCCTCGCCGATACCGCCGTAGCCCAGAACGCCGATCCTGGTCTCGACCGGGATACGGAAGAAGCGGGCTCGCAGGATCGTCTCGAGCGAGTAGGCGATCGCGCGACCGACTTGACGGTTCTCCAGCGCCTTGAGCGGGCTCTCCGCGATGGTCAGCACCGGACATGCCAGGTTCCCGATCGCCTGGTAACGCCAGTGTCCCTGCATGGTGTCCTCGACGACGCCACCGAAGTTGGTACGACGTGCCAGCTGGGCGATCTGGGACGCGCAGTACCCACCGATCTCCTGCACGATCACGGTCCGCTCCGCCGATTGCGTAAGCGCGCTCCGCACGGCGTCGTTGGCAGCAAGCACCATGTCGGCGGCGGTGACCGGCTCGAGTAGATCGAATTGAGTACAGAGCTTGTCGCGGGCGGTGACCGTGGTCGAGTACGGGATCGCGATGATGCCGGCGATGTCGACGGTCGAGGCGACAAGTTCCACGAACCGCACCGCGGTGTCAAGGATGTGTGTCACGAAGACGACTGACGCTGGCTTACAGGGATGACGCTCGACGTGATGGGCGAGCACAGGCAAATCCACCGGAAACGTCGTCGACCCGTTCCGGGCTACCCCGTCGCGCATTGCGGCGACCGGGTTGGTCACCGAAGTCGACTCTTTGATGTTGAGTAAGCGAACACGAGCGGAAAAATACACCCAAAACCGCGATGACCGAGGCGAACTGAGCAACAAATGTGCGCTGCTCTGGGCTTCTGGTTTACCGTATCCGCTATGGCTGCCTCCGATCCGCCGCTGGTGACCGCGATCATGCCGACCCGGGACCGGCCGGACTTCGCCATGCAGGCCGTTCGGTACTTCTGCGACCAGGACTATTCCAATAAGGAAATGGTGGTCCTGGAGGACGGAACGCCGACCCTGGCGGGACGGCTGCCCGACGATCCCCGTATCCGTTACATCCCCACAGGGCAGCCCTCGCGGAGTATCGGGGCCATGCGCAATGAGGCATGCGCGCTCGCGCGGGGCGAGATCGTGGCCCATTGGGACGACGACGACTGGTACGGACCCCAGCGACTCACCCGCCAAGCCGAGGCGATCCGCTCCGGCGACGCAGACCTCACGGCGCTTCGCGACAGCCTGATGCTCGATCTGACGACCTGGCACTTTTGGCGTTGCCAACCCGACCTGCACCGGCGCATCTTCTACATCGGCGACGTGCACGGGGCCACCATGATGTACCGGCGCAGCATCTGGGAAGAAGCCAAGTTCCCCGATCAGTCGCTGGCCGAGGACGCCATCTTCCTCCAGCAGGCCCTGGACATGGGCGCTCGGTTGCACGCCATCGACGCGGACGGGCTGTTCATCTACATCCGCCACGGTGCCAACGCCTGGGAGATGGAGTGCGGGCAATACGGTGGTACGGACGGCTGGGAGACCGTGCCCGAACCCCGCCTCGAGAACGGCGCGCGCAGCTTCTATTCGGCCCTCTCCGCGGCTGCCCCCAAGTAACGCCACCATGGTCGAAATCATCGACTTCCTTGCGAGTCGGGGGCACCTGCCATCTGAAGGATCGTCGTCGCCAGAGCAGCGGGATTACCTCCAGCGTCTCGTCAAGCAGTCCAACGCGCGGCTGGTCGGGGAGATCGGCTTCAACGCGGGGTTTTCCAGTTTGGCTTTTCTGAGTGCGAATGCCGACGTGCGGGTTGCGTCCTTCGACATCGGCTGCCACGAAGTCGTCGGTCACGCCAAGGAATTCGTCGACGCCCGGTACCCGGGTCGGCACGAACTCATCCTCGGCGACTCCGCGCATACGGTGCCCATGTACCGCACGCAGAATCCTCAGACATCCTTCGACATCGTCTTCATCGACGGTGGCCACAAATATGCGGAAGCAAGAGACGACATCTTGCACATGAAGGCGTTGAGCCACGCGGGAACATACGTCGTCATCGACGATCTGACGCCGTGGTTTTGGTGGGGCGAAGGTCCGACACGTGCATGGACCGAAGCGATCTCGCAAGGAATCATTGCCCCGGTCGAGATCATCAAGGACGGAGTGCCGGTTAACGACATCGAGCCTCCGGGCCAAAGAAGTTGGGGTCTGGGCCACTACTGCTTCGACAGAGCGCTGAGCACAGACCCCACGCGTGAGAACTCCAAGTAAAGGAGCCGGCGGCATGACCCTCCTGGACGCCGTATCCGGTCGGATACTCGACACCGACAACCACGAGTACGTGCCGGCCCACATGTGGGCTGAACAGTTCGGCGAGGTGTCGAAACCGATCGCCGACTTCTTCCTGCGGGAACACGACCCCAACGCGCTGTCCAGTTTCAGCGCCCCGGTCTATCACGATGACGGGCCGGTGAGCCGGGAGATCGTCGAGAAGGGTTGGGGAACCAAGCGCCCACCGGTCGGGGCGATCGCTCCCGGGGCGATCAACATGCGTCGCCGCGTGGATGTGTTGGACGTTTACGGCGTCGATCAGACGTTGCTTTTCGCGGGCGGTCCCGGCGTGTTGGGAAATACGTTCATCCAGGTTTCGCCGGAGCGTGTCGATTGGCTCATGGGTGATCTGAACATGACCCGAGAACAGCTGCTGGAGTGTGGTCGCTCCATGCTGATCGGCTACAACGACTGGTGTATCGAGACGGCGAAGATCAGTCCCCGTCTGCGGCCGGTGGCGTTCATCGACACGACCGATTTGGACCTGGCTATCGCCGAGATCGATCGAGTGGCCGCCAACGGAATTCGCGCGGTGGCCGTTCCGCAGGGCATGCCGCCGGGTGGCCTTTCGCCGGGGCACCCCGATGTGGATCCGTTGTGGGACGCCGTCGTTCGCCACGACCTGCCGGTGCTGTTCCACCCTGGCGGCGATTACGGCATCCTCAGCTCGCCGGCCTGGGCCGACTACGGGTACAACAACGGCTCAGCGCCAAGGGCAGTCGACAACCCCGAGGGTCTGCTGAATCCGTGGATTTGGTCGATGATGCATTTGGGTGCTCAGACGTTCATCTCGGCGATGATTTTCGGGGGTGCGTTTGAACGCTTCCCCACGTTGCGGCTGGGTGCCATCGAGGTCAGTGCGCACTGGGTCGGGCCGATGGCAGAGAACATGCGCAACGTGGGATCGCAGTTTCGGCGCCTGACCAGTCATCTGAGCCTTACCCCCGAGGAGTACATCCAGCGCAATGTGCGGGTGTCGGGTTTTCTGTGGGAGCCGATCGACGCCTATTTCGATCGATTCCCGTGGCTGCAGAACGTGTTGGTGTACGGCAGCGACTACCCCCACTATGAAGGTGGCCGCGATCCCAGCGCCCAGTTCGCCCAGCGGCTGGCACGGTTCGGCCCGCAGGTGATCGAGAAGTTCTTCGTCACCAACGCCCAATTACTGATGCCTCAGTGATGAGCTCCGGGCTCTCGTGGACGCGCGCCTTCTGGTCGGTGGCATTGGTGTGCAACGCTTTCGCCATACCGACGGGACCGCTCACCACTGAGCGTTGACTGGCCGCCGCCGGCGGCGGCAAAGTCGAGCCAACGACCCGAAGACGCGATGCTCAGCCACGTCTGGGCGAAGCACTCGGCGTGGCTACGCGAAATCGCGGCGACGGCCCATAAAATCATCCAGTCCGACTAGTGCTTCCACCGTGGGTCGGCTGGGAAATGGGGCGGTTTGTGCACAGGTCTTTTTCGGCAGCGATTGTCGTGGTGGCACTCGTATTCGGCACCGCCGGCGTGGCCGCGGCCAACCCCGTCACTGTCCCAGATGTGACACGCACTGTCGTGACACCTGATGGCTACCATCTGAGCGCATCGCTCACCAACGTGACTATCGAATCCGTTCCGAACATGGCCGCGACAGCCTTCAGCAGGGAGGCATTCCTCTCGGCAACGGCCACGGCAACGATCGCCGGTGCCGGTAAGGAGCCGGTGACTGGTGGCAAGCTCGAACTTTGGTTCATGGCTGGCTGCCAGATCGGCATGGAGGGCGGTGGATTTCTTGGTCTGGGAAGCACCGTTGGGATCAGCTCGATCTTGAGCAACTTCTTCGATTTGGCAGCACCGAAGGCGGATGTGAACCCGACTTCCTCGTTGCAGCTGATGCCGGGCCGGATCGCCTACGAGTTGCTGAGCTCGAAGCAGATCGATCCCGCGGGAGCACAGAGCGACATAAACGCATCCGGCCAGACCGTAATACGTATAGACGTGACCGCCGCGAGCTTCAAGGCCGACGCCTGCGGCGGTCCGGTGACTGTCCGCCTGGGCGTTACGGCACGCATGAGCACGCGGAAAAATGAGAGCGAGAGCAACGCGTACGGGGATAACGTGAACGTATGACCCCTGCCGGGATCCTCGCTGGTGCCAGACATTGGGGCAAGGGCTGGCTGGCGGCGGCGGCCGTCGCGTCGGGGCTGGCGACCGGGGCTGCCGGCGTCGCCTACGCGATGCCCGACTATGGGAACGATTGCTTCGGGGAGGCCCAAGCCGAGTGGTGCAGCTCGGCTGAACCGGAAGCATCGGACGCAACGAACCAGCAAGGGCGCTTCGATTCGCCGAGATGGCCTCCCCTGTGCGACAAGTTCGGCTGCCAAAGACCCGTGCGGCCGTCAGAGATACCTTCGGGGGCAATCGTTCCGCCGGGTGTGTGCCCGCCGGGGGCCGACTGTTTCCCGGGCCCTTAGCAAACGCTCGGGTCCCGACGCCGGTGTCAGCGGGTTCGCGGGGCGAAGTTGCCGTGGAAGCCCTGCGGGATGTGGTGGCGCAGGTTGGCGGCGGCGATCGGGCCGGCGGCGATGTCGGCGGCGTCGAAAATCACCAGCCGCGACGTATGCGTCTTCGCTCGGTACTCCACGGAGAGCACCCAGCCGTCGTCCTCCGCGGTGGCGTCGGCTTTGGCAACGAATACCGGCTCACAGAAGCTGTTTCCGGCCTCGGGCGAGGTGTACGTCGCGGCCGAGGAGGCGCTCAGATCGAGTCGGGTGATCGAGTCGTAGAACGAAACGAGACCGTGACGCGTGTTGAGGTACGCGTAGCGATGCTCGCGTCCCTCGAACGCGTCGTTGTGGCGGGGGAATTCGCAGGGGAGGTCCGACAGCGCTTCGGCGAGGACGCGTCGCGACCGCGTGATGCGGTATCTCATCAACGTCGAGGGCGCGTCGTCGAGGGGTGCGACGTGGAACCGGTTGAGCCGCTGCAGGAGTCGCCCGTCGTCGTAGGTGATCGCGTCGATCACGGTGTCGCCGTCATCGTCGTATGCGTTGCTGAGATGGAACATCAACACGGCGTCGTACTCGATGGTGCGGATCTTGCCGCCGTCGCGCGGCACCAAGACGAACACGCTGCCCCGCTCGGGCCGGTACCGCATCGCGTCGCCCATCGGCTTGAGCCCCAACAGCACCGGTAGCGCAGCCGGGATGATCGGCGATACGACGAACACCAGATGGCTGTCCGTCAGCGCGAAGTCGTGCACCATGGCGACGTATGGCAGTCGCGCCGAACGGAAGTGCTTCAGCCGGCCCGCCGGATCGGTGCGATAGATCCGCAAATGTGGCCGCGGGATGAACTCGACGCCGAAGTTGTACATAGCGTGGGTACGCGGACAGAAACACGGATGCGCTGAGTACGAGCCCACCCAGCGCAGCGCACCGCCGAATCGGCGGACGCCGATGGTGTCGAGTGTCTCGGGGTCGATTTCGGTGGGCGGTCCACCTTCCCACAGCGCGTACAGCCGACCGGCGTGTTCAACCACGTTGGTATTGGCCAGATTAGGTGGCAGCCGACCGATGTTGGACTTGATGCCACCGGGTGCGGCGGTGCCCATGTGGTTCAGGCCGGTCTTGCCGAGATAGTGGTTGGTTCGCACATACCTGTTTTTGTAGTGCACCGAACCGTTGGCGATGGTGAACGCCGAGAGCATGCCATCGCCGTCGAACAGATGGTGCAGAGGACGGCCGCTGTGGTCCTGCCAGCGGCCGGGTCCGTTGCGGTACAGGGTGCCGTCGAGCTCCGCAGGAATGGTTCCGTCGATGTCGTCGACCCGGTGGTCGTATTCGCGTAGTTGGGGCTCGCTGACTCCGAGGCTTCGCACGTCGGCATCGCTGAGCGTCGCGAACTGGGCCATCAGCTGGTCGCGCTCGCTGACCGGAAGGGACGCGAGGTACCGGTCGAGTTCGGGCAGCGCGGGGCGCCCGTCGGTCGACGTGATCGGAGTATGGGTCACCGGGTGCGCTCCTCTACTGAGACTAAACAGCAATCTAGTCTCAGTTTGGGGTGGGCCGCAATGGTGGTGCGGTAGAAAGAACCGGTGGCCAGGACTCGTTCGTCGTCACAGCTGGTGCAGGCCGCACTGGACCTGATCGCCGAGGGCGGCCTCGATCGGCTGACCTTGAGCCAGGTCGCGCAGCGTGCCGGCG
Organism: Mycolicibacterium pulveris; assembly: GCA_050205315.1. GTDB lineage: Bacteria > Actinomycetota > Actinomycetes > Mycobacteriales > Mycobacteriaceae > Mycobacterium > Mycobacterium pulveris_A. The sequence continues at coordinate 56,211 of JBNMRA010000003.1, read as the reverse complement.
TCTCGCGGGCCACCGCCTACCGCGAGTTCGGCGATAAGGACGGGCTGCTGGGCGCGATCGCCGAGCAGGAGATCGGCGCGATGATCGCCGCGACGCTCGCAGCCTTCGACCCGCAGGCCAATCCCACCGCGCAGACGGCCGCTGTCGTCACCACCACGCTGCGCTACCTCCGGGAGCACCGGGCGTTCGTCTACATTCGCGATCACGAACCGCACTGGCTGCTGTATGCCGGGCTGCCCGTCGGCGATGACCGATTGAACCTGGTGCAGACGGTGGCAGCGATGGTCGCACAGGCGATACCACCTTCGGACGAACTCGCCCTGACCCCGGTCGCCGCCGCCGAAGTCGTTGTGCGGACCGTGCTGTCGCACACGCTGATCGAGGACAGCGCGCTGACCGAAGAAGAAGTGGCAGAGGTGGTCAGCCGTGCGATCACCCGGCGCTGATCACGGGACCTCGGTCAGGATCACGCTGGCCGCATACCTGGCCGGCACGTGCCCCAGGTAGCGCCAGCGGACACCGGCTTCACCGAGTTCGATCAGGGCCCGCATTTCGTGCTCGTGGTACCGGTCGTAGTTGAACAGCTCGTCGAACACCAACACGGTTCCGACGGCGAGCCGTTCGCGAATCGCTTCGAACACGCAGTGGGTCGAGCTGTAAAGATCGCAGTCGATATGGGCGAACGCCACGGGACCCGGATGCGCTTCCAGAAACCCCGGCAACGTGTCCTGGAACAATCCGACCACGAGCTCGACATTGTCGGGCACCTCCGACGGACGGCCGCCGAAGGCACCGCGCGACCAAACCTCGTCGTCGGAGACGACCCACTCCTCGGGCAGGCCCTCGAAGCTGTCGAACCCGTACAGGCGCGTATCGGCGGCTTCGGCGCATTCGGCAAGCGTCGCCGTCGAGGTCCCGATGCTCACACCGAACTCGAGCCACAGGCCCGGTATCCGGACTTGCGTTGTGGCGGTGCGCAGATGGTGGGCTCTGGCGATATCGCTGGGCTCGTCGTCGAATGGCCGGGACGCGCGCAACCGCTCGACTTCGTCTCGGGCGGCGGCTTGCAGCGAGAGAGTGTCCTTCAACATGGTGTTTCGTTACCTTTCGTTGTTACATCGGATTTGTGCTCAGTCGACGCGCGAGCGGCACGCAGATCACCGCTCCGAGTAGCCCGACGGCCATCGTGGTGGCGGCAACCATATGCGGCCCACCGTGTCCGAGGCTGAACGAGGTCAGCAGCGGCGAGACGATCCATGCGGCGGGTAACGCCGTGGCCCAGATCCCGTGGTAGACACCGCGTCGCGTCGACGGCGCTATCCGGTGGACGATCCCGACCGCGACGACGAACCACGCCGTTTCGCCGGCCGCGACACCCAGGCATGCCAGGCTGAATTGGGCCGTCGTCGTCGCGTAGGCTGCCGCGGCCATGCAGAAGGAAGTCCACATGCTCGCGGCAACGAGAATGTCGAGCCGGGGACGTACCGCGATCCGCTTGCTCAGCCACGGTGTCACCACCGGGGTCAACGCGGCAACACCCACCGCATTCGTCAGCTGTGCCCAACCGAACGCGTCCGCACCCAGGCCCTGCTGGGACATCAGCATCGGCATGTCGGCAAGTACCGCGGTCATCGCCGTCAAGGTCGCCAGGCTGGAGAGGTACACGAAAACAAGGCGACTGTCGGCCAGCGCCTGCCGATAGCCCGATAGCGCGCCCGACGGTTTTGCGCTGCCGGCGCGGCCGGTCAGAAACCACCACGCCAGCGCGGCAAACGTCGCGCACGCCGCCGCGTGCACCAGAAAAAGAGCAGTCACCCCGATTCGAATCGCCAAGAGCCCGCCGAGCGCGCCGGTGATCGCGCCCCCGGCGTTGACGACCCATCCGTAACGGAATGCGTCGATCTTGGCCCGCTGTGCGCTATCCGGGATCAGCTCAGCGATCGCGGCGCTGACCACCGGGCGCGGGGCATCGAATGCGAGGCCGAACAGAGCGGCGCCGACGACCAACATCGGCACGCCGTGTGAGACCGTCAGGAGACACAGCACCACGGCTGCGGCGGTCATCGCCGCCACGAGCGTCAGCCGCCCGCCGATCCGGTCAACCAGCGAGCCACACACCAGTTGGCCGACCACCCAGCCCGCACCGAAAGCCGCCAACACGAAGCTGACGACCGTAGTACCCTGCCCGCGTTCGACGACGAAGTAGCTCAAGAACGGGTACGCAAATCCCAACGCGCGCACCAGAAAGCTCCCACCGAGCAGAAGCCAGATCTGCGGCGGGTAGCTCGCCGGCTTGGACCGGCTCCTGCCGCGCGGCGATAGCCTGCCCGTTGAAATCACGGCTGAACCCTACGCAGCATCAGCCGAGGCAGGACATCCTCCGATCGGCTGGCTCGCCGGCCGGTGTTGCGTCCCCCAATCGGAGGACAACGAATTCCCCCGGCCCGTGGAGCGATTGGCCGATCCCGGCGGGCACCTGGTGTCCATATCGTTTTGCCCATGACGAAACAGCACATCGACGTCATCTTCACGCCGCCGCCGACACCCAACGGCGGCCTGCATGTCGGCCACTTGTCGGGGCCCTACCTGCGGGCGGACCTCAATCGACGGCTGCTCGCCGCGGTCGGCAGCCCGGTGGCGCATGCCTCGCATATCGACAGCTATCAGACGTATGTGGCCAAAAAGGCACGCGAGTTGGGCAGGGACACCGCCGATGTCCGCGCCGAGATGTCCGCGCTGATCCGGTCCGACTTCCGGGCCTTCGGAATACATTTCGATCAGGTCATCGACAACACAGCCGACGACTACCGCACCTATCTGGCATCCGGCCTGGCCGAGCTTTTCAGCGACAAGCGCGCGATCCGGCAGCCGGAGTTCGTCGGCCAGGACGGGCGCTACGGGGCGGTCGAATCCTTCGTCTCTGGGACCTGCCCTAACTGTCTGCAGCGCGCCTTCATCAACGTTTGCGAGAACTGCGGTCACCCGATGGATCTGACCCGGGCGTGGAGTCCAGTCGAAGAGTCCACCGGGTCAACCGAATTCGTCGCAACCTATGACGCGCCGCTGCCAACCGTACTGGTGATCGACGACCACGATATCGCCTGGCTGCGCGGACGGTATCGGAAGATCAGCGCAGACAACCCGGCGTTGGTCAAGTTCATCGCTGAGCTGGAACCCGGCCGCGTCACCCTGACATTCCGAAGTGACTACGGGTACCCGGTTGCGCCGGGTCGTGTGATCAATCCATGGTTCGAGATCTTCTTCGCACATTGTTACGCGGTGGGACAACTTCTCGGCTTACCCACCGGCATCAGCTTCGACGAACTTCGCAGAGCCCTGGCAACGGCTGATAACCCACCAAACATCACCTACTACTTCGGGTTCGACAACAGCTATTACTACGGTGTGTTGTTCCCGCTGCTCGCCCGGATCCTCCTGGTTCCCGAGATGATCCCAACCGCCCTGAAGGCCAACAGGTTTCTACGAATCGGCGGAAGCAAGGTGTCCTCGAGCCGGGGCAACGTCGTCTGGGCGCACGATCTCGCGCAGCGCTGTCCGACGATCGCCCTGCGCGGCGCACTCGCGAGGGTGTCACCAGAGCTGGCGGAGCACGACTTTCGCGAGGACATGCTGGCACAGCCCTCGGAGTGGCCGACAGCTTCGGCTTCGGCGAGGCACATCTTCGACAATCCGACGACGCTGACAGGAAAGACCTTTCACTCGACCCTCGAACGAATCGCCTGTCCCGCAAGGTTCTCGGTAGCCGAACTGCTCAACCGGATCGACAACGCCGTGAAGTACGCCGGATCCGTCCACGCGACCGACGCGGAGCGCGTCGAACTGATCTCGATGGTCGCTCATATGCGCACCGTCCTCGAAATCTGAACCACACCCGAAAGGATCCTGATGAACCCGGCAACGAAATCGCCCAAGCTCCTGCTGATCGGCATCGGCGATGTCACCATCCGCCTGGCGCACCTTCTCGCAACGGGAGACCAACCCGTCGACCTCGTCATGGCGGGCCGGTCGCTGGAGAGAGCCACCCGCTTTGCCAACCTCACCAAGCTCTCGGCGTCGAACCTCGGGCGCTTCCGCGACGTGGAAGCACTGGCGCTCGACCTGACCGACATCGACCGTACGGCGGCGGAAATCCGGCGCATCCAACCGGATCTGATCTTCATGGGCGCTTCCATCCAGGCCGCGCGGGCGATCATGGATATCTCACCGGACGCCTTCAGGAAGCTGGATCAAGCCCAGCTCGGGCCATGGCTGCCCATGCACCTGGCGTTGAATTACGAACTGATGCAGGCGGTTCGGCTGGCCGAGTCGCGTGCAATCGTTGTGAACGCCGCCTACCCGGATGCGGTCGGGCCGGCGCTCGCGACCATCGGGCTAGCGCCGCACGTCGGCATCGGCAACATCGCCAACGTCGTTCCCGGTATCACCTGGGCTGCGGCGCAGGAGCTTGACGCCCACCCCAGCGAGATCGACATCAGCCTGGTCTGCCACCACTACTTCAGCCATCACGTGCACCGCTTCGGAGAAGCGCACGGAATCCCTTACCGGCTGGCGGTATCCAGAGACGGTGAAGAGGTGGCCGTCGAACACGACGCGATCTTCGCTCGGCTGGCTGCCAACTTGCGCCGTCAGGGCGGCAAGGACGGGCAGCAGGTCACCGCCACCTCTGCGGCGAGACTGATCTGGGCATTGCTGGGCAGCGAGACGCGACGTGTGCATTCGCCTGCGCCGGCCGGTCTGCCCGGCGGATACCCGTTGCGGGTGTCGCGTGGACAGATCGATGTGGTGTTACCAGAAGGGCTTTCCCAGGACGAGGCGCAAGACGTCAACCGCAGGGCGCAGAAGCTCGATGGAATCGAGCGGATCTCGCCCGACGGCACCGTCGTGTTCGCCCGCGAGCAGATGTCTGTTTTGAACGACCTACTCGGATATGACTGCGACCGGATCAACGTCGTCGACGCGCGGGACGCGGCGACCGAGCTCAAGGCGAAGTACGAACGATATGTCGAACGCATCGGCTCGCCCCGGTCCGCCGGACTTGTCTAGACAATCGGAGATTTGAGATGTACACGCGTTGCGATCAGGGCGTCGCCGTCCTGTTCGATCTGGACGGCACCCTGGTCGACTCACAAGATGCGGAGACCCTTGCACTGCACCGCTTGGCAACACAGTTGGGCGGCGAGATCTCCACGGCTGAGGTGGCATCCCTGGCGGCAGGCCGGCGAATGCAAGAGGCGATCGACATGATCTGTGCGCGGGTGAGCGTGAGCCCGCCGGTCGATGCACTTGCCCGGACGCGCCGCCTCGCCGAGGTATTCCTCGAGGGACGTCTTCGGTGCATCCCCGGTGTGGACGATGCGCTCGAACGTATCGACCATCCGAAGTTCGTGGTGTCGAACTCGCCCGAGGACATGATCTGCGACCGACTGGTGCGCACTAACCTGGCGCCGCACTTTCCTGGACCGCACTTCTCCGCCTACGAGTTCCACACCTGGAAGCCCGCCCCCGACCTGTACCTGGCGGCGATTCGCAGTCTCGGCCTGACCGCAGAAACGGCCGTTGCGGTCGAGGACAGCGAGGTGGGTGTGCAGGCGGCCGTCGCCGCCGGCCTGCGTGTCTACTGGTACCAGCCCGGCTTCGCCGGGGAGGAGTGCTGGACCGGCCCGGTGCGCGTCTTCGGTCAGATGTCCGCGCTTCCGGAGATGCTCGCCGAACACTTGGGCGCGCCGCAGAAACTGGCTCTAGGGCATCAGTAATTGGGCGTTGGTGACGAAGAACTTCTCGATCACCTGCGGGCCGAACCGTGCCAGCCGCTGGGCGAACTGCGCGCTGGGATCGCGGCCACCTTCATAGTGGGGGTAGTCGCTGCCGTACACCAACACGTTCTGCAGCCACGGGAATCGATCGAAATAGGCGTCGATCGGCTCCCACAGAAAACCCGACACCCGCACGTTTCGCTGGATGTACTCCTCGGGGGTAAGGCTCAGATGACTGGTCAGGCGCCGAAACTGCGATCCCACGTTGCGCATGTTCTCTGCCATCGGCCCCACCCAGTGCGCACTGACCTCGATGGCACCCAGCCGCAACGTGGGGAAGCGTTCAAACGCACCCCCGAAAATCATCGCCGAGATGAACGCCTGAGCACCCAAATGCATCATCGACCACGTCCACGGATCGAGGATTCCCTCGGGGCTGTCAAGCAACCGGCCCACGCCGTTGTTGCGCCCGTAGTGGGCCCAGGCCGGCGAGCTGAGGATGCCTTCGTCCCCACCGGCATGGAAGAGCACCGGCAGGTCGTGGCGAACGACGGCGTCCCACAACGGATCCACATCGGGGTGCCCCGGCGAAAGGCCACCGGGCGGCATGCCCTGCGGAACGGCCACCGCGCGAATTCCGTTGGCGGCCACTCGATCGATCTCGGCGATAGCCAGGTCCAAATCGGTCGTGTCGATGAACGCCACCGGCCGCAGACGGGGACTGATCTTCGCCGTCTCGATACACCAGTCGTTGTAGCCGATCAGCATCGAGCGACCACACTCCAGCAGCTGTTCTCGGGTCATGTTCAGATCACCCATGAGCCAATCGACACGCTCCGGCGAAACCTGGATGAACGTATTTCCCAACACGCCGGGACCGCCCGCGAAAAGCAACGTCTGATCGACGCCGTAAACGTCCAACACATCCACGCGGCGACGCATGTTGATCGCCCCGGGAGCGATCGCCCCGACCGGTGGGCGCTTGGTTCCCCAACCCTTCTCGACGATCTCCCGGCTCACCGGCCCGTCATCGTGATAGACCGGCGCGGTGTAGCTTTCGAGTCCGTTCGGGTCGTGTAGATCCAAGAAGAGTTGGGCGATGGGCTTCGACACCTCGCCGAACTGTTCAGCCCACATGTGGGCCGGCACGAATTCGTGGTTGTCGGTGTCGAGTATCCGACCGAAGACCGTGTCCAAGATGCTCATGCCAGCGGCTCTTTCACTTTCATTTGCTCACTCACCGAACGTGTGCTGAAAGAGCCGGTCACGAGCGCAGGTTACCTCATCGGGGGCGTTTTCTACGTCGCATTGAAGGTGGCAATCAGGCTGGCGTTCTTCACGGTTCGTGGGGTTCGAGCTGTGGATCTTCGTGGATCTTGATGAGCTCCCGCATCAACCACTTCCTTTGCTCGGCGTTGCGGTAGCGCTCGAGTAACTCCTGATTGCCGCGGCGGCGGTGGCGCTGGAACAGCTCCTGGTTGCGGCTGAAGTCTCGGCTCCAGCCCGGGGTGTCGGCGCTGCCATCGGGGGGATTGTGTTCCAACGAGTACGCGATGCCCGGCATTCTGCGGAACGTCGATATCGCGAGTACGCGCAGGTGGAACGCGGTGTCCTCGTAGCCCCACCCGACGAACTCCTCCGGCTGCCCGCCGAGCCGCCAGTACTCGGCAGTGGTCGTCACAACAGCTCCGCAAAAGCTGTGCTGGTGCTCGCGCACCACGGGCGCGTTCGGGAAATCGCTGATCGGCTTGTCGACCCAGTCGGCCGGTATGAGCCGCCAAGCGGTGTGCGGGTAGGTGACGCCCACCGGATCGGCGACCGCGGCGAGCACGTTGTCCATCGGGGGGATGGTGTCGGCGTCGCAGATGACGACGGTGCCCGCGCCCGCCTGCCGGACGGCGTTGTTGCGGGCCTGACTTGCCGAGAAGATCTCGGTGTCGGAGTCGGCGGTGACGATCGGCCAGCCCGTCTGCCGCCAAAACTCCATGACCCGCCTGAATGGGGGTATCCGTGACGGCGACGCCCGCCAGGGGATGCAGACCGTGACCGTGTCCCGTCCAGTACCGGCCATGTTCTCCGTCTCATCCCGTTCGGCACACTGGCCGGACTCGCTCTTTGAGGGGGATGGTAACCACTCCAACCAGCGACGACACTGTCGTCCGATGATTTCGCACGCGCCGGTTCGCGGTGGGCGCAGATGCAAGGCGCCTAGCGTGGCAGGTGCAGGATTCGAACCTGCGTAGGCGTAAGCCGACGGATTTACAGTCCGCTCCCATTGGCCGCTCGGGCAACCTGCCTGGGTGCTGCACCGTCTCGGGTGACCCGGTTTGGTGCGACTTGCAGGGTACAACGAGGATGGGCTGAAGACGAAAACGGCACCAGACCATCAAGGAGGACGGATCCGATGGCGGATTCATCGTTCGACGTCGTCAGCAAGGTCGACCGCCAGGAAGTCGACAACGCCCTGAACCAGGCCGCCAAGGAGCTGGCCACCCGCTTCGACTTCCGCGGCACCGACACCTCCATCGCCTGGCAGGGCGAGGAGACCATCACGATCACCAGCTCGACCGAGGAACGGGTCAAGGCCGCGATCGACGTGTTCAAGGAAAAGCTCGTGCGCCGCGACATCTCGATGAAGTCCTTCGACGTCGGCGAGCCGCAGGCGTCGGGCAAGACCTACAAGGTCAGCGGCACCATCAAGCAGGGCATCAGCAGCGAGAACGCCAAGAAGATCACCAAGCTGATCCGCGACGAGGGTCCCAAGGGCGTCAAGGCCCAGATCCAGGGCGACGAGGTGCGGGTGTCGTCGAAGAAGCGCGACGATCTGCAGGCCGTGATCGCGATGCTCAAGAAGGCCGACCTCGACGTCGCGCTGCAGTTCGTCAACTACCGCTAGACCTCAGCGCTTCGCGAAAGTTACACCAGGGTCGTGGGATCGCGCCGCGCCGCAGCCCTGGAGTAGATCTCGCGAAAGCGCACATCCGCGCCCGCGCACGCCGGGTTGCCGAATCCGGCCTGGTATCGGGTCGCCGGCTCTAACCTGATCGGCATGGCACCTGAGAAACGTGTACCCAAGGTCGTGGTTCTGGGTGGGGGTTCCTGGGGCACCACCGTGGCGTCGATCTGCGCCAGGCGCGGGCCGACGCTGCAATGGGTGCGCTCCGAGGAGACCGCCAAGGACATCAACGACAACCACCGCAACACCAAGTATCTGGGCAACGAGGTGGAGCTGCCGGACTCGCTGAAGGCCACGACGGACTTCTCCGAGGCCGCCACGTGCGCTGACATCATCGTGATGGGTGTGCCCTCCCACGGTTTCCGCGCCGTGCTGACCGAACTGGCCAAGGAACTGCGGCCGTGGGTGCCGGTGGTGTCGTTGGTCAAGGGTCTCGAGCAGGGCACCAACTACCGGATGAGCCAGATCGTCGCCGAGGTGCTGCCCGGACATCCGGCCGGGATTCTGGCCGGGCCGAACATCGCCCGCGAGGTGGCCGAGGGGTACGCCGCCGCGGCGGTGCTCGCGATGCCCGACCAGCAGCTCGCGGCGCATCTGGCAGGTCTGTTCCGCACCAAGCGGTTTCGCACCTACACCACCGACGACGTGGTCGGCGTGGAGATGGCGGGCGCGTTGAAGAACGTCTACGCGATCGCCGTCGGGATGGGCTATTCCCTTGGCATCGGCGAGAATACGCGCGCGATGGTGATGGCGCGCGCGGTGCGCGAGATGTCGAAGCTCGGCGAGGCGATGGGCGGGCATCGCGACACGTTCGCGGGTCTGGCCGGCATGGGCGACCTGATCGTCACCTGCACCTCGCAGCGCAGCCGCAACCGTCACGTCGGCGAACAGCTGGGCGCCGGCAAGCCGCTCGACGAGATCATCGCGTCGATGAACCAGGTGGCCGAGGGCGTGAAGGCGGCCAGCGTGATCATGGAGTTCTGCAACGACTACGGGCTGTCGATGCCGATCGCGCGCGAGGTCGACGCCGTGGTCAACCACGGCTCCACCGTCGAGCAGGCCTACCGCGGGCTGATGGTCGAAAAGCCGGGCCACGAGGTGCACGGCGCCGGGTTCTAGCCCACCGAGCGTACGGTTTGTGACGGGTCTACTCGACGTTTGCGTACACAACCGTGCGCTCGGCGCAAAAATGCACTAGTTGAAGTACGGGTTGGTGCCCTCGGGACGTTCCAGCAGCGGATTGCGCCCGCCGTTGATGATGTAGCTGCCCGCCGGGCTGAGCACGAACCCGGACTGGTTGCGGCTGTCAGCGCACGTCGTCACCGAACCGTCGCTGCCGCAACTGACCGTCTGGAAGCTGATCCGCGAACCCGCCGGAAGGGGTTTGACCTCGCCGACGAAGGCGAACACCGAGGTGTCGGCGTTGGCGAACCCGGGCACTCCGGGCCCGCCGCTGACGAAGTTCGCCCCGTTGGGTGCGGCCGGGATCGCGCCGCTGCAGCCGTAGCCGCCGGTGCGCTGCAGCACACACGTCAGGCCGTCGGGGGTGCGGAACGCGTACCAGTTGCCGTCCATCACCGCGTAGTCGGAGAGCTTCACCGGTGCGTAGGCATTGACGTCGGGGGCAGGCGGGGCCGGCGGCGGCGACGGCGGCTGTGCGGCGGCGACGCCCGAGACTGTGGCCAGCGCTGCGCCCGCGCCGAGGACACCGACCAGCACTCTGTTCAGCACATTGCACACAGTAGGGCGTTCCGGGGCGGCTCGCATACTGAGCTCATCGGCCCGTGGGCGCCGTCCGTTACGTGATTTCGGTGCGCAAACCAGCGAAGGGCGCACGTTTGCGCACCGAAATCGCAGCTTTTAGTAGCCGCGGCCGGCCATCTGCTCGAGCCGGCGGATCCGGTCCTCGATCGGCGGATGCGTGGAGAACAGCTTGCCGATCTTCTCGCCGGCGCGAAACGGGTTGGCGATCATCAGGTGGGCCTGATCGGCCAGCTTCGGGTCGGGCGGCAACGGCGCCTGCTCCACCCCTGCGCTGATCTTGCGCAGCGCGCTGGCCAACGCCAGCGGATCACCGGTCAGCTCCGCACCGGACTGGTCGGCCTGGTACTCCCGCGACCGCGACACCGCCAGCCGGATCACCGTCGCGGCGATCGGGCCGAGCAGCGAAACGAGCAGGATCGCAAAGGGATTGGTGCCGCCGTCGCGGTTACCGCCGAACATGCTCGCGAAGAAGGCGAGGTTGGCCAGCGCGGTGATCACCGACGCCATCGCCCCGGCCACACACGAGATCAGGATGTCGCGGTTGTAGACGTGGGACAGCTCATGGCCGAGCACCGCGCGCAGCTCACGTTCGTTGAGGATGGCCAGGATGCCCGTCGTGCAGCACACCGCCGCGTTGCGCGGGTTGCGGCCCGTCGCGAACGCGTTCGGGGCCGCGGTATCGCTGATGTAGAGCCGCGGCATCGGCTGACGCGCCGCGGTCGCGAGCTCGCGCACGATGCGGTACATCATCGGCGCCTGCATCTCGCTGACCGGCTGGGCGTGCATGGCCCGCAGCGCCAGCTTGTCGCTGTTGAAGTAGACGTAGACGTTCATCCCGACGGCCAGCAGCACGGCCAAGAACATGATGTTGCGGCCGAACATCGCGCCGACGGCAACGATCAGCCCGGAGAACAGCGCCAGCAACAGGAACGTCTTGACCCTGTTGGCGTGCGGGTTCCACGTCATCGCGGATTCCTCCTGCTTGGAGCTCTAGGTGGAGCGGAAGTCTTCGCTGACATAACGCTGTGCCGACGCCACCGGTTCCAGCGGGCCTCAGCCGTGCCGGTGCACGGTGTAGTGCACCAGCGTCGTGAGCGCTTCACGGCCGGGACCGTCGGGCAGTTGGTCGAGCTCCTCTTCGGCCTTGGCGGCGTACTGCGCGACGGTCTCTTTGGCCCGCGCCATGCCTGCTGACCTGCGCAGCAGCCGCAGCGCCTCGGCCAGGTCGTCGTCGTTGTCGACCGGCCCGGACAGCAGCGTGCGCAGCCGGTCGGCGTCGGGGCCCGTTTCGCGCAGCGCGTAGAGCACCGGAAGCGTGTGCACCCCTTCACGCAGATCGGTGCCCGGCAACTTGCCGGATTCATCGGGGTCGCTGTCGATGTCGATGATGTCGTCGGAGATCTGGAACGCGGTGCCGACGATGCCGCCCAGTCGGCTGAGCCGCTCGATCTGCTCGTCGTCGGCGCCGGAGAACGTCGCCCCGAACCGGCCGGAGGCCGCGATCAGGCAGGCGGTCTTCTCGTACACCACCTTCAGGTAGTGGTCGACGGAGTCGACGTGGTCGGCGGCGCCGCGGGTTTCGCGCATCTGGCCGGTGACCAGCTGGGCGAACGTGTCGGCGATCACCCGCACGGCCTCCGGGCCCAGCCTGCTGACCAGACGCGAGGCCGTCGCGAACAGGTAGTCGCCGGCCAGGATCGCGATGTTGTTGCTCCAGCGGGCGTTGGCGCTCAGCGCGCCGCGACGCATCTGCGCGTCGTCCATCACGTCGTCGTGGTACAGCGTCGCCAGGTGCACGAGTTCGATGACCGCGCCGGCCACCGTCACCTGCCAGGCGTCGGGTTCGGGCCCCAGCCGCGCGGAGAGCACGGTGAACAACGGACGGAACCGCTTACCGCCGGCCCGGAACAGGTGCTGAACGGCTTCGGACATCAACTCGTCGGCTTTGCCCAGCTCAGCGGCCATCAAGTCCTCGATGCGGGCGACGCCGTCGCGGACATCTCGCGCGAATGCGGGGTCCCCGAAGTCCACGCCCGCCACCACGCTCGCTGGTGTCCTCACACAGCCAACATACTGGGAACCATGGATCTGCGAGCCGACGTGGTGGTGGTGGGTGCCGGACCCGCCGGGTCGGCGGCCGCCGCATGGGCGTGCCGCGCCGGACGCGAGGTGGTGGTGATCGACTCCGCTCAGTTCCCCCGCGACAAGGCCTGCGGTGACGGCCTGACCCCGCGCGCGGTGCTGGAGATGGGGCGGTTGGGGCTGGGTTCGTGGCTGGACGGGCGGGTGCGCCACCGCGGCTTGCGGATGTCGGGGTTCGGCGCCGACGTCGAAATCGAGTGGCCGGGACCGTCGTTCCCGGCGACGTCCAGCGCGGTCCCGCGCACCGAGCTCGACGACCGTATCCGCATGGTGGCCGTGGACGAGGGCGCCAAGATGATGCTGGGCGTGAAAGCCGTTGGGGTGTCGCATGATTCGTCCGGCCGGGTGACGGAGGTGCAGCTGGACTCCGGGGCTTCGGTCGGATGTCGGGAGCTGATCGTCGCCGACGGCGCGCGGTCGACGCTGGGCCGGGTGCTGGGCAGGCAGTGGCACAAGGAGACCGTGTACGGCGTGGCGATCCGCGGGTACATCGGCACGCCGCGGGCCAGCGAGCCGTGGATCACGTCGCATTTGGAGCTGCGCTCACCGGAGGGTGAGGTGCTGCCCGGTTACGGCTGGATCTTCCCGCTGGGCAACGGCGAGGTGAACATCGGCGTCGGCGCGCTGGCGACCTCACGGCGGCCGGCCGACGCGGCGCTGCGGCCGCTGATGTCGTACTACGCCGGGCTGCGCCGCGACGAGTGGGGTTTTACCGGTGAGCCGCGGGCCGGGCTGTCGGCGCTGCTGCCGATGGGCGGGGCGGTGTCGGGGGTGGCCGGGCCGAACTGGATGCTGATCGGCGACGCGGCCGCGTGCGTCAACCCGCTGAACGGTGAGGGCATCGACTACGGGCTGCAGACCGGTCGGCTGGCGGCCGAACTGCTGGGCTCCGGGGATCTGACCGCGGCGTGGCCCGCGGTGCTCTCGGCGCACTACGCGCGCGGGTTCTCGGTGGCGCGACGGCTGGCTTTGTTGCTGACGATTCCGCGGTTTCTGCCGCTGGCCGGGCCGGTGGCGATGCGGTCGGACTTCTTGATGACGGTCGCGGTGCGGGTGATGGGCAACTTCGTCACCGAGCAGGACGCGGACTGGGTGGCGCGGCTGTGGCGGGCGGCGGGGATGACGTCCCGACGTATCGACGAGCGTCCGCCGTTTCGCTGATGGGTGCGCCGGCCGTCTACCGCGCCCCGATGCGTTCTCGCGGTGACGATTTCGACGTGGAGGCGGCCATCGAGCGGGCGTTGGCGTCCGGCGTCGTCGGTTTCGGCGAGGCGGGGGCCGATGACCGGCTACAGCGCCGCGTCGAGCGGTTCGCCGGCGTCGATGACGGCGCGTTCGTGTGGACGCGCGACGCCGACGGCCTGTACTGGCTGGGCCGCATCGACGGCCCGTACTTCTACGACGAGACCGGCGCGGCGGTCGATCTCGTGCACGTTCGGCCGTGCCGGTGGTTGTCGCGGCCGCGGCCGGAATCGGCGGTGCCCGACGCCGTCGTCGCGACCTTCGCACGCGGCGGCCGCAACTTTCAGCGGACCCACAGCCCGACCGTCGGCGCGCAGACCCAACGGGCTTGGGACGCAGGCATTGTCGAGTCGAGCTAACTGTAAGCCCAGCTAGCTGAACTGTTCACCGACGCGCTTCGGGATTACCCTTGACCGCATGGCCGTTCGGTCGGTACTGGGCGCGTTCGCCATCGCGGCGGCCCTGGGCTCAGCCGGCGTCGCCGCCGCGGCGCCGTCGGGTCCGTGCCAGAACGTGACCTACGTCGGTGTGTGCGAACGGATCGGTGACCAACCACGCACCCCGCCGCAGCAGGCCAGGGGCGAGGTCATCCTGACGCCCAACAACATTCAGAACATCGGCTAGCCAGCTCATCTGTTGGGCCACCGGGTGTCGAAGATGTCGAGCACATGGGGCAGACCCGAGCGGTAGCGGCCCCGGTCGAGTTCCTTGAACGGACCCCACCAGGGCGCCTGAAACAGCTCGACGATCTTCACCATCTGGCCGGAGTAGCCGGATGCCTGCAGCACCCCGTTGGCCGCGTAGCGCCCGCCCTCGTTGGCGCCTTCCATCGTGGTGACGTTCTGATCGGTTTTGATCCAATCGCCGGCCAGGAACAGGTTGTCGATCCCGGTCACCGCGTTGGGCCTGCGATGCCACGAACCGGGGTCCTGGATGAACAGCGGTTCATCGTTGCGGACGTTCGGGGTGCCGGTGTCGATGATCGCCGGGTCCAGGAACCACGAGTGCAGCATGTCGTCGTCGACGACCTTGCCGGTGTCGTTGAGGTGGGCCTTGATCTGTTGCCAGGCTTCATGGGCGACCTCCTCGGGCGTGCAGTCGCGCGCGCTCTTACCGTTGAAGTTCCCCGGCGTGGTCCAGTCCGAGATGATCGCCGACATACAGTCTTTGACGGTGCCGTCGCCGTATTCGGTGAGGCTCTTCTTCCAGAACTGCTCCTGGCTGATCGATGTGATCGCCCATCCGGTGTCGACGTAGTTGACGTGGCCTTTGGTGACATCTACCCGTTCCTTGAGGTAGAACATCAGGCCGTTCATCCACTCGGTGCGCAGCAGCGCGATGTTGGCCAGTTGCGGATCGGCTTCGATCACGTCGGAGGTCAGCACCGTGGCGAGCTTCTCGCACGGCACCGCCGAGACGTACCAATCGGCGACGACGGGTTGCGGGATGCCGCCCTGGTTGACCACGGTGGCCGATTCGATGTGCCTGCCGTTGGGGGTGAACCGCGCCAACGCCTGCCCGACGTGGAACTGCACTCCTTGGTCGCGCAGGTGCTCGATCCAAGGGTCCAGCCACTGCGAACTCGTCGGGCCGTTGAGCACGCGGTCGAAACCCTTGCCGTCGATGTCGTTTCCGAACAGCAGGATGGACCAGACCGAGGCTTCGCCGACCAGCCCGATCGAGTGGGCACTGGCGTCTTTGGATTTGGAGGCGGCCAGGTTGCGGATGATGCCGTCGGCCAGATACCGGTTGTATTCGCGGGACTTGCGGTTGGCCCCGATGTAGTCCTCCCAGGTCATGTTCTCCCACTGCCCGAGCTTGCGTTCGGTGCTGCTGGTGACGTAGACCGCAAGCTTCTGCGCGGCGTACACCGCCTCCAACGGAGGCAGCCGGAACAACGTCTCGAACACCGCGGTGACCGATTCGATGAACACCTCGGGTGTGATCGGGTTCGGGATCGTCGGAAGCGGAAGCGGCAGCGGCACAGTCAGATCCGCGCGCCCCATCCCGGAATGCAGATACGACGTCGCGCGGGTCAGGTTGTCCCAGGTGCCGTTTCGGTTGCCCGGGAACGGAACCCGTCGCATCGTGTTGGTGACGTTGCGGTAGAAGCCGGGGAAGAACCGGAAGCCGTGCTCGGCGGGCAGCGGGGTGGCACCGGAGTTCGGGACCGGTATCGAGCGGGCCTTGCCGCCGAGCTCCTTACGTTCGTAGACGGTGACCTGGTAGCCGCGTTCGACGAGTTCATGCGCGGCGGTCAGTCCGGCGATGCCCGCGCCGAACACCGCGACCGTCTTGCCCGGGGCGGCCCGGGCTTGCGGCGGCATCGCGGTCAACGCGGCCGCGGCAGCGGTTCCGGCCAGGAATGTCCTGCGGGACAGGCGAGTGTGGGATGCATCACCCGACATGCCGCTAAGTTAATGGTGATTCTTCCCCGTAGCGGCGCGACACGCCGTGGCGACAGCTAAGGCTTGGTCGCGGCGTGCAATGCGACGATTCCGCCGGTGAGGTTGCGCCACCGCACCGACGACCAGCCGGCCCCGGCAATCTCGCGTGCCAGCTCCGGCTGGTCGGGCCACGCGCGGATGGACTCGGCGAGGTAGACGTAGGCCTCCGGGTTCGACGACACCGCGGCAGCCATCCGCGGCAGGGCCCGCATCAGGTACTCCTTGTATACGGTCGCGAACAGCCGGTTCGTCGGCGTCGAGAACTCGCAGACCACCAGCCGCCCGCCGGGGCGGGTCACCCGCGCCATCTCGCGCAGCCCCGCGGTGTGATCGACCACGTTGCGCAGCCCGAAACTGATCGTCACCGCGTCGAAAACACCGTCGGCGAACGGCAACCGCGTCGCATCGCCTGCCACCTTGGGCACCTTGCGCTGAGCACCGGCGGCCAGCATCCCGACGCTGAAGTCCGCGGCCACACACCAGGCGCCCGACGTCGCGAGCTCCGCCGTCGACACCGCGGTGCCCGCGGCCAGGTCGAGCACCTTGTCGCCGGGCCCGATCCGCAGCGCCGCGCGCGTCGCCCGCCGCCAGAACCGGTCCTGCCCCAGCGACAGCACGGTGTTGGTCAGGTCGTAGCGGCGCGCGACCGCGTCGAACATCGATGCGACCTCGTGCGGGTCCTTGTCCAGCGTCGCGCGGCTCACGGCCTCGACGCTACCTGTGGCCCCGGGCCCGTCAGGCGCATAGTGGGACCATGAGCGAAAGAGTGTGGTTCATCACCGGCACATCGCGCGGGTTCGGCCGCGAATAAACACAGGCGGCCCTGGAGCGTGGTGACAAGGTCGCCGCGACCGCGCGCGATGTCGCGGTGCTGGACGACCTGGCGTCGACGTGACCGATCGCGACGCGGACTTCGCCGCGGTCAAACAGGCCCACGACCACTTCGGTTTCGTCGAGGAGGTGACCGAGCAGGAGGCTCGCGAGCAGACGCAGATGGCCCCAAATTCACGCCGAAATAGGGCCTTCTATGTCTGCTCGCCGGTGTTGGACGGCCGCGTAGTGGTCGAGTAACTCGTCGCAGATGGCCGGCCAGGTGCGGCCGAGCACGCTGCGGCGCGCGGCCACCGAATAGCGTGCCCGCGCGGCGATCAGGTGCTCGACGGCCGCAGGCAGCTTCGCCGTGAACTCGTCGACCGCAAGCAGCAGCCCGGTACGGTAGGGCGCGACCAGGTCGCGCGGGCCGCCGGCGTTCGGCGCGACGACGGGAACCCCGGAGGCCATCGCTTCCTGTACGGCCTGGCAGAACGTCTCGTGTTCACCGGGGTGGACGAACACATCCATCGACGCGTACGCCGCGGCGAGCTGAGCACCGTACAGCGGTCCGGTGAACACCGCTGAGGGCAAGGTTCTTTGCAGCTTGGCGCGGTCGACGCCGTCGCCGACGATCACCAGTTGCAGGTCGTCGCGCGCGGCCAATGGCGCCAGCCGCTCGACGTGCTTTTCCGGGGCCAGCCGGCCGACGAAGCCGACGACGGGTCTGCCGTGCGGTGACCATCGGCGGCGCAGCGCGTCATCGCGCGCCGACGGGGCGAACCCGGTGACGTCGACGCCGCGGGCCCACATGTGTACCCGCGGAATGCGTTGTGCGGTCAGGCTTTCCATCGCGGCTGTCGACGGGGCAAGGGTGCGGTCGGCGCGGCTGTGCAGGTGCCGGGTCCACGCCCACGCGGCGCGGGCGGCGAACCCGACGCCGTAGCTCTGCGCGAAACCGGCGATGTCGGTTTGGAATACCGCGACGGTCGGCACCCCGAGACGGCGTGCGGCGTGCAGGCCGCCGTAGCCGAGCAGGGCCGGCGACGCCAAATGCACGACGTCGGGCTCGAACCCGCGCATGACGCCGACGATGCGGGGTCGCGGCACCCCGAGCGGTAGCGAGTTGACCGCGGGGAACATCCGCGACGGCACCCGGTGCACGCGGATGCCGTCGTGCACCCGGTCGGCGCGGGGCTGGCCGGGCGGGCTGTCCGGGGCGATGACGAGCGCCTCGTGGCCGGTGCGGCGGAGATGCTCGAGCACCCGCAACACCGAGTTGGTGACGCCGTTGACGTTGGGCAAAAACGACTCTGCGACGATGGCGACGCGCACGCCGAGATCGTGTCAGCGGCGGTTGTCGGCAAGGTTGCCTCGCGGCGTACGGCGGACGAAGACTTCGCGTAGGGTGCCCACTGGAAGGCGGTTGACATGCGGATATCCCGGATTCTGGCGGTGCTGGCACTCGGGTTGATGCTCGTCGCGACCGGGTGCACCAGGCATGTCGCCGGCGCCGCGCAGCCCGACCCGCAGAAGCCGCCCGTCGACCTGAGCGAGGACGGTTTCGGCGTCGTCGCCGGATTCGACGACGCGCGGGCGCACATCGAGATCTTCACCGAGCCGCAGTGCACGCACTGCGCGGATCTGCAAGCCGACTTCGGCGATCAGCTCGCCTACTACATCGCCGTCGGGCAGCTGAAGGTCACCTACCGTCCGCTGACCTTTCTGGACACCGAGACCGACGGGCACTCGGCGCGGGTGAGCAACGCGTTGTTCCTGGCCGCCGACCCCGACGCGACGGGTGCGGCGTTCCAACGGTTCGTCGAGGAGCTGTGGGCGCATCAAGACCCCGGAGGATCAGGGCCGAGCGACGATCAGATGGCCGAGATGGCAAGGGCGGCAGGGCTTGCCGCCAGCGTGGTCGAGCGGGTCAGCAACGGCGGGTCGGCGGTGAACATCGCCGATATGGAGGTCACGAACTTCGGGTATCTCTATTCGATCGATCCGCTGAGCACAGGTACCCCGACGGTGTACGACCTGGTGGGCGACGAACGGCTCGACATCTACGACGACGACTGGCTGGACAAGCTCATCCAGTCCTGAGCGTCGGTTGCCCCTCTCGGCGCGCGAGGCGAAGCGTGAGGTGGCGCTGGGCCAGGCTGGAACCCGCCAACGCCACACCCGCAATCAGCCAGCCCACCACCGCGATCGAACCGGCCGGAATGATCGCCAGCGACGCGTCGCGGTCCTGCACCCGCACCAGATCCGGGTCGTTCCGGTCGTATTCGACATAGATGCGCATACCCGTCTCCAGCTCCGACGGGTACAGCACACCCAACTCCGGCCGGTACGTCACCCGGTCCGGCGTGACGAACTCGATAGTCGAGCGCCGCGGGCCCGCGCTGAGCACCTCGGCCTCCGCCACACCCATATTCCGCTCGATCTGGCGGTCGTTGCGCCACGCGCCCAGCACCATCAGCACCGACTGCAGCGTCACCAGACACGCCACGATCACGATGCCGATGCGGATGCGCCGAAACACCCGCTGCATCCGCGACCCGTTCGGATCAGCCGACAGGTTCGGAAACACGCTGTGCACCAACGCGATCGGATGGCGCAGCCGGCTCAAGTTCACAGCGCCGCCTTGATCGACGCGTGCAACGCCCGCAACGAGGACCGATCCGCCTTCACCTCCAGCACCCGCATTCCGTCGAACGGTTCATCGAGCGCATCGGGCAGGTCGTCGACCTCGAGCTGGCGGCTCTCCACGTGATAGGCCCGACACAACGCGCCGACGTCCACGTCGTGTGGGGTGCCGAAGATCCGTGAGGACACATCGGAGAACCGCGGATCGCCCTGCTCGAGCAGTTCGAAGATGCCGCCGCCGTTGTCGTTGGACACCACGATGGTCAGGTGGCGCGGCGTCGGCTCAGTCGGGCCGATCAGCAGACCCGAGCTGTCGTGCACGAAGGTCAGGTCGCCGATCAGCGCGATCGTGCGGCCGCCGGCGGTGGCCCGTTCGTGCGCCAGCGCCGCCCCGATGGCCGTCGACACCGTGCCGTCGATACCGGCCACGCCGCGGTTGGAGCGCACCTTGATGCCGTGGGTGTTCAGCCCCACCAACGCCGCGTCGCGCACCGGGTTCGACGCGCCCAGCACCAGCTGGTCCCCCGGTCGCAGCGTGTCGGCCACCGCGGCGGCCACGTGCAGCCCCGTGGTCAACGGATGCTCCTCGAGCTGGCCGCGGACCGCGTCCACGGCATGCCGGTTGAACTCCTTGCAGCGCCGCAGCCAGCCCGGCTGCGGCGCGCCGGTGGTGACCGCGCGGGTGCCGGTGGCCTGCGAGTTCCCCGATACGTCGGGCCAGCGCGGACCCGTCGTCAACGCATAGACCGGCACCGACGGATCGGCCAACAGCGCCGAGACCGGCCGGTGCAGCGTCGGGCGGCCCAGCATGATCACCTGCTTGGGGTGGATCAGCGGCAACGCCAGCGGATGCAGCGGGTTGGCGGCGGGCGGGGCCGTCGGCTCGGCGACGGTCGGCAGCTCGGCCAGGTTGGGGTGCTCGCCGGCGCCGTGGCCGGCGATCACGACGGTGTCGGGTGTGAGGTCGATGTCCAGCGGCTGGTCGAACGAGACGGGCGGGGTGTGGGTCCACGGCTGGCCGCCCGGCCGGCCGTCGGGCGCGTATTCGGGACCCTCGCTGGCGCCGGGCACCAGCGGTTCGCGCAGCGGGATGTCGAACTGCACCGGGCCCGCATTGGCCGACCGAGATCCCTTGGCCGCCACCAGAACTCGGCACGTCGCCGAGCGCCACTGCGCGTTGAGCGTGGTCATGTCGCCGGCCGCGGCGGTGAGTTCGGGGGCCAGGCCCAGGCTGATCGATTCGCGCACCTGGGTGCCGAAGTAGCCGAGCTGCTCGAACGTCTGGTTGGCGCCGGTGCCCAGCAGCTCGTAGGGCCGGTTGGCGCTGAGCACGATCAGCGGCACCCGCGCGTAGTTGGCCTCCACCACCGCCGGGCCCAGGTTGGCCACCGCGGTGCCCGACGTCATCGCCACACACACCGGCGCCTGCTCGGCCACCGCCAACCCGATCGCCAGGTAGCCGGCGGTGCGCTCGTCGATGCGCACGTGCAGCCGCAGCCGCCCGGCGCGGTCGGCGTCGTGCAGCGCGAACGCCAACGGTGCGTTGCGCGAGCCGGGACACAACACGACGTCGCGCACGCCGCCGCGAATCAGTTCGTCGACGACCACGCGGGCCTGCGCGGTCGATGGGTTCACGACTCCAGACTATCGGCGAAGAACTTCAGCACCGCCTCGTTGACCGCGTCGGGCTGCTCGATGAAGCCCAGATGCCCGGCGTCGGGAATCTCCAGGAAGCGGCCGTTGGGGATGGCGTCGGCCACCTCGCGGCCCAGGTGCGGCGGCAGCACCACGTCGTCGGAGAACCCGATGACCAGCGCGGGTTTGGTGATGCTGCGGTACGCCGGCAGCCGGTTGCCCTCCGGCGCGACGCCGAGCTGGGCGCGCAGTCCGGGTGAGGGTTTGGTCGGCCACATCATGAACATGTCGATCCAGTCGCGGACCTTCACGTCGTCGTTGAGCGTCTTCGGCGAAAAGCTTTCCAGCAGACGGATTTTGGCGTCATAGCTGGGCGGCAGCCGGATGCCGGACTCGTGCAGCTCCCACTCGGCGTCGCGGAAGAACTCGCGGGTGCGGTCGGCGCGGCCGCGGGTGGCCATCAGCACCGCGCGGTCCACCAGCTCCGGACGCGACAGCATGAGCTCCTGGGCGATGAACGAGCCCATCGACACCCCGATGACGCGGGCCGGCGCCGCGTCGAGTTTCTCGATCAGCGCCGCGGTGTCGCCCACCATCGTTTCGATGGTGAAGCCGCTGGCCTGTTCGGTGGCGCCCACACCACGGTTGTCGAAGGTGATGCAGCGATAGCCGGCCCGCTGGAACGCGGGGACCTGATGCAGATGCCAGGTCCGGCCCGCACCGCCGCGACCGGCGATGAACACCACAGCGGGACCGCTACCGCGGTCGTCGTAGGCCAAATTCACGCTGACGACCGTATCTCGCCGGTGATTTCGGCGCGAAAACAACCCGGTGGCGGGGCGTCAGCGCGCCGACATCGCCCGTTTGAGCGCGGCGCTCCACACCAGCTTCACCGACGGGGCCACCTGGTGCTGCTTGACCATGTCCCGGGTGAGCAGCGCCGACGCGGCCGCCCTGGTGGCCACCGACGCCTTGGAGGTGTGGCCGGAGTCGAACGGCGGCTGCGGGTCGTATTCGATCACCAGCTGCACCGCCTTGGCCTTGGCCTCCCCGGCGATCTGCCCGCACAGCCACATCGCCAGGTCGATACCCGCCGACACCCCGGCCGCGGTGACGATCTTGCCCTCCCGCACGATCCGCTGATCGCTGACCGGTTCGACGCCGAACGCCTTCAGCGTCGGCAACGCCATCCAGTGCGAGGTGGCCCTGCGGCCCGTCAACAGCCCGGCCGCGGCCAGGATCACCGACCCCGAGCACACCGACGTCGTCCAGGTGGACGTCTGATCGACGCGGCGCAGCCAGTCGAGCACCTTCTCGTCGCGGGCGTGCTCGAAGCTGGTGCCGCCGCCGGGCACCAGGACGATGTCGGGTGCCGGCGTCTCGTCGAACGAGTGCGTGGCGCCGATCAGCAACACCCCCGAGTCGGCGGCGACGGGTCCGGGCTCGTGCCAGACGAACCGCACCTCGGCGTCGGGCAGGTTACGCAGCACCTCGTAGGGGCCGATGAAGTCCAGCGCCGTGTAGCCGGGGTAGACCATGATCGCGATCTGCATTTTCTTCTCCTCGATTAGGCGAACGTCTTGCGGTACTGGTCTGGGGATACGCCGAGGCGACGAACGAAGTTGCGGCGTAACGTTTCCGCGGTGCCGAAGCCGCAGCGCGCGGCGATCGCGGTGAGCGTGTCGTCGGTCTCCTCGAGCTGGCGACGCGCGGCCTCGGTGCGGATCCGTTCGACGTAGGCGCCCGGGGCCTCCCCCACCTCTTCGGTGAACACCCGGGTGAAGTGGCGCGGGCTCATCGCGGCACGTCGCGCCAGCTCCGGAATGCTGTGCGGGCCACCGGGTTCGGCTTCGATGGCTTCCTGCACCGCCCGGATCGGCGTGCGCTTGGCGCGCGGCATCCACACCGGCGCGGCGAACTGGGTCTGCCCGCCGGGCCTGCGCAGATACATCACCAGCCAGCGGGCGACGGTCTGCGCGGCGTCGGTGCCGTGGTCGTCCTCGACCAGCGACAGCGCAAGGTCGATGCCCGCGGTGACACCTGCCGCGGTCCAGACCCGCTCGCTGCTGCGCACAAAGATCGGTTCGGGATCGACGGTGACCGAGGGGAATTCACGGGCCAGCCGGTCGGCGAACGCCCAGTGCGTGGTGGCCGGGCAGCCGTCGAGCAGGCCGGCCTGCGCGGCCAGGAACGCGCCCGTGCAGACGCTGACGACGCGACGCGCGTGCTGCGCGACGGCTTGGACCCATGCGACGACATCGGGGTTGGCGCGCGCCTCGTCCACCCCGAACCCGCCGGGCAGGATCACGGTGTCGACGGGCACGCGTGGGTCCGGCAGCGGCTCGGCGGCGAACGCCAGGCCGGTCCCCGTCGTCGCCGGTGCGCCGTTTCCGGTGACGACGCGCACCTGGTAGCCGTCGCGGCCGTGGGCCTTCAGGTACATCGCGGCGCCGGTGAACACCTCATGCGGGCCGACCAGGTCGAGCGCCTGGACACCCGGGTAGCCGAGGATGATCACCGATCGCACGGACTCAGTGTTGTGCACCGCCGTCATGGCGTCTATGCCACGCACCCCACAGATTAGGACAGCGTCCCGGCGATTTCGGTGCGCTACCCGGCGATGAGCGCAGGTTTGCGCACCGAAATCACCAAATCAGCGGCGCGAGGTGCTTGCGCGCGTAGGCCCGGACCGCCTCGTCGTCGCGGACGTCGAGCACCGGTGTGCGCACCTGGGCCAGTGAACCGGCCAGCCGGATGTGCAGCTCGCTGACCGCCAACAGGTCGTCGTCGGGCATGGTGGCACCTGCCGCGCGCAGTCCCTTGGCCAGCGCCGCCGATGCGCTCTCCAGGAACTCCTCGGCCTCGTCGAACATTCCGGTCATCGCCGACATGTCGCCGTCGAGTTGCAGGAACCTGCGCATCACCGGCTCCCCGGTGAGCAGCCGCAACCCCTCGCAGAACGCCGCGACGGCGGCTTCCTTGGGACCCGCGTCGATGCCGACCGTCTGCAGTCGCGCCATCGCGAAGTCGAACGTCTGACGGCCCAGTTCGGTGATCAGCGCGTCGCGGCTGGGAAACCGGCGGTAGAGCGTGCTGCGGCTGACGCCGGCGTGGCGGGCGATCACGTCCATGCTGGCCCTGGCCACCCCGACCAACGCGACCTCTTCGGCGGCGGCCTTCAAGATGGCCGCCTCCTGCTCGGTGCGGCTGTCGTTGTTGCGTAGCCGTCGCATCGCTCAGCGGGCCGGGCAGCCGGCCGGAGGGGCGAACGAGTCGAGCGCAACCGAGCGGTGCAGCCGGACCAGCTTCTCGTACTCGATCCTGTTGCGCGCCAACGGTATCAGCAGCAGCTTGTCGGGCAGCACCCGCCAGGCCAGCTGCAGAACCCGGGTGTACAGCTCGAATTCCAGCGCATGCCGCGGCTCCCACCGAAAGCCGGTCAGCTCCCGGATACCCGGATGCAGAATTCCGAACGAACACACCTTGACCACGCGGCCCGCCATCGGCCGCAACAACATCCACGGCGGCGTCAGCGCGGTGCGCAGTGCGGGCGAGAGCATCAGCGTCGGCAGCGGCAGCCGGGTCAGGTCGGCGGTGACGCGGCGCAGAAACGGGTTGGACCGCAGTTCGGTGGCCACCATCGTGTCGTAGTACTGCACGGCCTCGGCGTAGGTGGCGGGGAGTTTGGCGTTTTTGCCGGGAAGTTCGAGCCCGCGGAACGCCTCGAGCAGCTGCAGGTAGGCGGCCTCCTTTTCGGCGTCGGTCATCGTGATGCCCGTACACGGCGTGAAGGAGTTGAGTACGACGAACATGCCGCTGACCGCGATCCAGTTCCACAGCTTCGGGTCCAGCGCGCTGTAGCGCACGCCGGCGAAGTCGCCGTCGCCGCGGCCACGCACCTCGCGGTGCATCGTCTTGAGCCGGTCGGATTCGGCGGCCCGGTCTGCGGGGTCACCCCAGATCGCCAGGAACGCCGAGAATCCGCTGCGCACACCGCGGTCGGCGAAGTTGGCGGCAAAGCGTCCGGTTTTGTCGACGGCCGCGGCCACCGGCACCAACGCCACCTCGTCGAATGCGGCGGCGCCGAAGAACCCGCCCAGGGTGCTGCCGCTGTGCTTGCGGAATTCGGCCATCACTTTGCGCCGTACCTGACCGTCGACCGATGAAGCGGGCGATGTCTCGACAACCTGGGTCATTTCGCCTCCGCACCGTTGCTGTTGACACACAGACTAGTGATCTGTGTCAACGTGTCAACGGATGGCAGGCGCGGATCCGGTCGATCCACCACTGCCGGCGGTCGGGTGCGGCCGCCAACGCCGCCAGCCGGGCCGGGTCCGGTGCTACGGGGCCCACCGGCAGCGTTCCCTCGTCGAGCAAAGGCGGTTCGGCGATGTCCTCGACGAACAACCCGCCGGTGCCCAGCCCGCACGCGTGGCGCAGCTCCGGCAGCGCGGCGGCGGCCAGCAGCCCGCGCCCGATCCCGACGGCCGAGTCCAGCGCGGACGACACCACGATCGGGATGTCGATCTGCGCGGCGATGTCCAGCAGCCGCGCGACGCCGCCCAACGGCGCCACCTTCAGCACCGCGACGTCGGCGGCCTCGGCGCGCACCACGTGCAGCGGGTCCTCGGCCTTGCGGATGCTCTCGTCGGCGGCGATCGGCACGTCGATGCGGCGGCGCAGCTCGGCCAGCTCCGCGACTGTGCGGCACGGCTGTTCGAGGTACTCCAACGGTCCGTCGGCGCTCAACGCGGCGGCGGCGGCGACGGCCTCGTCGACGGTCCAGCCGCCGTTGGCGTCGACGCGCACCGTGGGCACGTGCGCGCGTACGGCGTTGACCCGCGCGACGTCGTCGGCCAGCGACTGGCCCGGTTCGGCGACCTTCACCTTGGCCGTGCTCGCCCCGGGAAAGCGCCCGAGCACCTCGGGCACCGCGGCGGCGTCGACGGCGGGCACGGTGGCGTTGATCGGGATGCGGTCACGTCGCGTCGGCGGCGACGGCTGGTAGGCGGCCTCGATCGCCGACGCCAGCCAGTGCGCGGCCTCGGGCGGCGGATATTCGGGGAACGCGCCGAACTCACCCCAGCCACGAGGCCCGTCGATCAGCGCAACTTCGCGAACAGTGATGCCGCGGAACCGAACTCGCATGGGCAGCGCGACAACGTGCAGGCGGTCCAGGAGATCGTCGAGCTCTACCACGTCGTCCATCCTGCCCGATGTTTAGTTCTGAGCGGGATCGGCAAGTCCCAGATGTGCAGTTGAAGAGGCTTCTGGAGATTCCCGCGCAGGCCGCGGAATCGGTGCTGTCGATCGTGGGTATCCGGGTGGGCACCGAAGAACCGCACTACGTGGGCACCAAGCTCACCGACGAGGTGGAGCTGCGTCGGTACGGTCCCCGGATCGCCGCCGAGACCACCGTGACCGCCGACGAGGACCGCGCCCGCCACATCGGATTTCGCCGTCTCGCCGGCTACATCTTCGGCGGCAACCATCGTGAGCAGACGATCGCGATGACCGCGCCGGTCAGCCAGCAGTCCCGCGAGAAGATCGCGATGACGGCGCCGGTGGCCCAGGCCGGCGACGGTGAGCACTCGACGATCCGGTTCTACATGCCGTCGAAATGGACGCTGGACACGCTGCCGACCCCCGACGACGACGCGGTGCGGCTGGTGACCGTGCCCGGTGAGACGGTCGCGGTGCTGCGGTTCAGCGGCGACCGCAGCGCGCCCGCCGTTGCCGCCCGGACAGAGCAGCTCTCGGAGACCCTGCGCACCAACGGGATCGAAACCGTGGGACCGGCACAGTCCTGGTTCTATGACCCGCCGTGGACGGTGCCGTTTCGCCGCCGCAACGAGATCGCGATCCCGGTGCGCCCGCCGGCTTAGACGGTGGCCCGGTCGCGGCCTTCCCAGTAGGGCTTACGCAGCTCCTTCTTGAGGATCTTGCCGGTCGGGTTGCGCGGCAGCTCGTCGGTGATGTCGATGCTCTTGGGGCACTTGTACGCGGCGAGCCGTTCACGACACCACGCGATCAACTCCTCTGCAGTGGCCGAGCCCTCCAGCGAGACAACGGCTTTGACGACCTCACCCCACTTCTCGTCGGGTACGCCGATCACGGCGACGTCGCCGACCGCGGGATGTTCGGCCAGCACCCGTTCCACCTCGATCGAGTAGATGTTCTCCCCACCGGAGATGATCATGTCCTTGAGCCGGTCCTCGACGAAGATGTAGCCGCCCTCGTCGACGTGTCCGACGTCGCCGGTGCGGAACCAGCCGTCGGGGGTGATCGCCTCGGCCGTCGCCTCGGGCTTGTTGTGGTAGCCCTTCATCAACTGCGGTGTGCGGAACCACAATTCGCCCTGCTGTCCGGTCGGCACATCCTCCAGCGTGTCCGGGTCGACGACGCGCAGTTCCGCGTTGGGCACCAGCGTGCCCGTGCTGGAGAGCCGCTCCTCTCGGCCCGGATCGCGGTGCGCCTCGGGCAGCAGATGGCTGATCACCCCGCACACCTCGGTGAGCCCGTACACCTGCATGAACTCGGTGTCCGGCCACGCCTTGAGTGCCTGGCGCAGCAGCGGCAACGGCATCGGCGAGGCGCCGTAGGCGAACGTCTTGAGCGCGGCGAACAGTTTCACCGCGTCCTCGCCGGACTCCAGCACCTTGGCCAGCACCGCGGGCACCAGGAACGTCCGGTTGGCGCCCTGCAGAATCGCGCCGGCCAGCGCTGCGCCGTCGACCTCGCGCGTCATCACGCTCGGCACGCCGTCATACAGGCCGAACTGCACGTAGGACGAGCCGCCGACGTGGAACAGCGGCATCGACACCATGCTCTTGTCGCCCTCGCCGAACTCGAAGCCCTCGTGCGCGTTGACGGTGTGGGCGATGATGTTGGCCTGCGTCAGCTCAACGCCTTTGGGCCGCCCGGTGGTGCCCGACGAGTACATGATGATGCACACGTCGTCGGGTTCGACGTCGGCGCTGCGGTTCACCGGTGTCGCCGCGGCCAGCATCGCCTCGTACTCGTCGCCGTCGGAACCCTCCGGCGTGAGCTCGATGATGTGCTCGATGTTGGTCAGCTTGTCGCGGATCTTCTCGATCGCCGGCTTGAGCTCGGTGCCGACGATCAGCAGCTTGGCGTCGGAGTCGTTGAGCACGTAGTCGAGTTCGTCGGCGGCCAACCGGAAGTTGATCAGCGCGTTGGCCGCGCCCAGCGATGCGGCCGCCAAGGTCAACTCCACGCCGGCGGGATGGTTCTTGTCCAGGAACGCCACCACGTCGCCGCGGGTGATGCCGCGCTCGGTCAGCGCGCCGGCGAGCCGGCGCACCCGGTCGTTCCACTGCGCCCAGGTCCAGGTCCGGTCCAGGTAGGTCATCGCCTCGGCATCGGGCTTGGTGTGTGCCCAGTGGGCGGTGCGTTCGTCGAGGAAGCGCGGGTAAGGCAGGTCAGACATGTTCAGAGCCTGCCATAAACCTGGGTGCCGGCCAGGAAAGTTGCGCGAACCTCCAGATCGGCGATCGATTCGGGTGGCACCGCGCGCGGGTCATCCGACAGCACTACCAGGTCGGCGTACTTGCCGACCTCCAGTGATCCGACGGCGTCGTCGGCGAACAGCTGATAGGCGGCGTCGATGGTCTGGGCGCGGATCGCCTGCTCGACGGTGAGCGCCTCCTCGGGGCCCAGCACCCGGCCGCTGGGTGCGGTGCGGGTGACCGCGACGCTGATGTTGCGCAGCGGCTCCTCGGGGGTGACCGGCGGATCGTTGTGCAGTGAGATGCGCATCCCGGTGGCGACCGCCGAACCGCACGGCATCCACCGGTTCCCGTGTTCGGGGCCGAACAGCCCGTCGACGATCACATCGCCCCAGTAGTGGATGTGGTCGACGAAGATGCTGCACGTCACGCCGAGGTCGTGGGCGCGCTGCAGCTGGTCGGGCCGGATGGCGCCGACGTGTTCGAGGCGCAGCCGGTGGTCGGTGCGGGGATGTCGGCGCAGCGCGTCTTCGTAGACGTCGAGGATGGTGTCGACGCCGGCGTCGCCGTGCACGTGGCAGGCCAGCTGCCAACCGCGGGGGAAGTAGGCGTCGACGATCTCGGTCAGCTGCTCGGGGGTGTAGTTGGCGCAGCCGCACGATCCCGGTGCGACGCCGATGATGCGGGTGGCGTCGGTATCCAGGTACGGAAACGTCAGGTCGATGTTGCCGATCCACGGTGAGCCGTCGACCCAGATCTTGATTCCGGTCTGCCGCAACAGGTCGTCACCGTTGTCGGGTGTCACGTCGGTGGCCATGCGGGCGTTGGAGATTTCGTAGCACCGCAGCCGCACGGTGAGCTCGTCGCGCATCTGCTCGACGGCGGGTCGAAACGCCGGGTCGAACGCCATCTCCGAACACGTGGTCAGGCCCGCGCGGTTGAGCCGGGCCAGTTCGGCGCGCAGCATCGCGGGGTAGTCGCTGGGCTGGATGGCACCGGTCAGCAGCGAGAACACCGCGCCGATCTCCTCGGCGGTGCCGTCGAGTTCGCCGTCGGCGTCGCGGCCGTAGCTGGCGCCCTTGGGATCCGGGGTGTCGCGGGTCAGGCCCGCCCGGGCCGCGGCGGCGGTGTTGAAATACGCCTTGTGCCCGGAGTTGTGCACGATCACCAGCGGGCTCGCGGGCGCCATCGCGTTCAGCCAGTCCCGGGTGGGTTCCGGAAGCCCTTGCTGCAGAAGCGGATCCCACCCGTTGAGGTAGGCACCGTCGGCGCCGCGGGCGGTGACCTCGGCGCGGATCGCCGCGACGACGGAGTCCGCGTCACGCAGGGTCACCGGCCGGATATCGGCCATCGCGTCTGAGAGCACCATCGCCTCCATCAGCGGATGACCATGGGCCTCAACGAATCCCGGCATCACGCAGCCGTCGACGTCGAGCTGGCGGGTGCCCGGCCCGATCCAGCTCGCGACGTCGGCGCGGCTGCCGACGGCGACGATGCGGCCCTCGGCGACCGCGATCGCCTCTGCGGTGGGTCGGCTTTCGTCGACGGTCAGGATGGTTCCCCGAATGACCAGGTCAGCGGTCGGCATCCGGTCATCTTCGCAGCCGCCGGGCAGATGCGATGAGAAATGCCGTCGGGATCGGTCGGTCTTTATGGAAACAACATGCACGACCCGTAAGGAGACATCACGATGGCGCGTTACATGCTGATCATGCGGTCCGGCCCCGAAGCCGAGGCCGCGATGGCGGCGGCCGAGATCGACTTCGACCAGGTTCTCGAGTCGATGGGCCGCTTCAACGAGGAGCTGATCAACGCCGGCGTCCTGCGCGCCGGTGAGGGCCTGACCGGGCCCGAGGAGGGTTTCGTCGTCGACTTCGACGCCGATCCGCCGGTCGTCACCGACGGACCCTCCCCCGAAACCGAGCTGTTCAACGGGTTCTGGATCCTCGAGGTGTCCTCGAAGGAGGAGGCCAAGCGGTGGGCGACGAAGGTGCCGCTGGGCAAGGGCGTCAAAATCGAGGTGCGCCGGGTGGCCGAGACCGAGGAGTTTCCGCAGGACAATCCGTGGGTCAAGAAGGAGATCCGGTGGAAGGCGGAACTGGCCGAGAAGCTCGCCGCGCAGGCACGAGCCGAGGCCGACCGGCTGGGCTAGGGGTCAGGCTCCCGCGCATACCCCGGAGTCGCGGATCACGGTGCCGTAGACGTTGGCGGTCGCGATGTTGGCGTTGATCTGCCCGGACGGCATCCGCTTCTTGATCTTGTCGCTGATCTGGGTGAACTGATACCACAGCCGGTAGATCGAATCCCCGTGGAACAGCGGCGAATACTCGCTTTGATCGGGGTAGTTGATGATGAACAGCGTGTGTGCGCGGGGCTCGAGGAACGCCGCGGACTGGTCGAGGTTGGCGGCGACGACGTCGCCGGCCTCGGTCACCCCGGGCCTGGTCCAGTAGTCACCCTGCTCGGCCAGGAAAAGCTTGAACCCGTACACCTGCCCCATCAGCTGGTCGTACTGGGCGTTGAACCACTGACACGAATCACGTTGCGCGGTGATCTGTTCCGGGGTGACCCGGATCTGCCAGAGGTTGTACGGAAACACCGAGTAGTCGGGCTGCCAGTCCGACGGGTACGGGGTGAACACCGGCAGTGTCGGCGCAGCCGGTTCGGCCTGGCTGGGCGGGGCCGCGACGAGCAGAAGCCCGGCCACCACCATCGCCACCCAGCGAAACATGGCTAGGCGCCGCCGAACTCGGGGCGCAGGACCGGCGCCAACGCGGTGAGCGGGATACGCGCCTGGACGGTGCCGCCGTCCATCCACCACTGCATGAGCCCCGGGCTGAAGTTGATCGGGCGATCGCGGGCCACCGGATAGTCCGGCATGTAGATGAGCAGTTCGTCGGGTGTCAGCGCCCACGCCTTGTATGCGCCGGAATAGACCTTGTCCGGGGTCCAGCGGTCCGGGGTGAACGGATAGGTGCCGGGCTGGTGCGGCGGCGGTGCGGCATCGAGGGCAGCGACGATGAACGGCGCACCCAGGCGCGGGATCTCGGCCATGTGGTCGACGCCCGGTTTGAACAGATCGGCCAGTTGCAGCTGGCGCCCGCCGGCGAAGGTGAAGGTGCGGTAGGCGTCGTTGATGATCGGCGCGTTCGGGTGGGCGAGCGCGTTGGTACCGACGGTGCCCGAGTACATCTCGTGGAACACGACCGTCATCGCGTCGCCGTGATGAAAGATCTGGAAGTGCTGCTCGCCGAAACTGTCCTGGACCGTCTTCGTCGCGGCGTCGCGCCAGTTGTTCATCAGGTTGGTCAGGTACTCCCGGATCGTGGGGTTGTTCACCAGATCGCCGGGCAACGCCATCTTGATGTTGCGGGTCGCTTTGCGCTCCGAAACCACCGACGTGCTGCAGAACTGCCCGTCCCACTGCCCGCCGAGCTCGTCACAGAATGCGGGCGCCGACGCGTTCGCGGCCGGAGCGGCGGCCAGCGTGGCGGCGATCAGCGACGCGGCGACCGCACTCGCCAGGCGCGTCATGGCAATTCGACTTTACTTGCGCGCCAACGCCCGTCGGCGTACTCCATGGTCATCTTGATGCGGCTGCGGTCGATGCGCGGGTCGGGCACGTTGGTGTTGGTGACCGACTGGTCGACGAACAGCAGGATGACCGCCTCGTCCTTGGTCGCCGACTGCACAGCCGATTCCAGCACGACCCCGTGTGCCGATGCCTTGTTGTCGATCAGCAACTGCCGCAACTGCTCGCTGGACTGCGAGTACATGTCCTTGAACTCACCGGTGGCCCCGTCGAGCACCGCGTCGAAGTTCTCGTCGACCTTCGCCGAATCGATGCTCGTCAACACCTGGGCGTATTCGGTCGCCGCCTGCCGCGCGTCCTGTCCGGCCTGCGCGACCTGACGTTCCTGCCACAGTTGCCAACCCAGGTATCCGGCGGCCGCGAGGACCACCACGAATGCCGCCACCACAGCACCCGGCAGCACGTAGCGGCGCCACTTGCGTGCGGTGGGTTGTTCTTGGTCGTCGGCCTTGGCTTTCTCGTCGGGCTCGGCGTCAGCTTCTGCGTTAACTTCTTCGGTGGCTTCGGCCGCGTCGACGACGTCGGCCTCGTCGCCGGCGTCGTGGTCTTTGTCGGTGCTCACAGACATCATCATCTCCTAGCAGACATGCTCGGGTCAGCGGGGCGGCTCGATCGGAAGCGTTGGGCCACCGTAGGGCGTCGGGATCGTGTAGCGGCCCTTCGGGGTTGGATCGGTCTGCCGGCCGAGATCGGCACCGGCCGGCGGCCCGGCAGTGTGATCGTCGGCGGGCCGCGGCGCGTTCTTCGCCCCGCGAACCAGGACGCCGGGATGGTCGTCGCGGCAGTAGGTGTACATGAACGGCTCCGGGTAGTCCGCCGCCGACGGCGGCAGCTTCGGCGTGCCGTAGTCGCAGGTGTAGCGCGGATAGATCTCCGCGGTCCCCCACAGCCCGCCGTCGTGCATCGCGGCGCCGAGCGCATCCAGCACCGACGTGCGGTAGTCCGGGAACAGCGCGTTGAGCGCAGGCACCCGCAGATAGAGCAGCCGCGAGGTGGTGGTCAGGTTGCCCAGCAACTGCACCATGGTGTCGGAGTTGTCGACGAACAGCGCGTCGACGTCATTGAGGACGCCGGGTGTCTGGTTGGTCAGTCGCCGATAGCCCTCGCGCATCCTGTTGATGCCGGCGAAGCTTTCGCTGAGATTGTCTGAGGCGACGTCGATTCCGGCGTTCTTGTCGGCCACCATCGTGAACACCACCCGGCTGGTGCGCAACAGCGAGCTGGTCTCGGGCAGCACCGAATCCAGGGTCGACAACAGGAACGTGCCGCCGTCGACGATGTCGGCGAGTTTCTGCGGGCCGGCCTCGCTCATGCTCAGTTCTCTGCGCAGCAGTTCGAGCTTTTCGGTGTCGGCCTGTGCCAGCGCCCCGTCGGCGTTGGCCAGCAGCTCGGCCAGGCTGACCGGCACGGTGGCCCGGTCCTGGCCGATCACGGCGCCGTCGGCCAGATACGGGCCCGACTCGCCGTCGGGGACGAAGTCGATGTACTGCTCACCGGCCGGCGACAACCCCGACACCCGCACGTCCGCCGATTGCGGGATCTGCACCGACGACTTGACGTTCACCACCGCGTTCACCCCGTCCGGGGTGATGTCGAGCCGCTCGACGCGTCCGATCTGCACACCCCGCAGCGTCACGTCCTGGCTGGGCAGCAGCCCCGCCGATTCGGGCAACGCCACGGTCAGCTGGTAGCTGTCGGCGAACGGGTTGACCCGTAACGCGCCGAACATCAAGTACGCGGTGGCGACCACCAGCGTCAGGACCAGCGCGATCGACGACAGCCAGGCGCGCCGGCGGTAGCCGAACCGCACGAGTCCGACGATCCGGTCCGCGGCTCTGCCGATCATCGTGGTGCCTCCGCGGGTAACGGCGCCGACGGCGGCGGCGCCTCCGGCGGCGGTCCATGCGGCGCCGCGGGCGGTGGCGGGGCGGCCTGCTGAACCCCAGGCGCCACGATGATCTCGCCGGGTTCGGTCGGGCTGGGAATCACCGGGACCTGCGGCACGCCGGGTCCCTTGCCGACGATCCTTTCCTGCAGCCGCCACAGCGTGTACTTCAACGTGCCCACCAGCTGATGCCAGTTGTGTCGTTTCGGCCCGTGCAACCCGGGATCACCCGCGTATCCGATGTCGGGGATGGAGCCCAGCACGAGCCGGTCGACGCTGGCGTCCAACGCGATCGCGTTGCTCGTCATGGTCTTGATGAACGGCGGCATCAGCCGGTTGAGCGCATACAGCGTGGCGTCCGGGGCCAGCGCCACGTCGTTCCACGCGGCCGCGATGGTGTTGGCGTCGGCGATCACACTGCGGCCGCTGGTGTCGGTGCCGGCGATGGACGGAAACTTGCGCATCTGACCGGACACATCGCCGAGTTGCTCGACGAGGTCGGCGATCTGAGTGGTGTGGCCCGCCAGGGTGTCGGTGGCCGGACGAGCTTGTGCCATCACGTCGCTGAGCACCTGGTTCTTGGCGGCAATCTCGCTGGACAACCGCGACGTCTCCGTCATCGCGGTCGAGATCTGTTCGGAGCGCGCGTTGAGCGTGCCCAGCGTGTGGTTGGTTTTGCGGATCAGGGTGCCGAACGCTTCGCCCTGGTCCCCGGTCGCCTTACCCAGCCCGTTGATGATGTTGGTGAAGTTGCGCACCGCACCGCCGTTGACCAGGATCGCCGCCGACCCCAACACCGATTCGACGGTGGCCGCCGCCGACGTCGACTCCAGCCCGATGGTGTCGCCGTCCTTGAGCAACGGCGTGCCAGGGGCGACCGTCGTCGGCGGTTTGATCGCCACGAACACATCGCCCAGCGGTGTGGCGGAACGCAACTCGGCGGTGCTGCCCTGCGGCAGCTGCACCCCGTCCATGATCCGCAGCGTGGTCACCGCGGTGTAGTTGCGCGCGACCATCGACTCCATCTGGCCGATGTCGGCGCCGGCCAGCTTGACCTTCGCGCTCGCGGGCAAGTTCAGCGCGTTGGAGAACACCGCGGTGATCTGGTACCCCTCGGCGCCCACACTGGGTGCCGGCAGCGGCAGGCTGGCCAAACCGTCGGTGGCACAACCGGAGGCGGTGAGGCAGGTCGTCACCGCCAGGGCGGCGGCGACGCGTCGTCGGTTCCGCGCGGCCGTCATCACTTCTGCCCCATCGCCGCGAGCCCCTCGAGCATGTAGGTCAACCCGAAGTCCGGTCCGAAGTCCTGCATTGTGCCTGTGCTGCAACCCAGTTGCCGCAGGCCCATCATGTTGCAGACCTCCTTGATCACCTGGTTGTCGAACAGCACCTTGTCCGTGACGACCTTGACCCGCAGCGCCCCGTTCTTCTCGTCGGCGACGTTGTACAGGTTGTCCAGCGTCATCGGCGCGACGTCGAGGAACTCCTTGAGATCGCGCTCGTGCTCGACGGTGGTGTTCAACACGACGTCGCCGTTGGCGACCAACTCCTTGATGGTCTCGCGGTGGGTCGCCAGCACCTCACCGGTGTGGGTCAGCACCTCGTTGATCTTCTTGCCGGTGGTGCCGGTGCCGAGCCGCTCGTCGGCGAGGATCTGGCTCAGCGCCCGTATCGACGAACCGAACTCGCGCATCATCTCGTCGTTGCGGGCCGCCGCCTCCGACAGTGAGCTGACGTTGCGCACGATCGTCGTCAACTGATCTTTGGTCACCGTGCCGCGGTCCGAGCTGAGCCGCAACGCATTCGACAGCTCCCCCAAGGCATCCTTCATCTGCTGGCCGTTACCGTCGACGATCGCGGCGCTGGCGTCGACCACGTCGGCGATCGGCCCGTTGCCTTTTCCGTCACCGCGCAGTGAGACGGCGAGTTTGTCGAGAACATTGAGCACCTGGGCGAATTCGACCGGGGTGCGGGTGCGGTTCAAGCCGATGGTGTCGTGGTTCTGCAGGGTGGGCCCGTCCTGATACGGCGGGGTCAGCTCGATCTGGCGATCGGTCAGGATCGAGTTCGAGATGGTGGCCGCCTGCACGTCGGCGGGCACCTTCACATCCTTGTCGACGGTGAAGTCGACCTCGACGTAGCTGCCCTTCGGGGTGATCTTGGTGACCTTGCCGACCGGCATCCCGAGAACGGCGACCACGTTGCCCTCGTAAAGGCCTGCCGCGCTGTCGAATTGGGCGGTGACGGTGATGGTGTCGAGCTGGTCCTTGGCGAACTTGCCCACCAGCACGGCGAGCACCAGCACCGCGGCCAGCCCGACGGCGACGATCGCGATGATCCGGCTTCTGGCGGTTCTCATTTGCAGTCCTGGTAATACTCGATCATCGAGAATTGCTTGGCCCGCCCGCTGATCGCGCACATCCAGGAGTCGACCAAAAGGCCGCTGGAGGCGTTGAAGTCGATGGCGTTGCCGGTGCCGGTGATGTTGGCGATACCGCGCAAGGCGATCGGCCCGGTTTGCAGGATGCTGCGCACCATGCCGTCGTTCTTGGCGAGCAGGGTGGACAGCTCACGCAGGTTGCTCAGCAACTCCTCCAGCTCGGGGCGATCGTCGATGACGATGCTGCTCAACGTTTGTACGAGATTCGTCAGCGAGTCCATCATGGCGTGGAAGGTGGCGCGGCGTGCGACGAACTCGCCGAGCAACGAGTTGCCCTGGTTGACCAGGTTGCCGATGGTCGACTGCTGGCGGCGCAAGGTGGTGCTGACCACCTCGGTCGTCTCGAGCAGTTCACCGAGCTGGTCACGGCGCTCGGCGATGATCGTCGACAGCGTGTGGGTGTTCTCCAGCGCCTGCGGGACTACTGGGGGCAGCGTCTCCAGTTGCTTGCCGAGGACGGCCAGCGTCTCGGCGAACTGATCGGAGTCGACCTGCTCATAGGTGGTGGTGACGTCGGACAACGCCTCCTGCAGATCGTAGGGCACCTCGGTGTGGGTGATGTCGAATGTGTTGTTCGGCAACGACCCTGGGCCGTCGGGGTACAGCGCGAGGTAGCGCGAGCCCAGGATCGTCGTGATCTTGATCGAGGCGCGGGAGTCCTCGCCCAGCACCACGTCGTCACGCACCTTCAGGCCCGCCTCGACGTGGTCCCCTTTGAGCTCCATGCTCTTGACTTCGCCCACCGGGATACCTGCCACGGTGATCGGGTTGCCCGGCTGCAGCGCGGCGGCCTGCAGGAAACGCGCGGTGTAGTGGCGGTAGCCGACGTCGGCGACCCGCACCAGCAGCAGCGCGCCGACGAGTACCGAGACCATCACGACCGCGACGACGCCCAGCCATGTCTTGCTGTAGCTCTCCAGCGGGCGTCGGCCCTTGAATGTTGGCTTAGCCATTGGTCATCGACCTGCACTTGGGGGTGTAGCGGGCTTTGTTTCCGGGGGTGGCGGCGTCGACCACGATCGGGGTCACATCGTTGAGCCCCGGGAAGAACGCGGTGCCGTCCAGGTTGCACGCGTAGGCGTTGGCGTAGGTGCCCTCGCTGGTGATGCGGGCGAATCCCTTGAGCATCAGCGGCAGGTTGGCGCCGACGAACGCCAGCTGCGGTTCGATACCGAGCATGTGTTTGGCGAAACCCGGTTGCCGCTGGACGAGTTCGTTCAGCGGCGGGTACACCTCGTCGGAGATCGTCGACAGCTGACGCACCACCTTCGCCATCGAGCCCATGGAGTCCACGAGCTGGGGTCGTCGCGCGTCGAAGGTCGACACCACCGATTGGGCTTCGCCGACGATGTGGTCGAGGTCGTCGTTGTGCCTGGCGAGGTTGGCGACCACCAGGTTGAGGTCGGTGATCACCCCGCCGAGTTCCTCGTCCTGGCCGGCGAACGCATCGGTCAGCTGCGCAGTCTGGTCGACCAGCGCGGTGATCGACCCCTGGTCGCCCTGCAGCGACTGGATGACGCCCTTGGTGAGGTTGTCGGCGTGGCGCGGGTCCAGAACGCTGAACAGCGGCTCGTATCCGTTGAGCAACCGCCCGACGTCGAACGACGGATCGGTTTGTTCGACGGGGATGACGCTGCCCGGCGGCAGCGGTTCGGGCTCGCCCATGCTGCCCAGCGACAGCCCGAGATACCGCTGCCCGACGATGTTTTGATACGTCACCGAGGCGACCGTGGTGCCCAGCAACTGCTGGTCGCTCTGCACCACGAACGACACCTTGGCGTGTTTACCGTCCAGGTCAATGCTTTCCACCCGGCCGACGCGCACGCCGGCCATCCGCACGTCGTCGCCCTCGCGCAACCCGAACACGTCGGTGAACACCGCCGCGTAGGGGGTCGTGGTTCCGGACACGTCGCGGCGCAGCGTGACGTAGACCAGCCACGTCAACGTCACGGCCACCACCATGAACAACGACAGCCCGATCAGCGCGCCGCGGGTCTTCATCGGGGCTCCTCTCCGGCGGTCGGTTCGGGCGGTTCGGCCGGGGAGGCCGAGGAGACTGTGGTCCCGCGCGCCACCGGGCCGAGCAGCAATTGTGTTGCCGCGGTGGCCGGTTGGCCGGTGATGACGCTGAGCGCCGCGCGTTCGTGGGTGCTGCCGACGGGACCGACGTTGCCGCCAAATGACGCCGGCGCGGCTTCAGCGGGCAGCGGTATCGGCCGGGGCGCGGGCGGTGGCGGCGCGGGGGCCGGCGGCGGATCGTTCGGTTTAGGTGCCACCGGCGCGAGCGGGGACTGGTTCTCCGCCGGCGGTGGGATCGGCACCAGCGCGTCGTTGGCCGTGTCCGGTACCGGCGGTGCGGGCGACATCCACGGCGGCAGCGGCGGATTCGGGTCCGCCAGGCTGGGGTTCGGGTTGACCAGCGGCGGACCCACCGCGATCAGGTTCCCGCTCTCACCGAGGATGGTGCCGGGCGGCGGCGCCAGGTCCTTGGGCGGTTGATAGTTCTGCGGCAGCAACACGTCGGGCAACTCGGGCCGGGTGACGACCAGCGGCGCGGTGTAGCAGCTCGGTCCCTTCAGCTCTCCGTAGCGCGGGCAGTCGGCTCGGGTGTAGGTGTAGGTCGGCGTGAACGAGAGGTTCATCCGCATGTTGCCGACGTTGCGCTCGGGCCGCCACACCTCTTCGAAGAACTTGTCGGACAAGCCGTTCAGCTTGATGAACGCCGGCAGCCAGTGGTGCGAGGTGTCGGCGAGGATGCCCATCACCGGGGTCAGCTCGGAGGTGATCTTGACCATCCGGTCGGTGTGGTTGTGCAGCGCGGTGTGCGTGGTGCCGACGGTGTGTAGCCCGCCGGTGACCAGCGCGTCGAGTTGGGCGCGCTGCTCGACCAGGGTCTGCATCGGCTCGACGGCCATGTGCAGCGCGTCGATCAACTCCGGCGCGGTCGCGCGCAGTCCCCTGGTGGCGTCGATGAGCGCCGAAACCGTCGTCGGGCCAGGGTCTTTCGCCACGATCGCATCGACCTCGTCGAGCATCCGGTTGAGCTGCGCGCCGCTGGCCAGCAGCTCGGTGCGGCGATCTTCGGTGGCCTCGTTCACCGCGGCCAGGATGCCCACCGTCTTGTCCTCGCGGCCGCGCCCGGTGGCGGCCAGGATGTCGCGCAGCTTGCTGATCGTCGTCTGGAACAACACGGTCGGCAGTTCGGTGTCCTCCGGGATGTGCGCCCCCGCCTGGATCGGCGGCCCCTCGCTCCCGTCATGGTCCACGAGCTGCACCGACGACACCGCGAACACATTGGACGGCACCACGCGGGCGGTGACGGTGGCCGGTATCGACTTCGCGTAGTGCGGGTCGAGGTTGATGTGGACGTAGTTGGGTTCGCCGTTGGCGGCGGGCGTGACGCTTTCGACGGCGCCGACGAGCACGCCGTGATACTTCACGTCGGAGCGTTGCGGCAGCCCGTCGCCGACGTTGACGAGGTTCGCGACGACGCGCACGAACGGATCCAGCCGCCCCGTCGACTTGACCAACAGGACGCCCGTGATCAACGCGGCCACAAGGACAACGACGATTCCCCCACCGATCAGCTGGCGATCGGTGGGGCCGCGGCCGTCGAGGTCAAAGGAGTTGGGCACTAACCGCCGAACCTCGCTCCGGAGTCAACATTCCACAGCGCCATGGTCAGCAGCATGTTGACGATGATCACCACCGTGATGCTGGCCCGCATGGCGTGTCCGGCGGCCACCCCGACGCCCTCGGGTCCGCCCGCGGCATAGAAACCGTAGTAGCACTGGATCGTCGTGGCGATCCACACGAAGATGATCGCCTTGAGCAACGAATAGAACATGTCCTGCCCCGACAGCATCAGGGTGAAGTAGTGCAGGTATGAGCCGGTCGATCCGCCGCTGATGACATACACGACGACCTGTGTGGTCAGGTAGCTGACCGCCAGGCACACGACGTAGAGCGGAATCACCACGACCACCGAGGCCATCAGCCGCGTGGTCACCAGATACGGGATGGGCCGGATCGCCAGCGACTCCAGCGCGTCGATCTCCTCGGCGATCCGCATGGACCCCAGCTGCGCGGTGAACCGGCAGCCGGCCTGGGTGGCGAACGCCAGCGACAGCGCGATCGGGGCGAGCTCGCGGGTGTTCACCAGCGAGGAGATGATGCCCGTCGCCGGACCCAGCCCCAGCAGGTCGAGGAAGTTGTACCCCTCGATGCCGACCAGCGCGCCGACGGTGATGCCGAGCACGATCGCCACGCCCGCGGTTCCGCCGCCCACCACCAGCGAGCCGTTGCCCCACGCAATATCGGACAGCAGTCGGACGAACTCGGCGCGATAGTGCCGCAGCGCCACCGGAATCGCCGCGAGCGCGCGGGCGAAGAACACCAGCATGTGGCCGAGCCGGGCGATCGGTGGCGTGGCCTTGCCGTAGAGCCGGACAAACGGCGCCAGTACCGGCGGGACGAACGTCGACGCCATCAGAGCCCGACCCGCGGGAACAACATGATGTAGAGCTGGCTGATCCCGACGTTGACGACCATCAGGATCAGGATCGATTCGACGACGGCGGCGTTGACCGAGTTCGCGACGCCGGTGGGGCCGCCCTGGGTGGCCAAACCCTTCTGGCAGGACACCACGGCCACGATCGCGCCGAAGACCACCGCCTTCACCAGGGCCACGACCATGTCGCCCGTCGTCGTGAACGACGCGAAGGTGGCCACGAAGCTGCCGGGTGCGCCGTTCTGGAAGTACACGTTGAACAGGTAGCTGGCGAGGAACCCGACAAAGCAGACCACGCCGGTCAACGCGACGCCGACCATGATCGCGGCGGCGAACCGCGGGACGACGAGGCGCCGGATCACCGAAACGCCCATGACTTCCATCGCGTCGGTCTCGTCGCGCATCTTGCGGGATCCGAGATCGGCGGTGATCGCCGAACCGACGGCCGCGGCCATCAGGATCGCCGCGGTCAGCGATGCCGCCTGCCGGATGACGGCCAACCCGCTGGCGGCCCCGGCCAACGAGGTGGCCCCGACCTGACCGGCCAGCAGCGCGAACTGAATGGACAGCGTGACGCCGATCGGCAGGGC
This sequence comes from Mycolicibacterium pulveris, assembly GCA_050205315.1. Lineage (GTDB taxonomy): Bacteria > Actinomycetota > Actinomycetes > Mycobacteriales > Mycobacteriaceae > Mycobacterium > Mycobacterium pulveris_A. Next base: position 14,309 of record JBNMRA010000003.1, on the reverse strand, counting down.
GACGAGCACCGTGGGCAGCACGGCCGTACCTGCCATGAACGCGCCCTGCCGGATGAACTCCCGCCACTGGAATCGGCCGGTGAACAGGTCGATGAAGAAGTACTGCACCGTCCGCACACCCAAAACGAACTGGTCACCGGCGGTCGCCAGCGAAGCCACGGGGTGACGTTTGACGTAGCCACCAGCCCAATCGCCGATGACCTCGACGCTGTCACTACGCGCCATAGTTCCGAATCGTCATTAACTTAATGCCTCACGTCCGTGTTCGCCGCAATCCTAAGTCTGCGGACAGATGCAGCATATTCACTTGACTTCGCCGACTTGGCGTAACCGACCACCCCCGGTGGGCCACCATGGGCTTCAGTGATCCCACCTCAGTCTGATGAGTATGCACATTAACTAATGCCGAGTCTGCAGAATTGCGGAATACCCCCGGCGGCTACCGATCGAGGATGCCGGGGCAGGCCGAAGCCCGCGTTCACGTGGCGTTTTTCCGACACCGAATTGTCGCGCCCGTCAACGGAAGTAGTTTGCGGAGGCGCGGGCCACGGTGGCCTGCCGGCGTGGGGTACCGGAACCGGCATTCTGCAACACGTTCTAGTCTGATGGCCATGACCCAGGCTGTTGACTCCTCGCGCGAGCGCTCGTCGGTGGACCTGCTGCGCCACCCCATCCACTCCGGGCACCTCACCGTCGGGGCGCTCAAGCGCAACAAGGACAAGCCGGTGCTGTTCCTCGGCGAGACCACGCTGACCGGCGGCGAACTCGCCGACCGCATCAGCCAGTACATTCAGGCGTTCGAGGCGCTGGGCGCGGGCACCGGGGCGGCCGTGGGCCTGCTGTCGCTGAACCGTCCCGAGGTGCTGATGATCATCGGCGCCGGGCAGACCCAGGGCTACCGCCGCACCGCGCTACATCCGCTCGGCTCGCTCGACGACCACGCCTACGTCCTCGACGACGCCGGCATCTCGTCGCTGATCATCGACCCGGTGCCGATGTTCGTCGAACGGGCGCTGGGTCTATTGGAGAAGGTGCCGTCGCTCAAGCAGATCCTCACCATCGGGCCGGTGCCCCAAGCGCTGACCGGCGTCGCGGTGGACCTGACCGCCGAAGCCGAGAAGTACGCGCCGCGCCCGCTGGTGGCCGCGGACCTGCCGCCCGACCACATCGGCGGGATGGCCTACACCGGCGGCACCACCGGTAAGCCCAAGGGCGTGATGGGCACGGTGCAGTCGATCACCGCGATGACCACGATCCAGCTGGCCGAGTGGGAATGGCCCGAAAACCCGAAATTCCTGATGTGCACGCCGCTTTCGCATGCCGGGGCGGCGTTTTTCGTGCCGACGATCGTCAAGGGCGGCGAGATGGTCGTGCTGTCCAAATTCGACCCCGCCGAGGTGCTGCGGGTGATCGAGGAGCAGCGCATCACCGCCACGATGCTGGTGCCCTCGATGATCTATGCGCTGATGGATCACCCCGATTCGCACACCCGCGACCTGTCGTCGCTGGAGACGGTCTACTACGGCGCGTCGGCGATGAACCCGGTGCGGCTGGCCGAGGCGATCCGCCGCTTCGGGCCGATCTTCGCCCAGTACTACGGCCAGTCCGAGGCCCCGATGGTGATCACCTATCTGGCCAAGGGTGACCACGACGAGAAGCGGTTGACGTCGTGCGGACGCCCGACGCTGTTCGCCCGGGTGGCGCTGCTGGACGCGGACGGCAACCCGGTGCCCCAAGGCGAGGTCGGCGAGATCTGTGTGTCCGGGCCGCTGGTGTCCGGTGGTTATTGGAACAAGCCGGAAGCCACGGCAGAGACTTTCCGGGATGGCTGGATGCACACCGGCGACCTGGCCCGCGAGGACTCCGACGGCTTCTACTACATCGTCGACCGGACCAAGGACATGATCGTCACCGGCGGGTTCAACGTGTTTCCGCGCGAGGTGGAAGATGTTGTGGCCGAACATCCCTCGGTCGCGCAGGTGTGTGTGATCGGTACGCCCGACGAGAAGTGGGGCGAGGCGGTGACGGCGGTGGTCGTGCTGCGGCCCGACGCCGACCGGTCCGAGGAGGCGGTGGCCCGGATGACGGCTGAGATCCAGGCGTCGGTCAAGGAGCGCAAGGGTTCGGTGCAGTCCCCCAAGCAGGTGATCGTCGTCGACTCGGTGCCGGTGACCGCGTTGGGCAAGCCCGATAAGAAGGCGGTGCGCGCACAGTTCTGGGAGGGTTCCGACCGCGCCGTCGGCTGAGTTCTTGGTGCTCCTTTGGGCGCGAGCGTGCGTGTCAGAGGGCGACACGCCGACAAAATCCGCGAGTTTGCGCACGCTCGCGGTGAGGAGGTGAGCACCGATGAACGACGACGGCTGGGTGCGCGGGGACTATCTCGGCATCGACATGCCCGCGCACGCCGACGCGTTGCGTGCCGGCGGGGCACCGTTTTTGACCGAAGCGTTCCGCCGCTCCGGGGCGCTGACCGCGGATGCCCGCGTCGCCGCGGTCACCGAGTTACGGGAGTTCCGCGGCGGCAGCACCGGCCGCAAGGCGCTGCTGTCGGTCGACTACTCCGGCGCTGATGGGCTACCGACCGACCTGTTCGTCAAGTTCTCACGCGACTTCGACGACGCCGCGCGCGACGGCGGGCGCACGCAGATGGAGTTCGAGGTCCGCTTCGCGCTGTTGTCGCGCATGCCGGGCTTTCCGATCACGGTGCCGGACTGCCTGTTCGCCGACTACCACGCGCCGTCGGGCACCGGGGTGCTGATTAGCGAGCGAATTCCTTACGGCGCCAACGGTATCGAGGCGCACTACGACAAGTGCATGGACTACACCATGCCCGACCCCGTCGGCCACTACGAGGCGTTGCTGGGTGCGCTCGGCCGGCTCGCCGGTACCCACAAGGCCGGTCGGCTGCCCGCCGAGCTCGTCGAGCAGTTCCCGGTCGACATGCAGCGGCTGTCGGTCGGGCAACGTGCGCCCTACACCGCCGAGCAGCTGCAGCGCCGCGTCGACCGACTCGCCGACTTCGCCGTCGCGCACCCGAGCCTGCTGCCCGACGACCTACGTGACCCGAAATTCGTTGCGCGGCTGCGCAATGAGGTGACCGCCTTCCCCGAATCCGAAGCCACGATCTGGCGACACCTGGCCGAGGACCCCGACTACGTCGCGCTGTGTCATTGGAACGCCAACGTCGACAACGCGTGGTTCTGGCGTCGCCCGGACGGCCATCTCGAATGCGGGCTGTTGGACTGGGGGTGCGTCGGCCAGATGAACCTGGCCATGGTGCTCTGGGGTGCGATGTGCAGCGCGGAGACCGAGATGTGGAATCAGCATTTCGATGCGCTGCTCGACGGCTTCCTCGCGGCGTTCCGCTCGGCCGGCGGGCCGGCGTTGGAAGCGGCCACGGTCAAGCGGCATCTGCTGCTCTACGTCGCGGTGATGGGGCTGGCCTGGCTGCTCGACGTGCCGTCGTACCTGTTGAAGCTGCTCCCCGAACCGGTGCCCGACCGCTTCGACGCGCGGATCGCCGACAACGAGCAGGCCCGCAGCCGCCTGCTGATGATGACGAACTTCCTGAACCTGTGGTCGACGAACGACATGGTCGGGGTGCTTCGCGGGATCTGACGCCGCGAGCGTGCGTGAACTTCGGCATTTTGTCGGCGTGTCGGCCTCAGACTCGCACGCTCGCGCTAAATGAGGAGGTCGGCCTTGTGCCGGCAGGCCTGAATCCGGGCCGCGTTCGGCTCGTCGACCGCGCGCACCCAAGCCTGCGCCTGCTCGGCGGACTTGCCGAACTGTATGTGGCGCTTGAGAAGTCGTCGCAAGCGCTCGGCATGCGGGACATCGAGGAACCACACCTCGTCAAGCAGGTCGCGGATGGCGGGCCACGGCGGGTCGTCGTCGAGGAGGTAATTACCTTCGGTCACTATCAGCCGCGCATCGGGTGCGACGGGGATGCTGCCCGCGATCGGCTGCTCGAGATCGCGATGGAAACCGGGCGCATACACGACGTGCGGCGGCTGCGCCCGAAGGCGTTGCAGCAGCGCAAGATAGCCGTATCCGTCGAACGTGTCGATCGCGCCCTTGCGGTCGAGCCGGCCCAGCCGTGCCAACTCGACATCGGCGAGATGAAAACCGTCGGCGGGGACATATGCTGCGGCGTCGAACGCCGCGACGACGGCCTCGGCCAGCGTCGACTTCCCCGCTCCCGGCGCGCCGGTGATGCCGAGTACGACGCGGTGTTGCCGAGCCAGCCGGGCAGCCACCCGCGCCGCGAGGTCGGGCGGCAACGGCGTCATCAGTCAAGCAACGCGTCGATCTCCGCCGCCAGCCGCGCGATGCGCTCCTGTTCGCTGGGGATGCCGCGGTTCTCCTCGGCGGCGCGCTGCCAGCCCAACCGCCACATCCGCGCCACCACGCGGTCTCCGATGCCGGCATATGGGTTGACGAGCGTGTGCGGGAACGCCTTGCGTCCCTCCCGGTAAGCAATAACCAAACGATGAGCCATCACCGATCACCTTCCCACCGCGGGCGGACCCGTAACCGCACCCGCAGCGGCGTGTCGGCACGATTTCGTGCGGGGGTCGCGCGGTGCTGTTCGACCTCGCCGCCCCGGAACGCGCCACGTCCCGCGAACAATGCTGGCGGACTACAGTATTCAAGTGTGACCGGCAATCACACCGCACCACCGCGATGGCTCAAATCCATGAACAAGCTCGTCATGGTGATGCTGCGGCTCGGCATCCCGATCTCGCGGCACGAGGATCCCGTGGTGCTGACGGTGGCCGGTCGACAAACCGGCAAACCACGCTCCACCCCGATCACACCAATGCAGATCGACGGCGAACGCTATGTCATCAACGGCTATCCCGGCGCGGACTGGGTCGCCAACGTGCGCGCCGCCGCCGGGCAGGCCACGCTGACCAAGGGCCGTCGCCGCGAGCAGGTCAGGATGGTCGAGCTGGGCGCCGACGACGCCCGCCCGGTGCTGCGGGAGTTCCCGACCCAGGTGGCCGTGGGCGTCGACCTGATGAAGCGAGCGGGCATCCTGGAAACCGGAACCGCCGACGAACTCGAGGGCATGGCCGGCCGCCTGCCGGTGTTCCGCATCGACAAGGTCACGTAGCGTCGTGGCCATGTCCGACAGCGCCCGCATCCGGCCGCCGTGGTGGCTGAAGTACGTCAACAAGGTGATGATCGGCCTGCAGAAGCTGGGCATCCTCGGCGAGAACGGGCCCGTCGTGCTCGAGGTGCGCGGCCGCAAGAGCGGCAAGATGCGCAGCACGCCGATCACGCCGATGACCGTCGACGGCCGGCGGTATGTGCTCGGCGGGCTGCCCGGCTCGGACTGGGCGGCCAACCTGCGCGCGGCCGGCGAGGCGACCCTGCACATCGGCCGCCGCAGCGAACGGGTGCGGGTCGTCGAGCTGCCGCCCGCCGAGGCGCGGCCACTGCTGCGCGAGTTTCCTGTCAAGGTGCCCACCGGCGTCGGGTTCATGAAGAACGCCGGGCTGGTCACCGGACCCAACCCCGACGAATACGAGGCGCTGGCAGGCCGGTGTCCCCTGTTCCGCATCGAAACGATAGAGGCATGAGCGACAACCCTTTTGACCCGAAACTCTGGCAGCCGGTCACCGGTTTCGAGCTGACCGACATCACCTATCACCGCCATGTGCTCGACGGCGTGCCCCAACCAACGGTGCGGGTGGCCTTCGACCGGCCCGAGGTGCGCAACGCGTTTCGGCCGCACACCGTCGACGAGCTGTACCGCGTGCTCGACCACGCCAGGATGTCGTCGGACGTCGGCGTGGTGCTGCTGACCGGCAACGGCCCGTCGCCCAAGGACGGCGGCTGGGCGTTCTGTTCGGGCGGTGACCAACGCATCCGCGGTCGCAGCGGCTACCAGTACGCCTCGGGCGAGACCGCCGAGACGGTGGATCCCGCGCGGGCGGGCCGGCTGCACATCCTCGAGGTGCAGCGGCTGATCCGGTTCATGCCCAAACCGGTGATCTGCCTGGTCAACGGCTGGGCGGCCGGCGGCGGGCACAGCCTGCACGCGGTGTGCGACCTGACCCTGGCCAGCCGCGAGTATGCGCGTTTCAAGCAGACCGACGCCGACGTCGGCAGCTTCGACGGCGGGTACGGCAGCGCCTATCTGGCCAAACAGGTCGGGCAGAAGTTCGCCCGCGAGATCTTCTTCCTGGGTGAGGCCTATTCGGCCGAGCAGATGCACGCGATGGGCGCGGTCAACAAGGTCATCGAGCACGCCGATCTGGAGAAGGTGGGCCTGGAGTGGGCCGCGCAGATCAACGGCAAGTCGCCGCAGGCCATCCGGATGCTCAAGTACGCGTTCAACCTGACCGACGACGGCCTGGTGGGTCAGCAGCTGTTCGCCGGTGAGGCAACGCGTTTGGCGTATATGACCGATGAAGCCGTCGAGGGCCGCGACGCGTTTCTGGAGAAGCGCGATCCGGACTGGAGCAACTTTCCGCGCTACTTCTAGCGAACTTGTGCACGGTTTCCCGCGGTGAGCGCGGGAAACCGTGCACAAATCACCATCTAGACTGCGGACTCGTGAGTAAGAGCCCGCTGCAGCGGTTGCGCGAACAGGTGGTGCTGACCACGATGCGGCCGCCGCTGGCCCCGCAGCTGGTGATGTTCCGGCCGGATCTGGCCGACGTCGACCTGAGCGGTAAGCGTGTGCTGCTCACCGGGGCGTCATCGGGTATCGGCGAGGCGGCCGCCGAGAAATTCGCCCGCCGCGGCGCGACGGTGGTGCTGGCCGCGCGACGTCAGGAGCTGCTCGACGCGGTGGTGGAACGCATCACCGCGGCCGGCGGCACCGCGACGGCGCACGCGTGCGACCTGTCGGACATGGACGCCTGCGACGCGCTGGTCGCCAAGGTCGAAAGCGAGCTGGGCGGCATCGACATTCTGGTCAACAACGCCGGCCGCTCGATCCGCCGCCCGCTGGCCGAGTCGCTGGACCGCTGGCACGACGTCGAGCGCACGATGACGCTGAACTACTACTCCCCGCTGCGCCTGATCCGCGGCCTGGCACCGGGCATGCGCGAGCGCGGCGAGGGCCACATCATCAACGTGTCCACCTGGGGTGTGCTCAGCGAAGCCTCCCCGCTGTTCGGGGTCTACAACGCGTCGAAGGCCGCGCTGTCGACGGTGAGCCGGGTGATCGAGACCGAATGGTCGGGCGCCGGCGTGCATTCCACCACGCTGTACTACCCGCTGGTGGCCACGCCGATGATCGCGCCGACCAAGGCCTACGAGGGCCTGCCCGCGCTGACCGCGGCCGAGGCCGCCGACTGGATGATCCTGGCCGCGCGCAAGCGGCCGGTGCGGATCGCCCCGCGGATCGCGATGACGGCACGGGCGTTGGACACCGTCGCCCCGAACTGGCTCAACGCGCTGATGAAGCGCCAGCAGGTCCAGCCCTGACACCGATGCCGCGTCCCGAGGTCACCACGATCGCCCACATCGTGCGGAGCCACGCCGCGCACCGCCCCGACGCGGTCGCGCTGGTCTGCGGTCGGCGCACGGTCACGTTCGGCGAGCTCGACGCGCGCAGCAGCCGGGCCGCGCAGGCGTTTCGAGCGGCCGGGGTCGGGTTCGGCGACCGGGTCGCGTTCGTCGAGAAGAACGGTGTCGAGTTCTTCGAAGTCCTTTGCGGCTTGGCCAAACTCGGTGCGATCGGCGTTCCGGTGAGCTGGCGGCTGACCGCCCCCGAGATGGCCCACGTCATCTCCGACGCCGGCGCCGCTGCGGTGGTGGTGGGCGACGAGTTCTTCGGCCACCTCGAAGCGATCGTCGACCAGCTGACGCACGTGCACACCGTGGTGGCCATCGGCGCTCACGACCGTTGGCCGTCCTTCGACGACTGGCTGGCCGCACATCCCGCCGAAGACCCTTATGTCGCAACGACTTCCGATGATGTCGCGGTGCTTATGTACACCTCCGGAACGACGGGCGCACCCAAGGGCGCGATGCTGACCAACGCCAACTACATGGCCAAGACGATCGGGTGCGCCGACACCTGGCGGTTCAGCGCCGACGCGGTGAGCCTGGCCGTGATGCCGCTGTTCCACATGGCCGGATCCGGCTGGGCGCTGGTCGGCCTGTACGTCGGCTGCCCGACGGTGCTGCTGCGCGACGTGGATCCCGACGCGATCCTGGCCGCGATCACCCGGCACCGCATCACCAACATGCTGCTGGTGCCCGCGGTCATCCAGCGGCTGCTGGCCACCCCCGGTATCGACTCCGCAGACCTGTCGAGCCTGCGCATCATCGTCTACGGCGCGTCACCGATCACCGACGACGTGCTGGTGAAAGCGCTCGAACGGTTCGACTGCGACATGCGCCAGGTTTACGGGATGACCGAAACCACCGGCTCCATAACGCAATTGGACGACCACGACGCCGAGTTGCTGCGGTCGTGCGGTAAGCCCTACCCGTGGGTTTCGCTGCGTATCGTCGACGCCGACGGCTGTGACGTGCCCCGCGGCACCGTCGGCGAACTGTGGACCCGTTCGGCGCAGAACATGCTCGGCTACTGGAACAACCCGGCGGCCACCGCCGCGACCCTCACCGACGACGGCTGGCTCAAGACCGGAGACGTCGGCTACCTCGACGACGACGGCTACGTGTATCTGTACGACCGGGTCAAGGACATGATCGTGTCGGGCGGCGAGAACGTGTATCCGGCCGAGGTGGAGAACGTGCTGATGGCCCATCCCCAGGTCGCCGACGTCGCGGTCATCGGGGTGCCCGACGACACCTGGGGCGAGGCCGTCAAGGCCGTCGTCGTACCCGCGGGGGCCCCCGGCCCCGAACCGGCCGAGCTGATCCGGTTCGCGCGTGCCCGGCTGGCCGGCTTCAAGCTGCCCAAATCGGTCGACTTCGCCGCCGAGCTGCCCCGCAATCCGAGCGGCAAACTGCTCAAGCGCGCGCTGCGCGAGCCCTACTGGCACGGCGTGGATCGGCGAGTCCAGTGATGCACCGGGTGTCGCGATCGGATCACGGCGATGACGTGCTACACACATCGGTATGGAGATCCTGGCCAGCCGGATGCTCATCCGACCGGCCGACTATCAACGCTCGGTGCGCTTCTACCGCGACGAGCTGGGCCTGGCCATCGCTCGCGATTACGGCAGCGGTACCGTCTTTTTCGCAGGTCAGTCGCTTATCGAGCTGGCCGGCCACGGCACCCCCAACGCCGGCGGCGCGATGTGGCTGCAAGTGCGCGACGTCTACGCGACCGAGCAGGAGCTGGCCGCCCGCGGCGTGCCGATCGCGCGGGAATCGCGCCAGGAGCCGTGGGGTTTACACGAGATGCATGTACACGATCCGGACGGGGTGCATCTCATCTTCGTGCAGGTTCCGGAAACCCATCCGCTGCGGCGCGACAACAGAGGATAACGAGATGCCACCCGGAGCACCCGCACTGTGAGCCTCGAGCTGTTTCTGCTGATCATCGTCGTGATCACGGCACTGGCTTTCGACTTCACCAACGGCTTCCATGACACCGGCAACGCGATGGCGACCTCGATCGCCAGCGGTGCGCTCAAGCCGAAGGTCGCCGTCACGATGTCGGCGGTGCTCAACCTAATCGGCGCGTTCCTGTCCACGGCGGTGGCCGCGGCGATCGCCAAAGGGCTCATCGATCCGGGCCTGGTCAGCCTCGAGCTGGTGTTCGCCGGGCTGGTCGGCGGCATCGTGTGGAACCTGTTGACGTGGCTGCTCGGGTTGCCGTCGAGTTCCTCGCACGCGCTGATCGGTGGCATGGTCGGGGCGATGCTGGCCGCGGTCGGCGGCCACGGCGTGATCTGGCAGGGCGTGGTGTCCAAGGTGCTGGTGCCCGCGGTGCTGGCCCCGGTGATCGCGACCGTCGTCGCGGGGGTGGGCACCTGGCTGGTGTACCGCACGGTGCGCGGCGTTCCGGAGAAGCGCACCGAGAGCGGGTTCCGCTACGGCCAGGTGGGCTCGGCGGCGCTGGTGTCGCTGGCGCACGGCACCAACGACGCGCAGAAGACGATGGGCGTGATCTTTCTGGCGCTGATCGCCTACGGCTCGGCCAGCCAATCCGATCCGATGCCGCCGTTCTGGGTGATCCTGTCGTGTGCGGTGGCGATCGCGCTCGGCACCTATCTCGGGGGCTGGCGCATCATCCGCACGCTGGGCAAGGGCCTCGTCGAGATCAAGCCGCCGCAGGGCATGGCGGCCGAATCCTCTTCGGCGGCCATCATTTTGCTGTCCAGCCACTTCGGCTACTCGTTGTCGACCACCCATGTGGCGACCGGCTCGATCCTGGGCAGCGGTGTCGGCAGGCGCGGTGCGGAGGTGCGCTGGGGCGTGGCGGGACGGATGGCGTCGGCGTGGTTGATCACGGTGCCGGCCGCCGGGCTCGTCGGCGCGCTCACCTACTGGCTGGTCAACGCGATCGGCGGCTACACCGGCGCGGGCGTCGGGTTCCTGCTGCTGGTCGCGGCATCGCTGGCGATCTGCCTGCAGTCGCGCAAGGCGCCGATCGACCACCAGAACGTCAACAACGACTGGGAAGGCAACCTCACCGCGGGCACCGCACAAGCCCAGGTGCCGCTGCCGAGCGTGCCCGACGCGCCGCCGCAACCGGTCAAGACCCCCGAGCCGGTATGACCCCGATGACCGGAGACCAACCGTGAGTGACTGGTTCAACTACATCGCAGCGCTGAAGATCCTGGTTGCCGGCCTGGTGATCGGGGCCGGGCTGCCCGCGCTGTTCGCGATCGGGGTACGGCTCAACGCAGCGGGATCCGGCGCCACCGAAAGTGCTGCGCTACAACGCAACCCGAGGCTGGTGGCGCTGAGCTGGGTGCTGTTCGCGGTGGTGGTGGTCGCGGTGGTGATCGGCGTGCTGTTCATCGCGCGCGACTTCATCGGTCACCAGACCGGGCTGTACCTGCTGGGTGCGCAGCCCACGTAGCATCGTGAGTAACCGTGACCAAGTTTCTGACCAAGATCGTCGCGTGGATCACCGACGGCTATCCCGAGGGTGTGCCCGGCCCTGACCGGGTTCCGTTGCTGGCGCTGCTCAAACGGCGGCTGACCGACGACGAGGTCAAGGCCGTCGCGCGGGAGTTGATGGACCGCGGCGAGTTCGACAGCGCCGACATCGGGGTGCTGATCACCCAGATCACCGACGGGTTGCCGTCGGTCGACGACGTCGAACGCGTGCACGGCCGGCTGGCCGCCAAGGGCTGGCCGCTCGACGACCCCCGAGACCCCGAGGAGTCCGGATAGCCGTCCTGCGCCCCGTCGCCGTCGCGTCCGGCGCTTCGGCGCTGTCGCTGCTGCCCGTCGTCGCCGACGCACTGGCCGGGCGGACGTCCGTGCTGCCGGTCCCGGCCTATGATGCGCGCGAAAGCTCTTTGTTGACAACGTCGTTGCGCGCCGGCACCGAGGTCGACGACGACGTGGCCGTCGTGGTGTCCACGTCCGGAACCACGGGTGTGCCCAAGGGCGCGATGCTGACCGCGGCCGCGTTGACGGCCAGCGCCGACGCCACCGAAGCCCGCCTGGGCGGTCCGGGCCGCTGGCTGCTGGCGCTGCCCGCTCATCATGTGGCGGGACTGCAGGTGTTGGTGCGCAGCGTCGTCGCGGGCACGACGCCGGTGGCGATCGCGCCGGGATTCGATGCGGCCGAACTGGTTTCGGCGATCGCCTCGTTGGGTTCGGGACGGCGCTACGCCTCGCTGGTGGCGGTGCAGCTCGACAAGGCGCTGGAAGATCCGGCGGCCGCGGCGGCGTTGGCGTCGCTGGACGCGGTGCTGGTCGGCGGCGGGCCGCTGCCCGAGGGAGTGGCGCGGCGCGCCGCCCAGGCCGGTGTCGCGGTGGTGCGCACCTACGGGATGAGCGAAACCGCGGGCGGATGTGTGTACGACGGCGTCGCGCTGGACGGGGTGCGGGTGCGCATCGATAACACCCGGGTGGTGCTCGGCGGTGCGACGATCGCGAAGGGCTACCGCAACCCGGTGCACCCCGACCCGTTCGCCGAGCCGGGCTGGTTTCGCACCGATGACCTTGGCGCGGTGGATGATTCAGGCCGGTTGACGATCCTCGGCCGGGTGGACGAGGCGATCAGCACCGGCGGGCTGACCGTGTTTCCGCAGCTGGTCGAGGCCGCCGTGGCGGCACATCCCGCGGTCGCCGAGTGTGCGGTGTTCGGGGTGCCCGACGAACGGCTGGGCCAGCGGGTGGCCGCGGCCGTCGTCGTCGCGGCCGGGCAGACCGCGCCCACAGTGGCCGCGTTGCGCGCGCACGTCGCACAGACACTGAACGTCACCGCCGCACCGCGGGAGGTGCACGCGGTGGCGTCGCTGCCGCGGCGCGGCATCGGCAAGGTGGACCGTCGCGCACTGGCGGCCCGGTTCAGTGAGCGGGGCTAGCGCGGCGGCTTGAGCGGATCGTGGCCGATCGTCATCAGCCGGTGCCGCCAGTTCTCCTGGCCCGCGGTGGGCTCGAGGTCGTCGCGGCGTTCGGCGTGGATGCGGTCGACGACCTTGCGCATGACGCGTTCGTCCTCGTCGGTCAGGTCGACGCGGCGCTTCTGCAGGATGTCGAGTACGGCGCGGCCGGTCTTGGTGCCCGCCTGGTCCGGCAGCTCCTCGGCGCCCTCGTCGGCCGAGCGGGTGCGCAGCCAGTCGAGCAGCTCCCGCGATGTCATGTTCACGACCCGGTGAAACTCCTCCCAGAGTTCCGGTTCGACGTCCACATGATGTGCCATACCGATCGGCTACCCGGCGGCCGTACCGGTTAATCGCGGCGGGGCATGATAGGACGATGCGTCGCGAAGTCGGAAGCGTCGAGGAACTGCGGGCGATCGTCGGGGAGCCCGACCAGTACGTCGCGGACAAGGTCAAGGATCGGCTGTCGGCGGTGCAGCGGCGATGGTTGGCGCACTCCCCACTGTGCTTCGTCGCCACGACGGACGCGCGGGGCCGCGTCGACGTGTCGCCCAAGGGTGATCCGGCCGGCTTCGTCCACGTCATCGACGACACCACGATCGCGATCCCGGACCGGCGCGGCAACAAGCGCGTCGACGGCTACCGCAACGTGCTGCAGAACCCCCACGTCGGCACCCTGTTCGTGATCCCCGGGCGCGGTGACACGCTGCGCATCAACGGCACCGGCCGCATCCTGGCCGATGCCGACTACTTCGACGCGCTGGCGGTGCAGGGCAAGCGCCCGACGCTGGCGCTGGAGCTCGCCATCGAAGAGGTGTTCTTCCACTGCGCCAAGGCGTTTCTGCGCTCCGATGCGTGGGACCCGTCGACGTGGAGGCCCGACGCGGTGCCCAGCGCGGCCCAGCTCGCCAAGGCGATCCGGCACGACTGGAGCCAGGCCCAGCTCGACGAGTACTACAGCGAGGCCAATTACCGAAAGACCCTCTACTGAATGCGGCCCCACCCCCTTCCCCGCGAGCGACCGTGTCTGTACGCAACACGCCGGTGAAACGCGTACAACGACGGTCGCTCGCGCCGGAATGGGTGGCCGTCGCGGTCGGGGTGGCGCTGGTGGTGGCCGCGTTCGTGCTGCCGCGTCTGGATATCGGCGTCACCCCGCTGATCAACGCCTCACCGGAGCGGTTCGAAGCGTTCGCCGGTGCGGCGCCGATCTTCGGGTGGTTCGAGGCGCACGTCGGCTGGGGCACGGTGCCGGCGATCGTGATCGGCGCGGCGGCCGTGCTGTGGGGGCAGCGCATCGCGGGGCAGCTGCGGTGGCCGGCGGTGCTGTGGCTGACCTGGGCGACGGCGTGCGCGTGGGCGTTCTCGCTGGCCATGGTCGACGGCTGGCAGCGCGGCTTCGCCGGGCGGCTCACCGCCCGCCACGAGTATCTGCGCCAGGTACCGACGGTCACCGACATCCCCGAGGCGGTGCGCAGCTTCGCCAGCAGAATCTTGGATTACCAACCGGATTCGTGGATCACCCACGTGTCCGGCCATCCGCCGGGCGCATTGCTGACGTTCGTGTGGCTGGACCGCATCGGGCTGGGCGGTGGAGTGTGGGCGGCGCTGCTGTGCCTTCTCGTGGGTTCCAGCGCCGCGGCGGCGATTCTGGTTGCGGTGCGCGCGTTGGCCTCCGAGGACATGGCGCGGCTGGCGGCGCCGTTCGTCGCCGTGGCGCCGACGGCGATCTGGATCGCGGTGTCGGCCGACGGCTACTTCGCGGGTGTGGCGGCGTGGGGTATCGCGTTGTTGGCGTTGGCTGTTCGCCGGGCGGTGCGCTGGCCGGTGCTCGCTTCGGCGGGGGCGGGGCTGCTGTTGGGG
>JBNMRA010000002.1:0-278286 GCA_050205315.1 Mycolicibacterium pulveris | reverse complement strand
GATCCACAGGCGGAGGCGGTGGCGGTGGCGGAGGCGGCGGCGCCATCCCAGGAGCAGGTGGAAGTTGCGCACCCATCTGCACCACCGGGGCCGGCGGCGCGCCGGGCGGCATCGGCTGCTCCGGCGGCATCGGCAGGAACATGTGCCGGGTGAACTGCTCTTGGTAAGCACCTCCGCCGCCGATCTTCACCCCGCCGCCTTCACCGGCGGACACTGGCGTGCCATCCGGCAATGTCACCGCGGTGTGGCCGCTGTTCCAGCCGACTACCAGTGCACCGGGTTGAGTACCGTATTGGAACCCGCGCGCCAGCAGGGCGTTCTCGATGTTTCCGGTGTGGAACCGATCGCCATAGATCGGTCGTCCGGTTGCTGCGTTGGCGACCCACGAGACCAGGCCCGAGCAGTCCGTACCGGCAGGCGAATCCCCGCCAGTGACGTACGGCGTGCCCGACACCTGGTTCACAAGTGTCAGCAGCGTCGCGATAGCAAACACGCGGCCGGACGTTAACAGAGCGTTTTGGCAGCCTGCAAAATCTGTGATGGCATTCACATACGGTTTCCGCTATAGCGCAGTTCACGAATAGCGTTGGATGTAGCGCGCTTTCGGCGCCCTACAGCAGGGGGTAACCAAACGATAACCCTGCCAATCGAATACGCCTATTACCCACGAAACATATTGTTGCTCACACACTCTCAGCCATACGCGAGAAGCAGAGGCACCGTCTGTTCAGCGACGGTCAGCGACCCGTGATGGCCGATCAGTGACGACTCCATCGGCTCAACCTCACGCCGGACCATCACGGCCGAGTCGCGCGCAGCGGCCACCACGTCACCGATTCGTGGCCTGACCGTGTCGCTGACGTGCTCACCGAACCACCCGGCGTCGATCGCCTGCTCGCGAGACGCCACCCAGGCTCCATCGGCCAGCACCTCCTGCCAGGTTGTGAGGACATCGTCCAGCGCGCCGTCGTCGACGTACACGTGCCGCGCCCGCGGCTCGCCACCGACGGCCGCCACGCCGTCGAGCAGCGCGTCATGGTCATCGATGTCGACGATGTCGGCGGAGTCGACGTTGACCATGCCGTGGTCGGCCACGACGGCCAGCAGCCCGCCGGGCGGCATCTCCTCCAAGATCGACTCCACCAGCCGATCGACATGGCGCAACTGCATTCGCCATGCCGGCGAGCCCGGCCCGTACAAATGACCGAGCAGGTCGAGTTCGCTGTGGTAGGCGTAGCAGAAACCTTTGGTGGACAAGGTTTCCCGTACCCTTGATGCGAGATCGCCGAGCGCTTGGACGCCGACGTACTGCCCACCGCGCAGTGCGGCCCGCGTCAGACCCGAGTTGGTGAACTGTGCGCCGGAGATGATGTTCACCGCGACGCCGGCGGACGTCGCCCGCTCGAACACCGTCGGGTGCGGTTGCACGTCCTCCGGCGGCACCTCGTCACGCAGGTCGTCGCCCCACGGATGCGGTCGCCACCGCAGCGGGTTGATGAGCCCGACGTCGGGCAGTCGGAACGAGTAGCCGACCAGACCATGCTCACCGGAGCGGCAGCCGGTTCCCAACGCCGCAAGCCCGGCGACCGTCGTCGACGGAAACCCGACCTGCAGCGTCTGCCCTCGCAGACCGGCCAGCACCGGCGCGTCGGCCACGTGGTCGTCGAGCAGTTGCGCGCCGAGCCCGTCGATCAACAGCACGCACGCGCCGGCGATGTCGTCGCGCAGCGGAATGCGGTGGTCAAAGCCGTCTATTCCCATCGCGGCCAGCACGGACGGCACCACGTCGGCCAGGTGCGGAAGATCGGCGTCGGGCTGCGGTAGGTCCACGAGCCCGAGCTTGCCACAGCCGGCCGGCCGCAGCGTCTTTGACAATGCAACCAGAGACCTTTACCCGACCTTGACCGTCTGTTGAATCGCCGTACTGACGATGCACACGTGATTACGCTTCAACAGGTGGAGCTGGGGGTCCTGGGTCCTCTCCAGGTCCGGCAGTACGGTCTGCCGGTCACCATCCCGGGCGCGAAGCCTCGCGCCATCCTCACGATGCTCGGATTGCACGGCGGCACGGTGGTCTCCGCCGATGCGCTTCTCGAGTTGCTGTGGGGCGATGATCCGCCTCGGACCGCCGCCAAGGCTCTGCAGACGCACGTCTCTTCACTTCGGCGGGCCCTCGGTGACGGCTTCATCGTCACACAGGGAACCGGGTGGACGGTGTGCACGGCCGAGATCGACGCCACCCGGTACAAGTCGGCAACCAGCAAGGGGCGCGACGCGATCGCTGCCGGGGACGCCGGCCAAGCGGTCGCACACTTCGACAAGGCACTGGCGCTCTGGCGCGGTGTTCCCGAATTGCCCGACGGCACACGTGGATCATCCGAGAAGACGCGCTGGCTCGAGGCTCATGCCTCGCTGGTGGAGGACCGGGCCGACGCGGTGCTTGCGACGGGTCGCGCCGCGGAGATCATCGGTGAGCTCGAAGCCGCCGTCGCCGAAGCGCCACTGCGCGAACGGCGTTGGGGGCAGTTGATGCTCGCGCTCTATCGTGCGGGCAGGCAGGGTGAAGCGCTCGGCGCCTTTCAGCGGGCCCGCTCGCTTTTGGTCGACGAGCTCGGCGTCGAGCCCGGACCGGACCTTCGCCGGCTGGAAACGGCCATCGTCGCGCAGGACAGTGCACTGGACGTACCTGTGTCACAGCGCCTTTCGGTGGTGACACGCGCGGTGACGTTCTTGCTGACCGATATCGAGGGGTCGACGGCGGCGTGGGAGGCAGACGCGGAGGCGATGGCGGTCGCGTTGGCACGGCACGACGAAATCGTCGAACAGGTGGTGACATCGCGCGGGGGACGCCTAATCAAGACCCGCGGCGAGGGTGATGCGACGTTCTCGGTGTTCGACCGACCGTCGGCGGCGGCCATGGCCGCCATCGAGTTGCAGGAAGCGATTCGTCACGAACCCTGGAAGCTCGCGCAGCCCATGCGTATCCGCATTGCGCTGCACACCGGCGAGGTCGAGCTTCGCGACGGTGACTACTTCGGAAGGGCGGTCAACCGCGCCGCCAGGCTGCGGTCGCTGGCGACCGGCGGTCAGATCCTGTGCTCGGGGGCCACGGCCGAACTCGTCATCGACTCGCTGCCCGAGGACGTCGTGCTGGCCGATCTCGGGACGCGTCAGCTACGCAACCTCGCGCGCCCAGAGCACGTGTTCGAACTTCGTCTGCTGGCCGCCGACGAATCCCGGGACGCGTCAACGGAAGAGCCCTTGGAGCGGCCGGCCCTGCCTGGTGTGCTGGCTGGGCCCGGCCCGTTCGTCGGGCGTGGCGATGAACTCGGGCGACTTCTGGGCGCATGGCAGACGACGCTGGCGGCGGGTACCCGTGCGGTGTTGATCGCCGGCGAACCCGGCGTCGGGAAGACACGGCTGGCCGGGGAGTGGTCTCGTCAGGCCTACGAGCAGGGCGCCGCGGTGCTCTACGGCCGGTGCGACGAGGATCTCGGCGCGCATTACCAACCGTTTGCCGAAGCGCTGCGCTCGCTGGTGCCCCACGTCGGCGCCAACCGGCTGCGGGGATTACGTGGTGTGGAGTCGTTGCTTCCGTTGGTTCCCCGCCTCAGCGATGTGCTGCCCGATCTGTCCGCGCCGCACCACGCCGACCCGGACACCGAACGCTATGCGCTCTTCGACGCGGTGGTCGCGCTGTTGGAAATCGTCTCCGCCGATACACCCGTCGTCCTTGTTCTCGATGATCTGCACTGGGCGGCCAAGCCCACCCTGCTGCTGATGCGCCATCTTCTGCGCTTCGGCGAGCGGGCACGTGTCCAGATCGTGGGCACGTACCGCAGCACCGACCTCGATCGCTCCCATCCGCTTGCGGCGATGCTCGCCGACCTTCACCGTGACGGCTCCGCCGACCGCATTGCGCTGGGCGGGCTCGACGAGGATGAGGTCAGCGCCTACGTCGTCGAAGCCGGTTACGACGACGGGGAATTGGCGCGGGCGCTTGCGTCGGTGACGGGTGGCAATCCGTTTTTTCTCATCGAGGCGCTGCGCCACGTCGACGAAAGCGGCGGCCATTGGGATCCGAACACCCTTCCACAGGGCGTCCGAGAAGCCGTGAGCCGTCGCCTGTCCCGGCTGCCGGCGGAGACGAACAAGGCGTTGGCTGCGGCCGCGGTTGTCGGCAGCAGGTTCGCGATCGATCTCGTCGAGCGGGTGATGGATCAGGACCTCGTCGACGCGTTCGACGAAGCGTGCAAAGCCGGCATCGTCCTCGAAGAGCAGGGCGGCCGTTACCGGTTCAACCACGCCCTGGTGCGGCAGGCTTTGCTCGCCGAGCTGCCGTCGGTGCGGCGCATGCGGCTGCATCAGCACATCGCCGCAACGCTGGAGGCCGAACCCGGCGCCGACGAGGATCTCCTTGGCGAACTCGCCTACCACTACTTCGAATGTGCGTGGGCGGGCAATGCGGCCAAGGCTGTCCACTACTGCCGGCGGGCAGCGGATCAGGCGATGGCGCGGCTGGCGTACGAGGGTGCGGCTGACCACTACGACAGAGCGCTACACGCGCTCGATGAGCTCGACGACGAGCTTCCCGACCGTGACCAGGTGCAGGCCGAACTGCTCATCGCACGCTGTGAGGCGTTGCTCGCCGCTGGTGACGTGGTGTCCGCGAAGGGGGCGGTCTCGCAATTGCTGGACGCGGCAGGCGATTCCGCCCGTCTGGCGGCTTGGGGGACATGTTTTGACGGTCAGCTTTCGATGTTGACCGATCCGGAACGGTTGGACGACATCGAGTCGGCGGTGGAAGCGGCTGCCGTGACACTGGCGGGACTCGACGACGCCGCGGGGGTCGCCAACGCCCACACCGTCCGGGCCGGATGCCTAGCGCGGCTCGGGCGGATCGCCGATTGCGAAAAGGCTTTGGACCAGGCCTTGACCGCAGCGCGACGCGCGCAGGAACACCGGCGGGTGAATGCCGTGCTGGCGGGTGCGCCGCTGGCCGCGCTGTGGGGCCCCAATCCGGTGCCCCGCGCAGGCGGGCGCTGTCTCGATGTGGTTCGGCTGCTGCGCATCACCACGGGATCGCCGGTCGTGGAGGCGACCTCGACACGGTGCCAGGGCGTGCTCGACGCGTTTCGCGGGCGCGCCGCGGCGGGCCGTCATCTGATCGAGTCGGCACGACGGACGCTCACCGAACTCGGTATGCGACACGCGTTGCTCGAGGTCGACCAGTTCGCGGGCATCGTCGAGTTGGTCGCCGACGAACCCGCGGCCGCCGAGCCGTATCTGCGACGGGCCTACGACGGTTTTCGCCGGATGCGCCTCGATGCCGACACCGCCGAGAGCGCAGCGCAGTTGGCCCGAGCTTGTCTCGCACTCGGCAGAGAAAGTGAGGCTGATGAACTGTGCACGGAGAGCGAACATCTGGCCGGACATGCATTGAAGGCCTCGATCGCGTGGCGCACGGTGCGGGCGCAGCTTTTGGCGCGCAGCGGCGCACACGACGAGGCTCGCCGAGTGGCCGAGGAAGCGGTCGCCTTGGCCGGCCGCACCGACGCTCTTGTCGATCACGGCGACGCCTGCCTGGCGCTGGCAACGGTGCTGAGTATCTCAGGCGACACGGTGGCAGCACGAGCCGCCGCCGAGCGGGCAGTTGGACTGTACGACCTCAAAGGTGCTGTGGCTCTAGCTGATAAGACACGCCGCATTCTTGGTGGGCGTGACCTACCAATCGCGGAATCGCCACCACAAGCGCCACCCGCAGAGCTGGACAACGCCTGCGTGCAGGCCCTCCGCCGCCTCGATATCGCGTTCGACCGCAAGGCCTGGGACGAGCTCGAGGATCAGGTGGCGCCGTGGGTGACCGTCGAGAGTCGGCGGAACGTGATCGGGATGACTCGCGAGGCCCTTCCGTCCGATGAATGGGTGCGGGGCGCAGGGGCTTATCCCGCGATTGGTGCGTTGCAGCACAGTCACGTCGTGCTCGCCGTGCGAGGGGAGCGTCTGGCACTCACCCGATTGGCAATCGGCACAGAAGACGACAGCGTCGGCGCGCCCCGAGACGAGCTGCTCCAGCTGTACGGCCTCGACGAGAACGGTCGAATCGCGCTGCAGGTGTGGTTTGACACCGATGATTTGGACGCCGCGATCGTCGAGCTCGACGCTCTGCACGCCCAGTTCGAGGGGCCGCGTTCGCTTCCGCGGTTCGAGAACGCGGCAATCCGAGCCGACGACCGATTGATCGAGCTCTTCGGCGACAATCGGTTGGACGAGATCGAAGCGCTGTTCTCCGAGGACACCCGTGTCGATGACCGACGGCAAGGCCTGCGTCGCGAAAGTGATGATCGCGCGAGCGCGGTCGCGAACATCCGTGCGATAGCCGCGTCGGGCGCCGCCGTCACCAAGACAACTGTCGCCGTGCGAGGCGATCTACTGTGCCTCAGCCACATACGGTTCGAAGAGCCCACTGGATTCAGCGTTCAGGCGCTTGAGATCACCGAGGTCGACGCCGGCGGGTTGATCGCAGCCAAGGTTCTGTTCGACGTCGACGACATCGACTCCGCTCTTGCCGAACTCGATGCACGGTACGCCGCCGGGGAGGCGGCGCCGTACGCCGAAACGTGGTCCGTCGTCACACGGGCTTACGAGGCGCTCAACCGGCATGAACTCCCGGCGACGACGCCGGGTTGGGCGAACGTGGACCGTCGTCGAATCGCCACGATTCAGCCGGGCGACATGACGACATACCTCCACGACTCCTGGGCCGCCATGCCGGATGCCCGCATGTACATCACGCGGGTCCATCGGATGACCGAAATCGGAGCGGTTCTGACTCACGCCGCGTACGGGACGACCACCGAAGGCTTCGGCGCGGAGTGGCAGGACATCACCGTTCTCACAGTCGAAGACGGGCTGATCAACCGTTGCGAGCTATTCGATGCCGGTGACCTCGACGCCGCAGTCGCGAGATTCGATGAACTCAGTCGTTCGGTACCGCGGCTGGAGAACACGGCCATCCGCGTGGGAGATCGCTTGCTCGCCGCCTTCGCGGCACGCGATTGGGTGGCAATGGCGGACAAGGTAGCGGACAACTTCCATGGCATCGACCGCCGTCGAGTGGTGAATGCCGGCCTACACGGCCGGGACGCCTTCGTTGAAAGTCTTCGTGCGACCGTCGAACT
Organism: Mycolicibacterium pulveris; assembly: GCA_050205315.1. Lineage (GTDB taxonomy): Bacteria > Actinomycetota > Actinomycetes > Mycobacteriales > Mycobacteriaceae > Mycobacterium > Mycobacterium pulveris_A. Next base: position 271,105 of record JBNMRA010000002.1, on the reverse strand, counting down.
CGGCGGCCCGCAAGCGACGTCAGAACCCGTCGCGATCCGGGCAGAACGTCTCGTGCTCACCCGCGTCCGATACGTACTCGATGATGACGATCCCGATGCGTTCCGCGTCGATTTTCTGCAGGTCGTGGAGATCGACGCCGAGGAGCGGATCGCGACGGTTGTCACGTTTGACCCCGACGACATTGATGCCGCGTTCGAGGAACTCGACCGCCGATACTTGGCCGGCGAAGCAGCTGCACATGCGGAGACGTGGTCTCTCGTCGTAGGCGCCTACGCCGGGTTCAACCATCGCGATTTGACCGCGACCACACCGGATTTCGACAGCGTTGACCACCGACGCGGAGCAGCATTTGCGCCTGGCGACATGATCGCGTACATACAAGCCGCATGGCGTGATTCGCCTGATACCAGAATTTACATCGCGGCGGTGCATAGGCTCAGCGACTTCGGCGCAGTCGTCACCCATATTGCGCAAGGACTCTCACTGGAGGGGTTCGACGCCGAGTGGCGAGACATTCACCTTCTGACGGTGGACGGCGACACGCTCAGCCGCTGTGAGCTTTTCAATGAGGAAGACCTGGATGTTGCGCTCGCGCGGTTCGACGAACTTGGCCGTACGACGCCGGCGCGGCTCCAAAACCGAGCCACCCACGTATGGGAAACCTGTCTAGCCTGCTTTCGAGTCCGCGACTGGCGCGCTATGGCGAAAACCATGCGGGACGACTTCTATACCGACGACCGTCGACGAACCGTCAACGCCGGGCTGCGACGCGGTCGAGATGGGCAGCTCGAAGACGTGCAGGCGAGCGTCGACGTCGTCGGCATCACGAACGCGACATGTGACGTGATCGCAACGCGCGGTGCGAACCTCGCCCTCACGCGTGTCCGCTATTCGGCGGGCGAGCAGCCAGTAGAGGCGACTCACTACGACGTCCTCAGCGTCGTCGAGATCGATGCGAACGAGAGCATAGCGGCGGTCGTTGTGTTTGATGAGGACGACATCGACGCCGCTTTCGTAGAACTCGACACCCGATATGTCGCCGGCGAGGCTGCGTCCTACTCGCACACATGGTCGGTATTGGCAACCGCTTACGCTTCGATCAGGCGTCATGAGCTGCCGGCGGCCATGCTGGGTTGTGTGGATGTTGACCACCGGCGAACGGCGGCGTTCGCTCCCGGAGAATTGCGCGAATTCATTCGTACCGGAGCAGAACTCAATCAGGTGTTTGGACCGCACATGGAGGTTGTACATCGACTGACATTCCGCGGAGCGGTCATCACCTATACGGCGAGAAGCGTGTCGTCTGAAGGCTTCGAGGCCGAATGGCGGGAAGTCAGTTTGTCGATCGTCGATGGCGACTCGATCACCCGCTGTGAGCTGTTCGAGGAAGCCGACCTTGACGCTGCCCTCGCACGGTTTGACGAACTCAGTCACTCTGCGCCGCTGGAGAACTCGGTAACCCGCGTTATCGAGCGGTTCGGAGAACGCTTCGCCGCCCGTGATTGGGACGCGGTGGCCGCCACGCTGAGCGATGACTTCAATAGCGACGACCGTCGACGGACCGTCAACGCTGGGATCAGACATGGAAGAGCGGCCGAAATCGACGAGTTGCGAGTGGCCGCCGACGTCGGCTTCACCAGCGTGACTTCAGGGATTGTTGCGACTCGGGGGCAGCACCTCGCTCTGACACGCGCCCGCGTCTCAGGTCCCGACAGCGCGACCTTTCACACTGACGTCCTTCATGTCGTTGAGGGTGGCGATGACGACAAATTAGCGGCGGTTGTGGTGTACGACGGCGACGACTTCGACGCCGCCATCGCCGAACTCGATGCCCGCTACGCGGCCGGGGAAGCGGCGGAGTACGCACGAACCTGGTCGGTGATCGCACGATCGGTCACTGCCGTGAACAGTCATCGGCTACCCGACGTGACGCCCGATTGGGTGAGCATCGACCACCGGCGTGGTGCGATCGCGTTCGCGCCCGGCGGCCTGCAGACGTACACCCGAACGCTCTTGGATGACTCACCGGAGTTCAGGGTCCACATCACGGCCGTGCACCGACTGAACGGCAGGGGAGCGGTCGTCGCTTACGTCGCACGCGCGACCTCGACGGGCGGCTTCGAAGCTGAGTGGCGGGAGATCGCCATGTCGACCGTGCACGGTGAGCGAGTCAACCGCACTGAGCTTTTCGAGGAAGCCGACCTTGACGCTGCCCTCGCACGCTTCGACGAACTCGAGAGAACGCGCCGACTCGAGAACGCGGCGAGCCGGGCCCACCACCGCTTCATTACCGCTTATACGCAGTGTGATTGGGACACCCTCGCCGACACCATGGCCGACGACTTCTTCGCAGACGACCGCCGCAGCTTGGTTGGAACAGGGGTTCAGGAGAGCTTAGACAGTGTCATCGCGCAGGCACGGGTAACCGCAGATCTAGGGATCACGAATTCGATGACGGCCGTGGTCGCCACTCGCGGTGAGCGTCTCGCATTGGTGCGCGCACGCTTTTGGGGAGACGACGCTCGGGCCGACGCATTTCACGCCGAAGTCCTTCACAGGGTCGAGATCGACGCACAACATCGCATCACGAACATCGTTGCGTTCGACCTCACCGATTTCGATGCAGCCGTTGTGGAACTCGACGCACGTTATCTCGGCGGCGAAGCTGCGCCGCACGCACACACCTGGTCGGTGATCGCCGACGCCTATGCCGCGTTCAACAGGCACGAGCTGCCCCCAACCACACCTGACTGGGTGAGTTTGGACCACCGGCGGACGACCCCGATCGCGCCGGGCGAACTGTTCGCGTATGTCCGGGCCGCGTGGGAGGTCGCGCCGGATATCTCCAACCACATTGAAGTCGTCCACCGACTGACCGATCAGGGGGCCGTCCTTACGCGAGCCGCAACGGGAACGTCTCAGGCCGGCATCAACGCCGAGTGGCGCGTCATCTGTCTGGTGATGTTCGATGGCGAATTGCTCAGTCGGGTGGAGCTATTCGACGAAGACGCTCTCGACACCGCGCTCGCAAGGTTTGACGACCTCTCCCGCACCGCTTCACTGCTCGACAATGCCGCGACCCAGAGCCGGTTCTTGGTGGCCGATGCACTGAACCGCCGGGACTTCGACGGGGTGGTTGCGCTCAGTACCGCCGATGGATACTACGAGGATCGTCGCAAGGGACTGCGCCATGAGGCGCGTGGAGCCGAGGTGCGCAGAGTCGCATATGGCTTGGATCCAGTACCAACGGGTTGGGTGTTGGCGGTGACACCACTTGCGACAAGAGGATCGCGCGTAGCGCTGACACGCGACGTCTTCCGCGATACCACTGATCCCGACCGGCCGATCACCGCTGAGCATCTGACGCTCACCGAAGTCGGCGATGACGGCTTGGTATGCCGTTCGGTGCTTTTCGATGTCGATGACGTGGACGCCGCCTTCGATGAACTCGAGAAGCGATACGCCGCCGGAAAAGCCGGGACACTGATCGGGGTAGGGGCAGCCGAGCTGGCCGAGCACTTTCGGGAAGCGTTCGCCGCCCGCGACTGGGATGCCGTGCGCGACACGTTCGCCGAAGACTTCTGCCTCGACGATCGCCGACGGACGGTGAACGCCGGTATCCGATACGGTCGGGATGCCGAGATCGAGGACCTGCGGGTGGCAGCCGACGTCGGCTTCACGGATATGGCAACGTCGGTCATCGCGGCGCGCGGGCAGAACCTCATCCTCGTACGTGTCCAGTGGTCAGCCCAGGGGCATCTGTCCGAGGCGTTTCACAGCGAATGGCTCGGCGTTATCGAGATCGATGACGATGACAGAATTGCCTCGCTCGCCATGTTCGAACTCGACGACCTCGATGCCGCTGTAGGGGAACTCGATACGCGGTTCGTGACGGGTGAGGCGGCCGACTATTCGAGCACCTGGTCGCGAATCGCTGATGTTTACGCCGCGCTCAATCGGCACGAGCTACCCCGCACCACGCCGGATTGGATTAATCTCGACCACCGCAGCGTGACGGCATTCGCGCCTGGCGAGCTGGCGCCGTACATTCGTGCCGGGTGGGACCAAGGCGAAGAGTTCAGGGTCGACGTCATGGCGGTCCATCGGCTGACCAGCCTCGGTGCCGTCGTCACCACGGTGGCGCGGGGGAGGTCGCAAACCGGCTTCGATGCGGAGTGGCGGGAGACCGTGGTTCTGATGTTCGACGGCAGCCGGCTCAACCGTGTGGAGATATTCGATGAAACAGATGTCGCCGCTGCCTGCGCGCGCTTCGATGACCTCAACGCGCCGGCCTGACACCATTGTGGACGCCGCGAAATCTACACCAGGGTCGTGATCAGTCGAAAATCACAGCCCTGGTGTAGATCTCGCGAAAGCGACGCTACGACGGCACGCTCGCCAACGCCTGCGCAACACACTCCGCCCAGCGTGTGGCGTCCACCGCTTCGTAAGCGAAGTCCCCGCCGAACGCGCTGGAGATCACGAGATCCGGCTCGAGCGTTCCGAGCAACCTGACGCTATCGCGCAGCTGCCCGGCGTCACCGCGCCCGGGCACCAGGAACGTCGACCAGGTGCCCTCCTTGGTGGGGAACATGGTGTCGCCGGTGAACAGATACTTCGCACCGTCCACACCGGTCACCAGATAGCAGGTGCTGCCCGGCGAATGTCCCGGTGTGGGAAGCACTTCCACACCATTGTGGTCGACATGCCGTTGGTCGCCCAGCGCCACGTCGACGTGTCCGTGCGCCGAGATCACCTCCAGCTCGGCAGCCGGCGCATGCAGTCTACGGCCGAACCGCTCGGCGATGCGGGCCAGGTTGGGGCCGGCCTCGTCTTGATGCGAGAGGTACTGCGCACTCACCCCGCCCAGCGCGTCGATCGCGTCGAAGTCGGCGTCGCTGGCCGGGTTGTAGAACAACACGTTGCCCGTCGGTCGCCGCCACACGTAGGCGTGCGTGGTCAACCCCGGGAACGGCGAATCCATTCGGGTCTGGAAAAGGTCATCGCGGATCTGGGTCAGGATGTGTGTCGAGGTAGCCATGTACCCCACTCTGCTTCCTCAACCAATGTTGAGGTCAAGCGACGGCGGCGATTCGAGCCGCCACATCGTCGGCGACAGCCAATGCCTGCGGATCCTCGGCCGGGATGTAGCGGTCCGCTACCGGGTCGTGTCCCGCGCCGGCGATCGCCGCGTGGTCGGTGTCGAGTTCCACCAGCTCGACGGGCCACTCGTTGGCACGCAGCGTCTCGGCGAAGTCGCGGCTGATGGTGACCGGAACGACGTGGTCGCCGATCCCATGCAGAAGCGTGAACGGCGAAGGCCTCAGCCCCGTCAGGTCGGTGGGCAGCGATTCACCGGAGATCGGGTCGGCGACGACGAACGCGCCGGCCAGGCATACGGTGTGAGCGAACCGGACGCCGAGCTCGGCGGCGTGAAGCGTCGCACCCGCTGCCGCCAACCCACCCAGCGACCAACCGACGAGCACCAGCGCATCCGGCTCGGCACTGCGCATCCGCGCGAACTCGAGCGAGGCCAGCAGATCAGCGCGGCCTCGATCGTCGGCGTTCGAATTCCAGTCGGGCACCACCACCGCGAAGCCGTGGCCGGTCAGCCGTTCGGCCAATGGACCCATGGTTGCGCGGGCGTCGGTCTGGGCACCGTGCCACATCAGGGCGGTCCGCGGTGCGTCTTCGCCCCAGACGTCGGCGAGTCGGCCGGGGGCGTATTCGGCAGTGTTCATGGCCACATACATTCCCCGCCCGCGCAGATAACTAACGAACCACCACGCGACGCACCAGCGCGTCACGGGTACTTGCCAGCAGATACCTGGCCATCGCGGCCTCCACGCTGCGACCGGACTTGGCGGTGCGGCCCCGGCTGATCCGGTGGATCTGCTCGGTGTACCAGATGGTTTCGGCGGCTCCGGCCAGCCGGGAGATGCGGCCGCGGCGTGGTACGGCGGCACTGACCGTCTCGTCGGACACCAGAAGTCGCTGCGCGATATCGGGTTCGAGCACCAGCGGCCTGGCCACCCCGCACACGTCGATGGCGCCCGAATCGACCGCGGCCCTCATCGCCACCGCACTTCGCAGACCGCCGGTGAGCATCAACGGCATCCGGGCACGGGCGCGGACCCGTTCGGCGTAGTCGAGAAAGTAGGCCTCGCGTGCGCGGGTCGATTCGGCGGCCCCGGTCATCATCGCCGTCGACTCGAACGTGCCGCCCGATATCTCCAACAGGTCGATGCCCGCGTCGCCGAGGCTGTCGACAACGGCCATCGAGTCGTCTTCGTCGAAGCCGCCGCGCTGGAAGTCCGAGCTGTTGAGTTTGACTGCCACCGGCACTTTCGGCCCGACCGCGCCGCGGACCGCGTCGATGACGGCCAGCAGGAAACGCCTGCGCCGTAGGGCGTCACCGCCCCATGCGTCGGTTCGCCGGTTGGTCAGCGGGGACAGGAACTGCGAGATGAGATAGCCGTGCGCCGCATGAATTTGCACGCCGTCGAAGCCGGCGGCCACGGCGATCTGCGCACTGCGTGCGAAACGCTGTACCAGCTCCTCGATTTCGGACGCCGTCAGCGCCCGGGGTGGTGCGAACCCGCCGCGCAGACTGGTCATCTCCTGCGCGGACGGCGCCACCGGGCGCCCGGACAACGTGCGCGGAATCTGACGGCCGGCATGGTTGAGCTGCACCCAACAGTGCGCGCCGCCGGAGCGGGCGGCAGCCGCCCAGGCCCGCAGCGTCGAGGTGTCACGGTCGTCCTCGACGACGACCTGGCGCGGCTCAGAGACCGCACGGCGGTCGACGATCACGTTCCCGGTGATCACCAGCCCGCAGCCGCTGCGCGCCCAGGCGTCGTACAGCCGCACATGCGCAGCCGTGGGCCGACCTGTAAGTGTCGCCAGCTGTTCGCTCATCGCCGCCTTCGCCACCCGGTTCGGCAGCACTGCACCACAGGGCAATTCGAGCGGCTTTGCGAGCGTCATGCCGGTCGAGTGTACCTCTCGACGAACCGGCGAAGGATTGTCTGCGGGTGTTGGACATTCCACTGTCGCGCAGCTTGTTTCAACGCCTCCGCGGACTCCGGCGCGAAGTAGCCGTGGTTCTTGTAGACGGTGATGCGGGTGACGATGCCGTCGATGTCGAGTTCCGGATGGAACTGCGTGGCATAGACGTTCTGCCCGACACGGAACGCCTGAACCGGACAGTCCGGCGAGGACGCCAGCGGGGCGACACCCGCCGGAAGCCGCGAGGCCGCCTCTTTGTGGCCACCGTAGGCGTCGAAAACCTCTGGCAGATCGGCGAACAGCGGATCGTCGCGGCCGGCCTCGGTGACGGTGATCCGCATGCCGCCGACCGGTTCGGTGTAGGTGCGGTCGATCGTCGCGCCGATGACGGTGCCCAGTGTCCCGATGCCGTAACAACATCCGAGGAACGGGAAATCCTGTTCGACCATGCGCTCGATCAGCGCCAACAATTCCGACTCGGCGCGTCGCTGCACAACGGATTTGGCGTCGGCGGGATCACTGATGTTGTAAGGCCCGCCGCCCAGGATGACGCCGGACCAGTCGGCGAGATCGATGCGACCCAGGGGCCGGTGGGTCAACCGGATCCGGTGCAGGCCGGTGGCGTCCAGCCCACCGAAACGCATCATCGCCAGGTACTCGTCGTCGGCGGCTTCGTCTTCGCCGCGGATCGACAACAGCAGAAACGGTCGGTGCCGCAAATGCACGGCACCCCGCGAGCCGGAGAAGCCCGCGGGGTGTCGCACCCATCTATTGTCGGTCAGGCACCGGCGTTACTGGTGCAAGTCGAACCGATCGTTGTTCATCACCTTGACCCAGGCGGCCACGAAGTCGTCCACGAACTTCTGCTTGCAGTCCTCCTGCGCGTAAACCTCGGCCAGCGCCCGCAGCTGCGAATGCGAACCGAACACCAGGTCGTTGGCCGTGGCCGTCCACTTGGCCTGGCCGGTAGCCCGGTCCACACCCTCGTAGACGTTCTCGGCCTGGCCGCCCTTCCATTCCGTGCGCATGTCGAGCAGGTTGACGAAGAAGTCGTTCGTCAGCACACCGGGCCGGTCGGTCAGCACGCCGTGCTTGCTGCCGCCGAAGTTGGCGCCCAGCGCGCGCAGCCCACCGACGAGCACCGTCATCTCCGGGGCGGTCAGGTTGAGCATGTACGCCCGGTCCACGAGAAGCCGCTCGATCTGGGTCTTCTCGTTGGGCCGGATGTAGTTGCGGAACCCGTCGGCCCGCGGCTCGATGACCGCGAACGACTCGACGTCGGTCTGCTCCTGCGAGGCGTCGGTACGGCCCGGCGCGAACGGCACCGTGACGTCGAAACCGGCGTCCTTGGCGGCCTTTTCGACCGCCGCCGAACCCGCCAGCACGATCAGGTCGGCCAGCGAGATCTTCTTGCCTCCGGAGGCGGAGCCGTTGAAGTCCTGCTGAACCTTTTCGAGCACCGGCAACACCTTGGCCAGTTCGGCAGGCTCGTTGACCTCCCAGTTCTTCTGCGGCTCCAGACGGATCCGGGCACCGTTGGCGCCGCCGCGCTTGTCGGTGCCGCGGAAGCTGGCCGCCGCCGCCCACGCCGTCTTGATCAGCTGCGTGCCCGACAAGCCGGACTCGAGAACCTTGGCCTTCAGCGCAGCGACGTCGGCGTCGTCGACCAACTCGTGGTCGACGGCCGGCACCGGGTCCTGCCAGACGTAGGTTTCGCTGGGGACCCACGGACCCACGTAGCGCGACACCGGCCCCATATCGCGGTGCAGCAGCTTGAACCACGCCTTGGCGAATGCCTCGGCCAGTTCTTCCGGATGGTCCAGCCAGCGCCGGGTGATGTCGGCGTAGATCGGGCTGAGCCGCATCGACAGGTCGGTCACCAGCATGTAGGGCTTGCGCTTCTTGGTGGGGTCGTGCGGTTCGGGAATGACGTCCTCGGCGTCCTTGGCGACGTACTGCCAGGCCCCGGCCGGGCTCTTCGTCAGCTCCCACTCATAGCCGTACAGGGTTTCCAGGAAGCTGTTGTCCCACTTGGTCGGGGTGGGCGTCCACACCACCTCGAGACCGCTGACCACCGCGTCGGCGCCCTTGCCGGAGCCGTAGGCGCTCTTCCAGCCCAGACCCTGCTGTTCGATCGGCGCGGCCTCGGGCTCGGGGCCGACCAGGGTGGCGTCGCCGGCGCCGTGGGTCTTGCCGAAGGTGTGGCCGCCGACGATCAGCGCGGCGGTCTCCTCGTCGTTCATCGCCATCCGGCCGAACGTTTCGCGGATGTCGATCGCGGCCTTGATCGGATCGGGCTCACCCTCGGGGCCCTCGGGGTTGACGTAGATCAGGCCCATCGTGGTCGCGCCGAACGGCTCGGCCAGCTCCCGGTCGCCGGAGTAGCGCTTGTCGGTGCCCAGCCAGGTGTCCTCGAAGCCCCACAGGGTCTCCTCGGGCTCCCAGATGTCTTCGCGGCCGAACGCGAACCCGGCCGTCTTGAAGCCCATCGACTCCAGCGCGACGTTGCCGGCCAGCACCAGCAGGTCGGCCCAGGACAACCTGCGGCCGTACTTCTGCTTGATCGGCCACAGCAGCCGGCGGGCCTTGTCCAGGCCGTTGTTGTCGGGCCAGCTGTTGATCGGGGCGAACCGCTGGGCACCCTGACCACCGCCGCCGCGCCCGTCGTGGATGCGGTAGGTGCCCGCCGAATGCCAGCTCATGCGGACGAACAGACCGCCGTAGTGGCCGTAGTCGGCAGGCCACCAGTCCTGCGAAGTGGTCATCAGCTCGACGAGGTCGCGTTTGAGCGCGTCGAAATCGAGCTTCTTGACCTCCTCGCGGTAGTTGAAGTCAGCGCCCAACGGGTTGGCCTTGACGTCCTGGACATGCAGCACAGAGACGTCGACCTGGTTGGGCCACCAGTCCTGGTTCTTCAGCGGAGCGTGCGCCTTCGGAGTCGGTGACGGGATCACCGGGTTTTCGCTCTCGCTGGTGCTCTGGGTCTTGTCCGCGGAATGGGGCGGGCGAGCGTCGGATGTCACAATCTTCCTTCCGGTGGGTTATCGGGCTGCGATCACGGTTGTGATCGGGAAACTTGCGAAATCGAGCAATCGGGACAAAAACCCCAGTAGATGACCTCGGCTTCGTCGAGCACGAAGCCGTCGAGCGTGCCGTCGTCGGACGGTGTCAGACATGGTGCGTCGCCGACAGCGCAGTCGACGTCGGCGATGACGCCACATGACCGGCATACGACATGGTGGTGGTTGTCGCCGACCCGCGACTCGTACCGCGCAACCGAACCCGACGGCTGAATCTTGCGCACCAGGCCCGCGCTTGTCAGCGCGGCCAGCACGTCGTATACGGCTTGGCGGGACACGTCGGGCAATACCTTGCGGACGGCGCTGAAGATGGTCTCGGTGTCGGCGTGGGGGTGCGCGTAAACGGTTTCGAGCACCGCCAACCGCGGACGGGTTACGCGCAGACCAGCCCTTCGGAGCTGACCAGCGTAATCCGTACTAGAGACCACAGCACCAATATGCCGTCGTATCTGGAATGAGTCAAGACTTTACCGGACGTGTTCATGCAGGCAGACGGCGCGCCACATCCGAGCGCTGGTTGCTGATGTCACCAAACCGCCCGGTTACCAATCCATTTCGGCTTTACCGGACGCGCCGCGCCGGATTGCCGTCCCGCCGCGACGACGCCTGCGCTGATACTCTGCGAAGCTGCCGTCTGGTGGCCCGGGAGGTGAGCCGCCAAGCTACCCGTAGTCCTCGAAGAGAGTTCTGTGCGCCCTACAGAGATCAGAGCCCTGTCTGGTCTGCGCATCGTCGCTGCCGTGTGGGTGGTGCTGTTTCACTTCCGTCCACTGCTTGAGCAGGCGGCGCCGGGTTTCCGGTCGGCGCTGGCGCCGGTGCTCGACTGTGGCGCCCAGGGCGTCGACCTGTTCTTCATCCTCAGCGGGTTCGTGCTGACCTACAACTACCTCGACCGGATGGGGGAGCGGTGGTCGTGGCGGTCGACCGTGCACTTCCTGTGGCTTCGGCTGGCCCGGGTGTGGCCGGTCTATCTGGTGACCATGCACCTGGCAGCGCTGTGGATCATCTTCACGCTGCACATCGGGCGGGTGCCGTCGGAGGCCGCTGATTCGCTGACCGCGATGAACTACCTCAAGCAGTTCCTGATGATCCAGCTGTGGTTCCAGCCGTTCTTCGACGGCTCGAGCTGGGACGGCCCGGCCTGGTCGATCAGCGCTGAGTGGCTGGCCTACTTGTTGTTCGGCGGGCTGGTGCTGATCGTCTTTCGCATCGCCCGATCGACCAGGGCCCGCAGTCTGGTTCTGCTCGCGGTGGCCGCCGCGATGCCGCCGATCCTGCTGCTGATGTCGACGGGCCAGTTCTATACCCCGTGGAGTTGGCTGCCGCGGATCGTCATGCAGTTCACCGCCGGCGCGCTGCTGTGTGCGGCGGTGTGCAAGTTGCAGCTGTCGGAGCGGGTGCGGCGCGGCGCCGGCTATGCGGCCGTGGCGCTGGCCGCCGCGATCGTCGGCATTCTCTATCTGCTCGACGCCTACCCGCTGGCCAAGATCCCCGATTCCAGCGGTCTGGTGGATGTGCTGTTCGTGCCGTTGGTGTTGACGCTGGCGATCGGTGCGGGCGCCCTGCCGGGGCTGCTGGGCATCCGCCCGATGGTCTATCTGGGGCACATCTCGTTCAGCCTCTACATGGTGCACGAGCTGGTACACACCACGTGGAACTGGATGGTCGACCAGTTCCAGCTGCGCCTGCTCGCCGATGTCAACGGCAAGCTGACGCTGCTGGTCATCATCGGCGTCGCGTTCGCCGGCGCGGTGCTGCTGTATCACTTCGTCGAGGAGCCGGCGCGCCGGTGGATGCGCGCCATGATGAAACCCAGCAGCCCCGGCAGCGGCGCGCGCACCGAGTCGGCGCCCAAGCTCGCGCCGATCCATGGCCCCCGCGAAGAGCGGACCAAAGCGCTTTCGGCCCGCGCGGTGTGATCAACGTTTGCGCCGTCGCGCAATACGCTGTAGCGGTGAGACGTCTGGTCACCGTCGTAATTGCGTTCGCGCTGTTGGTCGGGTTGGGCTGTCACCGGCCAACCCAGATCGACCACAACGAGATAGTGGCGCTGGGTTTTGTGCCGAACCGTGTTGCCGTGGTCAGCGACTCCTACACCACAGGTGGCGACGAGGGCGGTCTCGGCGAGAAGGGCTGGACCACGCGCGCCTGGCAGATGCTTGCCCAGCGGGGCGTTTCGACCACCGCCGACGTCGGCGCCGAGGGCGGCGCGGGCTACGGCACCCGCGGCAACCGCGGGCACCTCTTCGAGGACTTGACCGCCGCGACCGTCAAACCCGACGACACGCTGGTGATCTTCTTCGGCTCGCGCAATGACCGAGGGGTCAACCCCGCCCAGCTGTCGATCCTGGTTTACGGCACCTTCCAACTGGCCCGCCGCACCGCGCCGTCGGCGAAGCTGCTGGTGATCGGCCCGGCCTGGCCCACCGCCGACCCGCCGGCTGACGTGCTGCGGATCCGCGACATCCTCGCGTATCAGGCCGGTGTGGCCGGGGCGACGTTCTTCGACCCGATCGCCGCCGGTTGGTTCGTCGGGCAACCCGGGCTGATCGGCGCCGACGGCGTGCATCCCACCGATGCCGGACATGTGTACATGGCCGAGAAGATCGTGCCCCTGATCAGCGCTCAACTGCCGAGGCGCGTGTGACCGGAAGTCTCGGCGCCCGCGTGTCCCGGCTGCTGACGCGGTTGATGTCGCTGCGTGTCATCGTGATCGTGGCGGCGCTGTCGGTGGTCGCGCTGGTGATCACCCTGGGCGCCTGGGTCTGGTTCGGGGTCACCAACGACCAGTACAGCCAGCTCGACCGGCGACTCGATTCGGTGAGCAGCCTCGGTGACATCGGTCAGATGCTGCGTGCCGCAGAACAGGACGACGACGCCGTTGCCCCGACACCCAGCGGCGGCCTGGTGCGCACCGCGCGGGTGGACGGCGCGACGGTGTCCGTGCCGCCCGACATCGTGCTGCCGGAGTTCGATATCGGCTACACCGACACCACCATCGACGGCGTCGAGTACCGGGTCCGCACCTTCACGGCAGGCGGCGCGACCATCGCGGTCGGCGCGCCGCTCGCCGACACCCAGCGCCGCATCGACGAGCTGCACCGGCGGGTGTTGCTGATCTGCGGTGGGGTGATCGTGGGCACCGTGCTGGTCGGCTGGGTGATGTGGCTGATCATGATCAACCCGTTCCGCCTGCTGGCCCAGCAGGCCCGCGCGATCAACGCGCAGTCGGCGCCCGACGAGGTCCAGGTGCGCGGTGTGCAGGAGGCGGTCGAGATCGCCGAGGCCGTCGAAGGGATGCTCGCGCGCATCGGCGACGAACAGCAGCGCACCAGGGCTGCGCTGGAAGCGGCCCGCGATTTCGCTGCGGTGGCCTCCCATGAACTGCGCACCCCGTTGACGGCGATGCGCACCAACCTGGAGGTGTTGTCCACGCTCGAGATGCGCCCCGACCAACGCGACGAGCTGATCGCCGACGTGATGCGCACGCAGAGCCGCATCGAGGGGACGCTCACCGCGCTCGAGCGCCTGGCGCAGGGCGAGTTGACGACCACCGACGACTTCGTGCCGTTCGACATCACCGAACTGCTCGACCGCGCCGCACACGACGCGAGGCGCAACTACCCCGGTGTCGAGGTGTCGTTGCCGTCGTCGACGACGGTGCTGATGGTCGGGCTGCCCGCCGGCCTGCGGTTGGTCATCGACAACGCGATCGCGAACGCGATCAAGCACGGTGGCGCCACCGAAATACGACTCAGCGCAGTCACTTCCGGCGAGGGGGTCGAGATCGCGGTCGACGACAACGGGGCCGGGGTGCCCGAAGAGGAACGCGCGGCGGTGTTCAAGCGGTTCTCGCGGGGTTCGACGGCGGCCAGGTCGGGGTCGGGGCTCGGGCTCGCGCTGGTGGCCCAGCAGGCCGAGATCCACGGCGGTACGGCAAGCCTGGAGGCCAGCCCGCTCGGCGGTGCGCGGCTGCTGCTGCGGTTACCGGGACCGCGGTGAGGCTGAATCGGCATTAACATCCGGGGATGGCCAAACTCGAGCTGACCCGTGAACTGACCCTGAGCCCGCAGGACGCGTGGGAGCACGCCTCCGATCTTCGGTCGCTGGGTGACTGGATGACGATGCACGAAGGCTGGCGAGGTGAGCTGCCCGACGAAATATCGGTCGGCACAACGATCGTCGGGGTGGCCGGGGCGAAAGGGCTGCGCAATCGGGTCACCTGGACGGTGAAACGGTTCGACCCGCCTGCCCTGCTGGAAGTCACCGGCAACGGCGTGGGCGGCACCAGATACGGCCTCACGATGAGAGTCACCCCGACCGAAACCGGCTGCGCATTCACATTGACGATGAACCTCGGCGGGGCGCCGTTGTTCGGCCCGATCGGTTCGACCGCCGCGCGTGCGGTCAAAGGTGATATCGAGAAGTCGATCCGGCGGTTCGAGGACCTCTATGGCGGGTAACACCCTGTCGTGTCACAAACCGTGGATTTGACTGTTCTCGACCCCCGTACCGGCGACACGGTCAGCCGGATTCCGATCACCGACACCCACGCCTGTGAGGACGCGATCGCGCGGGCGCGCGCGGCGTTTGCGACCTGGTCGCGCACACCGGCCGCCGAACGCGCGGCCGCGCTGACCGCCGCGGCCGAGGCCGTGCGCGCCGCGTCCGACGAACTGGCCGAACTCAACGAACGCGAGACCGGCAAGCTGGCCGAGGACTCGCGGGGCGGTGTCGCCGCGGGGGTGGGCACCCTTGTGCAGTACGCCGAGCTCGGCCCGTTGCATGGCGGACGAAGCCTGCAGGGCGGTTGGGGTGCAACCGATTTCATGATTCCTGAACCGCGCGGTGTCGTCGCGGTACTGACGCCGTGGAACGACCCGGTCGCCGTGGCCGCCGGCCTTTTGGGGGCTGCGCTGGCCGCCGGAAACACCGTGGTGCACAAGCCAAGTGAACGTTGTCCGCGCACCGGACGCCGGTTCGCCGAGTTGATCGCCGAGCATCTGCCGCAGGGGGTGCTCGAAATCGTCGACGGCGACGGGAAAGTCGGTGCTCAGCTGGCGTCCTCCGAACAGGTCGACGTGGTGGCGCATGTGGGCAGCAGCGTCACCGGCCGGGCGATCGCACGCTCGTGCGCCGAGCGCGGCGCCAAGGCCGTGCTGGAGAACGGCGGCAACGATGCGCTGATCGTCGACGCCGGGGTGGACCCGCGGTGGGCCGCCGAACAGGCCGCCCTGGGAGCGTTCGCCAACGCCGGGCAGATCTGCGTCTCGGTCGAGAGGGTGTATGTGGTCGAGTCCATCGCCGAGGCGTTTCTCGACGAGCTGGTGGCCGAAGCCCGCGTCTGGGGGGACCGGGTCGGGCCGATGGTGGACACCGCACAACGCGCGCTCGTGCACGACCAGGTCGCCGACGCGGTGGCCGAGGGTGCCCGGGTGCTGATCGGCGGCGCACCGCGGCCGGGCAAGGGTGCGTTCTACCCGCCGACCGTGCTCGCCGACTGCGCACCGCACATGGCGGTGTTCTGCGAGGAGACGTTCGGCCCGGTCGCGCCGGTCAGGGTGGTCGAGAGCTTCGAGGCCGCGCTGAGCGAGGCCGCCGACGACCGGTACGGGCTGGCCGCCACGGTGCTGACGGCCGATATGGCCCATGCGCAGCAGGCGTGGCGCACGCTGCCGGTCGGCACCGTCAAGATCAACGACGTGTTCGGGGGAGCGCCCGGCGGCGCGTCCGAGCCCCGCCGCGCCAGCGGCAACGGTTTCGGGTTCGGGCCCGAACTGCTCGACGAGCTGACCGAGATGAAAGTGGTGCACTGGTCCCCGCCCCGCGCGCCGTAGCAAACATTTGCTAAGTGTTCGAAACGAACCCGCCGACCGTGGGATATCGCGACGAATGACGAGAGCCGATCGGCGCCAAGCTAATTAGCGCATCATCACTTATCCGATGCGACAACGGAACTTTCGTAGCTTTTGCAAAATTGCTGTGTTGATCATGGCAATCGCCGGGTACCCGTGCCGCACTTGACCGGTTGACGCGACAGCCGCCTTCAGCAACGTCGGGGACACAGGAGAGGAACTACGGCGATGACGAACCAAGGTTTGACCCCTGAGGAATTGGCGGCGGAGACGGCCGTCGCGCTTCCGGACAAAGAGGTGGTGTCCATCCTCGATCTCGACGTCGACGTCGACGTCTTTCTCGATGTCGCGTCACCGATCGACCTCGCGGTGGCAGCCCAGCTCAACGTCGCCGCGCCGATCGACGCCGCCGCAGGCGCGAACGTGTTGTCGTTCAATTCGACCGCCGGCGCGATGGTCGAGCAGACGGCACAGGTCGACCAGATCATCGAGGCCGACGCGTTCGCCGTCGCCGACCAAGACAGCGCGATCGACCAGAGCGACGTCACCGGCGGCGATCCCACCGAGCCTGATGACGACGACGATGACGGCGGCGATGTGGACGTCGGGAACCTGACCACCTTGGAGGGCCCGCTGCTGGACGTGGACGTCAACGTCGACGTCGACACCGACCTGACGGCCCCGATCGCCGGCGCCGTCGCGGCCAACGCCAACGTGGGCGCGCCGATCAGCGCCGCCGTGGCCGCCAACGTGCTGTCGATCGACTCCGACGCGGACGCAATCGCCACCCAGGATGCGGTCATCAACCAGGAGTTGCGCGGTACCACCAGCGCCGAGGCGATCCAGGTGTCCGACGTGGCGCAGGGCACCGCGCAGCCTGACACCGACACCGATACCGGCGCTACGAGCGGTGAGTCCGCCGGTACGGGCAGCGCTACGGGTACCGGTGACAGCGGAGGTTCCGGCGGCGACAGCGGAGGCTCTGCCGGCTGAGCCCGCCGGCCTGTGCTGAAACCCGCTGAACCGTGGGGAGCACCGAGGTGACCGCGACGACGGAAAGCGCTGACGCCACCCGCACCGCACCGCGGCGGGCGGCTGGCGTCGAGCTGATCGGAGAACTGGCGGGATCCGGTCAGCGGGTCGCGCCCACCCTGGTTCGTCGCGCCGACGGCCAGACCGTGGCGCTGACACCGCTGCTGTACGCGATACTGCGCGAACTCGACGGTCACCAAACCCCGGCCGACGTGGCCGATGCGGTATCGGCGGCCACCGGGCGCACCGTGAACGCCGACAACGTCTGCCACCTCGTCGAGCAACGGTTGACACCCATGGGTCTGACAGCCCTCGCCGACGGCAGCGAACCGCAGGTGCAGAAGCGAGACCCGTTGCTGGGCTTGAAGTTACGGCGCACCATCACCGACCCCGCGCAGACTCGACGCATCACCGATCCGTTCCGGTTCCTGTTCCGGCCACCGGTGGTGGTCGCCGTGCTGGCGGCGTTCGCGGTCGTGTGCTGGTGGGTGTGCTTCCACAAGGGGCTGGCGGGGGCGGCCTACGACGCGTTCGAACGCCCGGGGCTGCTGATCCTGGTGTTCGTGGTGACCGTGCTCTCGGCCGGCTTCCACGAGTTCGGCCACGCCGCGGCCGCCCGGTACGGCGGCGCGACACCAGGGGTCATGGGTTTCGGCCTGTACCTGGTGTGGCCGGCCTTCTACACCGACGTCACCGACTCGTATCGGCTCAGCCGGAAGGGACGGCTGCGCACCGACCTCGGCGGCCTGTACTTCAACGCGGTTGTC
Source organism: Mycolicibacterium pulveris (assembly GCA_050205315.1). Taxonomy (GTDB): domain Bacteria; phylum Actinomycetota; class Actinomycetes; order Mycobacteriales; family Mycobacteriaceae; genus Mycobacterium; species Mycobacterium pulveris_A. The sequence continues at coordinate 253,362 of JBNMRA010000002.1, read as the reverse complement.
GCGGTCGCGATCACGGCGCTGTGGCTGGGGCTGCGCTACGACGCGCTACTGCTCGTCGTCGCCACCCAGATCATCCAGATGATCCGGCAGCTCACCCCGCTGGTCAGGTTCGACGGCTACCACGTGCTGGCCGATCTGACCGGCGTGCCCGACCTGTACGGGCGGATCAAGCCGACGCTGCTGGGCATGCTGCCGTGGCGGTGGCGTGAACCGCAGGCGAGCCAACTCAAATGGTGGGCGCGGCTGGTGGTGACGGGCTGGGTGATCATCGTGGTGCCGTTGCTGATCGGCATGCTGGTGCTGGCCGTGGTGGCGCTGCCGCGGCTGCTGGGTTCGGCGTGGGCGAGCTTGAACACGCAGCACGACGTGCTGAGCAGCGCATGGGCGGACGGTGACTTGGTGCAGGTCATCGCCCGGGTGCTGGCGATGGTCGCGATCGTGATCCCGATGGCCGCGATCATCTACCTGCTCTTGCGCGTCGCGCGCCGCATCGTGACCACCGCGTGGCAGGGCAGCGCGGGCAAGCCGGTGCAACGTGGCCTGGTCGGCGTACTCGGTGCCGCCGCGCTCGCCGGAATCGCCTACGCCTGGTTCCCGCACGGCGAGAACTATCGTCCGATCCAGGCGTCGGATCGCGGCACGCTCAGCGACATCGTCTATGCGCTGCGGGTCGAGACGATCGGGGAGCCGCGCCACGCGGTCGACGACACCCTGCGCCCGGTCGCCGCCACCCAGCCGCTGGCGGCCGGGCAGCGGGGCGTGATGCAGGCGCTGTGGGACACCCGCACGCCGCCACCGACTTTCAACACACCGCAGCTCGCGGTCATCGTCGTTCCCCGGCATGTGACCACCGGTGCCGTCGGCGGCGGCTACGTCACCGTGGCGGCGGCCCCTGCCGCGCAGCAGGACGTGGGGTGGGTCTTCCCGTTCGACAAGCCGCTGGCCCCGGAACCCGGCGACAATCAGGCGCTCGCGGTCAACACCACCGACGGCACCATCGTCTACGACACGGCTTTCGCGCTCGTCTGGACCACCGACGAGGAATACGCGATGAACGTCAACGAGGCGCACGCGTACGCATCCTGCAACACGTGCGCCGCGGTCGCGGTCTCGTATCAGGTGGTCTTCGTCGTCGATCAGGACGACACCAACGACAACGTGGCTGTGCCGCAGAACTTGTCGGGCGCGTTGAACTACGAATGCGTCAACTGCATGACGTATTCGGTGGCCAGACAACTGTTCGTCACGCTCGACGAGGAACTGTCACCGGAGGCCCGAGCCGAACTCGAAGCGCTGTGGCAGGAGATCGACGCCTACGGTGACGACATCGCGGCCGGGAAGGTGCCGTTGAACGAGATCGACGGCCGGCTGGACGCATACACCACCGAGATCATGTGGATCGTCGAAGAAGACCAGCCCGGAACCTTCCCGTCGCTCACCCCGAGCACGGTCTCGCCCACCCCGACGCCGGTCTCCACCGCGCAACCCCCGCCGTCGGTGACCAGTCCACCACCCAGCAGCACCACCACCCCGGAGCCGTCGCCCACAGCACCCGCCGAGCCCACCGAAACCGCCGCCGGGGAAACCACTTCCAGCCCGACGGCGACCGAAGAGCCGACGGCGACGCAGGATGCGATGACCAATGAGCCGACCACCGACACCACCACCGTCGACGACCCGACGGCGGTGGCGGACGATCCGACATCGGATACCACCGTGTCGGACAACACCGATTCCGCCGACTCGTCGTCCGACTCGGACGGGTCAGCCTCGAACGACTCGTCCTCGGACGGGTCGACGTAGCGGGGTCAGCTCGCGGGCTGATCCTCCTTGCGGATCAGCCGCTGCAAGGCCTCGCGGTCCGGGGCGAGCAGCTCGTCGATCCGCGGCTGGTTGACGTCGGCGACGATGATCTCGCCGACCTCCTGGTACACGTCGCGGAAGATGCCGTGGGACTTCATCTTCTCGGTTTGGTAGATGTTGTCCTCGGTCGGCGTGACGTAGTAGACCACCTCGGCCTTGAAGCGGTGGATCAGCCACAGATGGATGATGTCCATCAGCCGCTTCTGCCGCAGCTTCTCGGCGAACGTGTTCTGGTCGCGCACCGTCAGGATGCTGCGGCCGTGGCGGTCCTTGATCGGGTCGACGATCGCGTTGGCCAGCTTCTCGCTCTCGCCGCTCTCCCGCTCGCCGAAGATCCCGAGTTCCAGCACGTCGGAGCCGGGCCGGGTGGGACGCAGCTGCACGCGCAGCGTCTCGTCGAGCTGATAATGCTTGCTCCACAGCGCCAGCCACTCCTCGAGCAGCTTCTTGGGCACCTCGGTCTGCACGAGATGCTGGTGCTGCGTGGAGCCCTTGCCCATCGCCTTCGTGGTCGCAGTGCGCCCCGACGACGCGGCCAACGCCGCATCGCTTCGCGGCCCACCCACCAGCGTTTGCGGTGTGCGGTAAGGCGATTCGACCAGCCGCATCTTGCGTTGCAGCCGCGCCAGCGCCAACATCCCGTCCTGTCTGAGCGCGGTCGCGAACTCCTCGGACGCCACCCCGTCGACCTGGTGCCCGCCGTAGGTGATGAAGTTGAACACGAAGCCCATCTTGGCGAGTTCCTCGGGGAAGGCCCGCATCTCGTCGTCGGTCATGCCGGTGGTGTCCCAGTTGAACGACGGCGACAGGTTGTAGGCCAGCATCTGGTCGGGGTACTCGGCGTGGATCGCCTCGGCGAACTCCCGCGCGTCGGCGAGATCGGCGGTCTTGGTCTCCATCCACAGAATGTCGGCGAACGGCGCCGCCGCCAGCGACTTGGCGATCGCATACGGGATGCCGCCGCGGACCTGGTAGTAGCCCTCCGGCGTCTTGGCCAGCTCGCAGTCCCAGCCCACGGCGGCGCCGACCTCGCGGGCCTTTTCCCGGGCGGTGTACAGCGGCGCGCGCGTCGCGAACTCGCGCCACTCGTCGACGCTCATGTCGAGCTGTTCGCCTTCGCTCTCCCGGAATTCGAGCAGCTCGGCGACGGCCTCGCCGTAGGTCATCAGCCCGGCGTCGAGCTGCCAGGCATCGACGAACTTCGACTCCACCTCATCGAACAGCGCGTCGAGCGACTGCTGCGGATCGGTCTGGTAGCTGGTGGCGGCCTCGCTGACCGCGTCGGCGATGCCATGGCGCTGCAGCCACGCCCCTGCGGTCTCGTACTCGCCTTCGGGCAGCGCGTAGAGCAGGTGGCCGTTGAGCTCGGTGACGCCCAGTTCGTAGAAGCGTCGCATCATCGCCAGATAGCAGGACTTGTACGACGGGATCTTCAGGTTGGTGACACCGAGCAGGAACGGCTGGTCGCGCTCGTCGGCGCGGCTGTCGATCAGGTTCGCCGCCTCGGCGTCCGTGCGGGCCACGATGATGCCGGGCACGCCCATCACGTCGAGCTGGAAGCGTGCGGTGTTGAGCCGCTTGATCTGCTCGTCCGACGGCACCAGCACCTTGCCGCCCTGGTGTCCGCACTTCTTGGTGCCCGGGCGTTGATCTTCGATGTGATAGCCGGGCACGCCGGCCTCGACGAAACGGCGGATCAGGTTGCGCACGTGCGGATCTCCGCCGTGGCCGGTGTCGGCGTCGGCGATGATGAACGGCCGGAAGTCGGTCGCGGGTGTGGCCGCGCGTTGTTCTTCGGTCATCTGCATCCGCAGATACTGCTGGTTGCGGTCGGCGGTCAGCAGCGCCCGCACCAATCCCGCGGCCTCTTCGGGCACCTGGCTCAACGGGTAGCTGGCCAGGTCGGGGCCGGGATCCTCGGTGGTGGACCCCTTGGCCGACGTCGCCCAGCCCCCGAGGTAGATCCCCTCGATGCCGGTCCGTTTCATCGCCACCGCCTGGCCGGGCGAATACGGGCCGAACGTGGTGATGCTCTTCTTCTGGGCGAACAACTCGCGCAGCCGGGCGTAGAACGCGGTCGCGGCCTCCCGGGCGATGATGTAGTCCGACGGGATCGTGCCGCGCTGCTCGACGACCTGCCGGGCGGTGTAGAGCCGAATGATCCCCTCGAATCGTGGGCTGTCGAAGTAACTCTGAGTGGCGGCGACGTCGCGCTCGAACGGTGTCTGGGGCGCTGCATCCGCTTCGATGATGGCCATGAATTCAGCCTACGGGCAGTGCGACGGCGGCGATGCGTAATCAGGACGTCAGGGACGCCACGATGTGCTCGGCGATCGCGAGCGAGGACGTCGCGGCGGGGGAGGGCGCGTTGCGCACGACGACGACCCGGTCGCGGAAGCTGAGCCGGAAGTCGTCGACCAGGCTGCCGTCGCTGTCCAGCGCCTGCGCCCGCACCCCGGCCGTGCCGGCGACGACGTCGTCGTCGTCGAGTTCGGGCACGTAGGCGCGTGCGGCGGCGAGGAACCTGCGCCGGCTCACCGACCCGTAGAGCTCCCGGATCCCGGTGCGCCAGTGCTTTCCGGCGAACCGCCAGAAGGCCGGGGTCCCGGCGATGTCGACGAGATCGCGCGCCGAGACCGTGCGCCACCGATAGCCCTCCCGGGCAAGGGCCAGAACGGCATTCGGTCCGATCAGCACTTCGCCGTCCACCCGCGGGGTCAAGTGCACGCCCAGAAACGGATACCGCGGATCGGGCACCGGATAGACCAGCCCGTTCACCAGGTGGCGGCGCTGCGGCTTCAACGCGTAATACTCACCGCGAAACGGCACGATCACCGGGTTCGGACCGTCGCCCACCAGCGCCGCCAGCCGGTCACTGTGCAGTCCGGCGCACACCACCACGCGGTCGAATGCGCCGTCACGGACGGCGCCGCCGCCGCGCGCGGTGATCACCACCTCGTTGCGCGCCGTCTGCATGCCGACGACCTCGTGGCCGAGCAGGATCTCGGCCCCGTCGGCTACCGCATCGGCGGCCAGCGCCCCGGTCACCCGGGCGAAATCGACGATCGATGTCGACGGTGAATGCAAGGCGGCGACTCCGCGCACGTGCGGTTCGAGCTCGCGCAGCTCCTCGGCGCCGATGATGCGCACGCCCGGCACCCCGTTGGCGTGTGCGCGCGCGGCGATGTCGTCCAGCCGCGCCCGTTCGGCATGATCGAGCGCGACGAGCACCTTGCCGCAACCGATCCGGCGGATTCCCCGCTCGGCGCAGAACTCCTCGAGGAGCCCGACACCGCGACGGCACAGCCGCGCCTTGTGGGAGCCGGGTTGGTAATAGAGCCCGGCGTGGATCACGCCGGAGTTGCGCCCCGTCTGGTGCGCGGCCAACCGGTCCTCTTTTTCGAACAGCGTCACGGTCGAGTCTGGCTGGCGCCGCAGGGTTTCGCGGGCCACGGCCACCCCGACGATGCCGCCGCCGACGACGGCGATGCGCGTACCTGTCATCCGACCTCCCGAACTGTTCCGATCTTGCCCTATACGCGGCCCGCGGCGGTCGTCACAGCGCTTGGAGTCACCGTTCGGTCACGGTCTGGCATCTCATTGATCTTGTGCCATGCGGTGATTGGACGAACTGACGCTGCTGCAAGTACAAGTGATCTTGCGGCTGTTGTGCACCAACGATGGGCGCAACTGCTCGTGCCCACGTTCGAGAAAGTTGACTCCGATGAGACGCATACTGGCCTTCGTGATCGGGCTGGCCCTGTTGGGAACGGCGCCGGGTATCGCATCCGCCCAGCCGGCGACGCGCACCGCAACCAACCAGCAGGCAATCGATCTGGTGATCGCGCGTGGCCTCTCGCAGCGCGGTGTGCCGTTTTCGTACGGTGGCGGGGACGCCTCGGGCCCGACGCGGGGCAGCGGGACCGCCGAGAACGTCGCCGGTTTGGACCGGGAGGGTCACATCGTCGGGTTGGACCCCGCGGTGAGCACTGTCGGTTTCGACGCATCCGGGCTGATGGTCTATTCCTACGCCGGGGTGGGGGTCAAGCTGCCGCGGTCGTCGGGCGCGCAGTACCAGGTGGGGCAGAAAGTGGTGCCGTCCCAAGCTCTTCCCGGGGACCTGATCTTCTACGGGCCGGAGGGGACGCAGAGCGTGGCGATGTTCCTGGGTAACAACCAGATGCTGGAAACCGCCGAGACGGGGGTCACGGTCTCACCGGTGCGCACCGACAACATGGCGCCGTACCTGGTCCGCATTATTCAGTGAGGACCCCGGGCGCCTGCCATACGTCGGCCGGCACCGGGTAGGCGATCGCGCGCCGCACCGCGGCGGCGGTTTCGGCGCCCAACTCCCGCTCCACGAGCCACAGCGCCAAATCGGCACCGCACGTCACGCCGCCCGCGGTCACCACGGACCCGTCGTCGACCACCCGGTTCTGCCGGACGACCGCACCGTACTGCGGAAGCTGTTTGCGCGCAGCAGCATTGGCGGTTGCGTTACGGCCGTGCAGCAGGCCTGCCGCAGCACCGAGCAGCAGCGGCCCGGTGTCCAACGCGGCGGCCCGCACGAACACCTCCCACGGCGCGATCACGTCGAGGGGATCGAACCCGTCGAACACCACGATCTCGATGCGCACGGGTGCTAGTTGAACATGTCCAGGACGAGCAGCACTCCGGTCGCGACGAACAGCAGCACGAGGATGGTCACCGCGATCAGACCGACGAACGCGGTGGGCGTCATCCGCCGCCGCGGGCGTTCCTCGGGTTCTGACAGACCGGACGTCTGCGCCGAATCCGGCGGGGTGGAGCCCGGCCGGACACCGCCGCCGGGCTCGAGATCCGGGGTCTGCGCGGGATCTGGGTCAGGGGGTTGGGCCGTCATGGCCAAAACGCGTACCCGATTGTGCGGTTTTGAATCAGCGGCCACGCCAGTTGGGTTTGCGCTTCTCGCGCCAGGCGGTGATGCCCTCGGCGACGTCCTCGGTGGCGCCGGCCACCTTGCGCATCGTCTCGCCGAAGCGGACCGACTCGATCCAGCCCATGTTCGCGGTGCGCCACGCCACTTCCTTGGTGGCCCGTTGGGCCAGCGGCGCGGCCTCGGTCAGGGTCTGCGCCCACGCCAGCGCCTCAGCCTGTAGATCCTCGGGCTCGACCAGCTTCCACACCAGCCCGATCTCCTTGGCGCGCTGGGCGCTGATCGGCTTACCGGTCAGCAGCAGCTCCATCGCGTCGGCCCAGCGCACCCGCTGGGGCAGCCGAATGGCGCCGACGATGGTGGGCACGCCGATCGACACCTCCGGAAAGCAGAACGTGGCCTCGGTGCTGGCGATCACGAAGTCGCAGAACAGCACGCCGGTCACCCCGTAGCCGATACACGGCCCATGCACGGCCGCGATGGTGGGCTTGAACAGCTCCATGCCGCTTTCGAACGAGTTGATCGTCGGCTTCTCCCAGAACGTGCCCGCGAAGGTGCCGACCGCGCCTGCGCCGTCCTTCAGGTCTCCACCTGCGCAGAACACGTCGCCGTTGGCGGTCAGAATTCCCACCCAGGCGTCCTCGTCGTCACGGAAACGGTTCCAGGCCGCGTTCAGGTCGTTGCGCAACGCGCCGTTGATCGCGTTGCGGGCCTCGGGGCGGTTCAGGGTGATGGTGGCGATGTGGTCTTTGCACTCAAACGTGACGAGGCTCATGGCTGCACCTTAATCTCAGGGGACCTGTGCCGACCGTGATTGGAGTACGCAATGACGTCAACAGTGGACGCGACTGACCGGGTGACCGGGCGGGCCCGCGAAATGCGCGAGCTCGTCGCGGCCGAGGCGGCCGAGTCCGAGCGCATGCGTACCCTCACGCCGGCGATCGTCGAGGCGATGTGGGACACCGGGTTGATGTCCGCGTTCAATCCGGTCGCCGCAGGCGGTGTCGAACCGTCGTTCGCCGAGATGGTTGAAACGTGGATCGAAATGGCGTGGCAAGACGGTTCTTTCGGATGGATCGGTATCGCAAACCTGCCGTCGTCGTTTGCGGCTGCCACCTATCTGCCCGACGAGGGGTTCGCGGAGGTGTTCACCGCCAACGACAACCGGGTGACGCTGGGCGGGCAGTTCTTTCCCAACGGGCAGGGCCACGCCGTCGACGGCGGTTATCGGGTCAGCGGATCGTGGAGTTTCGGATCGGGCACCGGGCACGCCGAATACGTGGCGGCGGGCTTTTTGCCGATGGACGACGGGGAAGTGCGCTGGGTCAGCGACGGTGTGCCCGATATGCAGGTGGCCGTGGTGCCCAGGGCACAGATCAGCTTCAACGACGGCTGGCATGTCCAGGGGCTCAAGGGCACCGGCAGCTACGACTACAGCGCGGACGACGTGTTCGTGCCGGCATACCGGACGTTTCCGCTGTTCACCCGTGAGCCGCGCAGAGGTTCATCGCCGGCCACCCGGATGGGGTTGATGGGGATGACCGCGGCCGGGCACGCGTCGTGGGCGCTGGGGGTCGCCAAGAGCATGCTCGACGATGTCCAGGAGCTCGCGGCCACCAAGTTCCGGATGAGCGATATGGCGTCGCTGGCCAGCCGCCCGACGTTTCAGAAGGGCCTCGCGCACCACGTCGCGGCGTGGCGCGCCGCGCGGCTGCTGGTGCTGCAGGCGTTCGGCGACGCCGAATCGGCTGTCGCGTCGGGTGCGGAGCTGACCCCGACGCTGCGGGCGGATATGCGGGCGGCCGCCGTCTACGCCACCGACGTCGCCCGCGAGTGCGCAGAGTGGGCGCATCTGGTCGCGGGCACCAGCGCGATCCGCGAGGGCACGCGTCTGGAGCGGGCGTTTCGCGACATGTACACCGGCACCCAGCACGCGTTCATCAGCGAAAAGGTCGCGATCGACTCGGCGCAGGTGTGGCTGGGCGTCATCGAGGACCAGTTCGGCCTATAGCAGACCGTCGATTACCCGGGCGCGCAACGTCTTTCGGTCGAACTTGCCGCTGGGCAGGGTCGGGATCTGGTCGCTGGTGGTCACGGCCCAGCGGGTCGGCACCTTGTACGCGGACAGCTGCGCGCGGGTGCGCTCGGCCAATGAGGTCACGTCGACGCCGGCGTCGGCGTCGGCGGGTACGACGACCGCGCACACCTGCTCACCGCGCACCGGGTCATCGAGGCCGAGGACCAGACACTGCGCGACGTCGGCGAACTCTTCGATGACGGCTTCCACTTCGAGCGGCGAGACGTTCGCGCCGGCAGCCTTGATGAGTTCGGTGGTGCGTCCGACGTAGAACAGCCGCGGATCGCCGGCGCGGCGGTAGACGCGGTCGCCGGTGTGGTACCAGCCGTCGTCGTCGAACGTCTCCCACCGTTCGCGCTTGTTGTAGCCCGCCATCACACCGATTCCGCGGACCAGCAATTCGCCGACGGTGCCGTCGGGGACCGGCGCGCCGGTGTCGTCGACGATGCGCATGTCGGTGAAGACGAAACCGCCGGCGGTCTCAGACATGGTGCGGTGCACCGGATATCCGTCGGGCACGTCGACCATCGCGACGTCGAGCGGGCCGTCGCGCAGCATCGGCGCGCTGGACAGGTCGCGCTCTGCGAACGTCGGGTGTTCGCGCAGCTTCTGGGTGAACGCCGGCCAACCCACCACGCCGGTGGCGCGTTCACGCTCGACGAGGTCCAGCGCGGTACCGGCATCCAGGCGCCCCATCGCGATCACCGTGACGGGTTCGTGCAGGGCTCCGGTGACGGCGAGCAGCCCACCGATCCAGAAGAACGGCATCGCCGACAAGATCCGCGGTGGCCCTTCGGATTTGGTGACCATCCGGACCGCGCTGGGCCAGGTCGACGTCTGGCGGACCAGCGTGCCGTGGGTGTGCAGCACACCTTTCGGGTCCGCAGTGGATCCGGAGGTGTGCACCATGACCGCGAGGTCGGCAGGAAAGACCTCGGCCTCGGCGGCGGCCAGTATCCCGGCTGGCACGCCGGCTGCGCCGTCGTCGAAGCCTGTCGCCCACCTCCGGTGTGAGCCGGCGGTGAACACGATGCGGCGTAGATACGGCGCGGCGGTCAGCGCCAGGTGCCCGGCACGCTGACCGGACAGCTGCGGCCATGCCGTTTCGAATCGCTCGGCGACGTCGATGCCGAGCACGTCGGGGGGTGCGACCAGCAGCACGAGATCGGCCAGCCTGCTGACTTTGGCGATCTCGGCGGGGGTGTACAGCGTGCTCAACGGCACCGCCAGCGCACCGATGCGCGACACCGCCAGCCACCAGATGACCCAGTCCACACCGTTGGGGAAGAACAGTCCGACGCGGCTGCCCTTGCCGATGCCCTCGGAAAGCAGCCACCGGGCGATGTGTGCCGAACGCTGTTCGGCCTGCTCGTAGGTGATCCGGTCGGTCGGGGTGACCAGATAGGTGTGCTGGCCGAACTCGCGCGCGCTGCGCTGCAGAAGCGCGGGGACCGTCGATGGTGGGAGCGTCACCCACCGATTGTCTACGACACCGCCCGGGCGATCGCGCGGTGCGGCCGCCCGGGCAGTGTGTCGAAGGCTCAGGCGCCCAGCGTGCGCTGGATGTCGGGCTTCATCGCGTTCAACTGCGAACCCCAGTAGCCCCAACCGTGCGTGCCGTTGGCGGGGAAGTTGAACGTGCCGTTGGAACCACCGGCGGCCTGGTACTGCCGCTGGAAGTTCCGGTTGCTGTCCAGCGTGATGGTCTCGAGCAACTGGCCGGCGATGTCACCGCCGCCGCCGAGTTCGGACGGAACGCCGTTGCCGGCGTACACCCAGATGCGGGTGCCGTTGCTGACCAGGCGTCCGACGTTGACGGTCGGGTCGTTGCGCTGCCACGCCGAGCTGCCGGGGGGACCCCACATCGCCGTGGCGCTGAACCCGCCCGCGTCGCGCATCGCGACGCCGACCAGCAGCGGCCAGAGGCCTTCGGAGAGGTTGAGGAAGCCGGACAGCGAAGCCGCGTAACGGAATTGGCCGGGATGGTAGGCGGCCAGGATCAGCGCCGCGCTGCCCGACATCGACAGGCCGACGACCGCGTTGCCGGTCGGGGAGATGCCCTTGTTGGCCGCCAGGTAGGCGGGCAGCTCGGAGGTCAGGAAGGTCTCCCACTGGTAGGTGTGGGTGCCGCCGTTGCCGACCGCCGGACCCTGCCAGTTGGTGTAGAAGCTGGACATGCCGCCGACGGGCATCACGACCGACAGCCCGGATTCGAAATAATTCTCGAACGCGGCGGTCTCGATGTCCCAGCCGCTGTTGTCGTCGCGGGCACGCAGCCCGTCGAGCAGATAGACCGCATGCGGTCCGCCGCCCTGAAACTTCACCGGGATGTCGCGGCCCATCGCCGACGACGGGACCATCAGCGTTTCGACCGGAAGGCCGGGGCGGGAGTAGGCCGATGCGGTGGCTGTGGTGCCCGTGACGGCGGCCACGCCCGGCAGGACCAGCGCGACCACCGCACCGACGGCCAGCCGTCGCGTGAAACTGGATAGGAACTTCATATTCGTGAACCTCGAGAAGTGCCGCCGGGGCGGCGGTGTGCCTGGAACGGAGCGGCGGACCCTCGGGGCGCCGACTCAGGCGCCGTTGCTTGACGCCTGCCGCGAGTTTTTCCAGCCCGCACCGCTGCGGGCTGTTGCACACCGTTTGTCGGCGGCAGCCGATTCGGTGTTACGGGGGCTTCCCGGTCAGCAGCCCAGTTCGATGACCGCTGCGCTGACGATGTCGCCGGCGACCGGAACGGAGACTCCGAGGTCCTCGCGCACCATGATGGCCGCATTCGAGGCCGGTATGCCCTGGCGGATGGCGTTGCAGACTTTGTTGCCCGCAGCGGTCAACTGTTCGGAGCTCAGGTACGGGTACCGGCTTTCGAGTTTGCGCAGGTATTCATCCTGGTCGGCCGCGGCCTGCGGCGCGAAAAACAGCGAAGCGGCGAACATCACGATCAGTGCGCGTGCAATTTGCACCACGCAATCACCTCCGAACAACGGGCCCCGGACGTCACATGCCAAGGACGCACCGGGTAATTCACGTCACAGGCGCAGCCCTTGGCTGCTTCGTAGAACTAACTGTATTCACCCGTTTCGCATTGTCGAAACCGACCGAGCTGGTCCTCAGCAGCCATATACCGATCTGCGCAAGCCGGAAGCCGTCAGTATCCTCCTGATAAATGGCGCATGATCGATTCGGGGGAACCGCCCGCTTCCGCCGTGGAGTGCAGATTGCGCTTCGCGGGCGGCGCGACCCCGCACCCGTGGCCGGTCAACGTCGCCGCGTCGCGAGCGGGGTCGGGGATATCCACACCCGCAAGGTTCTCGACCTAACGATTCGGCTCGCCGAGGTGATGCTGTCGTCGGGTTCGGGTACCGCCGACGTCGTCGCGACGGCCCAAGACGTCGCGCAGGCCTATCGACTCACCGACTGCGTCGTCGAAATCTTCGTCACCACCGTCATCGTCTCGGCGCCCCCGACCACGGAGAGCCCGCCGGTCACCATCGTGCGCAGCGTGCACACCCGCTCCACCGACTACACCCGGTTGGGTGAACTCGACCGGCTGGTGCAGCGGATCACCTCAGGCGGCGTGTCCGTCGAACAGGCTCACGAGGCCATGGACGAGTTGACCGAGCGGGCGCATCCCTATCCGCGGTGGATGGCGACAGCCGGATGGGCCGGCTTCGCCCTCGGGATCGCGATGCTGCTCGGCGGCAACTGGCTGACCTGCATCCTGGCGGCCACCACATCTGCGGTGATCGACCAAGTGGGCCGCCGGCTCAACCGCATCGGCACCCCGTTCTTCTTTCAGCACGCGATCGGTGCCCTGATCGCGACGTTGGTGGCCGTGGCGGCGTACTACTTCGGCGGCCAGGGACCCACCGCGCTGGTGGCGACCGGCATCGTCATGCTGTTGTCCGGGCTGACCTTCGTCGGCGCGATGCAGGACGCGGTGACCGGCTACATGCTCACCTCGGTCGCCCGACTCGGCGAAGCCGTATTGCTCACCGCGGGCATCGTCGTCGGGATTCTCGCCGGGCTTCAGCTGTCCACCATGGCGGGGGTCGCGATCGAGCTGCATGTCGATGCCACGGAATCGTTCGTCCCGCCGCATGGGCCGCTGCCGATCTTCCTCGCGGTGTTCGGCGCCGGGCTGGCGGGGGCGTGCCTGACCGTGACGAGCTATGCACCGCTGCGCGCGATCGGCCTCGCCGGGGTCGCGGCGGCTACGGCGGAAATCGTGTTGGTGGCGCTCGGCCATGCGGGTTTCGGCCAGGTGTTCGCCAGCGGGGTCGCAGCTGTCGGCGTCGGGATCATCGCGACGCTGATCTCGATCCGCCGGCAGGCGCCCGCACTGGTCACCGCGACCGCGGGCATCATGCCGATGCTGCCGGGGCTTGCGGTGTTCCGGGCGGTGTTCTCGTTCGCCGTCGACGGCAACTTCGACAACGGGCTGCGCCAGATGATGGCCGCGGTTGCCACCGCGCTTGCGTTGGGCAGCGGCGTGGTGCTCGGTGAGTTCCTGGGCTCACCGCTGCGATACCGCGCCGGACGTATCGGCGACTTCTTCCGCAAGGAGGGGCTGCCCGGGCTGCGCCGCGCGATCGGGCCCGTCGTACACCTGCAGCCGGCGGATGCTGACCAACCGGTGGGCACTTCCCGACCGTCGTCGCGAAGCGTCGCGCTGCAACCGGCCAAATCCGAGGAAGCCCCCGACGACGATCAGGAAGAGCCGGAGCCATCCGACGGCCAAGACGACGAGGGCAAGGAGCCGTAGCGGCGCAACCGACAAGACGCCGCACCGGAAAGCGGTTAGCCTTGCTCGGATGACTGGACGACGACGCGGCATGCGGGCCGCCACGGCGGTGCGGCTCGCGGCGGCGGGCGCGATGATCCTCGGCGGTGCGCTGGCCGCGGCCGGTCAGGCCGGCGCCGATCCCGGGCTTCCGCTTCCGGCTGAGCCGGGCGCGCCCACGCCGGCACCGGGCCAGCCGGTGATGATCACGTCGGACGAACCGGCAGGCCCGCCTCCGCCGCCGCCTGTCGGCGCGCCGCCGGTGCCGGAGATCGCTCCGGTCTACGGCCAGGGGCAATCGCAGGGCCAGTTCGGCTTTCTGCGGGATCTGTGGCACACCTTCCACGGCGACAATCCGCTGGCCGCCCTCACCGCGCCGCCACCCGTGGCAGTCGGTCCGCCGCCGGGTGCCGGCCCGGCGCCACCGTTGCCGCCGGGGCATATCTCGCTGACCGCCCCGGAGTCGTCGACACCGCCCGTGGCCGCCGGAGACTCACAACCTGCCCCGCCGGCACCGATCGAGCATCTGCCGCCGATGCCCTGACGTCAGTTGGCGGCGTCGAGGATCTTGATCGCGAAGATCAGCGAGTCGCCGGGCTGGATTCCCGCGGCCGGCTGACCGTCGGGGTAGCCGTCCTGCGACGTCATCGCGACGCCGACGGTGGACCCGACCGTCTGTCCCGCGATGGCCTTCTGGAAGCCGGGCACCACGCCGGTCAGCGGAAAGTCGACCGGGGCGCCGCGCTCATAGCTGTTGTCGAACACGGTGCCGTCGCGACCGTTGACGCCCATGTAGCAGACCAGCACCGTGGCCGAGTCCGCGACCACCGGTCCTTCACCGGCCTGCAGGGTCTGCACCTGCGTCTCGGTCACGCTGAACGGTGCGGTCACATCGATCTTCGGCGCGGTGGTGTCGGTCGATCCGGTGACCGCGACGCTGCCGGTGGTGCCGGTCAGGTTCCATTCAGCGGCGCCGGCGGCGTCCGGCGGTGCCGATGGGCACGCGCTGACCGCTGCGGGCGGCGCCGATTCGGTGATCGAGGGAGCGACGAGTTCGTCGATCGACGGGGCACTTGTCGTTGTCGCTGTCGTTTCGGTATCGGAGCCACATGCGGCGAGCGTGATCGCGAACGTCGCGGCACAAGCTGCGAGGACGACGGACGACGGCCTAGGAGAGAAGTTCACGCTGCGTCACGCTACAGCAGCGTCGCTGTACTTATGGCGACCACTCGGCGACCGCTTAGACCAGCAAAGGGCATTGCGATATCCCGGCTCGCCACGCGAAATGTCGCATGAGCAATTTGCTGTCGGGTGCTGCTGCGCGCGTTGAACGTCGCTTGCGCCGCCGCAATAGGTGCCCACAGCGCAACGCGCGGCACAGGGTGTTCCGGTCACGAGAATGGTGATTTTCGCGGCGCTGCCCGCCATTGGTATCGCATGGCAATCGGCGTAGCTACTAGCGATTTCAGATGATGTGCCACCGAACTCGCCCGGACCTCCTAATGTGAACGCTGCGGGCATTTTTCATTGCGGCAGTTAAATGAATTCAATACCGCGTGCTTGGTCGAATAGTGGGGCTCGTGCATGGGAAACGCGGGGGTGGGGGATGGTCCGTTGGGCCGCACGATTGTGGAAGCAACAGGACCAATATGACTGGCTCAGCGCTTACCTGAACGAGCGTGGACTCCAGAATTTCTGGCGATACGCGACGTCGGGTTTCACGTTTGCGATCACAGCGTTGCCCATCGTGTTGCTGTGGAGTCCAGCCGGACCGGACCGCCCCGCAACGACCGCCGTGGCCCTCCTCGCGGCAGGAGTCG
This sequence comes from Mycolicibacterium pulveris, assembly GCA_050205315.1. Lineage (GTDB taxonomy): Bacteria > Actinomycetota > Actinomycetes > Mycobacteriales > Mycobacteriaceae > Mycobacterium > Mycobacterium pulveris_A. Next base: position 237,901 of record JBNMRA010000002.1, on the reverse strand, counting down.
GTGTGTGCGGGGCACTCCTGTGGTTGTTGCGGTGGCCCACCCGGCGCCAGTCGATCGTGTATTCACTTTCGGCCGGCATCGCGATCGGCGCGATGTGTCTGGCGATGTCGAACCCGTACACGGGGTTGATGGGATGCTCGATCTTCGCCGTGATCGGTGGTGTCGTGGCCTACTTCCACACCAGCGCTCTCACGGTGGTCAATCTCACCTTGGCCACGGTGTGCGCGGTGATCCTCTCGTACCGGATGATCGCCACCACCGGTGACCTGGCGTTGACGGCCGCGGCGTTCATCACGATCGCGGCGCTCAATGTCGGTGTGCCATTTGGGATCCAGTCGTTGATGCAGACGCTGCGAACCGACCTGCGCGGTTCCGACCGTGATTCGCTCACCGGACTGCACAATCGGCGGTCGTTCCACAACAACGTCTATGAGCTGATGATGCTCGATCGGCCACGAACGGGAAAGTATCTCGTCATGGCCATGATCGACCTCGACAACTTCAAACAGCTCAACGACACCCAAGGGCACGCCGCAGGCGATGAGGCGTTGGTGATGGTGAGTTCGAGGCTTCAGGAAAACTGCCGCGCTACCGCCGTGATCGGCAGGCTCGGGGGAGAAGAGTTCCTGGTCGCCGACATCGCCGCCAGTCCGAACCCGGCCCGGATGGCCGAACGACTACGCGAAGCCATCGCCAAGATCCCGATCGCGGTCACTGCGAGTATCGGCACCGCGGGCGCTGCGCTCGACGGCTACTCGGCCAGAGACAACTTGGAACTCATCGATGCCCTGATCCGCACGTCGGACATGGCAATGTATGAGGCCAAACGTGCTGGCGGAAACCGCGTCTGCCACTTTTCTACGCTGGTGTCGGTCGAGTCGTGAAATGAGCTGTGCGGTCAGTAATCCCACACCGCGGGCACGCACCGGAACACGTCGCCGGCGAACGCCACCCGACAGACCGACGGAAACGGTAGGTGGGTCGCCACCATCGGTTCGCCGGTCGCCGCCAACTCCCGCAGCAGGTTGACCCGGACGCGGACCGACGCCTCGGGATCGTGTTCAAATCCGTTGTGCCACCCCGGGTTGTCGAAACCTGGCGCGAATACCGCGTCGCCGGCGAACGTCAGCCGGTCGCCGCTGGAGGCGAGGCGGACGATGCTGTGTCCGGGGGTATGGCCCCCTGTACGTGCCACCAGGACACCGGGTGCCACTTCGTACTCGGCCTCGAACGTTCGAATTTGCCCGCGGTACTCGTGCAGGAATTGCGAGGCGACCCGCCGCAGCACATCTGGGACCGGTTGCGGCATCTCGGTTTCCGAGAAGTCGGGCGCCTCCCAGAACTCGGCTTCAAGGCTTGCCACGTGGATCTGCAGATCCGGTCGAAGGCGTTCCTTCAGACCTTCGGTGAGCAGACCACCCACATGGTCCATGTGCAAGTGGGTGAGCACCACGTCGGTCACCGCTGCGGGATCGATGCCGGCGGCCTCCATCCGCCGGCCCAGCTGACCGGCCCGCGGAAAGCCCGGGAACTCCAGGCCCAGACCGGCGTCGACGAGGATGGTGCGCTGGCCGCTACGCACCACGACCACGTTGAGCGGCCAGTCGAGCACGTCCGGCGGCAGGAATCGGTCGTTCAGCCAGCTTTCGAACTCGGCCGCGTCGGCGTTGGTCGCCATCGTCTTGCTGGTGATCGGCAGCACCCCGTCGCTGATCACCAGCACCTCGATGTCGCCCACCTGTACCGCATAGCGCGACGGCACCAATTCGTCGAGCCCGTGTGTGCCGAGTGAAATGTTGTCCAAGCTCATGGTTCTCCTCCTGAGCGTCCTGACCCGAAGATCCTGTCGTGTCGTAGAACGCCCGGCGATGGCAGGAGTTATCCGCGTCAGCGCGGCGCGGTGACCACGAGCTCGTGCTCACCGGTGGCCCAGGCCGATTCGAACACGTCGATGCTGACCTGCTCACCGCGGGTGTCGTCGCTGCCGCTGTCGCCGAGGTAGACCGCGTCATTGTCGAAGTCGATGGCGGCGACGGTGATCATGTGACCACAGTTGGTCCGGTCGCCTTCGGTGTCCCAGATGATGCGGGAGTTCACGCACACCATCGCCTGCTGCCCGTTGCCGAGATATCCGGCCAGCGCATCGATTCCGGTGTCGAGCCCGCCGTCCGCGGCTTCGGCGTCGTTCGTGTAGTCCGCATCGATGCCGTAGTGCTCCAGCAGGAGCAGCAGGTCGGTGGAACAGGTGCCGTGCCCGATGCCACCGTCGGCTGGGTCGACGCTCTCGTCGTACACCGGCTCGCCCGGTGAGCACTGGCTGGGCGTGGCGGCCGCCAGGTCGATGATCTCGCGCTCGGAGGGGGCGGCCCCGGTGAGCTCACCGATGACCATGCGCGTGGCCATCAACCCGCAGTCGCTCTCGCTCTGCTCCGCCCAGAACCGGGTGGCCGCCTCGGGATCTCCGTAGACACCGCTGGTGATCGCGGGCTCGTCGTCCTCGGACGCGTCCTCGGTCGCGTCGACGCCTGCAGGCGTCGGCGATCCATCGTGCCCGCGACAGGTGAACGTCGGCGCGTGCGTTGCCTCCGGCGGCGCTGCCGCGGGTTCTGTCGTGCCCCCGCACGCGACGCCGGCTACGACCGCAAACCCGCCGATCGCCGTGGCAATGAACGTTATCCGGCTTGTCTCATTTCTTCGGCGGCGCACCACCCGGTGAAATTAGCAGATGCCGCGCACGACTAAGCACCATTACGGTGTTCGATCGCGAACTGACGGATACACGCATTGGTCTCGTCGGCCATCTCGATGGGCAGGGCGTGGGAGGCGTTAGGCCACAGGTGATATCGCCACGCCGGTACCACGGACCGGATCCGTTGTATGCCCTTGTCCGAATCGTGCACGGTGTCGCCCGCCAGAAGAACCTGGACCGGTACCTTTACTGAACGCAACAGACGGTCGCTGGCGAAACGCAACGGCGCCGTGCGCACGGGCGGCGCGAAAGCCGCGAAACCGGCAGTGAACAGCCGGGCGAGCCTATCAATGGGACTGCCCGGTGCGGGGCAACCCGCGATCCACGCAGCGGCCGTTTCGGCTCGCGCGGAATGTGGGCGGGACATGATGAGCGCTAGATTTTTCCAGAACCTTGCCGATGTTCGAGCCACCGTGCTCGCGGGATCGACCAGCGTCACGGTCGCCAAGCGAGCGGGCGCCCGCGCTGCAGTGTGGGTGGCGAGCCAACCGCCATACGAATGTCCGACCAGGTGTACTTTGCGCAGGCTCAGGCCGGCGAGAACTTCGTCGATGGCCCGCGCGCAATGCACGGGCGTGAACATCGTTTTGGACTGAATGCTTGCTCCAGGTTGGCCCAACATATCCAACGCGAAAACGGTGAAATCACCTGTCAGCCCCGCGACTTGCTCCCACCACATGGCCGACGTCAGGAAGAAGCCGTGGACCAGCACCAGGGGCACGCCGTCGGACGGCCCGTGCTGGTACACCCGCACGGTGCCGAACCCGGTTGGAACATCGTGCACGACAGTCGGCGTCGAACTCAGCACCCGTAACTCGTCGTACGCCGCCAGGTAGTGCCTGCGCGCGTCGGCGTTCCTGAACCCGCCGTCGGCTGAGCCCAGCAAGAGCACCTCCCGCCGACGCGGCAATTCGCGATCGCCCCACGGTAGACGGGCAGCGACGGCTGGTCAACGAGTCGCCATGAGGTAGCCTCAGCCGTTGAGAACGGCCACATCCGTGTATGCGGGTGTCAGGGAACCCGGTGGGAATCCGGGACTGGCGCGCAGCGGTATGGGGGACGGACTCGACATCGGCCACTGGAGAACATCTGGGAAGGCGTCGAGTTCGGACGAACCCGAGTCCGAAGACCTGCCGATCTCGCTTGAGTCCACAGGTATCTCGCGCTCGGATACCCCGGCATACAGAGGCAAGTTCTCGACGTGACCATCACCGAGAAGACACTTCGTCGCACCGACGAGACGGCCGTGCCCACGGTGCGCCGTGTTTCGGTCGTCGCACTGACCACGGTGCTCGCGGTCCTCACCGCGGTGAGCATCGTCGTCTCGGTCGCCTTCGGCGCCGAGCAGATTCCACTCGGCGACGTATGGCGCACCGTCACCGGCCGCTTCACCGGAACCCCGGTGGACACGGGATACGACGTCATCGTCTGGGACCTGCGCTTACCGCGTTCGGTGCTGGCGGCGATCGTCGGCGCGGGTCTGGCGCTGGCCGGTGCACTGATGCAGGCACTGGTGCGCAATCCGCTGGCCGAACCGTACCTGCTGGGCGTCTCTGCGGGTGCGGCCGTGGGCGCGACGGCGGTGATGACCCTCGGTGCGCTGGCCGCGCTGGGAATCTGGGCGCTATCCGGCGGCGCGCTGATGGGCGCGCTGGTAGCCACGCTCACCGTCTATCTGGTGGCACGCGCACAGGGCGGGCTGACCGCACTGCGCTTGATCCTGTCGGGCGTGGTGCTTTCCTCGGCGTTCATGGCGTTGTCGTCGCTGCTGGTGTTCACCAAGGGTGATCCGCACGCCGCCGAAAGCGTGATGTTCTGGTTGCTCGGCAGCGTCGCCGGAGCGACGTGGGCCAAGGTGCCGCTGGCCGGTGCGGTGGTGCTGCTCTCGTTGATCGGGGCGTTGCTGATCCATTCCTGGCTGGACGCCTACGCGGCCGGCGCCGATACAGCGACCTCTCTCGGAGTGCCGGTTCCGGCCCTGCGCAATGGATTGTTCTTGATCCAAGCGGTGCTGGTCGGCGTGCTGGTCGCCGTGTCCGGCGGCATCGGGTTTGTCGGGCTCATCGTGCCGCATGCCGCACGGCTGGTGGTGGGTGCAACGCATCGCGCGATGCTGCCGGTCGCCGTGTGCACCGGGGCGTTGTTCCTGGTGTGGGTCGACGTGATCTCACGCGAGATGGCCGCCCCACGGGAGATGCCGCTGGGCATCGTCACCGGCCTGATCGGCGCACCGGTGTTCTTGTTCCTGATGGGGCGTCGACGCTACGAGTTCGGTAACAGCACATGAGTGCGGCGACGGTGTTGGCGCAGGACGTTGCGTGTCGGCGTGGCAACAGAACCGTGGTGTCCGGTGTGGATCTGACGGTGCCCGCCGGTACCCGGTTGGCCGTGGTCGGGCCCAACGGCTCCGGGAAGACCACCCTGCTGCGGGTGTTGTCCGGGTTGGATGCACCGGCGTCCGGGGCGATTCGGATCGACGGCGAGAATCTGCACGGCATGCCCGCCCGGCGCAGGGCCCACACGATCGCGGTTGTCGGGCAGGAGGAGCGCCCGTCAGGTGAGCTGACGGTCGCCGAGGCCGTCGGGCTGGGACGGACCCCGTACCGCAATCCGTGGTCGGGTGCCGGCCTGGGGGAGCGGGGCATCATCGAGGACGCGCTGGCCGCGGTCGGCCTGCGGGGGTGGGGCGACCGGTCGTGCTCCCAACTCTCCGGCGGTGAACGCCACCGCGTCGTGCTCGCGCGGGCGCTGGCGCAACGGACAGCGGTGCTCGTGCTCGACGAACCCACCAACCACCTCGACGCGGCTTGGCGGCTGAGGTTCATGCAGATTCTCGATGACCTCGAATGCACGGTCGTCGCCGCGATGCACGATCTCGACCTCGTGCTGCGCCATTTCGATGCGGTCGCCGTCATCGCCGACGGGACGCTTTTCGCGCACGGGCCACCCACCGAGGAGCTGAACTCGCGGCTGCTGCGGGAGGTGTTCGACGTCGCCGGTGACGTCATCAGCCACCCGGCGACGGGCCGTAGCCATCTCCTGCTCACCCACGCCGAACCGGCATTCAACCGATCACGAGGAATATGACAGTGGCACAACATCTTCGGTCCGCCAGCCTGGCTCTTTCCGCACTGTTAGTGGGCTTGAGCACCGCATGCGGCGCGCAGCCGGATGTTTCCGCCGCAGCCGACACGGTGACCGTCACCAACTGCGGTAAGGAGGTCACCTATGACCAGCCGTTGGACCGGCTGTTTGTCAACGACGGCGGGATGATCGCGATCGCCCTGGCCGCCGGTGCCCGTGAGCAGATGACCGCGGTCAGCTCCATGGCCCGCGACGTGGACGTGCTGCGCCTCGAATACGGTTCGCAGGTCGACGATCTCAACGAGGTCGCCCCGGCGCAACCGACGCTGGAGAACATCGTCGGCGCGCAGCCGCAGGTGCTTTTCGCCGGATACAACTACGGCATGGGTGAGGCGCGGGGGATCACCCCGGAGATCCTTGCGACGCACGGCATCGACGTCTACCAGCTGTCGGAGGCATGTCGCCAGGTCGAGGGCGAGGCCAAGCGCGGCACCATGGACCCGTGGGTCGCCCTCGACACCGACCTGCGCAACATCGGCACCATCACCGGAAACTCCGAACAGGGCGCGCGGGCCGCCGACGACATTGTCGCGAGGCTGCAAACCTTGCGCGCCGCACCGCAACCCGAACAGAAGCCGACCGTGTTCCTGTTCGACAGCGGCAAGGACACGATCTTCTCGTCGGGGGCGTTCGGCGGACCGCAGGGGATCATCGACGCGGCCGGAGCCCGCAACGCCACCGAAGACGTCCAGGACACCTGGACGACGGTGAGCTGGGAACGGATCACCACCGCCGATCCCGACCTGATCGTCTTCGTCGACTATCCGGGGCAGACCGCCGAGGAGAAGATCGCGGCGCTGAAAAGCAATCCGGCGAGCCGCAACCTCAAGGCGGTGCGCGAGAACCGGTTCATCAACCTGCCGTACGCCATGTGGGTGTCGAGCCCGCTGAACATCGACGCCGCGGAGACGCTGCGATCAGTGCTCGAAAAACACGGCCTGGCACCGCGATCCGGCATCACGCCGAGTCTCGACGTGGCGCAGCTCGGTCTCGCCGGCAACGACTGGCTGAAATGACCCCGCGCTAGACGCGCTTGAGCGCCAACACCGGGATGGTGCGGATACCGGCGGTCTTCTTCTCGTACTCGGCGAAGCCGGGGTAGCGGCGAGCTTGTTCGCCATAGATGCGGTCGCGGTCGGCGCCAGATATCTCGGTGACGCTGACGGTGTAGGTGTCGGTGCCGACTTCGACCTGCGCGGTGTCGGCCGACGTCAGGTTGTAATACCACGCCGGATGGGTCGGCGCGCCGGCCTTGGAGGCGAACACGTAGATGGTGTCGGGATCGTTGTCGTCGGGCAGGTACATCGTGGGCGTGACGTTCTGCTTGCCGGTCTTGCGGCCGGTGTGGTGGATGAGGACCATCGGAGCGCCCTCGAAGTTCCCGCCGACCCGGCCCTCGTTAGCTCGGAACTCATTGATTATCTGCGTGTTCCAATCGCTCATTGGGTTGACCCTACGCCGACGTGCATCAACCGACCAGATCAAGGCGGTTTCCGACGGCCTCGGCACGGTTGATGTGGGAGTCTTAGCCGGTGGCTGAGGTTCCGCGGAAGACGGTGCGCCGTGGCGCGAAATTGGCGGGTCTGCCGGTGCGCGCGGCCGGGCGAGCAGTGCTCGGGTGGGGCCAACGGATCGCCGGCGGCGATGCGGACCTGATCGCTGAGCAGTGGTCAGCGCGCAGTGCCGAGCAGGTGTTCGCCGTGCTGGGCGAACTCAAGGGTGGCGCGATGAAGTTCGGCCAGGCCATGAGCATCTATGAGGCGGCCATCCCGGATCGGTATGCGGCCCCGTACCGAGAGGCGTTGACCAAGCTTCAGGCCGCAGCGCCGCCGATCACGGCGGATCGGATCCACCGCGTGCTGGCCGAGCAGCTGGGCACGCGGTGGCGGGAGCGGTTCGCCGAGTTCGACGACGAGCCGGTCGCCGCGGCCAGCATCGGCCAGGTGCACCGAGCGGTATGGCACGACGGTCGAGGCGTGGCGGTCAAGGTGCAGTACCCCGGTGCGGACGTCGCGTTGATGTCTGATCTGCGTCAACTCGGACGGTTCAGCCGGCTGATCGAACCGCTGTTCCCCGGGCTGGCGGTGCGGCCGATGATCGACGAATTGTCGGCTCGGATGGCCGAGGAACTCGACTACCGCCATGAGGCTGACAATCAGCGCGCATTCGCCGCGGCCTTCGCCGACGACCCGCAGTTTCTGGTGCCGGAAGTGGTCGCCTCTGCACCCAAGGTCCTGGTCACCGAATGGGTGAGCGGGCAACCGATTTCGGAACTGATCCAAGCCGGTGATCAACCCACAAAGGACCACGCTGCCGAGTTGCTCTTCGAATTCAGTGCCGCCTCGATGGCCATGCTCGGCGCGCTTCATGCTGACCCGCATCCGGGCAACTATCAACTCACCGCGGACGGCCGGCTGGTCGTGATCGACTTCGGCTCCGTGGCCACAGCCGATTCCTCCGCGCTGGTGTTCCTGGACAGCATTCGGCTGGCCGAGGTCGCCGAATCCGTGCAACTGGCCGACATCGCCGATCCGGAACTGCAGGCGCTGGTGCTGTCGGAAATCAACGACGAGCTGAGCGGCCTCGGCTTCAGCGGATCGAACACCCAGATCGACCCCGATGATGTGCAGGACTTCTTTGGTCCGTTCATCGAACCGGCTCTGGCCCAATCGTTTCGGTTCAACCGGCAATGGATGCAGCAGTTGGGTCCACGCGTACCGGGGTTGGCGCGCGGCCAGGACTTTCTCGACGGCGCAGTGCTGACCATTCCCGCAGAGGATGCGCTGATGTTTCGCACCATCGCCGGCATCATCGCGGTCGCCTGCCAGCTCGAGGCCGAGGTTCCTTTACGCGACATCATCACCCGCTGGTATCCCGACTTCGAAAGCCCGAAGATCCCGCCGAAGCTTGCCGACGCCTTGGGGATCGATTCGTGAACGTAGCCTTCTATTCGTGGATCGACAGCGAAGTCATCCGTCGGTAGAGAATCGCCGGACCAAGCCAACGTGCAACGAAGCAGCGCAACGCGGCATCCTCGCGTGGTGGCTGCCCAGGGTCGATCAACAGAGACTGCACGGTGCGCAGGGTCATTTCGGCGAGTTCGTCAAGCGCGATGCTGTCGAAACCGTGTAGCTGCCAATCGATATCGAGTCGCTGGAAAAAGGACAGGCAGAATGTTCTCGCGGTGTCGGAGGTCAACGAGGTGACGGCTTCGCCCTCTTGCCGCCGGGTCAATAGGCCTTCGAGCTGAGGGTCGCCGCTAAGGGTCTCGACCGCGAACGAAATGCACTCGACGAGCGCGGACACTGGATCGTTGACGCCGCTGACGTGACCCACGACCTGGTCGATGAAGCCATCGACGGCGCGCATCGCGCTGGCGATCAGCAGGGCGTCAGCGTTGGGGAAGTAGCGGTACACCGTTTGGCGGGTGACCCCGAGCCGGCGGGCGACGTCGGCAAGACGTATTGCTGGCCCGTGTTCGGCGACCACGTCGTCCACCGCATCCAGAATTCGGGCAATGGCCTCCTCGTCGGAGGCGGGCGTCGCACCGGCCCAGCCGCGACTACGCATGCGCGGCCACGCGCCTTCTGCTGTTGAATTCGATCGGAAGTGTTGTCGGACCGGTTATTCCCAACAGGGATTTCCACGGGGCCGGACCGGTGCGACGTGGTGCGTCGAGACGACGGGTAAGAACGACAAGTGCTTCGGCCAGCTCCCGGCGGGCGAGGTTGGCCCCTAGGCAGTAGTGCGCACCACCGCCGAAGGTCAGAATCGGCGGAAGGTCCGTGCGCGTGATGTCGAAGCGGTCAGCATCGTGATAGATCGCTGGGTCGCGGTTGGCGGCAAAGGTGTTCACGAGTATGAAGGTTCCTTCGGGGAACAAGTAGTCGCCGAATTCGATGTCCTCGGTGGTGACCCGCGGCGCGATGCTGGCTGCCGGTGAGTGGCGCATGCTCTCCTCGACCGCCTGCATCGCAAGCTCGGGTTGCTCGCGCAACTTCGCCCATTGGTCTGGGTGCTCGCAGAGCACCTGCACCGACGCGGCCAGTTGGTTTCGTGTCGTGTCCGTTCCCGCCATCAGGAAGCCGGCCACCAGCATGCGGAGTTCGTCGAGATTGAGCCGGTCGCCGTCGCTTTCGGCGCGAATCAGTTCGGAGAGCAGGTCGTCGGTGAGGCTGTTTCGGCGCGTGGCGACCATGTCGTCGACGTAAGCGTCCAGCTCGCCCCACGCCCGCATGGTCTCGGACTCGTCGAAGGTGACGTCGGGCTGAAAGTTGAGTGCCTTGAAGACTTCTTCGGTCCAATCCACAAACAGGTGCCAGTCGTCTTTGGGTGCACCGATGAGCGCGCACATGATCGGGGTGGGGTAGGGCCGGGCGATGTCGGTCACGACGTCGCACTGTCCCGCATCCATCACCTGATCGACCAGCCCGTTCACCACCTCCTGGATGGTGTCTTGTAGACGCGATGTCGCGCGGGGGGTGAACGCCTTGGACACCAGCTTGCGTAGTCGGACATGGGGCGGGCCGTCGAGACCCAGCAGGCTGTTCGCCATCTTGTCGAACAGCGGCCCTGAGGTGATGCCCTGCGCCGCCAACGTGATACCAGGCGGCAAACGGAATCGGTTGTCGCGCAGCATATCTCTGGAAAGCTCATACGACAGGATTTCCGGGCCGAAGGGGCCGATCGCTATGGCTGCACGTGCTTGCGCGGTTCGGATGTCGTCGAGGATGTCGTGCGGCGAGGCGGCCAGCGGGTAGTTGAGGGTTGGCAGGTCAGAGTCGAAGACGCTGGGAGCTTTGCTGGTCACGGTCATTGGGGCTCGACTTTCGCGGACGCCGGACATCTATCACCAAAGCGTATGATCTGACTCTTCAGGACACAATATCCTTTAGAGAAATTGCCGTTAGAGGCGTCAGCTCAAAAGCTCAGGTCATACAGATGCTCATAGAACGTAAAAACGTGGCGACCGATCGCCTCCGACCGAAACGGTCGGGAATGCTGCGCACCAGAGGCGTGTTTTTGCGGTCGGTTCACGTTCGTCAACGGGCGCGCGAACCTTCCTGAGGAAAGAGTGAGCACTGGAGGGATTGTGGCATCAGAGCAACCATCACATCGCCGAGGAATTCTCGTCATCGGCGCCGGCGAACTCGGCGGCAACGTCGTCGCCGCGCTGTCACAACGCGCCGACGCGCCGGCGGTGACGGTGCTGCTGCGACCGTCGGACGCGCCCCGGCACGCGCGCTTACGCGACAAGCTCACTGCCCGGGGGGTCGGGATCGTGGAGGCCGACGTGGCGACGGCGACAACGGCCGAACTGTCGACGGTCCTGGGGCAGTTCCACACGGTGGTGAGCTGCATAGGATTCGCGGCGGGTCCGGGAACCCAACGCAAGATTACCGAAGCCGCTCTGGCGGCGCGGGTTTCCCGCTACTTCCCGTGGCAGTTCGGTGTCGACTACGACGCGATCGGACGCGGCAGTCCGCACGACCTGTTCGACGAACAACTCGACGTTCGCGACATGCTACGAGCCCAGAACACCACCGAATGGGTGATCGTGTCGACCGGCATGTTCACCAGCTTCCTCTTCGAACCCGACTTCGGCGTCGTCGACCTCGCCACCAATACCGTTAACGCACTGGGCAGTTGGGACACCGACGTCACCGTCACCACCCCCGAGGACATCGGCGTCCTGACCGCGGAGATCATCCAGACCCGGCCACGTATAGCGAACCAGGTCGTCTACCTCGCAGGCGACACGATCACATACCGCGAACTCGCCGACATCGTCGAACAGACCAGGGGAGCCCACGTCACCCGCAACGAATGGACCGTCGCGCACCTACTCGACGACCTAGGACGAGACCCCGGCGACGGTATGCGGAAGTACCGTGCGGTGTTCGCTCAGGGCGAGGGCGTGGCGTGGCCAAAAGCCGGTACATTCAACGCAATCCGCGGTATCCCCACCACCACCACTGAGGAGTGGGCGCGCAAACACCTCAACGGGAGGGGTTAGACCTAGGAAATCCCCTTTCATGCCGCGCGGGACAAGCGGAGAATGGTTGTATGTCAACCGCGCTCTGGATCATCGTGGCTGTGTTCGCCGTCGGGACGGTGGCCGGCGGGCTGTTGCGGATGCGGGCGTGGTTGCAGAAGCCGGTACCACCTGAGGTGATCGAAGCTGCGCACCGCGACGACGACGAGGACGCCGGTGAGTGATCTCGCCTGCACCGCAAGGCAATGCAGTGCCGGGTCTTGATCGGCGCCAAGGGCGTCCGGGAGTACCGCGGACCGCTGAGGGCTGGCGGATCACAGAATCGCTGTGAGCAGACGTCGACGCCACTACGCTGGCGGTACGGGTTCCTGACGAGCCCACGAGGAGTCACCGTGCGTCAAACCGCAGGCATGTCGGAGGCCGACCGCGCGTGGATGCTCGACACGCTGGTCGCACTCCTAGAAACGCCCAGCCCAACGGGCCGCACCGACACGGTGATGCAACTGATCGGCGAGATCTTCGATGACCTCGGTTTGCCGTTCGCGCTGACCCGCCGGGGTGCATTGATCGCCGAACTGCCGGGGGAGTCGTCGACCGCTGACCGGGCGCTGGTGGTACACGCCGACACCATCGGCTGCATGGTGCGCGGGCTCAAGGACAACGGCCGGCTGGAGGTGATTCCGGTCGGCTCCTTTTCCGCGCGGTTCGCCGCCGGCGCGCGCGTGCAGATTTTCTGCGACGATGCCGGGACGGTGCTCACCGGTACGATCCTGCCGCTCAAGGCCAGCGGCCATGCCTTCGGCGACGAGGTCGACACCCAACCGACGGACTGGGAGCACGTCGAGGTCCGCGTCGACCGCAAGGTGCATTCGGGGGACGACCTGGAGCGTCTCGGCATCAAGGTCGGTGACTACGTTGCGCTGATCGCCAGGCCCGAGCTCACCAAAGACGGCTTCGTCGTTTCGCGCCATCTCGACGACCAGGCGGGCGTCGCGATCGCGCTCGCACTGACCAAACATTTCGCCGAGAACGACGTGGTTTTGCCGCACCGCACCGCGATCATGGTCACCATCTCCGAGGAGGTCGGCTACGGCGCGAGTTCGGGGCTGCCCGCAGACATCGCCGAGCTGGTCACGATCGACAATGCGGTGTGCGCGCCGGGCCAATATTCCGTCGAGGACGGTGTGACGGTGCTGATGTCCGATCTGCACGGGCCGTACGACTACCACCTGACCCGAAACCTGTGCCGGCTGGCCGAGGAGCGGGGAATTCCGTTCGTGCGCGACGTGTTTCGCTTCTACCGTTCGGATGCGGCCGCGGCAATCGAGGCGGGTGCGAGCACGCGGGCTGCGCTGGTCGGCCCGGGCGTCGACGGCAGTCACGGCTGGGAGAGGACTCACGTCGACGCGTTGGAGGCGACGTACAGCTTGCTTCGGGCATGGCTGCAGACACCACTGACGTTCGCCGACTGGGACGCCCAACCGTCGGGGATGGGCAACCTGCGTGACTTCCCGTCGTCGAAGCAGCCTGCGCCGCGCGGGCGGCGGGGTGATACTCAATGACCTAGCGGACTTGCCGAGGGAGCGGGGTGGACGTGAGTGTCGGAGGCATTGTGCTGGTGCACGGCGGCATGTGCACGTCGACGTGCTGGGATCTCGTGAAGCCGCATCTGACGATGCCGGCCGTCGCCGTCGATCTACCTGGCCGCGCCGGGCGTCCTGCCGACCTTGCTGCGGTGACACTCGATGATTGCGTGCAGGCCGTCATCGACACCGCTGACGAAGCCGGATTCGAAAGGTTCGTACTGGTCGGACACTCGCTCGGCGGGGTGACCATCACCGAGACCGCGTGGCGGCATCCGGAGCGGGTCGCGCGCCTGCTCTACGTGGGCGCGCTCATTCCCGGGCCGGGTTCATGCGCAGCCGTCATCCAGACTGGCGCGGACTGGCCGTCCGGTGAGCTCGTCACGATCGAAGAGGGGATCGCTAAAGCCATATTCGGCAACGATCTAAGCGACGAGCAGTGGTCTGCGACATGGCAGACGTTCGTGCCTGACGCCGGCAATCTGATGAACGCACGTTTGAGCGGTTACCCCGACAGAACGCCCATCACCTTTGTCCGCATGACGGACGACGTGCCGGTGCCTGCGGCGCTGGTCGAGCAGATGACCGCCCCACTGGGTTCTGGTGTCGAACACAGGGTGCTGCCAGGCGGCCATATGGCGATGGTGTCGAGGCCCCAAGAACTCGCCGCGATCATCAACGAAGCGATCTGACTACACTCCCACGGAAACTCGCGCCCTACTCGATACATTGGGGTTCAGATACCGAGAACGTCACGGGCGCGGTCGATTTCGTCGGAATCGGCGGTTGTCGGGATGAGTCTGAGCTCGTCGATCCCCGCTTCACGCGCGCCGTTCACTGCGGCGATGAGCGCCGCTGCCCCACAGTTCAGGATTCCCGTGGTCGGAGCCGTCAGGTAGGAGCCGGCAGGCCCGGTGGCGACGACCTCTTGGTCCCAGAAGTCCCGGACATGCTCGCGGAGCTGGCTCTCTGGGTCCGGACCCAGCGCGAACCAGATCGGCGTGGAGAAGTGCGGCTTATCTGTCCTGCCTGCCGCCTGCCACGCCTCGATCACGCGCTGACGCTGCGCAGCCAACCCCTCGGCATCGAAATGAAGTGAATTCGCCGGATCGCTCACCCCGACGGCCCATTTCGCGGCCCGAGCGAGCGCCTTGGGGCCGACCACGCCGGCGACGAGGGGGATGCCTGCCGCCTGGGTCGGCGCGGGTCCTACGGGATGGTGTCCCTCGACGGGGGGCTCCTGGGCCCACACCCGGCGCATCGCCGCTACCGCTTCGTCCATGCGTTGGCGCTTGCGGTCGAGCGGACTGCCGACGGCGATGTAGTCCTCATCCCATGCGCCGATGCCGACCCCGAGTGTGAGGCGCCCGCCGGACAGTACGTCGATGGTCGCCAGCTCTTTCGCGAACATGATCGGGTTCCGCATCGGGAGTGTCAGGACATCGGTCCAGAGCCGCACGCGCTCGGTCACCGCTGCCGCGGCGGCAAGTTGCGGGACAACCGACCAGCTGTGCGGATAGAGCAGCCGTTCGTAGGTGACGAGGCCGTCCCACGGCCCTTCGTCGATCTTGCGGTACCAGGCGAGCTCCGTCTCACGTCCGTGCGGAAAGAGAGTCGGAAGTCCCATACTGATGTGCATTCGAGCGTTACCTCCCTTTCCGGTGAATGTGGTCAGCGCCGCCGTCGTGTCAGTTCATCAGATCGCCGCGTAATTGCATTGCCGTCGGACCACCCAGCGGGAAACGGTGAGTTTGGGCCACCACGCCGTCCAGCACCTGTCTGAGACGATTCCCTTCCGGCCGGACGAAGACACATCGAAGGGAAAGCCGCTCATTCCAGGATCGCCCGTGCGGCACGCTCCGCGATGAGCATGACCGGCGCGTTGGTGTTGCCCGATGTGATGGTGGGCATCGCCGAGGCGTCGACTACTCGAAGGCCGGCGACGCGGTAGACGCGGCAGTCGGTGTCGAGCACGGTCTCGACGGATCGTGGGATGCCTTGTGTATCAAAGGCTCCCATCGCACACGTGCCGACCGGATGGAAGATCGTGGTACCGAGTTCGCGGGCGGCCTGCTGCAGGTCGTCGTCGCTTACCAGTTTCGGGCCGGGGAGCATTTCTTCGGGGCGGTAGCGGGCCAGGGCCGGCGCCGCCATGATCTGGCGGGTCATCCGCAGGCCGCGTACCGCGATTTCGCGATCGGCGTCCGTGGACAGGTAGTTGCAGGAGATTTTCGGGTAGGTCAGCGGATCTGCGTCCGCCATCCGCACGTGGCCACGCGAGGTTGGGCGCAGATTGCAGACCGAGGGTGTGATCGCGCCGAAACGGTGCAGAGGTTCACCGAACTTGGCCAACGACAGCGGCTGCACATGCCACTCGAGATTTGGACTGGCCAGCGCCGGGTCGCTTTTGGCGAACGCGCCCAGCGTGGAGGGCGGCATGGTCAGGGGTCCTGAACGTAGCAGCGCGTATTGAAGTCCCATGCCCCCACGGGTGACCCAGTTGCGGTACAGGCTGTTGACCGTCCGGGCGCCCCGCACCCGGTAGATCGTTCGAAGCTGCAGGTGGTCCTGGAGGTTTTCACCCACTCCCGGCAGATCGACGGCCACCGGCACGTGATGCTGGGTGAGCAGCCCGGCCGGGCCCAGGCCTGAGACCTGCATGAGATGCGGCGAGCCGATCGCTCCGGCGCTCAGGATCACCTCGCGGCGAGCACGGACGTCGACGATGCGGTTGTCTTTGAGCAGCTGCACGCCGGTGGCGCGGTGCGCAGCCGTCGTCCAGGCACCACGTCGCTGATGCTCGTGGACCTGGTCATCCATCAGCAGACGCAATGCCTGGGTCTGGGTGTAGACCGTGAGATTAGGTCGGTGGGAGATCGGATGCAGGAACGCATCGGCCATCGACCAGCGCCGCCCGCGCCGTTGATTGACGTGGAAGTATGCGCTGCCGGAGTTGTCGCCCCGGTTGAACTCCTCGATTGGCTCGATGCCCAGTTCGGCGGCGGCGGCCTGCCAGGCGTCGAGGATCCTCCAGCGCACCCGTGGCTGTTCGACACGGATCTCTCCTCCGGCACCGTGCCACTCGTCAGCGCCGCCGAAGTAGTCCTCCAAGTCTTTGTAGATGGCCAGTGTCTCGCCCGGCCCGTCCGGGCCGCCCCACAGCCATCGGTCGTCACCGGTGGCCTGCGCCCAGAGCTTGTAATCGCTTGCCTGCCCGCGCATGTGGATCATCGCGTTGATCGACGAGCAGCCGCCGATCACACGGCCCCGCGCGTAGTGGATACTGCGGCCGGCCAGACCTGGATCGGGCTCGGTGGTGAAGCACCAGTCGGTGCGGGGGTTGGCGATCGTGTAGAGGTAGCCCACCGGCACCTTGATCCAGAACCAGTTGTCCGTGCCGCCCGCCTCGATCAAGAGGACCCGGTGATCCGGGTTGGCGCTGAGCCGGTTGGCGAGCAGGCAGCCCGCGCTGCCTGCCCCCACGATGACGTAGTCGAACTCGGCATCAAGTGGAATTCCTTGATGGCCCCTGAATCTCACCGCTCCACATTAAGCGGGCAAGCAACTTTTCGGGGACACGGTCGGTAGCTCAGGAACTCGGACCCGCCACCCGGGCCGGGCGCTAGAACTTGAGGTAGCCGCCGTCGATTCGCAGCACGTCACCGGTGTGGTAGCGGCTGGCGGCACTGGCTAGATAGACGGCCACCCCGGCGACGTCGTCGAGGGCGCCCCAGCGGCGCAACGGAACCCGTGGTAACACCCGCTCGCGGAACCGCTCGTCAGCCAGGCCCGCTGAGGTCATATCGGTGTCGAACCAGCCGGGAGCCACGGCGTTGGCGCGGATTCCGTAACGTGCCAGCTCGACTGCCATGCTGTCGATCAGCGAGGTGACACCGGCCTTGGAGGCCGCGTAGGCCGGTTGGCGCGGCATACCCTGGAATGCGCCCAGGCTGGACACCGCCACCAGGCTGCCGCCGCGGCCGGCCTCGATCATCTGGCGGGCTGCTTCGCGCAGCGTGACGAATACGCCGTCAAGGTCGACTCGGGTGACTTCCCGGAACGCCTCTAGCGATGTCTCCAGCACCGGGGTGAAGCCGCCGCGCACCCCGGCGTTGGCGAAACACGAATCCAGATACCCCAATTCGCTACGGATCCGCGCCATAGCTGCCGTGATCGCGTCCTCGTCGGCGACATCGCAGACCAGTGGCAGAACAGGTCGGCCGTGGCGGCGGAGCTGTTCGGCGGCGGAGTCCAGCCTGGCGGCGGTGCGCCCGAGTATGGCGACGGACGCTCCTGCGCGGGCCAGGCCGTCGGCGAACCCCAAGCCGATGCCGGAGCCGCCGCCGGTGACGACCGCGACGTGGCCGGACAGATCGAACGGGTTTGTGGGTGCTGTATCGGTCACGAGCCGACCCTACGCAGACGTGCGGCGCGCAACCGCGGGCGCCCGGGCATTGCCATCGACGGCTACCAGCGCTCGGTCAACGGAGTCGGCGTCCATGGCGGCCAGTCGGGGGAGCCCACGACGAATCCTCCGCTGATCTGAGCAACAATGCGCGGACCTCGAACTGCGCTGTTGTCGTAGAACGTTGCGGCGTCGACACGCTGGGCCGCGGAGGCGACCAGTCCCCAAAGACGTTGGTAGCGTTCACGGATCTTGCGTTCGGGCACGTCGTGTCCGCCGGCGGCGACGCGGTGGCGTACGCGCTGCACAGCAAGGTCCTCGGTGATGAGGACGCCATGCAGGAGCACCGTATATCCGGCAGTTTGCGCGGTATCGATCAGCTCCAGCTTGGACGGATGGGAGAACACCGTCTCGGCGATGAAGGACTCCCCGAGGTCGATGAGGTGAGCCCGGGTCCTGGCGGCGATGCGCGCGGCTTCGTAGGAGTGTTCGGCGGGCGCCTCGGGCCAACGGTGTTTGGCGATTTCGTCGGCGTTGACGACCGCGCTGTTGGGCAGCAATGGAGCGAGCGTCAGCTCAATGAACGTGGACTTACCTGCGCCGTTAGATCCGACCACCAGGTCGAGTCGTTTCACCGGTGTTCCAGGACCGCCGTACTGCCGTCCGGACGGTATTGCACGAGGTTGCCGTACTCATCGAGGGCGACGGTGCTGATCCCGCGTGCCGCCAGTACCTTGCCGTAGTCGGCGGTGGCGAGGTTCTCTTCGATGGCGGCGGTGATCTCGGCGTTGAACACCACGCCTTCCTCGTTGGAGAGTTCACGCAGCGGTGTGTCGCCGGCGAGCGCGGCTTCGACCTTGCGGCGTGCGGCACTCTGCTGACTCGATACTGCGCGTCCCACCCGTGCCCAGTGGTCGAGTTGCGCCTTAGCCGATCGGCTCTGGCGAGTTCCCTCAACTACCGCGCTGTCCATCAGGTCGGCGGCGACCCGCGTCACCCGGTCGGCCGTGTTCGTCATGGCGCCTCCATGTAGCACTCCGATACGAGTGTAGCAAAGTGCTACATGGCAAGATGATCTTTCGCGATGGCGGCCACGATGGCCTCCAGTCTGCGAGCGAGTTGGTGTGGATCGTTGACGGTGCGGTCACCGGCGACCAGTCGGGTGAACACTCCGGTGATGTAGGTGGCGACGGCGTCGGTTTGGGCATCCAGCAGGTCAGCGTCGGTGACGTTTGGTTGCAGGTGCGCGATGGATTCCCGGGCTAAGTCGAGCGTCCGGCTGACAACCTTTGCTGATGCTTCGGCGAGCTCGGGATCACGTGTGGTGTGCAGGAGAAGTTCGTGGCGGGCCCGGTTGAGCATGAGCCCGCGACCGTCGGCCTGCATGAGCGTTAACTCGGCGAGGTGTGCGAACGGCGCCTGCGGATCGAGCGGGCGCTCGGCGATCGAACGCAGGTTGGCGAGATCGATTTCGCCGACGCGCATTCCGACTGCACGCAGCAGTGCGGCGCGGGTACGGAAGTAGTACGACGTGGTGCCCTCGGGCACGTCGGCGCAGCGGTCGACCTGTCCGTGGGTAAGGCCGCGTGATCCGCGTTCCGCCAACACCTGGATCGCCGCGTCACACAACTCGCGGCGGCGCCGTTCGCCGTCGCGTTTGCGTGGTGGGGGACGGTCCATGGGTGTGTTCGCTTTCACCGCAGGACTGTTCCGCCGTCGATGTTGACGACTTGGCCGTTGATCCACTCGCCCTCGTCGGAGAGGAGGAACGCCACGAGCGCGGCGACGTCGTCAGGTTGGCCGACGCGGGCGGCGCGGATGCGTCGCAATGCGGCCGCCTCCAGGTCCGGCCACTGCGGGGCGTTGCGGATGGTCTCGGTGGCGGTGAAGCCCGGCGCGACTGCGTTGCAGCGGATTCCTTCCTTGCCCCAGCGAGACGCGACGTGACGGGTGAGGGCGCCGATGCCGGCTTTGGCGGTGGCGTACGCGGGACGGGCGGGCTCGCCCTGAAACGCCGCGGCGGAAGACATGTTGACGATTGCACCGCCGCCGCGCTGCAGCATCGCCGGGATCGCGTGTTTCATCGACGCGAGGTAGCCACGCAGGCTGACCGTCATCACCCGGTCCCAGGTGTCGAGGTCGATCGCCACCACGTCGGTGTCGGCGCGAAGCGTGGACATATCGGCTCCCACGTTGAAGAGCAGATCTACCCCGCCGAAGGTCTCGACGGCTGCGCCGATGAGTTGGGCCACCGACGACGGGTCGGCGAGGTCGAAACTGACCGGCACTGCTGTTCCGCCGGCGTCTCTGATGCGGGCGACCGTCTCGCCGGAAGCGTCCTGGGCGACATCGCCGACCACGACGCGACAACCCTCCTGTGCCAGCCGCGCGGCGGTCGCCGCTCCGAGGCCAGTGGCGCCACCGGCTACCACCGCGACCTTTCCCGACAATCCGCGCAGTCCCATTCGCTCTCCTTGGCGTCCACGTTGACTATTGACTTTACCTCTACGGGCCTAGAGGATCGTCCTCTAGAAGCCTAGAGGAGGTAGGGATGGCCGGAATCCATCGCACGCGACCCGGTGCCGACGACCTCGAATCCGCAACCGATACACCGGCAATCCCGCTCGGCGACGACATCTGGATGTCGCCCGGAGTGTCCAACGCCTACGCGGTGGCCACCGATGACGGTCGCGTGATCGTCAACGCCGGGTTGGTATTTGAGGGCCACCTCCGAAAGAAGGCGTTCGCAGGGATCGACGGTCCGACCCGAGCCATCGTCATCACCCAGGGGCATGCCGATCATTGGGGCGCAGTCAATGCACTGCGCGATCCCGAGACCGACGTGGTGATGCACCGCAACTACCGGTACTGGCGCGATGACAACGCACTGCTGATGGGCTACCGGGTGCCCAAGACGTCGTTTGCATTCCAGAAGTTCACCGACGCCGTCACCGAACATCTGAAAACGATCGATCCGGCATCCATCGACTTCTCATTCCCCGAGCCCACCACCACATTCGACCGGCAGCACCAGTTCGAAGTCGGCGGTCGGCGTTTCGAACTGGCCTGGACACCTGGCGGTGAGACCACGGATTCTCTGGTGATATGGCTTCCCGAGGACCGGATCCTGTTCACCGGCAACCTGTTCGGCCCGCTGTTCGGGCATGTGCCGAATCTGATGACGATTCGGGGTGACCGATACCGCGATCCGATCCTCTACATCGAATCACTGAACACGGTGCTCGATTACCGGCCCGAGAAAATCATCACAGGTCACTTCGACCCGATCGTGGGCGCCGATCTCATCGCCGAAGAGGTCACGGCGATGCGTGATGCCATGCAGGCCGTGCACGATCGGACGGCCGAACTGATGAACTCCGGAGCGGACCTGCACACCGCGATGCGAGAAGTGAAGGTTCCCGATCACCTCGACATCGGGGAGGGGTACGGCAAGACCTCGTGGAACGTGCGAGCCATCTGGGAGATGTACACAGGATGGTTTCGGCACAAGTCGACCACCGAATTATATGGAGTGCCACCGGATTCGGTTGCCCCCGATGTGGTGGCGGCTGCCGGCGCGGACGCACTCGTGGCGGCGGCGCGCGCCCACCTCGACGCCGGCCGGCCAGTGCAGGCGATCCACCTGACCGATCTGGTGCTGGCCGTCGAGCCGACCCACGCCGGGGCGCGGGCGGCCGCCGCCGATGCTCACGAGGCGCTGCTCGCGGGCACTGAGAACTTCTGGGAGAAGGCGTGGCTGACGAAATCCATCGACGATCTGAGGACGGCTGAATGACTGTGACCACCAACGACATCACGTTCGACTTCACCGGCTGTCACGTGCTGGTGACCGGCGGGACCAGCGGAATCGGATATGCCATTGCTCGCGACTTCGCCGAAGCCGGTGCCGGCGTCACGGTCACCGGAACCCGGGCCACGGCCGCCGACTATCCCGAGGTCGACCTGACCGGGCTGACATTTCGGCAATGCCAGATGGCCGATAAGGCCGCCATCGACGAACTCGCCGCAGCCGTGGGCGATCTCGATGTGCTGGTGAACAACGCCGGAGGCCCCTATGCCGGGCATGCCGATGAATGGGATGCCGACGGCTACGCCGGATCAGTCGAAGTGAACATGTTCGCCCACGTGCGACTCACACTCGCCCTTCACGAACGGCTCAAGGCCAGCAAGGCGCCGGGTGGAGCCAGCGTGATCACCACGGTGTCGATGTCGGCGTTCGTCTCCGCTGTCAATGTTCCGGCCTACAGTTCGTCGAAAGCCGGGATGGTGGCCTTCACCAAGAACCTCGCGCGCCGCTGGGTCGACGACGGTATCCGGGTCAACGCCGTCGCGCCCGGGTTGATCGATACCCGGATGACTCACCCGGTGCTCGACATCCCGGAGATGCTCGAGCCCGAGATGCGCCACACCCCGATGAATCGGATGGGCATGCCGGATGAAATCTCACCGGCGGTGCTGTTCTTGGCCAGCAACGCCGCCCGCTACATCACCGGAACCACGATCGCCGTCGACGGCGGCTATCTGACCGTCTGAAAGAAAGTGTGCCATGAGTGATTTCGATGCCATCAGCACGCCCGACGATGTTCTGAAGCTGGCTTCTCAACGCACCAACTTGGTCGACATCGACTCTGACTCCTGGCGCGAAGGCTTGGCGATCGTGCTCGATGAACTCAACACCTCACCGGCGTTCACCCCGGCCGGTCGAGAACGCATCATCGACGACGCGGCTAAAGCACTGGAGCGCCGCTTGACGGTCCACGGCTACATCCAGAAGCATCCCGAGGTGCTCGAAACTCCCATCGAGCGCCCACTTTTCACCCTTGGGATGCCCCGCACCGGCACCACCGTGATCAGCTATCTGCTCGACCAGGATCCCAACCGCCGGTCCCTGCTGCACTGGGAATGCATGACCCCGGTACCGCCGCCCACCACCAGTGCACTGCGCAGTGACCCACGTTGCCTGGCACTGCTCGAGGAACAGAAGAAGATCCTCGAACTGGTCAAACAGGCCAACATGCCGCTGCCGCACTGGGAGGACGCAGACGGACCCACCGAATGCATGTTCATCCACAACCAGGACTTCAAGGGTTTGTCCTGGGACGCTTTCTTGGCTACTCCGCGCTACGCGCGATGGCTGATCAACGACGCCGACATGACCAGTACCTACGAGTACCAGAAACGTTATCTGCAAGTGCTGCAATCGAAAGCACCAGGCACGTGGTGCCTGAAGATGCCGTCGCACTCCGTGCACATCGAGAGCCTGCTGCGCGTGTTCCCTGATGCCCGGTTCATCTGGGCGCACCGTGACCCCTACAAGGCCACGGGGTCGTTGGGGAATCTGTTGACGCTACCCAAAAGCATGGTCCTCACACCCGAAGCCCAGAGCAGCATGGAGTGGGCGACCAACCTCAAAGAACAGATGAGCCAACACGTCGCACGTCCGCTGCAGACCCGCAAACGGATCGGTGACGACCGATTCTTCGACATGTACTACCACGAGATGATGAACGACCCCATGGACGTCATCCGCCGCATCTATGACTGGGCGGGCGATCCGCTCGATGCCGAAACCGAGACCCGGATGCGGGACTGGCTGGCGGCTCATCCTCAAGACCGCTTCGGCAAGAACGCCTACACGCTCGAGCAGTACGGCCTGTCCGTCGAGGAGCTCACCCCGATCTTCGCTGACTACCTCGACACGTTCGACATCGAGCTGGAGGGTGCCCCGTGAAGGTCGCGACGGTCACTGGCGCCGGCAGGGCCGAACTGCTCGAGGTTGACCAGCCGCAACCAGGGCCCGCCGATGTGCTCGTGCGGATGCGCGCCTGCGGGATCTGCGGCTCCGACACCTTCTACATCACCATCGGTGGAATCCCGCCGCGCCAGGGATGTACGCCGCTAGGGCATGAACCCGCCGGGGAGGTGGTGCAGGTCGGCGCGGATGTCACGGGTATCAGCGAAGGTGACCACGTGGTCATCAACCCGATGGCGGCGCCGAGCGGAATCATCGGTAACGGGGGAGCCACGGGGGCATTGGCCGACTACCTGTTGGTCGAAAACGCGGTCCGCGGAGTCTCATTGGAGGTCATTCCCGACCACATCCCGTGGGAAGTCGCAGCGCTCAACGAACCCATGGCGGTTGCCCGGCACGGCGCCAACCGGTGTCAGCCCAAGCCAGGGGACAAGGTCGTGGTGTTCGGGGCCGGACCAGTGGGACTAGGGGCCGCGTTGGCGTTCAAATCCCTTGGGGCTGGCCATGTCGTGGTGGTCGACATTCTCCCTGGGCGGCTGGACAAGGCCCTGCAGATCGGAGCCGATGCTGTCATCAACTCGGCCGAAGACAATGTCGTTGACCGGTTGATCGATCTGCACGGCGAGGGCGAAGCGATGTTTCCCGGCAAGGCCGGCACCGACATCTATCTCGACGCAGCGGGTGTGCCCGCCGTCGTCGATGCCGCGCTCACAGCCGCGAAACGACACGCCACCCTGGGCATCGTCGGCGTTCACAAGGAACAGGTGCCCGTCGATTTCGTCAACATCATGAGCAACGAGATCACCATCACCGGATCCATGGGCTATCCCGACGAGATCTTCGAAGTCACCAAGGATCTCGTCGAGAACTGGGAGAAGTACGCGTTGATCGTGAGCCACACCGTCCCGTTCAGCGAGGTGGACGACGGATTCAGACTCGCCAGCACACCGGGTGCAGCCGACAAGATTGTGATCACCTTCCCGTAGGCGCGTTACGTGGTTGCGAGTTGGATCCGGTGCAGCTCAACATGCCGAGGACACCGTCGGGGTGTCCCGTCTCGGACAACGGCGAACATTGCGTGGCGTCCGCCGTCGACTCAAGCGGCCGCCTGGTTCAGGCTGACCGGCAAACAGCGGTGCATGATGTGGTGCGTCCGCCAACTACTGGCCTGGCAGGCCAGATTATCCGACTCTGCGCGATGTGCGCACCGAGACTTTTGCGGCCGAGGCGCGTCGCCAGGCTTCGTTGGTCGCGCGAGCCGATGAGCGCGGTGACGCCCAAGGGTTCGTTGAGGCGGTCTCGGCGCCGTGGGACGAGGATTGAACCGAGGCGAGATCTGGACCGTAGCCGCGGACGTCTACGCGGGAAAGCCGCGTCCGGCAGTGATCATTCAAGATGACCTCTTTGATGCCACGTGCTTGGTGACTGTCGCTCCGACCACCAGCACGCTATTGGATGCGCCGCTGGTTCGCATTCGGATAGCCGGTGGCGAGGGGCGATTGTCCGGACTCGACCACGATAGCGATGTGATGATCGACAAGCTCACAACCGTCAGGCGGTCGAACGTGTACACCCGAGTCGGTCGGTTGACCGCGGAGCAAGTCGTTGAAGTCGAACGAGCGATGATGGCGTTCCTTGGCCTTGCCCGTTGATGAACCGGGGCTGCCCAAGATCTCGCGTTCTGCAATCGCGACGACACCCTCGACGGGGCGATCCGGCGGCTCCAGGTGGCTGCGTCGCTAGAACGACGCGGCCACCTCCCGCAGGGCACTCAGCGTCGCGGCGTCGGATCGGCCGACCGGGCTGAGCACCACGTCGGCGGCACCCGCGTCCGCGTAGCGCCGCAGCTGCCGGACGACCACGTCGGCGGGACCGATCGCGGCCAAGTCGACTGCCCCCGAGACGTTTTCGCGCGCAATGATCTTTTGATACGACGGGATCGTCTCATAGAAGGCCAGTTCGGCGGCCACCTCGTCACGTGCGGCGTCCACGTCGTCGGCGACCAGCACGGGCACCACGGCGATGATCCGCGGTGCCGGTCGGCCGGCGCCGGCAGCGGCCTTCGCGATGGTGGGTTCGATGAACTCGGCGATCGTGCGCGGGCCCGCCAGATATGGCAGCGTCCCGTCTGCGAGTTCGCCGGTCGCCTGAAGTGCTTTGGGGCCCATGGCCGCAACGTAGACCGGTACGGGAGTGCCGCCGGGCACGGTGACCGACCACTCGGGGGCGGCGGACAGGTACTCACCGTGGTAGCCCACCGTCGCGGTGTCGAACACCGAACGCAGCACGGTCAGGTGTTCACGCAGCCTGCCGACCGGGTCGGGCCAGATGGCCCCGAACGCCACCCGTTCCGGCTCGTGGCCGCCGAGTCCGAGGCCCAGGCTGAAATTGCCGTGCGAGGCGGCCTGGGCGGTTTGCGCCGCCGAAGCCACCAGCAGCGGATGACGGGGGTTGATCGGGACGACGGAGGTGCCGACACCCAGGCCGGGCACGGCCGCACCGATGAGTCCGGCCAGCGCGATCGCGTCGTGGTCGACGCGCTGCGCCAGCCAGATCTGCCGGACACCGAGGTCATAGGCGGCGGCCGCCTGAGCGATCGCATCGTCGACCGCGTTAACGGCGTCCGGCCTTGGATGGATGACAAGACCTGTGGGCATGTCAGTGATCAACCCGCCGCGCTCGCGTGCTGTTCCCTTCACCCAGCGTGCGTTTTATCAACCATCCGTATGCGCAGCCCCTCCGCAGAGGTCTGGCGCGAATCGTTGCTATGGGAGCCTGGCGCTGATTCGCAAAACGGAGGTAATCCGCTTGGCACGTACAACGTCGATGGGGACCGGTTCGTCATAGCTCTGCAGCGCAAAGCCGTGGTCTACGACCGCGTTGATGTTTCCGTCAACCGCCAAACTGAGACCGGACAACGACAATGAAATACGATGGGAGACTGCGCAAGCCGCGCCCCTTTTACTGGTAACCCTGCATATTCGATTCCTGCATAATTCTCGCGTGCGCAATAGTGCACTCTTGGTACGCCACTTTGACGTCTCACCGGTGATACACTGTGTACCGTGGATGCAGTCACGGTGCGCGAATTGCGCAATAGTGGAGGAGACGTTCTGCGCCGCGTCGAGCATGGCGAGCGCATCGTCATTACTCGGGACGGGACACCTGTTGCTGAGCTACGGCCGCTGCCTCGTTCGAGCGCAGGACCTGCGGAACTGATTCGTCGCCGCAAGAATCTTCCGCCGGTGAACCCGGATGCCGTCCGGCGCGACATCGACAACCTCATCGACCCGTCGCTGTGACGCGAACCCAGAGCCGGGGGATGCTTGATACCTCGACGGTGATCCTTTTGGGTCAGCTGTCCGACCCAGCCGAGCTTCCCGATGAATCGGTGATCAGCGCGATCACGCTGGCTGAGCTGTCCGTAGGTCCACACGTCGCCAACGACGATGCTGAGCGCGGTGCTCGGCAGCAGCACCTGCAGCAGGCCGAGGCGGATTTCGACGTCCTACCGTTCGATGGAGATTGCGCCCGGGCGTTTGGAGCCGTAGCGGCGGCGCTGCGCGCGGCGGGTCGCAAGCCTACTGCGCGCGCCTACGACGCGCTTATTGCGGCCAGTGCAATCGCACACGGAGTGCCGCTGTACACGTGCAACCCCGCCGACTTCACGGGAATCCCGCGACTGGAACTACGGTCAATTACTCACCCGCATCACCGATAGGGGCAACGCTCGAAAGCGTTGAGCAGCAACGCGTTATGCAGTACTTTAACTTGACATAATGTCGCTTATCGGCGTTTGAATAACCAGGCCGGATTTCGACGCGGAGCCATTGCTCGGTCGACCGGCCAGCCGTGGCTGCGCCCAGAGCGCGTCCCGTTCTAGCCGCACCCTCCGCCCTCTGGTCTTACCGGGTTGATTCCGTGCGTCAGGTGCTGCGATCAACCCGTTAGCGACGTCAACAGCGACTCCGTCGATCAAGCCGCTTCGGGGCCTTGACAGTCAGTCCGGCCGGCATCGCCGGGCCACGACTTCCCCGGCGAGCACACCAGTCTTTCGTCACTGTGACGAATTGATGCGGTGTCGCGGCATGTCGAAAGACACTCGCTACGAGTCGTTCTCGGCACTACGACGGATTGAGTTGCTCTCGTAATGCCACGCATTGGCTTTCGAAGAAGTCACGAGCGACCCCAGCCTGGGAGCGAAAGCATGGAAGGCGCCGGGTAGATAATGAGCGGAATGTCGATGCCGGAGCCGGGCGATGACCAGGTCTTCTCTTTACTCACCGAAGAAAATCCATCTCACTTGCGGCGAGGGCCGCCCATTGGAAATTCTGAGAACCACGTGGGTAGCACCATCTTTCGCTCCTCGCCGCGAAGAGCCTTTGTGGGCACATGGGCGCTTCGCGCGTCGAGTTGTCCTCTCTAGCTGGATAGTGCGTTTCGTCATGGTGACGAAACGGAGCCGAGCCGGAACCCCACCGGACAACACCATGGCGAACCGTCACCGGATATCCCGGTGCGTCGATTGAGGCGGTGCATGGCAGCCCGTAGAACTCAGGGCACCCCAGGACCGCACCACCGGACTTAACGACCGTGTCCTCGACGGCGCAGACCGTCGCGCCCCTGGGCGCGCCATCGTCTCCTCCTCCGACGCATCCCCGGCTTCCGGACGGCCGGTCTGTTCTGCACGCCGCCTACTCGGATGACGAGCGGATCGGAGCATGAGAACTACATCGAAGAAATGTACCGCCGTGGGAGGTTGGACGACGAGGGCCGCATGTCCGCGCTGAACACCCCGCCACCGGAATATGCTGCCGCGCTCTACGCCTACCTCTCCAGTGACGTGTCGGCCAGTGTCACCGGTCGCGTGCTGGTCGGCGGAGGCGGGTACCTCGGTGAGTTTCTTGGCCCGGAAGAACAGTTGATCACTCACCGCGATCATGCTTCGAATCCCCCCTACACGGATGAACAGATTCACAACATCATCAACCCCGGCGTATCGGGAAGCTCTTAGTTGAGTGCGGCCTCGGTTTGAGGGGTGCGGGAGGCGATGGTGTTCTCGCTGGCCGTAGTCGGCGGTCACAGGACATGTGCAGGACCAAAGTCCTCTGCCGTTGGGACCGGCTCCCCTAGGCCCGTGCCGTCGACGACGACGATCGTTGTAGCGTGACGATGGCTGAGACCGACCGCATGCTGATCGACTCTGCGATGCCGCGTTTCGACGCGATCATCGCCGAACACACCGTGGTCCGCGCCGACCCGACGACCACGTTCCAAGCCGCGCGGAGACTCGACTTCCTGTCCGTGCGCACACCGCTGCTCACCGCGTCGATGTGGCTCCGTGGACTTCCCACGCGATTGCTGGGTAGACCCGCCACGCCGCCGCCCGCTCTGGTATTCACCGAGGACTCGGCGCCGTTGCCCGGCTGGCTTCTCTTGGGCGACAAGCCTGATCGGGAAATCGCATTCGGGGCCGTCGGAAAGTTCTGGAAACCGGCGATCGAGTGGCGCGATGTGCCGCGCGCCGAGTTTCGCGACTTCGCCGCACCCGGATGGGGCAAGATCGCGGCGAACTTCTCTGTTCGACAGTACGGCGAACGCACCTTGCTCAGCTATGAATGTCGCACCGTCACTACGGATCCGGATTCCCGGAAGCGTTTCCTGCGGTACTGGTGGCTGATCCGGCCCTTCGTCGGGCACATCATGCGGGCCACGTTGGCCAAGATCAAAGCCGATGCCGAACCCGCACCGGTACGCTAGGACGACACGCGCAGATGAGTACCCAAGGCATGTGAATCGACGTCGAAGGAGACGCCGGTGGCAGATTCGACGGTCCGCAGCACGACTCGGGTCGCTGGGTTCGAAGATCCCGAGTTGGATTTTCAACTGCTCCGCCAGCTCGGGTCAGCCGCCTATGGCGGGGCGTCGGTTGGCGAGTGCCTGGCTGCAGCCGCCCGCATCCGAGAAGCTGGACCGCACAGCTGGACCGACGTTTTCGCCGAACTCGCTGACCAACAACGCACTAACGCACAGCAACTGTCCGCGGCGGGCCATCGGCTCGGTGCGCGCGACCGCTATCTGCATGCGGCCAACAGCTACCGTGCAGCGGAGTATTTCTCCCCGTTCGGAACGGACAGGCACGTCGAGCTGGGCCTTGCCAGCCGTGCCGCATTTCTCGCCGCTATGGCCGAAAACCGTACAGAAATCGAGGAATTCTGGCTGTCCTGGCGTGGACAACGACTTCCCGGCTACTGGTTCACTCCCCAAAGCGATGGCGGTCGCGGGCCGACGCTGGTCGTCACGAGCGGATTCGACGGAACGCTCGAGGAGACATATTTTCAGATCGGCGTAGCAGCACTCGAGCGTGGCTGGCGGGTGCTACAGATCTGCGGACCGGGCCAGATGGACACGGCCCGAACCGAATCGACGACATCTTTCGTTCCCGATACCGAAAGCTGGGTGTCGGCATGGATCGACATCGCACTGGATCGCCCCGAGGTGGACCCCGACCGGCTGGCATTGCTCGGCATCAGCTTCGGCGGCTACTTCGTGCTGCGGGCCGCCGCCCACGAACCCCGAATTCGGGCGGTGGTGGCCAACTCCCCCGTCGTCGATCTGCGGGCCTACCTGGTGTCGTTTCTGGCGGGCATGGGAGGCGACCCCGAACAGGTACTGACCCCCGAAGAAGACTTCAGCCTCGACGACATCGATCAGATCCCGGACGCCGAGATGCCACCCACCGTCAAAGAGATGTCACGATCGTTGATCCGGCGGTTCGGGCAAACCACGTTCCTGAACACCTTTCACTACCTACGGGAGTTCAATGTCGACCCCGCCTCGATCACCTGCCCTGCCCTGGCGTTGGTGGGCTCCGGGGAGGGCGGTGAACCGATCCGCCAGTACGAGGAGTTCGCCGAGCGTTCCGGCGGCCCGGTCACACGGCGGATGTTCACCACCGCTGAAGGTGCTGACACCCATTGCCAGCTCGGCAACCTGACCCTGTCCAACGCCGTGACGCTGGATTGGCTGGACGACGTCCTGAACCGCTAACGGTGTTTGGCGACACGCCTGACCGTCACCGCATACTCCGCCGAACGGATCATCGGGCACTGTGGCCCGTGGCTACACAGACCCGCAGCACATTTCGACATTCGGTCACTTACCGGATCCCGCTGCCTCGGCGACGAACCGCGCATCCACCGAGGCGGTGACCTTGATGTCTGCCGGCACGAGTTCGACGTCTGCCCCGTGTGCGGCCTGTCTCATCGGGGCAGCCATCAACTCGTGGCGCTGCCCGCCGCCGCCGGAACCCGGATCGGCGGACAGCATTCCTGGGTCGGCGATCGCAACAGGGGTGATCGCGCCGAGCCCGAGCGTGTCGGCGTACAGCCGGGCGCGCTCTACCGCGTCGTGGACGGCCCGTTCGCGCACCTGCCGAACCAACTCATCGCGGCGGGCCCGCGTCAGCGCCCAGACGATGTTGGTGACCCGAAATCCTTCGGTGCTCGTGACGTGTTCACCGACCCAGGACGACAGCGCACCGAAGTCGCGGAACCTCACCTGGATATTGACGCTGGCATGGTGCACCAGCGGTAGCTGTTCGCCGTCCTGGTTCCACGGCCGAGTCGACCAGGTGCGCAATCGCTCGGCCGACCACCAGGTGACCGCCGCGTCGTCCCCCTCCTTCAGCTCGGCCACCGATGCCTGAACCACCTCCAGATCGCGTGCCACGCGCGTGTACACCGGCTCCATCGACGGACCTGAGTAGCTGACCGTGGCGTGAACAGTGCCTCGTTCAGGCGGTTGGGATTCCTGGTAGGAGCCACGAACCGTGATCTCAGTTGCCATGCGCACAGGCTAGCGTCACCCCCTGACAGCGAACGCCGACGTTCGGCGGCGCCTGCTACGCACAAAAGTTGCTCATCGACGGCCGCAGTCAGCTAACCTCGGAAAACCGGCTACAGCGCGGTGAGCTGCCACGCGAGCCGCGAACAGCTCTGCGGGGGAAACATGATCAAACTTTTCGCGGCCGCTGCAGCCACGGCTGCACTGGCCTTCGTCGCGGCTCCGATCGCTTCGGCACAACCCGACCCGAAGATTCCCAATGGAGCCGCCAATTGGTGTCCGGGCGGGCAGAAATCGGGGCAGGGTGGACAGCGCTACTGTCTCGGAGAGCCGTTCCCCGACGGCTCGTTCTACTCGCAGACGTGGAGCTTAGGCACGGGCGGCCCCTTCGGACCGGGTTCCTGGAACCGGATGGCGTCCTGCAGCGCAATGGTCAACGGGCAGATCCAGGGCGGTCTGCCCTACGGCGGCGCGCCCGAGTGCGGGGGCGGGCCGCGCGTCATCTACTTCTAGCGCCACGCCCCGGTCGGTGTGCCTTCGATAGATTCCTTCTCGGGAGGCAGGATGCGCATCGACGCGGACGTCGCGGTGATCGGCGCCGGGCTGGCCGGATTGACGGCAGCGCGCGTCCTGCGCCGCGCCGGCGTGGGCGTCGCCGTATTGGAAGCCCGCGACCGTGTCGGCGGACGCACGTTGAACCATCGCCTCGGGGAAGCTTTCGGCGATGCCATTGTCGAGGTCGGCGGTCAGTGGATCGGTCCGAACCACAAGCGCATCCGCGCGTTGATCGACGAACTCGGCATCACCACGTTCGACACCCACGACCAGGGCGCGAAGTTGTGGGAACACGACGGCCGGATCGGCCGCTATCGCGGTGAAATCCCGAAGGCCGGCCCGTTGCAGCTGGCCGACGTGCAGATCGCGTTGACGCGTCTGGAACGCATGGCACGCCGCATCGACCCGGCGGCACCGTGGGCCGCCGAACGGGCGCTGGACTGGGACCGCCAAACCGTCGCGTCCTGGCTGCACCGGCACGTGCGAACCTCGCTGGGCCGCTCGTTCATCAGCTTGGCCTGTGAAGCCGTCTGGGCGGCCGACGCGGCCGACCTGTCACTGCTGCATCTGCTCACCTACACCAGCTCCAATCACGGCTTGGCGCAACTTATTTCCACCCGCGGCGGCGCCCAGCAGACACGCATCGTCGGCGGGGCGCAGCGAATATCGGAGGCGATGGCCACCGAACTCGGCGACACCGTGCACCTCGGCGTCGCCGTGCGCACCATCAAATACCGCACTGGCGTCGAAGTTCTCGCCGACACCGCGACAGTGCGCGCCAAACAGGTGATCGTCGCGATGAGCCCGGCGCTGGCCGGACGCCTCACCTACGACGAGCCCTTGCCGCCCGACCGCGACCAACTCACCCAACGCATGCCCAACGGCTCGGTCATCAAATGTATGGCGGTCTACGACGAGCCGTTCTGGCGCGCCGACGGGCTTTCCGGCCAAGGTGTCTCGCTGAGCGGACCGGTGAAGGTGTTCTTCGACAACACTCCGCCCTCCGGCACACCCGGTGTCCTGCTCGGCTTCTTGGAAGGCAACCAGGCCCGCACGTTCGCTCGTCTGGATCCAACCGCGCGCCGTGACCGCGTCGTCGACTCGTTCTCCCAGATGTTCGGTCCCCGTGCGGCACGACCTGTCGACTACATCGAAAAAGTCTGGGCCGCAGACGAATGGACGCGCGGCTGTTACGGCGCCTTCCTACCACCCAATACGTGGACCACCCATGGACACGCGCTACGTAAACCCGTCGGGCCAATTCACTGGGCCGGCGCGGAAACAGCGGTGGAGTCGATGGGCTACATGGATGGCGCGGTGTCCTCGGGCGAACGCGCCGCAGCCAGTGCGCTTGCCGCGCTATAGCGTCACCGCATCACCAACGCAGCAGTGCGGCAACACCGTTGGCGTCGCTGAGCACGCCAGCGGCCGCACCCTCGACCGGGCTGATCCGGGCTTTGGTCTCCAGCGCCCGGTCGATCAGGCGCTCGGTGAAACGGGATTCGGGCGTACCGCCCTCGGGGCCGACCTCATCACCGCCGTACAGCGCACCGTCCGCACCGACGGTACCGACGTATCTGACCTCCGGGTCATACACCAGGTGAGCCACTCGTCCTGCGTTCAACGACGCGGCGACCTCGGATAAGCCGAGCACTCCACCGCCGGCACCGACGGTGTCGCGCACGCGGCTCAGCAACTGGCCCTCCCTGTTCGCGTGTTGCTCGTGCGCCCACTCGGTGACCGTCTCCGCGAGCGCGTTGTCGTCGAGGCCGCTGAGCACCCGGGTATCGGCGAACACGATGTCGCGCAACTGTTGCGGAAACCGAGAGATCGCCGCCTCGGTCAAGCGGTCTCCCCCGCTGACCAGGATCCGCTCCCAGCCGCGCTCCTCGGACAGTTTCGCTGCCGCTTCGACGGCCTCGTCCAGGAACCGCTCGCTGCGTTCGCGTTCGCGTGACTGCCGCTGTTCGCGTTTGGGCGAATTGAACTGCCCCCGTGGGCCGCCTCCGAGTTGCCCCGCTCGCTCGTGCGGCGCCTGCACATACTCCTGCTCCAAAGTCCGCAGATCCTGCAGCGATCCCAGCTGCCACTCGAGCATTCGCGCGTCGGTCGCCGACAAAATCACGACACCGGCCGCGCGTCCTTCGTCGAGCAGCTCGAGCAACGGATGCAGAAACGGTCCGTCATCCAGCACCAGCCGGTTCGCCACGGGCAGCGCACTCTCCAGATACAGCGTCCAGTCGCTGTCCAGCGCGACGAACGCGATCCTGCTGCGACCGCTCCCGGTCGGTTCTGTCAGGCGCTCGATCTGCGGCCAGAGTCGTTCGAGCGCCGTGGTCACATCGCGGCTCCGCTCGCCCACCTGACGCTGCAGTTGCCGGTATCGGTTCTTGAGGTCGATCGACGCCGCCCGTAGGTTGGGGTCGGTCCGCGGATCGGCGTCCACGTACACAGACAGCACGCCGATTCCATCTGTGCGACGCGAGAGATCGCGCAGACCGTCCTGCTCGAGCCGCTCAAGAGCTACCACGGTGCACCCGCCTTTCACGTCGGTGGCTTTCGGTACGGACTACCCTCAGTCCTACCGGAAGTAACGTCGTGATGAGTGCGCAGCTGGTCGACGCGCTATTCGTAGTTGAGCTCGGCGATCGGGAATTGCCGGGTGCTGAAGTCGATCTGGGCCGCCGGATTGGCCACCGCGGTCACCATTCCCGAGCCGAAGGCACCTTGGTGGTCGAACAACGTAGCGGTGCCCACCGCGATGCCGTCGGCCGTCCAGTGCGAGTCGGCCTGTACGACGAGCCAATCGTCGAGCGGCAGCCGCGACAGCGCCACCGTGAGGTCTCCGTTGATGTAGCCGATACCCTTGGTGCCGAGGTTCGTCACCAGGCTGGTCGACTCAGCGACCATCGCTGCGCGCACAAACGGTGAGTTCTTCTCTCCCGCAACCACATCGATTCCATCGTTGAAGAAACACTTGCGCGAGGTGTTCTGGTGCGCCGCCGGTGAGCGTGTCCATCCGCCGTCGTCGCTGCCGACGTACGGCAGGGTGTCACCGTCGGGCTGGGGTGGCTTCGGCGCCGACACCGGCGCGATCCACGTCTCTCCCGGCGGCGGAGACGAGCGCCGGTACTGCAACAGCGTCGCTCGTGCCACCGCTGTACCATCCTGCAGCACATCGCATTCCGCGCTGCGCACCCGGCGGCCGTCGCGCACCACCCGCACCTCGACAGTGGTCCTCACCCCACGCGCGGCCTTGAACAGATCCGTCGTCAACCGCGCAGGCATGAAGTCGTCGGAGCCGCAATGGGTCTCCAACGCCCGGGCCACCAATCCGACGACCGCCGGGCCGTTGAGATGGTCGTCACCCCAATGGCTCTGCGCGAACGGTGTCGGCAGGTACGCGCCGTCCTCGGTCAGCGTGAAATGGGCCAGTTCCGTGCTCATTTGCGGATCCTTGCACAACCGCAGACTGCGGCGGCAATCAGGTGTTGCGTCCGCCGTTGACGCCCAGGATCTGGCCGGTGATGTAGCCGGCCTCCTCGGAGACGAGAAACGCGCACGCGGCGGCGATGTCCTCGGGCCGACCCATCCGGCGCACCGGCGTGGCGTCGATCGTCGCCTGAATGTCGCCGAGGTATCCGTTGGCCTCGGCTTTGCGCAGCATCGGGGTGTCGATGAAGCCGGGCGGCACGGCGTTGACGGTGATGCCGCTCGGTCCGTATTCCAGCGCGAGCGTCTTGGTCAGCCCGTTGACCGCCGACTTGGCTGCCACGTAGTGCGCCATGTACGGCGCGCCGGAATGGGTGCTCGACGACGACACGTTGACGATGCGGCCCCAGCCCGCCTCGATCATGTCGGGCAGCACGGCCTGCACACAGTGAAAGACGCCGTTGAGGTTGACGTCGACCACGCGCTGCCAATCCTCGAACGTGATGTCGGTGAACCGTTTGAAGCCGTCCAGCCCGGCGGCGTTGACCAGGATCTCGACCGGCCCCAACTGGTTGCGGATGGCCGATATCGCGGCGTCGACCTGGGCGCGATTCGTCACGTCCACGGTGCGCCCGAACTCGTCGTCGCCGGGCGCGAGGTCGACGATCGCGACGCGATGCCCGTCGGCGCGGAGCCGCTCGACTATCGCGCGTCCGATTCCCGAGGCGCCTCCGGTGACGACCGCTGTCTTCATGGCGTGTGTTCCTTTCCTGGATTCGTTGTGCGCCGTGGTGTCCGCAGGCCGAGCGTGCGCCGGCCCGCGTTCACGAGGTGTTGGTAGAGGGCGTCGTCGTCGTGGTTGGCCCACATCGGGCCGACGGCTCCGGCGATTCCGGCGAACACCATCGCCGCCTTGATCTGGCCTGCCGGTCCGGCGTCGACGTCAGCGAGCAGCCGCAGCTGGCGGTCGATCAGCTCGCGCCAGTTGGGATGCTCCTGGAGCGCGGTGGCCACGCTCGGATCTGCCGCCAGGACGGCGACCAGTGCACGGTTGCGCACCGCCAGCGCGACGTATCCGCTGAGCATGGCCTCCGCCCTGGCGTGCGGGGTGCGCCGGGCCTCTGCGTCGCCGACGATGGTGCGCAGCTCGTCGAAGATCGGCTCGAGCACGGCGGCGAGCAGTTGCTCGCGGGTCCGAAAGTGGTGGTAGATCGCGGCTTTGGTGAAGCCCAGCTCGTCGGCGATCATCTGCAGCGATGTGCCCGCAAAGCTGTGGCGGATGAACAGCGCGATGGCCGCATCGATGAGCCGCTGCCTGGTACTGGCGACAGCAGTCAACGGTATCCGCCCTCTCAGCTTTACGATCGTAAAGGATGATACTAGCCGACCGTAAAGCTCGCGGCGGCTTCTGCGAGCGCGCGTCGGTTGTCTGCATGTGATGACGCTGGCACCGCCTGATGACGGATCACGGCCGTGGTCGGCCGGTTATTCACACCCGCGAAACGATCCACAGGCCGCGAAAGTGCATTCCCATACGCCTGTAGCGGCGTGTCGCGTATGAAACTGCACTCTCGGCGCCGGGCGGCTGGCGCGCAGAAGGTCAGGGGCGCCGAGCCCGCACCACCCACACCGGTCGTCGCCCGGACTGGTTGCTTTCGATCACCGCGTCACTGAACCCAGCTGTATGGCATTGCGCAGCAAAGGATTCGGCCTGTTGACGGGTCCACCCGTGGCTGGCGAAACCGGTCGCGCCCGGCTGGGTCTGGCGCTCGACCGCCAGCAGGCGTCCACCCGGCGCCAGCACACGATGCGCCTCCTGCAGGCCGGCGGTGACGTCCTGCCAGTGGTGCACGGTGGCCAGCGACCACAACACCGTCGCCGATTCGTTGCGCAACGGAACGTTCTCCGCGGTGCCTTCGACCCACGTCACGTTCGCCGACTTGCGCGTGACCGCCCGCGCGATCCGCAGAAACATCGTCGACGGGTCGACGCCGGTCGCGTGGGCACCGCGGCGCGCGGCCTCGCGGACCGCGCTTCCCGGCCCGCAGCCGATATCGACGACGTGGTCGTCCTGCGAGACCCCGGCGAGCTCCACCAGCAAGCGCGCGTTCTTCGGCCCCATCAACAGAAAGACCACACCGCACAGCGCTGCCATCGGACCGGAGAAGCCGGGATGGTCCGCGTGATGGTTGACCGGCATGGCTCCCGATGTGCTCATGGCTCCACCTTGCCGGTTGTCCGTGTCCATGGCCAGGTCATCGCGGCCCACACCGTGAAGACGAGGACCGCCGCGACGACCAGGTACCAGGGCCACGGCCCGAGCACGTCCAGCAGCGACGCGGTTGAGGGCTTGCCGTTGAGGAAGCCGTAGTTGGATCCGGCGATGCTGTTGAAGGTCATGGTGAGCGCCACCCACGCCAGCGTCACCGACACCACGATGCGGTAGCTGCGCCACTGCGGCCGCATGCCCCGGCCCCAGGTGAGGTAGATGGCGGTCCACACGACCAGCAGATGGATCGCCCAGAACGCCAGGAACCGGTAGTGCGGAAAGTCGGGACCGGTCAGCGCGGGTGAGATCAACGCCTGCACGGACAGCACCAGACCCCAGTAGTAGGTCACCGCGTAGGCCCAGTGCTGCTGCGACCACAGGGCATACGCGGTGACGACGGTGGCCAGGTCGGTCAGATGCAGCGGCATCGACCACCGCACGTCGAACGGGACCAGGCCGTAGACGAAAACCCCGGCGTAGATCACCGCCGTCGTCGCACCCACGATGCGCCCGAAGCGCCGGGACTGCTGTTCGCTCTGCCTGCGCCCCAGCCACACCAGCAGCGCGGCACCGATGACGAATACGGCGAGCATGGCCCAATGCGACGGGCCATACGCCGTGAACTCATGTTGTGTGGTGATGACACAATTCTGCCCGCAGCGCGAAACGCTGCATCAGCTAACGATCGGAGCGGGTGTGGTCGGAGCGGACGCGACGCGCTCCTCGGTCGCGGGACGTCCACCCGTGCGGTCGCCGCGCCTGCTGGTGGCCGGGTTGTCGGTGGTGGTCATCACCGTCGCGGTGCTGCAGACGGCGGTGGTGCCGGTGCTCGGTGTCATGGCCGAGCAGCTCGATGTCTCCGCGGTCGCGGTGAGCTGGGCGGTCACCGCGAACCTGTTGGCCGCGGTGGCGGCGACGCCGTTGGTCGGGCGGCTGGCCGACCTGCACAGCAAGAAGCGGGTGCTGCTCTGGGTGCTCGCGATTGTGCTGGTCGGGTCGGTGCTGGCGGCGACGACGTCCTCGCTGGCGCTGCTGATCGTGGGCCGCATCCTTCAGGCGGCGTCCTACGCCCTGTACCCGATCAGCATCGCGATCCTGCGCGAAGAGTTGTCGCATGGGCGGCTGATGTCGGCGATGGCGGTGATGTCGGGTGCGCTGGGTTTCGGCGGCGGTGCGGGGCTCGTGGTCGTCGGGCTGTTGATGAGCGGTGACGCGGATTACCACCGGGTGTTCTGGCTGA
Source organism: Mycolicibacterium pulveris (assembly GCA_050205315.1). Taxonomy (GTDB): domain Bacteria; phylum Actinomycetota; class Actinomycetes; order Mycobacteriales; family Mycobacteriaceae; genus Mycobacterium; species Mycobacterium pulveris_A. Next base: position 198,911 of record JBNMRA010000002.1, on the reverse strand, counting down.
CAACCGCGTTCACCGTCATGGTCATCGTCATCGTGGTGGCGGTGGTTCCCAACCGTCCGCGCAGCGCGACCGGGACCATCGACTGGCTCGGCGCGGCAGCGTTGGCGGCCGGTTTGTCGACGGCGCTGCTGGCGATCACCCAGGGCTATACGTGGGGCTGGGCGTCGCCGGCCACGCTGGGCTGCGCGGCGCTGGGCATCGGGCTGCTCGTCGGCTGGTGGAAGTGGGAACGACGCGCCCGACAGCCGCTGGTGTCGACGGCGATGTTGGCGCGCCGCCCGATCCTGATGACCAACGTCGCCACCATCTTCGTCGGGATGGGGCTGTACTTCGCGTTCCTGGGCCTGACGCTGTTCGTTCAGATACCCAGGGAAACAGCCGGTTACGGGTTCAACGCCACGGTGCTGGAAGCCAGCGTGGTGTACCTGCTGCCCGGCGCGGTCACCGGCTTCCTGGTCGCGATGGCCAGCGGCAGGTTCATCGACCGCTTCGGCGCCCGACCGGTGCTGATCGTCGCCGCCATCGCCGGTATCGCGGGTTTCACGTTCGTCGCGTTCGCCCACTCGCAGCCCTGGCAGGTGATCGTGGCCAGCATTCTGGCCAACGCCTACATCAGCCTGGGCTACGGCGCGTTGCCCGCCCTGGTGGTCAGCGAGGTCGACGCCGGTGAAACGGGTGTCGCCACGAGCATGAACGCGATCGCCCGCACCATCGGCAGCTCAATGGCGGCCGCCGTCGTCGCGATGCTGCTGGCCCGCACGACGGCCGGCACCGACGTGCCGGTCCAGAGCAGTTACGTCGCGATCTTCGTCGGTGGCGCCGTCACCGCGGCGCTGGCGTTGATCCTGGTCGCGTTCACGAACCCGCGCAGACGCACCGCGACATCCCTGGAGGCGCAGTATGAAACACGCGCCATGAATCACGAGTGGGGTTAACGCAACGCGGCGAGGTTGTTGACCGACTTACGCACATCGGACTCGACGACCTTGGCGACCAGGTTTCCGACCATCGTGTTGAGCAGCCCGCCGGTCAGTTCGGCGACCACCCGAAACGTCGTGCCCGGATCGTGGCTTTCCACGTGCAGACACAGCCGGATGCAGACCCCGCCGCGGCCCTTGCCGATCAGCTCGATCAGCTTGGGTTCGTCGTAGCGCGTCACATGCCAGTGGATCACATTGCGGAAACCCTTGACCTTGATCAGCGACGACACACATGTGCCGACCTCGATCTCGGCCGGCACCTCGCTGCGCCAGCCGCCGAAGATGGTCAGCCACTCGTCGAAGCGCCTCAGGTCCGAGGCCAGCGCCCACGCCTGGTCGGGGGTCAACTCCGAGGACACCGCCACATCCACCGTTGCCATGCCCTACCACTACCCGACAACACGGGCGGGTTAAACGGGCCGGTTGCGCAGGCCCACCAGATCGACCAGTGTTTATCCCCATGCCATCGCGCGTTTTGACACCCATCCGGACCTCGCGGCGACGCTTTCTCGGTGGCGCCGCCGCGATGGTCCTCGGCCCGTCGTTTCTGACGGCGTGCGGATCCGACAGCGCGCCTTCGGAAACCACCACCCAGACCGGCGGGCCGGCAGGCGGCACCCTGCGGATCTCGAACTGGCCGTTGTACATGGCCGACGGTTTCATCGCGGCATTCCAGGACTCCTCGGACATCACCGTGGACTACGAGGAGGACTTCAACGACAACGAGCAGTGGTTCGCCACGGTCAAGAAACCGCTGTCACGTAAAGAAGACATCGGTGCCGACCTCGTGGTGCCAACGGCGTACATGGCCGCTCAGCTGCGGAACCTCAACTGGCTCAACGACTTCACCGAAGCTGCAGTGCCGAACAAGAAGAACCTGCGCCCTGACCTGCTCGATGCCCAGATGGACCCGGGCCGAAAATTCAGCGCCCCCTATATGACCGGCATGGTGGGGCTGGCGTACAACCGCGCAGCCACCGGACGCGACATCACCACGCTCGACGACCTGTGGGATCCACAGTTCAAGGGTCAGGTGAGCCTGCTCTCCGATGTGCAAGACGGGCTCGGCATGATCCTGCTGGCGCAGGGCGCCGATCCGGCGGCGCCGACCACCGCGTCGGTGCAGGCGGCCATTGATCTGATCCGCGAACAAAAGGCAAATGGCCACATCCGCCGCTTCACCGGCAACGACTACGTCGAGGGTCTGATCAGCGGCGATGTCGTGATCGCACAGGCGTATTCGGGTGATATCGCGCAACTACAGCCCGACAACCCCGACCTGCAGTTCGTGGTGCCAGAATCCGGCGGAACCGACTTCGTGGACCTGATGGTGATTCCGTACACGACGCAGAATCAACCGGCGGCGGAGGCGTGGATCAACTACGTCTACGACCGCGCCAACTACGCCAAGCTCACCGCATTCACCCAGTTCGTGCCGGTGCTCTCTGACATGACCGATGAGCTGGACAAAATCGATCCGGGGCTGGCGAGGAATCCGCTGGTCAACCCGCCGCAGGCCACGATCGACCGGATCACCGCGTGGGCCCCACTGCGCGACGACCAGAAGCAGCAGTACGCGTCGATGTATGCGACGGTCACCGGCGGTCAGTGACGCGAGCCTCACGTCAGGTGCGGTCGCGCAACCAGGTGCGTTGCCGGCGGACGAACTCCGCGTCGACGACGGCGCCGTGGCCGGGCACGTATTTCGCGTCGGTGCCGCCCAGTTCGAGCAGCCGGTCGAGCGTGGCGGGCCACGCCGCCAGATCGGAGTCCTCGTCGACGCACGGGTCCCCGGATTCTTCGACGAGGTCTCCGCAGAACACCACGGTGGCCTCGGGTGCCGGCACGATGGCAATCAGGTCGTGGTCGGTGTGGCCGCGCCCCGGATGCCCGACCGTCACGGCGAGGTCTCCGAGATCGATGACGGCCGCGTTGACCCGATGTTGCGGTTCGGGCAGCGCGTCGATCGCGCGTTGGACCTCGCCGGCGTCGGCGCCGTGTTCGATCGCGTCGTCGCGCAGGTGGTTTCGGCGCTCGGCCATGGTGGCCGCGACCTGCGGTGCGCAGTAGATCTGCGCGTCGGGAAATGCCGCTGATCCGAGGACGTGGTCAAAGTGGTTGTGGGTCAGCAGGATATGGCTGACGTTGCGGTGTCCCATCGCCTCGATGTCGGCGGCGATCGCGCCGGCTTCGGTCAAAGTGGTGCCGGTGTCGATCAGCAGGGTCCCTGCGCTGCCGGCCACCACGCCGATGGTGACGTCCAGAAACGGTAGGCGGCAACGAAATACGGCGTCAGCCAGACGCTCCCACCGGTAGTTCACCGCAGCGTCAGCGGTTGGGCCGCACGGTATTGGTCCAACACATGCGGAGTAGGCGCCGCGGTGTAGGGCGTCGTCACGCCGAACGACCAATCCGGTGGGAGATCCTGTTGCGTCAGAGTCCACGCCGCCTGCCGGGCTGCTCCCAGCGCGACGTACTCGGCGGGTGCCGGCACGTCGACGGGCGCACCCCAGACCGCCGGCGCGATGCGACGGACGGCCTCCGAGCGCATGGCGCCGCCGACCAGGATGAGACGTGTGATGTCGACACCCTGTGCCGAGATCTTCTCGATGCAGTACGCCATCGAGGCCAGCAGACCCTCGACGGCGGCCCGGGCGACGTTGGCGGGCACCAGGTTTCGTGTGGTCACGCCGTGGAGCGCACCCGCAGCGTCGGGCAGGTTCGGTGACCGCTCCCCCTCCAGGTACGGCACCAGCGTCAGCCCGTCCGCACCCGCGGGCGCCGACAGCGCCAGCCGGTCGAACTCGTCGAAGTCCACGTTGAGCATCCGTGCGACCGCTGCCAGGACGGGTGCACCGTTCAGCGTGCACACCAGCGGCAGTTGTCGTCCCGTCGCGTCGGCGAATCCGGCGACCAAACCCTCCGGGTCGTGCGGGGCGGTGTCGCTGACCGCGCTGACCACCCCCGAGGTGCCCAGCGACACGACGCCGTCGCCCAGCGCGGCGCCCAACCCCAGCGCCGCCGCGGCGTTGTCCCCGGCCCCCGGGCCGAGCACCGCTCCGGACGCGAGATGTCCGGCCACGTCGTGGGGACCCAGCACCGTCGGCACCATCGGGCGGCGTCCGCGCATCGCCAGCTCGAGCAGGTCGGGCTGGTAGGCGTCGCGCTCGGCGAAGTAGTAGCCGGTCCCGCTGGCGTCGCTGCGGTCGGTGCGCAGCTGCGCGATGTCGGTGGAACCGCTCAGCCGCCACGTCAGCCAGTCGTGGGGAAGACACACCGCCGCTGTCGCGTCGGCGTGTGCGGGTTCGTGATCGGCTAGCCAGCGCAGCTTGGTCGCGGTGATCGACGCGACGGGCACCACGCCGACGCGCTGAACCCACTGCGCCGCGCCACCGAGTTCGCGCACCAGGTCCTCGGCTGCGCTGCTGGACCGAGTGTCGTTCCACAACAATGCATCTCGAACAATGCGCCCCGACGCGTCCAGGCACACCATGCCGTGTTGCTGGGCGCCGACCGACACCGCCGCTACGTCGTCGACGCCGCCTGCCTCACCGATGGCGGTCTGCAACGCCGACCACCACAGCTCCGGGTGCACCTCGGTGCCCGGCGGGTGCGGCGCGGCCGCCGATCTGACGATCTCGCCGGTGTCGGCCCGACACACCACCACCTTGCACGACTGGGTGGACGAGTCGATTCCGGCTACCAGATCCACGAATGCGAACCTACCCCGAGGCTGATCGTGATGCAGCGAGTCGGCTGGGCTGCGACAATCAGCGGCGTGGACGTGGAGCAGCCTGCCGGTCCTGAGCCATGGGACCACCATCGCGGTGAGACGGAAGCCCAACGGCTGGACCGTAATTGGGCGGGCTTGTTACAGGAATTGCGGGTCGCTCAAACCGGGGTTCAACTGCTGACGGGTTTTCTGTTGATCCTGCCGTTCACCGACCAGTTCGACCAACTCGGTGAGGTGATGCGCGGGGTCTACCTGACCACGGTCGGCTGTTCGATCGGCGCGACCGTGCTGTTCGTCGCGCCGGTGACCATGCACCGCTTGTTGTTCCGCCGGCGCAGGCTCAGCACGTTGGTGGCCACCTCGCACAGGTACGCGGTGGCGGGGACGCTGTTGCTGGGCTTCGCGCTGGCCGGGGTGGCCACCATCATCTTCGACGCCGTGCTGGGCCAGCCCTTCGCCTGGATCGCCGGTGGCGCCACGCTGACGACCCTGATCGTGTTCTGGTACGCGAAGCCGCTGCTGGGCCGCAATTCGCCGGGCGACCCATACTGAGCGTTTGTCGGGCCGCGACCCGGGGAACACCCGGTTCATGTTGATCCGACGAATCGCGCGCCCCATGCTTTCAGCGGTGTTCATCACACGGGGCGTCGACGCCCTCCGTAGCCCAAAACCGGCGGCCGATGCGACGCGCCCGACACTGGAGGGGTTGAGCAAGCTACCCGACCCTGTCGGCACGAACGTTCCCTCCGACGCCGAAACAGTGGCCCGCATCAACGCCGTCGTACAGATCGGCGGCGGCCTCCTGCTCGCCACCGGCAAACTGCCCAGGCTGGCCTCAGCGGCGCTGGCGCTCAGCGTCGTTCCGGGCAGCCTTGGCGGACATGCCTTCTGGCAAGAAACTGACCCGCAGCGTAAGGCCGACGAACGCCGGGCCTTCGTCACCGACATCAGCCTCATCGGCGGGCTGATCATTGCGGCCGTCGACACCGAGGGCAAACCGTCGCTCGGCTGGCGGGGCAGTCGCGCCGCCCACAAGGTCACCGAAGCCGTCGGCGCGGCGCTGCCGGCCGGCGCGGCAGCCGGTGGAGCGCTCACCGACAGTCCGCTGGCGGAGAAGGTCGGTCACGGCTTGCACGTCGGCGCCGAGCGCGGTCGCGAACTCGCCCACGTCGCACGTGAGCGGGGCACCGAACTCGCCGAGGTGGCGCGCGAACGCGGGCCGGAATGGGCCGAGGCGGCCCGCAAGCGCGGCGCCGAGTTGGCCGAGGTGGCTCGTGAGCGCGGCGCCGAACTGGCCGAGGTCGCCCGCGAACGGGGACCGGAGTTGGCCGAAACCGCACGCAAACGCGCCCCCGAGCTCGCCGAAACCGCACGCAAACGCGCGCCGGAGTTGGCCGAAACCGCACGCAAACGTGCTCCGGAGCTGGCCGGGACCGCGCGGGCTCAGGTCAAACAACGCCGCGGCCGCAAGCGCTGACGTCAGACCACCAGCCAGAGGGCCAGCGCCAGCACGAACGCGCTGACGCCGAGCGTCGTCTCCATCACCGTCCAGGTCTTCAGCGTGGTCTTGACGTCCATTCCGAAGAACCGGCTGACCAGCCAGAAGCCCGAGTCGTTGACGTGTGAGAGCACGGTGGCGCCTGCGGCGATCGCGATCACCATCAAGGTGAGTTGCAGGCTGGTCAGATCGGACTGGGCGGCGGCCGCGCTGAGCAGGCCGGCCGTCGTCGTCAGGGCCACCGTGGCCGAGCCCTGCGCGACGCGCAGCAGCGTGGAGATGATGAAAGCCTGCACGATCAGCGACATTCCGAGGTCGGACAGCGAGTCGGACAGCGCGTCTCCGATTCCGCTCAGTTCGAGCACGCCGCCGAACATTCCGCCGGCGCCGGTGATCAGGATGATCGAACAGATCGGGCCCAGCGCGTCGTCGAGGATCGAGGTGATGTCGGCCATCGGGCGCTCGCGCAACCCCAGCACCACGATGGCCACGAGCACCGTGATCAGCAGCGCCACCGTGGTGTCGCCGAGCAGCATCAGATAGCGCGCCCAAACGGCGTCTTCGGCGACCACCCCGGCGGTGATGAGCGTGTTGAGCACGGTGTTGAACGAGATCAGCACCATCGGCAGCAGCAACAACGCGAGCACGGTCGGAAACGACGGAGCCGTTCTGGTCCGGGTCGGCGCCCCGCCACCGCCGCTGGCGGCGTCGTCTTCGGCCTCGTCGCGTCCGCCGTTCATCGGACCGAACAGCACCTCGGGGATGTCGACGTGCACCCGGTGTCCGAGCACCCGCGACACGAGCATCACGCCCACGTACCACGACACGATCGCGATCGGCACCCCGACCAGCAACGTCAACCCGATGTCGGCGTCGAGCGCCTCGGCGGCCGCGACCGGTCCGGGGTGCGGCGGCACCAGGGCATGCATCGCGGCGAACGCTCCGGCGGCCGGCAATGCGTAAAGGAGTAGCGAACCGCCGAACCGCCGCGCGACCGTGATGATGATCGGCAGGAAGACGACTAGACCGGCGTCGAAGAAGATCGGAAACCCGAACAGCAACGCGGCGACGCCGAGTGCCAGCGGGGCGCGCTTCTCGCCGAACCGCCCGATGAGCGTGTCGGCGAGCACCTGTGCCCCGCCGGTGAATTCGAGCAGCCGGCCGAGCATGATGCCGAACCCGACAAGCAGGGCGACCGCGCCGATCGTGTCGGCGAAGCCGAACGCGAGCGCGTCGGGAATGTCGCCCACCGGGATGCCTGCCGCGACGGCCGTCAACACGCTCACCAACACCAGCGCCACGAACGCGTGCAGCTTCACCTTCATGATCAAGAACAGCAGCAGGGCCACGGCCGCGGCGGCGATCAGCAGCAGTGTGCCGGCGCCGTAAGCCGGTTCGATTGCTTCCACGAGACCTCCAGCCCTATTGTGTTGTGCTGACGTATGTTTCGATAATGTCGTCGATGCTCTGGTCGACATCAATGGTGATGCCGTTCTCGTCCGGATCGAGCGGCTCCAGGGTGGCGAATTGCGATTTCAGCAGTGACGGCGGCATGAAGTGGCCCGGACGGCTGGCCTGGCGCCGGCCGATCACTTCCGGTGTGCCGCTGAGGTGTACGAATTCGATGTCGCGGCGGTGGCTGCGCAATTGGTCGCGGTAGCCGCGCTTGAGCGCCGAGCAGCTCATCACCCCGCCGCGGTCATCCCGCTCGGCCAGCCACTTGCCGATCGCGTCCAGCCATGGTTGGCGGTCGTCGTCGTTGAGTGGTTGGCCCGACGACATCTTGGCGATGTTGGCCGGTGGATGGAAGTCGTCGGCATCGGCGAACGGCACCCGCAGTCGCTGTGCCAACGCGGCCCCGACGGTCGACTTTCCCGAACCCGATACGCCCATCACGACGATTGGCGACGCCATCTGTTGTCCCTACACCGTTGTGGTTGCCGTCACCTGCAACATCATATGATTCCAATGCAGTGACGAAAAGGTATGCTTTTAAGCTCTGTTACGCAGCTATGACAGGATGTATCCGTGTCGTCGGAGTCCCACGTCGGCGCCCTACACGCCAGCCTGCTCACCGCGCTGGGCACCGCGATCGTGTCCGGCGCGTACCCCGCGGGCCATGTGCTCACGCTCGACGGGGTCAGCGCACAGCACGGTCTGTCGCGCAGCGTCACCCGTGAAGTGGTGCGGGTGCTCGAAGCGATGGGCCTGGTCGAGTCTCGACGCCGGGTGGGTATCACGGTCCAACCGGCCGAGAAGTGGAATGTCTTCGACCCCATCCTGATTCGTTGGCGCATCGATGGCGGCGACCGCGCTGCCCAACTGGCGTCGCTGTCGGAGCTGCGGCGCGGATTCGAACCAGTGGCCGCCGCGCTGGCCGCGCGGCGCGCGACCCCAGACCAGTGCCGAACCATGGCCGCGGCGGTCTCGGACATGGTGGTGCATGGCCGGTCCGGAGATCTCGAGGCGTATCTGTTGGCGGACAATGTGTTTCACCGCACCGTGCTGGAAGCCAGCGGCAACGAGATGTTTCGCGCGCTCAACGGCGTCGTCGCCGAGGTGCTCACCGGCCGCACCCAGCACGGCATGATGCCCGACACTCCCGACCCGGCCGCGATCGAACTGCACGACGAGGTGGCTCGCGCGATCAGAACGGGCGACGAGGCCGCCGCGGAGAAGGCGATGCGCGCCATCATCGACGAGGCGGCGGTTGACCTCGGCTGTGAACTGAATGGTTAACTGCCACGGTGGACAGGGAACCGAAACTCGCGCGGCGATTCTTCGATCGCATCGAACCAGTGCACGCCGTCACCTACTTCGCTCCGGAGGCGCGCGCCGCCCTCGATGGGCTTGGCTTCAAAGGCTTCTGGATGGGGTACTTCGCGGCCCGCTCGGCCCCGTTCGGGGTCGTGGCACCGGAAGTGGTGACGGCCGCGTTCTACAACTTCGCGCCGCATCGGGTGGCCAAGGCCCTTCCGGCCGCCTGGGACATCGCCACGCCGGCCGACGCGCTCCGCGTACGGATGGAGTCAGCGGTGGCGGCGCTGCGCCGGTACGGCATCGACGGCGACGGCGACAACGTGCGGCAAGCCGCCGAGCTGACCGCCAAAGCGGCCCGCAGCGCACCGTTGGACGGGCGGGCCCTGTTCGCCGCCAACGCGGCGTTGGACTGGCCCGAGGAACCGCTGGCCATGCTGTGGCATGCCGCCACGCTGCTGCGTGAACAGCGCGGCGACGGCCACATCGCCGTGCTGGCGGCCCGCGGGATTTCCGGGCGCGAGGCCAATGTCCTGCATGCGGCCGCGGGCCGGGTGCCCCAGGAGATGATCATGCGCAGCCGCGACTACGACGACGAACAGTGGCGGCTCTACAGCGACCGGTTGGCCCAACGCGGCTTACTCGACGGCGGCGAACTGACCGCGGCCGGCCGCGAACTCAAGGCACATATCGAGGACACCACCGACCGGCTCGCGCTGTCCGCAATCGAGGCGTTGACCGATGACGAGGTGGAGACGATGTTTCGGGTGTTGACGCCGATCGCGCGCGCTGTGGTCGCCGGTGGCGATCTGCCCGCCGCGACACCGATGGGCCTGAACCGCGACGACCTCGACAACGACTCGGCCCACGCATAACCGGCAGCCCACTGGCACCTAACTGGCACCCCCCACTGGCGCGAGCGTGCGTGTTTGTGGGCGACACGCCGCGCAATAGCCGAAGTTTGCGCACGTTCGCGGCACGCTGAGAGGTGTGACGGTGCTCAAGTCGATGCTGTTGTTCGGGCTCGCCGGGGTGTTGGAAATCGGCGGCGCGTGGCTGGTGTGGCAGGGCTTTCGCGAACATCGCGGGTGGCTGTGGATCGGCGTCGGCGTCATCGCGCTGGGCGCCTACGGGTTTGTCGCGGCGTTTCAGCCCGACGCCCACTTCGGCAGGGTGCTCGCCGCGTACGGCGGCGTCTTCGTCGCGGGCTCGCTGGCGTGGGGAATGGTCGCCGACGGCTTCCGGCCCGACCGGTGGGATCTCGCCGGGGCGGCGATCTGCCTACTCGGCGTCGGGGTCATCATGTACGCGCCGCGCTGACGCACGCCCAATGCTTCCCGCGAGCGTGCGCAAAGTCGTGTCAAACCTCGGCGTGTCGCCCGCAGACACGCACGCTCGCGGCAAAAAAGGGGGCTATTGGTTGCGGTTCCACTCCAGCCACCCGATGCCGCTGCGGCCGTCGGCGGTGGTGACGGTGGCCCACGCCCGCGGGAAGTGGCTGACCCGCCCGTCGGGTGAGGTCAACCGCACCGGCGCGTGACCATGCACGTCGATCGTCACGGTGACATCGCCCGGCGCCAGCGTGAGCGTCGTCTGCAGCGGTAACCCGTTGTCGGCGAACTCCTCTCGCGCTGTCACAGTCTGCAATTCGATCAGTTCCCGCTCCGCGTGCTGGATATAGCCGATGCCCACCGGCGGCGCACCGGGGATCCGGACGTCGACGCCGTGAAGGTGGGTGCCGTCCTCGAGGTGCAATGCGCTCCACACCCACTCCATCGACCACCAGTCGCGCACCCCCCAGGAATGGTCACGCTGCCCTTGCACCGAATCCAGTTGGTAGCTCTGCCCGTCGGCAGTCACGGTGCCCGACACCGTGCACGGGATCTCGTAGCGCGGCGTGATCCGGTACTGGTACGGCACACCCTCGGTATGAAACACCAGATCCATCGACAGCTCGGTCGGCCGCCCGGCCTCGCCTCGCAGCAGCGCCGCCGGATCGTCGTAGGCCTGCGCGGGCCCACGCAAGGTCACCCGGTAGGTCTGCAGCGGATCGGTGATCTCCATCGTGAGATCGCCTGCCTCACAGTGCACCTGCATCGGATCATCGGGCAGCGGAGCTTCCAGGTCGACGACCGCGATAGTGGGCATATCCGGACCGCACAGCAGCCCGTTGATCCACGCGATGTTCTGGTTCGGCACCAGGCCCAGCCGGATCCAGCCGCCGATCCGCTGTGCGGGGTCGACGAAGTCGAAGTACCAGCTCTCGTTCCACAGGTCCTCGTCCCCTGGCGGGTGGGCGCCTTCGTCGGTGGGCTCAGGGCGTAACGGTTCGGGCGCAACAGGATCCGGCAAGATGACGAGGGCATCGGTGTCCAGCACGTGGTGGCAATGCCGTTGCAGCATCGTCATGAACATCCGGTCGCCGCGCTCGGTGCGCTCGACGAGCATCGAGGACACGATCGCCATCACCACCCCGAAGAAGCTCTGCCTGCGCACCCCGTCGCGGACGTCGTCGAGGCTCAGCGGCGCGTCGGGGCCGAGCCCCTCGTGGTAGGCGCGCAGCAACGCGTCGTAATGGTCGCGGCGGTCGGAGACCGGCAGTGCGCAACCGAGGAAGTAGGCGACGTCGGTCAACGCCGGCCCCCAGGTCACGGTCTGCCAGTCCACGACGGTCAACGCCCGGTCGGCGCCGGGTTCGCCGAAAAGCATGTTGTCGAGCCGGTAGTCGCCGTGGATCAGGCCCTCCGGGCGCTGCGGGTCGGCTTCGGCGGCGAGGTAGGCGTCGAAGCTGGCCACCAGCCGCTCGCACACGTCGCGCTGTTCGTCGGTGATCTGGTCGGCGTAGCGTTCGGCGAACCCGGCGTAGAGCTGGCCGATCAGGGCCTGGTTGATCGGCGCCTCGCGGTTGAGCCAGTCGGCCTGCGCGGCCGCCGTGTCACCGAGCAGCGGGGCATGCACCCGGCCCAGCTCGGCCAGCGCCAACAGCGCCTGATCGATTGTGGCCCCGCGGATTTCGTCGCCGACGGTGGCCGGTGCCGCGTCGCCGAGCAGCAGGTGAAACGCTCCGGTCTCGCCGTCGTAACCGGCGGAGAAGCACGGTGCCACGGGTCCACCGATGCGCGGCGCGATGTCGGTGTAGAACTTGACCTCGCGTTCGTAGAGTCCCAGCGCCAGGCCGGTCTGGCGGCTGGCCGAGTCGGTGGCGGCGACCTTCAGCACCACCGACGGCGGTCCGGCCTGCCCGTCGGCGTACATCAGCGTCACCCGGTAGCACTCGCTCATCTGGCCGGTGCCGATGCGTTCGGTGGCAAAACCGGTGACGGTTCCTGCGCCGACCGCCGCGGTCAACCAGTCGGCGGTCAGATCGGTCGGACGTTCGATAACAGCGTTTTGCGTCGGAGCCACACTGGCAACCTAGCAGTGGGCCGAATCACACCTTTGACGGGTGTCAATAAATTGCGCGGTCCGCGGAGATTTACCCGGTGGCCAGCGAAAACCCGGCCCAGGCCTGCCTGCGCGCGGCGTGCGGGTCGAACTCGATGCGCGGGCGGCGGTCGAACACCGTCACCGCCCGGTCGGCGGCGTCGTAGGCGGGCCAGTCGTCACCCGGAACGCCGGTGCGGGCGAAGGCGCGCCACCGGGACTGCACCTCGTCGCTGACCCGCAGCGCGGTCCGGCGATCCGCGCCCGCGGTGAGCAGCCGACCCAACCCGCTGCGGTAGACGTCGAACACCGCGAACAACTCGGTGGCGTGGGTGGCGCCCAGACCCGACCAGCGCAACGTGCGCGGTGCGTAGTCGTAGCGGTACAGGTACGTCGGTGCATGGGTGCTGTGCGCCTCCGCAATCTGCCAGGCGGCCGACCCGAACGCGAAGTCACCGCCGAACTGAACGCACGCTTTGGCGTCTGGATAGTCCGGGTAGGCGGCGGTGATGCGTTCGCGCTCAGCGGGTTCGACCTGCGCCAGCAGGCGTTCGATCATCGGTTCGGTCATCGGCAGCAGCTTCAGGAATCGACCGAACAGCCGGGCCTCCTCCTTGTTGGTGCCCACGATCAGCGGCACCCGGTGGGCCTTACCGCTGCGCATCGCCTCGACCGGATCCAGCGGCAGATAGTCGCCGCCGCTGGTGGGTCCGGCCGCGAACGCGCCGAGCATCTCGCGTTGACCCTGTTTGATCAGCCGGTCGAACGCGGTCACCAGGTCGGCCGGGCGCGCGGCCATCACCGCGTTGGCGCCGTCTGCCTTGCGCGCGTCGAGCAGCGCGGCGAACCGTTCCGCATACTGCTCCCCGACTTCCTTGGTGCGCACCATCCCCGCCGCCGGGCTCTCCGAAATCGCCTGCGCGAAAAGACCTTTGGCCGACGGCACCGCCAACAGGGTGGCGACGGCGTGCGCGCCGGCGCTTTCACCGAAGATGGTCACGTTGTCGGGGTCACCGCCGAACACCGCGATGTTGTCGCGCACCCAGCCCAACGCCATCACCAGATCGCGCAGGTACAGGTTGTCGTCGAAGGTGAAGTCGTCGTTCGACAGCGACGACAGATCCAGACATCCCAGCGCGCCCAGCCGGTAGTTCACCGAGACGTACACGCAGCCGTTGCGCACCAGCGACGCGCCGTCATAGATCGGGGTGGCCGAGGTGCCCATGAAATAGCCGCCGCCGTGGATGAACACCATCACCGGCAGCGGCGCCTCGGGCGGCCGCTTGGGGGCGACCACGTTGAGCGTCAGACAGTCTTCGCTCATCGGCTGGTATTTGCCGGGCGCCAGCATCGTGTACATGCGCTGCTGGGGCGCACAGTTGCCGTACCCGTGGCAGTAGCGGACGCCGCGCCACGGCTCGACGGGCTGCGGCGCACGCAGCCGCAGCGAACCCACCGGCGGGCGGGCGTAAGGGATGCCACGCCAACGGTTCACTCCGTCGCGGGTGAAACCCTCGATGGTTCCGGCGTCGATCTTTGCGCGGACGGTGCGTTCGTGCATCACCCGACGGTAGCGAATGACCACCCGTCGCCGCGCCTGGCCGGGCATCACGTGTCGGCCCGCTAACCTGGCCGGTATGCGAATGGCTGGGCTGATCGCGGTCTCGGTGCTGCTAGCTGGATGTTCCCAGTCGGTGGGCGGTCAGGCCGAGCGGATCGAGCCCATCCCACCGGATCCGGGCCGCACCACCACGACGGCCCCGACCACCACAGCACCCGTCCAGCCACCCGAGGCGAGCGCGCCCGTCGCCGACGTCATCGCCTGGATCGAGGCCGGTGACCCGGCCGACGCCACCCAGTACAACGTCGCGTTCCGCGAGGGCACCACAACGCAACTGGGCGACGACGTCGCGTTCCGCACCCCGACGAGCACCACCCAGTGCATGACCGACTCCAGCTACCGCGACGGCGCGCTGGTATGCCTGGTCGATCTGGCCGATCCGCCGCCGCGGCCCGCCGACGCGTACGGCGAGTGGAAGGGCGGCTGGGTCGACTACGACGGCACCACCGTGACCGTCGGCTCTGTGCACGGCGACCCGGGTCCGTTCACCGCGGGCGTGGGTGCTGAACTGCCCTACGGCCAGGTGCTGGCGTTCGGTGACTATCGCTGCCGCGCCGACACGGTCGGGCTGTTCTGCGTCAACTACGCGCACCAGTCGGCGGTGCGGTTCAGCGACGCGGGTGTCGAACCGTTCGGCTGTCTGCAACCGGTGACCGCGCCACCGCAGATCGGCCAGATGTTTCGCTGCTGAGCCCGGCGTCAGCGCCAGCCGTCGGCGGCCTTGGCGGCCCGCATCAGCTCGTCGCACAGCTCGCGCAGCTCGCCGTTGTCGGCGCCTTCGTTGATGGCGGTCGCGACGTCTTCGGCCGCGCACCTGACCTGATACACCCGGTCGGCGAGTTCGGCGGCCTCTTCGGCGGTCAGCACCACCGCGTCGGGCGCCAGGGATGTGCCCTTGACGAGGGTGCGTTGTTCGTAGGCGCGCTGCCGGCATGACTGTCGGCAGTACTGGCGTCGCCTGCCGAGGCCCGCGTCGGCGACTTCGCGGCCACACCAGCGACAGGATTGGGGACGTAAACGCCGTGCCACAGAACCTGACTGTAAACGTAGGGACTGTTCGATCCCGGTATCATGGACGGTCGAGTCGGGAACTTTTGTGACGTATTGGGGCGTTCACTTGCCGGACAACCAGGGTTTATTGAGGAGTGTTGACGATGGCTGATCGTGTCTTGAGAGGCAGTCGCCTCGGAGCCGTGAGCTACGAGACTGACCGCAACCACGACTTGGCGCCGCGTCAGGTCGCCCGGTACCGCACCGAGAACGGCGAGGAGTTCGACGTCCCGTTCGCCGACGACGCCGAGATCCCCCACACCTGGCTGTGCCGCAACGGCATGGAGGGCACGCTGATCGAGGGTGACGCGCCCGAGCCGAAGAAGACCAAGCCGCCGCGGACCCACTGGGACATGCTGCTCGAGCGCCGTTCCATCGAGGAACTCGAGGAACTGCTCAAGGAGCGCATGGACATCATCAAGGCCCGGCGCCGCGGCAACTAACTAGCGGCTGACGCCGACTCCGCGGGCACGGTCCACGCGCCCGCGGATCCCCCACTCCGCGACCTTGAACAGCGCCTCGCGGATATTGGAACCGCTCATCTTCGACACCCCGAATTCGCGTTCGGTGAACGTGATCGGCACCTCGACCACCACGAAACCGTTGTTGATGGTGCGCCAGGTCAGGTCGATCTGGAAGCAGTACCCCTTCGAGTCCACGGCGGCCAAGTCGATCTTCTCCAGCACCTCGCGCCGGTAGGCACGGTAGCCGGCGGTGATGTCGTGGATGTCGACGCCCAGCAGGATGCGTGAGTAGCCGTTGGCCGTGCGCGACAGCACCAACCGCCGCTTGGGCCAGTTGCGGACCTCTCCCCCGGCCACATACCGCGAGCCGATCACCAGATCGGCGCCGGCGTCGACGGCGTCGAGCAGGCGGTGCAACTGTTCGGGCGGATGGCTGCCGTCGGCGTCCATCTCGATCAGCACCGCGTACTCGCGGCGCAGCCCCCAGTCGAAGCCGGCCAGATAGGCCGCGCCCAGACCGCCTTTGGCGGTGCGATGCATCACGTGCACGGTGTCGGGGTTGGCGAGCGCGAACTCGTCGGCCAGGTCCCCGGTGCCGTCCGGGCTGCCGTCGTCGACGATCAAGATGTGCACCTCAGAGCACGATTCCTGAACGCGCCGCACGATCAGCGGCAGGTTCTCCCGCTCGTTGTACGTGGGGATGATGACCAGCGCACGCTGGCTTGGGCGTTCCCCGGGGCCCGGGCCCGTCGTCATGTGGCTCCTCTTACCTTGTCGCCGCTGGATCGACGACGCGCAAAGTTCCAATTGTGCAGTATCGCCGCGATCACACTGCCGACGCCGACGGCGATCAGCAGCCCCTGGATCGCCGGCCCCCACCCGGTCGCGACGGTGAGCTGGGTTTTCAGCCGGACTGAGGTGTCGAGGTAGGCGGGTTCGAAGAACGCGGTGCGGGCCAGCTCATGGCCGTCGGGGGCGATCACGGCGCTGATTCCGGTGGTCCCTGCGACGACGGTGTAGCGGTCGTGTTCGACCGCGCGCAGCCGCGCGAACGCAAGCTGCTGTTCGCTCATCGCCTCGTCGAACGTGGCGTTGTTGGTGGGCACCGCCAGCAGTTGGGCGCCGTTGCGCACCGATTCGCGGGGTGCGCGGTCGAAGATGACCTCCCAGCAGGTGGCCACGCCAACCGGAACGCCCGCCGCCGTCACCACCCCGTCGCCGTCGCCGGGGATGAAGTAGCCCGCACGGTCGGCGTACGGCGAAAGATGGCTGAAGAAGCTGCGCCACGGCAGGTACTCGCCGAACGGCTGCACGATCCGCTTGTCGTGGCGGTCCGCCGGACCGCTGTCCGGGTTCCACACGATCACCGTGTTCGTCGACACCGGGTTGTCGGGGGTAGCGCCGTCGGCCGCCACCACCCCGCCCACCAGGATCGGCGCGTCGATGGCCGCCGCGGCATTCGAAATCAGTTTGTTGGCATCGGGGTTGGCCAGCGGGTCGATGTCCGACGAGTTCTCCGGCCACACGACGAACATGGGCTGTGGCGCCCGGCCGGCGCGCACGTCGGCGGCCAGCCGCATCGTCTCGCGCACGTGGTTGTCGAGGACGGCGCGGCGCTGGGCGTTGAAGTCCAGCCCCAGGCGCGGCACGTTGCCCTGTACGACGGCGACGGTGACCGGCTGCTCTTCGCCTGCACCCATGCCGGATTGGCGCACCGGCGGCCACGCCAGCGCCGTGGCCAGCAGCACGACGGTGATACATGCGCCGGGCAGCACCACCGCGGGTGGTTTGGTCTTCTGCGTGTCGTCGCGACGCCACCACTGCACGACCTCGAAAACGATTGCGGCGACGCTGAACCCGGCCAACACCACCGCGAACGACACCAGCGGCGCCCCGCCGATGCGGGCCAGCGGCAGCAGCGGCGCGTCAGTCTGGCTGAAAGCGACGACACCCCAAGGGAAGCCGCCGAACGGCACGGTGGACTTCAGCCACTCCTGGGCCGCCCACAGCCCCGCGAACCACAGCGGCCAGCCCGGCAGGCGTCGCACCACCACGGCCAGTGCGCCGAACAACGCCGGGAACAGCGCTTCCACGAGCGACAACGCGATCCACGGCACGACGCCGACCAGCCCGCTGATCCACGGCAGCAGCGGCAGGTAGAAGGCCGCGCCGAACAGAAACCCGTATCCGAAACCGCCTGCGATCGTTGTGGTTTGCCGGGTCAACACCCATGCCAACGCCCCGAACGCGACGACGGCCAGATACCACCAGCCGAACGGCGGAAAGCTCAGGCACAGCAGCAGGCCGGCGACGATCGTGACGCTCAGCTGCGGCAGCCGGGCCAGCACCGCCCGACCGAACCGCTCGGCTCGTGCGCGCCATCTCGGCGGCTCAGCCATGGATGACGACACCACGGTGGACCGTCTGTCGGCAGCGCGGCAGTTCGCCGTCGAGTCGCGGCAGTGCGGGCACCCGTGACCGTTGATCGGTCGACCAGCGTTGCACCGCGTCATCCGGTGCGGCCACCTCGAGCTCACCGGTTTCCCAGACCGCGTACGACGCGGGGGCGCCGGGCACCAGCGTGCCGGTGATCCCGTCGCGCACCCCGGCGGCCCGCCATGCGCCCCTGGTGGCGGCCGAGAACGCCGCGCGCGCCGACAGCGCGCTGCCCGGCGTGCGGTGCTGGATTGCCGCGCGCACCGTCTCCCAGGGGTTCATGCTGGTGACAGGGGTATCCGAGCCAAAGGCGAGGGGCACGCCTTGGGATGCTAACAGCGCGAACGGGTTGAGCGTTGCGACGCGGTCGGGGCCGAGGCGCTGGGCGTACATGCCGTCGGCGCCGCCCCACAGCGCGTCGAAATTGGGCTGCACGCTGGCGAACACCCCGCACGCGCCGAGCCGGCGGGCCTGCGCGTCGGTGATCATCTCGAGGTGTTCGAGGCGGTGTCCGCACCGGGCCACGGCGGGCGCACCGAAGGTGTCGACGACGCGTTCGAGCGCGTCGATGACGGCGGTGACGGCCGCGTCGCCGATGACGTGAAAACCCGCGGTGATACCGGCCTCGGTGCAGGCGTGCAGATGGGCGCCGATCGCGTCAGCGTCGAGATAGGTGTTGCCGCAGCAGGTTTCGGCGTCGGCGTAGGGCTGGTGCAGCCATGCGGTCCGGGAGCCCAGCGCGCCGTCGACGAACAGGTCCCCGGCCAGCCCGTGGGCTCCGGTGCGCTCGATCAGCGCACGGGCCTGTGGTGCGTCGCCGACGGCTTCACCCCAGTAGCCGACGATGTCGACGCCGTGGTCGATGCGCCGGATCTCATCCCAATCCTCGAAGCCGCCGATGTCGGGGCCTGCGCATTCGTGCACCGCGACGATGCCGAGTGCGGCCGCGGTGTCCAGTGCGGCGGCGCGGGCCTGGTGCCGCTGTTCGGGGGTCAGCCGGTCGCGGGCGGCGGCGCGTACGAGGTGGTGCGCGTCGCCGGTCAGCGGTTGCTGTTGGGCGTAGCCGGGCGCGTCCGCCAGCCCGGAGCTGAGTCGGCGCAGCGCGGTGGACGCGACCGCCGAGTGCACGTCGACGCGGGCCAGGTAGGCGGGTCGGTCGCCGACCGCGGCGTCGACGTCGGCGGTGCTGGGCGGGGTGCGTTCGGGCCAGCCGGATTCGTCCCAGCCGTGCGCCCACAGCACCCCGTCGGGATGGGCGCGGGCATGCTCGGCGAGCAGCTGCAGGCAGTGCCGCAGCGACGTGGCGGCGCGCAGGTCGAGCCCGATCAGCGTCAGCCCGGTGGCGGTGAGGTGGACGTGGCAGTCCACGAACGCCGGTGCGACGAACGCGCCGTCGAGGTCGGTGACCTTGGCGTCGGGAAACTGGGTGCGGCCCACGTCGTCGCTGCCCAGCCATGCGACGACGCCGTCGCGCACCGCGAGCGCGGTCGCGTCGGGCATGGCGGGGCTGTGCACCCGCCCGTTGAGCAGGAGGTCGGTCACTTATTCGGGCTTGCGCTCCACGGCGTGCGGATCGGTGTCGACGACGTCGATCACCTCGCCGTCGATGTAATCACCCCGCGGCTTCGCGGGATGTCCCCACCCCACGGCCCCGACCGTGATCAGCGGCATCCGGCGCGCGGCCAGCGCCGTGACCAGCGGGCGCGCGACAGCCCGGGTGGGCGGAACGAGGAGCAGCGCGCCGAGCACCGAGCTGGCCAGACCGGGTATGACGACGAGCACGGTGCCCAGTGCGACGAGCAGGCCGTCGGTGGCCGCCCCCGGTACGGCGGCGGCGGTGAGCCCGGACTGCAGGCGACGGAGTTGGCGGCGCAGCTGCGATCCGGCCAGCACGAGGCCGGCGCCGAACGCGGCGACCAGCAGCAGAAGGGTCCAGCCGAGGCCGATGGTCGCGGTCAACGCCACGATCACCGCGATCTCGAGGACCACGTACAGCACGAACAGCCGCATCGCCATATCCGTCCAACGTATCGAACGTCCGGTTCGGTTCCGTAGATTGGCACCGTGACGAAGATCGCCGTGAAAAAGACCGAGGTCGATACGCCCGACGGTCCGATCGACGCGCTGCTGAGCGTTCCACAGGGCGACGGTCCGTGGCCCGGCGTGGTGGTGGTGCACGACGCGATCGGCTACGGGCCCGACAACGAGGCGACGGCGGCGCGGATCGCGGCGGCCGGGTACATCGCGATAACCCCCAACCTGTACTCGCGTGGCGGTCGCGCGCGGTGTGTGACCCGGGTGTTTCGGGAGTTGCTCAGCAAGCGTGGCCGTGCCCTCGACGACATTCTGGCCGCGCGCGACCATGTGCAGTCCATGCCGCAGTGCACCGGCGCTGTCGGCATCGCGGGGTTCTGCATGGGCGGGCAGTTCGCATTGGTCATGTCACCCAAGGGTTTTGGGGCTTCAGCGCCGTTCTACGGCACACCGCTGCCGCGCGATCTCAGCGCGACGCTGGACGGCGCGTGTCCGATCGTGGCCAGTTTCGGCCGTCGCGATCCGATCGGCCGCGGCGCGCCCGCGCGGCTGCGCGAGGTGGTCGAGGACAAAAACATCCCCGCCGACATCCAGGTGTATGCCGACGCCGGCCACAGCTTCGCGAACAAACTGCCCGGTCAGCCGCTGCTGCGGATCGCCGGGTTCGGCTACGACGAGGCGGCCACCGAGGACGCGTGGCGGCGCGTGTTCGCGTTCTTCGCCGAGCACCTGCGGGCCTAGCGGGCTTTCAGCTCGATCGTGACGTTGTTCTTCATCCCGCCGCCCAGCTTGCTGAAGAAGTTGAACGCCTTGCCGAGCAGCCCGTAGCGCTTGCCGAGCGCGTCATAGGTCTCGGCGTTGGCCGACTTGTCCAGGATCGCCGCGACGGCCTCGACGGGTTCACCCTTCGGGTTGCCGCGAACGTCGCATTCGGCGATCGTCACCCGCGGCGTGTTGCGGATCCGCTTGACCTTCCACGACTTCTCCTGCGTGATGACCAGCAGCCGGTCACCGTCGGGGGCGGCCCACACCGCCGTCGGTTTGGGCCGACCGTCTCTGGTGAACGTCGTCAGCAGGATGTATTCGGATTTCGCGACATCGGCGAAGGTGACAGCCACGGTTTTCAACCTAGCCTTCCAGGTCGCCTTCGGTTTCCAGCAGCACCTGTCGCAGCTGGTCCAGCGTCGCGGCGTCGGGTTGGGCCCACATGCCGCGGTCGACCGCCTCCAACAACCGCTCGGCCATTCCGTGCAGCGCCCACGGATTGGATTCGGCCATGAACTTGCGGTTCTCGTCGTCGAGCACGTACTCGGCGGTGAGCTGCTCATACATCCAGTCGGCCATCACACCTGCGGTCGCGTCGTAGCCGAACAGGTAGTCGACGGTGGCGGCCATTTCGAATGCGCCCTTGTAGCCGTGCCTGCGCATCGCGTTCATCCAGCGCGGGTTGACCACACGGGCCCGAAACACCCGGGTGGTCTCTTCCGACAGGGTGCGGGTGCGCACCGAGTCGGGCCGCGTGTTGTCGCCGATGTAGGCCGCCGGGTCCTTTCCGGTCAGCGCCCGCACCGTGGCGACCATGCCGCCGTGGTACTGGAAGTAGTCGTCGGAGTCGGCGATGTCGTGTTCGCGGGTGTCGGTGTTCTTGGCGGCCACCGCGATTCGGCGGTACTGCCGGCTCATATCCTCAGCGGCCGGCCGGCCGTCCAGGTTACGGCCGTAGGCGAACCCGCCCCACGCGGTGTACACCTGGGCCAGGTCGGCGTCGTCGCGCCAGTTGCGGCTGTCGATCAGCTGCAGCAGCCCGGCGCCGTAGGTGCCCGGTTTGGAGCCGAAAATTCTTGTGGTGGCGCGTCGTTGGTCACCGTGTTCGGACAGGTCGGTTTGGGTGTGGGCGCGCACATAGTTGTCTTCGGCGGGCTCGTCGAGGTTTGCGACCAGCTGCACGGCATCGTCGAGCATGGTGACCACGTGCGGGAACGCGTCGCGGAAGAACCCGGAGATCCGCACGGTGACGTCGATGCGGGGCCTGCCCAGTTCGGCGAGGTCGATCGGTTCCAGGTCCACCACCCGCCGCGATGCGTCGTCCCAGACCGGCCGCACGCCCAGCAGCGCCAGCACCTCGGCGATGTCGTCGCCGGCGGTGCGCATCGCCGACGTGCCCCACACCGACAGCCCGACCGACTCCGGCCAGCGGCCGTGGTCGTCGCGGTACCTGGCCAGCAGCGAATCAGCCAGCGCCACACCCGTTTCCCACGCCAGCTTGGAGGGCACCGCGCGGGGATCCACGGCGTAGAAGTTGCGTCCGGTGGGCAGCACGTTGACCAGCCCGCGCAGCGGTGAACCCGACGGCCCCGCCGCGATGAACCGGCCGTCCAGCGCCCGTAGCAGCTGATCGATCTCGGCAGCGGTGCCGGCCATCCTGGGCACCACCTCGGTGGCGGCGAAGCGCAGCACCGCGGCGACGTCGGCGTTGTCGGTCAGCGTGTCGACCACATCCGGGTTCCATCGGGAGTTCTGCAGCGCCGCAACGAGTTCGCGAGCTGCGGATTCGGCCGCGTCGACGGCCGTCCGTTCGTCGTTGCCGTCCTCGGCCAGGCCGAGCGCCTGCCGCAGCCCGGGCACCGTCTGCTCGCCGCCGAACAGCTGACGGGCCCGCAGGATCGCCAGCACGAGGTCGAGTTCGGCCTCGCCGGTGGGCGTTTGACCGAGGATGTGCAGGCCGTCGCGGATCTGGACGTCCTTGATCTCACACAGCCAGCCGTCGACGTGCAGCAGCATGTCGTCGAACGAATCCTCGTCGGGCCGGTCCTCCAGCCCGAGGTCGTGGTCCATCTTCGCGGCCCGCATCAGCGTCCAGATCTGCTGGCGGATCGCGGGCAGCTTGCCGGGGTCGAGCGCGGCGATGTTGGCGTGCTCGTCGAGCAGCTGCTCCAAACGTGCGATATCACCGTAGGTTTCGGCTCTGGCCATCGGCGGGATCAGGTGGTCGACCAACGTCGCGTGCGCGCGGCGCTTGGCCTGGGTACCTTCGCCGGGATCGTTGACCAGAAACGGGTAGACCAGCGGCAGGTTGCCCAGCGCGGCGTCGGGTGCGCACCCGGCCGACATGCCCAGGGTCTTGCCCGGCAACCACTCCAGGTTGCCGTGCTTGCCGAGGTGCACGATGACGTCGGCTCCGAAACCGCTGTCCAACCAGTGGTATGCGGCCAGATAGTGGTGGCTCGGCGGTAGATCGGGGTCGTGGTAGATGGCCACCGGGTTCTCGCCGAAGCCGCGTGGCGGCTGCACCATCAGCACCACGTTGCCGGCCTGCAAAGCCGCGATCACGATCTCGCCGTCGCGGTCCTGGCTGCGGTCGACGAACAGCTCGCCGGGCGGCGGACCCCAGTGCGCGGTCACCGCATCGGTGAACTCCGCGGGCAGCGTGTCGAACCACTTGCGATAGTCGTTGGCCGACACCCGGATCGGGTTGCCTTCCAGCTGGCCTTCGGTGAGCCAGTCGGGGTCCTGTCCCCCGCGTTCGATCAGCGCGTGGATCAGCGCGTCACCATCGCCGGCGTCCAGTCCCGGGATCTCCCCGATCGCATAGCCGCGTTCGCGCATCGCGCGCAGCACGGCGACCGCGCTGGCGGGTGTGTCGAGGCCGACGGCGTTGCCGATGCGGGCGTGCTTGGTCGGATAGGCGGAGAACACCACTGCCACCCGCTTCTGCTCCGGCGGGATCGCGCGCAGCCGGGCGTGGCGCACCGCAAGGCCCGCGACGCGCGCGCAGCGCTCCGGGTCGGCGACGTAGGAGATCAGCCCTTCGTCGTCGATCTCCTTGAACGAGAACGGAACTGTGATGATGCGCCCGTCGAACTCCGGAACCGCGACCTGGCTGGCGACGTCGAGCGGGGACAGCCCGTCGTCGTTGTCCTGCCACTGCGCCCGCGAACTCGTCAGGCACAGGCCCTGCAGGATCGGGATGTCGAGGGCGGCCAGATGTGCCACGTTCCAGGTGTCGTCCTCACCGCCGGCGGTGACGGTGGCCGGGGTGGCGCCGCCGGCTGCCAATACCGTCGTGACCATCGCGTCGGCGCTGCCGAGCAGCTCGAGCAGGTCGGCGTCCGCGGTGCGCAGCGACGCGCAGAACACCGGCAGGGCCCGCCCGCCCGCGTCTTCGATCGCCGCGCACAGCGCATCCACGTACGCGGTGTTGCCCGCCAGATGCTGGGCGCGGTAGTAGAGCACCGCGACGGTCGGGCCGTCGGCGTTGCGGACCGGACGCTCGAGAACACCCCAGGTCGGGGTCGTCACCGGCGGCGCGAAACCGTAGCCGGTCATCAGCACCGTGTCGCACAGGAACGCATGCAGTTGACGCAGGTTCTCCACCCCGCCCTGCGCGAGATACAGATGGGCCTGCACGGCCACCCCGGCCGGCGTGGTGGAGTGGCCCATCAACTCCGCATCCGGTGTCTGCTCACCGCTGACCACCACCGCGGGCAGCCCGCTGGCCACCACCGTGTCGATACCGTCCTGCCACGCGCGGTAGCCGCCCAGGATGCGAACCACCGCGATGTCGGCCCCGTTGAGCAGTTCTTCGAGCTCACCGTCGACGAGCCGGGACGGGTTCGCCCACCGGTACTGCGCGCCGCTGGCGCGCGCGGTGATCAGGTCGGTATCGGAGGTCGACAGGACGAGAACGGTCGGGTTGCGCGGGGACTCGGCCACCCACCATTACTACCCCATGCCGTCACCGAGGTGCCGACCACCGGTTTAGCGGCGGTTCCACCGCCCGTAGGTGCTGTGCGGATACGGCAGACCCAGCGCG
Organism: Mycolicibacterium pulveris; assembly: GCA_050205315.1. Taxonomy (GTDB): domain Bacteria; phylum Actinomycetota; class Actinomycetes; order Mycobacteriales; family Mycobacteriaceae; genus Mycobacterium; species Mycobacterium pulveris_A. Next base: position 174,102 of record JBNMRA010000002.1, on the reverse strand, counting down.
GCGAGCAAAACGAGCAGAAGCACGCCGAAAATCAGGAGTTCGAACATCGTTGTTCCTTCCGTGAAATCCAGATGTGCAGAAGCTACGGCGAAAACCGCCGCTCACGACCGAGTTGTGTGGGACGGATCACCACTGCGGGCACTGTGGTCGCCGTCACACCCGGGTGGTTCAGAGGCGGTCCATTTCGCGTGCCATCAGCGCGGTTTCGAGCCACGCATGCCGCTTCGGAACCGGGCGAGGTGCTGCCGGCTTCGGCGGCTTCGGCGTCCGCCCGAACCGCGCGACCGCGGTGCCCCACAGCACCTGCTGTTCGGTGATCAGGATCGGCTCGTCGGCGGGTGCCTGCACGCTACCCGTGGTCGGCGGGGCCGTGGGGTCAGAATTGGTTGTCAGACTGGTCATTTCATACTCTCCACCATGTGTGCCCGGAACGGGCCCTGATGAGCAAAGTCTCGGCCGCTGCGGGCGGCCGGTCACGCGTAGCCGACTACCTGTGTTGCGGTGACCGCCGGCGTACGGTGAGGCCATGGCTCGCACCCGCGATTCCGACGCCTGCCCGGGCGCGCTGCACGTGCACAACGCCGCCGACGGTGCGCTGGCGCGGATCCGGCTGCCCGGCGGCATGATCACCGCCGCGCAGCTGGCGGCGGTGGCCGCGGCCGCGACGCGGTGGGGTTCGGGCACTTTGGAACTCACGTCGCGGGCCAACATCCAGATCCGCGGCATTCAACAGGACCCGGCCGCGCTCGCCGACGCGGTCGCGGCGGCGGGGCTGCTGCCGTCACCGACGCATGAGCGGATCCGCAACATCGTGGCGTCGCCGCTGTCGGGGCGGGTGGGCACGACGACCGATGTCCGCGCCACCGTCGTCGAGCTCGACGAGGCGATCCGGGCGCGGCCCGGGCTCGCGGCGCTGCCGGGGCGGTTCCTGTTCGGAATCGACGACGGTCGCGGCGACATCTCCGGGCTGGGCGCCGACGCCGCAGTGCATTTCCTCGGCGATTCGGCGGCGTTGCTGCTGGCCGGCCGCGACACCGGCGTGCGGCTGCCCGCAACGCAGGTGGTGCCCACCCTGGTCGACGTCGCCGCGCGTTTCGTCGACCTCCGCGGAAAAGCTTGGCGCGTCGCCGAACTCGACGATCCGGGGGCGCTGGTCGCCGATCTGCCGGTGTCCGCGGACGCCAGTGCGACATGGGAGCCGCTCACCCGGCCGCCCGTCGGCTGGATCGAACAGCGCGACGGCCGCGTCGCGCTGGGCGCGGCGGTGCCGCTGGGCGTGTTGCCCGCCCGCACGGCCGAGTTCCTGGCCGCGATCGACGCGCCGATCGCGATCACGCCGTGGCGTTCGGTGCTGGTCTTCGACCTCGACGAAGCGCGCGCCGACACCGCGCTGCGGGTGCTCGCCCCGATCGGGCTGGTGTTCGACGAGCACTCCCCGTGGCTGTCCGTCAGCGCCTGCACCGGCAGCCCCGGCTGCGCGCACTCAGCCGCCGACGTCCGCGCCGACGCCGCGGCCGCCGTGGCCGAACCGGCCGCCGGGCACCGTCATTTCGTCGGTTGCGAACGGGCCTGCGGCAGCCCGCCGGTCGGCGAGGTGCTGGTGGCCACCGGAGACGGATATCGGCCGCGCACCGCGCCGCCGTAGGGTGATCGGATGCTCGATTACATCCGCGACGCCGCCGAGATCTACCGGCAGTCGTTTGCGACCATCCGCGCCGAGGCCGACCTCGCGCGTTTCCCCGCCGATGTGGCCAGGGTGGTCGTGCGGCTGATCCACACCTGCGGGCAGGTCGACGTCGCCGAGCACGTCGCCTACAGCGACGACGTGGTCGCCAAGGCCTCGGCCGCGCTGGCCGCGGGCGCACCGGTGTTGTGTGACTCGTCGATGGTGGCCGCGGGCATCACAAGATCGCGGCTGCCCGCCGACAACGAGGTGGTGTCGCTGGTGGCCGACTACCGAGCACCCGAGCTGGCGGCGCGACAGCGCACCACCCGCTCGGCGGCCGCGGTGGAGCTGTGGGCCGATCGGCTCGGTGGCGCGGTGCTGGCCATCGGCAACGCGCCGACCGCGTTGTTCCGGCTGCTCGAGCTGGTCGACGCCGGCGCCCCCACCCCCGCCGCGGTGCTCGGCGGCCCGGTCGGGTTCGTCGGCTCGGCACAGTCCAAACAGGAGCTCATCGACCGGCCCCGGGGCATGTCCTACCTCGTCGTGACGGGTCGCCGCGGTGGCAGCGCGATGGCCGCCGCAGCCGTGAACGCGATTGCGACCGAACAAGAATGAGGGGCACGCTCTTCGGCGTCGGGCTCGGACCCGGCGACCCCGAACTGGTGACGGTCAAGGCGGCGCGGGTGATCGGCGAGGCCGACGTCGTCGCGTACCACAGTGCGCGGCACGGCAGAAGCATCGCCCGCGGCATCGCCGAGCCGTATCTGCGGCCCGGCCAGATCGAGGAGCACCTGGTCTACCCGGTCACCACCGAGACCACCGACCACCCCGGCGGATATGCCGGCGCGATCGAGGACTTCTATCGCGAGGCCGCCGAGCGCATCGCCGCTCATCTGGAGGCCGGCCGCGACGTCGCGCTGCTGGCCGAAGGCGATCCGCTGTTCTACAGCTCCTACATGCACATGCACACCCGGCTCACGCAACGGTTCGACGCGGTGATCGTGCCGGGTGTGACGTCGGTGAGCGCCGCGTCCGCGGCCACCGGCACGCCGCTGGTTCAGGGCGACGAGGTGCTTTCGATCCTGCCGGGAACATTGGGGGTCGACGAGCTCACCCGTCGGCTGGCCGACACCGACGCGGCCGTGGTGCTCAAGCTGGGTCGCTCGTATCCCGCGGTGCGCGAGGCGCTTTCGGCATCAGGGCGGCTCGATGAGACGTTCTACGTCGAGCGGGCCAGCACCGCGGCGCAGCGGGTGCTCGGCGCGGGCGACGTCGAGGATGACACCGTCCCGTACTTCTCGCTGGCGATGCTGCCCGGCCGGCCGCGACGCGCGCGGACCGTCGGCAGCGTCGCGGTGGTCGGTCTCGGCCCCGGCGACACCGCGTGGATGACCCCGCAGAGCCGCCGCGAGCTGGCCGCGGCCACCGACCTGATCGGCTACGGCCCCTACCTCGACCGCATCGGCGTCCGGGAGGGCCAGCGTCGCCATCCCAGCGACAACACCGACGAGCCGGCGCGGGCGCGGTTGGCCTGCACGCTGGCTGAACAGGGCCGCGCCGTCGCGGTGGTGTCGTCCGGGGATCCCGGCGTGTTCGCGATGGCCACCGCCGTGCTCGAGGAAGCCAAACAGTGGCCCGGCGTCGACGTGCGGGTGATCCCGGCGATGACGGCCGCGCAGGCGGTGGCCAGTCGTGTCGGCGCGCCGCTGGGCCACGACTACGCGGTGATCTCGCTGTCCGACCGGCTCAAGCCGTGGGACGTGATCGCCGCGCGGTTGACCGCCGCGGCGGCCGCCGATCTGGTGCTGGCGATCTACAACCCGGCGTCGAAGAGCCGCACCTGGCAGGTCGGCGCGATGCGCGATCTGCTGCTCGAGCACCGCGACCCCGGCACCCCGGTGGTGATCGGCCGCGACGTGTCCGGGCCTGCCGAGCAGGTGAAGGTGGTGCGCCTGGCCGACCTGAACCCTGCCGACGTCGACATGCGCTGCCTGCTGATCGTCGGGTCCTCGCAGACCCAGTGGTACGGCGACCGGGTGTTCACCCCGCGCCGCTATCCCTCCTGATGCCGCCAGCGCTCAGTTAGGTACGGTTTCAGCCCGCCATTGCGTACCTAGGTGAGCGCTCGCGACAGATGTTCGCTAGCCGACTTTGATGATGCCGTGCGCGCCGCGTTCGGCGTCGACCATCGCGTGGGTGACGAACGGGTAGTGCCCGGGCTCGTCGAAGCTCAGCTCGACGAAACCGCCTTGGGCAGCGGATAATCCGAGGCTCTGCGCGCCGCCGGCGCCCGGCCGCAGCCGGTAATCGCCTTCTGCCCACACGGTGTCGAACTGGCCGCCGACGACGTGAAAGGAGCTGCCGCGATTGGGTCCGGCGGCCAATACCCAGATCCGTACCCGTTCGCCGACGTTCGCGGTCAGCGGCGCATGGTCGTACTGGTTGGCATAACCGTTGAACACCACCAGATCCGGGGTGTCGGCGGCGACCTTGGCGGCGTCGACCTCACCGCCGAGCGGGCCGAGGTAGAACTCCGACTGCACCATCAAATATTCACGGTCGACCGGCGCCAAATCCGGCGGGTCGATGACCACCGCGCCGAACATGCCGTTGGCGATGTGCACCGACATCGGCATCGTCGCACAGTGATACAGCCACACGCCTGCGCGCGGCGCGGTGAACCGGTAGACCAGCCGTTCGCCCGGTTGAATCGTGCGCATCGGGCCGTCGGGCGCCAGCGCCCCGGCGTGAAAGTCGATCGAGTGTCCGATGGTGCCGTCGTTGACGAGGGTGATCTCGAAGACGTCGCCAACCTTGCCGCGCAGCGTCGGGCCCGGTGCCGAGCCGCCGAATGTCCACAGCCGCTGGGTGATTCCCGGTGACACCTCCTGCTCGGTCTCGGTGACGGACAACGTGACGCGGTGGTCGGGGGTCGCGGCGGCCAGCACCGGGTCGTGCGGGGCGAAACCGGCGCCGGGGTGCGCGGTGAGGCTGCGCGCGATGTCGTCGGCCCCGATCGATGCGACGCCGCCGTCATCGTGGTGGCCGGGGTGCGCCTCGGCGCCGACCGCGCGCACCGCCAGCGACATTCCCATCTGACGGTGCCCGGCCACCGAACACCAGCCGTCGACGTCGGCGCCGATCACGCCGGCGTCGAGCACGGCGCTCTCCCCCGGCGCGAGGCGGCCGGTGCGGGTGCCGTTGGCCAGCACCAGATCGTGGCGGTCAGCGCCGGTGTTGACCAGCGTGACCACCAGCCGGTTGCCCGCGGGCACGTCGATGGTGTCGGGCACATAGCGCATGCCCTCGACGTGCACCTCGACCTCGGTGGTCTGCCCGGTGGCGGTCACCGACGCCTGGGGCCCGCTGGCGATGCCGACCGCGGCGGGATCGGCGGCCACCGCGGCGGCAGCCGTCAGCACCACGACGCCCAGCCCGGCGGCGGCGACGCCGAGCCGGTATCGCACCGATGGCCCGGCCGGCGGCGGCCCTTGCTTCGACGGGGTGTCGCGGTGCTTGCGGGCCTGCCAGATGGCCCGCGCGAGCAGCGGCAAGAACGTGGCGTAGGCGATCAGCACCAACACCGACGCCGCGACCCGCAGCAGGCTCGGGGTCGGCAGCACGCATAGCAGCAGCGCGGAGTTGGCGACCGCCAGCCGCCACGGCGCGCCGCGTTCCAGTTCGGTGGTCGCGGCGATCGCGGCGGCACGCCCGCCCACCACGATCGTCGTCAGATACGACAGCGCACCGAGCAGCACCTGGACCAGAAAGCCGGCGAGCACCACCACGGTGAGCGGGTCGGCCCGGTCCAGCACCGCGGGCCAGGTGGGTGCGGTCGCGAACGCGACGACGGCATAGCTCAGCGAGCCCAGCAGCCACACCACACCGGAAAGCACCGACAGCGTCGCGAAGCTGCTCGGCCGCTTGCGGCGCACCTCGTCGAGGTGGGGCCAGAGCACATATGCGGTCGCGGCGAGGTAACCCAGGGCGCCGGCGGCGGTGAACGCCGGTGAGCCGGCCAGCGCTCCCGACACCACCGCGGCCAACCCGGCGACCAGCGCGGGCAATCCCCGCCGGGCGGCCACCTCGACGCCGTCGGCCATCCGGGTGCGCAGCATCGTCGGCAACAACGTCACCAGCGTGCCCAGCACCGTCAACCCGACGAACCCGAACAGGTTCACCGCCGCGTGGGCGATAATGAACCGATCATGCAGCGCGCCAGGCAATGTCGCGTTGGCCATCGCCACGCCGAGGCCGGCGCCGACCGAAAGCAGCGCTGCCGCAGCGATGTAGTAGCGCACGGTATCGCCGAAGCGGGACGGCAGTGCGCTGCGCAGCTGACGTAGCAAGGTCGCGGCGTGGGCCAGCGCGACGGCAGCGACCGCGATGCCGCCGGTCAGTACCGCGGGCCAGAAGCCGACGATCATGCCGGCGACCACCGCGACCGCGCCGATGTTGAAAACCGCCAGCGCCCAGGCCTGCCCGGCCCGCGACGGGTCCGGCGGGCGACGCAGCAGCGCATCGGCGAAGTGGCGGCTCCAGATCAGGATCGCGTTGCCCGCCGCGCCGAGGCCGAGCAGATGCACCAGCAGCCAGCCCGATACCGGCACCGACCGGTGCACGAGCGCTATGCCGACAAGTGCTGCCAGCCAAGCGAATACGATCGATCCGACCCGGAGATGCCATCTACCGCGGTTCATGCCGGCACCGCGATCCGTCGGCGCGCCGCCGAACGCACGGCGACCGCGGCGAAGGCGAGCACCGCCACGATGTTGAGCACGCCGCCGACCTGCACCGCCCACTCGACACCGCGCACGTCGCCGATCACCACCCGCAGCAGCAGCGAGGCGTGCAGCAGCGCGACCGGGCCATACATCATCGGGGTGTACGGCAGCGGGCGCCGCAGCACCGCGGGCAGGATGACCGGTGCGTGCGCCATGATCATCGACAGCACGAAACCGAGCATCACCGCGTGCACGATCGCGTCGTAGCCGCCGCCGAAGTTCACCGGCCCGACCAGCAGCCACACCAAGCCGGGCACCAGCAACCACGCGTACCCGGCCAGCAGGCACACCGCCGTATAGCGCGTCAACCCGGTCGTGTGGACGGTGCGCCTGGCGACGTCGAACCGGAAGAGCCACAGCGCAATGGCCAGCACCGCTGCACCCAGCAGCGTGAAACCGACTGTCGACCAGAGCAGTTGGGCGAGCGCACCGAAGACCAGCGCGGCCGCTGCCGCGCCGAGCAGCAGTTCCGCGTTGGTGCCCTGCATCGCCACCCGCGCCAGCTCGAGGCGTTCCCCGGCGATGGTCAGGATCAGAAATCCGGCCAGCCAGCCCAGCAGATCCGGGGTCGGCAGCCCGGCCGTCCACAGCAGCGCCGCTCCGGTCGCCAACACCGCGCCGGCGGCCTGCACCAGCACCGCGGCGTCGAAGCTGCGCCGCCACAGCGGTACGTACACCGCCACCAGCAGCGCGGCGCCGGCCAGCAGCGTGACATCGGCGAGGTGACGCGGCGCCGGGCTGACGAGCAGCACGCCGCCCAGCCCGAGCAGCGCCGGCGCGGCGTAGCACCACCGCCGTCCCGCCGCGACGGCGCGTTCGACCGCGATCAAGGTCCCGACGAAGCCGAGCACCAGCACGATGCCGTGCACCTCGGCCAGCCGGACCGTTTCGACGGGCGCGGGCAGCCCGAGGCGCAACAGCGCGGCGTCCAGACCGGCCAACAGCGCAACGGCTGCCGGCACCATCCAGACCGACCGAAGGGGAATTCGCTTCTCAGCCATGCTTTTTCACCACCGGATCGGGGAGGAACAGCCGGCAGGCACCGGGTTCGGCGAACGGAATCAGGTCCAGGCCCGGTCCGGTCGGTGCGCCGATGCTCTGCAGCAGTCCCTCGACGATGCCGAGGTGGACCTGACAGACCACGCTCGGATAGCGGCGTGCGGCATCGAGCAGCGGGCAGCGGCGCAGGGCCACCCCGTTTCCGGAGCCGTCGTCGTCGGGGGCGAAGCCCAGCCGTGTCAGCGCATCGAGCACGGCCTGCTGTTGGTCGCCGTCGGCGCGGGCGGTCCCCTCGACCAGCTCGCGTCCCCACTCGACACCGGCAGCACGGGCGTCACGCTCCGGGTCGGCGCTGGTGCGGGCCAGATGCCCAGCCAGCGCGGTGGCAAGGCCCGCGTAGTCGCGGGCGGCCAGGGCGGGGTCGGCGGCGGACGGCCGATACAGGGCGGCCGGCCGCCCGCGCCCGACGGCGGGTTCGATGGCGCGTTCGACGAGACCGTGGTCGACGAGCGCGTCGAGGTGTTCGCGGACGGTGTTCTGGTGCAGCCCCAACGCGGCGGCCGCATCGGTGGTCCGCACCGGGGCGTGTGTGCGCACGTGCTCGAGCACCCGCAGCCGCTGTCCGGACAGGGGCACGTGACCGGCCGCCGGCGGAGTCGGCGGAGGACCGAGATGCGGTGCACTATTTACCACGGAAATTATTGTAGTAAATTGCTGGGTGTCGGACCAGCCCAGCGGAAAGGAAGTCACCATGACCATCAACGAGGTGCTCGTCGCCACCACATCTGCCGATGCGGAGGCGGCCGAAACGGTCAAGAACCATCACGCCGAGCTGGCCGGACATCTGCAGGCGCTCACCGACGCGATGCTGGCGGCGGCCGAGCGCGGCAGCGACTTCGAGGCCGCGCGGGGGGCCGCAGCACAGTTCCTGACCGGCGAGCTGCTGCCGCACGCCGCCGCGGAGGAGGACCGGCTGTATCCCGCCGCCGCTCGCACCGAGCGGGCCCGGCCGTTGATCGAGTCGATGATCGCCGTGCACCGCATCCTGGCCGGCCTGGTGGACACGATCTGCACCGAGCCGTCACCGATGCGCGCCGCCGCGGCGGCGCACGCGCTGCGGGTGATGTTCGACGCGCACCTGGTCGACGAGAACGACCGGATCCTGCCGATCGTGGCCGCCGACCCCGACGTCTCGCTCGCCGATGCTCTGGGTGGGATGCACGAGTTGCTCGGCGACCACCACGGCGGCGGGGGGCACACGTGCGGCTGTGCGCACGACGCCGAGGAGCCGGTGCTCGACGTGCGCGAGGTCCCGCACGCGATCCGGCATGCGACGGTCTTCGGCGCGTTCGACGCGGTTCCGGCGGGCGCCAGCCTGGTGCTGGTCGCCCCGCACGATCCGGTGCCGCTGCTGCGCCAGCTCTACGACCGGACGTCGGGGCGGATCGCGGTGGATTACCTCGAACGCGGACCCGACGCGTGGCGGCTGCGGCTCGCGCGACTCTGAGGAGCTTTGGCGTCGCGGGTGTTATGTTCGGCGCGTGACCGGCATTCCACGTGGCCCCGAAGATGTAACGCCCGACTGGCTCGGCACGGCGCTCGGCGTCGACGTGCGCGCCGTCGACGTCGTGCCGATCGGTACCGGGCAGACCGGCGCCACCTACCGGGCGACGGTCACGTACGCGACGGCGCAGACCGCGCTGCCCGGGTCGTTCGCGATCAAGCTGCCCGCCCAGGACGACGCGGTCCGGGAGCGGGTGGCGCTCGGCTACCGCTCCGAGGTGGAGTTCTACACCGACGTCGCCGAGAAGGTGGCCATCCCGGTCCCGGCCTGCTTCTACAGCGACATCACCGAGGACGGAACGGATTTCGTGCTGATCCTCGCCGATATGGCGCCGGCGGTGCAGGGTGATCAGATCGCCGGATGCAGCGAGCAGGAGGCCGCGCTGGCGGTCGAGGCGCTCGCCGGCCTGCACGCACCGACGTGGTGTGATCCGGCCTGGACCCAGCTGGCGGGCATCGCGATGCCCAAACCGGGTGACGAAGCGGCAGCCGGCGGCATGGGTGAGGTGTGCAAGATGGCCGCCGAGATCACCACCGACAAGCTCGGCGACTCGATGAGCGCCGAGGACCGCGAAACCCTTTCCGCCGCAATGGCTGTCGTGACCCCGTGGCTGTTGACCGAACCGCAGCGGTTCGCGGTGATGCACGGTGACTACCGGCTCGACAACATGCTGTTCGACCCCGACCGCAAGCGCATCAGTGTGGTGGACTGGCAGACCGTCGGCGTCGGCCTGCCCGCCCGCGACCTGACGTATTTCACCGCGACCAGCCTGGTGCCCGAGATCCGCTCCAGCGTCGAACGCGACCTGGTGGGCCGCTATCACAAGGCGCTGACCGGTCACGGTGTCACCGACTACGACCTCGACACCTGTTGGCGCGACTACCAGTTGGGCGCGGTCCAGGCGCCGGTGCTCACCGCGCTGGGCTACGCGTTCGCCTCGTCGACCGAACGGGGCGACGAAATGATCCTGACCATGCTGAGCAGGGGCTGTCAGGCGATCCGCGACCTCGGCACGCTCGAGCTGATCACATCGTCGACCTGACCCACGCCACCGCGTCGTCGACGGTGCTCACGGTCATCGCCCCGGCAGGCAGCGGCGGTCGGTCCACCATCACCACCGGGATGCCCAGCGCGGCCGCCGCATCGAGTTTGGGCCGGGTCATCGACCCGCCGCTGTTCTTGGTGACCAGCGCGTCGATGCGGTGCTCGCGCAACAGCGCCAGCTCGTCGTCGTAGCGGTACGGGCCGCGCGAGAGCACCACCTGGTGGCGACGCGGAAGGTCCGCCGGCTCGGGCGGGGTGACGGCGCGGATCAGAAACCACGCGTCGACTCCGGTGAACGCGGCGATGCCGGATCGGCCGGTCGTCAGGAACACCCGCGAGTACCGGTTCTCGGCAACGGTTTTCGCCGCTTCGGTATCGGAGCTGACCAGGATCGCGTCACCGGTCGGCCAGGCGGGACGGGCCAGCAGCAGAAGCGGGATCTCGAGTGCGGCGCATACCTCGGCGGCGTGCGCGGTCATGGTCGCGGCGTACGGGTGGGTGGCGTCGACGACGGCGTCGACGGGGTTGTCGCCCAGCCAGCGTCGCAGCCCGTCCACCCCGCCGAACCCGCCGATCCGCACCTGACCCACCGGCGGCGCGGGGTCGGGCACCCGACCGGCCAACGAGCTGATCACCTCGACGTCGGGGTGCAGCTGTGCGGCCAGCGCGCGGGCCTCTGATGTGCCGCCCAGCAACAGGATTCGCATCAGTGCCGCCTTCCGCGCACCCGGTGCGTCGAGTACAGGTAGCTGTCGGCGAAGCCCTCGGCGCCGAGCACATCACCGACGACGATGACCGCGGTGCGGGTGATCCCCGCAGCCGTGGTCTTTTCGGCCAGTTCGGCCAGCGTGCACCGGACCACCCGCTCCTGCGGCCAGGACGCGAACGCGACGACCGCACAGGGTGTTTCGGGTCGATATCCGCCTGCCAGCAGCTCCGGCACGATCGAGTCGATCTGCGCGGCGGCGAGGTGCAGCACCAACGTCGCACCCGATTGCGACAGCGTGCGCAGGTCCTCACCGGGCGGCATCGCCGTCGACAGCGTCGCTACCCGGGTCAACGTGATCGTCTGCGCGACACCGGGAACCGTCAACTCGCGGCCCAACGCGGCGGCCGCCGCGGCGAACGCGGGCACGCCGGGCACGATCTCGTAGCCGATGCCCAGTGCGTCGAGGCGGCGGCACTGTTCGGCCAGCGCACTGTAGATCGACGGGTCACCCGAGTGCAGCCGCGCCACATCCTTACCCGCGGCGTCGGCGTCGGCGATTTCGGTGACGATCTGCTCGAGCGTCAGCGGGCCGGTGTCGATGATCCGGGCGTCGGCAGGGCACAGCGCCAGCAGGTCGTCGGGCATGATCGAGCCGGCGTACAGACAGACCGGGCAGCGGCTCAGCAACCGCTGGCCGCGCACCGTGATCAGGTCGGCCGCACCCGGGCCGGCGCCGATGAAGTAGACGGTCATCGTTTGGTCACCGACCACTGCGTGACCGGGAACGCGGGCCGCCAGCCGGTGAAGCCGCCCAGCGGTTCGCCGTGGTAGTGCTGGTAGCGGCGCATTTCACCGCCGAGGCGTGAATACCACTGGCCCAGAACGGCTTCCGATTCCGCGGTCACGGCGTTGGCGACCAGCCGGCCGCCGCCGGGCAGCCTGTCGAAGCACTCCTGCAGCAGCCCGGGGCGGGTCAGGCCGCCGCCGACGAAGATCACGTCCGGCGGCGGTGTGTCGTCGAATGCCTGTGGCGCGTCGCCGCGTACGTCGACGTTGACCCCGAACGCTCTGACGTTCTCGGTGATCCGCTTACGGCGCTGCTCGTCGCGTTCGAATGCCACGGCCCGGCAACCGGTTCCGCTGCGGCACCACTCGATGGCGATGCTGCCGGAGCCGGCGCCGACATCCCACAGCAGCTCCTCCGGCCGCGGCGCCAGCGCGGCCATCGTCACGGCGCGCATCGGTTGTTTGGTGATCTGCCCGTCGTTGGCGTAGGCGGTGTCGGGCAGGATCCCGAACTGCCGTTCGTCGGGCAGATAGCGCACGGCCACCACGTTGAGGTCGTCGACGTCGGTCGGCGGGTTTCCGGCCCATCGGCGCGCGGTGTCCGAGCGGCGCCGTTCGGCCGGGCCGCCGAGTTGTTCGAGCACCGTGAGTTCGGAGTCGCCGCGTCCGGTGTCGGTGAGCAGCTTTGCCAGCGCTGCGGGGCTGCCGGCGTCGCGCGACAACACCACGGCGGTGCCGCCGCGGCGCACCGCGGTGTGCGGTTCGTTGGTCACCAGGCTGATCACCTCGGTGTCGTGCACCGGCCAGCCGAGCCGCGCACACGCCAGCGTCACCGACGACACGTGCGGCAGCACGGTGACCCGGTGCGCGCCGTGCAACCGGATCAGCGAGCCACCGACGCCGTGCAACAGCGGATCGCCGCTGGCCACCACGTGCACGTCGCGGTCGGCCCCCTCGCGCAGCGCACGCAGTGCGGGCAACATTGGAGAGGGCCATTCACGGCGCTCCGCGCTCACCGTGTCGTCGAGCAGATCCAGCTGCCGAGGTGAACCGTAAACGACGGTGGCCCTGACGAGTTCGGCTTGCGCGGCAGGTGTCAGCCCGGCCATGCCGTCCGCGCCGATTCCGACGACGATGATCACCTCGGCAGCCTCCGCCACACAGCCTGCGGCAGCAGTCGCATCCCGAGGAACACCGGGCGCAGGATCGCGGGCACCCACACGGTGCGCCGGCCCTTGGCCAGTGCGCGCGCCGTCGCCGCGGCGACCTGGTCCGGCGTGCTGGGAAACGGCGCGGGCTGCATACCCGCGGTCATGCGCCCGATCACGAAGCCCGGCCGTACCGTCAGCAGCCGCACCCCCGAGCCGTGCAACGCGTCGGCCAGGCCGCTGCAGAAGCCGTCGAGGCCGGCCTTGGCCGAGCCGTACACATAGTTCGCGCGGCGCACCCGCACCCCCGCCACCGACGAGAACGCGACAATCATCCCCGATCCGGCCGAGCGCATGGTGGCGGCGAGCACCGTCAGCAGGCTGACCTGCGCGACGTAATCGGTGTGCACGATCGCCACGGCGTGGGCGGGATCCTTCTCGGCGAGGGCTTGGTCGCCGAGGATGCCGAACGCCAACACCGCGGTGCCGATCGGGCCGTGCTCGGCGACGATCGACTCCACCAGTGGGGCGTGTGAGGCCAGGTCGTCGGCGTCGATCTCGCGGACGGCGACGGCGACGGCCCCGGCGGCCCGCACGGTGGCCACCTGCTCAGCGAGGTCGTCGGCGCGGCGCGCCGCCAGCAGCACCCTGCACCCGGGTGCCAGCCGGGTCGCCAGCGCGAGCCCGATTTCGCTGCGCCCGCCGAAGATCACCACCAGCGCCCCACGGGTGTCGGCCGTGTCCTTCATGGCTGGGATTATCCACTGCGCTAAGTTGGGCCGTGATGGCCCAACCGAGTCGCAAGGCAACCACGAAGCTCAACAGCGACGCGCTGGCGTTTCTGTCGGAGCGTCATCTGGCGATGCTGACGACGCTGCGCGGGGACAACTCGCCGCACGTGGTGGCCGTGGGTTTCACATTCGATCCGACCACCCACATCGCGCGCGTCATCACCAGCGGCGGCTCGCAGAAGGCCGTCAACGCCGAGAACCAGGGTGTCGCGGTGCTCAGCCAGGTCGACGGGGCGCGGTGGCTGTCGCTGGAGGGTAAGGCCACCGTCAACACCGACGCCGAGGCCGTCCGGGACGCCGAGCTGCGGTATGCGCAGCGCTACCGCACCCCGCGGGTCAACCCGAAGCGCGTGGTGATCGAGGTCCGCGTGGAGCGCGTGCTGGGCTCGTCGAGCCTGCTGGACCGCACCAATTCCTGACCGCGAGCAGTCGCAAACACCCCCAATTTGGGGCGAAAAAGGGGCCTTCCGCGTCTGCTCGCCGGTAAGGCGGGTCAGGTGACCGGTACCACGGTCAACTCGTGCGGGCGGGTGTTGACCGGTTCGGCGCCGTCGGCGGTGACGAGCACGATGTCCTCGATCCGTGCGCCCCACTCGCCGGGAAAGTAGATACCGGGCTCCACGGAGAACGCCATCCCCGGCTCGAGCGGCAGGTCGTTGCCCGCGACGATGTAGGGCTCCTCGTGCACCGACAGCCCGATGCCGTGTCCGGTGCGGTGCACGAACGCCTCGGCCAGCCCCTCGGCCGCCAGCACAGCGCGCGCGACCGCGTCGATCTGCTCGGCGCTCACGCCGGGACGCACGGCCTCGACGGCGGCACGCTGCGCCCGCTGCAGCACCGCGTAGCGCCGCGCGATCTCGGCGCTGGGCTCACCGATGCTGTAGGTGCGCGTGCAGTCGGAGTTGTATCCCGGTTCGACCGGGCCGCCGATGTCGACGACGACGATGTCGCCCACGCGCAGTTCACGGTCCGAGCATTCGTGGTGCGGGTCGGCGCCGTGCGGCCCGGAGCCGACGATGATGAACGCCACCTCCGAATGTCCTTCGGCGACAATGGCTTCAGCGATATCGGCGGCGACGTCGGCCTCGGTGCGACCGGGCACCAGGAACTCGGGCACGCGGGCGTGCACCCGGTCGATCGCCGCGCCCGCCCTGCGTAGGACGTCGATCTCCGCGGAGTCCTTGATCATCCGCAGCCGGCGCAGCACGTCGGTGGCCAGCACCGGCGTCGCGCCGAGCGCCTCGGCCAGCGGCAGCAGGTGCAGCGCCGGCATCGAGTCGGTGACAGCCGTCTTGACCGTGCCGCCGCCCAGCACGTTGGCCACCAGCTCGTACGGATCGTCGCCGTCGACCCAGTCGTGCACCGGCAGGCCGAGTTCGGGCACCGCGGAGGCCTTCAGCGCGGCCAACTCCAGCCGCGGCACCACGACCGTCGGCGTCCCGTCGGCGGGTAACACCAGCGCGGTCAGCCGCTCGAAGGTCTGCGCGCGCGACCCGATCAGGTAGCGCAGGTCGTAGCCCGGGCTGATGACCAGGCCGGCCAGGCCCGCTTCGGCGGCGGCGGTGGCGGCGGACTGCAGCCGCCGGGCGTAGACGTCGGCGCTGAATCGACTGGCGGTCATGGCTCTAGGCTAGCCAGCATGCCCGCACCCCTGTTGCTGCTCGACGGCGCCAGCATGTGGTTTCGTTCCTATTTCGGCGTGCCCTCGTCGATCACGGCGCCCGACGGGCGCCCGGTCAACGCGGTGCGCGGCTTCCTCGATGCCGTCGCGACCGTCGTCACCCGTGAGCGCCCCGACCGGCTGGTGGTGTGCCGCGACGACGACTGGCGCCCGCAGTGGCGCGTCGACCTGATCCCGTCGTACAAGGCGCACCGCGTCGAGGAACCCCAACCCGAAGGGGTGCCCGACGTCGAGGAAGTGCCCGACGACCTGACGCCCCAGATCGACATGATCTTCGAGCTGCTCGACGCGTTCGGCATCGCGACCGCCGGAGCGGCCGAGCACGAGGCCGACGATGTGCTGGGCACCCTGGCGTTTCGCGAACGGCGCAGCCCGGTCGTGGTGGTCAGCGGTGACCGCGACCTGCTGCAGCTGGTCGCCGACGACCCGGTGCCCGTGCGGGTGCTCTACATTGGGCGCGGGCTGGCCAAGGCGACGTTGTTCGGGCCCAAACAGGTCGCCGAGACCTACGGTGTGCCCGCGCACCGCGCCGGACCGGCCTACGCCGAGCTGGCGTTGCTGCGCGGCGACCCCTCAGACGGGCTGCCCGGGGTCCCGGGGGTCGGCGAGAAGACGGCAGCCACGCTGCTCGCTCAGCACGGGTCGCTCGAGGACATCATGGCCGCCGCGCACGACCCGAAATCGAAGATGTCCAAGGCTTTTCGGACCAAGCTGCTGGCCGCCACCGACTACATCGAGGCGGCAGGGCCGGTGGTGCGGGTGGCCACCGACTGCGACGTCGACTTCTCCACGCCCGACGACACGCTGCCGCTGGCCGCCAAGCATCCCCGCAAGGTCGCCGAACTGGCCGAAACCTACGGTGTCACCTCATCGGTCGGCCGGCTGCAGAAGGCGCTCGACGGCCTTCCTGCGCGCTGACGGCCGCTACTTGGGCCGGCCGACCTCGTAGGTGCCGCTGTCGTCCTGGAAGGTCACGGTGACCTGGCGCTTGGTGCCGTCGATGCTGACCTCGCAGTTGAAGCTGGCGCCCCGCTCGACGACCGGGTTCTGGCCGTCGTTGCACTTGACGTCCTTGACGTTCTTGGCGCCGTAGCCGTTGGCCTCGTCGGTCAGGATCTGTTGCACACCGCTTTGCGCGGCGTCGATATCGAGCTTGGTGGTCACGAAGAAGCCGGGCTTCCAGAATCCGAGCACCAGCACCACCGCGACGATGACCGCGGCCAGCACACCGATGACGCCGCCGATCACGGCCAGCGAACGCTTTGAGCCCTCTTCGCCGCCGGGCTGCCCGTAGGGCGGGTACTGCCCGAACTGACCGGGCTGCTGGCCGTACTGACCGGGCTGCTGGCCGTACTGGCCGGGCTGCTGACCGTACTGGCCGGGTTGGCCGTAGGGCTGCTGGCCGTATTGACCCGGCTGGCCATACTGCCCGGGCGGATAGGCCTGCGGCTGCTGGCCGTACTGCTCGGTCGACGGGTACTGCTGCGGAGGCTGGTAGGCGGGCTGCTGATACTGCGGATACTGCTGCGCCTGTTGCGGATCGTAGGCGGGCGGTTGCCATTGCTGCTGCTCACCGCCGGTGGGCTGCTGCTGCTGCCACTGCTGGTTCGCCTGATCCGCCGATGGATCGCTCGATGGCTGGTCCGTCGGCTGTTCCGGCTGCTGGCCGGGCCACGGCTGCGTCGGATCAGATCCCTGCGGTCCGCTCATCTCACTCCTTTACCCGCGGCCCCGCCGCGGTTTGGTTCCCCGGGTCTTTCTGCGCACACACTACCGTGCATCAACTGCCACGACGCCGCGTCGAATGTCGCTGATGGCGCGTTTCGCCGACGCGCGCAGCGCCGGGCTGGGTGCGGCGTTGCGCACCTGGTCGAGCAGGTCGAGCACTTGGCGGCACCAGCGCACGAAGTCGCCCGCCGACAGCGGCGACCCCGAACCGGTGGCGTCGCTGGCGGCCAGCGCACTGGTCAGATCGCCGGTGGTGGCCCAGCGGTGGATCGCGGACACGAAACCGGGGTCGGGCTCGCGGCTGTGGGTGATGCGGTGGCGCTGCTCGTCGGTGCGCAGCTCGGCCCACAGCCGGATGGTCTGGTTCAGCGCGCGGCGCAGCCGACCCGTCGGCACGTCGACGTTCTCGGGGGAACCGGGCGTGTCTCCGCGCGACTCGTAGAGCACGGCCGACAGCACCGCCGCCAACTCGGCGGGCTCCAGCCCCTCCCAGACGCCGCTGCGCAGTGCTTCGGCGACCAGCAGATCGCTCTCGCTGTAGATCCGGGCCAGCAGCCGGCCGTCGTCGGTGACCTTCGGGTCCTCTTTCGGGCCGTGGTCTTCCCCCCCAGTCGCGTCGCTCCTCCCCCCCCGGGCGATATAGCCGCGTTCGGTGAGCAGCACCACGATCCGGTCGAACGTGCGCCCCAGCGAGTTGGTCGCCGCGGCCACCTTCTGCCGGATCTGTTCGTTGTCGCGCTCGATGCGCAGGTACCGCTCGGCCAGCCGGGCCTTCTCCTCGCGATCGGGCAGGTGGTGGGCCGGGTGCCGGCGCAGCCGCGCACGCAGCGACGCCAGTTCCGGGTCGACGTCGCGTTCTCGTGCCGGGCCTTTGCGTTTGCCCTTCGCCGACGGCACCTCCAGGCCGGCCGCGGCCGAACGCAGCGCCGACGCGAGATCGCGCCGCACCCGCGGGCTGCGGTGTTCGACGCGCTTGGGCAGCGACATCGACCCCAACGGCTCCGCGCCGCCCGAGTAGTCGGCCGACGAGATCCGGCCCGCCCACCGGTGCTCGGACAGCACCAGCGGGCGCGGATCGTCGTCGTCGCGAGCCGGTTCGAGCACCACCGCCAGCCCACCGCGGCGGCCGTGGCTGATGTCGATGATGTCGCCTCGGCGCAGCGCGACCAGCGCGTCGTTGACGGCCCGGCGGCGCTGCAACCGCGATGCGCGCGACTGCGCCTTCTCCCGGTTCGAGATCTCCTGGCGCAGCCGCACATACTCCAGCATCGGCGCCTCGTGGCCGCCGTCGAGTTCGGCGGCGATCTCGTCGAGCATCCGCTCACCGCGCTCGATGCCGCGGCGCAACCCGACCACGGAGCGGTCCGCCTGGTACTGCGCGAACGAGCTTTCCAGAAGTTCGTGCGCCCGCGCCGGCCCCATCTGCTGCACCAGGTTGATGGTCATGTTGTAGGACGGCGCGAACGAACTGCGCAGCGGGAAGGTGCGGGTGGAGGCCAGCCCGGCCACCTCGGCCGGGTCGGAGGTGGCGTCGTTGGGGTGCCACAGCACCACCGCGTGACCCTCCACGTCGATGCCGCGGCGGCCCGCCCGGCCCGTCAACTGGGTGTACTCCCCCGGCGTCAACGGCACATGCTGCTCACCGTTGAACTTCACCAGCCGCTCCAGCACCACCGTCCGCGCCGGCATGTTGATACCCAAAGCCAGTGTCTCCGTAGCGAATACAGCCTTGACCAGGCCCGCGGTGAACAGCTCCTCCACCGTGTGGCGGAACACCGGCAACATCCCGGCGTGGTGGGCGGCCAGCCCGCGCAGCAGCCCTTCGCGGAATTCGTGGTAGTCCAGCACGATCAGATCCGATTCGGGCAGATCGCCGCAGCGGCGGTCGACCACCTCGGCGATCGCGGAACGCTCCTGCTCGGTGGTGAGCCGAAGCGACGAACGCAGGCACTGCTTGACCGCGGCGTCACAGCCCGCGCGCGAGAAGATGAACGTGATGGCCGGCAGCAGCCCTTCGCGGTCCAGCATGCCGATCACGTCGGGCCGCGACGGCGGCCGGTACATGGTGGGCCGGCCGCGGTGGCCTGCCCTGCCCCGGCCGCGCGGCTGCCAGTCGGTCAGCCGGTCGGCTTCGCGCCGATGAGCGATGTGGCGCAACAGTTCTGGGTCGACGATCAACTCGCGGTTGGATTTCGCCGCTTTGGTGGCGCGGTAGTCGAACAGGTCGAACATTCGCGTGCCGACCAGAACGTGCTGCCACAGCGGCACGGGACGGTGCTCGTCGACGATGACCGCGGTGTCCCCCCGCACGGTCTGCATCCAGCCGCCGAACTCCTCGGCGTTGCTCACCGTGGCCGACAGGCTCACCAGCAGCACCTCGTCGGGCAGGTGCAAGATCACCTCTTCCCACACCGCGCCGCGCATCCGGTCGGCCAGAAAATGCACCTCGTCCATCACGACGTAGGAAAGCCCGTGCAGCGCAGGCGAGTTCGCGTAAAGCATGTTGCGCAGCACTTCGGTGGTCATCACCACGACGTCGGCGTCGCCGTTGATCGACTGGTCGCCGGTGAGCAGGCCGATGTGCTGCGGGCCGTACCGGCGCACCAGATCGTTGTGCTTCTGGTTGCTCAACGCCTTGATCGGCGTGGTGTAGAAGCACTTTCCGCCCGACTTCAGCGCCAGGTGTACCGCGAACTCGCCCACCACGGTCTTGCCCGCGCCGGTCGGGGCGCACACCAGCACACCGTGTCCGTTCTCCAAGGCCTGGCAGGCGTCGCGCTGGAAGTCGTCGAGCGCGAACGGCAGATGTTTGGTGAACTCCGCCAGCTGCCCGCTAAGTTGCATCGTCATCGACCACGGGCCGCGTCGACGTCGGCACCACCGTCGGCGTCTCGATCGGTTCGGGACTGCCGATCGGCGCCGCCTGGTCCTCGGGTATTTCGTCGAGCGCGGCGCGACGCGCCTTGCGCTTGTCGTTGAACCGGGCGATCTGGATCGCGACCTCCAGCAGCGCGGTCAACGCCAACGCCAGCGCCAGCATCGAAAACGGATCCGAGCCGGGCGTGAAGATCGCGGCGAACACGAACAGCGCGAAGATCAGGCCGCGCCGCCACGCCTTGAGCCGGTCGTAGGTCAGCACGCCGACCAGGTTGAGCATGATGATCAACAGCGGGAACTCGAAGCTGAACCCGAACACCAGCAGCAGGTTGATCAGGAACCCGAAGTACTGATCACCCGAGAGCGCGGTCACCTGCACGTCGGCGCCGACCGTCAGCAGGAAACCCAGCGCCGTGGACAGCACCACGTAGGCCAGCACCGCGCCCGCGACGAACAACGCGGCGCCCACGACCACGAACGCGATCGCGAACCGGCGTTCCTTGCGGTACAGGCCGGGGGTGATGAACGCCCACAGCTGATACAGCCACACCGGGCAGGCCAGCACGATGCCCGCGGTCAAGCCGACCTTCAGGCGCAGCATGAACTGGTCGAACGGTGACGTCGCGAGCAGCCGGCAGCCGCCGTCGGCGGTGATGTCGGCGCGCGAGGAGGCCGGCAGTTCGCAGTAGGGTCCGCGCAGCCAGTCGCCGAGGCTGGGCAACCCGAACACGCCGTGGCTGTACCAGAGGAAGCCGAGGATCGTGGTCACCACGATCGCGGCCACCGCGATCAGCAGCCGGTTACGCAGCTCTTGGAGGTGTTCGACCAGCGACATGGTGCCGTCCGGGTTGACCCGGGAGCGCCGCTGACGAGGATCGAGTTTCTTGAAGATCGCTGGGGGCTGCACGGCAGGCCTATCGCCGCGGCGTCGTGCCGCGCTGGGTTTCGTCGGTGTGGGTCAGGCTGAGCGTTTGTCCGACGGCTGCTCGGTGCCCGGCGCCGGCGGGTCGACGCGTTCCGAGGCGATCGGTGTGGCCTGCTGCGTCGACGTGTCGTCCTGCTTGGAGTCCGACTGCATCTCCTTGATCTCGGACTTGAAGATCCGCATCGACTTGCCGAGCGAGCGGGCCGCGTCCGGGAGCTTCTTGGCACCGAAGAGCAGCACGAACACGGCGATGACGATCACCCAGTGCCAGGGTTGCAAACTACCCAATTTGGTTACCTCCAGAACGTCCCGGCCAGTCTACCGCTCGTCGGCGCCGACGTCGTAGGCCCGCAGCGCCGCGGCGGCCGTGTCCTGGACCTGACGCGCCAGCGACTCCGGCGCCAGCACCCGCACCGCCGATCCGAAGCCGAGCACGAAACGCGCCATCCAGTCCTCGGAGGCATACGTCATCGCGGCCTCGATCGCGCCGTCGGGCAGTTCCCGGATTTCGCGCAGCGGATAGTAGTCGAACATCCACGCCGCGGAGCGGTCGATCAGCAGCGTCGCCGACGGCAGGGCCGGGTCGGCGGTAGCAGGTGAGAACAGCGACGTGTCGGGTTCGGGCTGGACGGCCGGCGGCGGTGGCGCGGACCGCTCGTCGAGCACGTGCGCGTCGACGATGCGGTCGAACCGGAACAGCCGCACCCCCTCGGCCGACCGGCACCACGCCTCCAGGTAGCTGTGATCGCCGACCAGCACGACCCGGATCGGGTCGACCGTGCGGCTCGACAGCATGTCGTGCGACGCCGAGTAGTACTCGAGGGTGACCGCCCGGCCGTCGCGCACCGCCTCGCGGACCGAGGCGGCG
Organism: Mycolicibacterium pulveris; assembly: GCA_050205315.1. Lineage (GTDB taxonomy): Bacteria > Actinomycetota > Actinomycetes > Mycobacteriales > Mycobacteriaceae > Mycobacterium > Mycobacterium pulveris_A. Next base: position 152,532 of record JBNMRA010000002.1, on the reverse strand, counting down.
GCCTCGCTCTCGATCGGGGCGCGCTCGTCGACCGCGGCCACCGCGGCTCCGGTGTCCTGGCCCAGCGCGCCTGCCGCCGACTCGATCTTGGCGATCGCGCTGCGCGCGGCTTCGGGGTCCACCATGCCGGGCACATCGGCCAGCGCGCGCAGCGCCACCAGCACACCGGTGGCCTCCGGCGACGTCAGCCGCAGCGGATGGTCGATGCCGGCCGAGAAGGTGACTTCGATGGTGTCACCGGAGAACTCGAAGTCGATGAGGTCACCGGGACCGTAGCCGGGTAGCCCGCACATCCACAGCTGGTTGATGTCGTCGCGCAGTTGCTTGACGCTGACCCCGAGGTCGGATGCCGCCTCGGTGTAGGTGATCCGAGGATTGGCCTGAAAGTACGGAACCATGTTGAGCAGCCGCACCAGCCGCTCCGAGACCGCCGTCATGGCGTGGCCCCCGCCTGGGCGCGCAGCCGGGCCACCACGTCGTCGCGCAGCGCCTGCGGTTCGAGTGCAACCGCGTCGGGACCGTAGCTGGCGACTTCGCGGGCCAGCCGGTCGAGCATGCCGATGTCGATGGTGATCTCCTCACCGGCGCGGCCGTTGAGCCGGCGTGGGCCGACGACGGTCGCCTGGCGGCGCAGCGCCGTGGCCCGGCCCTCGGCGACCCATATCCGCGCCTCACCGGTGGTCGGCCACTCCCCGACCGCGCGGTCGACGATCTCGCGCAGGTCCACCCCCTCTGGGCGCGACACCGCCCCGGCCGGCCCGATCGGGGTCACCTCGGCGCCGATGCGCGACAACCGGAACGTGCGCGTCGCGTTGCGGTCGCGGTCGTGACCGACCAGGTACCAGCGCCCCTTGTCGGTCAGCACGCCCCACGGCTCGACGGTGCGGGTGGTGTAGGGATCGCTGCGCGACGACCGGTGCGGAAACTGCACCGCGCGGCCGGCGTCGATGGCCGACAACAGGATTCCGAGGACGTCTTCTGAGCCACGCAGACCGGGCAACGCGGCCGTGGACGCGATCGAGACGGCGGCGTCGACGGCGTCGATGTCGACGCCCGCGGCGCGCAGTTTGAGCAAGGCGCCCTGGGTGGCGGTGATCAGCTCGGGTGACTCCCACAGCTGGGTGGCCACCGCGACGGCGGCGGCTTCGTCGGCGGTCAGCTCGACGGCGGGCAACGCGTAGGCCTCGCGGTTGATGCGGTAGCCCTCGGTCGGGTCGAACTGCGACACCCGACCGGTCTCCAGCGGGATGCCCAGATCGCGCAGCTCGTTCTTGTCGCGCTCGAACATCCGGGAGAACGCCTCGTCGCTGGCGTGTTCGGAGTAGCCGTAGACGGTCTCGCGGATGCGTTCGGCGGTGATGAAGGTGTTGGTGGACAACAGCGCGATGACGAGGTTCATCAGCCGTTCGACTTTGGAGATCGCCACTTGGTTCAGCCTAGTGCGGATTCCCCCGGCGACCGCTCACCCTGGTACGGGTTTTCGCGGCAAAACCGTACGTAGTTGAGCGCTCACGCGGCCAACGTCCGTGTGAGCAGGGCGCGGATGCGGCGCACCATCACATCGGGGTGTCGTCGCACATCGTCGCTGACGACTGACAACACCCGCCATTCGACCTCTTCGAGCGCAGCCCGCTTCTGGCGATCCCTCCGTAGCGATTCTCGCGAGCTGTGGTAGTCGAACCCGTCGAACTCGACGGCGACCCTGCCATCCAGCCAGGCGAAGTCGACCCGCCACACCCGGCCGTCGCGGTCGACGATCTCGTGCTGCAGGACGGGGTGTGGTAACCCGCCGTCGAGCATGACGAGTCTGGCCTCGCTTTCCATCGGCGACTCGGCCTCGGGCCGAGCCAGCGGAATGAGGTCTCGGACCGCGACGATGCCGCGACGGCCGGCCTGGGCCTTCGCCGCGGCCAGCAGGTCGTCGGTGGTGCACGTCTGGCTGCGTAAGGCGGCGTCGAGCGTGGCCAATGCCCGCGGTCGACACAGGCCCCGCGCGACCTCGACCGCCGTCCAGCTTGGCGGGGTGAGCGGGCGGCCCCGGTAACTGGTCAGCGGCGCGCCCTGCCGCCGATGCACTTTGAGGTTGCCGTGGTCGCGCAGAAGATGGCCGTCGGGGTTGAGCACGTGGAGGTCGGTGACATGTTCGGTGTCGAACCCGTAGATCTGTGCGGCGGTGCCCAGACAGGCCGCGACCTGCTCATCGCAGCGCAGGTCCAATCCGCGTAGCCGAGTGAAGGCATCGGCTGGACCATGGCTGTAGACACCCGGATAGGTCTTCACTAGCTCGCCAGTCCGCAGCAGGCGCTGCATGCCGCGACGGCTCAGCTGCGACAAGATTTGCGTCGAGGTCGCGACTCCACCCTGGGTCGCGAAGAGCGCTCGGAGCTCGGGCGGCATGCGGGAATTGTTGGCCGCGGTGCCGCCCGACCGCCAATATGCCCTGTGGATAACTGCCGAGCGCTCATCCTTGTACAGATTTCGGCGCGCAGAACGTACAAGGGTGAGCGCTCACGCCAACAGGGAGCTACATGCTGGCGATCAGCCGCTTGACCCGTTCGTCGACCGAGCGGAACGGGTCTTTGCACAGCACCGTGCGCTGCGCCTGGTCGTTGAGCTTGAGGTGCACCCAGTCGACGGTGAAGTCGCGGCCGGCCTCCTGGGCGGCGCTGATGAACTCCCCGCGCAGTTTGGCCCTGGTGGTCTGCGGCGGCGTGTTGACCGCGGCTTCGATCTCCTCGTCGGTGGTGATCCGCGCCGCCAGCCCCTTGCGCTGCAGCAGGTCGAACACCCCGCGGCCGCGTTTGATGTCGTGGTAGGCCAGATCGAGCTGGCTGATCTTCGGATCAGACAGCTCCATGTCGTAGCGGTCCTGGTAGCGCTGGAACAGCTTGCGCTTGATCACCCAGTCGATTTCGGTGTCCACCTTGGCGAAGTCCTGGCTCTCGACCGCGTCGAGCTGGCGGCCCCACAGATCGACCACCTGCTGGAGCTGGGTGTCGGGCTCGCGGCTCTGCAGGTACTCGACCGCGCGCGCGTAGTACTCGCGCTGGATGTCCAGGGCGCTGGCCTGCCGACCGCCGGCCAGCCGCACCGGTCGGCGCCCGGTCAGGTCGTGGCTGACCTCACGGATGGCGCGGATCGGGTTGTCCAGCGAGAAGTCGCGGAACGCGATACCGGCCTCGATCATCTCCAGTACCAGCGAGGCGGTGCCCACCTTGAGCATGGTGGTGGCCTCGCACATGTTGGAGTCGCCGACGATGACGTGCAGCCGGCGGTACTTCTCGGCGTCAGCGTGCGGTTCGTCGCGGGTGTTGATGATCGGCCGGCTTCGGGTGGTGGCGCTGGAGACGCCCTCCCAGATGTGCTCGGCGCGTTGGCTTAAGCAGAACGTCGCGGCCTTGGGGGTTTGCAGCACCTTGCCCGCGCCGCAGATCAGCTGGCGGGTGACCAGGAACGGCAGCAGCACATCGGAGATCCGGGAGAACTCGCCGGCCCGCACGATCAGGTAGTTCTCGTGGCAGCCGTAGGAGTTGCCCGCCGAGTCGGTGTTGTTCTTGAACAGGTAGATGTCGCCGCCGATGCCCTCGTCGGCCAGCCGTTGCTCGGCGTCGATCAGCAGATCTTCGAGCACGCGCTCGCCCGCGCGGTCGTGGGTGACCAACTGCGTCAGGCTGTCGCACTCGGCGGTGGCGTACTCGGGGTGGCTGCCGACGTCGAGGTACAGGCGCGCACCGTTACGGAGGAAAACGTTGGAGCTGCGGCCCCACGACACCACACGCCGGAACAGATAGCGGGCGACTTCATCGGGACTGAGTCGCCGATGGCCGTGGAACGTGCAGGTGACACCGAATTCTGTCTCGATGCCCATGATTCGTCGCTGCACGTCATCGAGACTACTGGTTGCCGGCGGGCCGTGGTGGTCAGCCGCGCCGATGCCGCGCCCACACCCTGTGGATAACCGCAGCGCAACAGGCCGCCGGTCTGCTTGCATGAGGCATGGGGGAACCGCGTCCGAGCGTCTCGCAAGCCGAACGGTGGCGACCTGACAGCCTGCGCGAGTTCGCCGACCAACTGTGCGCCGCAGCGGCCGACATCCACGACCGCATCGAGGCCACCGTGGCCGGCGTCATCGCCACTGCCGACTTCTGGACCGGTTCGGCGGCCGAAGCCGCGCGGCGCGAAGCGCACTCGCTCGGCAAGGAGTCAGACGCCGTGGCGCGGGCGGTGGTGACCGCGGCCGTCGCGGCCTGCGACGGCGCGCAGCAGATCGGTCTGGCCCGGGACGCGGTGCTGGCCCGCGTCGCCGACGCCACCTCGGAGGGGTTCAGCGTCGGCGACGACGGCGCGGTGTCGCCGCACGCCGATCCGACGCCGCTGTTGGTGACGCTGGCCGGCGGCGACGACGACGTCGCGCGCGGCATGCTCGCGGTGCGCGCCGACGAACTGAGCGCCCGAATCGTCGAGGCGCTCGATCGACTCGGCGCCGCCGACGCCGATGCCGCCGACGACATCGCCGAAGCCCTCGCGATACCGGTGCTCGCCGCCCCGTCGACGGTTCCGGCCGGGGCGTGGCCGGTGCAGGCCGGCGATGTGTTGGCGGGCTGGCCGGGGCTGAGCCAGGACCGCATCGCCGAGCAGATCGCGGCGATGACGCCCGAGCAGCGACACCGGCTGATCGTCGAATTCCCGCGTCAGGTCGGCAACACCGACGGGGTGCCGTGGTCGATGCGCGTCGAGGCCAACCGCACCAACATCGCGCAGGCGATCCTGGACGACCACGATGCCGAACGACTCGCCGTCTACCGCAGCCTGCTCTCCGAGGTCGATGACCCCGCGGGCGGCGGGCGCCGTATCGACCGGCAGATCCTGGCGTTCGACCCCGCCCGCGCGTCGCTGGTGGAGTTGCACGGCGACGTGTCGACAGCCGGCAGCGTCGCGGTGTTGGTGCCCGGGCTGAACACCACGATCGCGGGGGCTCCCGCGGTCAACGACACCGCCCGCCGCTTCGTGTCGGCGGCTCGCGGCGAGGTCGCGATGATCAGCTATCTGGGCGGGCCGTTTCCCCGCGGTGACAACCCGGCCACCGCGCTGATCTCCGCGGCCGATCCCCGCTACGCACTGCAGATGGCACCGCGGTTGGTCGCGTTCAGTGAGGACGTCGACCGCACCGTCGACGCCGCGGCCGCGCCGGGACGGCCGGTGCCGGTGACCTACATCGGGCACTCCTACGGCGGTTCGATTCTCGGCACCGCCGAGGCGCTGGGGCTGACCGCGGACCGCACGCTGTATGTGGCGGCGGCCGGGGCCGGCGTCGGCGTCGACGATCCGGCCGACTGGCACAACCGCAACCCCGATGTGCTGCGCTTCTCGATGACCGCGCCCGGCGACTTCATCCAGGCCGTGCAAGGCATTCCCGGTGGCCCCCACGGCGCCGACCCCGACGAAATGCCCGGCGTGATCCCTTTGGCCACAGGGCATTACGACGACGGCCGGCTGATGGCGGGCCCGCGCGCACATTCAGATGTTCTCAATCGGCCGTCGGACTCGTGGCGCAATATCCTCGCGGTGATCACCGGGGACGGGCCGCTTCAGTTGGCCGGCTGAGCCGCCCTACTCCTGGGGCAGCAGCGCTTCGAGCGCAGCACCGGTGTACCGGCGGAACGCGCGGCGGGGCCGGTTGGCGTCGAGGATGGCCACCTCGAGCGTGGCGGGCCCGAGGCTTCGCGGCTCCGGGCCGCCGTTGGCGTCCACCTTCAGCGCGTCGACGGCGATCTTCACCGCGTCGGTCAGGCTGGCGTTCTCGGTATAGGACTCGTTGAGCGCCGCGGTGATCGGATCGGTCGTGCCGCCCATCACCACGAAATGCGGCTCGTCGGCGATCGACCCGTCGTAGGTGATGCGGTACAGCTCAGGCGGTTTGGACTCGCCGTAGTGCGCGACCTCGGCGACACACAGCTCGACCTCGTACGGTTTGGCCTGCTCGGTGAAGATCGTGCCGAGGGTTTGCGCGTACACGTTGGCCAGCTGGCGGCCGGTGACATCGCGGCGGGCATACGCATAGCCGCGGGTGTCGGCGAACTGGATGCCGCCGCGACGCAGGTTGTCGAACTCGTTGAACCGGCCGACGGCGGCGAACCCGACGCGGTCGTAGAGTTCGCTGACCTTCTGCAGTGAACGCGACGGGTTCTCGGCGACGAACAGCACACCGTCGGCGTAGGCCAGCACGACCACGCTGCGGCCCTTCGCGATTCCTTTACGGGCGAGCTCCGAACGCTCGCGCATCGCCTGTTCGGGCGATATGAAATATGGAAAGCTCACGAGTCCCCTCGCGCGTCAGTGGATCGGTGGGCGGCATCGGGGCCGAACGTGTCGGCGCGCGAACGGCTTTCGATGACCTCGCGCGCGAGCTCGGCGATCCGCTCTTCCGTTACCTCCTCGGCGCCGTCCTCGCCGATGATCACCGCGGTCGGATAGATGCCACGCACCAGGTCGGGCCCGCCGGTCGCCGAATCGTCGTCGGCCGCGTCGTACAGCGCCTCGACGGCCACCCGCAACGCCGAATCGCCGTCGCGCACTTGCGAATACAGCTTCTTCATCGACGATTTGGCGAAGATCGACCCCGAGCCCACCGACTGGTAGCCCTCTTCCTCGAAGTTCCATCCTCCGGCGGCGTCGAACGACACGATCCGGCCCGCGGCTTGGGGATTGGGGTCGTCGAGGTCGTATCCAGCCAGCAGCGGCAGCGCGACGAAGCCCTGCAGGGCCGCGCCGAGGTTGCCGCGCACCATCGTCGCCAGCCGGTTGACCTTGCCGTTGAAGGTCAGTGCGACCCCTTCGAGCTTTTCGTAGTGTTCGAGTTCGACCGCGTAGAGCCGGGCGAACTCGACCGCGATCGCAGCGGTGCCCGCGATACCGGTGGCCGTGTAGTCGTCGGTGATGTACACCTTCTGCACGTCGCGCCCGGCGATCATGTGGCCCTGGGTGGACCGGCGGTCGCCGGCCATCACCACACCGCCGGGGTACTTCAACGCGACGATCGTGGTGCCGTGCGGCACCGCGTCGGTGGCGGTGGCGTGGGAGTTCACGGGCAGCAACTCCGGCGCCTGTCGGCGCAGCAGATCAGAGAAAGATGACAGGTCCACGGATACCGATGGCGCCAGGGGCGTGGAGAAATTCGATGGGGTGGGCAGGGCCAGCTTTTCGCGATGCGGCCAGCTCACTGTCCGCCCTTCTGGACGTATGCGCGGACGAAATCCTCGGCGTTCTCTTCCAGCACGTCGTCGATCTCGTCGAGCAGGTCGTCGGTGTCCTCAGCGAGCTTCTCGCGACGCTCCTGGCCGGCGGCCGTGCTGCCGGTGAGGTCGTCGTCCTCGCCGCCGCCACCACCACGCTTGGTCTGCTCCTGAGCCATCGCTGCCTCCTGCTATGCCTATAGCCGTCGCCGGCGGGCCATTTGCTGCCCGCCGTCCTTCCACCCTACCGGTCGGCCCGCGAAATACCGGGCTTAGCGGTATCAGTTCGTGAGCTGTTCGACCAGTTCGACGGCGCTGTCCACCGAGTCGAGCAGCTCGCCGACATGCGCCTTGCTGCCGCGCAGCGGCTCGAGGGTGGGGATCCGGACCAGCGAGTCGCCGCCGAGGTCGAAGATGACCGAGTCCCAGCTGGCGGCCGCGATATCGGCGCCGAACCGCCGCAGGCACTCCCCGCGGAAGTACGCGCGGGTGTCGGTAGGCGGGTTGTCGACCGCGTCGAGCACCTGCTGCTCGGTGACGAGACGCTGCATCGAGCCGCGCGCCACCAGCCGGTTGTAGAGGCCCTTGTCCAGCCGCACATCGGAGTACTGCAGGTCGACCAGATGCAGCCGCGGCGCCGACCAACCCAGGTTCTCCCGCTGCCGAAAGCCCTCCAGCAGCCGCAGCTTGGCAGGCCAGTCGAGGATCTCGGCGCACTCCATCGGGTCGCGTTCCAACAGGTCCAGCACGTGCGCCCAGGTCTCGACGATGTCGCTGGCGCGCGGGTCGAAGTCGCGGCTGTCGACCAGCTTGGCCACCCGGTCGAGGTAAATGCGTTGCAGCGCAAGACCGGTCAGTTCCCGGCCGTCGGCCAGCGCAACGGTGGCGCGCAACGACGGGTCGCGGCTCAGCACGTGCACCGCGTGCACCGGCCGGGCCAGCGCCAGATCCGTCAGGTCCATACCCTCTTCGATCAGGTCGAGCACCAGCGCGGTGGTGCCGAGCTTGAGGTAGGTCGAGGTTTCGGACAGGTTGGCGTCGCCGATGATCACGTGCAGCCGGCGGTACTTGTCGGCGTCGGCGTGCGGTTCGTCGCGGGTGTTGATGATGCCGCGCTTGAGCGTGGTCTCCAGGCCGACCTCGACCTCGATGTAGTCGGCGCGCTGGGACAGCTGAAAGCCGGGCTCGTCGCCGGAGGGCCCGATGCCGACCCGGCCCGAACCGGTGATCACCTGGCGCGACACCAGGAACGGCGTCAACCCGGCGATCACCGCGGAGAACGGCGTCTGGCGGCTCATCAGGTAGTTCTCGTGCGACCCGTAGGAGGCGCCCTTGCCGTCCACGTTGTTCTTGTAGAGCTGCAGCTTGACGGCTCCCGGCACGCTGGCGACGTGGCGCGCGGCGGCCTCCATCACCCGCTCACCGGCCTTGTCCCAGATCACCGCGTCCAGCGCGTCGGTGGTCTCCGGTGCGGAGTACTCCGGGTGGGCGTGGTCGACGTACAGCCGCGCCCCGTTGGTCAGGATCATGTTGGCGGCGCCGACCTCGTCGGCGTCCACGATCGGCGGCGGACCCGCCGAGCGGCTCAGATCGAATCCGCGGGCGTCGCGCAGCGGCGATTCCACCTCGTAGTCCCAGCGGGTGCGCTTGGCGCGCTGGATCCCGGCGGCGGCCGCGTACGCGAGCACCGCCTGCGTCGACGTCAGGATCGGATTCGCGGTCGGATCGGACGGCGACGAGATGCCGTACTCGACCTCGGTCCCGATAATCCGTTGCATGTCGCCCAGCGTAGGCGACGCCGCACAGTAGCCTGCCACCGTGCCGTCCAATCGCCGGGCCGAACAGGCCGATGAGGTGACGCTGCGCCGTGCCGCTGACGCGTGGTTTCTCGACCACGGCCTGCCCGCGGTGCTGCGCCCGGGCGCCCTGGTCCGGCGGGTGTGGCCGCGGTCGGCGCCGGCCCTTGCCGCGTTCGCGGTGTTCATGCTCTTTTCCGCGCTGGTCGTGCAGGTCACCGGCAAGCACACCATCGACATCGACGGCCAGCCGACGCGCACCGAATGGTTCGTGCTGGCGCTGTTGATCCTGGTGCTGCCTGCGGCGGGGGTGACCGGCTGGTTGGTGTCACGGATCACCTCGGTGAGGCGACGCACGGTGGCCGCGACGGTGTCCCTGGTCGTCGCTGTCGCCGGCGGCATCGTCGGCGGCCCGGGCCCGAGGGTGATCGGGGACTTGATCTTCGAGGCCGTCGTGGTCGCGATCATCCTGGCGGCCACCGCGTGCGGCGCCGGTTCGATTCTGGGCTGGACGGTAGGAATGACGTTGTCGCATCTGGCCGCTGCCGGATCCCTGGTGATCCGCGCGCTTCCGGTGCTGCTGCTGACGTTCCTGGTGTTCTTCAACTCGCCGGTGTGGTTGATGGCGGCCAAGATCTCGCGTCAGCGGCTGTGGCTGGCGCTGGTGTTTCTGTCGCTGATCGCCGCGACGTTCGTGGTGTCGGTCACCGTCGACAGGTTCCGGCCGCTGATGCAAACCCAGGGCCTGCTCGACGGTCGCGAAGCCCAGTTGGACTCAACACCTTTCGAGGCGATGCCGGATCCGTCGGACAGCCTTCCGCTGCGCAGGGTCGAACAGCTCAACGTGATGTTCGTGCTGGCGGTGTCCCAACTCGCCCACATCTTCGTGGTGGCGGTGGTGACGGCGCTGATCTTCTTGGTGCTGGGGTTGATCGTGCTCTCCCCCGAAGTGCTGGCCGCCTGGACGCAGCACGGGTCAAGCGACGGAACGATTCTCGGGATGACGATCCCGGTGCCCGAGGCGCTGATCCAAGTCACCCTGTTTCTGGGCGCGCTGACGTTCATGTACGTCAGCGCCAAGTCGGTCGGTGACAGCGCCTACCGCGCCCAGTTCCTCGATCCGCTGACCGACGATCTGCGGCTCACGTTGGTGGCGCGTGACCGCTACCGGGCATACGTGTCGGCGCGCTGACCCCCGAGCGCGGTTGGCATCGCGCACAATGTGGCCGTGTCCGACATGCGGCAGGTACATGAGTGGTTCCTGCGTCGCGGCCTGCCGCTGGTTCTGACCCGTCGCGTGCGGTCGCGCGCGCTGGTGGAACGCTCCGCGCCGACGGTCAGCGGTACCGGCGCGGCGATCGCGGCGACGATGATGCTGGCCGAACTGACAAACGACGATCCGGGCTGGGGCATCGTGATCCGCCTGGCGGTGCTGACGCTGCTGCTGATCGCGGCGCCGTTCGCGCTGTATGCGCTGCACCGAGCGGACACGACGCGCTCTGCTGCGGGCCGGCGCTCGGCGGCGCTGCTGGTGATGGCGCTGTTCGTGTTCGGACTTCCGTTCGCCGCCAGCGGCTTCACCGGTATCGCCGCGGCCGAGGCGTTGGTGTTCGCGGTCGTCGCGGTGGTGGCGATCTGGCTGACGTACATCGGGTTCGGTTCGATCGCGCTGTGGGCGTTCCGGTTCGCTTCGGTGCAGTTCGGTGCGCTCGGCACGCTGATGAGCCGCGCGCTGCCGCTGCTGATGATCACGGTGGTGGTGTACTTCACCGGCGAGCTCTGGCAGCTGGCCGCCCGCGCGACACGTCAACGGCTCTGGGAAACAATCGGTTTCCTGGCGCTGGTGGCGCTGCTGTTCATGGTGACCACCATTCGCGACGAGGTCCGCGCGCTGCGGGAAGACCGCGCCGAACAGAACGATCCGGCCAAGCTGCTGGCCGACACCCCGTTGGCCACCCCGGCCGGTCACCAGCCGGTGCGCACCCCGCTGTCGTTGGCCGAGCAGGTCAACGTCGTCGCGGTGATGGTGGTGTCGCAGGCGATCCAGGTGATCTTCTTCACCGCGGGTCTGTTCGCGTTCTTCCTGGCGCTGGGCATCGTCGCGATACCCCACGATGTGGCCGTGCTGTGGTCGTCCGAGCAGACCTGCGCCATCGGTCAACCGCCTTGTCCGGGAACATGGTTCGGCGTCGATGTGCCCGTGCCGCAGACGGTCGTGCACGTCTCGCTGTTCGTCGCGGTGCTGTCCGGGTTGTACTTCACCGTGAGCACCAGCGTCGACCCGCTGTACCGGGAGCGGTTCTTCGATCCGCTGATCGCCGACGTGGCCGTCAGCCTGGCAGGCCGCGACGCCTATCTGGAGCGCGAAACCGCCGACCCATAACCGCGAGCGTGCGTGTCAGAGGGCGACACGCCGGTCACTTTCACGATTTCGCGCACGCTCGCCGTGGCGCCGACGCTACGTTCGCGGGTATGCCCGACGACATCACGACGACGGCCGGCGTGTTCGGTAAGCGTTACGGCGAGATCCTGCTGGTGCGCTCCGGACAAAACGGTCCGGAAGCCACCGTCTACAACACCTTTCCGCTCAACGACTGCCCGGCCGAGCTATGGGAGAAGCTCGACGCGCAAGCCATCGCCGCGGAGAACGGCGCCGTCGCCGCACTGCTCAATGGGCCTCGGTACTGGTTGATGAGCAGTATCGGCAAGCGCGGGCGAGAAACGCTGGAACACAAGACCTTCGGTGGTATCGAGATGATCCGCCAGGCGACGGTGCAGCTGTCGTCGATGAACCCGGCGCCCTACAACGTCAACCGGGTGGATCGCAAGGCGGTGTTCACCTTCGACGCCGGCCGCCAGATCTACGAACTCGTCGACCCCGACGGCGGCTGCTGGGTGATGCAGACATGGAGCCAGACGGTGGATCCGTCGTTGTCGCTGGCCGACCTGCCCGGGTTGGCCGCCCGGCTGACGCTGCCCGCGGGCTGGAGCTATCGGTCGCGGGTGCCGACGTCGACGTTGGTGGTCGACACCGCGACGGAGGACGCCTGCGTCATGCAGGACGATCTGGCCAACAGCTACTCGCTGCAGACCTGAAAGACCCGACGAGCGTGCGCAAAATCGCCGAGCGCACCGGCGTGTCGCCCGCAAACACGCACGCTCGCGCCCAAAGGCAAAGGGGCTCGCGGCAGAAGGGGCTACACCCAGCGCACCCTCGCTACAGGTACTGGCCCAGGTTGCTCTCGGTGTCGATCGCCCGGGACGCGCTGGAGCTCTTTCCGGTGACCAGCGTGCGGATGTAGACGATGCGCTCGCCCTTCTTACCCGAGATCCGTGCCCAGTCATCGGGATTGGTGGTGTTGGGCAGGTCCTCGTTCTCGGCGAACTCGTCGACGATCGAGTCGAGCAGGTGCTGGATCCGCAGGCCGGGCTGGCCGGTCTCCAGCACCGACTTGATCGCGTTCTTCTTCGCACGGTCCACGACGTTCTGGATCATCGCCCCGGAGTTGAAGTCCTTGAAGTACATGACTTCCTTGTCACCGTTGGCGTAGGTGACCTCCAGGAACCGGTTGTCGTCGATCTCGGCGTACATCCGGTCGACGACCTTCTCGATCATCGCCTTCAGGCATGCCGACCGGTCGCCACCGAACTCGGCCAGGTCGTCGGCGTGCACCGGCAGGTCCTCGGTGAGGTACTTGCTGAAGATGTCTTGGGCCGCTTCGGCATCGGGCCGCTCGATCTTGATCTTGACGTCGAGGCGGCCGGGCCGCAGGATCGCCGGGTCGATCATGTCCTCGCGGTTGGAGGCGCCGATCACGATGACGTTCTCCAGCCCCTCGACACCGTCGATCTCGCTGAGCAGCTGCGGCACGACGGTGGTCTCGACGTCGGAGCTCACCCCGGTGCCGCGGGTGCGGAAGATCGAGTCCATCTCGTCGAAGAACACGATCACCGGCGTGCCTTCCGACGCCTTCTCGCGCGCCCGCTGGAAGATCAGCCGGATGTGGCGCTCGGTTTCGCCGACGAACTTGTTCAGCAGCTCCGGGCCCTTGATGTTGAGGAAGTAGCTCTTGGCTTCGCGGGCGTCGTCGCCGCGCACCTCGGCCATCTTCTTGGCCAGCGAGTTGGCCACCGCCTTGGCGATCAACGTCTTACCGCAGCCGGGCGGACCGTAGAGCAGCACACCCTTGGGCGGGCGCAGCGAGTACTCCCGGTACAGCTCCTTGTGCAGGAACGGCAGCTCCACCGCGTCGCGGATCTGCTCGATCTGCCGGGTCAGGCCGCCGATGTCGCTGTAGGCAACGTCGGGCACCTCTTCGAGCACCAGATCCTCGACCTCGGCCTTCGGGATCCGCTCGAACGCGTAGCCGGCCTTGGTGTCGACGAGCAGCGAGTCGCCCGGCCGCAATCTGCGGGGTCGATCGTCGTCGAGGGGGTCGTAGTCGTCGGGCAGGTCCTCGGCGGACACCAGCGGCTCCGCCAGCCAGACGATGCGCTCCTCGTCGGCGTGGCCGACGACCAGTGCGCGGTGACCGTCGGCCAGGATCTCGCGCAGCGTGCTGATCTCGCCGACGGCTTCGTAGTTGCCGGCCTCGACGACGGTCAGCGCCTCGTTCAGCCGGACCGTCTGACCCTGCTTGAGCGTCTTGGTGTCAATGTTGGGTGAGCACGTCAACCGCATCTTGCGACCGGAGGTGAACACGTCGACGGTGTCGTCGTCCTGCACGCCCAACAGCACGCCGTAACCGCTCGGCGGCTGACCGAGGCGGTCGACCTCCTCGCGCAAGGCAAGCAGTTGCTGGCGAGCTTCTTTAAGAGTTTCCATCAGCTTGGCGTTTCGCGCCGCCAGGGAATCGATCCGCGCCTCTAGCTGATGCACATCGCGCGCGCTCCGCAGCCCGCTTGCCGGGCCCACCGCGTTCTCCAACTGCTCCCGCAGAACTGCCGCCTCACGGCGCAGCTCCTCGAGCTCAGCGGCATCGTCGCTGGACATGCCTGATTCACGGCTGCCGAAACCATCTGGGTAGGCTTCAGAACGCTCGGATTCACTCATGTTGCGCCCCTTCCCGCACCGGAAGTTGGTGCAGTAACAACTTCAACGCTACCGGCGATTCAGCCATTGTGTGCGGTGTAGGAATCCGACACACCAGCACCACTTGTTAACCTCTCTGCTCAGTTGGGCCGTTCGAAAGGACAATCGTGACGTTGAATACCCTCGTTACCGGCGTCGCAGCAGCGGCTGTCGTAGCCGGTGCGGCGGCGGGTGTGACTTCCCTTGCATCCAATGGAAACTCTGCCGCCCCGGCCGTGCAACCGGTGGTCTGGGACATCCCGATGCCGCAGGCGCCCGCGCCGGAACTCGAGGGCCCGCTGCTCACGACGCTCAACGCGCTGGCCGGCGGCGGGTCGTTCGGCGGCTCCAAGGAGGCGTACATCCAGGGCGGCATCGGCCGGATCGAGGCCCTCACCGCCGACCGCGCGTTCAACAACGCCGCGGCCAAGGGGGTGTTCCCGCTGTCGTTCACCCTGTCCGGCATCGAACAGAACGGCCCGTCGGCGAGCGCCAACGTCACCGCCTCGGCCGCCAACGGTTCCGTCGCGACGCAGAACGTCCTGTTCGTCGCGGGCCCCAGTCCCACCGGCTGGCAGCTGTCCAAGGCGTCGGCCCTGGCGCTGCTTTCGGCAGCCGGCTGACCGGTTTCGGTGCACCGCACCACATATGCCGTTGTGCTGGGCGCCGTCGCGATCGCGGCGGCGCTCGGGCTAGGCGCGTGTAGCGCCGACGAAACAGCTCCTCCGGCGGCCAACGAGACGCTGCCGCCGATCACCAAACCGCCGACGGTGCCGCCGTCCGAGCCGTCACCGGCGGCGGCCCCGCTGCCCCCGGACACCGCGCTGACCGACGTGATCTACCGGCTCGGCGACCCGAATGTGCCCGGCACCGAGAAGCTCGCCCTGGTGCAGCACGCCACCCCGGACGACGCTGCCGCGCTGGACAAGTTCGCCCGCGCGCTGGCCGACGGCGGGTTCGCCCCGCTGACCGTGGAGGCGCACGAGATTCGCTGGTCGCAACGCGGCACCGGCGACATCGTCGCGCAGATCGTGATCAAGCCCGCCGACCCGCAGGCCGGCGACTTCGCGTTCCCGATGGAGTTCAGCCCCGGCCCCGACACCTGGCAGCTGACCCGTCAGACCGCCGACGTGCTGCTGTACGCGGACAAGGAACCGTCGCCGACGCCGACGC
The DNA here is from genome assembly GCA_050205315.1 of Mycolicibacterium pulveris. Classification (GTDB taxonomy): domain Bacteria; phylum Actinomycetota; class Actinomycetes; order Mycobacteriales; family Mycobacteriaceae; genus Mycobacterium; species Mycobacterium pulveris_A. The sequence goes on along the minus strand of JBNMRA010000002.1, from coordinate 137,260 downwards.
GCTGACCGCCATGTGGATCGGCTGGCTGGAATTCGATCTGCTGCTCGGTGACGTGCGGTCGCTGAAGCAGAAGCGCTCGCTGATCCGTCCGGTCATCGCCGAACTGCAACGCCGGTTCGCCGTCGCGGCGGCCGAAACCGGCGCGCAGGAGCTGTACCGCCGCGCCAACGTCGGCGTCGCCGCGGTGTCCGCGGACCGCACACATGTCGTCGACGTGCTCGACGCCGCCGAACGGTTGGTCGCGGCACGCCCGGAGATGGAGCTGTTGTCGACGCGGCGGGGACTGCTTCGCAGCACCGACGACTGACTTTCCGGGCGAGCGATCAGGACAGCCGTTTGCGCCGCTGCGGCAGCGGCGCCACCGTGCCCGGCGCCAGCCTGCGCGCGCTGACCAAGAACGCCGTGTGCCCGCGCATCGTGTGTTCCGGCCGCACCGCGAGGCCGACGACGTGCCATCCGCGCTGCATGCTCTCCCACGCCCGCGGCTCGGTCCAGCACTGCTGCTCGCGCAGCGCCTCCACCACACGCGAGAGCTGGGTCACCGTCGCGACGTAGATCATCAGCACCCCACCCGCGATCAGCGCGCCGGCCACCGCATCCAACACCTCCCACGGCGCCAACATGTCGAGCACCACCCGGTCCACTTCGGGGCCCGCGTAGTCGGCGAGGTCACCGATCACCAACTCCCAGTTGTCCGGCCGCGCACCGAAGAAGGTGGCAACGTTGCGGGCGGCGTGCTCGGCGTGGTCCTCGCGCACCTCGCAGGAGGTCACCCGTCCTTCGGGCCCGACGGCGCGCAGCAGCGAGCACGTCAGCGCGCCGGAGCCCGCCCCGGCCTCCAGCACCCTGGCGCCCGGGAAGATGTCGCCTTCGTGCACGATCTGCGCGGCGTCCTTCGGATAGACCACCTGCGCGCCGCGCGGCATCGACATCACGTAGTCGACGAGCAGCGGGCGCAACACCAGGAACTGGTCCCCGCTGGTGGACTTCACCACGCTGCCCTCCGGCAGGCCGATCACGGTGTCGAGCGCGATGACGCCGCGGTGGGTGTGGAACTCGCCGCCGGGGGTCAGCACCATCGTGTAGCGCCTGCCCTTGGCATCGGTGAGCTGAACCCGATCGCCGACGGCGAACGGACCGGTGCGCGAATTGCCTGCCACAGCCGTTCAGCGTGCCAGTCGACTCGCCGCCACGGCTGTCCGGGGTTGTCAGAGCCGGGTCATAGGCTGAGCCACATGACTGACGGGCCGGATCAGACGACTCGGCGTCCGGCGCTGTCACCGTCGCGCGCGGCCGACTTCAAACAGTGCCCGTTGCTGTACCGGTTCCGCGCCATCGACCGGTTGCCGGAGCCGCCGTCGGCTGCGCAGGTGCGCGGCTCGGTGGTACATGCCGCGCTGGAGCAGCTTTATGCGCTGCCGGCCGCCCAACGGCGCCGTGAGACGGCGATGACGCTCGTGGTCCCGGCCGCCGAGCGGCTGGTGGCGGCCGAGCCCGAGCTGGCCGACCAGATCGACCCGACGCTGCTGGACGAGGCGCGGGCGCTGTTGTCGGGCTACTACCGGCTGGAGGATCCGACGCGGTTCGACCCGCAGAGCTGCGAGCAACGCGTCGAGGTCGAGCTGGCGGACGGCACGCTGCTGCGCGGTTTCGTCGACCGCATCGACGTCGCGCCCACCGGTGAGCTTCGGGTGGTCGACTACAAGACCGGCAAGGCGCCGCCGGAGGCGCGCGCCCTGGCCGAGTTCAAGGCGATGTTCCAGATGAAGTTCTACGCGGTGGCGCTGCTGCGCTCGCGCGGGGTGGTGCCGTCCCGGCTGCGGCTGCTCTACCTGGCCGACGGCCAGATCCTGGACTACACGCCCGACATCGACGAGCTGCTGCGGTTCGAAAAGACGTTGATGGCGATCTGGCGGGCCATCCAGACCGCCGGTGCGACAGGGGATTTCCGGCCCAGCCCGTCCCGGCTGTGCGACTGGTGCGCCCACCAGGCGCACTGTCCGGTGTTCGGCGGCACACCGCCGCCGTATCCGGGTTGGCCGCAGGCGCCGGATGAAGGCCGGGGCTCGACGGAGGACGCGGTGCTGCGCGGCGCGGAGCCGGCTGCGTGATCGACTGTTATTTCCGCCGGGTCGGCGCCGACGGCGAGTACACGATCTTTGACTCCACCGACGGCACCCGCAGCAACTGGGATCCCGAAATCCAGCACGGCTCACCGCCACTGGCGTTGATGACCAAACACATCGAGGCGCTGGCCGCCGATTCCGGGTTGCGTGTCGGCCGGTTGACGCTGGACATCCTCGGCGCGATCCCGGTGCGGCGGGTACGGGTACGGGCGTGGGTGGACCGCCCGGGCAGGCGGATCTCGTTGATGGTCGCCGAGATGTCTGCGGCGCAGCGCGACGGCACGTATCGGGCGGTTGCGCGCGTCACGGCCTGGCTGCTGGCCACCAGCGACACCACCGACGCGGTGACCGACCGCTATCCCCCGCTGGTCGAAGGCGAGCCGTTATCGGTGCCGCACGGCTGGCAGGGCGCTCCGGGTTACCTCGAGACCGTGAGCTGGCGCCGACAGCCCGACACCGGCGACACCGGAAACGTGATCTGGCTGAGCCCGCTTGTGCCGCTGGTGGATTCGGAGCCGACGACGGATCTGCAGGCGCTGGCGATGGTCGTCGACTCGGCCAACGGCGCGGGCGCGGCGCTTGATCCCGAACAGTTCGTGTTCATGAACACCGACACCGCGGTGCATCTGCACCGGTTGCCGATAGGCACGGACTTCGCGTTGCGGGCCCGCGGTTCGATCGGCCCGGACGGCATCGGCGTGACCACCGCGGAGATCTTTGACCGCCAGGGCTTCGTCGGCACCTCGGCGCAGACACTGCTGATACAACGCCGCTGAGCTATATGCATTTGCGTCTATATAGATGAGCTGCAATACTGCGTGTCATGGACGTCTTCGAAGCCGTTGCCGAACCGAGTCGACGCGCCCTGCTCGACGCGCTCGTCGACGGTGAACGCACCGCGGGTGAACTGGTGGCGACCCTGCCGGAGCTGACCCAGCCCACGGTGTCGCGGCACCTGCGGGTGCTGCGCGAGGTGGGGCTGGTCGAGGTCCGACCCGACGCGCAGCGCCGGATCTATGCGTTGCGCGCCGATGGCCTGGTCGCCATCGACAACTGGATCGACCGCTACCGGCACTACTGGGCCGATCACCTCGACGCCCTGGAACGCCATCTGCACGCCAAGCACGAGGAGCGCACATGACGGGACGCGAAGGAAAACTCACGGTCGACGGCGACCGGGCGGTGCTCACGTTCGAGCGGCGCCTGCCGTACCCGGTCGAGGCGGTGTGGTCGGCGATCACCGACCCTGCCGCGCGTGCGCAGTGGTTCGGCGAGACGACGATCGACGCGCGCGAGGGCGGTTCGATCGAGATGGTCGCCACCGGGCCGCCCCTGCCGCCCGAACGCAAGCGGATGACAGGCCGCATCCTGGTGTGGGATCCACCGAATGTCCTTGAGCACGAATGGAAACAGCCGATCGTCGAAGACGGTGTGGTGCGCTACGAGCTGATCCCCGACGGCGCAGGCACGCTGCTGCGGTTCACCCACCGCGGTATCGGTGTGCGCAGCGCCTCGGGATTCCTGGGCGGCACCCACGCCTTCCTCGACCGCTTGGAAGCCCACCTCGCCGGTGACGAGTTGCCCGATTGGGAGACGCGCCGCCGAGAAGTCACCGGATCAGCACATCTGGAGTTCAACTGATATGAGGCACAACGGTTCCGATATCGCAGCGCCCAGCATGGTGGTCGCCTACCATTCCGGGTTCGGACACACCGCGGTGCTCGCCGAGGCGGTGGCGGCGGGTGCGCGCGACGTCGGTGCGCACGTCACGGTGATCGCCGTCGAGCAGATCACCGACACCGACTGGGACGTGCTGGACGCGGCCGACGGCATCGTGTTCGGCAGCGCCACCTACATGGGCAACGTGTCCGCGGGGTTTCAGGCGTTCGCCGAGCAGACCGGCAGGCGCTGCATCGAGGGCACCTGGCGGGACAAGGTCGCGGCCGGCTTCACCAATTCGGGCGCCAAGGCCGGTGACAAGCTCGGCACGCTGATGTCGTTGGCCATATTCGCCGCACAGCACCACATGCACTGGGTCAATTTGGGTCTGGTCGCGGGCTGGAACCGCTCGGACGCCAGCGAGAACGATCTGAACCGGCTGGGCTTCTGGTTGGGCGCGGGTGCGCAGACCGACGTCGACGCCGGCCCGAATCAGGTTCATCGCGCCGATGTGCAGACGTGCCGTCACCTCGGCGCGCGGGTGGCGCTGGTGGCGCAACAGCTCAGCGTCGGGCGTTCGGCTACGCCAGCGGTGTCATCTCCTGCAGCATCGTCGGCACCAACTCGCTGACCGTGGGGTGGATGTGCATGGTGCGCGAAATCGCCGTGTAGGGCTCGTCGGCGGTCATGATGTCGAGGATCGCGTGGATGACCTCGTCACCGCCGACACCGAGGATCGCCGCGCCGAGGATCTTCTCGGTTTCGGCGTCTACCACCACCTTCATGAAACCCTGGGTCTCCCCCTTCTCGACGGCTCGGCCGACCCGTGTCATCGGCCGCTTGCCCACCAACGCCTTTCGGCCGGATCGGCGAACCTGCTCGACGGTCATGCCGGCCCGGCCCAGCGGCGGGTCGATGTAGAGGGCATAGGTCAGCACACGGTCGCTGACCCGGCGCGGATCGTCGTCGAGCAGGTTTGCGGCGACGATCTCGAAGTCGTTGTAGGAGGTGTGGGTGAATGCGCCGCGCCCGTTGCAGTCCCCCATCGCCCAGATGTGCGCGACGTTGGTGCGCAGCTGATCGTCGACCACGATGTAGCCGCGCTCATCGGTTTGGACGCCGGCCCGGTCCAAGCCGAGATCGTCGGTGTTGGGCTGCCGACCCACCGCGATCAGCAGATGGGTGCCGGCTATCGGCTGCGCGCCATCGCGGGGAATCACCTCGAAACCGCTGTCACACTTGGTGAACCGGATCGCGGTCGCGTCGAGCACCACCTCGATGCCCTCGGCTTCGAGGATCTCCTTGATGGCGGCCGAGACATCCTCGTCCTCCCTTGACGTCAGCCGTGACCCCCGCTCGATCACCGTGACGCGAGCACCGAAGCGGCGGTACATCTGCGCGAACTCCAACGCGATGTAGCTGCCCCCGATGATCACCAGATGCTCTGGCACGGTGTCGAGTTCGAGGATGCCGACGTTGGTCATGTAGTCGACGTCGGACAGCCCGGGCATGTCGGGTGCCACCGCGCGGCCGCCGACGTTGAGGAAGATCCGGTCGGCCTCAAGGACCCGGTCGTCGACGCGGATCGTGTGCGGGTCCTCGAACCGGGCATGGCCGCGGATGAAGGTACATCCCGACATTCCGGCCAGCCAGGATTCCACACCCTGGCGATCATTTTCGACGATGTCGTCCTTGCGGTCCTTGACCCTTCGCATGTCGATCGTGATATCGCCTGTGCCGACACCGTATTCGGAGCCGCGGCGCGCCAGATGGGCGGCGTGCGCGCTGGCCACCAGGGTTTTGGTCGGGATACAGCCGTAGTTGACACAGGTGCCGCCGACCAGTTTGCGTTCGATCACCGCAACCTCGTGTCCGGCCTCGGTCAGCCGGCCCGCCAACGGTGGGCCCGCTTGACCGGCGCCGACGATGATCGCGTCGAACTTCTCCGCCATGGGATCGGCCTCAGATCAGGCTGACGAGAAACGCGATCAGGAATCCGCCGCCGACAGCGACGATGTCCTCGAGGATCGCACCGGGCCGGTCCTGTCCGTCGCGCAGCGCAGCCAGCCGCGTTCGAGCTGCCGCGCCGGCCAGGGTGCCGAGCACCGCACCGATGATCCCGGCGCCCAGCGCGCTGAAGGTGTGGAAGAAGGCGCTGCCGATGACGGCGCCGGCGAAGCCGCCCATGATGAGCCGGGTGAGAAACTGCGGTGTCGTCTTGCGGCTCGGAGTCTGAGGTAGTTGGTCGGTGACCAACTCCACGAGCAAGAAGATGGTCAACACCGTGACGGTGATCGGGTGTGCCATCCACTCAGACCATTTGTCGCCCACGTCGATCCAGCCCAGCACCGCGCCCCATGACACCACCGCGGGCGCGGTGAACGCGCGCAGACCGGCGATCACACCGATCAGAAGGGCGAGCAAGATAACCAGGGCGTGCGTCATGTCGACCTCCGACCGGTGATTGCGACCCTCGGACGCTAACACGGCCGAAGCGCACCGGCCGGGTGAATCAGATGCGGCAGAACCGGATGTCAGAGGCCAGGATCGCCTTCGCGCCGATGGATCCCAGCCGGTCCATGATCGCGTTGACGTCGCGGCGCGGCACGAGCGCGCGCACCGCGACCCACGCCGTATCGGCCAGCGGGGCGATGGTGGGCGATTCCAGGCCGGGCGTGACCGCGATGGCGTCGTCGAGCACGCTGCGCGGGCAGTCGTAGTCGAGCATCAGGTACTGCTGACCGCGCACCACACCCTGCACGCGCCCGGCCAGTTGGTCGCGGGCCGACCGGTTGTCGTCGGAGGCGTCGATGCGTTCGATGAGCACGGCCTCTGAGTCGCACAGCGATTCGCCGAAGGCCACCAGGTTGTGCAGCCCGAGGGTGCGTCCCGAACCCACCACGTCGGCGATCGCGTCGGCGACGCCGAGCTGCACCGAGATCTCGACCGCTCCGTCAAGGCGGATCACCGTCGCCTCAATCCCTTTGTCCGCCAGATCTTTTCGAACCAGGTTCGGGAACGCGGTGGCGATCCGCTTGCCCGCGAGGTCTTCTACCCGCCAGGGGCTGCCGGCCGGTGCGGCGTAGCGGAAGGTCGAGTAACCGAAGCCCAGCGCCAGCCGTTCGCGTACCGGCGCTTCGGATTCGGCCGCCAGATCGCGTCCGGTGATGCCGAAGTCCAACTCCCCCGACCCGACGTAGATGGCGATGTCTTTGGGCCGGAGGAAAAAGAACTCGACGTTGTTGGCGGGGTCGACGACCGTCAGGTCCTTCGAGTCGGTTCGGCGACGGTATCCGGCCTCCGACAGGATTTCGGAGGCCGGTTCGGAAAGCGTGCCCTTGTTCGGGACGGCGACCCGCAGCATGTCGGTCACAGCTTCGCGTAGACGTCGTCGAGGGTGAGCCCACGCGCGATCATCAGCACCTGGGTCCAGTACAGCAGCTGGCTGATCTCCTCGGCCAGCGCGTCATCGGTTTCGTGTTCGGCGGCCAGCCAGACCTCACCGGCCTCTTCGAGGATCTTCTTCCCCAACCCGTGCACACCGCCGTCGAGCGCTGCGACGGTGCCGCTGCCGGCGGGGCGGGTCCGTGCGCGCTCCGACAGTTCGGCGAACAGCGCTTCGAAGGTCTTCACGGCACGCGATTGTTCCACGCCGGGCCGGTGTGGGTCACGCGGGTTTAGCCGGTGCGCGTTTTGCCGCCGGAACGTCCTGCTGCATGTCCTCCAGGTGCTTGCCCTTGGTCTCTGCAACCCAACGCCAGACGAACACCAACGACAGCACCGCACACAGCGCATAGAAGCCGTATGCCGCGCCCAGATGGTCCCGTAGGCCCGGGAACGTCACGGTGATCAGCCAGTTGGACACCCATTGTCCGGCCGCGGCCAGGCCGAGCGCCGCGGCGCGGATGCGGTTGGGGAACATCTCGCCGAGCAACACCCACACCACCGGGCCCCACGACATGCCGAACGACACCACGAACAGGTTCGCCGCGATCAGCGCGATGGGCCCGGACGCGCCGGCGAGCACCGGTTGTTCGACGCCGTCGACGACCTCGGTGCCTGCCGTGGCGAAGATCACCGCCATCGTGGTCAGCGTGATCGCCATACCCGTCGAGCCGACCAGCAGCAGGGGCTTTCGGCCGATCCTGTCGATCAGCGCGATCGCGATCAACGTGGTGACGATGTTGGTCACCGACGTGATCACCGTGATCAGGAACGCCTGGCTCTCCTCGAACCCGACGGCCTCCCAGAGGATGTTGGAGTAGTAGAAGATGACGTTGATGCCGACGAACTGTTGGAACATCGACAGCCCCAGGCCGACCCACACGATGCCGTAGATGCCGCCGGTGGGCTTGCGCAAGTCACGCCATGACGGCGGTTTCTCGGCCTCCAGCGACCTCTGGATGCGGGTGATCGTCAACTCCAGGTTCTTCTGCCCGAGCAGCATGGTGAGCACCCGGCGGGCTTCCGGAATCCGGTACTTGGCAACGAGATAGCGCGGCGACTCGGGAATCGTGAACGCCAGCGAGCCGTAGACGACGGCCGGAACCGCCATCATCAGGAACATCCAGCGCCACGCCTCCATCCCGAGCCATAGCACCTCACCGGAGCCTCCGGCCAGGTGGGCCAGCAGGTAGTCGATCGCCAGCGACAAGAAGATGCCCGTCACGATCGCCAACTGCTGCAACGAGCCGAGCCGGCCCCGGATCCGCGGCGGTGAGGTCTCCGCGATGTACATCGGGGCGATCACCGAGGCGACACCGACCCCGACGCCGCCGACGATGCGAAACACCACCAGCATCCACAGCCCGCTCGGCAGCCCGAGGTAGAGATCGTCGTTGCCGCCGATGAAGTTGAACGCCAGCCCGGTGCCGAAGGCGCTGATCAGGAACAGCAGCGCCGCCAGCTTCATGACCGCCAGGCGGCCGATCTTGTCGGCGAGCCCGCCGGCGGTCATCGCGCCGGCCGCGGCGCCCAGCAACGCCGATGCCACCGCGAAGCCCAACCCCAGCCCCCCGACTTGGAACTCGCCCTCGATCGCGGAGACCGCGCCGTTGATCACGGCGCTGTCGTAGCCGAAGAGCAGCCCGCCCAGGGCTGCCACGGCCGCGATCCGAACGACCCGGCCGGCGTGCTCGGTTTCCTCGTAATCCAATCCGGATCCGGGTTCGCCGGCGGGCGAATGTGTCATTGGACGCCTTTCCCCAAAAGCATGCGTGACGAGAGACACATTGAATCATCGACGTCCGCGACAGGCAGGCTGTTCGGACAACGTCGCTCAGGCGCTTTGCGATCCCCGCTCGCGCGACAGCCGCGCGTAGATGCGCCGCAGTGCCGCGGCATCCAGGCCCGCGAGCGAGTCGGCGTGTCGGCGCCGGGGCCCGCCGGGTACCTCGACGTCGTTGGGTACCACCAGCACCGGGCAGCCCGCGGATTCGGCGGCGGCGGTGCCGGTGACGGAGTCCTCGATCGCCAGACACTGCGCCGGCGCGACCCCCAGCAGCGCGGCGGCGCGCTGATAGGCGTCGGGGGCGGGCTTGCCGCGGGCCACTTCGTCACCACAGACGGTGGCCGAGAAGTAATGCCTGCCAATGCTGTTCAATGCCCGCTCGGTCAGCATGCGCTGGGTGTTGGTCACCAGCGCCATCGGAATAGCCTCGGCGGCAAGCGCTTCCAGCAGCTCAGGGGCGCCGTCACACCACGGCAGGCCGTCCTCGAACAGTTCGGCGGTGTAGGCGTGCAGCCAACGGTCGGATTCGGCCATCGCGGCCGGGTCCGGTTCGAGGCCGAGGTCGGTGTACACGGTGCGGATGGTGTCTTCGGCGGAGCTGCCCACCAGCGACGCCCGAACCTGCGGGCTCAGCGTGCCGCCGAGCTCGCCGTACAGCGCCGACAGCGAGACGTCCCAGAGTTTTTCGGAGTCGACGAGCGTGCCATCCATATCGAAAAGCACCGCCTGCATGTTCGCGATTGTGTCATGGGTGGCCCGTAGGCGAACCTGGCCCTTAACTGGTCGATCGCAAGCATGTCGTGGCTGCGATCAACCAGTTAAGCGCACCAGCGCACCCGATCAGTCCTCCGGGTTGTAGCTGAGGTTGGAGCTCAGCCAGCGTTCGGCTTCCTTCAGGGTCCAGCCCTTGCGGGTGGCGTAGTCGGCGACCTGGTCCTGGGCGATCCGGCCGACCACGAAGTACTGCGACTGCGGGTGTGAGAAATACCAGCCGCTGACGGCGGCGCCGGGCCACATCGCCATCGACTCGGTCAGCTCGATGCCGGTCCGCTCGTGGACATCCATCAACTGCCACAGCGTCGCCTTCTCGGTGTGCTCCGGGCACGCCGGATAGCCTGGGGCAGGCCGGATTCCGACGTACTTCTCCTTGATCAGTTCCTCGTTGCCCAGCTGCTCGTCAGGCTGGTATCCCCAGAACTCCGTGCGGACCCGTTGGTGCATCCGTTCGGCGAACGCCTCTGCCAGCCGGTCGGCGATCGACTCCAGCAGGATCGCGCTGTAGTCGTCGAGCGCCGCCTTGAACTCCATGATCTTTTCCTGGCTGCCCAGCCCCGCGGTGACGGCGAAAGCACCGACGTAATCGGCCAGACCGGTCTCTTTGGGGGCGATGTAGTCGCCAAGCGACCGGTTCGGCACCCCCTCACGGTGCTCACCTTGCTGGCGCAGGTTGTGCAGCGTGGTCAACACCTCGGTGCGGGTCTCGTCGGTGTAGACCTCGACATCGTCGCCGACGGCGTTGGCCGGGAATAACCCGATCACCCCGTTGGCCGTCAACCACTTCTCCTTGATCAGGGTGTCGAGCATTTCCTGAGCGTCGTCGTACAGCTTGCGGGCGGTCTCGCTGGTCGCCGGGTTGTTGAGGATGTCGGGGAAGCGGCCCTTCATCTCCCAAGCGTTGAAAAATGGCTGCCAGTCGATGAACTCGCGCAGCTCGGCGAGGTCGTAGTCCAGAAACTCCCGAACTCCCAGACCTTGCGCGGGCACCGGCGGCGTGTAGCCGTCCCACTCGATCGGCGTCCGGTTCGCGCGGGCCTTCTCCAGCGTCAGCATCGGCCGCTCGTTCTTCTGGGCGTGCCGTTCGCGCAGCGCTGCGTATTCCTTCTCGGTGGCCTCCAGCAGAGCCGGCCGCTGTTTGTCGTCGAGCAGCGCGGCCGCCACCGGCACCGAGCGGGAGGCATCCTTGACCCACACCACCGGACCGCGCCGGCGCGGCGAGATCTTCACGGCCGTGTGCGCGCGCGAGGTGGTCGCGCCGCCGATCAGCAGCGGAATCTCCAGCCCCTCGCGTTCCATCTCGACGGCGAAGTTGGACATCTCGTCAAGCGACGGGGTGATGAGCCCGGACAGCCCGATCATGTCGGCGTTGTGTTCCTTCGCCGCGTCCAGGATCTTCTGGGCGGGCACCATCACACCGAGGTCGATCACGGTGTAGTTGTTGCACTGCAGCACCACCCCGACGATGTTCTTGCCGATGTCGTGGACGTCGCCCTTCACGGTCGCCATCACGATCGTGCCGTTGGTCTCGTCCTCGGCCGCGACGCCGTTCTGTTCCTTTTCCGCCTCGATGAACGGCAGCAGGTACGCGACGGCCTTCTTCATCACCCGCGCCGACTTCACCACCTGGGGCAGGAACATCTTGCCCGAGCCGAACAGGTCGCCGACGACGTTCATCCCGTCCATCAGCGGACCCTCGATCACCTCGATCGGCCGCCCGCCTGCGGCGGCGATCTCGGCCCGCAATTCCTCGGTGTCCGACTCGGCGTAGGCGTCGATGCCCTTGACCAGCGCGTGGGTGATCCGCTCCCGCACCGGCAGGCTGCGCCACTCGGCCGCGGTCACATCCTCGGATTTCTCCGCGCTGTTGAACCGTTCGGCGATCTCCAGCAGCCGCTCGGCGGCATCCTCGCGACGGTTCAGCACGACGTCTTCGATGCGGTCCCGCAGCTCGGGGTCGATCGAGTCGTAGGGCACCAGCGCACCGGCGTTGACGATGCCCATGCTCAGGCCGGCCTTGATGGCGTGGAACAGGAACACCGCGTGGATCGCCTCACGGACCGGGTTGTTGCCCCGGAACGAGAACGACACGTTGGAGATGCCGCCGGAGATGTGCACGCCGGGCAGGTTCTCCTTGATCCAGGCGCAGGCCTCGATGAAGTCGATCCCGTAGGTGGCGTGCTCCTCGATGCCGGTGGCCAGCGCGAAGCAGTTCGGGTCGAAGATGATGTCCTCGGCCGGAAAGCCGACCTGTTCGGTCAGGATCCGGTAGGCGCGCGCGCAGATCTCTTTGCGGCGCTCCAGGTTGTCGGCCTGGCCCTGTTCGTCGAAGGCCATCACGACGACGGCGGCACCGTACTTGCGGCACAGCCGTGCCTCGTTGATGAACTTCTCCTCGCCCTCCTTCATCGAGATCGAGTTCACGATCGGTTTGCCCTGCACGTTCTTCAGGCCGGCCTCGATGACCTCCCACTTGGAGGAGTCGATCATCACCGGGACGCGGCTGATGTCGGGTTCGGCGGCGATGAGCCTGGTGAACCGGTCCATCGCGGCCACGCCGTCGATCATGCCCTCGTCCATGTTGATGTCGATGACCTGCGCACCGACCTCGACCTGCTGCAGGGCGACCGACAGCGCGGTGTCGTAGTCCTCGGCCTTGATCAGGTTGCGGAACCGGGCCGAACCGGTGATGTTGGTGCGCTCCCCGATGTTGACGAACAACGAGTCGTCGTCGATGTTGAGCGGCTCCAGGCCCGAGAGCCTGGTGGCCACCGGGATGCGCGGCACATCCCTCGGTTTCACGCCCTCGACGACCTTGGCGATCTCGGCGATGTGCGCAGGCGTCGTTCCGCAGCACCCACCGACCAAGTTGACGAAGCCCGCCTCGGCGAAGTCGGCGACGTATCCGGCCTGACGCTCGGGGGTTTCGTCGTACTCGGCGAACGCGTTGGGCAAACCGGCGTTCGGGTAGCAGGACACGAAGGTGTCGGCGATGCGCGACACCTCCGCGATGTAGGGCCTCATCTCCGGCGCTCCCAGCGCGCAGTTGAGGCCGACCGCGAGCGGCTTGGCGTGGCGGATCGAGTTCCAGAACGCCTCGGTGACCTGACCGGACAGCGTCCGCCCGGATGCGTCGGTGATGGTGCCGGAGATGATCACCGGCCACCGGCGCCCGCGCTCCTCGAACAGCGTTTCGATCGCGAACACCGCGGCCTTGGCGTTCAGCGTGTCGAAGATGGTCTCGACCAGCAGGATGTCGGCACCGCCGTCGACCAGGCCGTTGGCCGCTTCGAGGTAGGCGGCGGCGAGCTGGTCGTAGGTGACGTTGCGCGCTCCGGGATCGTTGACATCCGGCGAGATCGACGCGGTCCGCGTCGTGGGCCCCAGCACCCCGGCGACATAGCGGGGCTTGTCCGCGGTGCTGTACTCGTCGCAGGCCGCCCGCGCCAGCGCGGCGCCGGTGTAGTTGAACTCGTAGCTCAGCTCGGCCATGCCGTAGTCGGACAGCGAGACCGCGTTCGCGTTGAACGTGTTGGTCTCCAGGATGTCGGCGCCGGCATCGAGGTATTCGCGGTGGATCCCCTCGATGATCTGGGGCTGGGTCAGGTTGAGCAGGTCGTTGTTGCCCTGCAGATCACTCGGCCAGTCCTTGAAGCGTTCGCCGCGGTAGCCGGCCTCGTCAGGCCGGTCGCGTTGGATCGCGGTGCCCATCGCGCCGTCGATCACCATGATCCGCCTGCGCAGAGTGCCCGTCAGTTCGTCGGTGCAGTCGGGGCGGATGTTGGGCTCAAACGCGGTCATGGGCACTCCTTCCGTAGCGGAAGGCGTCCTTGACTTCGCCGAGCGTGGCGGATACCGGTAGAAGCCCGCATCCGTTGCAACGCCTCTCGACACGGGAAGTCTACGTCGTCACGTGAACTTTGCGGCAATGTCTTGGGCAAGTCCCGGTCCCCTTGGTCAATGCGATTGCAGCCGAACGCGTTTGGTCTCGGTGACGTGGGCCGTGTTCAGCTGGGTGGCCGTCGCACCGTCGCCGAGCGTGACGCGTTACATCAGCCACGGATCCAGGGTAGTCGCCGGTTCAAGTCGGCTCGTGTCGCGATGGTGCTCCCACCTCCCGCCCAGGGCTTACGCTGGCGTTGTGACCTTGTCGGATGCGAGCGGCTATAAGCCGCCCGACCTGCCTGAACTCAACGACACCATCATCGTTGCGGCCTTCGAAGGCTGGAACGACGCCGGTGACGCCGCCAGCGACGCGCTGGACCACCTGGAGGCGATCTGGGACGCGGAACCGATCGTGGAGATCGACGATGAGTCCTACTACGACTACCAGGTCAACCGGCCGGTGATCCGGCAGGTCGACGGCGTGACCCGGGAGCTGGTGTGGCCGTCGATGCGGATATCGCACTGCCGGCCCCCGGGTTCGGAGCGCGACATCGTGCTGATGAACGGCGTCGAGCCGAATATGCGCTGGCGCACGTTCTGCGCCGAGCTGCTGGCGATCGCCGACAAGCTGCACGTGCAGACCGTGGTGATCTTGGGCGCGTTGCTCGCCGATACCCCGCATACCCGGCCCGTGCCGGTGTCGGGGGCGGCCTACTCCTCTGATTCCGCGCAGACGTTCGGGCTCGAGGAGACCCGGTACGAGGGCCCGACCGGTATCGCCGGGGTGCTTCAGGACGCGTGCGTGCAGGCCGGGATCCCGGCGGTGACGTTCTGGGCGGCGGTGCCGCACTATGTGTCGCAGCCGCCGTGCCCCAAGGCGACGGTGGCGCTGCTGCGCCGGGTGGAGGACGTGCTCGACGTCGAGGTGCCGCTCGGCGACCTGCCCGCCCAGGCCGAGGAGTGGGAGCAGGCAGTCTCCGAGATGACGGCCGACGACGACGAGATCGCCGAGTACGTGCAGTCGTTGGAGCAGCGCGGCGACGCCGAGGTCGATATGCACGACGTGCTCGGCAAGATCGACGGCGACGCGCTGGCCGCCGAGTTCGAGCGTTATCTGCGCCGTCGCGGCCCGGGTTTCCGCGGTGGTTGACTAACTCCAGCCCTGCGCGAGTGACCGCATTTGTACCGGGACGCGTCAAATCACCGCTTTTCCAGCGCTTCGGTGCGGGCGCTCAGCGAGCGGCCGAGCGCGGCCACCTCGGCGTCCATCTGCGGTAGCAGCTCCGGCACCGATTTCGCGGTGATCCGGTCACCCGGCTTCGACGCCAGCAGCGGCTTGAGCCACCGCATCAGCCCGACCCAGCGGGGGCAGTTGATCTGGCGTTTGCGGGCCTCGATGCCCTCGACGAAGATCTCGCCGCACTTCTGCACCGACGTGGTCTTGCCCAGCGGCCCAGGCAACCTGCGCAGCATCTCGCGGAAGGCCGCCGAATCGGCCTTGCCCTCGCGCACCAGCGGCGTGTCGATCCACAGCATGTGCGCCGAGCCGACGTCGACGCCGTGGTGGGCCACCTCCAGGCGCAACGCGTTGGCGAAGTGCTCGACGCCGGCTTTGGACGCGTCGTACGCCGCCATGCCGGCCCCGGCCGCGTAGGCGGCCGCCGACGACACGACCAGCACGTAGCCGCGCCTGTCGATGACCGACGGCAGCGCGGCGCGCACCGTGTGGAACACGCCGACCACGTTGACGTCGATCAGCGTCTGAAACGCCGCCGGATCCACTCCGAGCACCGATCCGGCCGTCGCGATACCGGCGTTGGCGATCACGATGTCGATGCCGCCGAATCGTTGTACGCCCTGGTCCACCGCGGCCTGCATGGCGCTGAGGTCGCGCACGTCGGCGACGGCGGTCAGCACGCGCTCGCCGCCGAGGCGCGCGGCCGCCTGCTGCAGCTGCGCGTCGTCCAGGTCGGTCAGCACCAGGCTGGCGCCCTTGGCGTGCAGGCGCTGCGCCACTTCGGCGCCGATGCCGTTGGCGGCACCGGTGATCAACACGACTTTCCCGTTCACAGAAGTCATGGCGCCAAGCTACCCGGCTACGTCGGATCGCCCTCGCGCGCGCCTCGCGAGACGTACACGAGGGCTGTGGTGCGGCGCGGATTCACGACCCTGGTGTAACTCTCGCGAAACGCAGCGGCGCCAAGCTACCTGGCTACAGCGCCACACCCAGCAGCGCGTCGACGACGGCCGCCACGGTCCGCGGCGCCTCGGTGTCGTGGCCGCCGTACTCGAGCGCGTCGGTGGCCCAGCCGTCCAGCGCGGCAAGCGCTTTCGGGGTGTCCAGATCGTCGGCCAAATAGCGACGCACCCGCTCCACCACGTCGGTGGCGTCGGGCCCGGCGGGCAGCGCGGTCGCCGAGCGCCAGCGGTGCAGCCGCTCATTGGCCTCGGCGAGCACCGCGTCGCTCCAGTACCGGTCGGCGCGGTAATGCCCGGCGAACAGGCCCAACCGGATCGCCGAGGGGTCGACGCCGTCGGCGCGCAGCGCGGACACCAGCACCAGGTTGCCCAGGCTCTTGCTCATCTTCTGCCCGTCCCAGCCGATCATGCCCGCGTGCACGTAGTGGCGGGCGAATCGTCGCTCCCCGGTGACGGATTCGGCGTGGGCCGCCGAGAACTCGTGGTGCGGGAAGATCAGGTCGCTGCCACCGCCCTGGATGTCCAGGCCGGCGCCGATGCGGCTGAGCGCGATCGCGGTGCATTCGACGTGCCACCCGGGCCGTCCCGGCCCGAACGGCGACGGCCAGCTGGGCTCATCCGGCCGGGCCGCCCGCCACATCAGCGCGTCGAGCGGGTCGCTCTTGCCGGGCCGGTCGGGGTCGCCGCCGCGCTCGGCGAACAGCTCCAGCATGGTGGCGCGCTCGTAGCCCGATTCGTAGCCGAACTGCCGGGTGGCGTCGGCGCGGAAGTACACGTCGGGGTACTCGGGGTCGTCGACGACGTACGCCGCGCCCGAGGCCAGCATCTTCTCGACGAGCTCGATCACCTCGGCGATCGCGTCGGTGGCGGCCACGTAGTCGTGCGGCGGCAACACCCGCAGCGCCGCCATGTCTTCGCGGAACAGCTGGGTCTCGCGCTCGGCGAGCGCACGCCAGTCGATGCCGTCGCGCTGCGCGCGCTCGAACAGCGGATCGTCGACGTCGGTGACGTTCTGCACGTAGTGCACCCGATGTCCGCCGTCGAGCCAGCTCCGGTACACCAGGTCGAAGGCGAGGTAGGTGGCGGCGTGGCCCAGATGGGTGGCGTCATATGGGGTGATCCCGCAGACGTACATGGTGGCCGTCTCGCCGGCGCCGACCGGGCGGACCTGCCGGTCGGCGCTGTCGTAGAGCCGCAGTTGCGGGCTGCGCCCGGGGATCGCCGGGACGACGGGCGCCGGCCACGATTTCATGATCTCGACTTTAGGCATTTGTGTGACCGACAACGCAGGGGGCCGTTTCTATTCCCGAAAACGGCTGCGGTAGGCCGACAGTATGCCGTCGAGCAGCACGTCGCGCAGTTCGGCGCGACACATCAGCAGATCGGGCAGGTACGGATCGCGGCGGTTGTAGATCAGCTCGGACCCGTCGAGCCGGGAGGCGTGCAGGCCGGCCGCCTGCACCACCCCGGCCGGAGCCGCCGAATCCCACTCCCACTGGCCGCCGGCGTGCAGATAGGCGTCGACGTCGCCGCGGACCACCGCCATCGCCTTGGCACCCGCGGAGCCGATCGCGACCAGCCGGATGTCCAGCCGTTCGCGCAGCCACCACAGCACCGCCGGTGGGCGGTTGGCGCTGGCGGTGATCATGATTGGGCCGTCCGCGCGCGGCGGCGGCGGGGTGACCGTGTCGGTGCGGTACACCTCGCCGCGTCCGGGCAGCGCGACGGCGGCGTCGGTGATCGCGCCGTTGGGGCCGCCGTCGCGACGCCACAGCGCGATGTGCACCGCCCAGTCGGTGCGGCCGGGGATCGAGAACTCGTGGGTGCCGTCGACGGGATCGACGATCCAGACCCGGTCGGCGTGCACCCGGGACAGGTCGTCGACGGCTTCCTCGGACAGCACCGCGTCGTCGGGGCGGGCCCGGCGCAGACGGTCGAGGATTAGCACGTTGGCGCGTTTGTCGCCGAGGTCGCCGAGGTCGTAGGGGTCGTAGAAGCCGATCTCGTTCCGGATGCCCAGCAACATCTCGCCGGCCTCGGCGGCCACCTCGGCCGCCAGCGCCGCATCCGTTCGGCTCACCGGCTCAGTAGATCATGAGCCGCAGCGCTCAGAACGCGGGCCACGGGATCGGGCGATGCCGGTCGGGTGTCGGCATCACCGGATTGGCCAGCAGCTCAACGGCTCTGGATTCCAGCGCGACGATCTCGCGGCGGGTGATGTGTTCAGAGAGCTGCTCGCGCAACCCGTTTCGCAGCTGTTCGCGCAGCCGGTTGACCGATTCGAGCAGCTGGTCGTCGACGGGTTTACCGGCCCACCCCCACAGCACCGTTCGCAGCTTGTCCTCGGCGTGCAGGCTCACCCCGTGGTCCACGCCGTACACCTGCCCGTCGACCCCGCACAGGATGTGCCCGCCCTTGCGGTCGGCGTTGTTGATCAGCACGTCGAACACGGCCATGCGGCGCAACCGGACATCGTCGGCGTGCACCAGGGTGACCTCGTCGCCGGCATAGTCGTAGGCCCGCAACACCGGCAGATATCCGGGCGGAATGCGGCCCGCCGGCAGCAGATCGACGAGGTCGGGCCCGGAAGCCGGTTCGTCGTCGGGGTCGTCACCGGGCTGATCCACCCAGCGCTGCAACATCCCGCGCCCGGCCGGTCCATCACGAATGATGGTGTAGGGCACGATGTTCCAGCCGAGCGCCACCGATATCAGATACGCGCCGAGTTCTCGACCCGCCAGCGTGCCGTCCGGAAAGTCCCACAGCGGCGCCTCACCTTTGATCGGCTTGTACACGCAATGCGCCTGGCGCTCACCGAGATGCGCCTCGCACAGAAACGTGGCGTTGCTCGCCGAGCGGATACGTCCGATGACGGTCAGCTCGCCGCGCTGCAGCACCTCAGATGTCGGGTTAGATGTCGGGGTCATCGTCGGACTCTGCGAAGGCGCCGCGCCGGTAACCGTTGGTGCGCACGCAGAAGTGACCCTCCGGATCAAGCGGCTCGTCGCACAGCGGGCACGGTGGCCGGCCTGCCGAGATGACGCGGTTGGAGCGTGTCGCGAATTCGCGCGCCGACTCGGGGGTCAGAAACACCCGCACCGCGTCGGGTCCGTCCTCGGCGTCGTCGAGCACCACCGACGCGTCGAATTCGGTTTCCGAGACCGCGAGAAGTTCGACGACGACGGTCTGGGCTTCGGAGTCCCAGCCCAGGCCCATCGTGCCGACCCGGAACTCGGCGTCCACCGGCGTGATCAGCGGGCTGAGGTCCTCGACCTCACCGGTGTCCGGCGGGACCGGTGTGCCGAAGCGACGGTTGATCTCGAGCAGCAGCGCAGCGATGCGCTCGGCGAGCACCGCCACCTGTTGCTTCTCCAGGACCACCGACACCACCCGCTTGTCGTGGACGGCCTGCAGGTAAAAGGTTCGGTTGCCCGGCTGTCCGACGGTTCCGGCCACGAATCGGTCAGGGGTGCGGAATACATGAATTGCGCGGGCCATGGCATCTCCCAAAATACCGGCAACGATTCGCCAGCCGTAATCGCTTCTAACCGGTGGATCCGCCGACGACGGCGTCTTCCGGCGGCACCTCGTCGTCGGATCCCTGGGCCTTGGGCGGTTGGGCAAGCAGTGCGGAGGTCAACTGTGCGCCAGTGTGGTTGACGTGGATAACAAAGGGCCGCACCGGGGTGTAACGGATCACGCTCATCGATGCCGGGTCGGCGGTGATGCGCTGAAAACTGTCCAGATGGGTGCCCAGCGCATCGGCGACCACCGCCTTGATCACGTCGCCGTGCGTGCAGGCCACCCACAGCGCGTCGCCGTCGTGCAGTTCGGCCAGCCGGCGGTCGTGCTCACGCACCGCGGCCACCGCGCGCGCCTGCACCGCGGCCAACCCTTCACCGTCGGGAAACACCGCGGCGCTGGGCTGCTGCTGCACGACGGCCCACAGCGGGTCCTTGACCAGCTCTCCGATCTTGCGGCCGGTCCAAGCGCCGTAGTCGACCTCGCTGATCCGCTCCTCGACCACGACGTCCAGACCCAGCGCGGCGGCCAGCGGTTCCACCGTGCGCCGGCAGCGCAGCAGCGGTGAGCGCACGATCGCGCGGATCGGCAGTTCGCCGATCCGGCCGACCAGCTGCTGGGCCTGTTCGCGGCCCCGATCATCGAGGTCGACGCCGTCGGAGCGGCCGGCCAGGGTGTGGGCGGTGTTGGAGGTGGACCGCCCGTGTCGCAGCAGGATCACCGTCATGTCGCCGACACCACCCCCGTACCGAGCAGGATCAGCACCAGCGTGCCCAGCGCGATCCGATACCCGACGAACCAGTACATGCTGTGGCGGACCAGAAACCGCAGGAACCAGGCCACCGCGGCGAAGCCCACCACGAACGCGATCACCGTCGCGACCAGCAGCTGGGCTCCGCTGGCGCTCATCCCCTCACCTGAGGGGTGAAACGCGTCGGGCAACGAGAACAGCCCGGAGGCGAACACCGCCGGGATCGCGAGCAGAAAGCCGAAGCGGGCCGCCACTTCGCGGTTGAGCCCGAGGAACAGCCCGGCCGAAATCGTGGCGCCCGAACGCGATGTGCCCGGCAGCAGCGCCAGGCATTGCGCCAGCCCGACGATGATGCCGTCCTTCCAGGTGAGCTGGTCGAGCCGACGGGTCTGACGACCGAAGTACTCGGCGGCGGCGATCACGAACGAGAAGGCCACCAACGCGATAGCGATCGCCCACAGATTGCGTGCGCCCGTTCGGATTTCGTCCTTGAACACCAGGCCGATAACGCCGATCGGGATGGTGCCGACGATCACGTACCACCCCAGCCAGTAGTCGGCGGTGCGCTTCGCGCCGGCGAACAACCCGGCGAACCACGCCTTGACGATGCGGCCGATATCGCGGGCGAAATAGAGCAGGACGGCGAACTCGGTGCCCAGCTGGGTGACCGCGGTGAAGGATGCGCCCGCGTCGTCGTCGAAGAACACGCGCGAGGCGATCGCCAGATGACCGGACGACGACACCGGCAGAAATTCGGTCAGGCCCTGCAATATCGCGAGAACGACGACCTGCAGCCACGACATCGCCGCCACGTCCGTCACGACGACGACCGTACCGTGGGACCGATCAGCGACCGCTCCGTGCCACCGGCTGCGCGGCAGCCACCGCGTCACGCACGGCAGCCGACAGGCTGCGCTTGTCGGTGAGGTCGATGTCGGTCAGCTTGCGGCTACCCATGGCGACGACGTCTTCTTCCTGGGGTACCACCGCGGTCAGCCGCGGGCGGTACACCTCCACGACCAGCATCTGTCGTTCGATCCAGAAGGAAAAACTCCGGCCGTCGCCGACTTGGCCAAACCCGCTGGCGTGTACACCAGTCGAGATGTCCTCGATAGCAAACTCTCGATGCCCCAGTTCTCGTTCCGCCGCGAGGGTCATGATCGCACCATACCGCTGATGAATCCAAAGTGTGCGGACCCCCGCCGAACGGCCGGCGCGTTGTGACGAGCCGTCTGCATAGACTGAGCTGTCGATCGAGATCCACTTCTCACGAACCGAGAGCTACCCCTTGCCGTCTGCCCTAAAACTGCCAATGCAGGTCGTTCGCATTTGTGCGCTCGTGTTGGCAATTTTTTCGTTTTCGGGATGCTCGTCGAACCCGGTCGACGCGCCGCCGGCGACGATTCCCCCGGCTCAGGCCGCCGACGCTCCGCCGGTGGTCGCCGAGCCCGCCGGTGCGGTGTATCCGCTGCGCAGCGACGCATATGCCGCAAATTTCGACCCGGTCACGGGTTCGTTGGCGGTGCTGGGTGAAGGCCCGGCCGAGGCGTCGGTGCTGACGGTGGTCTCACCCACGGGCGCCACCCGCGAGGTGGCCTTGCCCGGTGCGGCGAGGGCCATGACCGGCGATGACGACGGCCGGGTGTACCTGGCTACCCGCGGTGGCTACCTCACGGTCGACCTGGCCTCGGGAGCCACCACCCCGATCAGCGTGGAAGGCCGGCAGGACACCGACTTCACCGCCATCGCCCGCCGCAGCGACGGCAGGTTCGTGCTCGGCAGCGCCGACGGCGCGGTGTACACGCTGAGTTCCGAGGCCACCGTCGGCGCCGAGCTCAAAGTCTTCGCACGGGTGGATGCGCTTGTCACCCAGGGCAATACGGCCGTCGTCCTGGACCGCGGACAGACATCGGTCACCACCGTGTCCGAAGACGGAACCCAGGTCGGGCAGGCGCTGCGCGCCGGTCAGGGCGCGACGTCGATCGCGGCTGACCCGGTCGGCCGCATCCTGGTCACCGACACGCGCGGCGGTGAGCTGCTGGTGTTCGGCATCGACCCGCTGATCCTTCGCCAGCGCTATCCGGTGCACGACGCGCCCTACGGGCTGGCCGGCTCCTCGACGCTGGCGTGGGTGTCGCAGACCGCGAGCAACACCGTCGTTGGCTACGATCTGGGCACCGGCATCCCCGTCGAGAAGGTGCGATATCGAACCGTGCATCAGCCGAACTCCCTGGCCTACGACGAACGGTCTGGCACGCTGTATGTGGTGTCGGGCTCGGGAGCGGGTGTGCAGGTGATTCCCAATGCGGCGGTGCCTGCGTGAGCGCTATGCACCGCGGTCGAATGCCCCCTGGCTGGGAACAGGATCTGTCCGACGACTACGAGTGGATTCCGCTTCGGCTGCCTCCGGATGTGACCCGGATCAGCGCGTCGATCCGGCTGTCGATCGAGGCCGAGTACCGCGGATGGGAGCTGACGAGGGTGCGGCTCTACAACGACGGCTCCCGCCGGGTGCTGCTGCGTAGAAAGAAGACACCGGCGGACCGGTTGGGTATCGCGGAGCAGCCCGCGTTGTGAGGCGTTGATGTATCGCGCGCTGCGGCGGGCGCTGTTTCTGGTCGCGCCGGAACGCATTCACACCTGGGTGTTCGCGCTGCTGCGTGCGCTCACCTATCCGCGGGTGGCGCGGCGGGCGCTGACGGCCTGGTTGGCGCCCCGCGATCCGGTGCTGGCCAGCACGGTGTTCGGGGTGCGGTTCGCGGGCCCGCTCGGTTTGGCGGCGGGGTTCGACAAGAACGGCGACGGTCTGCGCACCTGGGGTGCGTTGGGGTTCGGCTACGCCGAGGTCGGCACGGTGACCGCGCAGGGCCAGCCCGGCAACCCGGCGCCGCGGATGTTCCGGCTGCCCGAGGACCGCGCGTTGCTCAACCGGATGGGGTTCAACAACCACGGCGCCGGTGAACTGGCGATGCGACTGGCCCGCCACGTGCCCGACGTGCCGATCGGGGTGAACATCGGCAAGACCAAGGCCACCCCGGCCGAGCATGCGGTCGACGATTACGCCGAAAGCGCCCGGCTGCTCGGGCCGTTGGCGTCGTTTCTGGTGGTCAATGTCAGCTCACCGAACACGCCCGGGTTGCGGGATCTGCAGGCGGTGCAGTCGCTGCGGCCGATCCTGGCGGCGGTGCAGGCGCAGACGTCGACGCCGGTGCTGGTGAAGATCGCGCCGGACCTGTCCGATCGCGATGTCGACGAAATCGCTGATCTCGCAACGGAACTGGGGTTGGCCGGCATCGTGGCGACCAACACCACGGTCTCGCGTGACGGGCTGACCACCCCGGGGGTGGCGGAGCTGGGGCCCGGCGGGGTGTCCGGCCCGCCGGTGGCGCGGCGCGCCACCGAAGTGCTGCGGAGGCTTTATCGCCGGGTGGGTGATCAGCTGGTGCTGGTCAGCGTCGGCGGTATCGAGACCGCCGACGACGCATGGGAGCGCATCACCTCCGGTGCCTCGCTGCTGCAGGGTTACACCGGGTTCGTGTACGGCGGCGGGTTGTGGGCCAAGCACATTCACGACGGCATCGCCGCCCGCCTGCACGACGGCGGGTTCGCGTCGCTGGCCGACGCGGTCGGCTCGGGTGTGCCGCGCGAACCTTTCCCCCGCGAGCAGACATAGAAGGCCCCCTTTCAGCCCACTTTTGGGGCCCTCTGCGTCTGCTCGCGGCCGGTGAAGTGACCTACTTCTGCTCGTAGGTGCCGTGGATGACGGCGCGCGCGATCGCGTTCGAGAACAGGTTGAAGCCCAGGTAGGCCGGGGTGGCGTCGCCGTCGAGCTCGAGCTTCTCGACCTTGACCGCGTGCACGGCGATGAAGTAGCGGTGCACACCGTGTCCGGGCGGCGGGGCGGCGCCGAGGTAGCGCTTCAGGCCGGCGTCGTTGGCGAGCGTCAGCGCATCGCCGGGCAGTCCGCTGCCGTCGCCGACACCGGCGGGCAGGTCGGTGACGGTGGCGGGCAGGTTGGCCACCGCCCAGTGCCAGAAACCCGAGGCCGTCGGCGCGTCGGGGTCGTAGACGGTGACCGCGAAGCTGCGCGTCTCCTCGGGGAATCCCGACCAGCTCAGCTGCGGTGAGACGTCGGAGCCGCCGGCGCCCATGATTCCGCTGACCTGATCGTTGGCCAGCGGCTGGCCGTCGGTGACCGACTCCGAGGTCAGCGTGAACGACGGCAGCTTGGGCAGGAACTCGTAGGGGTTGTAGTCAAAAGCCACGGTAGAACCCTCTCTTTGGTTGTGTGATCAGCAGTGCAGCAGGAAATGCTCGAGAACTCGGGTGCCGAACTTCAACGCGTCAACGGGTACCCGCTCGTCGACGCCGTGGAACAGCGACGCGAAATCCAGATCCGGCGGCAGCTTCAGCGGCGCGAACCCGAAACACCGAATTCCCAACCGCGCGAAGTGTTTTGCGTCGGTGCCGCCGGAGAGCATGTAGGGCACGGTGCGTGCGTCGGGGTCGGCGGACAGGATCGCGGCGTTCATCGCCTCCAACAGCTGGCCGTCGAAAGTGGTCTCATACGACGGCAGGTTGGTGATCCATTCGCGGGTGACGTCGGGGCCGATGAGTTCGTCGACCTCGCGTTCGAACGCGGCCATCCGCCCCGGCAGCACCCGGCAGTCCACCACCGCTTCGGCGGTGCCGGGGATGACGTTGGCCTTGTAGCCCGCCCTGAGCATGGTCGGGTTGGCGGTGTCGCGCAGCGTCGCGCCGACGATCTTGGCGATCGGGCCGAGCTTGGCGATCGCCCCCTCGATGTCGGGTGAGTTCGTATCGAACGTGTAGCCGGTTTCCTCGGCGACGGCCGACAGAAACTGTTCGACCGAGTCGGTCAGCACGATCGGGAACTGGTGGCGGCCCAGTTTGGCGACCGCCTGGGCGACGGCGGTGACGGCGTTGTCGTCGTTGATCATCGAGCCGTGGCCGGCGCGGCCGCGTCCGGTCAGCCGCATCCACATCATCGCCTTCTCGGCGGTCTCGATCAGGTAGAGCCTGCGTTCACCGCCGTCGCGGCGCGGAATGGTCAGCGAGAAGCCGCCGACCTCGCCGATGGCCTCGGTGACCCCGTCGAACAGGTCGGGCCGGCGCTCGACCAGCCACTTGCAGCCGTAGTTGCCGCCGGCTTCCTCGTCGGAGACGAACCCGAAGACGATGTCGCGCGGCGGCACGATGCCCGCGCGTTTGAAATGGCGGGCGACGGCGATCATCATCCCGCACATGTCCTTCATGTCGACCGCGCCGCGGCCCCACACGTAGCCGTTCTCGACCGCGCCGGAGAACGGGTGCACGCTCCAGTCCGCCGGCTCGGCGGGCACGACGTCGAGGTGACCGTGCAGCATCAGCGCGCCGCGGCTGCGGTCGGCGCCCTCGAGCCGGGTGAACACGTTGCCCCGCCCCGGCGCTCCGGCCTCGATGTATTCGGTCTGGTAGCCGACCTCCCGGAGCTGTTCGGCGACCCAGTGGGCGCACTCGGCCTCACCCTTGGTGGTTTCCGGCTCGCCGGTGTTGGTGGTGTCGAACCGGATCAGGGTGCTGACGATGTCAACAACTTCGGCTTCGGCTTGCATCGGCAGGGACACGCCACCATTCGTACCATTGAGGTGGTGGGCTTGGTTTGGGTCCGGCCTCGGTGATCCGATAGCCTTAGTCGCCCACAACTGGTCCGAGTGGCGGAATGGCAGACGCGCTAGCTTGAGGTGCTAGTGCCCTATTAACGGGCGTGGGGGTTCAAGTCCCCCCTCGGACACCATTTGTCAGCTGCTCGCTGCAGCCCCAGTAGCGACATGTACAAATCAAAGGTGTAGCAAGCGTAAAGTTACGGTATGGAGGTGTCCGTGACCCAGTTGCGCGCGCACCTCAGCGATTGGCTCGATCGAGCCCGAGCGGGTGGTGAGGTCGTGGTCACCGACCGTGGGATTCCGATCGCGCGATTGGTCGCGCTGGACAGCACGGATACCTTGGAACGTCTGACCGCCGAAGGTGTGATCGGCAAGGCCACCGCCCGACGGCCCGTCGCTACGGGCCGGGCCAAACCCCGACCGCGACGGCCGGTGTCTGACCGGGTCAGCGATCAGCGGCGCTGACCGGTGTCGCTCGTCTACTTCGACGCCAGCGCCTTCGTCAAACTTCTCACCAGTGAGACAGGGAGCGCCCTTGCGGCCGCGTTGTGGGACGGCTGCGACGCCGTATTGTCCAGCCGCCTGGCTTATCCCGAGGTCCGCGCTGCACTCGCCGCGGCGGCCCGCAACCACGACCTAACGGAATCCGGGCTCGCCAACGCCGAGCGTGACTGGGAGGAATTCTGGGCCGCCACGCGCCCCGTCGTGCTCACCGCGACGGTCGAACAGCACGCCGGCTACCTCACCCGAGCCCATGCCTTGCGCGGAGCCGACGCCGTTCATCTGGCCAGCGCCTTGGCTATCGGCGACCCGGAACTGATCGTCGCCGTCTGGGACCGACGCCTGCACGCCGGAGCCCTAGCCGCCGGGTGCCGAGTCGCCCCCGCCCAACTCGACCCCTAGCCCGACCTCGGACACCACATCAGTACACGTCACGCACGTAGCGTTTGGCGGCCACCAGCTCGCGTTTGTAGTCGTGGGCCTTCTCATGTGACATGCGCCCGTGCTTCTCGATGATCTTGGTCAACGCGGCGTCGACGTCTTTGGCCATCCGGGCGGCGTCCCCGCAGACGTACAGGTGCGCACCGTCGGCCACCCACCGCCACACGTCGGCGCCGTAGTCGAGCATCTTGTGCTGGACGTACACCGGCTTGGCCTGGTCGCGGGAGAACGCCAGGTCGAGCCGGTTGAGCAGGCCGTCGCGGGCCATGTCCTCGAAATCGTCGCGGTAGTAGAAGTTTTCGCGGCGGTGCCGCTCGCCGAAGAACAGCCAGTTGCGGCCGGTGTGCCCGAGTGCGCGGCGCTCCTGCAGAAAACCGCGGAACGGCGCCACCCCGGTGCCGGGCCCGATCATGATCATCGGCGTCGCGCCGTCCTCCGGGGGCCGGAAGTGCGGCGAGCGCTGTAAGAACACCGGCGCCGAGGCCGCCCGGTCCGCCAGGTACGTCGAGCACACCCCGCCGCGCGGGCCGCCGTCGGCGCCGCGGTAGCGCACCACCGACACCGTCAACTGCACCTCGTGCGGGCTGACCAGCGGGCTCGACGAGATCGAGTAGCTGCGCGGGGTCAGCCGCACCAGCACCTGCTGCCACTCCACCGGATCGGCGTGCACGACGAATCGCTGCACCAAATCCAGGCCGTTGCGATCCACCAACCACTTGTCGAGCTTGTTGCCTGATGCGCGCAGCGGTTTGGCGTCTCGGCTGTGGTCGGCGATGAACCGGATCAGGTCCGGGGTGACCCGGCAGATGTCGTAGTGGGTCGTCAACGCGTCCCGCAGGCTCATCTCGGCGCCGTCCACCTCGACGACCTGTGCGCCGCGTAACCCGGTCGCGGTCAGCCAGGATTCCACCACGACCGGATCGTTTTCGGCGAATACCCCCAGCGAGTCGCCGGTGGCGTAGCTGACCTCATGGGCTGAGATGTCAAAGCCGAACTGGCGCACCTCTTTTCGCGACGTCGGCGCGGTCAGCAGGGTGTTGCGTACCAACGGGACGACGATCGGTTGCGCGCGGGTGAACGGTTCGGCGACCGCCGTCGCCGGCGCGCTGGCCCTTCCGAGTAGCGTGCCGACCTGGTCGGCCCAGCGCCGCATCGGTTCGTCGTCGTGGGCCTCGCATTCGGTGCGGTCGAGCAGCCGCGTCGCCCCCAGCGCGGCGAACCGCGTATCGATCGACTTGGCGTGCCCGCAGAAGTTGGCATAGGAGCGGTCACCGATTCCGAGCACCGCATACCGGATGCCGTCGAGCCTCGGCGCGTCCGGCGATCCCAGGCGTGCCCAGAAGCCCGCCCCGTTGTCGGGTGGCTCCCCGTCGCCGAACGTGCTGGTGACGACGAACACGTCACGGCCGGCGCCCAGGTGCGCCAACTCCGCGTCGTCCATGTTGACCAGGTGCGCATCGCCGAGCCGGTCGGCCAACTGGGTGGCGACTTGCTCGGCGGTGCCGGTCTGCGACGCCCACAGCACCAGCGGTCCGTCGCCGGGATGTTCCGGGGCGACGGTGGTGCGGGCCGCGGGTGCCGGGCCCACTGGCCGAAGGTTGACCGCGCACGCCTTGAACTCCGGTTGCAGCGAGTCGGGGTCGACGGCATCGTTGGTCAGCGCGTTGACGGTGAGCAGCTCACCGTGTTCGTCGTTCCAGTGAAACGGTGTGAAGCAGTTGCCGGGTCGCACCCGGTCGGTGATCACGGCCGGAAGCACCGCGCGGCCGCGTCGTGAGATCAGCTCCACGGGTTGGCCTTCGACGACGTGCAGGTCCGCGGCGTCGACGGGATGGATTTCGACGAACGGCCCGTTGTCGAGCTTGTTGAGTGCGGCGACCCTGCCGGTCTTGGTCATCGTGTGCCACTGGTGTGGCAACCGGCCGGTGTTGAGCACGAACGGATACGCGTCGTCGACACTTTCGGCGGGGTCCAGGTGCGGGCGGGCGTGAAACCGTGCGCGTCCCGATGGTGTCGGAAACGTCGGTGAGCCACCCTCGATGTAGCGGATCGGGTTTCGGGCGTCGCCGTCCGGTGGGCACGGCCACTGCAGCGGGGAATGCCGCAGCCGCGCATAGCTGATGCCGCGCAGGTCGTATCCGGTGACCGGGTTGGTGAAAGCGCGGATCTCGTCGAAGATCTGCCCGCTGGAGTCGTAGCGGAAGTGTTCGCCGAAGCCCAGATGCGTTGCCACCTGGCAGATCAGCTGCCAGTCCGGCCGGGCCTGTCCCGGCGGCTCGATCGACTGCTGCAGCAGGGTCATGTTGCGTTCGGAGTTGACCATCACACCGTCGGATTCGGCCCACAGCGCGGCGGGCAGCACGATGTCGGCGTAGCGGTTGGTCGCGGTGCCGCGGTAGGCGTCCTGGGTGATCACGAGCTCGGCGCGTTGCAGCGCCTCGATCACGGTGTCCCGGTTGGCCACCGAGGCAACGGGATTGGTGCAGATGATCCAGCAGGCCTTGATGTCGCCGTCGGCGGTGCGGCGAAACATGTCGATGGTGCCGGTGCCGACGTCGGAGCGGATGGTGCCGGCCGGCAGGCCCCACCGCTGTTCGACGAACGCGCGGTCGGCATCCGAGGTCACCGCACGCTGTCCGGGCAAACCCGGTCCCATGTAACCCATTTCGCGGCCGCCCATCGCATTGGGCTGACCGGTCAGCGACATCGGGCCGCTTCCCGGCCGGCAGATCGCGCCGGTCGCCAGGTGCAGGTTGCAGATCGCGGTGGTGTTCGCGGTGCCGTGTGTGCTCTGGTTGAGCCCCATGGTCCAGCAGGTCATCCACTCCCCCGCGTCGGCGATCATGCGGGCCGCGGCGCGGATGTCGGATTCGGCCAGCCCGGTCAGCTCAGCGACCTTGGCGGGCGGATAGTCGGCGAGGAAGGCGGGCATCGCCTCCCAGCCCTCGGTGTGCTCGGCGATGAACCGGTGGTCGATGTCGCCGTTCGCGACGAGAAGGTGCAGCAGACCGTTCAGCAGCGCCAAATCGGTTCCGGGTCTGATCTGCAGGAACAGGTCGGCGCGTTCGGCGGCGGCGGTACGGCGCGGGTCGACGACGATCAGCTTGGCACCGGCCTTCAGCCGGTCGACCATCCGCAGGTACAGGATCGGATGGCAATCGGCCATGTTCGATCCGATGATGAAAAACAGGTCGGTGCAATCGAAGTCGTCGTAGGACCCGGGTGGACCGTCGGCGCCCAGCGACTGTTTGAACCCGGTGCCCGCACTGGCCATGCACAGCCGCGAGTTCGACTCGAGGTGCACGGTGCGCAGAAAGCCTTTCGCCAGCTTGGTCGCCAGATACTGGGCCTCGATG
Organism: Mycolicibacterium pulveris; assembly: GCA_050205315.1. GTDB lineage: Bacteria > Actinomycetota > Actinomycetes > Mycobacteriales > Mycobacteriaceae > Mycobacterium > Mycobacterium pulveris_A. Next base: position 107,150 of record JBNMRA010000002.1, on the reverse strand, counting down.
GACATCTGGCCCGACACGTACAGCGCGACCGCGTCGGGTCCGTGCTCGTCGACGATGGCGCGTAACCGTCGCCCGGCCTCGGCGACCGCGGCGTCGACGTCGGCCGTGACGAGCTCGTCGCCGCGGCGCATCAGCGCGCAGGTCAGCCGGTCGTCATCGGCGCGCATCATCTCCGCATGCGTGGCGCCCTTGGTGCACAACCGGCCGACGTTGGTGGGGTGCAACCGGTCACCGGTGATCCGGGCGATGACGGGTCGGCCGGTGTCACCGTCGGTGCGGGTGTGCACTTCGATGCCGCACCCGACACCGCAGTACGAGCACGCCGTCTTGGTCACGGTGTCCGTCATGGGCGCCGTCAAGTCGTGGTCACCGGCGCCTGTGCTCGGTCGATCTGCTCGCCCGTACCGGCCCGTGCGGTTTGGATCCGCAGGAACACGAACCAGGTGACGACCGCGCAGACGACGTAGAAGCCCAGGAACACCCAGAATGCGTTGGTGGCCGACTTCGCGTCGCTGACGTAGGAGGCGCGCAGCACGACGTTGATGAACACGCCGCCCAGCGCGCCGATCGCGCCGGCGAACCCGATCAACGCGCCGGACATGCTGCGCGACCATGCCGTTTTCTCGCTACGCGTCCAGTCGGTGCGGCCCTGCGCCTTGGCCTCGAAGATCGACGGGATCATCTTGTAGGTGGAGCCGTTGCCGATGCCGGACAGGATGAACAAGGCGATGAAGCCGACGACGTAGGCGATCATCTGCCCGTCGGTGGCCGCCCCGGCGGTGCGGTCGTCGAACATGCCTGCGGTGACGACGATTCCGGCGGCGAAGATCATCGCGACGAACGTGTACAGCGTCACCTTGCCGCCGCCGATCCGGTCGGACAGCTTGCCGCCGAACGGCCGGGCTACCGAGCCCAACAGCGGTCCGAGAAAGGCGATCTGGGCGGCCTGCAGTGAGGCCTGGGCCGGGCTGTCGCCGGCGGCGAGGAAGTTGATCTGCAGCACCTGGCCGAACGCGAACGAGAACCCGATGAACGATCCGAACGTGCCGATGTAGAGAAAGCTCATCACCCAGGAGTGCTTAAATCGCAATGCCTCTGCCATCGCGCCCAGGTTGGACCGCTGATTTCCGAGGTTGTCCATGTACAGCGCGGCGCCCAGCGCGGCGGCGCCGATCAGGACAAGATAGATGGCACAGACGATTTCGGGCGCGGTGTTGCTGACCGTCGCGATCACCAGCAGACCGACGAGCTGGATGACCGGAACACCGATGTTTCCGCCGCCGGCGTTGAGGCCCAGCGCCCAGCCCTTGAGGCGTTGGGGGTAGAACGCGTTGATGTTGGTCATCGACGACGCGAAGTTGCCGCCGCCCAACCCGGCGAACGCGGCGACGACCATGAACGTGGTGTAGGACGTCTCGGGACGCCCCATCACCCACAGCGTCATCAGGGTCGGAATCAGCAGCAGCAGCGCGCTGACGATCGTCCAGTTGCGCCCACCGAACTTGGCGGGCGCGACCGTGTACGGGATCCGCATCGCCGCGCCGACCAAGGTGGGGATCGCGACGAGGTAGAACTTGCCTGCCGCGTCGATCCGGTAGATGTCCTGCGGCATGAACAGCACCATCACCGACCAGATTGACCACACCGAGAATCCGACGTGCTCGGCGAAGATCGACCAGATCAGGTTGCGTTTGGCGATGTGTTTGTTCGTGGACTCCCAGGCCTCGACATCCTCAGCGTCCCAGTGCTCGATGGTGCGCGTGCGGCTCAACGTGTTCACGGGAACAAGGCTGACCCGACCCCATTCCGTGGCCGTTGCACTGTCGTATCACCGATATCAACACTGGCTCACTTCCGCGCGGGGCAGGGATGCGGTCGATGAAACCCGCGCGAAACAATTGCGAGCCAGGTCACGTCGCCGCGCGTTAGGCGGCGTGGAGGTTGGCCAGTTCGATGCTGATGTGCATTTCGACTTCGCTGACCGTGACCGGCGGCGGTCCCGGCGGTGGCGGGGCCTTGGAGTGATACCGCGCCCCGGTGGGGGTGATGTAATCGGCCTCATGTGCGCCGTCGACTTCAGAGCCGCGCACCTGCCAGCCCGGGGCTTCCTTGGCGTAGTTGCACCGTGCACACGTGCCCAACCCGTTGACCCGATCGGTGGGCCCACCGCGATGGTGCGGTAACGCGTGATCGCGGTGCCGGATCGGGGCATCACAGTACGGGGTGCGACATCGCTGATCGCGCAACCCGATAAAGGTCGCCAACGCTTTCGGGAACCGCCGCGCGCGTGACTCCATCGCGATCAACGCCCCCGATTTGGGGTGGCGATACAACCGCCGCAACGTGGCCACCGACTTCTTGTCGGCCACCGCCGCGGCCACCACCTTGCGCGCCACCGACGCCGGGATCGGCCCGTAACCATCGACCACCGCGGGGTGCTCATCATCACCGAGCAGCGTCTGATCGCTGATCACCAGGTTCACCGCCACCGGCTCGGCCTGCTCGGCGGGGCGCCCGGTGACCCGTTCGACCAGCGTGTCGGCCATCACCTGGCTCCGCGAGCGGTCATCGAAGGTGGTGTCGGCGGCGCGTTTGAGCGCCGCATACACCCCCACCCCCTGCGCCACCGGCAACAACGCCGTCACATACGTCATCGAATCCGGGGCCGGGCGCACGCTGACGTTGCGGTCCTTTTCGGCCTTGGCCATCCGATCGACCACCGCCTGCGGATCGAGCCGATAGGCGATCTTCTTGGCTTCGGCCTCAATGCGCTTATCGCCCCACCCATCCAAACCGGCGACATCGGCACACATCTCGGCATCCAAGCTCTGCCGATCCTCGACACTCAGACAGGCCGACTCGCGCACGATCAACGTCGCCCGCCACTCCGAAAGCGCCCCACACTCCAACGCCGCCAACGTATACGGCATCTCGAACACCAGCGCCTTGGCAAAACCCAGATGCCGACCCCCACACGTCGGCGCCTCACGGCGCGCCAACGCCACCTCACTGGCCAACCCGTGACCCCGCCGAGAACGCGGCACCCCCGCCGCCGCCTCCGACGCACGCCGCTTGGCATCAAGGGCAGCCGCCGCGCGGGCCTGACCCGCAGCCGCCGCGGACTTCACCCGCTCCAACCACGCGATCCGCTCGACCAACCCCGCCTCGTCCGCCCCGGCATCCACCGAGGCCAGAGCGCTGATATCGAACATGACCCGACCCTAAACGAAGCCACCGACAAGTGGACCGGGCTCAGCTGTGGCGTGCTGCTTCTTGGGCAAGCGCGACCCGCGAGGTCAGCCCGAGTTTGGCGTACACGTGCGTCAGGTGCGTCTGCACCGTGCGATGTGACACGAAAAGTCGCGCGGCGATGTCCTTGTTGCCCAGGCCATCGGTGACCAGCCGCACGACATCGAGCTCGGTGGGCGTCAACGAGGCCCAGCCGCTCGACGGGCGTTTACGCGTTCCGCGCCCGCGTTGGGCGTAGCCTATGGCGTCCTCCGCTGACAGCGCCGCCCCCTCCGACCAAAGCGCGTCGAACTGGCTGTGTTCCAAACTCTTTCGAAGACAGGCGACCATTGCGTCGTGGCCCGGGTAGTAGAGCGGGAGCCGCGCCTGCCCGGAGCGCTGCCGGATGGTGTCCGCGGCGCCGAGCAACCGGACAGCGTGCTGAGCGTTGCTTTCGGTGTTCAGGCGCGCCAGGCATTCCAAGATGTCGGCGAGGCGCAGACAACTTTGGGTTTCCGCTGCGATCGCCAGCGCGTCATGCGCGTCGCGCTCCGCCCGCTCGGGCGCACCCTCCTCGATCGCGACGTAAGCGCGTGCCGCGAGCACGACCAACCGGTAGAAACCCATGACAATCACGAGGGCCTCGTCGGCCCAGCGGCGCGCGGCGGCGAGGTCTCCGTTGGCCTGCAGCGCCGCGGTCGTCGGACAGATGCCCATGATGAAAGATCGCCGCGTGGGAATGGTTCGGTCCCAAGCGGTTTCGCAGGCCCGCACTGCCTCAGCGGCGTCCCCACCGGACAGAGCGGCATACGCGAGATCCGTATGTACGACATCTGCGTAGTAGCCGCCCAACTCCTCGGCGGCGGACTGCAATGCCCGCGCCGCGTCGTGGGCCTCGACCACCCGTCCCAGCTCCGCCAGCACGACGCCATGGGCCGTGAGGCCCAAAATCTTCGTCAACAGGTCGTCGCTCTGTTCGGCCTCGCGCACAAGGCCACGGAGTATCCGGTCCGCGCCGACCAGCTCGCCGCGCATCCACAGCGCGACGCCCAGCCATACCCGAGCCGAACGTTCGTAGTACGCGTCGCCGAGCGCGCCGGCGATGACCCGTGCCTCCTCGGCGGCCTCGTACATGACGCTCGAATCCCCGGCAAAACTAGCCGCAGACGCCTGCAGACCGCGTACCCAGCACAACTGCCATCGATCACCCGACTCGCGCGCACATTCGATGGCCTCCCCGAAGTAGCGTTGAGCGGCTTCGGCGTCATAGAACGCCAACATGCCGCGCGCCGCGACGATACGGCTCAACAACGCCGGATCCTCGAGCCCACGCGCGATCGTCAACGCTTGGTCCGCGCGGTGGGCATCGGTCGGACTGGCCACTGCGGCCGCGAGAATCGTGTGCTCCGCGACGCCGCGAACCCACACATTGTCGGCCATCCCGACCGGACACTCATCCGGCAGGATCGCGTCGAATCCTGCGAGTGCTTCGCGAAAGCGGCCTCGGCGCGCCCAGAATTGGCTCAGCGACGAAAGCAACTGCAACGCGGACTGAATGTCGTGGATCTCGCGACTCCACACGAAAGCTGCCCGCAGGTTGTCGATTTCGACCTCGGCCCACTCGAGTAGGTGCTCGATTCCGGATTGAGCGGCCTGCTCGAACGAAGTGGCCGTTGCGACGTAGTGATCGCGGTGACGGAGCCGAACCTCGTCGGCCTCACCGGACTCGCCGAGTTTCTCCAACGCGTACTGACGCACCGTTTCGAGCAACCGATAGCGCATCACGCCCCGTGCTTCTTCGGCGACCATCAGCGACTTGTCGACCAGCAGCGTCAGCTGGTCCAGCAGCTGGTAGCGCTCCACCTCGCTGCTTGCGCCGACCGCCTGTGCGGCGTCCAGATCGAAGCCACCCATGAACACCGCCGAGCGACGCAGCAGCACGCGTTCCGGTTCGGTCAGCAACGCATGTGACCAGTCCACCGATGCGCGGAGTGTCTGCTGGCGACGCACCGCCGTTCGGGCACCCCCGGTGAGCAAGCGGAACCGGTCATGCAGGCTGTCGAGGATCTGTGACAGCGTCAGCGTCCGAATCCGCGCCGCGGCAAGCTCGATCGCCAACGGCATACCGTCGAGCCGGGTACAGATGTCTTCGACCAGAGCCGCGTTGTCGTCGTTGAGAACGAACTCCGAGCGCGCCCGCCGCGCCCGATCGGCGAAAAGCTCGGCGGCCTCGTCGGAAAGCGACAACGACGGTACGCGCCAAGTGGTTTCGCCGGCGATTCCAATCGGTTCACGGCTCGTGGCAAGAATCCTCAACGCAGGACAGGCATTCAACAGCTCTGCGGCCAGGTGCCCGCATGAATCCAGCAGATGTTCGCAATTGTCGAGCAGCAGCATGGTTTTGCGGCCGCCGATGAACGTCAGGATGGTCTCCATGGGTGTGCGCCCCGGCTGATCGGGCAGGGCCAGGCTGCGCGCGGTCACGATCGGTACGACGAGTGGGTCTGTGATGGGCGCCAGGTCGACGTACCAGATGCCGTCGGGGAATTCGGCATTCAGCTCGGCGGCCACCTCGACGGCCAGCCGAGTCTTTCCCGAGCCTCCCGCACCGGTCAGGGTGACCAGCCGATTACCTGCCAGGAAATCGCGTACCGTGCTCATCGCCTCGTGGCGCCCGATGAAGGTCGTCAACTGGACGGGCAGGTTGTGAGCCGGAACCCTTTCGGATGTGCGCAATGCCGGGAACTCATTGTGGATGTCCGGATGACACAACTGCACAACGTGTTCCGGTCGCGGCAGCCCACGCAACGCATGGCTACCGAGTTCGTTCAGCCATGCGTCGGCAGGCAGGTTGTCGACTACGAGCGCCTTCGTCGCACCCGACAGCACGGTCTGCCCGCCGTGCGCGAGGTCGCGCAGTCGGGCCGTACGGTTGATCGTCGGGCCGATGTAGTTGCCTTCGTCGCGCAACTGGATCTCGCCGCTATGGATGCCGATACGCAACCGGATCGGTGCCAGCGGTGCTCGCTGCAACTCCAGAGCGCACGCCACCGCGTCGCTGGCCCGGGCAAACGCCAGCACGAAACTGTCCCCCTCGCCCTGCTCCACCGGACGAACCCCGTCGTGCACGGCGATGAGGCCCGCCAGGGTTGAGTCCAACCGCGCGATCGCCGCCGACATCTCGTCGGGCTGGGCTTCCCAGAGCACGGTGGAACCCTCGACGTCAGCCAGCAGCAACGTCACCGTTCCGGTCGGCAGTCCGCTCACGCCAAGCTCGTTCCACTCGATCGCGCTCATGCTATCCAGCATGGGACCTGCGCGTACGTGAAAACATCAGCGCATGCGCGTATATCTACGACGTCACAGCCTGCGCCTGATTCGGTCGCGCCACGCCCGGCCGTCGGGGTCGTAGGCCAACCGGTAGACCGGCGACGCCCACAGCCGCGTCGGCCAGCCCAGCCGTTCGGGCCGGTGCGGGCGCAGTCGCCCGGGCGGACGCGCGCCACGCCGCCCGGACGTATGCCACTGCTCCAAAGCCTCCGCGGCCTCGACGATTTCGCCGACCGCCGCGGCCGGGTCCGCCAACGCGCCGTCTGTGCTGCCGTCGTCGGCGCGGTCGAGATGCTCACGCAACAGCCGCAACCTCAAGTCCCGCGCGAAAACCCCGTCGGCGTCGAGCACCGCGCAGGTCAGCTCGCTGTCATGCGTCCACGACCGGCGGTTGAGGTTGTCACTACCCACACATGACCAAACATCGTCGACCACACACACTTTCGCGTGCACATAGACGGGGTTGCCGTCGTGGTTTTCCAAGTCGAACACGTGCACCCGATCCGGGCTGGCACGCTGGCAGGTCGACAACGCCTGCCAGCGGCCCACCAGGTTCGGCGGCAGCTCCAGCGGCCCGTCGACGTCGGGATAGCGTGGAATCACCGCGACCAGGTGCAGCTGCGGATTCTGCTGCAGTGCACGGGCGAACAGCGCCGCGACGGGCTTGGACCACAGATACTGGTCTTCCACATAGATCAGCCTGCGCGCTCGCGGGATCACCTTGTTGTAGGCGCGGGCGATGCTGCGCTCACCGCGCGGCGCGAACTCGTACGCGAAATGCGCGTCGGGATAGGTCCGCAACACCTGCACTGCGTGCGGACCGCATGGCGGCGGATCGGGCGGCTGGGCGGGCAGCCGGTCGGCGTCCATGTCGGCGCCGCGCAACCGATCCCGCAGCCACGCCAGCGGATTGAGCATGTCCAGCGACGCCGGATCGTTCCACCGCTCACGAAACGTCGTGTCCAGCGCGCCGACGGCCGGTCCCTGCACCCGCAGTTGCACGTCGTGCCACGGCGGGTGCTCGCCGTACCGCTCGGCCATCCGTATCGCCTGCGGGTCACCGCGATGGCTGGCGTCGTCGCGTCGGGAATGGCACAGGTCGATGCCGCCCGCGAACGCCACATCGCGCTCCGGCGCGCCGGGATGCCGGATCACGACCATCTTCTGGTGGTGCGATCCGCCGACACGCACCCGCTGGTCCAGCAGCACCTCGCCGCCCGCCCGTTCGATCGCCTCGCCGAGATGCTGGTTCTCCTGCTCGCTGTAGTGGAACCTGTCCAGATGCGACCGCCACACCAGACCCTTGACGACGACACCGCGTTGCGCTGCGCGACAGAACAATTCGCGCACGGTCGGCCCGCCGTCGCGCATCTTCTGGTCCGGGTCGCCGCGCCAGTCGGTGAAGAACAGATGGTCACCGGCGCGCAGCGCCTCCACCTCGGTGGCCAGGTGGTCGAAGTACGTCGCACCGTGGATCAGCGGTTCGGCGCGGTTGCCCTCGCACCACGCCGGCAGGCACGTATCGGGGTTGCCGCGTTCCGCGTCGGTCAGGAACCACTCCGCCAGGTCTGACACGCCACAGGATGCCCCAATGTCGCCGCGTTAATCAGGTTCGAACGATGGCGCCGAGACCGACGTTTGGGCTGGTTTGCGGCCGCTGAATCGACCATTGCGTCGGCTTCGAGGACAAAGGGTCGTAGGCTGAAAGCGTTCCCGATAGCGAAGTGACTGCGATGAGCGGATGGGGTGGCCTGGCCCGACGGAATTCGGGGCGGGTCTTTGCGAACCGGCAGGAAGCCGGCGAGGTTCTTGCTGACGAGTTGTCGTCCTACCGCGACAACGACGACGTGCTGGTACTGGGTTTGGCACGCGGCGGGGTTCCGGTCGGATGGCACGTGGCCTCGGCGCTGCGCGCACCGCTGGACGTGTTCTTGGTCCGAAAGCTCGGTGTGCCGCACTGGCCCGAGCTGGCGATGGGCGCGCTGGCCAGCGGCGGCGGCATGGTGCTCAACAACAGCGTGGTGCGCAGCCTCGGCATCAGCGACGAACAGTTGCAGGACGTGATCGCGCGCGAAACCGAGGAGCTGCACCGGCGCGCGCAGGCCTACCGCGGCGACCGTCCGCCGGTCGACATCGCCGGGCGCATCGTGATCCTGGTCGACGACGGCATCGCCACCGGCGCCAGCATGCTCGCGGCCGTGCGCGCGGTGCGTGCCGGCGGCCCGGCCCGGGTGGTGGTCGCGGTTCCGGTGGGCGCGCCGTCCGCGTGCCGCGAGATGGCGGCCGAAGCCGACGAGGTGGTGTGCGTGACGATGCCGCCCGGGTTCGAAGCGGTCGGGCAGGTCTTCAGCGACTTCCGTCAGGTCACCGACGACGAGGTTCGCGAATTGCTCGCTACCCCAACGGTTTAGCGGTTGTTCTCTTCGGCTTGTTCGACGACCGTGGTCTCGGCGTCATCCGGGGGCGGATCCGCGGCGACGTCCGCGTCGGTGTCGGGGTACTCGGCGTCGAACTGCTCCGTCTCGGCGGTGGTCTCGGCCTCGTCGGCTCGGCCGCCTTTGCTTCGTTCGCGCACCGCATCGACGATCAACAGCAGCACACCGATGGCGCTGGCGCCGATGCACACCCAGGCGATCAGTTCATTGCTGGTGACGACTGCGGTTACCAGCGCGGCCAAGCCGATGACGGCGAGCACGAGCGCAACGATCAGCATTGATCAACCCTAGGTGGACGGACGCTGCGGCGCGTTAGTTATTGCCCCGATTGAACTGGTTGAAGCCGGCGCTTTCGCTGTTGGCTCCGGAGTCGACCGGCGCGGCCGAACCGCGCTGGCCGAGCTCTTCCAGCTGAGATTCCAGGTAGGTCTTCAACCGGGTGCGGTACTCGCGTTCGAAGGTGCGCAGTTGTTCGAGGCGGCCTTCCAACACGGTGCGTTGCTGGTTGATGGTCCCCATGATCTCGGAGTGTTTGCGTTCGGCGTCGGCCTGCAACGCGTCGGCCTTCTCCTGGGCCTGACGCAGCTGCGCCTCCGAGCGGGTCTGGGCGTCGGCGAGCATCGCATCGGCCCGCTGCCGCGCCTCGGCGACGGTGGTCTCGGCGGTCTGGCGGGCTTCGCTGACCATGGCGTCGGCCTGCGCACGTGCGTCGGCGAGCATCTTTTCGGACTCGGCCTTGGCGCTGCCGGTCAACCGGTCGGCGGTGTCCTGCGCGAGGCTGAGCACCTTGGCCGCGCGCAGATGCTGGTCCTCGGTGGCCGCGGCAGGCGCGGCGGGCGCCTCATATTGGGGCTGCGGCGCCGGCTCGGCAGGCTGCTCGTAGTGCGAAACGCTCGGCGCCGCCTGCCCGCCGTCGGCCCGGGCGGCCGCCAGCTCCTGGTCCAGTTCGGCGACGCGCTGACGCAGATCGGTGTTCTCTTCGATCAGGCGGGCCAGCTCGGCCTCGACCAAGTCGAGGAACGCGTCGACCTCGTCCTCGTTATAGCCGCGCTTGCCGATGGGTGGCTTACTGAACGCGACGTTGTGGACGTCGGCTGGTGTGAGCGGCATCGTCTGCCCCCTTGGAGTCTGGACCGTCAACCGATCTCAAAGTGTAGAGCCTTGGTTTACCACTGGGCGTAACTGGCGTCCATCCTGTCACACCAGACCCGTCGGTTGCAGGTGAGGTTGATAATTAAGAGCGAATTTCAAATAATCCGGCGTCGCCGCCGCGGTGCGGATCGGCGGTCAGGCCGCGGCGCCGAAGGCGAGCTGCATTCCGATGAAGGCCAGCAGCAACAGCACCATGATCGACAGGTCGAACCGTACGGCACCTATCGTGAGCTGCGGAATCAGTCGACGCAGCAGCCGCACCGGCGGATCGGTGACGGTCATGATCAACTCGAGGATGACCACCGTCGCGCCCTTGGGATGCCAGTCGCGGGAGAACGTGCGGATGAACTCCACCACTACCCGGGCGATGAGCAGCAGCCAGAACACGAACAGGACGAAGCCCAGGATCTGGAAGAACTGCGACAACGGGGCGACCTCGCTACGGACAATGTGAACGGTTGGCAAGAACTGGGGCCCTCGGCTACTGGCAGCCTCAAGCGCCAGGCCAGCCTACCGGTACCGCCGAGCGGGCCTACTGATAGGCGTAGAAGCCGGCCTCGGCGATGCGGCGCCGCTCTTCGGCGGTGACGTCGATGTCGGCCGGAGACAGCAGGAACACCTTGGTGGCAACCTTGTCGAACGAGCCGCGCAGCGCGAAGGCCAGGCCGGCGGCGAAGTCGACGAGCCGCTTGGCGTCGGCGTTGTCCATCGTGACCAGATCCATGATCACCGGGGTGCCGTCGCGGAACCGCTCACCGATGGTGCGGGCCTCGCTGTAGTCCTTGGGCCGAAGCGTGGTGATCTTGGACAGCGGGCTGCCCGCCTCGAACAGCTCCGCCATCCGGCGCGGGTCCATCGCCAGCGCACCGCGGGTTGCGCCGCGCAGCGCGCCGCCGAATCGCGGTGCGGGCCGGTCGAATTCACGCGGGCCACGCAGCCGGGGTTCGAACCGGCCCTCGTCGGCGTATCCGCCGCGGTAGCCGCCGGGCGGATCGTCGTAGTCGCGGTCGTCGTAGCCGCGCCCATACCCGTCGTCGTCGAACCGGTCGTCCCGGCTGCGACGCGAGTAGCTGCGCACGGGCGCGCGGTCGTCTTCGTCGTAGTACTCGTCGTCGTAGTCATCCATCGGCGCCATGCCGAAGTAAGCCTTGACCTTGTGCAGTGTGCTCATCGCTCGACCCTTCTGGGAACTCAGGCTCTGGTGTCTGTGATGAAGATGTGACTAGAGTGACTACTCATGGGAACGTTAGAGGACGTTGCCCCAATAGCGCGGTACCGACACGCACACATGTGGAGCCGTGTTTGATCGCCGCCTCGAGATCGTCAGACATCCCTGCCGACAGCTCGAGCCGCTGGTGATAGCGGTTTTGTACCCGCTGATGCTCGGTTTGTAACCGGCCGAACGCCGCGTCGGGGTCCGCACCAAGCGGCGGAATGGCCATCAGCCCCGCGAACTCCAGCGCTTCGGCGGCGTCGGCGGCCGCACACATTTCGTCCACGAGATCGGTGCGTGCCACGTCGATGCCGCCCCGGCGTTCGTCGCCGTCGAGGCTGAGCTGGATGTAGACCCGCAACGGTTCGGTGCGTCGCCCGTCGGCCAGCGCCTCCGCGGCCACGCGCTCCAGCGCGTCGAGCACTTTGCGGCTGTCCACCGAGTGCGCCGCATACGCCCAGCCGGCGATCGCGCGCGCTTTGTTGCGCTGAATCCGCCCGACCATGTGCCAGTGCACGGTTGTCGGCCCCGCCATTTCGCGCAGCTCCGCGACCTTGCCGGAGGCTTCGGGTTCGCGGGACTCACCGAAAGCGCGACATCCCAATTGCGTCAAAATCAGGACGTCGGAGGCCGGAAAGAACTTCGTCACCGGAAGCAATTCGATGTCGTTTTCATCGCGTCCTGCCGCCTGCGCGGCGCGGCTGATGCGGGCCCGCAGCGCGCTCAGCGCCTCGGCCAGTTCGAGTTCGCGCGTCGTCGCCACCGTCGCCGTCATTCCATCCACACCAACGACGCCAGCCGACCGGTGGGGGCGCCGCGCCGGTGGCTGAACAGGTTGGTGTCCTCGACGGTGCACCGCGGATCGATGTCGATCGCGGTGATCCCCAAACTCGTCAGCTGCCGGGCGATTCCGGCCCTCAGGTCCAGGGCCGGGGTGTTTCTGGCCGTCACGGTACGACTGCCCGGCAGCGCGGCCTCCACCTCGTCGGCCATCGCGGCGGGCACTTCGTAGTTGCGTCCGCTGACCGCGGGGCCCAGCAGCGCCGAGATGTCTTCGGCGTGTGCGCCCAGTCCCAGCATCGCCTCGACCGCGCGCACCACCACGCCGTTCTGGGCGCCGACGCGTCCGGCGTGCACGGCGCCCACCACGCCGGCGCGCGCATCGGCCATCAACACCGGCACGCAGTCGGCGGTCACCACCGCCAGCGCCAGCCGCGGCGTCGCGGTCACCAGCGCATCGGTGTTGTCGATCGCGGTGGGCGCCGGGCCATCGACCACCGCGACGTGGTCGCCGTGCACCTGGTTCATCCACACCACCCCGTCGTCGCCGAGGCCGATCGCTTCGCGCAGCCGCTTGCGGTTGGCCGCAACCGCGGCGGGGTCGTCGCCGACGTGGTCGCCGAGGTTGAAGGTGTCGTACGGCGGCGCGGAGACGCCGCCTGCGCGGGTGGTGGTCACGCGCCGAATGCGAACCGTCACGGTCGCCAGTATTGCCGCCAGGCTCTCAGCGGCGCATGAACGGCGGGACGTCGACGTCGTCGTCGGAGATGCCGCCGTCGTCGCCGCCGATGCTGACCGTCGCACCGTTGGTGTGCGCAGGCACGCTGGCCGCATCGGCCGGTTCGAACAGCGAGGTGCTCACCTTGCCCGCCTTACCCGGTTCGATCGGCGACGCCTCCGACGTGCTCAGCACCGGTTTGCGGCCCGGCCCGCTGGAATCGAAGCCCGCCGCGATCACCGTGACGCGGACCTCGTCGCCCAGCGAGTCGTCGATCACCGTGCCGAAGATGATGTTGGCGTCCTGATGTGCGGCGTCCTGCACCAGCGAGGCGGCCTCGTTGATCTCGAACAGCCCGAGGTCGCTGCCGCCGGCCACCGACAACAGCACGCCCTGGGCCCCTTCCATCGAGGCTTCCAGCAGCGGCGAGTTGATCGCGATCTCGGCGGCCTTGAGCGCACGGCCGTCGCCGCGTGCGGAGCCGATGCCCATCAATGCGGTGCCCGCACCGCTCATCACACCCTTGACGTCGGCGAAGTCGACGTTGATCAGGCCCGGGGTGGTGATCAGGTCGGTGATGCCCTGCACGCCGTTGAGCAGCACCTCATCGGCGCTGCGGAACGCGTCCATCAGCGACACCGCGGCGTCACCCATCTGCAGCAGCCGGTCGTTGGGGATGACGATCAGGGTGTCGCAGCTCTCGCGCAACGCCTGGATCCCGAGCTCGGCCTGGTTGCTGCGGCGCTTGCCCTCGAACGAGAACGGCCGCGTCACCACACCGACGGTCAGCGCACCGAGCTTGCGGGCGATCGAGGCGACGACGGGTGCGCCGCCGGTGCCGGTGCCACCGCCTTCTCCGGCGGTGACGAACACCATGTCGGCGCCGCGCAGCAGCTCCTCGATGTCGTCCTTGGCGTCCTCGGCCGCCTTGCGCCCCACCTCGGGGTCGGCGCCGGCGCCGAGACCACGGGTGGACTCACGGCCGACGTCGAGCTTGACGTCGGCGTCACTCATCAACAGCGCCTGAGCGTCGGTGTTGATCGCGATGAACTCGACGCCCTTGAGGCCCTGTTCGATCATCCGGTTGACGGCATTGACGCCGCCACCGCCGATGCCGACGACCTTGATCACGGCGAGGTAGTTGTGCGGGGGGGTCATGGATCGCCCTTCCTCCCTGGTTGCCGGTGCGGACGCCGAACGGCTTGAACACATCCCGTAAACTCTCAACCTCAACCAGAGGGTTATAGTTATGTCAAGTTGTTCCGCGCAACCAGAACGGTAGGACGAGGTCGCGGGGTATCCATGCAGGCGCGCCGACGCGCGTGTCGAGAATTTTCTGGACTTCTGCGATGCCGGGCGCGCGGCGCTACTTGACCGTGGGCAAATCCGGGCTGGACACGTCGTAGACCTGGCCCGGCTGGGTGAGCAGGGCCGCCAGCGTCAGCGCTTTTTCCTCGGTGCGATCCGTCGTGCCCCACACCACTTCGCGACCGTCGATCAGCTGCAACGTGATCGCGGCGACCGACGGCGCGGAGATCCGCGCGATCTGGGCGGCCACGTCCGGCGGTAACGAGGTCATCACCTGCAACGCGGCCTCGGTCGGTGGATCGTTGGGCCCCGGCGTCTCGGTGTCGAGGTACGGCACGCCGGGCGGCGGCAGCTCGGTGGCGAAGTCCACCCCGTCGCGGTCGAACAGGTGCGGACCGTCCGGGTAGTCCTTGACCACGACCGGCACCCGTTCCACGACGGTGATGCGCAGCGTCGACGGGTACTGCCGCTGCACGCGCGCGCTGGCCACCCGGCGGATCATCGCGACCCGTTCGGCCACCGAGTCGGTGTTGATCTGCAGCAACGGCGTGCCGGGCGCCACCGCGGCCGCGCCGACGACCTCTTCTTCGGGGATGACCTCGAGGCCGACGACCGCGATGTTGCGCGCCGACATGACCGGGGTGAAGTACAGCAGCAGGCCGAGCCCCACCACGACGACGCTGAGCAGCGCCGTCCACATCAGCATCTTCAGGCCCCGAACCGTGCCCCTGCCAAGCTTTTTCGTCTCGACGACGGCCTGACCCATCGCGCGGCGTTTGGCTTCGCGCCTGGCCTGTTCGATCGCGGTGGCGCGGGCCTGGGCGGCGCGTCGCTCCTCGCGCTCGCGGCGGGCCCGCCGCCGCGGCCCCTCGTAATCCGGTGCGGCCGCCGGCATCACCGGTCCTGCTTCCGAACCGGCGCCCGCGTCCGTCGGTTCCGTCATCGCAGCGTCGTTCCGGATTTACCCGGTGTGGTGCGGTTGGCCTTGGCGCGTAGCGCGGCAAGGATTTCGGCGCCGAGCATCGTCACGTCACCGGCGCCCATGGTCACGACGACGTCGGCGGGCTCGGCGATCTCGGCGACCTGTTCGGCGACGGCGGAGAAGTCCGGGATGTATCGGACCGGCACGCTGACGTGTTCGGCGACGCTCGCGCCGCTCACCCCGGCGATCGGTTGTTCGCGCGCGGCGTACACGTCGAGCACCACCACCTGATCGGCCCCGTCGAGCGCCTTGCCGAACTCACGCGCGAAAGTCTCTGTGCGCGAATACAAGTGCGGCTGGAAGACCACGATGGCGCGGCCTCGCCCGGCCTGTGCGGTCGCGGTGCGCAACGCGCTCAAGGTGGCGCGGACCTCGGTCGGGTGGTGCGCGTAGTCATCGAAGACCCGCACCCCGTATGCGGTCCCGACCAACTCGAATCGCCGTCGCACCCCTTCGAATCCGGCGAGCCCGTCGAGCACCGCGTCGACCGGGGCGCCGACCTGCATCGCCGCCAGCAGCGCCCCGAGTGCGTTGAGCGCCATGTGACGTCCCGGCACCGAGAGCCGCATCACCCGGGCGTGCGGTTCGCCGGCCAACTGGATGTGCGCCACCGCGCCGGTGTCGTGCTGCTCCCAACTGAGCAGGGTGGCGTCCAACGGACGGCCGGGATCGCTGCCGTAGCGCAACACCCGGATGCCCAACGCCGCGGTGCGCTCGCCGAGCGCGGCCGCGCCCGGGTCGTCGGCGCAGACCACCACTGCCCCACCAGGTCTGAGCCGTTCGACGAAATCGTCGAACACCGCTCCGTAGGCCTCGACGCTGCCGAAGAAGTCGAGGTGGTCGGCCTCGATATTGGTCACCACCGCGACGTCGGGCGTGTACTCCAGCAGGGAACCGTCGCTTTCGTCGGCCTCGGCGACAAAACAGTTCCCGTTGCCGTGGTGCGCGTTGGTGCCGGCCTCCCCCAGATCGCCTCCGACCGCGAACGACGGGTCAAACCCGCTGTGCTGCAACGCGACGATGAGCATCGACGTGGTGGTCGTCTTACCGTGCGTGCCGGTCACCATCAACGTGGTGTGGCCGGTCATCAGCTTGGCCAGCACCACCGGGCGCAGCACCACCGGGATGCCGCGCCTGCGCGCCTCGACCAGTTCGGGATTGGTCTTGGGTATCGCGGCATGGGTGGTGACCACGGTGGTGGGGCCGTCGGGCAACAGGTCCAGCGAGGACTCGTCGTGGCCGATGCGGATCACCGCGCCGCGTGCGCGCAGGGCCAGCACACCGCGCGATTCCTTGGCGTCCGAACCCGACACCATGCCGCCGCGGTCCAGCAGGATGCGCGCGATACCCGACATCCCCGCGCCCCCGATGCCGACCATGTGCACCCGCTGCAGATCATCGGGCAGGTCCATGTTCACCGGGCGCCCCCACGGTCGGCGCGCGCGACGTCGAGCGCGATCTGGGCGACCCGCTGCGCGGCGTCGCGGTGCCCGGCCAGCGCCGCGGCGGCGGTCATCGACTGCAACCGGCCGGTGTCGGTGAGCAGACCGGCCACGGTGTTTGCGACGAAAGCCGGGGACAGCTCGGCGTCGTCGATCATCAAGCCGCCGCCGGCGTTGACCACCGGCAGCGCGTTGAGCCGTTGTTCGCCGTTGCCGATCGGCAGCGGCACATAGACCGCGGGCAACCCGACCGCGGTGACCTCGGCGACCGTCATCGCTCCCGAGCGGCAGATCGCCAGATCCGCTGCGGCGTAGGCCAAATCCATCCGGTCCAGGTACGGAACGGCGACGTAGGGCGGGTCGCCGTCGGCGGGCTCGCGAAGTTCCAGCGTGTTCTTCCTGCCGTGCGCGTGCAGCACCGAAATCCCCGCGGCGGCCAGGTCTTTGGCCGCGGCGGCCACCGCACGGTTGAGTGACTGGGCGCCCTGGGATCCGCCGAACACCAGCAGCACCCTCGCGTCGTCGGCGAACCCGAAGTGGGCCCGTGCTTCGGCGCGCAACGCGTTGCGGTCCAGCGCGGTGATCGCCGCGCGCACCGGCACGCCCACCACCTCGACGCCGCCGCGCAGACCCGGGTCGGGCACCGCGGACAGCACCCGGCGCGCCGAGCGCGCGCCGACCCGGTTGGCCCAGCCGGCGCTGGCGTTGGCCTCGTGTACCACCACCGGAACGCCACCGCGGCCGAAGCGGCCGCGCGCCGCCAGGTAGGCGGGCACTGCGACGTATCCGCCGAACCCGACGACGACGTCGGCGCGGACGTCGGTGAGCACCGCACGGGTCTGGCGCACCGCGCGGCGCAACCGTACCGGCAGTCGCAGCAGGTCAGCGGACGGTTTACGGGGCAGCGGAACCGGGGTGATCAGCTCCAGCCGGTAGCCGCGTTCGGGCACCAGTCGGGTTTCCAGCCCGCGCTCGGTGCCCAGCGCGGTGATCCGCACCGTCGGATCGAGCGCGGTCAGCGCGTCGGCGACCGCCATCGCCGGTTCGACGTGCCCCGCGGTTCCGCCGCCCGCCAGCACCACCGATACCGTGTCGTTCACCCGTAACGCTGACCTTCCAATGTGCGAGACCGTCGGCCCTTCTCAGCTCGGCCGCCTCCATGATGCCTTGCGGCCCGCACCGGCCGGGCAGCCGCGTGGGCTTTGCGCCGGTTGTCGGCGGCCGGCTTGCGCGCGGGTTTCTTGGCCGCTTTGGCGGGTTTGCCGGCCCCGGACCGCTGTTTCGGCTTCGCCTCGCGCGTGCGGAGCCGGTCGCGCAGCGCTTCGGTGCGGGTCGGCACGTACGGCGCGGGCAGCGGCAGCCGCAACAGCCGGTTCACCCGGTCGTCACGGCCGGCGCGCAGGGCCGCCACCGCCTCGGGTTCGTGTCGCGCCGCGTTGGCCATGATGCCGATGATGAACAGCGTTGTGGCCGTTGAGGTTCCACCGGCGGAGATCAGCGGCAGCTGCAGCCCGGTGACCGGCAGCAACCCGACGACGTACCCGACGTTGATGAAGACCTGGCCCATGATCCACAGCGTCGCGGTCGCGGTGACCAACCGCAGGAACGGGTCGGCCGAGCGCCGGGCGATGCGCATGCCGGTGTAGGCGAACAACCCGAACAGGCACAGCAGCCCGGCGGCGCCGATGAAGCCCAGTTCCTCGCCGATGATCGCGAAGATGAAGTCGTTGTGCGCGTTGGGCAAGTAGTTCCACTTGGCCGCGCCCTGCCCCAGCCCGTCGCCGAAGAACCCGCCGTTGGCCAGCGCGAACCTGGCCTGCTTCGCCTGGTATCCGGAGCCCTGGGTGTCCATGTGCGGGTTCAGCCACGACATCACCCGGTCGGACCGGTAGCCCTCGACCATGGCCAGCACAGCGGCCGAGGCCATGATCGCGAACAGCGAGGACACAAACACCCGCAGCGGCAGGCCGGCGTACCACAGCAGCGCCAGCAGGATGATGCCCAGCGAGACCGTCTGCCCGAGGTCGGGCTGGGCGACGATCAGCGCCAGCGCGATCACGGCGGCGGGCACCAGCGGCACCAGCATCTCGCGCAGCGAGGCCTGCTCCATCCGGCGCGCGGCCAGCAGGTGCGCACCCCAGATCGCGAACGCGATCTTTGCCAGCTCCGACGGCTGCATGGAGAAGCCCGAGACCACGAACCAGCCGCGAGATCCGTTGGCCACCTTGCCGATTCCGGGCACCAGCACCAGGATCAGCAGCACGATGGTGATGGCGAAGCCGGTGAACGCCAGGCTGCGCATCACCTGCACCGGGGTGCGTAACGCGATGTAGAACCCGACCAGCCCGACCACGGTCCACAGCACCTGCTTGCCGAACACCACCCACGGCGACCCGTCCTGGTCATAGGAGTAGACCCCGGAGGCCGAGAGCACCATCGTCAGGCCCAGCATGGTGAGCAGCGCGGCGACGGCGATGATCAGGTGAAACGACGTCATGGGCCGGCCCAGCCAGCTGCCGAACCGGGTGCGCGCCGCGCGCGGGCCGGGCGGCTGCTCGGCAGGGTCGGGCGCCGCACCTGCCCTGCGTTGCCGCAACCGGGTCAGGATGTTGCTCATCGGCGCTACCTGGACAGGGCGCGCACGGCCGTGGCGAACGCGTCGCCGCGGTGCCCGTAACTGCTGAACTGGTCGAAGGATGCCCCGGCGGGCGCCAACAGCACGGTGTCGCCGGGTTCGGCCAGCTCGCGTGCGGCGGCGACGACGGCTGACATCACCGCCTGCCCCGCCTCATCTGTCCCATTTGCCCCAAGCATCCCAGAATCCTCCCCCGTCACAGGCGTAACAACGGGGACATTCGGCGCGTGTCGCGCTAGCGCGTCGGCAATCAGCTCGCGATCGCGTCCGATCAGCACGGCTGCCACCAGCCGATCCGCCACGGCCGCCACGAGGTCCTCGACCGACGCGCCCTTCAGCAGGCCGCCGGCCACCCACACCACCCGCGGATAGGCCGCGATCGACGCCTGGGCGGCATGCGGGTTGGTGGCCTTGGAGTCGTCGACGTAGGTGACACCGTCGACCGTCGCGACGACCTCCGCGCGGTGCCTGCCGACGGTGAACCCGCCCAGCGCGGCGGCGATCGCCTCGGGGGGCACGTCGACGGCGCGCGCCAACGCGGCGGCGCCCAGCGCGTCGAGCACCCCGACGGGACCGGCGACCGGGATCGACGCGGCCTCGGCCAGCCGGAGCTGGTCGCCGAACGCGTTGTCGATCAACACCCCGTCGCGCACGCCGAGCTCACCCGCGCCCGGTTCGCCGAGCCGGAAGCCGGTGCGGATCTCGGCGGCGGCACCCGCGAGCAGCTCCGCGGCGACCGGATCGTCGAACCCGACGACGGCGACCCGGCCGTCGAGCACGCGGGCCTTGTCGGCCGCATACGCCTGCAGCGATCCGTGCCAGTCCAGGTGATCTTCGGCGACGTTGAGCACCACCCCGGCGTCCGGTCGCAGCGACGGTGCCCAGTGCAGCTGGAAGCTGGACAGCTCGACGGCCAAGATGTCCGACGGTTCGGCGAGCACGTCGAGCACCGGGTTGCCGATGTTGCCGCACAGCACCGCGCGCCGCCCGGCCGCGATCAGCATCGCGTGCAGCATCGAGGTGGTGGTGGTCTTGCCGTTGGTGCCGGTAACCACCAGCCAGCGCCGCGGCGGGCCGAACCGGCCGGCGCGATCCAGCCGCCACGCCAGCTCGACGTCACCCCAGATCGGCACGTCAGCGGCCGCCGCGGCGGCCAGCACCGGCGCCGTCGGCGCGAACCCGGGGCTGGTGATCACCAGCGCGTAGTCGCCGATGGTCGCCATGGCCTCGTCGGTGGTGACGACTTTGGCGGGCGTGATCAGCCGCTGCAGGGCCAGCGGGTCGTCGTCGCAGATCGTCAGCCGCACCCCGGTGGGTTCGAGCACGGCGCTCACCGAACGCCCGGTCAAGCCGGCGCCGGTGACCAGCACCCGGGCGCCCGGCCGCAGCGGCGCGAGGTCGGTCATGTCAGGCCCCGACGGTGGTCAGCCACTCGCTGTAGAAGAGCGCCACCCCCAGGCCACATGCGATCGCCGTCAACAGCCAGAACCGGATGATCACCGTCGTCTCGGCCCAGCCCACCAGCTCGAAGTGATGGTGGAACGGCGCCATCCGGAACACCCGGCGACCGGTGGTGCGAAACGCCAGGATCTGCACGACCACCGACACCACCTCGGCGACGAACAGCGCGCCGAGCACCACGGCGAGCATCTCGGTGCGGCTGGTCACCGACAGCCCGGCGATGATGCCGCCCAGCGCCAGCGAGCCGGTGTCGCCCATGAAGATCTTGGCCGGCGCGGCGTTCCACCACAGGAAGCCGATACACGCGCCGGCGGTGGCGGCCGCGACGATCGCCAGATCCAGCGGGTCGCGCACGTTGTAGCAGCCCAGTCCGGGCGTGGTCGCGCAGGCGTTGCGGAACTGCCAGAACGTGATCAGCACGTAGGCCGCACACACCATCGCCATCGCACCGGCCGCCAGCCCGTCCAGGCCGTCGGTCAGGTTCACCGCGTTGGACCAGGCACTGACGATCAGCACGCAGAACAGCACGAAGATCGCCGGCGGCAGCGTGACCGTGGCGATCTCGCGCACGTAGGACAGATCGGCGCTGCCGGGCGTGAGCCCGTCGGCGTTGCGGAACTGCAGGGCCAGCACGCCGAAGATCACCGCGGCGGTCAAGATGCCGACGGATTTCGCGGTCTTGTTCAGGCCGAGGTTGCGCGACCGCCTGATCTTGATCAGGTCGTCGATGAAGCCGACCAGGCCGAGCGCGGTGGCCAGCGCCAGCACCAGCAGGCCCGACGCCGACGGGCCCTTGCCGTCCATCACGATGCCGACCAGATGGGTGCCCAGGTAGCTGGCCCAGATCCCGGCGACGATCGCCACCCCGCCCATCGACGGGGTGCCGCGCTTCTTGTGGTGGCTGGGCGGCCCGTCCTCGCGGATCTCGTGGCCGAAGCCCTGCCGGGTGAACAGCCGGATGAGCACCGGGGTCAGCAGGATCGACACCGTCAGCGCGATGCCGACGGCGATGAGGATCTGCCTCATCCGTTGGTCCCGTCGACCGGGCCGGGGACCTCGAGCAGAGCGTCGGCCAGCGGCCCAAGCCCGGCCGCGTTGGACGCCTTGACCAGCACCACGTCGCCGGGGCGCAGTTCGGCCCGCAGCAACGCCAGCGCGGCGTCGGCGTCGGCGACCATGGTGGCCTCAGCGCCCCACGATCCCTCCATCACCGCCCCGTGGTGCATGGCGCTCATAGCCCTCCCGGTTCCTACGACGATGAGTCGTGACACATCTAATCGCACGGCCAGCCGACCGATGTTGTCATGCTCGGATATCGCGTCGTCGCCGAGTTCGGCCATTTCGCCGAGCACCGCCCAGCTGCGGCGTCCCCCACCTCCCCTGCGCTGCGCGCGTGGGCCCTCGTGCGCGATGGCGGCCAGCGCCTTCAGCCCGGCGCGCATCGAGTCGGGGTTGGCGTTGTAGGCGTCGTTGACGATCGTCACGCCGTCCTCGCGGGTCACGACCTCCATGCGGCGCTTGGACACCGGTTCCGCGGCGGCCAGCGCGGTGGCCACCTGCTCGAGGGTGGCGCCGCATTCCAGCGCGACGGCCGCCGCGCACAGGGCGTTGGACACCTGGTGGTCGCCGTGCACCGCCAGCGCGACGTCGACCTGCTCGCCGTCGGCGTGCAGCCGGAACCGCGGCCGGGCCAACGCGTCCAACGTCACCGCATCGGCCCACACGTCGACGTCTGCGGCGCCCGGCTGCCGGCTCACCCGCACCACCCGGGCGCTGGTCTGCTCGGCCATCGCGGCCACCGCGGTGTCG
Source organism: Mycolicibacterium pulveris (assembly GCA_050205315.1). Classification (GTDB taxonomy): domain Bacteria; phylum Actinomycetota; class Actinomycetes; order Mycobacteriales; family Mycobacteriaceae; genus Mycobacterium; species Mycobacterium pulveris_A. Next base: position 84,657 of record JBNMRA010000002.1, on the reverse strand, counting down.
TCGACGTTCAGGATCACCGCGCCGCTGGATGGAACAGCTTGGGGCAGTTCGGCTTTCGTCGCCGCTATGGCCTCCCGGGAGCCGAACTCCCCGAGGTGCGCGGTGCCGACGTTGAGCACGACCGCGATCGACGGGACGGCGATAGCGGCCAGCGCCGCGATGTTGCCGCGATGCCGGGCGGACATCTCCAGCACCAGGAAGTCGGTGGACTCGGTCGCGCGCAGCACGGTCCAGGGATGGCCGAGTTCGTTGTTGAACGAGCCGGGCGGCGCGACCACCTCCCCGAGCGGCGCCAACAGCGCGGCCACCAGGTCCTTGGTGGAGGTCTTACCCGACGAGCCCGTGATGCCAACGACTTTGAGCCCACCGTCGACCAGTTCGGCGGCCACCGCGGCGGCCAGTTTGGCCAGCGCGGCGAGCACCGCCGCGCCCGAACCGTCGGTGTCGTGTTCGAGCACCCCGGCGCCGCTGCGGGTGGGCGTCGGGGTGACGACGATGGCGGGCACCCCGACCGGCCTGGCGGCCAACACCGCGACCGCACCTGCGGCGACGGCGGCGGCGGCGTGGTCGTGGCCGTCGGAGCGCGCACCGGGCAGCGCGAGGAACAACCCGCCGGATGTGACTGCGCGCGAGTCGAATTCGACGGTTCCGGTGACCTTGGTGGCCGCGGCGTCCTCGGCGCTGATGTCGGTGAGCCGCCCCCCGACGATGTCGGCGATCTGGGCCAGCGACAGCGCGATCATGTGCGGTGCTCCAATGCTTCCAGCGCGCCGGCCAGCACGTCGCGGTCGTCGAACGGGCGGGTCTGGCCCCGGCTGGTCTGCCCGCTCTCGTGGCCCTTGCCGGCCACCAGCACGACGTCACCGGGCCGCGCCCACGCCACCGCGTGTTCGATCGCGGCGCGCCGGTCGCCGATCTCGACGACCTCGGCTCCCCCGCCGGTCGCGCCGGCCACGATCGCCGCGCGGATGTCGGCGGGATCCTCGTCGCGTGGGTTGTCATCGGTGACCACGACGAGCTCGGCCAGCTCGGCGGCGACGCGGCCCATCGGTGCGCGCTTGCCCGGGTCCCGGTTGCCGCCCGCGCCGAACACCACGGCCAGCCGGCCGGGCCGCTGTGCGCGCAGCGTTTCGAGCACGGCCTGCAGCGCGCCGGGTTTGTGCGCGTAGTCGACCAGCGCCAGGAACCCCTGCCCGCGGTCGACGGCCTCGAGCCGGCCGGGCACCGTCGCGGTAGCCAGCCCGGGCGCGGCCTGTTCGGGTGAGGCTCCGACCGCGTCGAGCAGCGCCACGGCCAGCAGCCCGTTGGCCACGTTGTAGCGACCGGGCAGGCCGATGCGCAGCCGGTGGTGCACACCCGCGGGGTCCACGGCGGTGAAGTCCTGCGCGGCCGCCGCCGAGCCCGTCTCGACGGCGCGGATGTCCTCGATGCGCCAGTCGGCGTCTCGGCCGGTGGTGCTCACCGACACCGGGCGGTGCGCGCGCGCCGCCATCGCACGTCCCGCGTCGTCGTCCACACAGATCACGGAAACCTCTGCGTGCGTTGGCGATCCGGGGTCGAACAGGCGGGCTTTTGCGTCGAAGTAGTCCTGCATCGTCGGGTGGAAGTCCAGGTGGTCACGCGACAGGTTGGTGAACCCGCCGACCGCGAAACGCACGCCGTCCACGCGTCCCAACGACAGCGCGTGGCTGGAAACCTCCATCACCACCGTGTCGACGCCGGCTTCGAGCATCACCGCCAACAAGGCCTGCAGATCGGGGGCCTCCGGGGTGGTCAGCACGCTGGGCTGGTCGCGCCCGCCGATGCGGATGCCGACGGTGCCGATCAGCCCGGCGACCCGATCGGCGGCCCGCAGCCCGGCTTCGACCAGGTAGGTGGTCGTCGTCTTGCCCGACGTGCCGGTCACGCCGATGACCCGCAGCTGCTCCGACGGATGTCCGTACACGGTGGCGGCCAGCTCGCCGAGCACCGTTCGCGGCGCCGGATGCACCAGGACCGGCACTGCGACGCCGGTGCCGATGTGGTGCAGCCCCTCGGGGTCGGTGAGCACCGCCGCCGCCCCGCGGGCCAGCGCCTCGTCGACGTAGCGCCCGCCGTGTGAGGCGGCGCCGGGCAGCGCGGCGAACACGTCGCCGGCCCGGACGTCGCCGCTGCGCAGCGTCACGCCGGTGACCTCGACGTCCGGCATGGCGCCCGGTGCGGCAGGTGCCGCCGCCAGCTGCTCAGCGAGCTGTCCGAGTGCGGCGCCGGCAGGTTGGCTGGGACGCAGGTTCATCGCGGATGACACAGTACCGGCCTGGCATGCAGGTCCGGCCGCAAGCGGTCGTCAGTCGGCTACCAGCACCAGCGGCGCGCCCGGGTCGGCGGACAGCGGCACGTTCTGGCTCTGCAGCAACCACGACATGATGTTGTGGAACAGCGGCGCCATCGAGCTGCCGGGCTCGCCGTCGGCCGCCCGGTCGGGGTCGTCGGCCATCACTCCGACGACGTAGCGCGGATCCTCCGTCGGCGCCATGCCCGCGAACGTGATCCAGTAGACGTCGCTGTAGTAGCAGCCGCACGCCGGGTTGATCTTCTGCGCGGTGCCGGTCTTGCCCGACACCTGATAGCCCTCGATGGCCGCCTGCGGTCCGGTGCCCTGCTGCACGCCGCGCGGATCGCGTTGGACGGGTGCGCGCAGTATGTTGCGCACGGTCTTGGCGGTCTGCGGCGACACCACCCGCACGCCGTCGGGGCGCGGCTCGTCGGTGCGGGTGCCGTCCGGCGCGATCGTGGTCTTGACGATCCGCGGCGGAATCCGCACCCCGTCGTTGGCGATGGTCTGGTACATCCCGGTCATCTGCAGCAGGGTCATCGAAAGACCTTGACCGATTGGAAGGTTCGAGAACGTGCTGCCGGACCACTGGTCGATGGGCGGGACGATACCCGCGCTCTCACCGGGCAGTCCCACCCCGGTGCGCTGGCCGAGTCCGAACTGGCGCAGCAGGTCTGCGAACCGCTCCGGGCCGATTCGCTGCGCCAGCATCAGCGTGCCGACGTTGGAGGACTTCCCGATGATCCCGGTGGTGGTGTAGGGCATCACGCCGTGCTCCCAGGCGTCGCCGACGGTGACGCCGCCCATGTGGATCGAACCGGGTACCTGCAGCACCTCGTCGGGTTGGGACAGGCCGTATTCGATGACGCCCGCTGCGGTGACGATCTTGTTGACCGAACCGGGCTCGAACGGTGCGGACACCGACGGGTTGCCCAGCTCCCGGTTTTCCTGCCTGCCGATGTCCTGGGACGGATCGAAGGTGTTGTCGTTGGCCATCGCGAGTACCTCACCGGTTTTCGCGTCGAGCACCACGGCCGAAACGTGTTGGGCCCCTGACAGGTTCTTGGCCTGCTGCACCTGCTGCTGCACGTAGAACTGGATGTCGTCGTCGATGGTGAGCACCACCGTGGAGCCGTCCACCGCGTCATGGCGGTTGCGGTAACTGCCCGGGATCACCACACCGTCGGAGCCGCGGTCATAGGTGATCGATCCGTCGGTGCCGGCCAGCGCCGCGTCCAGTGAATCCTCGAGCCCGAGAAGGCCGTGCCCGTCCCAGTCGATGCCGCCGACGATGTTGGCGGCCAGCGACCCGCCGGGGTACTGGCGCAGATCCTGGCGCTCCGCACCCACTTCGGGGAATTCGTCCCGGATCGCCTCGGCGATGGCCGGATCCACCGCGCGTGCCAGATAGACGAATGTCTCGTCGCTTCTGAGCTTTTTGAGCACCGTCTTCGCGTCGGGCTTGTTGTTGAGCCGGGACGCGACTTCCGCGGCGATATCGCGCAGCCGTTCGTCGGGGTCTGGCGCATCGGAGGTCTTGGCCCTGGCCTCTTCCAACTGCTTGCGGACCTTGACCGGTTGGAAGGTCAGCGCCCGCGCCTCGATCGTGAACGCCAGCTTGTCGTTGTCGCGGTCGACGATCGCGCCGCGCACCGCCTTGTCCACATCGATGACCTTGAGCTGGCTTGCGGCCTCGGCCCGCAGGCCCTCGGCGCGGGGCACCTGCAGGTGGAACAGCTGGGCGGCGGCGACGACCAACAGCAGAAAGATCACCGCGTTGCCGGTGCGGTGCCGGAACACGAACGACGCGCTGCGCAGCCCGGAGTCGACGATCGGCGTGCGGGTGCGCCGCGCCTTTGCCGAGCGCTCCTGGGTGGTGGTGCGGGGCTTGGGTTTTGCCGTCCGCCGGGTCTGGCGCTCGCCGCGGCTCATGCCGGAGCGCCAACCGCGGGCGCGGGCGCGGGCAGCGGCGGTTGGGCACCGGGGATCGGCCCCGGCGGCCCCTGTGCGGGTACGTGCGCCTGCCCGGGGTAGGCGTGCTCGGGCAGCGGCGGAGCCACCGCGTAGGGCACTTCGGCACCGGGTATCTGCGGCACGACGCCGGGTACCTGCGGCACGACGCCGGGTACCTGCGGCACAGCGCCGGGCACCTGCTCGGTGGCGGACGGCAGCCGAACCGTGCGCTCGAGCGGTTCCACCACACGCGGTGCAGGCGGTGGCGGCGGCGCCGCCTCGGGCAGCGGCGTGTTCAGCGGCGGCGGCGGAACGCCCTCCGCGGGTTTCGGGGTGCCGACCACGATCCAGTTGCCTGCCGGGTCCTGCACCAGGTGGGCGGTGTCACGTGACGGGATCATGCCCAGTTCGCGGGCCGCCTCGGCCAACGCGGGCGCGGCCTGGGCCTCGAGCACCTCCCGTTCGAGGGCTTCTTTCTGTTGCAGCAGCGCCTGGTTGGTCTGGCGGGCGTTGCCGAGTTGGTAGGACCGCTCCGCGGCGTCGGTGGACAACCACAGCGTGATGCCGAGGCCGAAGCCCAACGATCCGATGACCAGCACCACGAACGGCACCCGGGCGACCAGGGTCCGCGGGTTGAGGTCGATCGATGCGAGCTTGACGATGAGCCGCTCGCGAAGCGGTGGCCGGACGACCTTGGGCGCCTTGGCTTTACGCGCCTTGGCCCGGGCCTTGGCCTGGCTGGTGTTCTTCGGCCGTGCCGGGCGTTCGACCGGGCGCCGGATTGGGCCGGTCTGCGGGGCCGAGCGGGCCGGGCGCTGCTCGCGGGTGGGTTTGCGCCGCGGCGGCGCGTCGGCCGAGCGACGCTGCGGATCGCGCGCATTGCGTGGGTTGCGCGGGTTGCGTCGACGCTCGTCACCGCCGCGCACCGGCGCTTTGCGTTTGGCCTGCTTGGGTTTCACGCCGATCCCCTCACCTTTTCCAGTGCCCGTAGCCGCACAGAAGCGCTACGCGGGTTCAGTTCCACCTCCGCCGGCGCGGCGCGTTCGGCGCCGCGGGTCAACGCCACGAACGCCGGCTCGTGGCCGGGCAGCTCGACCGGGAGATCGGGAGGTGTGCGGGACGCCGTCGCGGCGGTGAACGCCTGCTTGACGATCCGGTCCTCGAGGGATTGGTAGGACATCACCACGATCCGCCCGCCCGGCACCAGCGCGGCAAGCGCTGCGGGCAGCGCGGCCCGCAGCGAGTCCAGTTCGCCGTTGACGACGATGCGCAGTGCCTGGAAGGTGCGTTTGGCGGGATGGCCGCCGGTGCGTCTGGCCGGCGCCGGGATCGCCTGATACAGCAGCTCGACGAGGTCGCCGGTGGTGGCGAACGGCTGACGCGCGCGACGGCGGACGATGTGGGCGGCGATGCGGCCGGCGAAGCGCTCCTCGCCGAATTCGCGCAGCGCGCGGGTCAGCGCCTTCTCGTCGTAGGTGTTGACGACCTCGGCGGCGGTCAACGTGGCGTCCGGGTCCATCCGCATGTCCAGCGGTGCGTCGGCGGAATACGAGAACCCGCGCTCGGTGCGGTCCAGCTGCATCGACGACACCCCGAGGTCGAACAGGATGCCGTCCACTTTGCTTGCCCAGTAACCGGTTTCGGCAAGTACGCCTTCGAGACCGTCGTAGCGGGTGCGCACCAGCATCACCCGGTCGCCGAACGGGGCCAACCGTTCCCCGGCGATCCACAGCGCGTCGGGGTCGCGATCCAGCCCGATCAACCGCAGACCTGGGAACTGGGTCAGGAACCGTTCGGCGTGTCCGCCCGCGCCCAACGTGGCGTCGACCAGCACCGCGCCGGTGCCGTCGGCGCTCTGCCGGGTCAGCGCCGGTTCGAGAAGTTCGACGCAGCGGTCGAGCAGGACCGGCACGTGTCCGTGGGGTTCCGGGGCCATCGCCATACCTCTCGCATATGCCCTCGCGTCTTCGACGCCGCCGCGCAGCGTGCCCGCTGCACCGGGGTCCCTGTCCGAGAGCACGGACCTGGCGTTGGGGAAGTACGCCAGGGCCGGTTCGGGCAGAGGCCGCGATGCACGGGCCGCACGCCGGTCGACCGCCGAATCAGATGATGTCGTGCAGAGCTTCATCGGTGGCCGCGGAGAAGTTCTCTTCGTGGGTCTGCTGGTACTCCTGCCATGCCGCTGAATCCCAGATTTCCAGGTAGTCAACCGATCCGATCACCACGCAGTCCTTGGACAGGTTGGCGTAGCGGCGGTGATCGGCCGACAGCGTGATCCGACCCTGTGAATCGGGATGCTGTTCATCGGTGGCAGCAGCGAGATTTCGCAGGAACGCGCGGGCCTCCGGGTTGCTGCGGGAGGCCTGCGACGCCCGTCGGGCCAGCTTTTCGAACTCGGCGCGCGGGTACACGGCCAGGCTGTGATCTTGGCTCTTGGTGACCATCAACCCTCCTGCCAGCGCGTCGCGGAACTTCGCGGGCAGCGTGAGCCGCCCCTTGTCGTCGAGCTTGGGCGTATAGGTGCCGAGAAACATCTCGCCAACCTCCAACCGCCCGTCGCTCCGTTGTCCGCCACTTTACCCCACATTCCCCCACTTTGCCTCTAACTGAACGTTGCAATGTCGCGGTTTCCCCACTTGGCGCCACGAGCGCCTGGCGGTGACCACCGCTCGATCCGAAAACCCCAGGTCAGCGCGGTGGGGTGAAGTGGGGGCGAAACGCGACTCGACCCGCCGCGCGCAATACTGCACCCAGGGCTGTCATGGCCTGCGATCCACGACCCTGCGCGCAATCTTCGGCGCTCCGCCGCGTGGTGGGGCCCAGTGGGGCGAGCGGTAGACACGAAAAAAGGGGCAGCCCGTGCGGACTACCCCTTGTTCGGTGGCGGATTATTCGTCGAAGCGGCGGCGGAAGCGGTCTTCCATCCGGCTGGTGAACGAGCCGCCGGAGCCCTTGGCCCGCTTCTGACGCGGTGCGCCCGGTTCGGCGGCACGGTCCCGGCCGCCGACGACCCGCGGCCCGGTGATCGCGAACACCACGCCGCCGAACATCACCATGAAGCCGATGACGGAGAGAATCGGAAACCCACTGATCTGGGTCGCCGGAAACGCGACACCCGAGACCAGCAGCGCCAGACCGACCACGAAGAGCGCGGCACCCTGAAGGCGACGCCGCGCCGAGGGAGCGCGCAAGGTGCCACCACGAACGCTGGACGCGAACTTGGGGTCCTCGGCGTAGAGCGCGCTCTCGATCTGGTCGAGCATGCGCTGCTCATGATCGGAGAGTGGCATTCGTCCCTCCCTCGAAACCCGGGGCCGACCCGGCCATCTCAAAAAAACAAAACCGTCGCACCCGCTGCGACGGGCACCTAACAGTCATGATACGAGGTCTATCTGAGCCGTACCACCTAGTTGGACCCCCGATTGTATGACGTGCACCGCCGCTGGGAAGCAGCAGCGGGTTCACCGAATAATGGAAGCAGACCCCGCACCACCCTCCGGAGAAGGCGAGGACAGTTGGCGACGCATCTCATCGATCTGTCGCCGAGCGATATGCAACGCCGGCTCGGTGACGCGCTCGCTGTGTACGTCGACGCCATGCGATATCCGCGCGGCACCGAGGACCAGCGCGCCTCGATGTGGCTTGAGCACACCCGCAGGCAGGGCTGGAAGGCCGTCGCCGCCGTCGACGCGGCCGATCCGGACGGGCCCGACGCCGACGCGCTGGCCCGCGCGCCGATGCTCGGCATCGCCTACGGCTACTGCGGGGCCCCCGACCAGTGGTGGCAGCAGCAGGTGGTGGCCGGTCTGCGTCGGGTGGGCGCGGACCGCTCGCAGATCTCGGAGCTGATGACGAGCTATTTCGAGCTCACCGAGCTGCACATCCACCCGCGCGCGCAGGGCCGCGGGCTCGGTGAGGCGTTGGCGCGGCGGCTGCTCGCGGACCGCGCGGAATCCTATGTGCTGCTGTCCACGCCGGAGATCAACGGCGAGGCCAACCGTGCCTGGCGGCTGTACCGCCGGCTCGGCTTCACCGACATCATCCGTGGCTACCACTTCGCCGGAGACCCCCGGGCCTTCGCCATCCTCGGGCGGTCGCTGCCGCTTTGACGCGTCGGTCTGGCACGATGACCACGTGCCGGCCCTTTCGACGCGCGGCAGCAGAACCCGGCTGCTGGCCCTCGTTCTGTTGTTGCTCGTGGTGTTGCCCACGGCCGTGGGGTGTGTGCGGGTGCGCGCCTCGATCACCGTCTCCCCCGATGACCGGGTCTCCGGTCAGATCGTCGCGGCGGCCATCCCGCGCAACGCCGACGACAAGGGTCCGCAGCTGCTCAACAACCTGCCGTTCTCCAACAAGGTGGCGGTTTCGGAGTACGAGCGCGACGACTACGTCGGCTCACGGGCGGTGTTCTCCGACCTGACGTTCGCCGAAGTTCCGCAGCTGGCCAACATGAACCGCGACGCCGCAGGCGTCGACATCTCGTTGCGCCGGGCCGGTGACCTGGTGATCCTCGAGGGCCGCGCCGACCTCACCTCGCTCAACGATCCGGAGGCCGACGTGTCGTTGTCCGTGTCGTTTCCCGGCGAGGTGACCTCGACCAACGGTGATCAGGTCGCCGCCGAGATCGTCCAGTGGAAGCTGCGCCCGGGCGTGGTCAGCACGATGAACGCGCAGGCCCGCTATACCGATCCCAGCGCCCGCTCGTTCACCGGCGCCGCGATCTGGCTGGGGCTGGGCTCGCTGGCGGTGGCCGCCGTGATCGGCGCGGTGGCGTATCTGAGCCGCGACCAGTCCCCCCGCGTCGGCGACCCCGCGAAGTAGCCGGCACCGGCCGCCGCCTGAGTTGCTAATTGCGCACCTGCAGGCTCTACTCTGAATGCGACTCGGGCCGGGTAAAACGCGCAGCGAAAGGGGCGTCCTCTGAGCGTGCACACAGTGGCGCCGTCAGCCGTCGAGTTGGCCGGCGCCGTCACCGAACAGCTGCGCGAAGTGCTGGCCGAACGCGCCGAAGACGGTTCCTACATGGGCCCCGGCTACGGTGAACTGACCGCGGCGCTGGAGGAGTTCGTGTTGCGGGGCGGCAAGCGGCTGCGGCCCGCATTCGCCTACTGGGGCTGGCGTGCGGTCGCCGACCCGCGCGAGGATCCGCTCGACCCGCAGGTGCTGCGGCTGATCTCCGCACTCGAACTGCTGCATGCCTGCGCGCTGGTGCACGACGACGTCATCGACGCCTCCGCGACGCGGCGCGGATTGCCCACGGTGCACCGGCTGTTCGCCGACCGGCACCGCGCCAACGGTTGGCATGGTCCCGCTGAGCAGTTCGGGATGTCGGCGGCCATCCTGCTCGGCGACCTCGCGTTGGTGTGGGCCGACGACATCGTCGCGACGGTGGATCTGCCGGCCGATGCGCATCGGCGCGTGCGCCGGATCTGGGCCGCGATCCGGTCGGAGGTGCTCGCCGGCCAATATCTCGACATCGTCGCCGAGGCCAGCGGCGCCGAAGCGGTGGAGTCGGCGATGACGGTCAACATCTACAAGACCGCGTCCTACACGATTTCGCGTCCACTGCAGTTGGGCGTCGCCGCCGCCGCCGACCGGCCCGAGGTGCTGGATGCGTTCCACGACATGGGCACCGCGCTCGGCGTCGCGTTCCAGCTGCGCGACGATGTCCTCGGCGTGTTCGGCGACCCCGCCGTCACCGGTAAGCCGTCCGGTGACGACCTGCGGTCGGGTAAGCGCACTGTGCTGCTGGCCGAGGCGATCGAGTTGGCCGAGCGGAACGACCCGGGGGCGGCCAAACGGTTGCGTGCCGCCATCGGCACCGAGCTGTCCGACGCCGCGGTGAAGGAGCTGTGCCAGATGATCGAGTCGGTGGGCGCGTTGGCCGCTGTCGAGCAGCGGATCGACGAGCTCTCCCAACGCGCTCTGCAGATTCTGGACACCGCACCGATCCACGAACAAGCCAAAGCCGGGCTGTCCGAGCTCACCAGGTTGGTCGCGAACCGGTCCGCTTAGCGATATGACGACTCTGGCACAGCACCTTTCGCGGCTGACCTCGTTCGCGACGTCCCCGCAGGCGCAACCCGCGCGGCTGGGTTTTCTGGGTGCCGTGCTGATCGCGGCCGGCGGGCTGGGCGCCGGCAGCACCCGATTGCACGATCCGCTGCTGGAGTCGCTGCACCTGTCGTGGCTGCGGTTCGGGCACGGGCTGGTGCTGTCCTCGGTGCTGATGTGGGGCGGTGTGGCGCTGATGCTGGCCGCATGGCTGTGGCTGGGCCGGCGCGTGATCGACCGCACCGCAACCGAATACACGATGATCGCCACCACCGGGTTCTGGCTGGCGCCGTTGCTGCTCAGCGTTCCGCTGTTCAGCAGGGACACCTACTCGTACCTGGCCCAGGGCGCGCTGCTGCGCGATGGCCTGGACCCCTATGCCGTCGGCCCCGTCGACAACCCGAACTCGTTGCTGGACAACGTCAGCCCGATCTGGACGACGACGACCGCGCCGTACGGGCCCGGCTTCATCCTGATCGCCAAGTTCGTCACCCAGGTGGTCGGCGAGGACATCGTCGCCGGCACGCTGCTGTTGCGGCTGTGCATGTTGCCCGGTCTGGCGTTGCTGATCTGGGCCGCCCCGAGGGTGGCCCGTCATGTCGGCGCCGACGGGCCGACGGCGCTGTGGATCTGTGTGCTCAACCCGCTGGTGATCATCCACCTGATGGGCGGTGTGCACAACGAGATGCTGATGGTCGGGCTGATGATGGCCGGCATCGCGCTGGCGTTTTCCGGCCGGCACGGCTGGGGAGTGGGCCTGATCGCCGCCGCCGTCGCGGTGAAAGCCACCGCAGGGCTGGCGCTTCCGTTTCTGGTCTGGGTGTGGGCGCGTGATCTTCGGAACCGGCGTGGCTACGGCGCGGCCAAGGCGTTCGTGGTCGCCACGGTGGCGTCCGCGGTGCTGTTCGTCGCGGTGTTCGCGGTCCTGTCGCTGATCGCCGGTGTGGGTCTGGGCTGGCTGACCGCGCTCGCCGGCTCGGTGAAGATCATCAACTGGCTGACCATCCCGACCGCGGCGGCGAACCTGATCAACGTCGTCGGCAGCCTGTTCGGCACGGTCAACTTCTACGCCGTGCTCGATGTCACCAGGATCATCGGCATCGCGATCATCGCGATCGCACTTCCGTTGCTGTGGTGGCGGTTCCGCCACACCGACCGCGAGGCGCTGGTGGGCATCGCCTGGGTGATGGTCGTGGTGGTGTTGTTCGTGCCCGCGGCGCTGCCCTGGTACTACACCTGGCCGTTGGCGGTGGTTTCCGCGCTGGCGCAGACCCGGCAGGCGATCGCGGTGATCGCCGGGTTGTCGACGTGGATCACCGTGGTGTGGAAACCCGACGGTGCGCACGGGATGTACTCGTGGACGCACGTGCTGCTGGCCACGGCGTGCGCGGCGGTGGCGTGGTACGCGGTGTACCGGACAACGGCGGTCAATAGGCCACGACCGCGGGCGGTCAATAGGCCACGACCGCGGGCGGTCAATAGGCCATCGCCTGGGCCCGACGGACCACCTCTCGAGCCTGGTGGGAATGCAGCGCATCAACCGGCCGAGCGTTGACCTGCTTGTCGGTGCTGCCGTCGCGGCTGATGGTCAGGGACGGGTCAGGGGTGAACAGCCACCGCATGATCTCGGTCTCGTGGTATCCCCCGTCGTGCAGCACGACGAGCAGACCGGCCAGGCTCTTGACCACATGCCCGGTGTCGTCGAAGAAGATCTTGGGCACCACCACCTGGCCGCTTCGCCGCACCCCGATCAGGTGGCCTTCCTTGAGGTGCTGATGCACTTTGGACACCGGCACGCCGAGCAAGTCGGCGACCGCGGGCAGGTCGTACACGGCCTCATCGGGATCCAGAACATCGTCGGCGGCCGGAATGGTGCTCACCGCATCGAGTCTAAGTCGATCGCGGCGTCTCGTTAACATGTCTTCGGTGGAAGCCAACCAGCAATGGGATCCGCTGGCCGGGACCGTGCTGGACGGCCGCTACCGGGTGGACACGATCATCGCCACCGGTGGCATGTCGGCGGTGTACCGCGGTCTGGACCTGCGACTCGACCGGCCGGTGGCGGTGAAGATCATGGATTCGCGCTACGCGGGCGACACCCAGTTCCTCACCCGCTTCCAGCGTGAGGCGCGCGCGGTGGCCCGGTTGAAGGATCCGGGCCTGGTGGCCGTGTACGACCAGGGCCTCGACGGTCAGCAGCCGTTTCTGGTCATGGAGCTCGTCGAGGGTGGCACGCTGCGAGAACTGCTGCGCGAACGCGGCCCGATGCCGCCGCACGCCGCCGCGGCGGTGCTGGCGCCGGTGCTCGGCGGCTTGGCCGTCGCCCACCAGGCCGGGCTGATCCACCGCGACATCAAACCCGAGAACGTGCTGATCTCCGACGACGGCGACGTCAAGATCGCCGACTTCGGCCTGGTGCGCGCGGTGGCCGACGCCAAGATCACCTCCACCAGCGTGATATTGGGCACCGCGGCCTACCTGTCACCGGAGCAGGTCAGCACCGGTGACGCCGGGCCGCGCAGCGATGTGTACGCGGTCGGTGTCCTGCTGTTCGAGCTGCTCACCGGCACCACCCCGTTCACCGGTGACAGCGCCCTTGCGGTGGCATACCAACGGATGGACAACGACGTTCCGATGCCGAGCACGGTGATCTCCGGTGTCCCAGCGCAATTCGACGAGCTGGTGTTGCACGCGACCGCCCGCGACCCGGCGCAGCGCTACGCCGACGCACAGGACATGGCCGACGAGCTCGACGCGATCGTCGACGAACTGGGGCTGCCGCCGTTTCGGGTGCCCGCGCCGCGCAATTCGGCGCTGCACGCGTCGGCGGCGCTGCATCACAGCCGGCTCGGCGGGCAGCAGCCGACCACCGGCGTAACCGGTGACCCACCCCGTCAGCACACCCGGGCGTTCACCCGCGACGACTTGGCGCCTGAGGCCGAATATCAGCCTGTCACAGGGAAATTCGCTGGTATCGACCTCGGCGACTTTTACTGGGCGCGGCAACGGGCCAAACGGGCCGGGTGGTTCTGGTTTCTGACGGTGCTGACGCTGACCGGCGCCACCGCCGCGGGCGCGTGGACGCTCGGCGCCAACATCGGCGTGCTGCTGTAGGACTAACCTAGTCGCGCAGCATCTCGGCGACCAAGAACGCCAACTCCAGGCTCTGCTGGGTGTTGAGCCGCGGATCGCAGGCGGTTTCGTAGCGGCCGGCCAGGTCGGTGTCGGAGATGTCCTGCGCGCCACCGAGGCACTCCGTCACGTTCTCGCCGGTGATCTCGACGTGGATGCCGCCGGGGTGCGTGCCCAGCGCCCGGTGCACCTCGAAGAAGCCCTGCACCTCGTCGACGATCCGGTCGAAGTGGCGGGTCTTGTACCCGTTGGACGACTCGTGGGTGTTGCCGTGCATCGGATCGCACTGCCAGATCACCTGGTGGCCGGTGGCCTGCACCTTCTCGATGATCGGCGGCAACGTGTCGCGAATCTTGTTGTTGCCCATGCGCGTCACCAGCGTCAACCGGCCCGGCACGTTGGCCGGGTCGAGGCGTTCGACGTACTCGACGGCCAGCTCCGGCGTCATCGTCGGGCCGATCTTGACGCCGATCGGGTTCGCGATCACTTCGGCGAACGCGATGTGGGCGCCCTCGAGCTGACGGGTCCGCTCCCCGATCCACACGTAGTGCGCCGACAGGTCGTAGAGCTTGGGCTTGTGCTCACCGGCCATGCCCTCGGCGTCTTCGGTCGACAGCCGCAGCATCGCGCGTTCGTAGTCCAGCACCAGCGCCTCGTGGGAGGCGTAGATCTCGGCGGTCTGCAGGTTGCGGTCGTCGACGCCGCAGGCGCTCATGAACGTCAACGCGCGGTCGATCTCGGCTGCCAGCGCCTCGTAGCGCGCGCCCGCGGGCGAGGTGCGGACGAACTCGCGGTTCCAGTCGTGCACCTGGTGCAGCGAGGCCAGACCCGACGCGGTCAGCGCACGCACCAGGTTCATCGCGGCGCTGGCGTTGGCGTAGGCGCGCACCAGCCGCGACGGGTCGTGCTCGCGGGCGGCGGCGTCCGGCGCGAAGCCGTTGATCATGTCGCCGCGGTAGGACTTCAACCCGAGCGCGTCGATGTCCGAGGAGCGCGGCTTGGCGTACTGGCCGGCGATACGGGCCATCTTGACCACCGGCACGCTGGCGCCGTAGGTCAGCACCACCGCCATCTGCAGCAGGGTGCGGATGTTGGCGCGGATGTGGGGCTCGGTGTTGTTCACGAACGTCTCGGCGCAGTCCCCGCCCTGCAGCAGAAAAGCGTTGCCGAGGGCCACATCGGCCAGCAGACCCTTGAGCCGCTCGACCTCGGCGGGCACCGTCACCGGCGGAACGCTCTCCAACACCGTCCGCATGGTCTTGGCGTGGTCCGGGTCCCAGCTGGGCTGTTGTACCGCCGGTTTGGCCAGAGCGGCGTCCAACCGCTGCCGCAGCTCATCGGGTAGCGGCGGCAGCGGGGGCAGCTGGTCGATGGGTACGTCGACGGTCCAGTTCACCCATTCATGGTAACGACCCCGCCGCTCCGGAACCCTCGGTGATCAACCGGAACCGGAACAGGTTGTGCCGCGCGTCGACCAAAGCGTCATGGCTGTCGTCGGGACGCGGCGGCATCCGCGGCGAACCGCGGTCTTCCCACAGTTGCCGCAGTTCACGGGTGAAGCGCGGCATCGCCGGCGGCAGGTCGGTCATCGGGCCCCACAGCTGGCACAGCACCACGTGGTCGTAGGCGCCGACCCACGCCCACAGCTCGATCGGCTCGTTGCCGTCGACGCCGAAGAAATCCTCCAGCTCCGCGCGGATCTGCCTGCGCGCGCGCCACACCGCAGCGCCCGGCGACGGCAGCTTGGGCAGCACGTGCTTACGGACCCAGCTTCCCGCGCGAGCCGGGTCGAATTCTGTTGAGACAGCGTAGTATTCACGTCCGTCCTCGGCGACGACACCGATCGAGATCAACTCGATGGTGCGGCCATCGTCGATGAACTCGGTGTCGTAGAAGTAGCGCACTACACATGTTCCTTGTCGAGTTGTCCGGCGGTCACCCGCTCGCGCGGCGCCGGGGCGGCGCGGATTTCCCGGTCGAGTTGTTCGTCGACCTTGGCGTCGTCGGGAAACTTCGGCATCCCGGCGATCGCGTCCTGCAACCACAGCTTGGCCTGAACGACGGGTCGTCGCAGCCATCTTTCCCGCTCCAGCGCGCGATGCATCTTGTGCGGCCGGTTGGTGTAGCGCCAGCGGGCCCACGGGGCGTGTGGGCGCGACAACCGGATCGCGCCCACCACCAACAGCGGGGTGATGAACATACCGACCAGGCCGGTCCACACCTTGCCCTTGAGCAGCACGACGACCGCCAGCGCCAACGTGAGCACCGCGGCCGCGATCACGCTGGCCCGCGCGGCCAAGGAGTGGTCTTCGCGCCAGATCCCGATGTCGAAGAACGACAACGGGTTGAAACCCAGAATCAGCAGCCCGGCCACGGCCACCGCGGCGAACACCGCGTCGACCGACGTCCGCCCGTCCTCGGCCCAGTACACGTCCTCCAGATGCAGGATCAACGCGAACTCATCGAGCACCAGCGCCGCCCCCACCCCGAAAATGATTGCCGCCACCGTGAATTCGGGTACACCCCCGTCGACCGCCAACGTCACCATCGTCACCCCGGAGACCATGACCAGGATCACACCGATAACCACGTGGTGGATGTGCAGCCCGCCCGTGCCGATATTGCGCGGCTGCCACCACTTGCGCGGCGCATCGCTGTCGGCGTGGCTGCGGATGTACCGCACGATCATGCGCGTCACGAAGAAGGTCAGGATGAACGCGATCAGGCAGAAAGTCAGCGGCATCCGTCCCGGCGGGATCGCGACGTCGAAGTTCAGGCTGGCGGGCACCCAGAAAACTTACGCCGACCTGCACGTGACACGGTCGGGATACCGGCCGACGCGCCGATGCGCCCCGATAGTCTGGGGCCCAACATGAGGATCTGGGGCTGGCGGCTGTTTCAGCTACTCACAATCGCGGCGTTGGGCTGGGCGGGCTGGCGGCTGCTGGACGGGCTGCCCTACCGCATCGACGTCGACGTGTACCGGATGGGCGGGCAGGCCTGGCTCGACGGCCGGGCGTTGTACGCCGACGGTGCGATGTTCTCCACCCAGGGCGGGCTGGAGCTACCGTTCACCTATCCCCCGCTGGCCGCGATCGCCTTTTCTCCGTTCGCCGTGCTGTCGCTGGAGCTGGCCAGCGTTGCTATCACCCTGACCACGCTGGTGCTGCTGATCATCGCGACGACGATCGTGCTGAGCGGGCTGAACGTGTGGCCGCACAGTTCGGTCAGCAATGAACCCGCGTGGCTGCGCCGGGCCTGGTTGGCGGCCGCGATCGTGGCTCCGGCGGTGGTCTACCTCGAGCCGATCCGGTCCAACTTCGACTTCGGCCAGATCAACGTGGTGCTGATGACGTTGGTGATCGCCGACTGTGTGCCCCGCAGGACACCGTGGCCGCGCGGCATGCTGCTCGGGCTGGCGATCGCGCTCAAGCTGACCCCCGCGGTGTTTCTGTTGTACTTCCTGCTGCGCCGCGACACCCGGGCGTTGCTGGTCAGCGCCGCATCGGCCGTCGCGGCCACCGTCGTCGGCTTCGCGTTCGCCTGGCGCGACTCGCTGGAGTACTGGACCGAGACGGTGCGCAACACCGACCGCATCGGCACCGCGACGCTGAACACCAACCAGAACATCGCAGGCGCGCTGGCGCGGCTCGGCCTGGAGGAAGGCGTCCGGTTCGTGCTGTGGACGCTGGCGTGCTTTGCGGTGCTGGCGCTGACGGTGTGGGCGGCGCGCCGGGTGCTCAAGGTCGAGCCGGTACTGGCGTTGATCTGCGTGGCGATGTTCGGGCTGGTGGTGTCGCCGGTGTCGTGGTCGCACCACTGGGTGTGGGCGCTGCCGACAGTGTTGGTGACCGCGGTGGTGGGCTATCGCCGACGCCATGCCGCGGTGGCCCTGGTCGCCGTGGCGGGTCTCGCGCTGATGGTGTGGACACCGATCCCGCTGATGCCCGAACACCACGAAACCGCGGCGCCGCTGTGGCGCCAACTCGTCGGCAGCTCCTATGTGTGGTGGGCGATCGCGGTGATCGTGGCGGCCGGCACGGTATCGGCGCGCCCCGACCCCAGTGATGCGGCGCCGGCTAGCCCGCGGCTACCTCGGGCATCCGCGCCGATGGCTTCGTCGTGATGTCGCCCTTGCCGTCTTTGACGTCGGCGGCGTACAGGTCGACGTACTCCTGCCCGGAAAGCCGCATCAGCTCGTACATCACCTCGTCGATCACCGCGCGTTCGATGAACCGGTTGCCGGCCAGGCCTTCGAACCGGCGAAAGTCCATCGGCTTGCCGAACTTGACCTGAACCCGGCCGAACCGCCACATCTTGGTGCCGGGCGGGTTGACGACGTCGGTGCCAACCATCGCGACCGGAATCACCGGAACGCCGGTCTCCAGCGCCAGCCGCGCCAGACCGGTCTTGCCCTTGTAGAGCCGCCCATCAGGCGAGCGGGTGCCCTCCGGATACATCCCCAGCAGCTTGCCTTCATCCAGGATGCGTGCGGCGGTGTTCAACGCGCTCTGCGCGCTGTCCGCGTCGGTCCGGTCGATCGGCACCTGGCCGGCCACCGTGTAGAACCACCGGGTGAACCACCCTTTGAGGCCGGTGCCGGTGAAGTACTCGGCCTTGGCCAGAAACGTGATCCGGCGGCTGACCACCAGCGGCAGATAGAAGCTGTCGGCGACTGCGAGGTGGTTGCTTGCCAGAATGGCCGGGCCGGAATGCGGAACATAC
Source organism: Mycolicibacterium pulveris (assembly GCA_050205315.1). GTDB lineage: Bacteria > Actinomycetota > Actinomycetes > Mycobacteriales > Mycobacteriaceae > Mycobacterium > Mycobacterium pulveris_A. The sequence goes on along the minus strand of JBNMRA010000002.1, from coordinate 66,479 downwards.
TCCAGCCCTTGCACTTTGGGCCTGCCCAGCAACGACAGCAACGGTCCCATGAAGATGTATTTGAACAGCCAATACCACATGGGCCCTCCCGGTGATCGAACACCGGCCGGTGTTCTGGGACAACTTTACCTACGCGTTGTGGATGCGACCACAGCGCAGGTGAACTGACGTGATCGTCACTCCTCGACCGTGATCGGTATGTGCTGATACTGGCTGGGCCTGGCGCCATCGGGTGCTGCGCCGTTGGGCCCGTCCGGTGGCGGCTCACCCGGGCCTGCGCCGTTCTCGACCACGGCCCTGACCACCGCCAGCAGCGCGACGCTGTGTTCGGCGATCACGCTCAGCAACGGATGCTGCTCGCCGGCCACCAGCGCGGCCAGCGCACACACCGGGCACCACACCTGCTGGCATCTGCCCGCACCGTCACCGACGGCCCGCGCCGCAGCCAGTTTCACCGCGGGGTCGAGCCGATCCAGGATCGCCTGGGCCAGCGCACGCAGTTCAGGGCCAAGATCGGGATGTGCCCCACTCACTTCGGCCACACCTCCGGATTCGGTCGAAACCGCACAATCAGTTCATACCCGCGCAGCTGCGCGTCCACCACGATGCACCGGCGCAACACGGATGCCAGCCGAACCCGGCGGCGCAGGCCGCCGGCACCGATGATCAAGTCGTCGTCGACCCGACCCAACGTCAGGGCCGCAGAGTCGACCTGCGGCAACTCTAACCGCAACCGGTAGATCGCATCGAGGCCCGAGCCCGATTCCCGATCCACGATCGGCCGCAGCGGTCCCGGCGGCGGCGCCCCGTCCCTGCGCCGGGCGTTGTCGAGGAGCTCGCCGAGCGCTTTGGCTCCGATCGGTTCACCGGCGAGGTGGGGCACCATGACCAGTTGGACGTCACCGATCGTGGTGTCGAGTTCGTCGAGGACGGCCTGCTGCTCGGCGATGCGTTCGGCATACCAGTTGAAGGCGGGGTGATCGGGCAGGTTGCGGTATTCGTAGGAATCATCTTGCACCAGAAGCTGATTGACGATCAGCTCCTGGACCCGCACACCCATCAGCGTCAGCGAACCCAGCGTGCGCGCCGCCTCGGCGGCCACCACCCGCTCGGCCGTCATGACCAGGTGCGCGCTGACCCTGGACTCGTCGGTGAGCATCGCGCTCAACCGGTCGGTGCCTGCGGCGATGCGTTCGAGCGCCGCGACCACCGCCGCGGTCCGCGCGGTGTCGGCCGCGCCGGCCAGGCGCCGGTGCCGCGGCCACGCCCGCTCCAGGTACATGCCGAACGTCGCGGGCAACGTGAGCATCCGCAGCGCATCGGCCGTCGACGCGCAGTCGACCACCACACGGTCCCACTGCCCCGAGGCGGCCAGCTCACCGACCTCGTGCAGGCCGAGCACCTCCTGGATACCGGGCAGAGCCGAAAGTTCTTCGGGCGCAACGTTTCCCAAGTCAGATTCGGGGAAGCTGACAGAGACGAGCGCGGCGACTTCGCGCCAGCGGGTCTCCAGCAACGCCAACGTGTTCAGCGCCAGCGCGTCGAGGAACCCGCCTCCGCCGCCGGCGTTGCCGGTTTCCAGTTCGGCCAGCACCCGGGTCGGCTCCCGCAGCCCGGTCGGGGTCACCGTGGTGCCCAGCACGTCGCCGATCGAGTGCGCCTGGTCGGTCGAGATGAGCAGCACCCGAAGACCCGCCCCCGCGTCACGGACAGCGGTGGCGGTCGCCAATGTGGACTTGCCTACGCCGCCTTTTCCGACGAACAGGCTGATATTGGCGGCAGTCGCATGGGCGGGATCCCTCAGCTCACTCAGCCTCGACTCGTTTCTTCAAATCCTTCAACGCGGTGTCGGTCAGTCGCCGTTCAGCCTTGCGCTTCAGCAGCCCGATCATCGGGATGATCAGGTCGACCGACAGCTCATAGGTGACGTCTGTCCCGGATCCCTTGGGCGCCAGTCGATATGCACCGTTCAACGACCTGAGCAGCGAACTGGACACCAGACTCCACGTCACCGACCGGCGGTCCGGCGGCCACTCGTAGGCCAGCACCATCGTGTCTTTGAGAACCGCGGCGTCGAGCACCAGCCGGGCGGTCTTCGGATAGCCCTGCCCGTCGGTTTCCAGTACCTCGGTTTCCTTGTACTCGGCAACCCAGTCCGGATAGGAGCCGATGTCGGCGATGACGTCCATCACCGTCGAGGGATCGGCATCGATGTAGATCGTCTGCGCCGTCTTGTCCGCCACTGCTTCTTTCCTGGTGAAATTTGATCGCTGGCCAAAAATTTACCCTCCCGCGCCGGGGATGGCCGAACTCTCAGGCCAGCCGCGACACCCCCACCGGGCGGGTGGCCTCGAGCCGCTGCTTGACCTCGAACGCCATGTTCTTTCCCGCCACCCGGCGCTGATGGTTCATCTTGGCCAGGTTCATCTTGGCCAGCTGCCACGCCGCGACGCCCGACGGTTCGGCGTGCAGGAAGTAGTGCATGATCACGCCGTCGAGGACGGGTTCCAGCCAAACCTCCATCGTGCCGGTCAGCGCTCCGGTCACGCTCCAGCGGTGCCCCAGCTCACCGCGGTCCTCCACCACGGTGAGCCGCAGATCGGGCCACCAACGCCGCCAGCTGGCGGGATCTGCGACCGACCGCCCGACCTCGACGGGATCGGCGGCCACGAAAGTCTGATCTGCGACCTGGATGCTGTTCATGACCTACCAGCTTCACATATGCATCCGGCTTTGCCGGCCGAGGCCGACTAGGCTGGGTACGGCAGAGTTGCCGAATGTCGAAAGGCCAGGACCGTGCGTGAGTTCAGCAGTCCCGCTTCGTTCACCGTAGGCGAGCACGACAACGTCGTACAAAGTGTCTTCGACCACGAGCGCGACGACCCCGACCACGTGATCTTCCAACGTCTGGTCGACGGGGCCTGGACCGATGTGACCTGCAAGCAAGCCGCCGAGCAGGTTCGCTCCACGGCGTTGGGTTTGATCGCGCGCGGCGTGAACCCCGGGGATCGGGTCGCGTTGCTGGCCGCGACCCGCTACGAATGGCCGATCATCGACTTCGCGATCCAGGCCGTCGGCGCGGTGACCGTGCCGATCTATGAGACCAGCTCCGCCGAGCAGGTGAAGTTCGTGCTGGAGAACTCCGGTGCGGTGCTGGTGTTCGCCGAGACCGATGCGCACGCCGACAAGATCGACCACCTCACTGGCGAACTGCCTGCGCTGCGTGAGGTGCTGCGCATCGAGACGTCGGGTACCCCCGCGCTGGAGGCGCTGGCCGAGGCGGGTAAGTCGCTGGATACCAGGCAACTCGAGGACCGGCTGGCCGGTATCAAGGTCACCGACCCGGTGACCTTGATCTACACCTCGGGCACCACCGGCACGCCGAAGGGCTGTCAACTCACCCACTCCAACCTGGTCTACGAGATCCGCGGCTGCAAGGAATCGTTCCCGACGCTGCTGGACAAGGGCGAGAAGCTGCTGGTCTTCTTGCCGCTGGCGCACGTGCTGGCCCGCGCGGTCACGCTGGCCGCCTTCGCCAACAAGGTCACGCTCGGCTTCACCAGCGACATCAAAAACCTGGTGCCCACCTTCGCGGTCTTCAAGCCGACGCTGGTGGTCTCCGTGCCGCGGGTGTTCGAAAAGGTGTACAACACCGCCGAGCAGAACGCCCGCAACGACGGCAAGGGCCGGATCTTCGAGATGGCCGCCAACACCGCGATCGAGTACAGCAGGGCCCACGACAGCGGCGGCCCCGGCCTGCTGCTGCGCGCCAAGCACGCGGTGTTCGATCGGCTGGTCTACGGCAAGCTGCGCGCGGCGCTCGGCGGCGAATGTCGCGGCGCGATCTCCGGTGGCGCACCGCTCGGCGAGCGGCTCGGCCACTTCTACCGCGGCGTCGGGGTGACCATCTACGAGGGCTACGGCCTCACCGAGACCAGCGCGGCGATCACCGTGAACCGGATCGACGACGTGCGCATCGGCTCGGTCGGAAAGCTGTTGCCCGGCAACAGCATGCGCCTCGACAACGACGACGAGCTGCTGGTCAAGGGCGGCGTCGTGTTCGACGGCTACTGGCGCAACCAGGAGGAGACCGACAAGGTGTTCTCCGACGGCTGGTTCCACACCGGTGACCTCGGCGCGATCGACGAAGACGGCTTCCTGACGATCATCGGCCGCAAGAAGGAGATCATCGTCACCGCGGGCGGAAAGAACGTCGCCCCCGCGATCCTCGAGGACCAGCTGCGTGCGCATCCGCTGATCAGCCAGGCCATGGCGGTCGGGGACGCGAAGCCGTTCGTCGGCGCGCTGATCACCATCGACCCGGAGGCCATCGAGAGCTGGAAGGAACGAAACAGCAAGAGCGCCACCGCATCGGTGGGTGATCTGGCCACCGACCCCGACCTGATCGCCGAGATCGATCTGGCCGTCAAGGAGGCCAATCAGGCCGTGTCGAAGGCCGAGGGAATCCGCAAATTCCGCATCCTGCCGGTCGACTTCACCGAGGACACCGGCGAGCTGACGCCGACGATGAAGGTCAAACGCAAGGTGGTCGCCGAGAAGTTCGCCGCCGAGATCGAAGCGATCTACACCACCGGCTGATCGTCAGAGCAACGCCGACAGCCGCGCGGCCTGGGTGTGCCATTGCCAGTTGTCCACCACCCAGCGGCGGCCGGCCGCACCCATCCGGGCCGCCCGGTCCGGGTCCGCGAGCAGGTCGCTGACCGCTGCGGCGATGGCGCCGACGTCCCAGCCGTCGACCACCACTCCGGTTTCGCCGTCGCGCACGGTTTCCGGTGCGCCGCCCGACCGGCCCGCCACCACCGGCACACCCGTCGCCGAGGCCTCCAGATACACGATGCCCAGCCCCTCGACGTCCAGGCCCGCGCCGCGGGTGCGGCACGGCATCGCGAACACGTCGGCCACCGCGTGATGGGCCGGCAGCTCATCGCCGGGCACCCCGTCAGTGAAGAACACGTGGGAGGCCACGCCGAAACTGTGCGCCAACCGGCGCAACGACGCCCGGTATGGGCCGCCGCCGACGATCAGCAGCGCAGCGCCGTGCACGCGCTGGCGGATTGCGGGCAGCGCCCGGATCAGCATGTCCTGGCCCTTGCGCGGCACCAACCGCGACACACACGCGACCACCGGACGGTCGCCCAGCCGGTAGCGGGCGCGCAGTTCGGCACGCGCCACCTCGTCGGGTGCGAACCGGTCGGTGTCCACGCCCGGCGGCAGGTGCTCGAGCGCGGCGTCGGGTCCGAACGCCGACGCGAACCGGCTCCTGGTGTAGCCGCTGACGTAGGTGATGACGTCGACGCCGGATCCGATGCGGCGCAATGCCGTTCGGGCCAGCGGCAGCATCGACCAGCCGACCTCGTGGCCGTGTGTGCTGGCCAGCACGCGCTGCGCGCCGCTCTGCCGCGCCAGCGGCGCCATCAGCGCCAGTGGCGCCGCCGCGCCGAACCAGACCGTATCGGCCCGGTGACGTTCGATCAGCCGGCGCATCCGCAGCATCACCGACGGTTCCGGAAGCATCAGGGTGCCCGGATGGCGCACCACGGTGTAACCGGTCGCCGCGGCCTGCTCGTCGAACGCGTCGCTGTCCTTCCACTTCGGCGCGTACACCGTCAGCGTGTGCTCACCGGTGGCGACCAGATGGTTCACCAGCTCCTGCAGGTAGGACTGGATGCCGCCGCGCCGTGGCGGAAAGTCGTTGGTGACCAACAGCACCCGGCTCAAGCCATCACATCCACTGCCGCCACCGCGCCATGACGTCGTCCGGGTCCTCGCCCAGCACCTCGCGCAGCGCCGTCGCGGTGTCGGGATGGCCGTGACCGCAGGCGCGCAGATAGAGGTCGCGAAGGGTGTCGAGGCCGTACTCGTCGGCGACGAACCGGCTGAACAGCCAGGCCCGGTCGTAGGCCGCCGAACGCTGCGGGCCGGCGAGTTCGGCGTCGGTGGGCAGCGTCGCGTCCGCGACCTCAGGGCGCGGCGCGGCCGGGCGCGCGACGAAGTCGGCGACGCCCTCGGTGAGCCACTGCGGGGCGTCGGCGGCCGTCTGGGCGCGCGCCGCGTAGTGAAACAGCTCGTGGGCCAAGACGATTCGCAGCGCAGCGTCGCTCATCGCGTCGGCGGCCGGCGCGAACATGATCCGCTCACCGGTGGTGGTGGCCGCGGTGTGGGGGTCGCCGCCGCCGATCACCGCGAACTGCTCGTCGGTGCCGGCGGCCACCACGACGATCTCGCGCGGCCAGTCATCGCCCCAGAACGCGGTGACCGCGGATGCGGCGGCGTCGATTTCGGCGGCGATCCGCGACAACAGCCGCGTCGACTGCGGCGCGCCCATGCCGACCAGTTGCACGGTGCGGCCGTCGCGCAGCACCTGGCTGCTCGACGCCGTGGTGGGGGTGGTCACCGAGGCCGGTGTGGCCACCACGGGAGCCGGCGGGGTGTCGAAGCGGCCGATCAGCAGCAGCGCGCACACCAGCTCGGCAAGTAGTACGGCGCCCAGGGTTCTTCGGCTCCTGGCGTGCGCCGCTGAACGGTCAGTAGCGGCGGACGTTGTAGATCGGCGCATTGTTCACCGGGGCGACCCGCACCGGCGTGCCGTAGGTGGAGGCGTGCACCATCATCCCGTCACCGATGTAGATCGCCGAGTGCGACGCGTCGGAGTAGTAGTTGACCACGTCACCGGGCTGCATCTGGTCCACCGATACCGGCTGACCGCCCCTGGCCAGCGCCTGGCTGGAGTGCGGCAGCGAGATGCCTGCCTGCTGGAACGCCCACATCACCAGCCCCGAGCAGTCGAACGCGTTCGGTCCGGACCCGCCCCACGAGTACGGCGAACCGATGCGGCTCAGCGCGGCCTGGATGACGGTCCCGGAGTGCCCACCCACCGGAGGTGCCATGTCACCGGGCGGGATGGCGCCCGGCGCCGGCGGCGCGGCGATGATCGCCGGATCGCCCGGGGGCAGCGGTGCGGGCGCGGGCACCGGAGGCGTCGGCGGTAGCGCGGCCAGCTCCTCACGCTGGTGCGGGGTCAGCGCCTCGTACTGGGCCTTGACGACGGCGATCTGGACCTGCAGCTGGCTCTGCTTGGACTGCAGCTCGGCGCGCACCGCGGCGGCCTGTTCTGCCGCGGTCTTGGCGTCCGCGGCCGATTTCGCCGACGCCTGCTCGGCCAGCGCGGCCTTGGCGCCGGTCTCACGGAAGCTCTTCATCTGGGCCGACATCTCGGCGGCCATCACCCGCTGCACCGACAACTGGTCGATGAGCCCCTGCGGTGAGGAGGCGGTCAGGATCGCGTCCATACCGTCGGTCCGGCCGCCCATGTATTCCGCTGCAGCAACCTTGTCCACCGCGGTTTGAAAGGTCGCCAGCTGAGCTCGGGCCGCCTCGAGCGCGGAGAGGTCGGCGGCGTGCTTTGCCTCTGCGGCATGCTGCACTGCCAGCTTGTTGTCCAAATCCAGTTGCGCCGAATGCATTGCCTCAGTGGTCTGCTCGGCCTGACGGGACAGTTCCTGCAGCTTTGCCAGCGCATCCTCGGCGGGATCAGCCTGCACACTGGCCGCCATCATGCCGATCAGAAGCGCCAGACTCGCGATCACGCCTACGACAGGTCTACGCATTCGCGAAAAGACACGCGCGGGCACCTGAATGCGATCGAGCCTCAAGATTTGCGTCCTTCAAACTTCCGGAACGAAGCCGCTTCGAACTCTCTTAGGTCTCAAACAGGTTACGAAACGGCATCGGCGTTGTCCAACGAAGACGCCAATTTAACAGCTGCGCCAACGTAATCGTCTGCGCCCTGGCAGCCGCGTGTCCACTACGCCACTCCCGGATCGTCACGCCGGTGGATCGGCACCAGCCGAAGCCGTGGCGCCAACCCCACATCGGCGAGTACCTCCAGTGCCCGGCGCTCGTCATCGAGCAGGGTCTCGGGGGTGCCGAGCAAGACGCTCACCACGCAGTCCTGACAGCCGGGGCCGCGCACCGCGCAGTCGTCGCAATCGATCCTCACCGTGCCCATCAACACTCCTCTCGGTCGGTGTGGCGCTGACGGTATCGGCGGGCTCTGACAAGTGGCGGGTCGCAACCCGATGCTGTCGGTGCCCGCGCTTACCTTCAGCACATGGGCCAGCTGAGCTTCGCCGATGTCGATCCGCTGGCCGACCTGTCGTTGCGCGAAACGACGTTCGTCGTCGTCGACCTGGAAACCACCGGCGGACGCGCCAGCGGTGACGGGTACGACGCGATCACCGAGATCGGGGCCGTCAAGGTCCGCGGCGGCGAGGTGCTCGGCGAGCTGGCCACGCTGGTGGATCCCGGCCGGTCCATTCCGCCGCAGATCGTGGCGCTGACCGGGATCACCACCGCGATGGTGTGCGACGCCCCGACGATCGACGCGGTGCTGCCCGCGTTCTTCGAGTTCGCCCGCGGCGCGGTGCTGGTGGCCCATAACGCGGGCTTCGACATCGGCTTTCTGCGCGCGGCCGCCGAACGCTGCGACATCGCCTGGCCCAAACCGCCGGTGCTGTGCACGGTCAAGTTGGCGCGCCGGGTGCTGACCCGCGACGAGGCGCCCAGCGTGCGGCTCTCGGCGCTGGCGCAGCTGTTTCACACGTCCACCACCCCGACCCACCGCGCCCTCGACGACGCCCGCGCCACCGTCGACGTGCTGCACGGGCTGATCGAGCGCGTCGGCAACCAGGGCGTGCACACCTACCCCGAGTTGCGGTCCTACCTGCCCGACGTCACCCCGGCGCAGCGGCGCAACCGTCACCTGGCCGCCGCGCTGCCGCGCCGCCCCGGCGTCTACCTCTTCCGCGGCCCGGCGGCGGAAGTGCTCTACGTCGGTACGGCCGTCGACCTGCGTCGCCGTGTCGGGCAGTACTTCAACGGGGCCGACTCGCGCACCCGCATCAAGGAGATGGCGTCACTGGCCACCGCGGTGGACCACGTCGAGTGCGCCCACGACCTGGAAGCGGGCGTTCGCGAACTTCGGCTGCTCGCCGCGCATGCGCCGCCGTACAACCGCCGGTCGAAGTTCCCGCACCGGTGGTGGTGGGTGGTGCTCACCGACGAACCGTTTCCCCGCTTCTCCGCGGTGCGCGCACCCAAGCACGATCGCGCGGTGGGGCCGTTCAAGGCCCGCGCCGACGCGGTCACCACCGCGGCCCTGCTGGCCCGGTTCACCGGGGTGCGCACGTGCACCACGCGGTTGGGCCGCACCGCGCTGCACGGTCAGGCCTGCCCCGAGCGTGAGGTGTCGCCGTGTCCGGCGGCGCCGGGCGTCGACGCGGCCGGGTACGCCGAGGCCGTACGCCGCGCGGTCGACCTGATCGAGGGCCGCGACAGCCGCGTCCTGGCGCAAATCGTCGCCCACATCGGCGATCTGGCCGCCCGCAACCGCTACGAGACGGCCGCCCGGATGCGCGATTCCGCGGCAGCGGCCATCGACGTGCTGTGGCGCGGTCAGCGGCTGCGCGCGCTGACCGCGGTCACCGAAATGGTGGCCGCCCGCCCCGACGGCGCCGGCGGATGGCAGCTGGCCGTGCTGCGCAACGGGCAGCTGGCCGCGGCGGGCACCGCCCCGCGCGGTGTGCCGCCGATGCCGGTGGTCGACGCGTTGTGCGCGGGCGCGCAGACCGTGATCGCGGCGGCGGCGCCGCTGGGCGGTGCGCTGGTGGAGGAGGTGGGGCTCGTCGCGCGCTGGCTGGGCCGGCCGGGGGTGCGCATCGTGCGGGCCGAACCCGGTTACTGCTCACCGGTCGGTGCGGCGGCACGGTGGGCCGACTGGGCCGCCACGGCACGTTCGGCGCGGCTGGCCGCCGAACAGACCGATGCCGCCTCAGAGCTTTTGGGAGAACCGCACCCAACGCGCGAGCAGCTGTTCGGCCGCCCCCGAGTCGATCGCCTCGGTGGCCCGGGCCAGCCCGGACTCCCACGCCGGCACCCATTTGGCGTCGCTGGCTAGTCCGGCGTGGGCCACCAACGCCCCAGCGGCGTTGAGCACCACGGCATCTCGCACGGCGCCCTTGGCGCCGCCGAGCACCGCGCGCACCTCGGCGGCGTTGCTTTCCGCGTCACCGCCGACCAATTCCGAGAGCTCGGCGCGCGCGAACCCGAACGCGGCCGGGTCGAACGTGAGCCGCTCCACGGTGCCGGCCTGCACCCGCCAGATGGTGCTCGTGGTCGTGGTGGTCAGCTCGTCGAGGCCGTCGTCGCCGTGTACGACGAGCACGCTGGCACCCCGGGTGGCGAACACCCCGGCCATCACCTCGGCCAGATCCCCCCACGCGCAGCCGATCAACCCGGCCCGCGGCGCGGCCGGATTGGTCAGCGGCCCCATCAGGTTGAACACGGTCGGCACGCCGATCTCGCGGCGCACCACGCCGGCGTGCCGGTACGACGGATGGAACTGCGGCGCGAACGCGAACCCGATCCCGACCTCGGCGACGCTGCGGGCGACCTCGTCGGGCCCGAGGTCGATGCGCACCCCGAGCGCCTCGAGCGTGTCGGCCCCGCCGGACAACGACGACGCCGCGCGGTTGCCGTGCTTGACCACCGGAACGCCGGCCGCGGCCACCACGATCGACGCCATCGTGGACAGGTTGACGGTGTTGGCGCCGTCGCCGCCGGTACCCACCACGTCGACCGTGTCGGTGCCGATCACATCGGTGGGCACCCGGCGCGCGTGTTTGAGCATGATGTCGGCCAGCTCGGTCACCTCAGCCGAGGTCGGGCGCTTCATTCTCATCGACACGCCGAAGCCCGCGATCTGGGCGGGGGTGGCCGCGCCGGTCATGATCTGGTCCATCGCCCAGCCGGCCTGACCCGGTGCGAGCGCTTGACCAGTGGTCAACCGGCCGAGGATCAGCGGCCACGTCGGGGAGTCGGACGGCTGCGCTGGAGAAGATGTCACCGCCGAATTATGCCCAATAGGTCGACCCGGGTGGAGTTCGACAACTACAAAGCGTCATACTTGCTTCTGTGACGAGTGCTGTAGGTAGCTCCGGGACCGCAATCACGTCGCGAGTACATTCGCTGAACCGGCCGAACATGGTCAGTGTCGGCACCATTGTGTGGCTTTCCAGCGAGCTGATGTTCTTTGCTGGGCTGTTCGCAATGTACTTCACGGCACGCTCGCAGGCGGGCGGCGAATGGCCGCCGCCACCGACCGAACTGAACCTGGTGCAGGCGGTGCCGGTCACCTTGGTGCTGATCGCGTCGTCGTTCACCTGTCAGATGGGCGTGTTCGCCGCCGAGCGCGGCGACGTGTTCGGGCTGCGCAGGTGGTACTTCGTCACGTTCCTGATGGGCACGTTCTTCGTGCTGGGCCAGGGCTATGAGTACATCCACCTCGTCCAGCACGGCACCACGATCTCCAGCAGTGCCTACGGCTCGGTCTTCTATCTGGCCACCGGCTTCCACGGGCTGCACGTGATCGGCGGATTGATCGCCTTCATCTTCCTGCTGGCCCGCACCCGGATGAGTAAGTTCACCCCGGCGCAGGCCACCGCGTCGATCGTCGTGTCCTACTACTGGCACTTCGTCGACATCGTATGGATCGCGTTGTTTGCGACCATCTACTTCGTCCGATGATCGGCTCAGCCGATGTGTCCGATGGATCGGCTCAGCCGATGAGAGAAGGGGTTCGATGACCGACAAGTCGCGCCGTCGGCTGCGCCGGCGCCTGTCCGGGGGCGTACTGCTGCTTCTCGGACTTGCCGTCGCCGGTGGGCTCGCCGCAACGCTCACGCCGCAACCGCAGGTGGCCGTCGCCGACGAGGCGCAGTCGGCCTTGCTGCGCACCGGCAAGCAGCTGTTCGACACCTCATGTGTCACCTGCCACGGGGTCAACCTTCAGGGTGTGCCCGACCGCGGGCCCAGCCTGATCGGCGTCGGCGAAGCATCGGTCTATTTCCAGGTGTCCACCGGCCGGATGCCCGCGATGCGCGGCGAGGCCCAGGCCCCGGAGAAGCCCCCGCTGTTCGACGAGGCGCAGACCGACGCCCTCGGTGCGTACGTGCAGGCCAACGGCGGCGGGCCGGTTGTCCCCCGCGACGAGAACGGCCAGATCGCCCAGGAGTCGCTGATCGGCGACAACGTCGCGCGCGGCGGCACCCTGTTCCGGCTGAACTGCGCCTCATGCCACAACTTCACCGGCAAGGGCGGCGCGCTGTCGTCGGGTAAGTACGCCCCCGACCTCGGTGACGCGAACCCGGCGCAGATCTACACCGCGATGTCGACCGGCCCGCAGAACATGCCCAAGTTCTCCGACCGCCAGCTGACGCCGGAGGAGAAGCGCGACATCATCGCCTACGTCCGGGAATCGGCGGAAGCCCCCAGCTACGGCGGCTACGGACTGGGCGGCTTCGGGCCGGCGCCGGAAGGCATGGCGGCCTGGATCATCGGCATGGTGGCCCTCATCGCGACGGCCCTGTGGATCGGAGCACGCACATGACCGACGCAGAAAATATGCCCAAGGGCACCGACGCCCCGGGCCACGCCGGCGAGCCCGGCCAGCCCACCGACGCCGAGCTGGCGTCGATGTCGCGTGAGGAGCTGGTCACCCTCGGCGGCAAGCTCGACGGCGTCGAGACCGTGTTCAAAGAGGACCGCTGGCCGGTCAAGGGCACCAAGGCCGAGAAGCGCTCCGAGCGTCTGGTCGCGTATTGGCTGATGTTCGGCGGTCTTTCGGGCCTGGCGCTGCTGCTGGTGTTCCTGTTCTGGCCGTGGGAGTGGCAGCCGACCGGCTCCGAGGGCGCGTTCATGTTCAGCCTCGCCACCCCGATGTACGGGTTGACGTTCGGGCTGTCCATCCTGGCCATCGGCGTCGGCGCGGTGCTGTACCAGAAGAAGTTCATCCCCCAGGAGATCTCGATTCAGGAGCGCCACGACGGCGCCTCCCCCGAGCTGCACCGCAAGACCGTGGTGGCCAACCTCGGCGATGCGCTCGAGGGCTCGACCATCAAGCGGCGCAAGCTGATCGGCATGTCGCTGGGTGTCGGGCTCGGCGCGTTCGGCCTCGGCACGCTGGTGGCGTTCGCCGGCGGGTTGATCAAGAACCCGTGGAAGCCGGTGGTGCAGACCGCCGAAGGTAAAAAGGCAGTGCTGTGGACGTCGGGGTGGACGCCGCGCTACGAGGGCGAGACCATCTACCTGGCCCGCGCCGTCGGAGGCGACGGCTTGGGACCGTTCGTCAAGATGCGTCCCGAGGACATCGACGCCGGCGGTATGGAGACGGTGTTTCCGTGGCGCGAATCCGACGGCGACGGCACCACGGTCGAGTCGGCGCACCATCTCGCCGAGATCTCGATGGGCGTACGCAACCCGGTGATGCTGATCAGGATCAAGCCGCAGGACCTGCCGCGGGTCGTCAAGCGTAAGAACCAGGAGAGCTTCAACTTCGGCGACCTGTTCGCCTACACGAAGGTGTGCTCGCACTTGGGTTGTCCCTCTTCGCTTTACGAGCAGCAGACCTACCGCATCCTGTGCCCGTGTCACCAGTCGCAGTTCGACGCGCTGCACTACGCGAAGCCCATCTTCGGCCCGGCCGCGCGGGCGTTGGCGCAGCTGCCGATCACCATCGACCAGGACGGGTATCTGGTGGCCAACGGCGACTTCATCGAGCCCGTTGGTCCGGCCTTTTGGGAACGGAGGACAGAATGAGTCCGAGCTTGCCGAAACCTCCGAGCATGGCCGAGTTGGCCGCCAAGCAGGGCGACGACATCGACTCGCGCTACCATCCCTCGGCAGCCGTGCGGCGCCAGCTGAACAAGGTGTTTCCCACCCACTGGTCGTTCCTGCTGGGCGAGATCGCGCTGTACAGCTTCATCATCCTGCTGATCACCGGTGTGTACCTGACGCTGTTCTTCGACCCGTCGATGGCCGAGGTCACCTACAACGGCGTCTACCAGCCGCTGCGCGGCGTCCAGATGTCGAAGGCCTACGAATCCACGCTCGACATCAGCTTCGAGGTGCGCGGCGGCCTGTTCGTCCGGCAGGTACACCACTGGGCCGCACTACTATTCGCCGCGTCGATCATGGTGCACCTGGCGCGCATCTTCTTCACCGGCGCGTTCCGGCGCCCGCGTGAGGCGAACTGGGTGATCGGCGCACTGCTGCTGATCCTGGCCATGTTCGAGGGCTACTTCGGATACTCGCTGCCCGACGACCTGCTTTCGGGCATCGGGCTGCGGGCGGCGTTGTCGTCGATCACGCTGGGCATGCCGGTGATCGGCACCTGGCTGCACTGGGCGCTGTTCGGCGGCGACTTCCCTTGCGGTGGAGTGGGTTACATGTGCACCCAGGACGGGTTCTGGATCCCGCGCATGTATGCCCTGCATATCCTGCTGATCCCGGGCATCATGCTGGCGCTCATCGGTCTGCACCTGGCGCTGGTGTGGTTCCAGAAGCACACCCAGTTCCCCGGCCCCGGCCGCACCGAGACCAACGTCGTCGGCGTTCGGGTGATGCCGGTGTTCGCGGTGAAGTCGGGCGCGTTCTTCGCGATGACCACCGGCATCCTGGGCCTGATGGGCGGGTTACTGACCATCAACCCGGTCTGGAATCTCGGCCCTTACAAGCCATCCCAGATATCGGCGGGTAGCCAACCGGACTTCTACATGATGTGGACGGAAGGGTTGGCGCGCATCTGGCCGGCGTGGGAGTTCTATATCGGCAACTACACGATCCCGGCGTCGGTGTGGGTCGCCGTGATCATGGGCCTGATATTCGTGCTGCTGATCATCTATCCGTTCATCGAGAAGAAGCTCACCGGCGACAACGCGCACCACAACCTGCTGCAGCGCCCGCGTGACGTGCCCGTGCGTACCGCGGTCGGCGCGGCGGCCATCGCGTTCTACATGCTGCTGACGCTGTGCGCGATGAACGACATCATCGCGTTCAAGTTCCACATCTCGCTGAACGCGACGACGTGGATCGGGCGCATCGGCATGGTGGTGCTGCCGGCGATCGTCTACTACGTCACCTACCGGTGGGCCGTCGGTCTGCAGCGCAGCGACCGCGCGGTGCTCGAGCACGGCATCGAGACCGGCATCATCAAGCGGCTGCCGCACGGTGCCTACATCGAGCTGCATCAGCCGCTCGGCCCGGTCGACGAGCACGGTCATCCGATTCCATTGGAGTACCAGGGCGCTTCGGTGCCCAAGCGGATGAACAAGCTCGGCTCGGCCGGCGAGCCCGGCAGCGGCAGCTTCCTGTTCGCCGATCCGATCGAAGAGCACGAGGCCCTGGCCGAGGCGGCCCACGCCTCGGAACGCAAGGCGCTCACCGCGCTGCGCGAGCACCAGGAGGAGCTCGACGGGCACAACGGGCACCACTGATCCGAAACGCGAAGATCCCCAACACACTTCGGTGTGTTGGGGATCTTCGTTTCTGGGCGCTCACACGCCACACCGGCAGCCCGCTCAGCGCCGAGATCTGCACCAGGGTCGTTGCCGGCGCGCGATCACAGCCCTAGCGCAGATCTCGCGAACGAGAAGCGAGAACTACGAGAAGTACGAGAAGTAGAGGCTCAGCGGTCGACGACGGTGTTCAGCTCACGCAGGAAGTACCACGGAACCACCGGCATCGCCGCGGTGACGAGGCCGGCCAGCACGTAGAACACCCATGCGGCCACGTTGCTGTCCACAGCCATCAGATAGGTCGCCACACCGATGGCCACCATCGCGATGCCGATCGCGCCCGCCATCACCACCGCATAGCGCAGCCACAGCTGGTCGACGGCCGCTTCCAGCGGGGTCGGGGCTGATGACGTGCGCTGCGTCCGCGGTGCGGCGTAATCGGCGGTGGTGGCCGCGCCGAGCGACTGAAGCTTTTCGGTCGGCGCCTCTGCTCCGCGCGCAGGCGTCGCGGCGGGGCTCTCGGCGGCCGGTGCGGCGGGCGCGGTGTCGGTGAACGCCTCGCGGCGCGCCCGCAGCAGCAGCGGTACCGCGCCGGCGATCACCAGCGCCGACACCGCGATGATCGCGTACAGCACCCACGGGGTGCCCGAATCGCCGCCGGAGTCGGCCTGCCCGCGGCCCAGGTTGACCAGGGCCACCGTGGCGGCGACCGCGGTGCCCAGCGCGATCAGCCAGATGGCCGCGCACGCCCCGAGCAGAATGCGGTCGATGGGATCAAGTTCGGCGGGGTCCAGGCCTGCGGTCAGCCGCGACCGGCCGGCCGAATCGGTGTCGTATGTCATCAGCAGCTCGTCTGTGCAGCGTTGTTGGTGTTGGAGGACAGCACTGTGCCGTCACTGGTGGTGATAGAGCAGTTGAGCCGGCTGACCAGGAACAGGCTCGACGCCTGCACCGAGCCGACCTCGGACTGCGAGATCGGCGTCACGGTCAGCGACCACGGGATGTAGACGTTGCGCTGGGTGCGGCTGCGCCCGGCGGCATCGATGTAGGTCACGGTGATGATGTCGCCGGGGGCTTTGGTCCCCGTCACCGAATAGGTCACCTGTCGCGGCCCGGCCTGCGTCGTCGTGGGCGGCGGCGGTGGGGTGGTCGTGGTGATCTCGTCCTGCACCGGCGGCGTCGTCGTGGTCGACGGCGCCGGGGTGGCCAGGTTGCTGGTGTCGGTGCGGGTCACCAGCACCGACACCGAGGCGACCAGCGCGACGGCGGCGATGATGGCCGCCACACCCACCACCCAGGGCCACCGGGGCGGCGGAGGGGGGTCGACGATCTCGGTCTGCTCGTAGCTGTCGTAGTCGTACAGTGACGCGTCGGCGGGCACGTAGGGGCCGCTGCTGAACTGCTCAGACTCGGGTGCGGAATACGCGCGCGCCGGCTCTTGACCTTCGAGATCCGAACCTTCGTTATCCGGGGGATTCGGCCCGCTCATGTACGCCTATCCTTCTCGACTACTCCACCGGCGCGGGGTTCTTCCGACCGTAAGCGGCTCGACCGTGCCTCGGTAACACTACCCAAACCCTTGACTTCGAGACGTCCGACGCCGCGGTTTACCGGCCAAGTGGTGGCCCGATTGTGACCTTTACGGCGTCCGGCCAGGCGGTCGGTTCAGTGCTTTTCGGGGCCGGTGTAGTACTCGAACACCAGGCCGCCCGCGGCGGCGATCACGAAGCAGATGCCTGCCACGATCAGCCACGGCAACCAGAGGGCCAGGCCGACGGCGGCCACCGACGCCGCCAACGCGATCATCACCGGCCACCAGCTGTGCGGGGCATAGAAACCCAACTCCCCCGCGCCGTCGCTGATCTCGGCGTCCTCGTAGTCCTCGGGCCGGGTGTCCAGCCGCCGGGCCACGAACCGGAAGAACGTGCCGGTGATCAGGGTCAGCCCGCCGGTCATCACCAGCGCCGTGGTGCCCGCCCACTCCACGCCACCCTGGGCGAACATATGGGTCAGCACCCCGTACACCGCCGCGGCGATGAAGAAGAACGCGGTCAGTAGCTCGAACAACCTGGCTTCGATGTGCATCTGTGGCCCCTACTTGGTGGCGTCGGTGAGCGGTGGCGCCTGCTCGCCGCGGCGGGTGTCGAACGGGAACGTGGTGATCGCCGTCGGCGACTGGTTGATCGCCCGCAGTGCCTCGGCGTTGGTGGCACCGTCGATGCGCTGCTGCATGTACGCCTTGAAGTCGTTGGGCTCCACGACCCGCAGTTCGAAGTTCATCATCGCGTGATAGGTGCCGCACATCTCCGCGCAGCGGCCGACGAACGCGCCGGTCTTGTTGATCTCGCTGACTTGGAAGGACCGGTCGGAGTTGTTGGCCTCCGGGTCGGGCATCACGTCACGCTTGAACAGGAACTCCGGGATCCAGAACGCGTGGATCACGTCCGCCGAGGCGATCTGGAACTCGATGCGCTTGCCGACGGGCACCACCAGGACCGGGATCTCATAGGTGGTACCGAGCGTCTCGACCTTGTTGTAGTTCAGGTAGGTGCGGTCGGCGGGGTGCTTGCCCGCGATGGTGCCGTACTCGCCGCCGTGCTCGCCTTGCACGCCCGAGGGACCCGAGGCCACCGCGGCCTGGCGCTCCGGATCGGCGCCGTCGTAGGTGAAGGTGCCGTCGGCGAAATCGATACTTTGGTAGCCGAACTTCCAGTTCCACTGGAAGGCCGTGACGTCGATGACGACCTCAGGGTTGGGCTCCTCGTGCAGCATCCGCTCCTGGACCACGACGGTGAAGTAGAACAGCACCGAGATGATCAGGAACGGCACGACGGTCAGGATCAGCTCCAACGGCATGTTGTAGCCGAACTGGCGCGGCAACTCGGTGTCGGTCTTCTTCTTGCGGTGGAACGCGGCGGACCAGAACACCAGTCCCCACACGATCGCACCGACGACCAACGACGCGATCACCGAACCGATCCACAGCTCCCGGTTCAGGTGCGCCTCGGGGGTGATGCCGTTCGGCCAGCCCAGGCCGAGAATTTCTGACCAGCTGCAGCCGCTGAGCAGCAACGCCGTGCCACCCAGGACGACCGACAACGCCGCCACCCGGAACACGCGAGGTGTCACGCTGGAGCCTCCCTAAGAGATCGTGAGCCAGGCCGAATACTACGCAGCGTAGACCACGACCGGGTACTGGTCTCGACGCACCTCGCTATTCGGCATACTGGCGCCGTGTGCGGACTGTTGGCCCTGGTGCGAGATCCGTCCGCCGATGCGCGATCTGGCCTGGTCGAAAGGGTTTCCTCGGCCACGCACCTGATGCGCCACCGCGGCCCGGATGAGCCCGGCACATGGGTCGACGACGCGGCGCACCCGGTCAGCGTGTTCGGGTTCAACCGGCTGTCGATCATCGATATCGCGCACAGCCATCAGCCGCTGCGCTGGGGCCCGCCGGAATCCCCGGACCGCTACGTGCTGGTGTTCAACGGCGAGATCTACAACTACCTCGAACTGCGCGCGGCGCTGCGCGCCGAGTTCGGCGCGGTGTTCGCCACCGACGGCGACGGTGAGGCCATCGTCGCCGCCTACCACCACTGGGGCACCGACGCGCTGAACCGGCTGCGCGGCATGTTCGCGTTCGCGCTGTGGGACAGCGTGGAAAACGAGTTGTTCTGCGCCCGAGACCCGTTCGGCATCAAACCGCTGTACATGGCCACCGGCCCGGGCGGCACCGCGTTCGGCAGCGAGAAGAAGTGCCTGCTGGAACTGGCCGACGACATCGGCATCGACCTGACGCTGGATTCCCGCGCGCTGCAGCACTACACCGTGCTGCAGTACGTGCCCGAACCCGAGACGCTGCACCGCGGGGTGCGCAGGCTGGAGTCGGGCAGCTATGCGCGCGTGCGTCCCGGCCAGCCGCCACAGGTGACGCGCTACTTCACGCCGCGGTTCACCCCGGTGCCGTTCACCGCAGGCCAGGAACAAGCCCGCTACGACGAGATCACCGCGGTGCTCGAAGACTCGGTGGCCAAGCACATGCGCGCCGACGTCACGGTCGGCGCATTCCTGTCCGGCGGTATCGATTCCACCGCGATCGCCGCGCTGGCGATGCGGCACAACCCGCGGCTGATCACGTTCACCACCGGGTTCGAGCGGGAGGGCTTCTCCGAGGTCGACGTGGCGGTCGCATCCGCCGAAGCGATCGGCGCGCGGCACGTGACCAAGGTGGTGACGCAGCCCGAGTTCGTCGCCGCGCTTCCCGAAATCGTCTGGTATCTCGATGAACCCGTCGCCGATCCGGCGCTGGTGCCGTTGTTCTTCATCGCCCGTGAAGCCCGCAAGCACGTCAAGGTGGTGCTGTCCGGCGAAGGCGCCGACGAACTGTTCGGCGGCTACACGATCTACCGGGAACCGTTGTCGCTGCGGGCTTTTGACTACCTGCCCCGGCCGGTGCGGCGGTCGCTGGGCAAGGCGTCGCGACCGCTGCCCGAAGGGATGCGCGGCAAGAGCCTGCTGCACCGCGGGTCGCTGACCCTCGAGGAGCGCTACTACGGCAACGCCCGCAGCTTCTCCGACGAGCAGCTGCGGGCCGTGTTGCCCGGCTTCCGCCCGGAGTGGACGCACACCGACGTCACCGCCCCGCTCTACGCCGCGTCACAGGGCACCGATCCGGTGGCGCGCATGCAGCACATCGACCTGTTCACCTGGCTGCGCGGTGACATCCTGGTCAAGGCAGACAAGATGACCATGGCCAACTCGCTGGAGCTGCGGGTGCCGTTTTTGGACCCGGAAGTGTTCGCGGTGGCGGCCCGGCTGCCGGCCGACCAGAAGATCACCCGGGTCACCACCAAGTACGCGCTGCGGCGCGCGCTGGAACCGATCGTGCCCGCCCACGTGCTCAACCGGCCCAAGCTGGGCTTCCCGGTGCCGATCCGGCACTGGCTGCGCGCCGGGGAGCTGTTGGACTGGGCGCACGCGATGGTCGGCTCGTCACAAGCCGGTGAGCTGATCGACCTCGCCACGGTGCGCAGGATGCTCGACGAACACCGCAGCGGCACAACCGATCACAGCCGCCGACTGTGGACGGTGCTGATCTTTCTGCTGTGGCACGCGATCTTCGTCGAGCGCAGCATCACCCCGCAGATCAGCGAGCCGACCTACCCGGTGCAGCTCTGAGCTAGTTGGTCAGCGCTTTGTTGATCTCTTGGGCGGCCTCGGCGCCGTAGGCGTCGGTGAGGCGCTGCAGCGCCTCGTCGCGGTTCCACGTCCACTCCTGCGGACCCGGCGCTTCGAACACCAGCACGGCGACCAGCGACGCCAACTGTGCCGACCGCTCGAGGCTCAGCCCGGCGCTGCGGCCGGTGAGGAAGCCGGCCCGGAACGCGTCGCCGATGCCGGTCGGATCGGCCTGGCACTTCTCGGGTACGACGTCGACGTGGATGAACTGGCCGTCGGAGCTGACCAGGTCGACCCCTTTGGGGCCCAGCGTGGTCACGCGCATCCCGATTTGGCTCATCACCTGCGCCTCGCTCCAGCCGCTCTTCTGCAGCAGCAGGTCCCACTCGTAGTCGTTGGTGAACAGGTAGGTGGCGCCGTTGATCAGCTTGCGGATCTCTTCACCGCCCAGCCGGGCCAGCTGCTGGGACGGGTCGGCGGCGAACGCCAGCCCGAGTTTGCGGCACTCCTCGGTGTGCAGGAACATCGCCTCGGGGTCGTTGGCGCCGATGATGACCAGCTCCGGTGTGCCGACCCGCTTCACCACGTCGGCAAGGCAGATGTTGCGGGCCTCCGACATCGCCCCGGGATAGAACGACGCGATCTGGGCCATGTCGTCGTCGGTGGTGCACACGAACCGGGCGGTGTAGGCGGAGTCGGAGATCAGCACGCTGTCGCAGTCCACGCCGGCCTGCTGGAGCCAGTTGCGGTATTCGTCGAAGTCCTGGCCTGCCGCGCCGACGAGGGCCACGTCACCGCCGAGCACACCGACGGCGTAGGCCATGTTGCCTGCGACGCCGCCGCGGTGGATGACCAGATCGTCGACGAGGAAGCTCAGCGACACCTTCTGCAGGTGATCGGCCAACAGCTGCTCGGAGAACCGGCCGGGAAAGCGCATCAGATGGTCGGTCGCAATGGATCCGGTCACCGCGATGGTCACGTATCGTCACCCTTCATTCGTCAAGCCGTCTAGGCACCGGTTGCGCTAACCTGCCTACAAGTGTCCGCTCGGTCACTGTAGACGGCACATTCCTACGCACATCCCCGGGGAGAAAATTTATGGCTGGTCCGTATCCGCCCGAATACGGCGCTGGTCCGGCAACCCCGCAAATGTACCCGCAATCGTTTCCCGGCGCCGCCGCGCAGCCGTATCCGGACAACGCTCCCCCGGTGTATCCGGGCATGTTGCCGCCGCCGGTGCCCTATCGGAAGAAGCGGCGTTGGCCGGTGATCGTCGGCGCGGTGCTGGCGCTGGCGGTGATCGCCGCGCTGGTGAGCGCGCTCGTGCTGGCCGGCCGCGACGACAGCGCGTCGGCCTCGGCTTCGGGGGTGCTGACCGAGGCGTCGGCGAAAGAGGCCCTGCAGGAGTATCTGGACGCGCTTTCCGGCGGCGACGACGAGACCGTCGCCCGGCACACGCTGTGCGGCCTGTTCGACGCGGTCAAGGAGCGACGTTCCGACCTGGCCCTGGCCGGGCTGTCCAGCGACGCGTTCCGCAAGCAGTACAGCCAGGCCCAGGTGACGTCGATCGACAAGATCGTGCGCTCCTCACCGCATCAGGCGCAGGTGCTGTTCACGATGAGTGTCACGCCGACCAGCAGGCGCGGTGAGCCGCGCCCGACCGAGCAGCAGGCCGTCGCACAGCTGCTGGCCTACGACAACGACGTGCTGGTGTGTTCGTATCTGCCGCGCACCGGGCAGTACTGACGCGCCGCTAGTTGAACGAGTCGCCGCAGGCGCACGAGCCGGTGGCGTTGGGGTTGTCGATCGTGAAGCCCTGCTTCTCGATGGTGTCGACGAAATCGATCACGGCGCCCTGCACGTACGGTGCGCTCATCCGGTCCACGGTCAGGCTGACACCGCCGAACTCCGCGGTCAGGTCGCCGTCGAGGGACCGGTCGTCGAAGAAGAGGTTGTAGCGCAGCCCGGCGCAACCGCCCGGCTGAACGGCGATACGCAGCGCCAGGTCGTCGCGGCCCTCCTGGTCCAGCAACGCCTTGGCCTTGGCGGCTGCAGCATCGCTGAGGGTCACGCCGTGGGTGGCGGTTCCGGTGGCCGAGTCTCCCTGAACTGTCATTTACGTCTCCTGTATGGCCTCAGCTGGTGGGGCGTACGGAATCAACGGTACCCCCTGTGGCCGCTATTCCCGAGTTAGTCCACAGCTCACCGCAGCACCTCGGCGCCACGGAAGTAACCTGGCAGGCGTGAACCTGCTGGGCCGCAAGAAGCGCGACGACGAAACACCGGAATCAGATGTGTCCGAAGACACCACCGACGCTTCGGACGCCGCCGGCCCGCCCCGCACCACCCCACCCAAGGGACGGCCGACACCCAAGCGCAGCCAGTCCAGCCGCAGGCGTGGTCCGGTGGCGCCGGCCCCGATGACCGCCGCCGAGGCGCGGCAGCGCCGCAAGGAGATGCGCCGCAAGCTGACCCGCGAGGAACGCAAGGCCGAGAAGCTGGCCCGCCGCGCCGATATGGCCGAACGCCGCGAGAAGATGATGGCCGGCGAGGACGCCTACCTGCTGCCCCGCGACAAGGGGCCGGTGCGCAAGTTCGTGCGCGACGTGGTCGATGCGCGCCGCAACGTGCTCGGCCTGTTCATGCCGTCCGCGCTGGCGCTGATCTTCGTGATGCTGTCGGTGCCCTCGATCGAGGTGCAACGCCTGCTCTCCCCCGCGATGCTGCTGCTCGTGGTGGTCATGGTGATCGACGGGTTCGTGGTCGGGCGCAAGGTCAACCGGCTGGTCGACCAGAAGTTCCCGGACAACGACGAAACCGGTTGGCGGCTGGGCTTTTACGCCGCCAGCCGCGCTTCGCAGCTGCGCCGGATGCGCGCCCCCCGCCCGCAGGTCAACCGCGGCGACAAGGTCACCTGAACGCGGTGCGCATACTGGTGCTCGGCGGTATCCGGTCGGGCAAGTCCCAATGGGCCGAGTCGGCCATCGCCCAGGCCGTTTCCGGCACGCAACCGGTCTGCTATCTGGCCACCGGGCCCGTTCCGGCCGGCGATGCCGAATGGCAGGCCCGCGTGGCCGCACACCGCGACCGCAGGCCACGGTCATGGTCGACGGTCGAGACCACCGAGGTGGCACGGCAGTTGCGCACCGACGCCACCGCAACGCTTGTCGATGACGTCGGTTCCTGGCTGACGACGGCGATGGACCGCGCCGGCGCCTGGACCGACGGCTCGGTGGCCGCCGACGTCGACGAGCTCCTCGACGCGGTATCCGCCTTCGCGTCGCCGCTGGCGCTGGTCAGCCCCGAGGTCGGGTTGACCGTCGTGCCGGCGACCGCGGCGGGTCGGCGCTTCGCCGACGAACTCGGCCTGCTCAACCAGCGGCTGGCCGCGGTGTGCGACCGGGTGGTGCTCGTCGTCGCCGGTCAGCCCGTCACGGTCAAGGACACCGGCCGGTGACCGGCTTTCCTGCCGTGCCGGCCCCCGACGACGAGGTCGCCGCGGCCGCGCGCGCCCGGCAGGACCGGTTGATCAAGCCGGCGGGGTCACTGGGCCGGCTGGAGGATCTGTCGGTGTGGGTGGCCGCCTGCCAGGGACAATGCCCGCCGCAGCAGTTTCATCGAGCCCGGGTGGTGGTGTTCGCCGGTGACCACGGGGTGGCCGCGGCCGGGGTGTCGGCGTACCCGAGCGAGGTCACCGCGCAGATGCTCGCCAACTTCGAGGCCGGCGGCGCGGCGATCAACGTGCTGGCCGAGGTGGCCGGGGCCACGGTGCGGGTGGCCGACATCGCGGTGGATGTGGCCGAGCCGCTCTCGGCGGCGATCGGCAAGTACAAGGTGCGCCGCGGCAGCGGCAACATCGCCGTGGAGGACGCGCTGAGCGACGAGGAAGTCGCCGCCGCGCTGGCGGCCGGACGCCAGATCGCCGACGAGGAAGTGGATTCGGGCGCGGACCTGCTGATCGCCGGTGACATGGGGATCGGAAACACCACGCCGGCAACGACTTTGATCGCCGCGCTGACGAATTCCGAGCCGGTCGCGGTCGTGGGCCGCGGCACCGGCGTCGACGACGCCGGCTGGGCACGCAAGACCGCTGCGATCCGCGACGCGCTGTACCGGTCGCGCGCGGCCGACGGCGATCCCGTTGCGCTGCTGCGGATTTGCGGTGGGGCCGAGGTTGCCGCGATGGCGGGCTTCTGCGCGCAGGCCGCGGTGCGCCGCACCCCGGTGTTGCTGGACGGCCTCGTGGGCAGCGCGGCGGCGTTGGTGGCCGAGCGGCTGGCGCCGGGCGCGCGGCAATGGTGGCAGGCGGCTCACCGCTCCGCCGAGCCCGCGCACACGGTGGCGTTGGGCCACCTGCGGCTCGAGCCGATCGTCGACATGGGGATGCGGCTGGGTGAGGGCACCGGCGCCGCGGTCGCGCTGCCGATCCTGCGCGCGGCGGTGGCGACGCTGGCGTCGATGGCGACGTTCGACGAAGCGGGGATCAGCCGCGCCCCCGAAGAGCGGTGATCGGCTCGGTCGCCGCGGCGTTCGCGTTCGGCAGCGTCGCGCCGGTGCGCACCTCGGCCGCGGTCGGCCGTGGCGCACTGACCGCGCTGCCGCTGGTGGGCCTGGTGCTGGGGGCGCTGGCCGCGGGCACGCTGTGGCTGGCCGACGTCGCGTTCGGCGCGGGCAGCGCGCTGGGCGGGGTCGCGGCGGTGGCGGTGTTGCTGATCGCCACGCGCGGTTTGCACATCGACGGCCTGGCCGACACCGCCGACGCGCTGGGCTGTTACGGGCCGCCGCAGCGGGCGCTGGAGGTGATGCGTGACGGCTCGGCGGGCCCGTTCGGGGTCGCGGCCGTCGTCGTCGTCGTGCTGGCCCAGGCGTTCGCGCTGGCCGAGCTCGACGCGGTCGGTGTGGTCGTCGCGGTGACGGCCGGGCGGGTGGCTGCCGTCGCCGCGTGCCGGCGCTCGGTGCCGGCGGCTGCGGGCAGCGCGCTGGGCGCCCGGGTGGCGGGCACCCAGCCGACCGCGGTGGTGGCGCTGTGGGTGCTCGCGGTGGCGGGCCTGGCGGTGGCGGCCGGGCCGCGGCCGTGGCAGGGCCCGGTCGCGGTCGTCGTCGCGCTGGTGTGCGGTGTGCTGCTGGTCGCGCACTGCGTCCGCCGGTTCGGCGGCATCACCGGTGACGTGCTGGGCGCGGCGGTCGAGATCACCACCACGTTGACCGCGGTCGGCCTGGCGGTCGGCTGATCAGTTCAGCCGCGCCATCCAGCCGTGCGTGTCGGCGAACGTGCCGCGCTGGATTCCGGTCAGCGTGTCGCGCAGCGCCATCGTGATCTCGCCGGCCCCGCCGTCGGCGATGGTGAACTCGCCGTCGGCGTGCTTGACGCGGGCGACCGGGGTGATCACGGCGGCGGTGCCGCAGGCGAACACCTCGGTGATCTCGCCGGCGGCGGCCTTCTTCTGCCACTCGTCGACGTCGATCTTGCGTTCCTCGATCGCGAAGCCGGCGTCGGTTGCCAACTGCAGCAACGAATCCCGCGTGACGCCGGGCAGGATGGATCCGCTCAGTTCGGGGGTCACCAGTCGCGCCGAGCCGCCGCTGCCGAACACGAAGAACAGGTTCATCCCGCCCATCTCCTCGACGAAGCGGCGTTCGGCGGCGTCGAGCCACACGACCTGGTCGCAGTCGTTCTCGATGGCTTGGGCCTGGGCCAGCAGCGATGCGGCGTAGTTGCCGCCGAACTTGGCCGCGCCGGTGCCGCCGGGGCAGGCCCGCACGTATTCGGTCGACAGCCACACGCTGACCGGTTTGACGCCACCCTTGAAGTAGGCCCCGGCCGGCGAGGCGATGACCATGTAGCGGTATTCGTTGGCCGGGCGCACCCCCAGACCGGCTTCGGTGGCGAAGATGTAGGGCCGCAGGTACAGCGACTCCTCACCACCTGCGGGCGGCACCCACGCCTCGTCGAACGCGATCAGCTGGCGCAGCGACTCGATGAACACCCCTTCGGGCAGTTCGGGGATGGCCAGCCGACGTGCTGAGGTGCCGAGCCGGCGCGCGTTGGCCTCGGGCCGAAACGACACGATCGACCCGTCGGCCCACCGGTAGGCCTTCAGCCCCTCGAACACCTCCTGGGCGTAGTGCAGCACGATCGCCGAAGGGTCCAGTTCGATCGGCCCGTACGGGATCACGCGGGCGTCGTGCCAGCCTTTGCCCTCGACGTAGTCGATCGACACCATGTGGTCGGTGTGGTACTGGCCAAAGCCGGGATTGGCCAGAATCGACGCCCGTACCTCATCGCTCGCCGGATTTGCGTTGCGCGTGGCGGTGAACTCGAGGGGGCCGTCAGTCATGCAGCGATTGTATATGCGCTGACTACCGAGTTTTCGCTTCCACGAACGGGGTCTTGACCACCTCGCATTCGATCGGCCGCCCGCGCACGTCGACCGTGACGCGGTGGCCGTCGGCGATGTCGGCCGCGGTGTCGATCAGCGCCAGCGCGATCCCGACTTTCAATGTCGGAGAGAAGGTTCCAGACGTGGTCGTGCCGACCGGGCGGTCACCGTCGAGCACGGTGAGGTCGGCGCGCAGCACCCCGCGGCCGAGCGCCTTGAGCCCACGCAGCAGCCGGGTGGGCCCGGCCTCCTTTTCGGCCAGCAGCGCCTGGCGACCCCAGAACGCGTCCTTTTTCCAGCCGATGGCCCAGCCGCAGCGGGCCTGCAGCGGCGAGAGCTCCAGCGAGAGCTCGTGGCCGTGCAGCGGATAGCCCATCTCGGTGCGCAGCGTGTCACGCGCGCCGAGCCCGGCCAGTTCACCGCCGGCGGCGCCGACCTTTTCGACCAGCGCGTCGAACACCACCTGCGCGCGATCCCACGGCGGCAGCAGCTCATAACCGTGCTCACCGGTGTAGCCGGTGCGGCACACCCGCACCGGAACACCGTCGAATTCGGCGTCGACGTAACCCATGTAGTCCATGTCGGTCGGCAGCCCCAGCGCGTCGACCACCTCGGTGGACTTGGGCCCCTGCACCGCGAGCACGGCGTAGGACCGGTGCTCGTCGGTGACCGTGACGCCTGCGGGCGCGTGCTGCTGCAGCGCGGCCACCACCGCGGCGGTGTTGGCGGCGTTGGGCACCAGAAAGATCTCGTCGTCGGAGACGTAGTAGGCGATCAGGTCGTCGATCACCCCACCGGTTTCGGTGCAGCACAACGTGTATTGCGCCTTGCCGGGCGCGATGCGGCGCAGGTCGTTGGTGAGCGTGGCGTTGACGTACTCGGCCGCGCCGGGTCCGCGCACCGATGCCTTGCCCAGGTGGCTGACGTCGAACAGGCCGACGGCGGTGCGTGTCGCGGTGTGCTCGCTGACCGTGCCCGCATACGACACCGGCATCAGCCAGCCACCGAATTCGGCGAAGCTCGCCCCGAGTTCGCGGTGGCGGTCTTCCAGCGGCCCCTTCGATATGTCGCTCACGCCGATCCACCCTAATGTGCCGCTGACCTTGTCACACTTGTGTGGTGGTCGATCTGGACGCGCTGCAAGCCGCGGGCATCGCCGACGCGCATCGCCGGGCCGCCCTGATCGAGTACCTCGACGGGCTCGGGTTCAGCGCCGACGAGATGGTCGAGGCCGAGCGCCGCGGGCGCCTGTTCGGGCTCGCCGGTGACGTGCTGCAGCGGTCGGGCCCGCCGGTTCACAGCTTCCGTGGCGCCGCCGAGGTGCTCGGCGTGTCGCTGGATGAGCTCTCGCGGGCGTGGGCCGCGCTGGGGCTGGGCGTCACCGATCCCGACGAGGTCACGCTGAGCGACGCCGACCTGGACGGGTTGTCGGTGTGGCTGAAGGTCAAGGCGACGGTCGGGGCCGAGGCTGCGCTGGCGTTTCTGCGGGTGCTCGGCACGTCGATGTCGCGGCTGGCCGAGGCCGGCTCGACGATGGTGCGCATCGCGGCACCCGACATCCAGATGACCCGCACGCAGGACGAGCTCACCACCGCCAAGGCGTTCCGCGCGGTCTCCGAGGCCACGGGGCGATTCGGCGTGCTGATCGAAGCGGTGTTTCGTCAGCACCTCGTCAGCGCGCGCACACACTTCGAGAACGTCATCCGCGACGACACGGCCACCGTCATATGCGGGATCGGGTTCGCGGACCTGACCGGTTTCACCGCGTTGACCCAGCGGCTGACGCCTGCCGAGTTATCGGATCTGCTTGTCGAATTCGGCGGCGTGGTCAGCGATCTGGTGCACGTCGACGGCGGCCGGGTGGTCAAGTTCATCGGCGACGAGGTGATGTGGGTGACCTCGACGCCGGAACTGCTGGTGAAGGTTGCCGAAGACCTGGTCGAACATCCGCGGGCGCGCGAGACCGGCCTACAGGTCCGCGCGGGGCTCGGATACGGCGCGGTGCTGGCCGTCGGCGGCGACTATTTCGGCAATCCGGTCAACCTGGCGGCCCGGCTGGTCGCGGCCGCGGCGCCGGGGCAGATCCTCGCCGGCGACGATGTGCGCGACGAGCTGGGCGGTTGGCCCGCTGTGCCGCAGGATGCCTTGTTGCTCAAGGGTTTCGATACCCCGGTGCAGGCCTACGATCTGCGGGTCGGCCGCTGACGACTAGGGTTGGGCTCGTGAGCCCTGCAAACGTCGGCTACCAAGCCCCCAGCGTGTCCGTCAGTTCGGCCCTGCCCAAGCGCAAGGTCGACTCGTCTGTGCTGATCGTGCCGGTCGTCAACGGCCAGGACGACGGTGCCGCGCCGACCGTCGTCGCCAACCCGTTCCTGGACGCCGAGGCCGTCGGCGAGATCGAGGTCGCGCTCGAGGCGCTCGGCGCGAAGGGCGGCGCCGAATCGCTGACCCGCGTCGTGGTGCCGTCGCTGCCGGTGGACAGCGTGCTGGCGGTCGGGCTCGGCAAGAACTCCGGCGAGTGGTCGGCCGATGTGATCCGGCGCGCGGCCGGGGCGGCGGCCCGCTCGCTCAACGGCGCCGAGACGGTGCTGACCACGCTGTCGGAGATCGATCTGACCGCGGCGGTCGAGGGGCTGATCCTCGGCGCGTACCGGTTCACCGATTTCCGCAGCGACAAGACCGCGCCCAAGGACCCCGGGCTTCGGGCGATCACCGCGCTGAGCACCAGCGCCAAGAAGGACGACGCCCAGCGTGCCGCCGATATCGCGACCGCGGTGGCCACCGCCCGCGATCTGGTCAACACCCCGCCGAGTCACCTGTTCCCCGACGAGTTCGCCAAGCGCGCAAAGGCTTTGGGTGAAGCCGCCGAACTCAAGGTCGAGATCCTCGACGAGAAGGCGCTGGAGAAGGCGGGCTACGGCGGCATCGTCGGCGTCGGCAAGGGCTCGTCGCGCCCACCGCGGTTGGTGCGGTTGACGCATAAGGGCGCCAAACGCAACGGCAAACGGGTGGCGCTGGTCGGCAAGGGCATCACGTTCGACACCGGCGGCATCTCGATCAAGCCGGCGGCCAACATGCACCACATGACCTCCGACATGGGGGGCGCGGCGGCCGTCATCGCGACGGTGGTGCTGGCGGCCAAACAGAAGCTGCCGATCGACGTGATCGCGACGGTGCCGATGGCCGAGAACATGCCGTCGGCGACCGCGCAGCGGCCCGGTGACGTGCTGACGCAGTACGGCGGCATCACGGTCGAGGTGCTCAACACCGACGCCGAAGGCCGGTTGGTGCTCGCCGACGCGATCGTGCGGGCCGGCGAGGACGAGCCCGACTATCTGATCGAGACGTCGACGCTGACCGGCGCGCAGACCGTGGCGCTCGGCGCCCGCACGCCCGGGGTGATGGGCAGCGACGAGTTCCGCGACCGGGTCGCCGCGCTGTCACAGCAGGTGGGTGAGAACGGCTGGCCGATGCCGCTGCCCGAGGAGCTCAAGGACGATCTCAAGTCGACGGTGGCCGACTTGGCCAACGTCAGCGGTTCGCGCTACGCGGGCATGCTGGTCGCCGGCACCTACCTTCGCGAGTTCGTGCCCGAGGGGGTGCAGTGGGCGCACATCGACATCGCCGCGCCCGCCTACAACACCGGCGGGCCGTGGGGGTACACGCCCAAGGGTGGCACCGGGGTGCCGACGCGCACGATGTTCGCGGTCCTGGAGGACATCTCCGCCAACGGCTGATCACAACACGCGGGCGCGGGCGGTGCTACGCATGGCTTGCGGCAGCAGATGCGCCGCGCCGTAGACGAAATAGGCCTCCGGCGCGACGGGCCGAATCGGCTTGTTCTTCTTGACCGCTGACACGATCGCGTTGGCCACCTTCTCAGGCCCGTAGCGGCGTGCGGCGAACAGCTTCACCAGCTGCGCGCGGCGCGCCTCGACGCCGTCCTGCTTGCCTGCGGGCGCATCGAAGCGGGTGGTGCGCACGATGTTGGTGTTGATCACCCCTGGACACACGGTGGTGAGCCCGACGCCGGCCTGGTCGAGTTCGGCGCGCAGGCAGTCGCCGAACATGAACACCGCGGCCTTGCTGGTGGCGTAGGCGTTCATCGCCTGCTGCGGTGAGTATGCGGCCATCGACGAGATGTTGACGATGTGCCCGCCCGTGCCGCGTTCGACGAGCCGGCGGCCAAACGACCTGCAGCAGTTGACCACTCCGCCGAAGTTGATGCTCAACACCCGGTCGTACTCGTCGCGGGGAGTGTCCAGGAACATCCCGGAGTGCCCGACACCGGCGTTGTTGACCACGATGTCGGGTACGCCGTGCGCGGCGCAGACCTGCTCGGCGAAGCGTTCCACCGCATCGGCGTCGGCCACGTCGAGCCGGTACGCGTGCGCCACCCCGCCGCGCGCGGCGATCTGCGCGGCGGTCTCCTTCGCGACCACCTCGTCGATGTCGCTGACGACCACCTCGGCGCCCTCGCGGGCGAACGCCAGCGCGGTCGCGCGGCCGATGCCGCTGCCCGCGCCGGTCACCGAAACCAGTGTGTCGCCGAAGTATTCGCGCGACCTGCCGACCTGGGCCCGCAACAGGTCGCGGCTCGCCGGTTGGCCTTCCAGATGGTCGACCAGCTCGTGCACCGACTGCGCGATCAGCTGTGGATGAGACATCGGCGACCAGTGCCCGGCGTGCACGTCACGGCGCCACAGCCGCGCCACCCACTTGCCGGTGTCGTCGTAGACGTAGGGCCGCACGTGCGGATCCTTGACGTTGACGATCAGTTGCACCGGAACGTCGACGTAGTGGTCGGTCCTGGCGTTGCGCAGGGACCGAAAGTAGTTGGCGGGATACACCTTCAGGCTGTTGACGGCGTCGACGGCGACGTTGTCGGAGTGGTGGATCTGCTCGACGGTGACGCCTTCGCGTTGCAGCCGTCGGGTCATCACCCCGGTCCGGAAGCCGCGCCGGACCACCGCCGGCCCGACGACTGGGATCGAGAACAACCCCATGTACCAGAAGGCCAGCGCTTGGCGCAGCGCCCGCAGAAACAGCCGCGGCCGGTACGGACGGGTGAGGTTGCCCATCACGTATTGGTTGAGGTGGTCGGCGCTGGGGCCGGAAACCGAGGTGAACGACGCGACACGGTCGCGTGCCCCCGGACGCGACAGGTATTCCCACACCGCAGCCGAGCCCCAGTCGTGCGCGAGCACATGCACCGGTGCACCGGGGCTGACCTCGGCGATGACCGCGGCGAAATCGTCTGCGTAACAAGACATCCGGTAGTCGGAGACCTTCTTGGGGACAGAGGTTTGGCCGACCCCGCGGTTGTCGTAGCGCACGACCCGGAACCGGTCGGCCAACGCCGGCACCACGCCGTCCCATACGACGTGTGAATCGGGCCAGCCGTGCACCAGCACCACCGCGGGCCCGTCGGGGTTGCCTTGTTCGTGCACCGCGATCCGGACACCGTCAGCGCTGCCGACGAACCGCTCGGTGATCTCGCCCATCAAGACTCCTCCAGTTCCTTGCGGGCGGCGCGGCGGCGTTCGATCCGGCGACGTTCGTCGAAGTCGCGCATCCGCTGCGGGTAGCCGACCTTCTGTACGTCGTAGACCGGAATGTTGAGACGCTGCGAGAGTCGCCGGGCGCCGGCTTCTCCCCCGGTCGTCCGCCGCGTCCATTCCCCGTCGGCGGCGACCAGCACGACCGTGACATCGGTGACGGTGGTTTTGGGCTCGACGAAAGCCTCTACCCCGGTATGGTCGGCGACCCACTGGCGCAGGTATCGCAGATCGGCGGCCGGGCCGCTGTCGGTGCGCGCACCGCGCCGAAATTTGCCGAACAATCGCACTCGGGTCGTACTCCCTTCGTCTACCTCCCAAGATAGTGCCAGAGCAAACGGTCGACCGGTCTGCAGCGCAAGCACATGCGCAGACGTGAAAGGATGGGTTACGACGATCGACCGAGCAAGACACACCGTTCGAGGGAGCGAGGGAGTCGACACATGGCCATCTCCGTTGAAATGCCCGCCCTCGGTGAGAGCGTCACCGAGGGCACTGTCACCCGTTGGCTCAAACAAGAGGGCGACACGGTCGAACAGGATGAGCCACTGCTGGAGGTGTCCACCGACAAGGTCGACACCGAGATTCCCTCCCCCGCCTCCGGGGTGCTGAAGAAGATCATCGCCCAGGAGGACGACACCGTCGAGGTGGGCGGCGAGCTGGCGGTGATCGGCGACGCCGACGAGGACGGCGGCGACGACGGAGACGACGGCGAGCAACAGCAGCAGCCGGCCGAGGAAGAGAAGCCGGCCGAACAGCCGGCAGCGCAGCCGGAACCGGCCGCCGAAGAACAGGAGGAGCCGGCCGAGACCCCGCCGCCCCCGTCTCAGGATGGCGGCGACGACGGCGCAGAGGCGACGCCGGTGCTGATGCCCGAACTCGGTGAGTCGGTGACCGAGGGCACCGTGACGCGGTGGCTGAAGAAGGTCGGCGACACCGTCGAGGTGGACGAGCCGCTGCTGGAGGTCTCCACTGACAAGGTCGACACCGAGATTCCGTCCCCGGTGGCCGGCACGCTGGTGTCGATCACCGCCGAAGAGGACGACACCGTCGAGGTCGGCGGCGAGCTGGCCAAGATCGGCGCCGCCGGTGCGGCCCCGGCGCCCAAGCAGGAATCGAAACCCGAACCCGAACCCGAGCCGGAGCCGGAACAGAAGCAGGAACCCGAGCCGGAGCCGGAACAGAAGCCGAAACCCGAGCCGAAGGCCGAGCCCAAGGCGGAATCCAAACCCGAGCCCAAGGCGCAGCCCGCCGGAGACTCGGCGCCCTACGTCACGCCGCTGGTGCGAAAGCTGGCCGCCGAGAACGACATCGACCTCACCACGGTGAAGGGCACCGGTGTCGGCGGCCGCATCCGCAAGCAGGACGTGCTGGCCGCGGCGGAGGCCAAGAAGGCCCCGGCTGCCGAACCGGCCGCCCAGCCGCCCGCGGCCCAGCCTTCGGCGCCCCGGCAGGCGCCGACACCGTCCCCGGCGTTGGCCCATCTGCGCGGCAGCACGCAGAAGGCCTCTCGGATCCGCCAGCTGACCGCCAAGAAAACGCGCGAATCTTTGCAGGCCACAGCGCAATTGACGCAGACTCACGAGGTCGACATGACCAAGATCGTGGCGCTGCGGGCCCGGGCGAAGGCCAGCTTCGCCGAACGGGAGGGCGTCAACCTGACGTACCTGCCGTTCATCGCGGTCGCGGTGGTCGACGCGCTCAAGGCGCACCCGAACGTCAACGCCAGCTACAACGAGGACAGCAAGGAGATCACCTACTACGACGCCGAACACCTCGGCATCGCGGTCGACACCGAACAGGGTCTGCTGTCACCGGTGATCAAGAACGCCGGCGACCTGTCGCTGGCCGGGCTGGCCCGCGCGATCGCCGACATCGCCGCGCGCGCCAGGTCGGCTGACCTCAAACCCGACGAGCTGTCCGGCGGCACGTTCACGATCACCAACATCGGCAGCCAGGGCGCGCTGTTCGACACCCCGATCCTGGTGCCGCCGCAAGCGGCGATGCTGGGCACCGGCGCGATCGTCAAACGGCCGCGGGTGATCGCCGACGAGTTCGGCAACGAGTCGATCGGTATCCGGTCGGTGTGCTACCTGCCGCTGACCTACGACCACCGGTTGATCGACGGCGCCGACGCCGGACGCTTCCTGACCACCATCAAGCGCCGGCTCGAAGAGGGCGCGTTCGAGGCCGACCTGGGTCTGTAGGCCGATGTCCGCCATCGCCATCGCCGGATCGTCCGGTCTGATCGGCACGGCGCTGGTGTACGCACTGCGCGCCACCGACCACCGGGTGCTGCGGATCGTGCGCCGGGCTCCGTCCAACGCCGACGAGGTGTTCTGGAACCCCGACACCGGTGAATTCGATGCCGGCACCCTGACCGGCGTCGACGCCGTGGTGAACCTGTGCGGCGTCAACATCGGCGCCAAGCGGTGGTCGGGCGCGTTCAAACAGAGCCTGCGCGACAGCCGCATCGGGCCCACCGAGGTGCTGGCCGCGGCCGTCGCCGCCGCGGGCGTGCCGACGCTGATCAACGCCAGCGCGGTCGGCTACTACGGCGACACCGGCAGCCGCATCACCGACGAGTCCGCCCCGCCCGGCGAAGGCTTTCTGGCCCAGCTGTGCCGGGACTGGGAGGCGGCCACGCTGCCCGCCGAGCAGGCCGGCGTGCGGGTGGTGCTGGCGCGCTCCGGGCTGGTGCTGGCCCCGTCCGGCGGCCTGCTGAGCCGGTTGAAACCGCTGTTCTCGCTCGGGCTCGGCGCCCGGCTGGGCAACGGCCGCCAGTACATGCCCTGGATCAGCATCGAGGACGAGGTCCGCGCGCTGCTGTTCGCGATCGAGCACCGCGATCTGTCCGGTCCGGTCAACGTGACCGGACCCGCGCCGGTCACCAACGCCGAGTTCACCGCGGCGCTCGGCCGGGCCGTCAACCGGCCCACCCCGCTGGCGGTGCCCGGCTTCGCGGTGCGCGCCCTGCTCGGCGAGTTCGCCGACGAGGGGGTGCTCGACGGCCAACGCGTCATCCCGGCGAAGCTGGAGACCGCAGGTTTCCGGTTCCACCACAACACCATCGGCGAGGCGCTGGCATTCGCCACCGGCGGCAAGGACAACTAGATTCGTCGATATGGCGGCAAAGTCGATCCGGTCGGTGCAAACCCCGGTCGACGTGCGCCGACTGGGTAACCTCGACTACCAGAGCGCCTGGCAGCTGCAGCGCGAGTTGGCCGAGGCCCGGATCGCAGGCGGACCCGACACGTTGCTGCTGCTCGAGCATCCGCCGGTGTACACCGCGGGGCGGCGCACCCTGCCCGAGGAACGTCCGATCGACGACACCCCGGTGGTCGACACCGACCGCGGCGGCAAGATCACCTGGCACGGGCCGGGACAGCTGGTGGGCTATCCGATCGTCGGGCTCGCCGAACCGGTCGACGTGGTGAATTTCGTGCGGCGCCTTGAAGAGTCGTTGATCAAGGTGTGCGCCGACCTCGGGCTGGCGACCGGCCGGGTGGCCGGCCGCTCCGGGGTGTGGGTGCCTGCCGACACCACCGACGCCGGGCCGCGCCCGGCCCGCAAGGTCGCCGCGATCGGCATCCGGGTGTCACGGGCGACCACGCTGCACGGGTTCGCGCTGAACTGCGACTGCGACCTGGACGCGTTCTCCGCGATCGTGCCGTGCGGTATCGCCGACGCCGGG
Organism: Mycolicibacterium pulveris; assembly: GCA_050205315.1. GTDB lineage: Bacteria > Actinomycetota > Actinomycetes > Mycobacteriales > Mycobacteriaceae > Mycobacterium > Mycobacterium pulveris_A. Next base: position 30,298 of record JBNMRA010000002.1, on the reverse strand, counting down.
GTGACTTCGCTGAGCGCCGAACTGGGCCGCCACGTCGGCGTCGACGAGGTGGCCGACCCGGTGGCCGAGGCCGTTTGCGACGCGCTCGACGGGCGGCTGTCAGTAGCATTGACGTCGTGACCGTCTCCCCGGAAGGCCGAAAGCTCCTGCGTCTGGAGGTGCGCAACGCCGAGACGCCGATCGAGCGCAAACCGCCGTGGATCAAGACGCGCGCCAAGATGGGCCCGGAGTATCAGGAGCTCAAGTCCCTGGTCCGACGTGAAGGTCTGCACACCGTCTGCGAGGAAGCCGGCTGCCCGAACATCTACGAGTGCTGGGAGGACCGCGAGGCCACCTTCCTGATCGGCGGCGAGCAGTGCACCCGGCGCTGCGACTTCTGCCAGATCGACACCGGCAAGCCCGCCGAGCTGGACCGCGACGAGCCGCGCCGCGTCGCCGAGAGCGTGCACACCATGGGGCTGCGCTATTCGACGGTCACCGGCGTGGCCCGCGACGATCTGCCCGACGGCGGCGCCTGGCTGTACGCCGAGACCGTGCGCGCGATCAAGGCGCTCAACCCCGACACCGGTGTCGAACTGCTGATCCCCGACTTCAACGGCGAGCCCGCGCTCCTGGAGCAGGTCTTCGAGTCCCGCCCAGAGGTGTTGGCGCACAACGTGGAAACGGTGCCGCGCATCTTCAAGCGGATCCGGCCCGCGTTCCGCTACGACCGCAGCCTGCAGGTGCTGACCTCAGCGCGCGCGTACGGGTTGGTGACCAAATCCAACCTGATCCTCGGGATGGGTGAGACGCCCGAGGAGGTGCGCGGCGCGCTGCGCGACCTGTACGACGCCGGCTGCGACATCGTCACGATCACCCAGTACCTGCGGCCTTCGGTGCGCCACCATCCGGTGGAGCGGTGGGTCAAACCCGAGGAGTTCGTCGAGCACGAGCAGTTCGCCACCGGCCTCGGGTTCGCCGGGGTGCTCGCCGGGCCGCTGGTGCGCTCGTCGTATCGGGCCGGTCGGCTGTATGCCCAGACGAAGGCCACGTCGGACTCCGTATCCTGAGGGCATGGCGAAATCCCGCAACCCCGCGGCCGTGAAGGCCGCGAAAGCCGAAGCCAAGGCGGCCCGTAAGGCGGCGTCCAAGCAGCGTCGCACCCAGCTGTGGCAGGCGTTTCAGATCCAGCGCAAAGAGGACAAGCGCCTGCTGCCCTACATGATCACCGCGTTCGTGGTGATCGTGGGCGCCTCGGTGGTGCTGGGGTTGATGGCCGGCGGGTTCAGCACCTACATGATGATCCCGCTGGGTGTCGTGTTGGGTGCGCTGGTCGCGTTCATCATCTTCGGTCGACGCGCGCAGAAGTCGGTCTACCGCAAGGCCGAGGGCCAGACCGGCGCGGCCGCGTGGGCGCTGGAGAACCTGCGCGGCAAGTGGCGGGTCACCCCGGGCGTCGCGGCCACCGGCCACTTCGACGCGGTGCACCGGGTGATCGGGCGCCCGGGCGTCATCTTCGTCGGCGAGGGCTCCCCGACCCGGGTCAAGCCGCTGCTGGCGCAGGAGAAGAAGCGCACCGCCCGCCTCGTCGGCGACATCCCGATCTACGACTTCATCATCGGCAAGGGCGAGGGCGAGGTCCCGCTGGCCAAGCTCGAACGCCACCTCAACAAACTGCCGGCCAACATCACCACCAAGCAGCTGGACTCGCTGGAGTCGCGGTTGGCCGCGCTGGGCACCAAGGTCGGCCCGGCCGCGATGCCCAAGGGGCCGTTGCCGGCCCAAGCCAAGATGCGCGGCGTGCAGCGCACCGTCCGGCGACGCTGACCCTCAGGTCGCCGGCCAGATGTGTACCGCATGTGAATGGGCGCCGGCGTTCTCGGCGATAACACGCCGTCGCGCGTTGCGCACGGCCGGCGTCGTCGTCGCCGCGACCGCGCTCAGCGCCTGCGCGCCACGCACCGACGACCCACAGCCGAGCGCAGACGAGCACGCCGACTTCGTGTTCCGCAACGGGCCGATCTACACCGTCGCGGGCGCCGATCCGTGGGCGCAGGCGCTCGCGGTGCGGGGCAACACCATCGTCCACGTCGGTGACGAGGCGGGCGCGATGGCGCTGGCCGGACCCGACACCCGGGTGGTCGACCTGGCCGGCGGGATGTTGATGCCGGGTTTCGTCGAGGGCCACATCCACCCGTTCCTCGGCGCGTTCCTCACCTCCGGCGTCGACCTGCAGGTGCCGACCGGCGCCGACGCGCTGGCCGCGATCGAGGCCTATGCGAAGGACAACCCGGACGGTCCGGTGCGCGGATTCGGTTGGCGCGTGGACATGTTCGGCCCCGAAGGCCCGACCCGCACCGAGTTGGACCGGGTGCTGCCCGACCGCCCCGGGTTCTTCTTCGCGATCGACGGGCACAGCCTGTGGGCCAACAGCACGGCGCTGGAAATGGCCGGCGTCAGCCGCGACACCGAGGACCCGGTGCCCGGGTTCAGCTACTACGCCCGCGACGAAAACGGTGATCCGACCGGATACGTGCTGGAGGTGAACGCGGCGCTGAGCCTCGTCGACGCGATCGAGCCGATTTCGGCCGAAAACATGGGCCGGCTGCTGGAGGCGTGGTTGCCGAACGCGTCGGCGGCGGGCATCACGTCGGTGTTCGACGCGGGCGTGCCGCCGATCGGCACCGATCAGGGCGCGTTGATCGGCCTGTACACCGACGTGGAGGCGCGCGGCCGGTTGCCGTTTCGGGTGGTGGCCTCCTACAGCGTGAAGTCGCCGCCGGTGGACGACGTGGTGGCGAAGGTGACCGACATCCGCGACCGGTTCAGCACCGATCTGGTGCGCGCCGACGTGGTCAAGATCGTCGGCGACGGCACCCAGGGCGGCTACACCGCCTGGCTGCTCGAACCGTACGCGGACAAACCCGACTCCACCGGCGGGTCACCGTTCACCGAACAGCAGTGGCACCAACTCGTCGGCGATATCGACGCCGCCGGTTTCGACGTGCACGTGCATGCCTGCGGCGAGCGGACCGCGCGCACCGCCCTGGACGCCATCGAGCGGGCGGTGGCCGCCAATCCGCCGCGTGACCGCAGGCACGCGATCGCCCACCTGGTCTATGTCGAGGACCCCGACAGCCAACGGTTCGGTGACCTCGGCGTCGTCGCCCAGTTCTCCGCCAACTGGATGTCCGCCGACCCTGACACGATGGTCAACATGGTGGCGCGCTACGGGCCGCCGCGCGCGGATCTGATGTATCGGCCCAAGAAGGTGCTGCAGTCCGGGGGCCGCGTCTCGCTGGGCACCGACTGGCCCGCGGCGGGCTACTTCTCCACCTACAAGCCGCTGGACGCGATCCAGATCGGGGTCACCCGGCAGCTGATCGGCGAGCGCGACGCGGCCGTGCTGGCGCCCGCAGACCAGCGCCTGTCGGTCGCCGAGGCGGTGTACGCCAACACCATGGGCGCGGCCTACCAGCTGAAGATGGATGACCGGGTGGGTTCGCTGGAGGTCGGCAAGCTCGCCGACCTGATCGTGCTCGACCGCAACATTCTGGACATCGATCCACACGACATTTCGTCGGCCGCGGTGACCTTGACGATGATGGACGGCCAGATCCGCCACGAGGCGTGAGGCTTTAGCCGGTTGCGCGCCGAACGTGAGCTTGTGCTTGAAAAATCGACGTTTCTTCGCACACAAGCTCACGTTGGTGGAACCGGTTGGGCTGCCGGCGCGTCCAAAAGAACATGCAGCCTTTCGTCGGCACCGAAGCGGTTGCCGCCGGTGTGATCACCCGGTACCAACTAGCGATGCGTTACGACGCCCTCTTCCGCAATGTCTACGTCCCCAAGGGGCAGACGGTGACGCCGGTCGACAAGGCGATCGGCGCCTGGTTGTGGTCGGCCCGGCGCGCGACGGTCGCTGGGCTTTCGGCAGCTGCGCTGCACGGTGCCAAGTGGATCGACGGAAAATTACCCGCCGAACTCAACCAGGCCAGCAGGCATAAGACGAACGGCATCCTGCTGCACAGCGACACCCTCCATGACGACGAACGCTGCCTCCGCAGAGGTGTGCCGACGACCACTGCCGCGCGGACGGCCTTCGACCTCGGCCGCCGCGGTGGCGAAACCGCCGTCATCCGACTCGACGCGCTGATGCAAGCAACCGGTGTCAAAGTCGCCGCGGTGAAAGCCGTTGCCGAACGCCACCGCGGCGCCCGTGGCCTCGTCAATTTGCGCGACGCACTGGAGCTTTGCGACGCCGGCGCGGAGTCCCCCCAGGAGACCCGGACACGGCTGGTGCTCACCGCCGCGGGCCTTCGACCGACACATACGCAGATCGAGGTGTTCGACGAATACGATTTCATCGCCCGTATCGACATGGGATATCCGAAGTGGAAAGTCGGCGTCGAGTACGACGGTCCTCAGCACTGGACCGACCCGTCCGTTCGCAGCCGTGACATCGATCGCCAGGCCGAGCTCGAGGCGCTCCGGTGGCGGATCATCAGGGTGAACGCGGAGATGCTGCGGTGCCGAAGGTCGGCCATCGTGACGCGGACCCGCGCGGCGCTACGAGCGGCGGGTGCTCCCGTCTAGACGTCGAACGTGAACTTGTGTGCGAAGAAACGCCAAATTTTCGAGCACAAGCTCACGTTGGGCGTGTGAACGTCAGCGCCGGACGACGGCGGTGTTGGTGAAGCGGTCCTGGTATCCGCGGAAATCGCCGTCGGTGAACAGCGCGGGTATGACGAAGAACACCAGCAGCATCCGGACGGTGGCTCGCCCGAGCCCGACGTGCACCCGGTGGTCGACCGACGCCACCCGCAGCCCGAGGGCGTACTGGCCGGGCGTGAAACCGAACAACCGGACCGAGATGATGCCGAGCAGCACCCACACCAGCGCGATCGACGTCGACCCCATCGGGGTGTAGAGAAAGTCGTCGCGGCTGACCAGCCCGACACCCACGACCAGCCCCACCAGCCCGTAGGCGATGAACCAGTCGATCAGCAGCGCGCCGATGCGCCGGCCGAACCGGGCGATCGACCCGGGACCGGTCTCGGGCAGACCGAGTCGCTGCCCCGGGTAGTCGTTGGGTCCCAGGTCACTGCCCGGTCCCGACAACCAGGATCCCAGCCGAGAACCATTTGCGCGGGCCATGGTGACAGGATATGTGGGGACCCGTCCGGGGCCATCGGCCGCCAGCACCAAAGCCCGTAACTTCGGCGCAACATCCGGTTGACGACCGTGCAACATCGTGTCCTTAGCGTCAACGCGCGGGTTACGAAATATAAGGAGAGAACTCAGTGGCAGAAAAGACGGCCGACGACATTCTCAAGCTGATCAAGGACGAAGACGTACAGTACGTCGACATTCGGTTCTGCGATCTGCCCGGCGTCGTTCAGCACTTCTCGATCCCGGCTTCGGCCTTCACGCAGGATGTCTTCGAAGACGGCCTGGCCTTCGACGGCTCGTCGGTGCGCGGATTCCAGTCGATCCACGAATCCGACATGATGCTGCTGCCGGATCCCGAGACCGCACGCATCGATCCGTTCCGCGCCGCCAAGACGCTGAACGTGAACTTCTTCGTGCACGATCCGTTCACCCGGGAGGCCTATTCGCGTGACCCGCGCAATGTGGCCCGCAAGGCGGAGAACTACCTGGCCAGCACCGGCATCGCCGACACCGCCTACTTCGGCGCCGAGGCCGAGTTCTACATCTTCGACTCGGTGTCGTTCGACTCGCAGATGAACAGCACGTTCTACGAGATCGACTCGGTGGCCGGATGGTGGAACACCGGCGAGTCGGTCGAGGCCGACGGCAGCGCCAACCGCGGCTACAAGGTGCGCCCCAAGGGCGGCTACTTCCCCGTCGCGCCGTACGACCACTTCGTCGACCTGCGCGACCAGATGTGCACCAACCTGCAAAACGCCGGGTTCATCCTGGAGCGCGGCCACCACGAGGTGGGCACCGCGGGGCAGGCCGAAATCAACTACAAGTTCAACACGATGCTGCACGCAGCCGATGACCTGCTGCTGTTCAAGTACATCATCAAGAACACCGCGTGGCAGGCCGGTAAGACCGTGACGTTCATGCCCAAGCCGCTGTTCGGTGACAACGGCTCCGGGATGCACGCGCACCAGTCGCTGTGGAAGGACGGCCAACCGCTGTTCCACGACGAGTCGGGCTACGCGGGTCTTTCGGACACGGCCCGCCATTACATCGGCGGCATCCTGCACCACGCGCCGTCGCTGCTGGCGTTCACCAACCCGACGGTGAACTCCTACAAGCGGCTGGTGCCGGGCTACGAGGCGCCGATCAACCTGGTGTACAGCCAGCGGAACCGCAGCGCCTGCGTGCGCATCCCGATCACCGGCAACAACCCGAAGGCCAAGCGCCTGGAGTTCCGCTGCCCGGACAGCTCGGGCAACCCGTACCTGGCGTTCGCGGCGATGCTGATGGCCGGCCTCGACGGCATCAAGAAGAAGATGGAGCCGCTGGCGCCCGTCGACAAGGATCTCTACGAGTTGCCGCCCGACGAGGCCGCCAGCATCCCGCAGGCGCCCACGTCGCTGTCGGCGGTCATCGACAACCTCGAGGCCGATCACGAATACCTCACGGAGGGCGGGGTTTTCACCGAGGACCTGATCGAGACCTGGATCTCCTACAAGCGCGAGAACGAGATCATGCCGGTGCAGATCCGGCCGCACCCGTATGAGATCGCGTTGTACTACGACGTGTAAGCGCCGCTGAGCAGTTCGGGCCGGGCGACTTTGGCGCGCCCGGCCCGAATCAGCGTTAAGGTCTGTCAATGACGACCCTGAACAACCGCCTGAACACGTATTCTCCGGCGGCGCTGACCGCCTTTCGCGTCATCTTCGGTCTGCTGTTCGCCATCCACGGCTCCGCCAAGCTGTTCGGCTGGCCGCTGGGCACCTCGGTACCGGTCGGCAGCTGGCCGATGTGGTGGGCCGGGCTGATCGAACTGGTCGCCGGGCTTTTGATCACCGTGGGATTGTTCACCCGCATCGCCGCTTTCATCGCCGCCGGCGAGATGGCCGTGGCGTACTTCTGGCAGCACTGGCCGCCGCTGGAGGGTGAGCCGCAGAGTTTCTGGCCGATGGCCAACGGCGGCGAGTCCGCGCTGTTGTTCTGTTTCGGTTTCCTGCTGCTGGCCACCCTCGGCGCCGGCCCCCACTCCGTCGACGGCAGACGCCGCCCGGTCGCCGCCACCTCGACCACGACCACGACCGCCGCGCCGCGCCGCGGTCTGCTCAGCCGTTTCCGGCGGTAGCGCTCAGTCCAGCGCGAGGTCCTTACGGAACTTGCGCATCCCGTCGATCTTCTCGGCCAGCGACGCCTGGGGTCCGCTGTAGAACATCCACGGCATCGTGATGATCCCGGTGATACCGCCGGCCCGCGCGCGCTCGTAGTGCTCGGGGGTGAACGCATCGGTCAGCGGGGTCAGCACGGTGAAACCGTCCATCGACAACCCGTTGTCGGCGCGCAGTTGCCTCAGCCGCTCGACGCGTTCGATCGCGCGCTCGGTGGTGATCAGATCGCCGATCCAGCCGTCGTGGCGCGCGGCGCGGCGCAACGCGATGTCGGACAGCCCGCCGACGTAGATCGGGATGTGCGGCGGTGTGGGTTCCATCTCCAGCCGCGGGGTCGAATAGAACTCCCCGTCGAACTCGGTCCAGCCCGGCTCCCACAGCTGCTTCATCAGCTCGAGCATCTCGTCGGTGCGCTTGCCGCGGCGGTCGAACCGCTGCCCCATCAACGTGAACTCTTCTTCGCACCAGCCGACCCCGATGCCCAGTTCCAGCCGCCCACCCGCCAAATAGGCAGCGGTGCCAATGGATTTGGCCGCCGAATACGGGTCCCGCATGGCGGGCAGATACACCGTGGTGACGAACCGCAACCGGGTGGTCGCCAGCGCGATGGCGCCGATCATCACCCACGGGTCGGGCCAGTCGGTGAACGCCTCCCAGCGGCGCTTACCGTCCTTGGTGTAGGGATACGGCGTCTTGAGCGTCTCGAGGTTCACGACATGGTCGGGTATGCCGATCCCGTCATAGCCGAGATCGTCTGCGGCCTTGGCCACTTCGACGGCCTCGCCGGTGTCCAGGAACGCGGTGCTGACGTAAAACCTCATCCGGCGTCCCTGGCCCACGCCGGCACGATGAACACGCCTTCGGCCTCCACGGTGGTGCCTTCGGCGTCGCTGAGGTAGCCCCGCGCATACGTTTTGGCACCTTCGGTGCGTTCGATGTAGGCCTCGGCGCGCAACGGCCCCAGCGGGGTCCCGCGCAGGTAGCGCAGCGTGATGGTGCCGGTGAACTTGGGTTGGGTGAGCCCGTCGCTGGCCGCTTCGCCCAGAATGTGGTCGAGTACCAGCGCGCAGATACCGCCGTGCACCCAGCCCGGCGGGCCCTCGTAGGCGGCGCCCAGCGTGAACTCGCTCCAGCACCGCCCGCTGTCCTCGTGCTGGATCTCCATCGGCGGTGCGATCGCATTGCGAAGTCCGACAGCGGGATTGGCCCATACCAGCGGCCGGCCCGTCGCCTCGTGCAGCACCGCGGTGGCGGGGCGCTGTTTGCGCTCGAGCATCCCGGTGACCGCGTCGATCGCCGCCCGCGCCTCGCGCACGGTGTCCTCGTCCACCTCGGTGTGCAGGCCCGCGGCGATGAGTCTGCGCAGCGACTCGGTCAACGGCCCGTACAGCGACCGCTGCCGGTCGTACTCCTCCGCGGTGACGACGTCGTACCCGAAATCCATGCTCATCGGCGCTGCCTATCCATCAAAGACCTTTCGTACCACTGCTTTTGCTCGGCGGGTCACCCGCAGGTAGTTGTCCAGGAACTCACCGCCGTCGTCGCTGTCCCAGCCTGCGGCCACCGCGACGGCGTTCAGCTGCCGTCCGGGGCCCGGCAGCTGGTCGGTCGGCTTACCGCGCACCAGCACCAGCGCGTTGCGCGCGGCGGTGGCGGTCAACCAGGCCTGCCGCAGCAGGTCCACGTCGCCCTCGGCGATCAGCTCGGCCTCGTCGATCGCGTTGAGCGCCTCCAACGTCGACGTGGTGTGCAGGCTGGGCACCTCGTGTGCGTGCTGCAGCTGCACCAGCTGCACCGTCCACTCGATGTCGGCCAGCCCACCGCGGCCCAGCTTGGTGTGGGTGTTGGGGTCCGCGCCGCGTGGCAACCGCTCGGCGTCGACGCGGGCCTTGATCCGCCGAACCTCGCGGACGTCCTCGGGCGACATCCCGCCCGCCCGATACCGGATCTTGTCGGCCATCAACAGGAACCGCTCCCCCAGGTCGGGGTCGCCTGCGACCCGATGGGCCCGCAGCAGCGCCTGCACCTCCCACGGCTGTACCCACTGCGCGTAGTACGCCTGATACGACGCGAGCGTGCGCACCAGCGGCCCGTTGCGGCCCTCGGGCCGAAGCGACGCGTCGACCTCCAGCGGCGGGTCGGAGCTCGGTGAGCCCAGCAACGTGCGCAACTGCTCTGCGACGGTCGTCGCCCAGCGCACGGCGACCGAATCCTCGACTCCTTCTTCGGGTTCGCACACGAACAGCACGTCGGCGTCGGAGCCGTAGCCCAGCTCCGCACCGCCCAGCCGGCCCATGCCGATCACCGCGATGCGCGCGGGCGCCACGCCGTCGCGCGTATTCGCGCGCATCACCGACTCCAGCGCGGACTGCAGCACCGCCACCCACACCGACGTCAACGCGTTGCAGACCTCGGTCACCTCGAGCATGCCGAGCAGGTCCGCGGATGCGATGCGGGCCAGTTCGCGACGACGCAGGGTGCGTGCGGCGGCGATCGCCCGCGCCGGATCGGGATGCCTTCCGGCCGAAGCGATCAGCGCGCGAGCCACCCCTTCGGGCTCGACGTCGCACAGCTTCGGTCCGTCGGGGCCGTCGGCGTAGAGCTGGATCACCTCGGGTGCGCGCATCAAGAGTTCGGGGATGTAGGCCGACGTGCCGAGCACCTTCATCAGCCGCTTGGCGACGGCGCCTTCGTCGCGCAGCGTCGCCAGATACCACCGGTGCTCGACGAGCGCCTCGCTGATCCGCCGGTAGGCCAGCAGCCCACCGTCGGGGTCGGGGGTGTCAGACAGCCAGTCCAGCAGCGTCGGCAGCAGCACCCGCTGCACCCGGCTGCGTCGGCCGCTGCCCGCGGTCAGCGCCGCAAGGTGTGCCAACGCGCTCTGCGGACCCTCGTAACCGAGCGCGGCAAGCTGACGTTCGGCGGCCGCAGGCGTCATCCCCTCCGAAATACCCAGTGCCGCTTGACCAACCGACTCCAGCAGCGGCTGGTAGAACAGTTTGGCGTGCAGCCGCGACACCCGCATGCTCTGTCGCTTGAGCTCTTCGCGCAGCACGCCCAACGCGTCGTGTCGGCCGTCGGGGCGGATGTGGGCGGCGCGCGCCAGCCAGCGCAACGACTCATCATCGTCCTCGTCGGGCAGCATGTGGGTGCGCTTGAGCCGCTGCAGCTGCAGCCGGTGCTCGAGCAACCGCAGAAACTCGTATGAGGCCGTGAGGTTCGCGGCGTCGTCACGGCCGACGTAGCCGGCCGCCCCGAGGGCCGCCAACGCGTCGACCGTCGAAGCCACCCGCAGCGACTCGTCGTTGCGGCCGTGCACCAGCTGCAGCAGCTGCACCGCGAACTCGACGTCGCGCAGCCCGCCGGTGCCCAGCTTGATCTCGCGGCTGCGCACCCCGGCGGGCACCAGCTCCTCGACGCGTCGGCGCATGGCCTGCACCTCGGACACGAAATCCTCACGCTCGCAGGCGGTCCACACCATCGGCATCAACGCGTCGACGTAGGCCTGGCCGAGCTCGGCGTCGCCCGCGGCGGGCCGGGCCTTCATCAGCGCCTGGAACTCCCACGTCTTGGCCCAGCGCTGGTAGTAGGCGATATGGGAGTCCAATGTGCGTACCAGCTGGCCGTGTTTACCCTCGGGCCGCAGCGCGGCATCGACTTCGAAGAAGGCGTCCGCGGCGAACCGCATCATCTCGCCGGCCACCCGCGTCGCGACCGCGAGGTCGGACTCGCCGTTGGCGGCCACGAAGATCACGTCGACGTCACTGACGTAGTTGAGTTCTCGCGCACCGCATTTGCCCATCGCGATCACCGCGAGGCGCGGCGCTTCGGCCGGGTCGAGCCCGACCGAGGCGATCCCGACCCGCAACGCGGCGCCCAGCGCGGCGTCGGCCAGATCCGACAGGTGCGCCGCGACCGTCGTGAACGGCAGGACGGGTTCGTTCTCCACGGTGGAGGCCAGGTCCAGCCCGGCGAGCACCATCAGCCGGTCGCGGTACAGCGTGCGCAACGGCTGCAGCGCTGCGGTTGTGTCCGTGAGGTTTTCGGCCAGCGACCCGAACTGCTGCCGCAGTTGTTCGGCGGTCGGCAGCGTCGCGTCGCCGGCCAGCAGACGCCAGGAGTCCGGGTGGGCGGCGAGGTGGTCACCGAGGGCCAACGATGAGCCCAGGATCCCGAACAGCCGGCCGCGCAGCGCACGGTCGGTCAGCAGCTGCTCGTTGAGTTCGGCCCATCCGACCCCGGTCGCGTCGGCCAGCCGCACCACCGCCTTCAGCGCGGTGTCGGCGTCGGGTGCCCGCGACAGCGACCACAGCAGATCGGCGTGGGCGTCGGTGTTCCAGCCCAGCCGGTCCAGATCGGCCGGCGCGGACGGTTCGACCAGTCCCAGCCGGCCTACGCTGGGCAGCTTCGGACGCTGCGTCGCTGGTTTGGCCACGGCTTGACGTTAGCGCAAGCGCGCTGAGCGGCTACAGGGACAGATACGACTTCAGCTCGTACGGGGTGACGTGGCTGCGGTAGTTCTCCCATTCGGCGTGCTTGTTGCGCAGGAAGTAGTCGAAGACGTGCTCGCCCAACGCTTCTGCGACCAGCTCGGAGTTCTCCATCTCGGTCAGCGCCATGCCCAGGCTCGACGGCAGCTCCTGGTAGCCCATCGCGCTGCGTTCCTCGGACGTGAGGGTCCAGACGTTGTCCTCGGCCTCCGGGCCCAGCACGTAGTCCTTTTCGATACCGCGCAGCCCGGCGGCCAGCAGCACGGCGAAGGTCAGATACGGGTTGCACGCGGAATCGGGGCTGCGCACCTCGACGCGACGCGACGACGCCTTGCGCGGGGTGTACATCGGTACCCGCACCAGCGCGGAGCGGTTGGCCGCGCCCCACGAGGCAGCGGTCGGCGCTTCGCCGCCGTGTACCAGCCGCTTGTAGGAGTTCACCCACTGGTTGGTGACGGCGCTGATCTCGTTGGCGTGCTCGAGGATGCCCGCGATGAAGGATTTGGCCACGTTGGACAGCTGCAGCGGGTCCTCGGGGCTGTGGAACGCGTTGGTCTCGCCCTCGAACAGGCTCATGTGGGTGTGCATGGCCGACCCGGGGTGTTCGGCGAACGGTTTGGGCATGAAGGTGGCGCGCACGCCCTCGCCGAGCGCGACCTCCTTGACCACGTAGCGGAACGTCATCACGTTGTCGGCCATCGAAAGCGCGTCGGCGTAGCGCAGGTCGATCTCCTGCTGGCCGGGTGCGCCTTCGTGATGGCTGAACTCCACCGAGATGCCCATCTGCTCGAGCGCGTCGATGGCGTGGCGGCGGAAGTTGGGGGCCGCGTCGTGCACGGCCTGGTCGAAGTAGCCGCCGTTGTCGGCGGGCACCGGCGGGCTGCCGTCGTTCTCACCGGGCTTGAGCAGGAAGAACTCGATCTCCGGGTGCACGTAGCAGGTGAACCCGAGGTCGCTGGCTTTCGACAGCTGCCTGCGCAGCACGTGGCGGGAATCGGCCCACGACGGGGAGCCGTCGGGCATCGTGATGTCGCAGAACATCCGCGCCGAATGGTGCTCGCCCGCGCTGGACGTCCACGGCAGCACCTGAAACGTCGACGGGTCCGGGCGGGCGACCATGTCGGCCTCCGACACCCGGGCGAAGCCCTCGATCGCCGAACCGTCGAAACCGATGCCCTCCTCGAAGGCGCCCTCGAGTTCGGCCGGGGCGATCGCGACCGACTTGAGGTATCCGAGCACGTCGGTGAACCACAGCCGGACGAACCGGATATCGCGTTCCTCCAGCGTGCGCAGCACGAATTCCTTCTGCCGATCCATGTCCGCAGCGTAGGTCCGAGCTGTTAATTCTGTGTTACACGGAGTTGATCACCAGATGCGGCGAAGTTGCGCGCCGGTGCGTTGGTGGCGCAGTTGGGCGACCCGTTCCGCGGCCGAGAGCACCGCGGTGCCCGCCGGCAGGTGGTCGAGCACGTTCTCGACCGGCACCTTGGTCACCGTGATCTCCGGGAACTCGTCGGCCTTGTAGAAGCGCGCCTGCAGGATGCCCCACGGCCAGTCGGCTTTGTCCAGCCAGTTGTGCACACCGGGGTCACGCTTGGCGACCACCCCGCGGAACCAGCCGTCGGGGTCGATGCGCGCCTGCACATCGTTCAGGCTGGACTGCCGGTTCACCCAGCCCGGTCCCTTCGGCGTTGACCCGCAGCCCGCGCTCGTAATTTTCGCCGAAGTCGACGGCGATGTGCACCAGATAGGTGAAATCCGTTGGTAGGTCTGTGAAGTCCGCGTCACCGAGGTCGATGCTGCGGGTGGTGACGCCAAGGGCCTCGACCTCCTCGCGCGCGGCCGGATCGGAGAACCGGGCGATCCCCCACACCTCGTTGTCGCGGGCCAGGGTCTTCGTGACGCCGTAGGCGATGCGGCCGGCCGGCCCGGTGACCAGAACCCGTTCCCCGCTCAGCATCGCGCGGCCGTGCCATGATCGTGCGCATGCATCTGTTCGAACAGCCCTGGCCCGAGGGCGAATTCCGGTTCTTTCAACTCGGCCATGTCGTCGACGACGTCGTGGCCGCGGCCGCCGGGTGGGTGCGCACGTTCGGGGTCGGGCCGTTCCACGTGCTGCCCGTCGTCGAACAGCAGGCCGATTACGGTGGCGAGATCCGTGGCGTCCGAATCCAGGTGGCGGTCGCGCAGGCCGGCCCGGTGCAGATCGAGTTGATCCAGCAGCACTGCGACACCCCGAGCATCTATTCCGAGTGGAGCCGCGCCGGCAAGAGTTCCATTCATCAAATCGCCACAGTGACACGGGATTACGACGCCAAGATCGCGCACTTCGACTCCCTGGGCTATCCGGTTGCGGCGCAGGGGGTCGGCGGCGGTTTTCGCGTGGGCTATATCGACACGGTCGCCGACTTCGGGTTCTACACCGAGGTCGTCGAGGCCCCGCCGGCCTTCCTCGACCAGGTGCGTGCGATCTCGGACACCTGCGCCGGCTGGGACGGCAGCGACCCGGTGCGCATCATGACCCGCGACGGCTACCGAGTGCCCGAGGATTCCAGTAGCCACCCCCGGACTCTAAAGTCTTAGAGACAGCGGTGGCGAGCATCTGGCAGGATCCACCCCGTGATGGCTTCCGACGACACCGCCCCGCGGACCGATCTGACGGGTCCGCTGCGCGGAACCGAGCTGGAAAAGTCAGTGCTGGAATCTCTCGACGCCCTCGAACATGCACTGACCCTCAAGCCGTTGAGCGACAACCGGTTTCAAGCGACCAACGAACGCGACCGCTTCGGCCGGATCTTCGGCGGCCAGTTGCTCGCGCAGGCCGTCTACGCCGCTTCGCGCACCGTCGACACGCACGCCCCGCACTCCCTGCACGCCTACTTCGTACAGACCGGCGCCTCGGACACACCGGTTGACATCGCCGTCGACGCCGTCCGCGACGGACGGTCGATGGCGACCCGCCAGGCCACCATCGCCCAGGGCGACCGCACCCTGCTCACCGCGATGGTGTCGTTTCACACCAATGCGTCCGAACCCGAACTCGACCACCAGTGGCCGCAGGTTCCGGCGCCCGAGGAGATGCCGCTGCTGCAGCACTGGGTACATCGCGTCCCTGCGCAGCTGAGGGCCCACGCGCAGAACTGGATCGACGTGCCGCCCGCGCTGGAGATGCGCATCGCCGAGCCGACGAACTTTCTGGGCGGGCGGCAGACACCGGGGCCGCGATCGCACTGGATGCGGTTGCCGCGCCCGGTCGCCGACGAACCCGCGCTGCACACCGCGCTGCTCGCGTACGCAAGCGATTACCTGTTGCTGGACATGGCCTTACGCAACCATCCCCACCCGACCGATTACGCCTCGATCGGGGCCGTCAGCCTCGACCATTCGCTGTGGCTGCACCGTCCCGTCCGCTTCGACCAGTGGCACCTCTACACCCAGCACGCGGTGGCGATCAGCGGGCACCGTGCGCTGATCCGCGGAACCATCCGCGACGCGGTGGGCCACACCGTGGCCAGCACCTCGCAGGAAGTGCTGATCCGGCCGATTCCCGGCCGCATCCCCGACTGACATGGCGACGCGGCGAACACCGGACGGGGCCCAGCGGCGTCGCGCCCTGTGCGACGCCGGCATCGAGCTGCTCGCCGAGCACGGCGCCAAGGGGCTGAGCCATCCGCGGGTCGACCGTCGGGCGGGGGTGCCGGACGGAAGCGCCTCCTACTATTTCCGCACCCGAGCCGCGTTGATCCACGCGGTCGCCGAACGCGTCGCCGAGCTCGACCTGGCGGACCTGCGTTCGGCCACCGTCCCCGACGCTGCTATCTCACAACGGGGCGCCGTCGCGAAACTGGCTGCGGTGGTGATGAAGTCGCTGACCGGCGACGGGCTCACCCGCACGCGTGCGCGGATCGAGTTACTGCTGCAGGCCAGCCGCGACCCGGCGATATCCGATGCCTTCCATGCCAATTCGCAGACCTATCTGCGGCTGCACCACGAGCTCGCCGAGCGGTCACAGCCGACGCATGCCGACCCGTCGGCTGTCGAGGACCGGGCGCTGCTCACGGTGATGTTCATCAGCGGGCTGATGCTCAGCGCCGCGGGCGGCAGTCAACCGGTGATCGCGCGCGATCGCCTGGAGCTGCTGCTCACCCAGATCGCCGACAGCGGGTCGTGAGGCGCTAGCACCGCAGGCCGTCGGGCGGGGCCGTCAGGTCGACCAAAAAGTTCACCACCGCGGTGTCCACACACGCGTCACCGTTGAACACCACCGTGTGCTGGGTGCCCTCGAACGTGACCAGCGGGGCCCGCATCTGGCGCGCCAGGTCCACGCCGGCTTGGTAGGGGGTGGCCGGATCGCCGGTGGTCGACACCACGACGGCCTTTCCCGGGCCGGGCGACGACGCCGGCCGCGGCGACGACGTCGGCGGCACCGGCCACATCGCGCACAGATCACGCGGCGCCGACCCGGTGAAGCCGCCGTAGGCCATGAACGGCGCCACTTGCCGGATCCGGGCGTCGGCGGCCACCCAGGACGCGGTGTCGGTCGGATAGGGCGCGTCGACGCAGCGGATGGCCAAAAACGCGTCCTGCTGGTTGCTGTAGTGCCCGGATTTGTCGCGGCGGTGGTAGTCGTCGGCCAACAGCAACAGGTCCACGGCGTCGGTGCCGCGCGCCAGGCCCAGCAGCCCGCTGGTCAGGTAATTCCAATAGCGCTGCGAGTACAGCGCGTTGACCGTTCCGGTGATCGCGTCGGCGTAGCTCAGCCCGCGCGGATCGGACACCGCGGCGGGTCGCTGCACCAACGGGTCCACCAACTGGCGGTAGCGCGCCACGAACTGTGTCGGATCGGTGCCCAGCGGGCAGCCCGGCAACTGCGCGCAGTCGGCCGCGTACTCCTCAAATGCTTCTTGGAATCCTGCCATTTGGCGGATCCTGGTGGCGATCGGATCCAATCCGGGATCGACCGCGCCGTCGAGCACCATGGCGCGCACCCGGTCACCGAAGTGTTCGGCGTACGCCGCGCCGAGCTGGGTGCCGTAGGAGAAGCCCAGATAGTTGATCTGGTTCTCGCCGAGCGCGGCGCGCACGACGTCCATGTCGCGGGCGGCCGACGCGGTGCCGATATTGGCCAGGAACTCGGTGCCCATCTTGTCGACGCACATCCGGGTCAGCTGGGCATACAGCTGCTCGATGCGGGCGACGCCGGCCGGGCTGTAGTCGACCATCGGTTCGCGGCGGTACGCGTCGAACTCGGCGTCGCTGCGGCAGCGCAGCTGCGGGGTGGAATGCCCGACGCCGCGCGGGTCGAAGCCCACCAGATCGAAGCGCCGGCCGATCTCGGTGTCGGCCAGCGCGGCGCCCATCCCGGCGACGGTGTTCACCGCTGATGCACCCGGCCCGCCGGGATTCACCATCAGCACGCCGATCCGCTGGCCGCGGGCCGGCACCCGGATCACCGCCAAATGCGCTTGGGCCGCTTGCGGATTGGCCGCGTCGTCCCAGTCGACGGGTACCGTCACCGTGGCGCACTGCGCGGTCGGGATCCGGCTGGTGTCGGGCACCCACTGCTGGCAGCTACCCCAGAGCGGTGGCTGCCCGTACGACGGGGCGGACTGGCCCTGCGGTGCGGCCGAGGCGGTCGGACACGCCAGCATCGCCGTCAAAACGGCAATCATCATCAGCCGGCCCGCCCGCCACATGGCAGCCATCGTGGCATGGCGACGGGGCGCCGATCGCAGCCGCGATCCAACGGTGACCGTGATGTGATCTGGTGACGCGCCGCGGATCAGGGACAGCGGGTACCGTCCGGCGGCACGGTCAGGTCGATCAGGTAACGCGCGGCGATGTCGTCCACACACTTGTCGCCCTGAAACACCACGGTGTGCTGGGTGCCCTCGTAGGTGAGCAAGGTGCCGCCGAGTTGTTTGGCCAACTCCTCACCGGCCTGGTACGGCGTGGCCGGATCGTTCGTCGTGGACACCACCAGCACCGGCGGCAGCCCGTCGACCTGGATCTCGTGGGGTTCGCTGGTGGGCGGCACGGGCCAGAACGCGCAGGTGCTCAGCGGGGCGTGTCCGGTGAACTCGCCGTAGCTCAAAAACGGCGCGGCCTCGCGGACCCGCCGGTCCTCTTCGACGACCTTGTCCCGGTCGGTCACCGCGGGTTTGTCGACACAGTTGATCGCCACCCGCGCGTCGGTCGAGTTGTTGTAGTGCCCGTTTTGGTCCCGGCCCATGTAGAGGTCCGCCAACGCCAGCATGGTGTCGCCGGTGCCGTCCTCGAGCTCGCTCAGCGCCTGGGTCAGGTGGCGCCACAGGTTCGGCGAGTACAGCGGCAGGATCGTGCCGACGATCGCGTCGGAGTAGCTCAACCCACGCGGGTCGCGGGTCTCGGCCGGCTCCTGCACCAGCGGGTGGACCAGGCTGTGGTACACGTCGTTGGCCTTGGCCGGGTCGTCGCCCAGCGGGCACTCCGGTTCGGTGGCCGCGCAGTCGGCGGCGTAGTCGTCGAACGCGGTCTGAAATGCCTTCGCCTGACGCACGTTGGCCTCGATCGGGTCGGCGTTGGGGTCGACGGCCCCGTCGAGGATCATCGCCCGCACCTTGTCCGGATAGTTCTCGGCGTACGTCGAGCCGATCCGGGTGCCGTAGGAGTAGCCGAGGTAGGTCAGCTTCTCGTCGCCGACGGCTTCGCGGATGGCGTCGAGGTCCTTGGCGACGTTGGCGGTGCCGACGTTGGCGAGGAACTCCTCGCCCATCTTGTCCACGCAGCGCTGGACGAACGCCTTGGTCTCCGCCTCGATCTCGGCCACCCCCTCCTCCGAGTAGTCGACCTGCGGGTCGGCGCGCAACCGATCGTTGTCGGCGTCGGAGTTGCACCACAACGCCGGGGTGGAGTTGGCGACCCCGCGGGGGTCGAAGCCGACGAGGTCGAAGCGCTCCCGCACCGACTCCGGCAGCGAGGACACGACGCTGGCGGCGGCCTCCACGCCGGATTCACCGGGCCCGCCGGGGTTGATGATCAGCGAACCGATCTTGTCGCCGGTGGCCGGGAACCGGATCAGCGCGATCCGGGCGACGTCCCCGTCGGGCTTGTCGTAGTCGACCGGCACCGACAACAGACCGCACTCGGCGCCCTCGGGGACACGTGACTCCGCACCGCCCTCCAGCTGGCACGGCGCCCACTGCACCGGGGTGCCCGGCCTGGGCACCGCGACCACGGCGCGTCCGTCGACCGTCGTGCTGCAACCGGCGACGAGCAGCAGCGTTGCGGTCGCGAGGACCCCGATCCTGAGTCTCATGGCACAACATGCTGCCATGACCGCGAATACGTCCTGGTAAGGCGGCTACCGGGCGGCGGCGAGCAACTCGTCGAGAGCGGCCTTGAAGTCGTCGGCCATATCCCACAGATCGGGCATCAGATCCGGGCACGACACGATGCCGACGTCGAGCTTTCCGTTCAGCGACATCACGGTGATGTTCAACCCGGAGCCGTGAAAGATCGGCCCCAGCGGATACATCGCTTTGGCCTCACACCCCAGGTAGTACAGCGGCACCTGCGGGCCGGGCACGTTGGAGACCACGAGGTTGTGCACCGGCCTGGCCCCGCTCAGCCGGCTCGCGGCGTACACCCGCATCGCCACCCCGAACACCGCGGGCGCGGCGAACTGCGTCCAGTCCTGCAGCAGGGTCGCCCCGATCGCCGAACTATGTTGTTTGGCAACGGAATTGGCTTCAGCGATGGACTTGAGCCGTTCGGCGGGATCCTTGATGTGGGTCTCCAACCGGGAGAACATGCCCGACACCTGGTTTCGGCCCGGCCGGTCGGACTTCTCGTGCACCGACACCGGCACCATCGCCACCAGCGAGTGGTCCGGCAACGCGCCGCGGTCATCCAAGAACTTGCGCAGCACACCGGAGACCACGGCCATCACCACGTCGTTCACCTTGACGCCGAAGTGGTTCTTCACCGTCTTGATGTCCTCGAGATCCAGTTCGACGAACGCGATGTTGCGGTGCGCGGTGACGTTGGCGTTGAAGACCGTCTGCGGGGCCGAAAACGGCGTCGCCATGGTCAGCCCTGAGCGAGCGCGCTTGACGGTGTCCACCACCGACGTCACCGTCTCGGGCACCGCGTTGACGAGCTTGAGTGGCCGGGTGACGAAGCGCACGGCGCCGCTGAGGGCGATCTCGAGGCCGCTGGCGTCACCGGAACCCTCGACGGGTTCGGGCGCTGGCGCGTCCGGTTCGGTGCTGCACAGCTGCGACATCATGCTGGCACCGGTCACCCCGTCGACCCCGGCGTGGTGCACCTTGGTCATCACCACCAGACGACCGCCCTGGTAGGGATCGGTGCCGTCGATGTTCTCGATCACCCACTTCTCCCACAGCGGCCGGGTGCGGTCGAGCGGCAAAGACGCGATGTGCCCGCAGATTTCGGCGAGTTCGCGACGGCCACCGGGGCCGGGCAGCCCGATGCGGTGCAGGTGGTGATCGACCACGAAATCCCGGTCCTCCACCCACACCGGGTGGTCGAGGTTGAACCGGCTGTCGGCCAGCTTCTCGCGGAACTGCGGCATCGCCTTGATCCGCTCGTTCAACGCCTCGCGGAACCGCTCGAACGTGTAGCCGCCCGGCATGGTCGATGTGTCGAGCTCCAAAATCGAGCACACATGCAGTGGCTGGGTGGCGGTTTCGAGGTAGAGGAAGCTGGCGTCGAGGCCGCTGAGCCGCTGCATGTGCCGATGTTATGCGGGTCAGGGGCGGGTGTGACGAAATCCACCCAACCCGCCTTTTAACTTTCCGCGGCCGCAGTGGCAGACTGGCGGGGTCAGACGAAACCCGGGGACCGGTCATTCGGCCTCGAGGATTCGACCCGACCACCCATTAGGGGACAACGATGTCTGAGCAGACCGTGTACGGCGCTGCCTCCGCACCGCGGACCAAAACCCGCATCCACCATCTTTCGAAGTGGAAGGCCGAAGGCCACAAGTGGGCCATGTTGACGGCCTACGACTACTCCACCGCAGCGATATTCGACGACGCCGGCATCCCGGTGCTGCTGGTCGGCGATTCGGCCGCCAACGTGGTCTACGGCTACGACACCACCGTTCCGGTGACCATCGACGAGCTGATCCCGCTGGTGCGCGGCGTGGTACGTGGCGCCCCGCACGCGCTGGTGGTCGCCGACATGCCGTTCGGCAGCTATGAATCCGGCTCCGCACAGGCACTGGCCACCGCCACCCGGTTCCTGAAGGAGACCGGGGCGCACGCGGTCAAGCTCGAAGGCGGCGAACGCGTCGCCGAGCAGATCGCCACGATCAGCGCGGCGGGCATCCCGGTGATGGCCCATATCGGCTTCACCCCGCAAAGCGTCAACGGGCTGGGCGGCTTCCGGGTCCAGGGCCGCGGCGACGGCGCCGAGCAGACCATCCACGACGCGATCGCGGTCCAGGAGGCCGGTGCGTTCAGCGTCGTGATGGAGATGGTGCCCGCCGAGTTGGCCACCCAGATCACCGGCAAGCTGACCATTCCGACCATCGGTATCGGCGCCGGACCCAACTGCGACGCCCAGGTGCTGGTCTGGCAGGACATGGCCGGGCTCACCAGCGGCAAGACGGCCAAGTTCGTCAAGCGGTTCGGCGATGTGGGTGCCGAATTGCGCCGCGCCGCAACGCAATACGCCGACGAGGTGGCCAGCGGGGAGTTCCCCGCCGACAAGCACTCGTTCTAGGCGAACTCGGCTTTCCGCTTGGCCAGGAACGCGTCGACGCCTTCGCGGCCGTCGGCGGAGCCGGCCTGCGCGGCGATCAGCCGGCTCTCGAGTTCCATCTGCTCTTCCAGACCGTTTCCGAAGGTGCCCAGCAGCAGTTGTTTGACGCCCCCGTTGGAACCCGCGCAGGTGGCGGCCATCTGATCGGCGAGTTGCGCGGTCCGATCAGCCAACTCGGCGTCGGCGACCACCTCGGTGACCAGGCCCCACTGCGACGCCTCCTGCGCGGACAGCGTGCGGTTGGTCAGCATGAGCTCTTTGGTCTTGGTGATGCCGATCAGCCGCGGCAGGAAGTAGGACGCGCTGCCGTCGGGGCTGAGCCCGACCCGGGTGTAGGCCATCGTGAACGACGCGGACTCGGCGGCCAGCACCAGGTCGCCGGTGACGGCGATGGAGAAGCCGGCTCCGGCCGCGGTGCCGTTGACCGACGTGATCAGCACGGCGTTCATCCGCGCGAAGCTCGAGACGGCGCGGTGTAGGTCATCGGCCACGCCCTTGACGTGCAGCCGGCGGTCGGTCGCTGTGGCGAAGTCCTTCAGATCGCCTCCGGCGCAGAAGAACCGCCCCGACCCGGTCAGGACCACAACCTTGACCGCGTCGGTGTCACAACGCCTGGCGGCGTCGGCCAGCTCGCGAGTCATGGTGCCGTTCATGCCATTTGCCGCGTCGGGCCGGTTCAACGTGATCTGGGCGATGGCCCCGGACTGCTCGAACTTGATGGTCTCGTATTCGCTCACCCTTGGACCTTAACCGGCAACGGGCCCCAGGTTGCCGGCCAGGTATTCGGCCCGACAGGCGCGCCGGGCCAGTTTGCCGCTGGTGGTGCGCGGGATCGTGCCCGCCGCGACCAGTTTCACGTCTGCGACCGGCAGCGCGTGATGGCGTGACACGGCGGCGCGGATCCCGTCGGCGATCGGTTGCGGATCGGCCTTGCCTGCACCGGGGGCCCGCTCGGCGACGATCACCAGCCGCTCCCCTGTTCCGTCGGGCACGCCGAACGCGACCACAAAGCCGGCGCGCACCGCAGGCGATACCGCTGCGGCGGTGGCCTCCAGGTCCTGCGGATAGTGGTTACGGCCGTCGACGATGATCATGTCCTTGATGCGCCCGACGATGTAGAGCTCGCCGTCGAGGTACATCCCCAGATCTCCGGTGCGCAGCCAGTACGCGCCGGGCGGTGCGTCCTCGGCGTGGCTGTCGACCGCCAGCCGCGACTCCAGCTTGTTCTGGAACACCTTTTGGGTCTGGTCGGCTCGGCCCCAGTAGCCGCGCCCGATGTTGGCGCCGTGCAGCCAGATCTCGCCCACATGGCCGTCGGGCCGTTCGGCGCTGGTGTTCGGGTCGACGATGACGGCCCACTGACTGCGCGCCACATGACCACACGACACCTGGGGCACCGCGTTTTCCGCGTCGGGTGCCACTTGGACCGCACGCCCCTGGCCCAGCTGCTCGCGGTCGACGTAGACCACCTTGGGCTCGGCGTCCGGGTCGATCGTGGAGACGAACAGGGTGGCTTCGGCCATGCCGTAGGACGGCTTGATCGTGGTCGGCGGCAGCCCGTACGGGCCGAAGGCTTCGTTGAACTTTTCGATCGAGCCGATGCTGACCGGTTCGGATCCGTTGATCAGCCCGCCGACGTTGCTCAAGTCGAGCTGCTCGCCTGTGGGCGGGCGGCCGCGCTGGGCGGCGAGCTCGAACGCGAAATTCGGTGCGGCCGCGAAGGTGCGGCCGTACTTCGACTCGGCGGCGAGCTCGCGGATCCAGCGGTAGGGCCGACGCACGAACGCCATCGGTGACATCAAGGTGAGCTGCCCACCGCACAGCGCCGGGAACATCACCATCAGCAGGCCCATGTCGTGAAACAGCGGTAGCCAGCTGACGCTGCGGATGCTGCGGTCCAGACCGACCGACAAGATCATCTGCGCCACGTTGGTGCACACCGCCCGGTGGGTGATCTCCACGCCCGCCGGTGTGCGGGTGGAGCCGGAGGTGTACTGCAGGTACGCGATGTCGTCGGTGTTCGGTTCGACCGGCACGAACAACTCGCCGACGGAGTCGGGCAGCGCGTCGACGGCGATGACACGGGGCCGTTGCCGGCGCGGGACCGTCTCCAGGGACTGGTGCACGGCCTCTGCGCCTTCGGTGGTGGTCAGCACCACCGTCGGCGCCGAGTCGCTGATCACCGCGCGCAACCGTTCGGCGTGTCCGGGCAGTTCGGGGGCGAACAGCGGTACCGCGACGTTGCCCGCGGCGATCGCCGCGAACAGCCCGACCACGTAGTCGACGCCCTGCGGCGCGAGGATCGCCACCCGGTCGCGTGGCGCGGTCACCTGCTGCAGCCGCGCCCCTACCGCACGCAGCCGCACCCCGAGACGGTTCCAGCTCAGCTCGACCGGACGGCCGTCGGGATTTCCGCGGTAGTCCAGGTACCGAAAGGCGATCGCATCACCCAGATCGGCGATGTTGGTCTCGAGATATGACGTCAACGTGGCGCCGTCGGGAATGACGATCTGGCCCTCGGAGTCCAGGTAATCCTCGATCGATCCCCCAAGTTTCATAAGCACATCTTAAGACTGTTTAACAACCTCTCAGGCCCATTTGTCTGTGAATGCTGTCACGGATAACCCAGTGGAAGCAGCAGACGCGCAGGTCACGCCGATATGGCACGCTGATCGTGTGGCTGCCAAAACCGACCGTTATACCGAGATCGAGCGCAAATTCGATGTGCTCGGGTCGACGGTTTCGCCGTCCTTCGACGGCCTGGCCAGGGTCGCGCGCGTCGAGCGCACCCCGTCGCACACGCTGGACGCCGTGTACTACGACACGCCGCGGCGCGATCTGGCGGCGCGCCGGATCACCCTGCGTCGGCGCACCGGCGGTTCCGACGAGGGCTGGCACCTCAAGCTGCCCGCCGGCAAGAGCGCCCGCACCGAGGTGCGCGCACCGCTGGGCGCGGCCGTCGACGAAGTGCCCGATGAGCTGCGCGACGCGGTGGCGGCGATCGTGCGTGACCGGCCGCTGGCGCCGGTCGCGCGCATCACGACGAACCGTACGGTCGATCACCTCTACGACGCCGACGGTGCGGTGATCGCCGAGTTCTGCGACGACGACGTGCGTGCGTGGGCGGCGGGCGGCGACGACGAGCAGAACTGGCGCGAGTGGGAGATCGAGCTGGGCGCGGGCGCCGGGGCTGACGGCTCCGACCTGCTCGACCGGCTGGCCAACCGGCTGCTCGACGCCGGTGCGGCGCCGGCCGGGCACGGCTCGAAGCTGGCGCGGACGCTCGCCAGCGCACAACCGCAACCCGACGAGGAGGTCCCGCCCGCGCGCGATCCGCTGCACCAGGCGGTGGCCGAGCAGGTAGAGCAACTGTTGGTGTGGGACCGCGCGGTGCGTGAGGACGCGGATGACTCGGTGCACCAGATGCGGGTGGCGACGCGCAAGATCCGCAGCCTGTTGCAGTCGGCCAAGGATGCGTTCGATGTCGGCGACGGATCGCCGAACGCCTGGATTCTCGACGAGCTCAGAGCGCTCGCCGCGGTGCTCGGTGTGGCCCGCGATGCCGAGGTGTTGGCGCAGCGGTACCAGGACGCACTCGACGACCTGCCCGAAGAGTTGGTGCGCGGGCCGATCCGTGAACGGCTGGTCGAGGGTGCCAGACGGCAGTACACGGCGGGTCTGCGGCGCTCGCTGGTGGCGATGCGCTCACCGCGCTACTTCAAACTGCTCGACGGGCTGGAGAAGCTGGCGACCGAACCCGCACCACAACCGGCTGCGCAGAAGTCCGGCACGACGACCGTCGACGCGGCGTACAAGCGCGTCCGCAAAGCGGCCAAGGCCGCCGCCAAGGCGGCCGACGACGACAGGAACGAGGCGCTGCACCGAATCCGCAAGGGCGCCAAGCGTCTTCGATACACCGCCGCCGCCACGGGTGCGGGCAAGGTGTCTGACCGCGCCAAGGCCGTGCAGTTCCTGTTGGGTGATCACCAGGACAGCGTCGTCAGCCGCAACCATCTGCGCCGACAGGCCGACGCCGCGCACGCCGCCGGCGAGGACACCTTCACCTACGGCCTGCTGCACCAGCTGGAGGACGACTTGGCGCGTCGCTCACGTGAGCAGCTCGACGATGCGCTCAAAAAGCTGAACAAGGCGGTGCGCCGGAAGCGCTGAGCGCGGGCGGGCGGATGAGTTGGCCTGTAAGCCGGATTCTGTCCCTCACCGCCGCGTGTGACCACGGCGGCAAGGCGGCGACCATCCATCTGGACACACCGTTGCCGGGTGCCTCGAGCGGCCTACCCGCAGGCTCGGGCGAGCAGCCCTCGGGCGCCTGCGCGGCCGCAACCAGGTTGCGGCCTTCTTGGCCTTGCTTCGGGTGGGGTTTGCCTAGCCACTCCGGTCACCCGGAGTGCTGGTGCGCTCTTACCGCACCGTTTCACCCTTACCACCGCGATGGTGGCGGTCTGTTTTCTGTGGCACTTTCCCGCGAGTCACCTCGGATTGCCGTTAGCAATCACCCTGCTCTGTGAAGTCCGGACTTTCCTCGAAACCCAGGTTTCCCTGAATCCCGCGGCCGCCCGGCCAACTCATCCGCATGAACAACGTACTGTGCGCGGCGGGGATTCCTCCAATCTCGGGACAGGTCCATACTTGAGGCCATGGCGCGACTGCCTCCGTCTCGCTACCTGATGCGGGCCAAGGATCTGGTCGACGCGCGCTACGCCGAGCCGATCACGGTGGCCGATCTGGCCGCCGCCGCGGGGTTGTCGCGGGCGCACTTCACACGGATGTTCACCCGGACGTTCGGTGAGTCGCCACGGTCCTATCTGCAGACCCGACGGCTGGAGCGCGCGGCGTCGCTGCTGCGCTACACCGACCGTTCCGTCGCCGACATCTGCGTGATGGTCGGTCTGGGCAGCGTCGGATCGTTCACGACGAGTTTTTCCCGCGTATACGGCCTGCCGCCGGCGGCGTATCGCGCCAGCCTGCCGCCGGCGTCGATCCATGCCCGGGTGCCCAGCTGCATCCTGGCGCGCGACACCCGCCCACCCGCCGACAGCCGTGTCAAAACAGCACACGGGGAGAAGACGGGCGTCGACGGCTGACCGTAGCGTCGTGGCCATGATGAAGATTGCAAGTGCCCACCTGTGGGTTCATGACCAGGACGTCGCGCTGAAGTACTGGACCGAGAAGGTCGGAATGGAAGTGCGCGAAGATGTTTCGCTTCCCGAAGTCAAGTTTCGGTGGCTGACGGTCGGCCCGCCCGGCCAGGATGACATGAAGATCGTGCTGATGGCGGTGCCCGGAGAGCCAGTGATGGATGACGCCACCCGCGCACAGGTGCTGGACCTGACCGCGAAAGGTTTTGCGGGAACGGTGTTTCTGACTACCGACGACTGCCAGGCCAGCTACGAGGACATGAAGGCCCGCGGTGTGGAGTTCACCGAGGAGCCGCACCAGATGCCGTACGGCATCGACTGTGGATTTCGCGATCCTTCCGGCAACAGTGTGCGTTTGACCCAACGAACCGAGATTCCAGCCAATACTGGCTAGATGCGCATCCGCACCGCGGCTTTGGGTTCGGCGGCGTTCTTCGTCGTCGCCCCCGGTACGGTCGTCGGGCTGGGCCCGTGGCTGATCACCCGCTGGGAGATCCCGGGGCCCGACCCCACGGTGCGGGTGATCATCGGCGCGACGATGGTGGTGGTCGGGTTGATCCCGCCGATCCACGCCTTCGTCGAGTTCGCGAAAGCCGGCGGCACGCCGATGCCTGCCGCGCCGACCGAACGGCTGGTGGTGACCGGCTTCAACCGGTTCGTGCGCAACCCGATGTACGTCGGCTTGCTGGTCGCGATTCTGGGTCAGGCGGTGATGTTCGACAGCCTGTGGCTGGTGTTGTACGCCGCGCTCGGGTGGATCGCCACGGCGTCGTTCGTGCGCTGGTACGAGGAACCGACGTTGGTGCGCACCTACGGCGAGCAGTACGAGGAGTATCGCCGCAACGTGCCGGCGTGGACACCGCGGCTCACCCCGTGGACGCCGCCAAGCTAGCGGCAGTTCCGATGGCGATCCATTCTGCGAGCTGACGTTTCGATTGCAGATGTTCGCCGTCGATGTGCAACCAGCCGCGCATGGTGCGGCCCTTCATCTCCATGGGTTGTGCGGCGGTGGTGGCCAGTAGCCGTTCGGCATGCTCGGCGCCGACGCGGACCAGGAGCCCGCCCTGACCGCTGGCCGCGACTGCCATTCGGCCGGCGAGCAGGAAGGCCAGCCCGCCGAACATCGTTTGTTCGCGCACGGTGGGGTTGTCCGCGAGCATCGCTCGCACACGGGCTGCCAGCGCGACGTCATAGGCCATTACGTCGCGGCCTTCGGGTACCAGTCGCGGATGGCGGCCGCGAACCGTTCGGGTGCGTCTGACGGTACGAAGTGGCCTGCCCCTTCGACGACGACGGTGTGACGGTCGGTGAAGATCGACTCCCAGCGCCGCAGTTCGTCATCGCCGAACGCGATGTCGCCATCGGCCCAGATGATCAGGGTCGGCAGGGCGGCAAGGTCGGCAAGGCCGGCTTCGATGTCGGCGAGAAACGCACGGCTGCCGGTGATTTCGCGGGGAAAGACCGCTGAAGCATGTCGGCGCGCCGGGCTGTCGAGGGCCTTCTGGTAGTGGGCCATCTCCGCGTTGGTGGGCTTGGTCAGGCGGTGTCCGGCGGGGATCATCATGTTGACGAACATGTTGAACTGGCGGATCAGCAGGCGTCCGATCGGGCCACCGACGATGTGGGACATCGCCTTCACGCGCAGCGCGTCGGTCGGCCATCCGGCGGTGTTGGCCAGCACCAGGCGGTCGAAGCGTTCCGGGAGTCGGCCTACCGTGGCCAGTCCGATCGGACCGCCCCAGTCATGGGCCACCAGCGTGATCCCGGTCAGCCCGAGGGCTTGGACGAATTCGGTGACCACCTGAGCATGTTCTTTGGGCAGATACCGGTATCCGGGTGCCGCTGTCGACAGCCCGAATCCGGGGTAGTCGACTGCGACACCACGAAATTCGTCTCGCAGTGCGGAGATCACGTGGCGGTACAGGAACGACCACGTCGGGTTGCCGTGCAGGAACAACAGCGTCGGCCCGGAGCCTTCATCCACGTAGTGCAGACGGTGCCGGTCGATCTCGAGGTATCGACTTTCGAATGGGAAGAGGGTGTCGTCTACCCAGGCGGGTCGTTGCGTGACCGTCATTCCATACCCCTTGGTTGATATAATCAAGTGAGCTTTAGATTAGCAAGCAGGAGTGCGATGAGTCGAGATTATGGTCAATACTGCGGGCTCGCCCGAGCGCTTGATGTGGTGGGCGACCGGTGGAATCTGCTGATCGTGCGTCAATTGCTGGTCGGCCCGGCCCGCTACCGCGAACTGCGCGCCGGTCTCGCCGGTATTGCCACCAACCTTTTGGCGGACCGGCTCCGCGATCTGGAGGCGGCGGGGGTGGTCGAGCGAAGGCTGGCCGACGACGGCGGCGCCATCACCTACGCACTCACGCCGTGGGGTGCCGAACTCCGCGAACCGATCGAAGGGCTGATCCGCTGGTCGACTCCGCTGATGATCCGCGGGGCGGACGGCGACGAGTTTCGGGCCGAGTGGCTCCTGTTGGCCTTGCCTGCGCTGTTCGCCGGCCGCGCACCGACCGCCAAATCGGTGACGATCGGGATCGCCGTCGAGGATGATGTGCGGGCGTCGGTTCAGGTGCGGGCCACCCCGGCCGGTATCGAGGTCGGCATGCCCGACGGCCGCGGCTTCGACGCGGTCCTGCGGGCCGAAGCGTCGATAGTTCTCGGGTTGTCCGCGGGCCTTCTTGGGCTCGACGATGTCGCCGAAGTCGTTTCCTGCGAGGGCAACGAGGATGCGCTGCGGACCCTCTTCGCAGCGCCGAAGGCGCTTGCCTAACGATGCCGCTGCAGCACGAAGAAGTACGGCTGTGCCGAGCCCCGCAAATCCATCACCCCGAGGACCACGTCTTCTGCGACCCTTCGGAACACATCGATGACCGGTTGTTGGTCGTAAACCATCGCGGCAGTCGACTTGCCGCGATACGTGACGGAACGCAACCGGGCCCTGGGCCGGCGGGTCTGCAGAACGGGCCGCAATGCGGAGATCGTCGGCCGCAGTACGGGATACGCGAATGAAGGCACGCGAACCTTCAACGCCGACTGAACTGGTACAAGGATCGGGTTCATCGCCCAGGCGCGCATGCCGTCGCGGCTGCGAAAAAGCAGCGGATGCACTGTCTCCGAGTCGATGAACTCTTTGCCCCACCAGCCGCTGGCGGCGAGGATGCCGTCGAGCGGATGTCCCGTCGGTATTTCGGCGCCTCGCCACATGCCGATCAAATAGTCGGGTTCGACGGGCTCTCCGCTGTCGAACATCGACAACGCCTCACCTGTCGTCGTGGGAACGTTGACGAGCACCTCGCCGGGCGAACCGATCGCGTTGAGCATCGGCGTGCTCCCTCCAACATTGGCCCTCAGGTTTTCATCGGCCAGGCCGCAACGATTTTACGCGGTGCCCTTGTCGCCAATGGCGTGATTGGTTCTGCTCCGCGCCCTGGTGGCCGCGTCGGTGTCAGAACGGCGGTATATCGCGTGCGGCGTCGCGCTTGTTGAGTTCGCGTTCGGCGTTGATGCGTGCTTCGTTCTCGGCGGCGCGGGAGCGGCGTCGTCGTGGCATCTTCAGCGTGCG
>JBNMRA010000001.1:0-472557 GCA_050205315.1 Mycolicibacterium pulveris | reverse complement strand
GCCCCACCCGGACCTCCGGCACCGCCCTTCTGGCCGTCGCGGTCGGCGAGCGTCCCGTTCGCACCCGGCACACCGTCGCCGCCCTTGCCGCCTGCACCGAAGAAGAACCCGCCGGCCCCGCCGCGACCGCCGTTGGCGCCGTCGCCGCCGTTGCCGAACAAGAGCCCGGCGTTGCCGCCGTTGCAGGCCGCCCCGACACAGTCGGCCGCGGCATCGATGCCGTCGCCGATAAGCCACCCACCGCGGCCAATCGGATTGAAAATGTTGAAACCGGCCGCGCCGCCGAGAGCCGCGGCGAACGTGTTTTCAGCGGGGTTGCTGTCGGCCCGCACCGAGCCACGGCCGCCCTCGTACCACCACCACCATTCTGTTGTGGGGCTAAGGGGCGGGGACGCCAGTAGCGAGTCGAACGACGCGAGCTGCACGGCTGGGGCGCTCGGTGCTGGTGCGTCCGGTGCTGCCGCCAGCAGCAGGCCGACGCCGACCATCGCGGCTCCGCCCATTCCGGTTGTCACATACTGTCGAGCAGACGGCCTCGGCGTGCGCCGGCTCTTCCGTTGGTGGGACATTTGCCGCTCCCCTTCACATGCGCAAGGACCAGCCTGCGGCGATTTACCGCGGGTGACGTGCGCTATCCATACGTCGAAGAATCACCCCGCGCGAAGCCAACGGCGTGAGTAGGCCACTACTTCAATCTCACGGCTGATCGGCATGGACTACTTAATTGGGATCCCGAGCCAAGGCGGCCCGACCGTTGCGAAACCCCTTCTGTCACTTTGCTTTCTTTGGTCTCAACGGATGCGATTGCGATTCGTCGGTAGCAGGTCACGGTACGTGGCAACGCCGCTGGGGTCGCGACCTCAGCCCTCGACGTCCATGTCGGCCAGCACCCGGCGCACCAGCTTTCCGGTGGCGTTTCGCGGTAGCTCGTCGATGAAGACCACGTCGCGAGGGACCTTGTGCCGGGCCAGGTTGTCTTTCACGTACTGCTTGATCTCTGCGGCGTCCTGTGCGGCGCCGGGCTCGGAAACGATGAAGGCGCGCAACCGCTTTCCGAACTCGACGTCGTCGACACCGACGACCGCCACCTCGGCGATGTCGTCCCGCTCTTCGAGCAGGTTCTCCACTTCCTGCGGGAAGACGTTCTCGCCGCCGGACACGATCATGTCGTCGTCGCGGCCGTCCACGAACAGCAGCCCGTTCTCGTCGAAATGACCCATGTCGCCGCTGGACATGTAGCCGTCGATGATCTGCTTGTGGCGGCCGTCGGTGTATCCGGAGAACGGCGCACCGTTGCGGACGAAGATCCGGCCGCGACGGTTCGCGCCCTCGACGCGTTGGTCGTGCTCGTCGTAGAGCACCACCTCGCAGGTCACCGGTGCACGGCCGGCGGTGCCCGGGGCGGCGCGCAGCTCGGCGGGGGTTGCGACGCTGGCGATCGCGCATTCGGTCGAGCCGTACATGTTGTACAGAACGTCGCCGAAGGTGTCCTGCACCCGGTTGGACAGGTCAGGGCTCAGGATCGACCCGGCGATCAACATGACCTTCAGCGAGGACGTGTCGTACTTCGCGATGACATCGGGCGGGAGCTCGACCATTCGGTGCAGCATCGTCGGGACCGCGACCAGCATGTCGGCTTTGTGGTCGGCGATGAGTTTCAGTGTGCCCTCCGCGTTGAACCGCCTGGTCGTCACCACTTTGTTGCCCAACGCCGCGCCCACGGTGTAAGTGGCCCACCCGGTGCTGTGGAAGATCGGCGACACGATGACCATGGTTCCCTTGCGCGGGAACGGAATTCGATCGACGATCTGCGCCGTCGCGAGCGGAGAGACCGTTTCGCGTGGCGCACCCTTGGGCAGCCCGGTCGTGCCGCTGGTGAGGATCACCGATCCGCCGGCTTTATTCGGCGGGGGCAGCGGCTCGGTGGAGTTGGTCGCGACGATGTCGTCGAGGGTTTGCGCGCCGGCGGGCAGTTCGGTTCCGTCGTCCACCCATGTGAGGATGCGCGGCAGGTCGGGGGGCAGCGCGTCGAGCAGACCGAGGAACTCGCTGTCGTGCAGCACCACGGTCACCTTCTCGCGTTCGCAGACCTCGGCGAATTGAGGTTTGGCAAAACCGGTGTTCATCAACACCATTCGGGCGCCCGCCTTCCCGCAGGCGGCCATGGTGATGAGGAGACCGCGGTGGTCGCGGCACAGCACGCCGACGACTGAGCCCGCGGAGACGCCGAGACGCTGCAGGCCGTGCGCCAACGCCCACGACTGGTCATCGATTTGCTTGTAGGTCAAGGTCCCGCGCTCGTCGACGACCGCGGGTAGGTCCGCGTACTTACGACCGCCCAGTATCGCCATCGTGGCCTGCGGCCCGTAGGTGCGCGCGAGCTTGGCGGTCTCGACGCCCGAGCCGAGATCCTTCAGGTCGATGATTCCGGTCTCGACGAGGCGTTTGGCCGCGCGCGCCGCCTCGGTCACCTGCTGCAGCTTCTGCCGGACGCCGGTCAGCACATCAGCCATCAGACCTCCTCACCAGGGGTGTTGCGACTCGCAGTAGCAATCGTAAAGGGGTGTCGGCCCTGAGCCGACACCGCGGCGCTGAACGTAAAGGCGCTGCGTTGTCAGTGGGCTCTGGGACACTCGCCCCGTGCCAAAGGACACCGCCGGTGCCGAAACAGATGCGGCGCATGTTTTGCCGTCATCGGCAGTGTTGTCCGGTATCAAGAGCTGCGTCGAGCAACATCGTGTACCTCCGCGTCGCCTCTTGAACCCGGGCCGTGCCCAAGCATCGACGGAAGACACCATCGAACTAGCCGCTGTTGAACGATGCCGTCACACGCTCAGGAGAACAGATGGGTGAGTACGAACGGACACCCGTTCGTGTAATTCTCTCGAACGGCCAGGTCCGATACGAAGCTCAAGCAACTGTCTATCTAAACGGCAAAAGGAAACGTTTCAGGCGACGGTTCAGAACTGCTTCCGAGGCCAACGCGTTCTTAGCGGGGATACCTCAGGCTGTTGTGCCCTAACTGCCACGCGCTTACGCCAACCTTCAGAGGCAAGAACAAGAGGTCGGCGCCCAGGCTAGACTCGGCTACCTAAAGGGGACGTAGCCTAATTGGCATCGGCGGGGCGCTTAAAACGCCTGACATTTGTGGGTTCGAGTCCCACCGTCCCCACTATCAATGGATACTCAGAGGTTGCGTCACTACTTGCTTACTCTCGCACCTCTATTGCGCACGCACGCAAGTAAAGACGCTCTCCCGGTGACTGTGAATTCTCTAGAAGACGTCCTCGGGCACCGCCATCCGGCGCTAGCGCCAGCACACCCATGTGGCCTCCGGTCGGGGGTCATAGGAGACGCCGACTCCGCGTATCAAGAACTGGGCCAGATCAGATTCAGATTGGGCCGCGCACAGGTCGTCGATCTCTTGGGCAATCTTCCGCTGGGTTTCGGCAGCAGGGTTCGCGTTGACGTAGTTGTCGACGATTCCTTGCCAGTCGTCCGCCTCGAGGTCCAGTCCTGATGAAAGTTGGTAGCCAGGAACTGGTACAGCTCGCGTGAGATCGAACATCGTTCATGGTTTGGGAAATCCTGGAAGCACGTACCATCGGCTACCGCGACTCTTCGTAGCTCCATGCGGCAGACGACCAGGCCACGTCCGCTGATGCGCGTTACCTGCAGTCTCACGGCAGGCAACCGGCGGTCAAGAATATCGACCCGGTGACCTGCGCTGATCGTCTCGATACGCAGGGGCCGCCCCCGACACCCTCACCATCAGGGAAAATGGCCCTATGGGCATTCTCAGCCGAAACCGAGGCGACCTGCGGATCTACCTCGGCGCCGCACCCGGCGTCGGCAAGACCTACTCGATGCTGGCCGAGGCGCACCGCCGGCTCGAGCGCGGAACCGACGTCGTCGCCGCCGTCATACAGACCCACGGACGCCGCAAGACCGCACAGCGGCTCGCCGGAATCGAGGTGCTGCCGCCCCGCTACGTCGAGCATCGCGGCGAGCGCTACCCCGAACTCGACGTGCAAGCGGTCCTGGAGCGACGCCCCAAAGTGGTGCTCGTCGACGACCTCGCCCACACCAACGCCCCCGGCAGCAAGAACGCCGAACGCTGGCAGGACGTCGAGGAGATGCTCAACGCCGGCATCACCGTGATCACCACCGTCGGCGTCGAAAACCTCGAAAGCCTCGCCGACGTCGCCACCCAGATCACCGGCGTCGAAACCAAAGAACGCATCCCCGACGAGATCGTCCGCGCGGCCGACCAGATCGAGCTGGTCGACATCACACCGCAAGCGTTGCAGCGCAGGCTCGCCCACGGCAACATCTATCCGCCCGAGCGCGTCGACGCCGCGATGTCCAACTACTTCCGCGTCGAAAACCTCACCGCGCTGCGGCAATTGGCGCTGCTGTGGCTGGCCGACCAAGTCGACGCCGCGCTGTCGAAATACCGGTCCGACAAGAAGATCCCCGAAACCTGGGCGCCGCGCGAGCGGGTCGTGGTCGGCGTGACCGGCGGCCCCGAATCAGAAACATTGGTGCGACGCGCCTCCCGGATCGCCTCGAGGTCAGGCGCGGAACTCAAGGTCGTCTACGTCGTCCAGGGCGATGGCCTCACCGGCATCTCGTCACAACAGAAGAAGGCCGTGCGCGACCTCGCCGTCAGCCTCGGCGCGACGATGCACACCGTCGTCGCCGGCGACGTCGCCGCCGCGCTGCTCGACTTCGCCCGCGACGCCAACGCCACCCAGCTCGTCATCGGAAGCACGCGACGGTCACGCTGGGCGCGGCTGTTCGAGGAGGGCGTCGGCGACAGCGTCGTGCGGCAATCCGGCACCATCGACGTCCACATGGTCACCCACGAGGACGCCGGCGGCGGCACCTCCGGGTCGCGCAACTCGCCTCGACAACACCGCGTGCTGTCTTGGCTTGCCGCCGTGGCGGTTCCGCTCGCCATCTGCGGGCTGACCCTGTCACTGCCCGACGGTCTCCTCGGCATCGGTGGCCAGGGCGCGCTGTTCTTCACCGGCATACTGGGCGTCGCACTGCTGGGCGGACTCGTCCCCGCGGTGCTGTCGACCGTGCTGTCTGGGGTGCTGCTCACCTATTTCTTCATCGCGCCGCAGCACACGTTCACCGTGGGACATACCGACGGCGCGATCACCGTCGTGGTTCTGCTGCTGATCGCCGTCACGATGGCCGCCCTGCTCGACCACACCGTCAACCGCGCCCGTGAGGCCCGCCGCGCCTCCCAGGACGCCGAAATGCTTTCGCTGTTCGCCGATTCGGTGCTCCGCGACGCCGACATCGACATACTGCTCGAACGGATCCGCGAAGCGTACCTACAACGCGCCGTCAGCATGATCCACATCCCGACCGGTGACGTCGTCGCCGCGGTGGGACAGGATCCGTGCACCGATATCGACGACGCCGACACCGCGGTCGACATCGGCGACGACGAATACTCCATGCTGTTGGCCGGCCCACCGCTGACCACCCGTGAGCGCCGGGTGATCAGCGCCGTCGCCAACCACGCCGCGGATCTCGTCAAACGCCGCGAATCCGCCGAGGACGCCAGCAGAACCGGCGCCGCCGTCGCCATCGACGAACTATGGCGTTCGCTGTCCTCAGCTGTGGCCCACGGCCTGCGCAGTCCGCTGGCAGCGGCCAAGTCCGCAGCGCCCACCGTACGCGGCGGCGACGTCGACTTCCCGGTGGAGGACATCGCCGACCAACTGGCCACCGGTGAGGAATCCGTCGACGAACTGATGGCCGTCGTCGGCAACCTGCTCGACTCCTCACGCCTGACCGCCGGAGTGGTCCATCCGAACCTCGACCGCGTCGACCTCGAGGAGGCCGTCCAACGGTCGATGCTCGGAATCACCACCGGCAACACCGATTTCACCCGCCGCGGTGTCGAGCGAGTCAAGACCACCGTGGACGGCGCGGCGGTCCTCGCAGACGCCGCCCTGCTCGAACGCGTCCTGGCCAACGTGATCGACAACTCCCTCCGGTACGCGGCGGGCAGCGCGGTCAGGGTCACCGCCGGCCAGGTGGGCAACCGCATGCTGATCGCGATCGTCGACGAGGGCCCCGGCATCCCCCGCGGCACCGAGGAACAGATCTTCGAACCGTTCTCACGCTTCGGCGACGGTACCGGAATCGGTGTGGGCCTTGGTCTTTCCGTCGCGCGGCGGTTCGTCGAAGCGATGGGCGGCACGATCTCGGCGTCCGACACTCCCGGCGGCGGCCTGACCATCGAGATCGATCTGCCGGCCGCGCCGAAGGAAGGCTAGTCAGTCGATCGTCTCGAGCCGATAGCCCATGCCCCGCAACGTGACAAACCGCTCCGCGCCCAGCTTGCGCCGCAGATAGCGCACGTACACATCGACGACGTTGGACCCCGGGTCGAAGTCATAACCCCACACGTGGCTGAGCAACTGCTCCCGCGACAGCACCTGCCCGGGATGGCGCAGAAACGTCTCCGCCAACGCGAACTCCCGCGCCGACAGATCCACCGTGCGCCCGTCCACGCGGGCCTGCCGTGTCCGCAGATCCAAATGCAGGCCGCCGCAGGACAACACGGTCAGCTCCGGGCTGCGTTCCGGCGCCAACCGTACCCGGATCCGGGCCAGCAGCTCCTCGAATCGGAACGGCTTGGGCATGTAGTCGTCGGCTCCGCCTTCTAGTCCGGCGACCGTATCGTGCACGCTGGTGCGCGCCGTCAACACGATCACCGGGATCGGGTGGTTCTCCGCCCGCAGCCTGCGCAGCACCGCGAACCCGTCCATCTCCGGCAACCCGATGTCGAGCACCATCAGATCGAACCCGCCGCTGACCGCGTAGTCATACGCCGACGGCCCGTCGGCCACCACCGAGGTGGTGAACCCGTTGGCGGCCAGGCCCTTCTCGATGAACGACGCGATCCGCGGTTCGTCCTCGGCAATCAGTATCCGCGCCATTGATCCTCCCTCACCGCGGGTATCACGACCGTGAACGTCGCACCCCGGCCCGGCACGCTGTCCAGCAGCACCTCACCACCGTGCGCGACCGCGATCGCCCGCACGATCGAAAGCCCAAGCCCCGCACCGTCTGAACGCCGTGTTCCACCTCGCGCGAAACGCTCGAAGATCCGAATGCGATCTTCTTCGGTGACGCCCGGCCCCGAATCCGACACCCAGAACCGCAGCGATCCGCCCGACAGCTGCGAGCCCACACCGATCCAGCCGCCCTCTGCGGTGAATCGGGATGCGTTGTCGGCCAACGCCACGAGCGCCTGGGTGATCCGCTGTGGATCGAGTACGGCGGTCGTGCGCGCCACCGTCTCCAACCGGAAATCCCGCTGTGCGAGCCGGGTGATCTTCTCGAACGCCTCGCGGGTCAGCGCTTCGACGTCGACCACGTCGGGATGCAGGAACGACGGCTGTTCAGACTGCGCCAACAGCAACAAATCGGCCACCATCCGGTTCATCCGGCCCAGCTCGTCGTCGACCAGCGCCACCGTCGACGCCACGTCCTGCGGGTCGGCGGGGTCGAGCACTTCCAGGTGGCCCCGCACGATCGTGATCGGGGTGCGCAGCTCGTGGCCCGCGTCGTCGATGAACCGCCGCTGCGCCGAAACGCCCGCCTCGACCCGGTCGAGCATTCCGTTGATCGTGGCGACCAGGCGGTCGAGCTCGTCGTCCTTACCGCGTGAGGGCACCCGCAGTGAGAGGTCCGTGTCGCTGATCATCCGGGTGGTGTCGGCGACGTCGCGCAGCGGACGCAGGATGCGTCCGGCCAGGATCCAGGCCGCCGCCGCAGCGCCGAGCATCGTCACCGAACCGACGATCAACATCAATCGCGCCGCGTCGTTGGCGGCGTCACGTTCGGCGTCGCCCATGTACGCCGCGACGATGACCCCCTGGGCGGGGTCGCCGGCGAGGCGAACCGGGATCGCCAGGTAGCGCACCTCCCCGGCTTGAGCGTGCTGATATCGACCCTCCACCGGCTCGGTCACGGTGGCGACCCGCTCGGCGAACGCGGCGTCCTGCGCCAACACCTCCTGCGCACCGGGTTCCTGCCTGCTCTGAGTGCGGTACTGGCCGTCGACATAGCCGAGGAACTTCTCGTTGGGCCGGGCGATGTTGTAGGCGATGGCCTCCCGGATCACCTCTTCCACGCTGGTGAACGGCTCACCGGTGCGCGGGTTGACGCCGGGCTCGGTCAGCTCGGCGAACTCCTGCACCTCAAATCGCAGCGCCTCGTCCATCCGCGCGTCGACCGCCCGAACCAGCAGCTGCCACGTCACGAACGTGACGACGCCCAGCGCGGCCAGCACCAGCAGCAGCACCCACGCGATGATTTGCGTGCGCGCGGTCCACGGCAGCAGCCGACGCCATCTGCGCCTGGGATCCGCCGGCGCAGACGCAACGGTCATCGTCGTCCTTCCCGGGTCGCTGCGTTCCTAGTACCCATCCTCCGCCGTCGACGCGCGATCAGTCGTCGTCATCGTCATCGTCGTCGTCATCGTCATCGTCATCGTCGTCCCAGTCGTCGTCATCCCAGTCATTCCCGGGGCTGACCGCCGGCGGCGGGGCGGGGACGTCCACGGGTGGCGGCGGCACGATCTTGGACGCGGCCGGCGGATGGGACGGGCCGACGGGCGCCGGCAGCGGCGACGACGGCTGCTCAGGCGCGTGCACGGTGATCGGGCCGAGCGGCTCGTGGTCGGCGGCGGACCCCGTCGTCGCGATCACCACGCCGCCGACACCGGCTGCCAACAGGGCCGATGCGGCCGCGGCAAGGGTCACAACTCTGCGCATGCCATCCACGATCGCGGGCTCGGATGTCACCGCGGTGATAGCCGGATGAGAAGGTTCTCATCTCCCCCGCTCGTCCAACGTGAGGTTATGACCGGAATCTGGGCCGAACCTCGCGCACAAGCTCACGTTCGGCGCGTCAGGTCACCAGTCGGGGCCGTAACCGCGCGGCGGCGATGTCCGCCTTCCGCTCCAGATCGTCGATCAGCGCGCGGGCGTGGACGATCAGACCGTCGACGTCAATGTGGTGCGGCGCGGGTTCGGGCCGGTCGGCCAGCCGCTCCGCAGCGCGGCTGAGCACGGTCGCGGCGCCGACGGTGTTGCCGCGCTGGATGTGGGTGATGCCGACCGCGAGCTGCGCCAGCCCCTGCCACATGTTGCGTTCCTCGTCGGGCGCGTTCTTCCAAGCCGCCTCCAGCACCTCGTGGGCGTTGAACGCCAGCCCGTCATCGAGCAGCTGTTGCGCGTAGGTCAGGGATTGCGCCGGCGACAGCTCCAGATCCTCGGGGATGCGCGGCACCCCGTGGCTGCCGTGCGGCAGCGGCCTGCCGAGCGCGTCGCGCGGCCGGCTACTGCGCGCCTTACCCAACTCGTCGCGATCCCGGTCGGCCACCTGCCCATCCTGACAGGTTGCGCTCACCGCGTCAGCAGTGACAGCACGGCACGGTTCAGTCTGCGGCGCGGCCAGCCCCGACGACCGTCCTGCGCCAGCGCCGCCCGAGCGGCGTTACGGCCGCAGATGCCGTGCACTCCCCCACCCGGCGAGGTGCCCGCGCTGCCGAGATAGACGTTGTCCACGGGGGTTTGGGCGCCGCCGAAGCCCGGCACGGGCCGAAACACCAGCTGCTGAAACAGCTGAGACGTACCACCGTTGACCGCACCGGCGTGCAGGTTGGCGTCGCCGGCCTCCAGGTCCGACGGCCGCTGTATCGACTTGCCGATGACATGGTCGGCGAAGCCTGGCGCGTACTTCTCCAGCACCATGTCCACCCCCGCCGACAGCTGATCTGCCGACGCGTCGTCGGCGGCATCTCGCGGCAGATGCGTGTAAGCCCAAGCACTTTCGGTGCCCGCCGGCGACCGGGTCGGATCGGCGGTCGTCATCTGACCGAACAGCAGGAACGGGTTCAGCGGCACGGTGCCCGTGTGGAGGTCGGCCATCCACCGGATCAGGCCGTCATGGTCGGCGCCGATGTGCACGGTTCCAGCATCATTCAGGCTCTTCGACCGCCACGGCACCGGCGCGTCGAGGGCGTAGTTGACCTTCAACACCGGTGTGTCCCAGACGAACCGGTCGAAGCTGCGCAGCACCGAATTCGGCACCGCAGCCCGCGGCAGCAGATGGCGGTACAGCCGCGGCGCCGAGGTGTCGGCGATCACCGCCCGTCGCACCCGGACGGTTTCGCCGCCGGTGGTGTGCACGGACACCGCGCGGTGGCCGCGGACGTCGATCGCGTCGACCTCGCGCCCGCATTCGACGCGGGCGCCTGCCGAGGTCGCCCGGTTGACCAGCGCTGCGGTCAACTGCCCTGCCCCGCCGACCGGCACCGGAAAGCCGCCGTGCTGGCCCAGCATGATCAGCATGTAGCCCATCACGGCGCTGCCGGGCGCATCGATCGGCACGTCGGCGTGCATCGCGTTGCCCAGCAACAACAGTCGCGCCGCCTCACCGTCGAACAAGTGCCGGGCCATCACGCCGGCGGGCAACATCAGCAGGTGCGCCAGCCGCACCGCTTCGGCCGTGCCGATTTCCCGCAGCAGTCGCACGGGGCCGCGCACCGGCGGAAACGGCGCAAACAACGTCTCCAAGAGCGGCTCCTTGATGCGCTGCCACTGCTCGAACAGCTCCCGCCAGCGGACACCGTCACCGGTGCAGCGGCGTTCCAAATCCTCTGCGGTGCGGTCGATTTCACGCCAGACCACCGGGGCGTCGTCGTCCTCGGCCGACTGCGCGTGGCCGACCACCGCGGGCGAGTGCGACCAACGCAGACCGTGGTCCTCCAGCCGCAGCGCTTTGAGCGCAGGTGAGGCGACCGACAACGGATAAAAGGCGCTGTACATATCGCTGACGAACCCGGGGAACAGTTCGGCGCTTTTCACCGCGCCGCCGGGTTCTGGCTGCGCCTCCAGCACCACGACGTCCCAGCCCGCGTCGGCGAGCATCGCCGCGGCGACCAGACCGTTGTGCCCTGCCCCGATCACGACGGCATCCGCTGCGGTCGGGATGCTCATTTGGAAATCAGCCTGCTGGATGCCTGGTAACCCTGCTTGGCGACAGCGCCGGGATCGTCCTTTGGCATCCGGCCCACGAGCTCTCGAGCATGCCTGCTCGTTTGAAGAAGTTCGTGTCGGTCGGCCCGGGCATCAACGACGTGACCGTCACGTCGGTGTCGCGCAGCTCGTCCTGCAGCGCCTCGGCGAACGACTGGACGAACGACTTCGAAGCGTTGTACACCGTCTGCAGCGAGCCCGGCGTCGTCGGCGAGAAGTTTCGCCAGTTCGAAGCCGATCCCGCTGGACGCGCCCGTCACCAGCGCAAGCTGCCCCTGTGCCATGCAGCCGGGCTACCCGGCGGGCATGCGATCAAACCGTCAGCGCGTCTCGTCGGCCAACGCGATCAGCCGAGCCCGAACCAGGTCGGGTCGCTCATCGACGATGAAGTGGCTGGCGTCGACGGTCTCCAGCGTGTAGTCGTCGGCGTTGGCGGACTCCGGCGCGGCGAACGACACGTGCACCGCGGTGTCCCCGAGCCCGAACAGGCACCTGATCGGCACGGTCGCACGCGGTGGCGCCGGCGACCGTGCGGCGGCCGGGAGCTCCCGAAGCAGGAACGTCCGGTAGGTGTCCCTGGCGGTGCGCGCCACCACGGGGTCACGGAACCGCTCAGCGTAGATGCGGGCGGTGTCCCGGTCGATGTCGGAGATCGAAGCGAACGCCCGCTGCAGAAACGGCGTGCGACGCTGCACCGGCACACCGACCGTGGCCATCAGCACCTGGTACCAGAACCGCCACAGATGAGGCGCCACCGCCCGCGGCGACAGCCACGGGTGGGCCATGTTCATGACGAGATAGCCGTCGAAACGCTCGGGTGCGGTCAGCACCATCCGATAGCCGACGAAGCCGCCCCAGTCGTGGCCCACCAGCAGCACCCGGTCCAGCCCGAGCGCATCCATCAGCGCCAGCACGTCGGCGGCGACGTCGTCCTTGGCCCAGCGGTGCGGCGCGGGCCCCGACCAGCCGTAACCGGGTAGGTCGGGCGCGATGATCCGCATCCCCGGCGGCGGGTCGGCCAGCAGGTCGCGGTACACCCAGTGGTGCTGCGGCCAGCCGTGCAGCGCGAGGACGGGACGGCCGTCGGGCGCACCGGCCTCGGTGACGTGGAACCGCACGCCGCGGGCGTCGACGAACGATCGCCGTACACCGTCGATTGGTGGCGGTTGCTGCGTCATAAACGCCGACTATAGGAACGGCGCCGCGCTACCGTGCCGGTATGGCCGGATATCGAGAACTGCACGACGCCAGCCTGAGCGATCCGGCGTCGTTCTGGGCGGACGCCGCGCGGGCGGTGACGTGGACGCGCGCGCCGCAACAGATCCTCGACGACTCGAACCCGCCGTTCTACCGCTGGTTTCCCGACGGTGAACTGAACACCTGCGCCAACGCGCTGGACCGCCACGTCGAAGCCGGCCGCGCCGACCAGGCCGCGCTGATCTACGACTCGCCGGTCACCGGCACCCAACGCACCTACACCTATCGCGAACTGCTCTCGGACACAGCGCGTTTCGCCGGGGCCCTGCAACAGTTGGGCGTCACTAAGGGTGACTGCGTCGTGATCTACCTGCCGATGGTGCCCGAGGCGGCGATCGCGATGCTGGCGTGTGCCCGGTTGGGTGCGGTGCACTCGGTGGTGTTCGGTGGGTTCGCCGCGCACGAACTGGCCGCGCGCATCGACGACGCCCGTCCAAAGGTGATCGTGTCGGCATCCTGCGGCATCGAACCGACCCGCACCGTGGACTACAAGCCGATGCTGGACGCGGCGTTGGAGATGGCCGAACACGGCCCGCAGACCTGCGTCATCCTGCAACGCGAACAACAATCCTGCCAGCTGATCGCCGGCCGGGATCTGGACTGGCAGGAGGTGATAGCCACCGCCCAGCCCGTCGACCCCGTCCCGGTGAAAGCCACCGATCCGCTGTACGTGCTCTACACCTCCGGCACCACCGGCAAGCCGAAGGGCGTCGTGCGCGATAACGGGGGCCACGCCGTCGCGCTGCTGTGGAGCATGCGTCACGTCTATGACACCCAGCCCGGTGACGTCTATTGGGCCGCTTCGGATGTCGGCTGGGTCGTCGGCCACTCCTACATCGTCTACGGCCCGCTGCTGCTCGGCGCGACAACCGTTCTGTACGAAGGCAAACCGGTCGGCACCCCCGACGCCGGCGCGTTCTGGCGCGTCGCCTCCGAGCACGGCGTCAAGGCGATGTTCACCGCGCCGACGGCGATCCGTGCCATCAAGAAAGAGGATCCCGACGGGCGCCACCTCGACAAATACGACCTGTCGGCGCTGCGGTACCTGTTCCAGGCCGGCGAGCGCCTCGACCCGGGCACCTACCACTGGGCGGCAGACAAACTCGGCCTGCCGGTCATCGACCACTGGTGGCAGACCGAGACCGGCTGGTCCATCGCGGCCAACCCGATGGGTGTCGAACCGATGCCGGTCAAACCCGGTTCGGCCACGGTGCCGATGCCCGGCTACGACGTGCGTATCCTGTGCCCGGACGGCTCCGAGTGCGACGTCGGCGAAGAGGGCGCGATCTGTGTGCGGCTGCCGCTGCCACCGGGCAGCCTTCCGACGCTGTGGGGTGACAACGACCGCTACGTCGCGTCCTACCTGTCGGCGTTTTCCGGCTACTACCTCACCGGTGACGGCGGATATGTCGACGAGGACGGCTATCTCTACGTGCTGGGCCGCACCGACGATGTGATCAACGTTGCCGGACACCGGCTTTCGACCGGATCGATCGAGGCGGTGCTGGCGACGCACCCAGCCGTGGCGGAGTGCGCGGTCATCGGGGTCGCCGACGAGATCAAGGGTCAGGTGCCGCGCGGCTTCGTCGTGCTCAAAGCCGGCGCGTCTGCCGACCGGGTGGCCGACGAGCTGGTGACCGCGGTGCGCGAGAACATCGGCGCTGTCGCGGCGTTGAAGAGCGTCGACGTCGTGCCGGCGTTGCCGAAGACCCGATCCGGCAAGATCCTGCGCAAGACGATGCGCGGCATCGCCGACGGCCGTGACGAGCCGGTGCCGTCGACCATCGAGGACCCCGCGGTGCTCGACGCGCTCAAACCCATTCTGTTGCGCTGAGCTACAGCCAGGGGTCGCGCCAACCGGGGTATCCGGCAACGAGTTTCGCCGCCCCGGGCGGGCCCCACGATCCGCGCGGATACGGCTCCACCGCGGGCGGCGCATCAAGCAGCGGCTGCACGATGCGCCAGGTCTCCTCGACGCCGTCCTGGCGGGCGAACTGGCTGGAGTCGCCGCGCATCGCGTCGCTGAGCAGCCGCTCGTAGGGTTCGGGTGCCTCGCCCAGCTCTTCGGCGAAGACCAGCGACAGGTCGACCGTGCGGGTGCGGTTGGCGCCGGGCTCCTTGGCTTGGACGATCAGGTCGGCACCCGGTTCGGGGTCGATGCGCAGCACGAGTTCGTTGGGGTCGTGCGTAGTCGCGGTGATCGGCAGCTTGGGCGGCCGTTTGAAGATGACGCGGATCTCGGTGGCCCGCACCGTCAAACCCTTGCCGGCCCGCAGGAAAAACGGCACTCCCGACCATCGCCAGTTGTCGATCTCCAGC
Organism: Mycolicibacterium pulveris; assembly: GCA_050205315.1. Classification (GTDB taxonomy): domain Bacteria; phylum Actinomycetota; class Actinomycetes; order Mycobacteriales; family Mycobacteriaceae; genus Mycobacterium; species Mycobacterium pulveris_A. The sequence continues at coordinate 457,903 of JBNMRA010000001.1, read as the reverse complement.
CGCAGCGCCGCGAACGTCTCGGTCTGCGAGTCCGGTTTGACCCCCGGGGTCGACGTGTAGCCGTCGTACTGTCCGCGCACATAGTGGGCCGGGTCGATCGACGGGATCGCCCGGAACACCTCCACGCGCTTGTCCCGTATCCCGTCGGCGCCCGCGACGCTGGGTGGTTCGGCGGCGAACAACCCGATCAGCTGCAGCAGATGGTTCTGCACGACGTCGCGCAGCGCGCCGACCGGGTCGTAGAAGCTGCCCCGGTCCTCGACGCCAAAGTTCTCGGCCATCGTGAGCTGCACGCAGTGCACCCGGTCGCGGTTCCACAGCGGTTCGAAGATCGAGTTCGCGAACCTCAGGAACATGATGTCCATCGCCGGTTCCTTGCCCAGGAAGTGGTCGATGCGGAAGATCTGCCACTCCTCGAGCACGCTGCGCAGCGTCTGGTTGAGTTCCCGCGCCGACGCCAGGTCGTGGCCGAACGGCTTTTCCACGATGACCCGGGCCCTGCTGGTCAGGTCGGCCCGGGCCAGGCCCTGCACGACGCGGCCGAACAACGACGGCGGGATCTCGAGGTAGAACGCGGGTGTGTGCCTGCCCTCGATGGCCTTGGCCACCCGGTCATAGGTCGCGGGGTCGGCGAAATCGCCGGAAACCATCGAAAGCCGTTGTGCGAACCGGTCGAACACCTTCTCGTCGACCGGTTCGCCGCTGGCCTCGATCGCCGTGCGGGCATGGTCGCGCAGGGTAGGCACCGACCAGTCGTCGAGCGCGACGCCGACGATCGGACAGTCCAGCAGGCCGCGGCGCTCCAGCCGGTACAGCGACCGGAACGTCATCTTTCTGGCCAGATCGCCGGTGATGCCGAAGATCACCAGCACATCTGCGGGCGTGGTCACCATGTCCTACTTCTTCTCGGCGTGGCCGCCGAATTCACTGCGCATCGCCGACATCACCTTGTCGGTGAAGCTGCCGAGCCGGCGGGATTCGAACCGTTCGAACAGCGAGGTGGTGATCACCGATGCGGGCACCCCTTCGTCCACCGCGGCCAACACCGTCCAGCGTCCCTCTCCGGAGTCCGATACCCGGCCGGTGAAATCGTCGAGTTGCGGTGAGCGGGCCAGCGCGTCGGCGGTCAGATCGACCAGCCACGAGCCGACCACCGATCCGCGCCGCCACACCTCGGCCACCTCGCCGACGTCGATCGTGTACTGGTAGGCCCACGGATCGCGCAGCGGTGTGGTTTCGGCGTCGACGGTGCGGTCGACCGTGCCGGCGTCGGCGTGCTTGATGATGCTGAGCCCTTCGGCGATGGCGGCCATCATCCCGTACTCCACACCGTTGTGCACCATCTTCACGAAATGCCCTGCTCCGCTTGGGCCGCAGTGTAGATAGCCGTCGGGTGCGGTGCCGTCGGTGCGGGTGCGGCTCGGGGTGGGCTCGGCGCTGCCCTGCCCGGGCGCGATGGTCTTGAAGATCGGGTCGAGGCGCGTGACCACTTCGGCCTCACCGCCGATCATCAGGCAGTAGCCGCGCTCCAGGCCCCACACACCGCCGCTGGTGCCGCAGTCGACGTAGTGAATGTTGTGTTCCTGCAGGCTTTTCGCCCGGGTGATGTCATCGCGGTAGTAGGAGTTGCCGCCGTCGATCACCGTGTCGCCGGGTTCGAGCAGATCGACCAGCTGATCCAGCGTCGAATCCACAACGGCCGCCGGCAGCATCAGCCATACCGCGCGCGGCTTTTCGAGCTTGTCGACGAAGTCGCGCAACGAGTCTGCCCCGGTGGCGCCTTCAGCGGTCAGGCCGGTGACGGCGTCGGCGTTACGGTCATACACCACGCAGCGGTGCCCGTCGCGCATCAACCGTCGCACCAGGTTGGCGCCCATCCGGCCCAGGCCCACCATGCCCAGCTGCATCGGTGTATCGGTTGCCATGTCACTCCTTGATCGTTCAGATCGCTCGGCGATCGGCCACCCCGAACCGGCCACGAAAGGAAACTCAGCTAACGACTATAGGCACCCGTTTCGCCATGCGGGGCAGTTCACGTGCATCCATCGGAACCCTTGCGGAGCAATGGAAATCGGGTCAGGTGCACTTTGACGTATCGACACCGTGGCGATATCGGCATATCTTGATACGTGTCCGCACGTTCGCCCTTCTTCGCGCGAACCAATCGACAGAGGAGTTGATCTGCGATGCGTGCACCAGCCAACGACCGTTCCGGTTGTTCGTGTCATTGCCACAAGTGCGACCAGGGCCACCACTGCGGCAACGCCCCGAACTGCTACATCAAAAAGTGACCGCCCGGGCCGGTTAACGGCCCGCTGCCAGGGGTATCTCGTTAATCTGCCGACCCGTCAACAGCCACCGGGTCGGGCGGGAGGCGGAGATGACGGCGACTACCCCGAAATACATGGCCGTGCAAGCCGCGGCGATCTTCGTCGGCGCGGGCCTGCTGATCCTCGGCGTGTGCGGCTTTCTGCCGGGCGTCACCACCGGATACGACCGGCTGACCTGGGCGGGCGAGCACAGCGGCGCCGAGGTGTTCGGTCTGTTCGCCGTCTCGGCGCTGCATAACATGGTGCATCTGGTCACCGGCGCGTTGGGCTTCGTGATGGCTCACAGTTACGCCGCGGCACGCGCGTACCTGCTCGGTGGCGCCCTGGTGTATCTGGTGCTGTGGGGTCACGGTCTGTTCATCGAGGGGGCGGCCAACTGGCTGCACTTCGGGCTCGCCGCCGTGATGATGCTGCTCGGGTTGACGCTGGCAGGCCAACGTGACCCGACCAAGCGGCGCGGACGGGTTCGGGCCTGACCGCCGCGCTCAGGCGATCGACAGCGCGATGCCGTCGAGGATGTCGTGCTCGCTGACCACCAGCTCGTCGATGCCGGCCCGCTGTCCGAGCGCGGAGGCGAGTTCCTCGACGATGATCGCCCCGCCCCCGATCACGTCGACGCGGCCCTCGTGCATCGGGCCCAGCACCGCGCGTTGGGCACGCGTCATCGCGATCACCTCGTCGCACACCCCGAGCAGATCGCCGAACCCGACCCGCGACAGGTGGATGGCCGCCGAGTCGTAGGTGGTCATCCGCTGCGCCAGCGCCGACAACGTCGTCATCGTGCCCGCAACGCCCACCCAGGTGCGGGCCCGATCGACGGGCACCACGTCGAGCGCCTGCCGCAGCCCGGCGCGTACCACGTCGCGTGCGGCCGCGATCTCGGCGGCCGTCGGCGGGTCGGAGTGCAGACACCGTTCGGTCACCCGCACGCAGCCGATGTCCGCCGAGAAACTGGCCGTCACGTCCTCGGCGCCGAGCACCACCTCGGTCGACCCGCCGCCCAGGTCGACGACCACGAAAGGTGCTGCGGCCGGGTCTAGTTCGGCGACCGCACCGCGGAACGACAGCTCGGCCTCCTCGGTGCCGGTGATCACCTCGGCGACCGTGCCCGCCACCACGGCGCCCAGCACGTCGGCCGTCATCGCGAAGAACACGTCACGGTTGGCCGCATCACGGGTCGCCGAGGTGGCCACCATCCGGATCCTGTCGACCTCGTGGTCGGCCAGCAGCCGGGCGTAGTCGCTGAGCGCCGCCTGGGTGCGGTCCAGCGCTGCCGGCGCGAATTGGCCTGTGGCGTCCACACCTTGGCCGAGCCGCACGATGCGCATCTCGCGGTGCACATCGCGCAGCCGCGGCCCGTCGACGTCGGCGATCAGCAGCCGGATGGAGTTCGTTCCGCAGTCGATCGCGCCGACCCTGGTCATGTCCACGTCCCCCGCTCCAGGATGCCCGCCATCCCCGGTTCGTCGGCCAGCAGCGCCAACGCCTCGTCGCCGAACGGGTTGGTGCCCGGTCCCTTGGCCAGCGAGTGCGCGATCAGCACATGCAGACATTTGACACGGTCGGGCATGCCGCCGCCGGAAAACGTTGTGCCCAAAGGCTCGATCGCATCGCGCTCGGCGAGGTAGGACTCGTGGGCGCGGCGGTACGCGGCCGCCAACTCGGCGTCGTGGTGCAGTCGCTCGGTCATATCCTTCATCAGACCCGAGGACTCCAACCGGCTGGCCGCCGCGGTCAGCACCGGATGGGTCAAGTAGTACAGCGTCGGAAACGGTGTGCCGTCAGCCAGTATCGGCGCGGTCTTGACCACGCCCGGTTCTCCGTTGGGGCAGCGATACGCGATGGCCAGGACGCCGCGGGGTGCACGCCCCAACTGCCGCGCGACGGCGTCGAGGTCGGACTGCTCAACCACCGGGAGCCGGCGGCGGTGGTGGCGGGCCCTCCTGCGGCACTGCAGGCGCCCCGGGCGGTGGCAGCGGTGCGGGCGAAATCCCATGGGGCTCATCGGCGATCGTGCCCCACAGCGCCGTGTACCAGGGCTGGTCGAGCTTCGCGGATTCGGGTTCTTCCCCCGGCGCGCCGGGCGCCGTGAAGTTCTCGGGAAGCTGCACCTGATACGGCGTCTCACCCGACATCACGAACCCCAACCGCTCACGCGCCTGGGCCGCGATGAACACCGGATCGGCGAGTTTGACCTTCTGCTCTTCGAGCTCGTCGATCTGCGCGCGCAGCTGCGCCTCGGTGGCCTTGAGTTGTCTCATCTCGGTGCGCTGACCGAAGTAGGTGCGCACCGGGCCGGCGATCGTCAGCGTCAGCACGCACACCACCGCGGCCAGGATCGCCGCGCGCCGCGCCGCGGAGCCGAACCGCTGCTCGGACTGCTGCTCGGCGGCTTCGGCGATCGACTGACGAATGGACTCGGTGGTGTCCCTGGCCGCATCCGGGGTCTGCCGCGCGTCTGCGGTATCCGGCGCACGGCTCTCCCGGCGGGCAGTGGTGCGAGGACGACCCTTGCCGCCGGCCTTACCCGGCTTACCTGGCCGGGAGGTCGGTGACCTTCTCTTCGGATCGGGTCGTTTCGCGTCGGGCACAGGCTATTTCGTCTCCACCGTGAACCGTGGGAACGCCAGGTCTCCGGCGTAGCGGGCGGCGTCGCCGAGGGTCTCCTCGATGCGAAGCAGCTGGTTGTACTTGGCGACGCGCTCGCTGCGGGCCGGGGCGCCGGTCTTGATCTGACCGCTGCCGACCGCGACGGCGAGGTCGGCGATCGTGGTGTCCTCGGTCTCGCCGCTGCGGTGGCTCATCATCGTGCGATAGCCGCTGGCGTGCGCCAACGCGACCGCGTCGAGGGTTTCGGTGAGCGTGCCGATCTGGTTGACCTTCACCAGCAGCGCGTTGGCGGCGCCCTTGTGGATCCCGTCTTCGAGCCGTTCGGGGTTGGTGACGAACAGATCGTCACCAACCAGCTGGATCCGGTCGCCGATCGCGTTCGTCAGCGCCACCCAGCCGTCCCAGTCGTCCTCGGACAGCGGATCCTCGATCGACACCAGCGGATAGGAGTCGATCAGGCCCGAGTAGAAGTAGATCATGTTCTCGGCGGTGCGGGTCTCGTGCTCGAACGCGTAACCCTGCTCGGCACTGAAGAATTCGGTTGCGGCGACGTCGAGGGCCAGCGCCACGTCGGAACCCGGCGTGAAACCCGCCGTCTCGATCGCGTTCAGGATCAGGTCGAGCGCGGCCTTGGTGCCCGCGACGTCGGGTGCGAAACCACCCTCGTCGCCCAAGCCGGTGGCGAGCCCCTGTTCCTTGAGCACGGCCTTCAGCGCGTGGTACACCTCGGTGCCCCACCGCAGCGCCTCCTTGAACGACGGGGCACCGATCGGCGCGACCATGAACTCCTGCACGTCGACGCCGGTGTCGGCGTGCGCGCCGCCGTTGAGGATGTTCATCATCGGCACCGGAAGGATGTGCGCGTTCGGCCCGCCGATGTAGCGGAACAACGGCAACGCCGACGATTCGGCGGCCGCCTTCGACACCGCGAGCGACACCCCGAGGATCGCGTTGGCGCCCAGCCGGGACTTGTCTGGCGTGCCGTCCAGGTCCAGCAGCGCCTGGTCGATGAGCCGCTGGTCGTCGGCGCTCATGCCGATGACCGCGGGCGCGATCTCGTCGAGCACCGCCTCGACCGCTTTGTGCACACCCTTGCCGCCGTAGCGGGAGCCGCCGTCGCGCAGCTCGACGGCCTCGTGCTCACCGGTCGATGCCCCCGACGGCACCGCGGCGCGGGCGAAGGTGCCGTCCATCAGCGCCACCTCGACCTCCACCGTCGGGTTGCCCCGGGAGTCGAGGATCTCGCGGGCTCCGACCTGCTCGATGATGGGCACTCGCTTCTCCTTGATCGTGATGTGAACGATGGCGTTAGAGGTCGAGCCTAGAGCCTGCACCGCCGACCGGCGTGCTCAGAGGGGGTGTCCGTGCGCATATGCCGTCGCCCAGTCGCGCACGTTGCGGGCGTACTGGTCGGAATGGTTGTAGGCGCGCAACGCGTTCATCCAGCCCCTGGCGGTGGACAGGTCCTTGCCGCGCCAGCACAGGTAGCCGGCGGCCGACAGCGCGGCGTCGTCCATGTTGTCGGCGCTGATCTCCCCGTCGTTGTTGGCGTCGACGCCGTAGAGCCGCCACGTTTCGGGGATGAACTGCATCGGGCCCATCGCGCGGGCGAACGCCATATCGCCGTCGTGGCTGACGGCGTCGTCGTCCAGGATCTCGAGGTTGCCGCCCGTGCCGTCCAGCAGCACGCCGCGGATCGGCGGGCGCACGTCGCCGTTGTCCTCGATGGCCGCGCCGCGGTAGGTGCCGTGGTGGCTTTCCACCTGGCCGATGCCGGCCAGCGTCGTCCAGGCCAGGTTGCAGTCCGGGTTCTCCACCTCGGCGACCCGGGCGGCGTAGGCGTAGGCCTCCAGCGCGCCGACGGGGATTCCGAGCGCCGGTGCGCGTTCGGCCGCCCAGTCGCGCAGCTGGTCGGCGGGCCGGCCCTTGGCGTAGGTGTCGATCTGGGGTACGGGATCGCCCGGGGGTGGCGGCACGCCGTCAGGTATGGGCGTACCGAGCTGCCAGGAACAGCTCGAAGCCAAGAGCAGCGCTGCCGCACCTACTACGGCGACAGCCCGCAGCCAACGCACCGGCGACACCAAACTCCTCAACCAAACTCGGTTGCTGCCCATGTTCCCACGTGTTTGCCGCGGCGCGCCCGAACGCCCCTCGCGTTTTCGGTGCGTTCACGCCCGCCCAGCGGGACAGAACGCGCCGAGATCGCTGGTCAACGCGGCTCGAACTCCGATGCGACGACCTCCTCGGGTGCGGTGTCCGCCGGGGACGGTTCGGGAACGTCCTCGGGGCCGGTTTCGGGCACGTCGGCGGGCGTGGGCTCGGGCACCTCGGCGGGCATCGGTTCGGGGATGCGGTCCGGTGCCGGTTCGGTGTCCGCGGACGGCCAGTGCATGCGCCATTCCTCCTCGGTGATCTCCCCGAGCGGGGCGACGTCGAGCTCCTCCGGGACGTTGTCGCCGCGGCGCGCGGCGGCGATCGCACGCTCGGTTCTGCGCACGGTGTCCATGAACTCCAGGACCTGCGCCCGCAGCACGTTCTCCGCGTCGGAGCCCGTCGTCACCGTCACCGACGTGATGCCGTCGGGAATCAGCTCGGCGGGCAGGTGGGCAGCAGAGACCCGCTCAATGACCTTCTGCGCCAAGGCCAGTGCGGGCTGACCGGTCGGAACGTCATCCATGGCCGAGAAGGCCCGCCTGGCTCTCTTCTCCAACGCCTTGCGCTGCTCCCACTGCGCCAACTGGTCGTCGAGCGAAATCGACTCGCCCGCAAGGACTGCCGGCACCCGGTTGCCGAGCTTGCGCACCAACGAGTCGGCGACGTCGTCGATCGTGAACGAACTGTGCGGTGCGTCTTCGGCGATGCGGGCGTGAAAAAGCACCTGCAGCAACACATCTCCGAGCTCTTCGCGTAGTTCGTCGGCGTTGCCGCTACGCACCGCGTCGAACAGCTCGTAGGTCTCTTCCAACAGGTAGCGCCGCAGCGAGTCGTGGGTCTGCTCGCTCTCCCAGGGACCCGACGTGCGCAGCTTGTCCATCATCTCGACCGCGTCGAGGAGCCGCTCTCCCGGCGCCGGGTCAGGGGCGGCGATCAGCTTCTCACCCGCGGCCAGGCGCGCCTTCACGGCGGGATGATCGGCGTCCGACGACAGCAGCACCGGTGCGGCGTCCTCGTCGGGAGCGTCAGAGAACCACGGCCGCGCCGAGGGCAGCGACCACGGCACCTTCACCGGGATCTCCTCGGTGTACTGGACCTCGCCGCCGAGCAGTTCGATCGCATCGACCGGGACGAGGGCGGGGCGCCGGGGGTCGACCAATACGACGGTCATCGGCTCGACCCCCTCCCGCGGTTTCGATGAGATCGCTGTTCTCGGTTATACCAACACTTGGTGCAAAGCGCGGCGGCCATGGGACCGGCGACGCGACGGCCGATGGCCGCCCTGCCGGGTAGCGGGGCGGCCATCGGGTCATAGCGCTGAACTCAGGACTCCGGGATGGTCCAGTGTCCCGGCGCCTCGTCGAAGAACGGGTTGACGAGCCCGTTCACGGTGGGCATCTTCTTCAGCTGCCCCGGCGGGATGCCGTAGAACGGGTTGGGCACGCCGTTGATGAACGGCGAGTTCTTCAGCTGCCCGGGCGCGATGTCCGCGGGCGGCACCCGGAAGTAGTCACCGATCTCGGGGAACCGGACGTCGGGAAGGTTGACGTCGGGCACGTTCACGCTGGGCACGTTCACATCCGGCACGTTCACGCTCGGCACGTTCACATCCGGAACGTTCACGCTCGGCACGTTCACATCCGGCACGTTCACGCTCGGCACGTTCACATCCGGAACGTTCACGCTGGGCACGTTCACGTCGGGCAGGTTCACATCCGGAACCGGAATCGGCGGCGGGGGCGGCACGAACGGATCGGCCTGCGCCGCACCTGCGCCGAGCCCGAGACCGCCGAGCCCCAGCGCACCGGCCATCGTCGTGGTTACTGCGAATTTCTTGAAGTTCATGTCGACTCCTTCGCCTCTCGTCACTGCGGCACCACAACGGCGCTCGCGTGATGTTCGGTTTAGGAAATTGCTCAACCGCCCAACGGCGGGCGATCTCGCCGCCTGCGATCTAGACGACGACGCAACACCTTGACCCCCCATGCGATATGTCGGGTCGCCCGCCCCGCGGCGTTATCAGCGCTGCCCGATTTCCGGGCGTGGGTCAAATCACACCCGCGGTGAGCAGGCGTTAAACCGACAATTCGAGGTTCGCGGTCACATCGACACTGCCCTGCGGCTTACCGTCGAGCGCCAGCAGCAGGTCGGCGACCAACTGCACCAGCTCGAGATCGCGGATGCGCGGCGCGCCGACCCCGTCGCCGGCACGCGGAATCGGCACCTGCACCGTCGACGTCGTCGCACGGTAACGCGCGCTCGGATACATCCGCTTGAGCCGAAGCTGCTGTGAATCCAACAGCTGCAACGGCGCCAGTTTCAGCGTCGTCTCCGATACCGCGCTGACTTCGGTGACGTGGTAGTGCCGCAGCAGCAACCGCAACCGTGCGATCGCGACCAACCGCTGCGCGGGCGCGGGCAGCGGCCCGTAGCGGTCCACCAACTCCTCCACCACCGCGTCCACCGCGGCATCGTCGGTGGCCGCCGCGAGCCGCCGGTAGCCCTCCAAGCGCAACCGGTCGCTACCGATGTAGTCCTGCGGCAGGTGCGCATCGACCGGTAGATCGATGCGGACGTCTTTCGGTTCCTCCGGTGCCGCAACGGTTTTCCCGTCGGCAACCGCGCGATAGGCTTCGACCGCTTCGCCGACCAGCCGCACGTACAAATCGAAACCGACCCCGGCGACGTGACCCGATTGCTCGACGCCCAGCACGTTGCCCGCGCCGCGGATCTCCAGATCCTTCATCGCCACGGCCATGCCCGCACCCAACTCGTTGTTCTGCGCGATGGTGGCCAGCCGGTCGTAGGCGGTCTCGGTGAGCGGAACCTCCGGCGGATACAGGAAATACGCGTAACCACGTTCGCGGCTACGGCCCACCCGGCCCCGCAGCTGGTGCAGCTGCGAGAGCCCGAACGTGTCGGCGCGTTCGACGATCAACGTGTTGGCGTTGGAGATGTCCAGGCCGGTCTCGACGATCGTCGTGCACACCAGGATGTCGTAGTCGCGGTTCCAGAAACCCTCGACGGTGCGCTCGAGAAGTTCCTCGGGCATCTGACCGTGGGCGACGACGACGCGCGCCTCGGGCACCAGCGCCTGCACCCGGGCCGCGGCCTGGTCGATGGTGCGCACCCGGTTGTGGATGTAGAACGCCTGCCCGTCGCGCAGCAGCTCGCGTCGCAGCGCCGCGCCGATCTGCTTGTCGTCGTGCGGACCGACGTAGGTCAGCACCGGATAGCGCTCCTCGGGCGGGGTGAGGATCGTCGACATCTCCCGGATCCCGGCCAGGCTCATCTCCAGCGTGCGCGGAATCGGGGTGGCGCTCATGGTCAGCACGTCGACGTGGGTGCGCATCGACTTGATGTGCTCCTTGTGCTCGACGCCGAAGCGCTGCTCCTCGTCGACCACGATCAGGCCCAGGTCCTTCCACGTCACACCGGTCTGCAGCAGCCGGTGGGTGCCGATCACGATGTCGACGCTGCCGTCCTTCATGCCGTCGAGCACCGCTTTGGATTCGGCGTTCGACGTGAACCGCGACAGCCCCTTGACCGTGACCGGGAACCCCGCCATCCGCTCGGTGAACGTCTGCAGGTGCTGATCGGCCAGCAGCGTCGTCGGCACCAGCACCGCCACCTGCTTACCGTCCTGCACCGCCTTGAACGCCGCGCGTACCGCGATCTCGGTCTTGCCGTAGCCGACGTCGCCGCAGATCACCCGGTCCATCGGGATCGGCCGTTCCATATCGGCCTTGACCTCGGTGATCGCGGTCAGCTGGTCGACGGTCTCGGTGAACCCGAACGCGTCCTCCATCTCGGCCTGCCACGGGCTGTCCGGGGCGAACGCGTGCCCCGGCGACGCCTGCCGCTTGGCGTAGAGCGCGACCAGCTCCTGGGCGATTTCGGCGACCGCGCGGCGGGCCTTGGTCTTGGTGTTGGTCCAGTCGCTGCCGCCCAGCCGGCTCAGCGTCGGGGCCTCACCGCCGACGTAGCGCGACAGCTGGTCCAGTGAGTCCATCGGCACGTACAGCTTGTCGGTGCCGCCGCCGCGCTTCGATGACGCGTACTCCAGCACCAGGTACTCGCGCCGGGCGCCGCCGACCACGCGTTCGGTCATCTCGAGGAACCGGCCGATGCCGTGCTGGTCGTGCACCACCAGGTCGCCGGCCGTGAGCGCCAGCGGATCCACCACGTTGCGGCGTTTGGCGGCCAGCCGCCTGCCTTCGGTCGCCGCGACCCGGGTGCCGGTCAGGTCGGCCTCGGTGATCACCACCAGATTCGCGCCCGGCACCACCATCCCGTCTTGCAGCGGACCCTTCAGCACGCCGACCACACCCTCCTTGGGTGTCGCACCGGCCTCCAAAAGCGTTGCTGCGGTGTCCGATTCGGCCAGCTGCTCGATGACACGGTGTGCGGTGCCGGTGCCGGGGGTGACGACGGCGGCATAGCCCCCGGTCGCCACGTGCGCGCGCAGCATCGCGAAGATCTCGCCGATGCCGGTCTGGGAACCGCGCGCCGACGGGGCGGGCCGGATGTCGACTTCGAGCGCGGTCTCATCGGACAGCTGGCTCAGCGTCCACCACGGGTGGCCGCCTTCTTGCGCGGCGGCGCGGGCGTCGTCGATTTCGACGAACCCCGACGCGTCCAGCGCCTCCAGGTCGATCGGCGCGCCGCCACCGAGTGCCGCGGCCGACCACGACGCCTCCAGGAACTCGCGGCCGGTCTTGATCAGATCCGCGGCGCGGGTGCGGACCTTCTCCGGGTCGCAGATCAGCAGCGGGGTGTTCGGCGGAAGGTGCGCCGACAGCGTGACCAGGTCGGTCTTGCGCAGCAGCGGCAGCAGCGCCTCCATGCCGTCGACCGGGATGCCCTCGGCCAACTGGGCCAGCATGTCGGGCACACTGCCGGGCAGGTGGTTGTCCTGGACCGGATGCTCGGCGGCCAGCGCGGCGGCCCGGTCGCGGACGTCGTCGGTGAGCAGTACCTCGCGGCACGGCACCGCGACCACGGTGTCGATGTCGATTTCGGGGATCGAACGCTGGTCGGCGACCGCGAACATCCGCATTTCGGAGACCTCGTCGCCCCAGAACTCCACGCGCACCGGATGTTCGGCGGTCGGTGGGAAGACGTCGAGAATGCCGCCGCGCACGGCGAACTCGCCGCGCTTGCCGACCATGTCCACCCGCTCGTAGGCCAGCGTGACCAGCCGTTCGACTATGGACTCGAACTCGGCCTCTTCTCCGACGGTGAGCGTGACCGGTGCCCACTCTTCTAGGTCGCCCGGTCCCTGCGCCATCGGCTGCAGCAGCGACCGTGCCGTGGTGACCACCATCCGCAGCGGCGGGCCGAGGCGGGCGTCGTCGGGGTACTTGAGCCGGCGGAGCAGCATCAGCCGGGCGCCGACCGTGTCGACGCCTGGAGACAGCCGCTCGTGGGGCAGGGTCTCCCAGGACGGGAACAGCGCAACCTGCTCGCCATAGACGCCGCGCAGTTCGGCGGTCAGGTCGTCGGCTTCGCGGCCGGTCGCGGTGACCACGACCAGCGGGCCGGCCTGCGCCAGCGCGCATGCGACGAACAGCCGCGCGCTGGACGGGCCGACCAGGTGGAGATCGGCGGGTTCATCGGCGGCGCGGCGGGCGACCTCTTTCAGAGAAGGGTCGCGTAGCGCCAGCTCGACAAGCCCCGCGATCGGGGTTTGGACATGGGTGTTCCCCGATACGGTCATGATGCATCCATGGTATGCGCGGGCGAACTTCTTTGCCCAATGGGACGTTTGGGCGCCGGGCCTACTCGTCGAGCAGCTGCGGGTCGTCCTCGAGATGCATCAGCCCGTTCCAGCACAGGTTGACCAGATGCGCGGCCACCACTTCTTTCTTCGGCTCGCGCACATCAAGCCACCACTGCGCCGTCATCGACACCGACCCGACCAACGCCTGCGCATACAGCGGCGCCATCTCCGGATCCAGACCGCGGCGGGAGAAGTCGCCGGCCAGGATCGACGACACCTGGTTGACGGCCTCGTTGAGCAGCGTCGAGTAGGTGCCGCCGGAGGTGATGGCGGCCGGGGAGTCGCGGATCAGGATGCGGAAGCCGTCGGTGCGTTCGTCGACGTAGGTCAGCAGCGCCAGCGCGACGCGTTCGATGCGCAGCCGGGAGCGGTTGTTGGTCATCCGCGTCAACGACGACGTGATGCCGTCCAGCAACGCCGACATCTCGCGGTCGACCACCACCGCGTAGAGCCCCTCCTTGCCGCCGAAATGCTCGTAAACCACGGGTTTGGAGACGCTGGCCCGTTGGGCGATCTCCTCGATCGAGGTACCCTCGTAACCGCGTTCGGCGAACAGCGAACGCGCCACGTCGATGAGCTGATGGCGCCGCTCGGCGCCGGTCATCCGTGCGCGCGGCGGACGCATCTCTTTGTCCAATGCGGCCACGGCATCCAGGCTAGTTGGTTCGACGTCGGGCGACGATCAAGCGGCGAGGAACGAGCCGCGATGAGAGGCCGACCGGTCGACTAGCATCACGTGGTGATCGATCCGTCGTGGTGTAATCGGCAGCACCTCTGATTTTGGTTCAGATAGTTCAGGTTCGAGTCCTGGCGACGGAGCACTTATGCCGCGAGCGACCCAAATGACACGTTGACAGCGGAGTGTCGCCGTACCAACACGGTCAGTCGCGGGGAAGGAACGTCATGACGGCAACTACCGAAGCCGCGGTGGTCGTACTCGCGGCCGGCGCCGGAACCCGGATGCGCTCCGACACCCCCAAGGTGCTGCACACGCTGGCGGGCCGCAGCATGCTGGCCCACGCGCTGCACGCGGTCGCCAAGGTGGCGCCGCAGCATCTCGTCGTCGTGCTGGGCCACGACCGGGAACGGGTGACGCCGGCCGTCGACGAGCTGGCCGAACACCTCGGCCGCGGCATCGACGTCGCGGTGCAGGAGCAGCAGCTCGGCACCGGCCACGCGGTGGCCTGCGGGCTGGCCGCGCTGCCCGACGACTTCGCCGGCACCGTCGTGGTGACCTCGGGCGACGTCCCGCTGCTGGACGCCGAGACGCTGGCCGACCTGATCGACACCCACAGCACCGAACCCGCCGCCGCGACCGTGCTGACCACCACGCTGCCCGATCCGACCGGTTACGGCCGGATCCTGCGCACCCAGGACCGTCAGGTGATCGGCATCGTCGAGCAGGCCGACGCCAGCCCGTCACAGCTGGCGATCGAGGAGGTCAACGCCGGCGTGTACGCGTTCGACATCGCCGCGCTGCGGTCAGCGCTGAGCCGGCTGGGCTCCGACAACGCCCAGCAGGAGCAGTACCTGACCGACGTGATCTCGATCGTCCGCTCCGACGGGCAGGTGGTGCGGGCCAAGCACATCGACGACGCCACCCTGGTCGCCGGGGTCAACGACCGCGTGCAGCTGGCCGAGCTCGGCGCCGAGCTGAACCGGCGCATCGTCGCGGCGCACCAGCGCGCCGGGGTGACGGTCGTGGACCCGGCCACCACCTGGGTCGACGTCGACGTCACGATCGGCCGCGACACCATCGTCTACCCCGGCACCCAGCTGCTCGGCGGCACCCGCATCGGCGGGCACTGCCACATCGGCCCGGACACCACGCTGACCGACGTCACCGTCGGCGACCACGCCACCGTCGTGCGCACCCACGGCGGGCAGGCCGTGATCGGCGACGGCGCGGCGGTCGGCCCGTTCGCCTATCTGCGGCCCGGCACCGTGCTGGGCGCCGACGGCAAACTCGGCGCGTTCGTCGAAACCAAGAACTCGACCATCGGTACGGGCACCAAGGTGCCGCACCTGACCTATGTCGGCGACGCCGACATCGGCGAGCACAGCAACATCGGCGCCTCGAGTGTCTTCGTCAACTACGACGGCGAGCACAAGAACCGCACGAGGATCGGCTCACACGTGCGTACCGGCTCGGACACGATGTTCATCGCGCCGGTCACCGTCGGCGACGGCGCCTACACCGGGGCCGGCACCGTGGTGCGCGAGGACGTGCCGCCGGGCGCGTTAGCCGTTTCGGCAGGTCAGCAGCGCAACATCGAGGGCTGGGTGTCGCGCAAGCGGCCCGGCAGCGCGGCGGCGCAGGCCGCCGCAAACGCCAAAACCGACGACGACGAACAGTAGCTGTTCGTTTTCTGGCAACCCGGCAACGGGAACCCCGAAACGCTACGTACGATTGGGCCGTATCGATCCCGATCTTGAGGGCGGCGACAGACACTGTGGGCACCGAGTGGACCGACAACCGCAAAAATTTGATGCTCTTCGCGGGTCGCGCGCACCCCGAACTGGCCGACCAGGTCGCCAAGGAGCTTGACGTTCCCGTCACCGCGCAGACGGCCCGCGACTTCGCCAACGGCGAGATCTTCGTCCGGTTCGACGAATCGGTCCGCGGTTGCGACGCGTTCGTGCTGCAGTCGCACGCCGATCCGCTGAACAAGTGGCTGATGGAACAGCTGATCATGATCGACGCGCTGAAGCGGGGCAGCGCCAAGCGGATCACCGCGATCCTGCCGTTCTATCCGTACGCGCGCCAGGACAAAAAGCACCGCGGCCGTGAGCCGATCTCGGCGCGGCTGGTCGCCGATCTGCTCAAGACCGCGGGCGCCGACCGGATCGTCACCGTCGATCTGCACACCGACCAGATCCAGGGCTTCTTCGACGGCCCGGTGGACCACATGCGCGCGCAGAACCTGCTCACCGGCTACATCGCCGAACAGTATCCGTGCGAGAACATCGTGGTCGTGTCGCCGGATTCCGGCCGGGTGCGGGTGGCCGAGAAGTGGGCCGACGCGCTGGGCGGCACGCCGCTGGCGTTCATCCACAAGACGCGGGATCCGCGGGTGCCCAACCAGGTGGTGTCCAACCGGGTGGTCGGCGAGGTCAAGGGACGCACCTGCGTGCTGACCGACGACATGATCGACACCGGCGGCACCATCGCCGGCGCCGTGAAGCTGTTGCGCGACGAGGGCGCCGGTGATGTGATCATCGCCGCGACGCACGGTGTGCTCTCCGAGCCCGCGTCGCAGCGGCTGGCCGACTGCGGCGCGCGCGAGGTGATCGTCACCAACACCCTGCCGATCGGTGAGGACAAGCGGTTCCCGCAGCTGACGGTTTTGTCGATCGCGCCGCTGCTGGCCAGCACCATCCGCGCGGTATTCGAAAACGGTTCGGTCACAGGACTCTTCAACGGATCGGCGTAAATGACAGACAGCACCATCTATCACAACCCACGCTGCTCGACGTCCCGCAAGACCCTGGAGTTGTTGCGCGAGAACGGTATCGAGCCGACGGTGATCCAGTACCTCAAGGATCCGCCGTCGCGCGCGGAACTGCAGAAGATGATCGCCGACGCCGGCATCGACGTGCGTACCGCGGTGCGCAAGAAGGAAGCGGTGTACGCCGAGCTCGGGCTCGCCGACGCCAGCGATGACGAACTGCTGGACGCGATGGTCGAACACCCGATCCTGATCGAGCGGCCGTTCGTGGTGACGCCGAAGGGCACCCGGCTCGGCCGGCCGATCGACGCGGTGCGCGAGATTCTGTGACGGCTCTTCGCTGCCTGGCGGGGGCCGCGCTGGTCGTCGTTGTCGTCGCGTCGGGTTGCAGCACCGAACCGCCTGACTACCAGTCGGTCTGGTCGACGTCACCGACCACGACGACGCCGGCGAGCGACGAACCGCCGGTGCCGATCGCGGTGTACCTCGAGGAGCAGGGCGTGGTCGGCGACCCCGTCGCGCCCGAGAAGCTGACCGACCTGACCGTGACGTTTCCGACACCGCCGGGCTGGGCGCCCTACGTCAACACAAACCTGACGCCGCTGACCCGGGTGATCGCCAAGGGCGAGACGTATCCGACCGCGATGCTGATGGTGTTCCGGCTCACCGGCGACTTCGATGTCGAAACGGCGATCACCGAACACGGTTACGCCGACGCCGAGCTGTCGCAGAACTTCAAGCGCCTCAACGCCTCCACCGACGACTTCAAGGGTTTCCCGTCGGCGATGATCGAGGGCAGCTACGACCTCAACGGTCAGCGCATGCACACCTACAACCGCATCGTCATCGCGACCGGTGCGCCGCCGGCCAACCAGCGCTACCTGATCCAGTTCACCGTCACCGGTTACGCCGAGAAGGCCGCCGAGGAGGCGCCGGACATGGAGGCGATCATCGCCGGTTTCAACGTCGCGGTGCCCTAGCCGCGATTTTTCCCGCCGAATGTGGGCTCGACGCACGCCTCGGCCGGTTTGCGCGTGACACAACCCAACGCTCGCGGTGCGCGGCCACTAGGGTCGGGACCATGAGTTGGACTGCCGCCGATCTGCCCTCCTTCGCCGGACGCACCGTCATCGTCACCGGCGCCAACAGCGGGCTCGGCTTGATCACCGCGCGGGAGATGGCCCGCGTCGGCGCCAAGACGATCCTGGCTGTCCGCAACACCGCCAAAGGTGACGAGGCCGCCGCGTCCATCACCGGTGACGTCGAGGTGCGCAAGCTCGACCTGCAGGACCTGGCGTCGGTGCGCGCGTTCGCCGACGGGGTCGACCGCGTCGACGTGCTGGTCAACAACGCTGGCATCATGGCGGTGCCGTACGCGCTGACCGTCGACGGTTTCGAGAGCCAGATCGGCACCAACCATCTCGGCCACTTCGCGCTGACCAACCTGCTGCTGCCCAAGATCACCGAACGCGTCGTCACGGTGTCGTCGGTGATGCATCTGATCGGCCGGATCAACCTCAAGGACCTGAACTGGAAAGCGCGCCCGTATCTGGCCTGGCCGGCCTACGGCCAGTCCAAGCTGGCCAACCTGCTGTTCACCAAGGAACTGCAGCGGCGCCTGGCCGCGGCGGGTTCACCGGTCAAGGCGCTGGCCGCGCACCCCGGATATTCCGCGACGAACCTGCAGGGCCAGACGGGTAACCCGATCGGCACGCCGGTGTGGCTGGCGGCCAACCGGCTCTTCGCCACCCCACCGGAGTTCGGTGCGCGCCAGACGCTGTACGCGGTGTCCCAGGACCTGCCCGGGGACACGTTCGTCGGACCGCGGTTCGGCAGCCGCGGCCCGACCGGGGCCACGGCGTTCCGCAGCCCGCTGGCCCGCAACGCGAAGACGGCGGCCGCGCTCTGGGAGCTATCCGAGCAGCTCACAGATACCAAGTTCGGGCTCTGATTTGGGCGCTCGCCGCTGACTGCGCTACCCTCGACGGCGCGTCACGGCGAGGGTGGTTTCGGCCACCGTTATCGACGGGAGCCTTTCGAGGTTGCGACCCTGCCGTGCTCAGGACACGACACAGGAGCAACATCTCATGGCGAAGAACAACACCAACAATCTCAAGGCGCTGGTCCGGCAAGAGACCGGCAAGGGTGCATCGCGGCGGGCGCGCCGCAACGGCAACGTGCCGGCCGTGCTGTACGGCCACGGCAGCGATCCGCAGCACCTGGAGCTCAACGCCCACGACTTCGCCGCCGTGCTGCGGTATTCGGGCACCAACGCGGTGCTCACCCTCGACATCGACGGTAAAGAGCAGCTGGCGCTGACCAAGGCGCTCGACATCCACCCGATCCGCCGCACCATCCAGCACGCCGACCTGCTCGTCGTGCGTCGCGGTGAGAAGGTGAACGTCGAGGTCAACGTCGTCATCGAGGGCGAGGCGGTGCCGGGCACGCTGGTGACCCAGGAGGTCAACACCATCACCGTCGAGGCCGACGTGCAGTCGATCCCCGAGCAGATCACCGTCTCGATCGAGGGCGCCGATATCGGCAGCCAGTTCTTGGCGGGCGCTCTCGAGCTGCCGTCCGGGGTGGCGTTGGTCTCCGATCCCGAGATGCTGGTCGTCAACGTGGTCGCCGCGCCGACGGCCGAGGAGCTCGAGGCCGAAAGTGGCGGCACGCCGCTGGAGGAGCAGGCCGAAGAGGCCGCCGAGGCCGCGGCCGAGGCCGCCGCAGCAGCGCCTGCCGAAGAGGCCGAGTAGGCCGGCATGGCCGAACCGCAGGCGGGCGGAACGCACCCCCGGCTGGTGGTCGGCCTCGGCAACCCGGGCCCGCGCTACGCCACGACCCGGCACAACCTCGGGTTCCTGGTGGCCGACATCTTGTCCGACCGGATGGGCGGCGGGTTCAAGGCGCACAAGAAGTCCGGCGCCGAGGTCGTCACGGGCCACCTCGGCGGCCGGTCGGTGGTGTTGGCCAAGCCGCGCTGCTACATGAACGAGTCCGGACGGCAGGTCGGCCCGCTGGCCAAGTTCTACTCGGTGCCGCCCGCCGACATCGTGGTGATCCACGATGAGCTCGACATCGAGTTCGGCCGGATCCGGCTGAAGTTCGGCGGCGGGGTGGCGGGCCACAACGGGTTGCGTTCGGTTGCGCAAGCGTTGGGCAGCAAGGACTTCCAGCGTGTGCGCATCGGAATCGGGCGCCCACCCGGGCGGATGGACGGCGCGGCGTACGTGTTGAGCACCTTCACGTCCACCGAGTGGCGTGAGGTGCCGACGATCTGCGAGCAGGCCGCCGATGCCGCCGAACTGCTGGTGTCCCAGGGTCTTGAGCCGGCCCAGAACATCGTGCACGCCTGGGGATAGCTCCCGCCCCCTTTTTTTGCCGCGAGCGTGCGTGTCTGCGGGCGACACGCCGCGGAATCGCGCGAGTTTGCGCACGCTCACGAGCCGGCTACAGGAACGAGTTCTCTGTTGCTCTGCCTGACAACGGATCTCGAGAAAGCCGTCGCCGCGCTCTTCCTGGTACATGACGAACAGCGAGTAGGTCGACCCGTCGGGTCTCGTCATCGTCATCGGCAGCCAGGTCATGAACATCTGTTTGATCCTGCGTCCGCCGCGGGGCAGCCCGGGTATCGGCTTGCCAGCCGCCACAGCATCTTCGCCAGATCGCGGGTGGGCACCGAACCGAAGATGGTCGGCGCGGCGGCGCGGCGCGCAACGGTTCGACCAGGGCGCCGATTCTGCCTGCGTGGACCCTCGCGGCGATCGGCGGTTAGTTCCCGGTGCGACGCGCGTAGGCCCACAGCGCGAACGGCGCGAAGACCGCGGTCAGCACCAGCGACCACACAATCGTCGCGAGCACCGGATGATGCAGTGGCAGTTGGGCGCTGGCGGGCGCGGGTCCGCCGTTGCCCCACAGCTCGCGCATCGCCTGCGCCAACGAGGACACCGGGTTCCATTCGGCCATCACCCGCAGCCAGCGCGGCATCGGCTCGGTGGGGACAAACGTGTTGGCCAGGAACGTGATCGGAAACAACACCGTGAACATCACGCCGTTGACCGCCTCCACCGACCGCAGCAGCGATCCGATCAGGATGCCGAACCAGATCATCCCGAACCCGAACACCAGCACCAGCGTGAACGCCAACACCGCCTCGGCGACGCTCCCCCTGATCCGCCATCCGATGGCCAACCCCGTCAGTGCCATCACCACCACGCCCAGCGATGAGTGGATCAGGCTGGCGATGCTGCGCCCGATCAGCACCGACGATCGGGATATCGGCAGCGACCGGAACCGGTCGATGATGCCCTTCTCGACGTCGGCGGTGATGCCCGAGGCCACCACGAATGCCGAGAACACGATCGTCTGCGCCTGAATCCCGGGCAGCAGGAACTCCCGGTAGTTGGTGCCGCCCGGGTTGATGATCGACGCGCCGAACACGAACGCGAACAGCAACACGAACATGATCGGCTGCACGGTCACGTCGCTGAGCATCTCCGGCATGCGTTTGGTGTGGATCATGTTGCGCCTCACCATGATCCAGGACTGCTGAGCGATGTTGGTGGGCCGGATGAGCGCCGGCTGCGGTTGGATACGCACCGGCGCGTCGACAGCGGTCATGCGGTCGCCTCCTCCTCGGTGCGGCGACCGGTGAGCGTGAGGAACACGTCGTCGAGGCTGGGCCGCGACAGCCCGATGTCGTCGACGGCGATGTTCCTGTTTCGCAACCAGTCCGCCACCCGCACCATGTCGTCAAGACCATCGGCCTGCGCGGTGAGCCGGCGCGCGCCGGCGTCGACGAACACCTCCGCACCGGTCTCGGCGAGCAGCGCCTGCGCGGCGGGTAGATCGTCGCCGTTGGACACCGTGACGACCAAACTGGCGTTGCCCGCCTGTTGTTTGAGTTGCAGCGGCGCGCCTTCGGCGATGATGCGACCCTTGTCGATCACCACGATGTTGTCGGCGAGCTGATCGGCCTCCTCGAGGTACTGCGTGGTCAGCACCAACGTGGTGCCCTGCTGCACCAGGGCGCGCAGCGCATCCCACAGTTCACTGCGGCTGCGCGGATCCAGCCCGGTGGTCGGCTCGTCGAGGAACAACACCGGCGGCGAGGCCAGCAGGCTCACCGCCAGGTCGAGCCGGCGGCGCATGCCGCCCGAGTACGACCGCACCACACGGTCGGCGGCATCGGCGAGCGAAAACTGTTCCAGCAGTTGATCCCCCAGCCGTTTGAGGTGTTTGCGGCGAATGCCGTACAACCCACCGATCATCCGGATGTTCTCGCGTCCGGTCAGCAGCTCGTCGACGGTGGCGACCTGCCCGGTGAGACCCATGCTGCGACGCACCTGATGTGGCTCACGGCGGACGTCATAGCCGGCCACCCGCGCCGTGCCGCTGGTGGGCTCGGTCAGCGTCGTCATCATCCGTACCGTGGTGGTCTTTCCGGCGCCGTTGGGCCCCAGCAAGCCGAGCACGGTGCCGGGCGGGACGGTGAAGCTGACGCCGTCGACCGCGGTGTCATTTCCGAAGCGCTTCACCAGATCGATGGCCTCAACGGCCGGTGAAAGGGACACACTCCGAAGGTATCGACCTGCGGCGAGCGACGCACGCAAGAATTAGCCATATGTCGCGCGGCGGCGAGGTGCCGGGCGAAGGGCCGTTGTCGGCAATGGTTCTACACCGAAAAATTTTGAAAGGGAAATTTCTTCGATTTGCTGGCGCGAGGTTGAATCCATCTCTACTATCCCAGAAGCCCATGACTTGCCCGGGCGTCAATATCGTCTTGCATCTGAAATGGGGGAGCGTCCATGGCTGGTCCGGCTGCAGTGAATCGCGCTGAGGAGATCGACTCGAGCCGCGTCGCGCGTACGCGTATGACGCAGCGGCGGCGACGTTCCGAGGACTTCCCGGTGCGGCGATGGCTGCAGTTGGGTGCCGCATCGGCGGGGCTGGGCACAGCGCTGGTCGGCCTTTCCCTGATGGGCCCGCAAGTCGGGGTGGCCGCCGCGGATGACGGCGGCTCGTCGTCCTCGTCGTCGTCCTCGTCGGCGGACTCCTCGTCAGACTCGTCCGACTCGTCCTCAGATTCGACGGATTCGGCCGCCTCCGGTGCGGAGAGCACGGGCACCGCCGGCTCGAGGTACTCGAACACGGCCGACGACCTGGACGCCGGCGATACCGACGACGACTCGAGTGCACTGGACCCCGATGAACCCGCGGACTTCGCGGACGACGACGACGATCTCACCGACGACGCTGACGCCGAGGACTTCGGCACGACGTCGTCGTACACGGAAAACGCCGACGCCACAACGCCTGTCGCATCCGCCGATTCAACGGCAACCACCGTCGTCGACTCGGCACCGTTTGGCCTGCCGACATCGCAGGGCTTCTACACGTTCTTGATCGGCGACGGCACGCCCGACCGGCCCAACGGCGGAATCCTGGTCGGCAACGGCTACTCGTGGACCGCCGAAACCTGCACGGCGGCAACGGCATGCCACGGCGGCCACGGCGGAATGTTCGGCAACGGCGGCGACGGGTTCAACGGTGGCAACGGCGGTAACGCCGGCTGGTTCGGCAACGGCGGCGACGGCGGCGACGGCATCGTCGGCGTCAACGCCGGCGCAGGCGGCAACGGCGGGCGCGGTGGCCTGATCCGCGGCAACGGCGGCCACGGTGGAGCAGGCGCCCAGACCGTGCAGGGTTCTTCGGGCGGTCTCGGCGGCAGCGCCGGCCTGATCGGACGCGGCGGTGACGGCGGCGACGGCGGCGCGTCCACGGGCGCATATCTCGGCGGCACCGGAGGCCACGGTGGCACCGGCGGCCTGCTGTGGGGTGACGGCGGAGACGGCGGCGCGGGCGGCAACGCCATCCTCGAAGGGCAGACCGGCGGCACCGGCGGCAACGGCGGCAACACCGGGTTCCTGTCGCTGTCGGGCACCGCCGGGGACGGTGGCGTGGGTGGCAATGCCGCTTACGGCGGTCAAGGCGGCAACGGCGGCAGCGCGGGATTCCTGGCGCTGTTCACCTTCGGCGGCGCGGGCGGTGTCGGCGGCAACAGCCCGTGGCAGGGCAGCAGCGGAAATCACGGCGGCAACGGCGGCAACGGCGGCAACGGCGGGCTGTTCTCTGGCAGCGGCGGCAGGGGCGGCGACGGCGGAACCGGCGGTGGTGACGGCGGCGACGGCGGCAGCACCGGCCGACTCTCGCTCTTCGGCAAGGGCGGGGACGGCGGCCACGGCGGAGTCGGTCAGGCCGGCATCCCCGGTCTCAATGGCACGGCCGCCGAACTCGACGGCGGTCCCGGCGCCCACGGCGGCCCAGGCGGCATCGGGGGCAACGGCGGCAATGGCAGCTTTTTCATCGGCAGCGGCGGCGACGGCGGAGCCGGTGGCGCCGGCGGCACCGGCGGTAAAGGCGGCACCGGGCACTACGGTGCCAACACCGGTGTGGGGCCCGGTCAGGATGGCGGTGACGGCGGAGCCGGTGGCGACGGCGGGGCCGGCGGCGCGATCGGCGGCACCCCCGGCGTCGGCCGGTTCTTCTTCGTCATCCCCGCCAACGGAACTCAGGGCGCCAGCGGCGCAGGCGGAGACGGCGGTAGCGGCGGTGACGGCGGCCGCGGTGGCTGGACGACCGATGACGACATCAGCGGCAACGGCGGTAACGGTGGCCCCGGCGGCAACGGAGCTTTGGGCGGCAACGGCGCACCGGGCGGGGCCGGCGGTAAGGGCGGCGCCGGCGGCGACGGCGCCGACGGTGGTCGAGTGAGCACCGGCGGCCGCGGCGGCAACGGCGGCGACGGTGGTAACGGCGGTACCGGCGGCGCGAGCGGAACCGCCGACGAGCAGGGCGGCTCCGGCGGCACCGGAGGTATCGGCGGCGGCGCAGGTAACGGCGGTAATGCCGGAACCCCGGGGGATGGAGGTACCGGCGGCGACGGCGGCGACGGCGGCGACGGCGGTGTGGTCGCCGGGGACGGCGGATTCGGCGGTGCGCCAGGATCGGGAGGGATCGGCGGCCAAGGGACCGGCGGCTCGACAGGCGACGACGGAGACGACGGCGCAACCGGCGCCAACGGATCCCCCGGAGCCAACGCGATCACCGCTGCGGTGGCGTCGACGCCGCGCATCCCGAGCGTGCAGTCGTTGTTGGCCGACATCGGACGTCAGCTCTCCTATATCTTCTTCAACCGCGCGCCAAGCGTTTTGCCGGATGTCGGAGGCCAGACCGGCGACGCCAAACAGATCAGGGTCGATCTAAATGCCAACGACAACAACGGCTTTGGGGTGACCTACACGATCAAGCAAGCGCCCAGGTACGGCACGCTGGAAGCCGGCGACACCCCGGGAACCTACATCTACACCGCGAACGAAGCGCTGATCGAACCGGGGATCACCGACCAGTTCATCATCACTATCGACAACGGCGCGGCGGCCAGGCTGCCCGGGTTCGCCGGCGCGATCCAGGGGTTTTTCCATCGCCTTGCCGTCAGGATCGGCGCCGCCAAACCCTCCACCATCGATCAGCTGATCACCGTCGAGGTGCTCGGCGACGGTCAGTACGGTGACGCGGAGGACGCCAAGCAGTACTGGGTGTCGCAGAGCTACTACAACTGTGTGCTGCAGGCCAGCGCCGCAGCCGTGGGGCAGGCGACCAAGACCACCCCGCCGACCGAGGCATACATGGTCGAGTTGGCGAAAACGACTGACAGCGTTGAGACGCCGGGGCAGAAGATGTATCTGCACGAGAACATCGACGAAGGCGTCGGCAGTGAAGATGCCGCGGTGCTGATGGAGAGGTACTTCGACGTCACCGCCAGCTTCAAGCGGTATGGCACATTCGACGCCGACGGTAAGCGGCTCGCCGCCGCCACTGCCGAGGAGGGCCAGGAAGCATTCCGCGACCTGCAGGCCGCACTGGCTGAAGGCAAGGCCGTGGTGGTCGGCTACCCCGTCGCGATCGTCTGGACCGCGGTCACCGACTACGAGCCGAGCGGAAACGACAGCTATACCCACGCCGACCATGCCGCGGTGGTGACTCAGGTCGATATGAAGCGCGGCATCGTCTATGTCAACGACAGCTCGATGAGCAACGACGGAGAGAATGTCGGACAGGGCAAGGCGCTTCCGATCGGGGTCTTCTTAAGTGGTTGGCAGGCAGCCGATTACGAGATGACGATCGTCACGGCAAAGACGCCTGCGGCGGCCTCACCGGACGTGCGGGTCGCCTAAGCCCGCGAGCACCCTCCCCTTGCCCGCGAGCGTGCGTGAACTCGCGGAACTGCGCGGCGTGTCGCCCGCAGACACGCACGCTCGCGCCAAAAGGGGGTTAGGTGACCAGGGAGACCGAGGTCGAGCGGCGCAGCTTGCCCGACGGCGTCTTCGGGATCGTGCCGGGGCCGAGCACCACGACGTTGCGGGGCCGCACGTCGACCTCGGCCACCACCTCGTGCGCGACCTGATGCTCGATGCGGCGCACCTCTTTGGGATCCTGCCAGGCGTTGGATTCCACTGCGACGGCGAAGGTTTCGCGAGAATGTCCGGCGTCCAGGCGCACTGCGACGGCGCAGCCGGGACGCACACCGTCGACGCGGCCGGCGGCCCGCTCGATGTCGGTGGGATAGATGTTGCGGCCCGCCATGATGATGACGTCCTTCACGCGGCCGCACACCACGATGTTGCCTTCCTCGGTGATGTAGCCGAGGTCGCCGGTGTCATACCAGCCGTGCTCGTCCTGCGCCGGAATGAACCCGCCCATCGTGATGTAGCCGGGTGTCACGCACTCGCCGCGCAGCTCGATCACCCCGACGCCGCGCGGCGGCATCACGTTGCCGTGCTCGTCGATGACGCGGGCCTCCAGGTCCTGCAGCAGCGGGCCCAGCGTGGCCAGCCGGCGGGTGTTGCCCTTGGTGGCCGGCACCGCGCGACGCAGCGCGGCCAGCAGGTCGGCGTCGACCTCGTCGGTGACCAGACCCGCACCACACGGTGAGAACGACACCGCCAGCGTCGTCTCCGCCATGCCGTATGCCGGCAGGATGGCATCGGGTCTCAGGCCGAACGGCTTACCGGCGTCCAACAGGTCCTCGACGTCGGCGGGCTCGACCGGTTCGGCGCCCGACAGCGCGAACCGCAGTGTCGACAGGTCGAACTCGCCCGGCTTGGCCTGCCTGCGCAGCCGCTTGGCGAACAGCGCGTAGGCGAAGTTCGGCGCGGCGGTCATGGTGCCCTTGTACTTGTCGATCAGCTTGGCCCACAGCAGGGTGTCGCGCAGGAAGTCCATCGGCGTGACCTTGACCAGCTCAGCACCGAAGTACATCGGGATCGTCAGGAAGCCGACCATGCCCATGTCGTGGAAGCACGGCAGCCAACTGACCATGACGTCCTTGTCGACGTCGTATTCGGCGCCGACGAACATCGCCTCGGCGTTGGAGTAGATGTTGCGGTGGGTGATCTGCACGGCTTTGGGCGACCCGGTCGAGCCGCTCGTCAACTGCATCAGCGCCAGGTCGTCCTCGCCGACGTCGATCGGGTCGATGGGCTCGGCGGCCAACAGGTCGCTGACGGTCAGGACCGTGATGCCTTTTTCCTCCAGCACCGGGATCGCGACCAGGAACGGCTCCGACACGATCACGGCCTTGGCCTCGATCATGCCGATGACGGTCATCGTGTCCTCGGCCCAGATCGCCAGGTCCGTGCGCGGTGTGGGCTGGTGCAGCATGGTCAGGCTGGCGCCGCGCATCCACAGCCCCTGCGCGGTCGGGGCGATCTCGACCGGGAAGCCGGCCAGCACGCCGACCGCGTCGCCGAGCCCGATGCCGGCCTTCGCCAGGCCGCCCGCGATGCGCCGGGCCCGCTCGTGAACCTCACCCCACGTGTGCCGGACGGGTTCGTACGGTTCACCGGTGACCATGCCCGTCGTGACCGTGCGAGCGTTCCGATACATCTTCTCGGTGAATCGGCTCACGACAACCTCCTGGCTTCCGAGGCGAGGACCTCGGTGTAATGCTCCGCCTGATCAGGGCCACCTTCGCGATTACGCGCGCACAAATCGGGAGCGGTTATGTCTCGAATCGGTGATGCACCGGACCAGCGGAGGCGTCTGACGAGCCGCCCATCGACCGTGTCGACGGGCGAAAGGCGTGCGTCCGATGCTTGACCGCTAGTTTTCACCGTCGTTCATCTTATGTAACTCTTAAGTAGCTGCCAAACTGTCGGAACTATTGAGTCCTGTGTCACACCGGCGTGGACCCCACGCGAAAGGCCCTACAGGGGCGACGGCGCAGGCACGACGCGCGCACCGTGCACCGGGCCGCTGGCCACCCGCACGCTGCGGCACACGCCGGCATCCGACAGCGCCGCGCCGACGTCGAGCGCCGCGGGGGCCGATGCGCACAGGAACGCGCACGTCGGCCCCGAACCCGACACGATGCCGGCCAGCGCGCCGGCCTCGGTGCCGGCCTGCAATGTGCGAGCAAGCGTCGGGTCCAGGCTCAACGCCGCCGGTTGCAGGTCGTTGCCCAGCAGCGGGGCCAGCGTCTTCGGATCCCCCGACGCCAGCGCGGCCAGCACCGGTTCGGGGTCCTCCAGCCCGCCCTCAGCGCCGGCGTCGCGCATCCGGTCGATCTCGGCGAACACCGCCGGCGTCGACAGCCCGCCGTCGGCGAACGCCAGCACCCAGTGGAACGTATTGCGCGCCAACACCGTAGCCAGCTCCTCGCCGCGGCCGGTGCCCAGCGCGGTGCCGCCGTGCAACGCGAACGGCACGTCGCTGCCGAGCTGGGCGGCCAGCGCGTGCAGATCACGCCGCGGCACGCCGAGCTCCCACAGCGTGTTCATGCCGACCAACACCGCGGCCGCGTCGGCGCTGCCGCCGGCCATCCCCCCGGCCACCGGGATCGACTTCTCGATCGCGATCGCCACATCGGGTGCGCGTCCGACGTGGTCGGCCATCAGCTCGGCCGCCTGCCACGCGAGGTTGCGCTCGTCGGTGGGCAGCGACTCCACCCCTTCGCCCGACATCTCCAACGACAACACGTCGGCGTTGCGCACGGTGACCTCGTCGAGCAGCGAAACGGCGTGAAAAACGGTGGTCAGCTCGTGATAGCCGTCGTCGCGGCGGTCGCCGACCGCGAGGTAGAGGTTGACCTTGCCCGGCACCCGCACGGTGACCGATCCAGTGGGCACCCACTCGGAGGCGGTGTTTCCGTTCCAGGCCGGCACGGCACGACCCTATCGGAGTCCGGCGGCCCCCAGCAGCCGTCTGCGCAGCTGAGCTGAACCTAGGCTGAGATGGTGCTTGTCCCCGGCGACCGGTTCGAAAGCTATGTCGTGGACGCGGTGCTCGGCCACGGCGGTTATGCGACGGTGTACCGGGTCCACGACACCGCCGCACCGCACACGCCGACGGCGCTGAAGATCCTCGACGAACGCCACCAGCACCAGGACCAGATCGCGCGTCTGCGTCGGGAGTTCGAGCTCGCGCACCGGCTGGATCATCGGCACATCGTGAAGGTCTTCGAGCGCGGACGCGGTTGGCTGACAATGGAAGTCGTCGACGGCGGCGGGGTGGCGGCGCTGGCCGAGATGCATGCTCGGCTGACCGCGCTGGGCCAGATCGCCGATGCGCTCGACTACACCCACAACCGCGCGATCGTGCACTGTGACGTCAAACCGGCCAACATCCGGATGAGCTCGGACACCGACGGTGTGCGCGCGGTGCTGATCGACTTCGGGTCCGCGCACTCCCTCACCGACGACATCGGGCGCCGTCCCACCCGTGCCGAGGTGTCCCTGCCGTATGCGGCACCCGAACTGATCAGCGGCTACGCCCCGACGTCGGCCACCGACGAATACGCACTGGCCTGCACCGCCGTCGAACTGATCACCGGGTCGCCGCCGTTCACCGACGACAACAGCATGGATTTGATCCGCGCCCACCTGCACCGGCGACCGCCGCGGCTGTCGCGTGAATACCCGTGGCTGCCAAGAGTGTTCGATTCGATACTGACCAAAGCGCTGGCCAAAGAGCCAGCCGAGCGCTACCCATCGTGCCGGGAGCTCATCTCGTTGATCACCAGGGCGCTGCACTAGCCGGTCACGGCTAGCTCACGCCGATGGAGCCCTTCTGCTGCTCGCCGGCGTCCTGTTCGGCCTCGGGTTTGTAGGCCCGGCCCGAGCGCTGCAGCAGCCGCACAAAGTCCGCGATCGACAGCGTCTCGCCGCGACGCGATGGGTCGATGCTGGCGGCCAGCAGGTGGCTGGCCGACTCGTTCCCTGAACCAGCCCATTCGGCGAACGCGTTGCGCGACGTCTTGCGACGCTGTGCGAACGCGATGTCGATCAGCTCGAACACCTGCTGGCGGAAGACCTCGTCGGTGGGCCACGGTGAGACCTCATAGCGGTCGATGCGCACGAGCCCGGAATACACCCGCGGAATCGGCCAGAACACCGTCGGCGACACCATGCCGAAGCGCCGGACGTTGCCGAAGAAACGCGCCTTGACGCTGGGCACGCCGTAGTCCTTGCCGCCCGGTTCGGCCGCGAGGCGCTCGGCGACCTCGGCCTGAACCATCACCATCACCGTGCGGATGGACGGGAACTCCGCCAGCAAGTGCAGCAGCGCGGGCACCGCGACGTTGTAGGGCAGGTTGGCGACCAGCGCAGTGGGCTCGTCGTCCATCTCGGCCCGCCGGAACGTCAGGATGTCGCGGTTGAGCACCGTCAGCCGGTTGATCTCGCTGTGGGAATGGTCGGCGATGGTCGTCGGCAGCTGACGGGCCAGCACCGGATCGATCTCGACGGCGGTCACCCGCGCCCCGCGATCCAGCAGGGCCAGCGTCAGCGACCCGAGGCCGGGGCCGACCTCGAGCACGTGATCATGTCGGTTGACACCGGACGCCGACACGATTCGGCGCACGGTATTGGCATCGTGGACGAAATTTTGTCCAAACGATTTTCGTGGCCGAAACTCAATCTCTTTGGCCAGGTGTCTTATCTCGGTCCGCCCGAGTAGTCGAATGGTCAGCGCGCCCCAATCCTCCCGCTACACGTCGGCCACGCACCCCAACCTTGCCGCGCCCGAGTGACCTCAGCAATCGCAATTTGCTCTTCTCTTGTCGCCAAGTCGGCTCTCGCAGCATACCTCAGACCACCGTTGCGCTCCCAGGTGTTCTGATCAAATTGCACTCCGCCGTAGTATCCGTTGCCCGTATTGATGGCCCAATTACCTCCGGCTTCACACCGGGCAAGGGCGTCCCAAACTGCTCCGTTGGAGACCGGCGGAACTTCGGTTCCGGGCTTGGCGCCGATGCGAACCACCCCTTCGCGGGCCGGCTCGATAACGACATTGGCTACTGGCAGTCTGCCTGTCTCCACACCGTTGATCTTGGCGATGGCAAAGGTCACGTCCTGCGTTCCGGGCGTGCCGGGGTCCTCGACGACGGTTCGGCTCTGGTTCAGCGTGGGGTCCTCGACGCGCTTGGTGTGCGCGGGCAGCGGAACGCGCTCGGTGACGTGGTCGATGCGCACCCGCATCACGTGGACGGCCATCCCGTCGATGACGGGCGCCGACGGCGCGGGCACCACGGTGTCCTTCTGCTGCAGCGGCGCGCCCGCCGCCTCCAACAGCGCGGCCACGTTCGGCGCGGCCAGGTGCACGGTGCGACGCACCCCCGCGTCGTCGAGGTGCACGGTTTTGGCGCTGACCACCGGAAGCGACATGCCCGCCAGCGGAACCCGGCTACCGCGCGATGCCGCGGCAGGTGCCTTGTCGGTCATCTGCAGTTGCGCCAACGCCTCGTCGACGGTGGAGGCCGTTGTCCAGACCTCCCTGCTGTGCTCGCCGTCGAGCGAGATCTGCAGCGGGCGGCTGCGCCGCAGCACGATCTCGTCGGCCTGTTCGACCGGCGTCTCGGCCGCCGGGTAAAGATCGTCGCGTTCGCTGACGTCGAATCCGTTTTCGGCGACGACGTCGATCACGCGCGACTTCATCGTCGTCACCGTGGTGGACGTACCGTCCACGGTCAACGTCACCGACTTGTGCTCAGCTACCGCAACACCGCCGGCGATAACCAGCGCGAGCAACGTCGCGCCGACCAGCAGCCGCAGCAACGGCGAGCGCGCTTCATGAATCTTGTTCAAAACGTTCAAAATCTGCTTTATCCCGACTCGGACGGCGTGCTAAGGGCGCTGTTCGATCACCGAACGATAACGAAAAGGTCTAGGTCCAACAACTCTGCAGCCCGTAGGCCCGTGCGGCCGTCGCGGTAGTTTCCTGTGCAAGAACTTCGGCGGGCCGGTCGAGCAGTTCGGCCAGCGCCCGCACAGTGTAGGGCAGGCAGTACGGCTCGTTGGGGGCGCCCCGGTACGGGTGCGGGGTCAGAAACGGCGCGTCGGTCTCCACCAGCATTTGCTCGAGCGGTATCAGCGACGCCGCTTCGTGCAGGGCTCTGGCGTTGCGGAAGCTGACGGTGCCCGACAGGCTCAGCAGCCAGCCAGCCGCCACGCACGTGCGGGCCATCTGCGCGTCCGAGGAAAAGCAGTGGAAGATCACGGTCTCGGGCGGCCCTTCGGCGCGCAGCACGTCGAGCACCTCGGCGTCGGCGTCGCGGTTGTGGATCATCAGCGGCTTGCCGGTCCGCTTGGCCAGGTCGATGTGCCAGGCGAAGGCCTCGCGCTGACGGGCGGGCTCCGCGCAGCCCGCCAGCTTGCCCGGCCAGTACATGTCCATGCCGGTCTCCCCCACCGCGACCACCCGCGGATGGTCGACCAGCCGCTCGATGACGGTCTTGGCGTCATCGGTCAGCGCGTCGGCCCGGGTGGGATGCAGCGCGACGGCGGCGTAGACGCGGGGGTCGGCGTCGGCGGCTTCGGTGACCCAGCGTGCGGAGTCCAGGTCGTCGGCGATCGTGACGACGGCCTGTACGCCGACGTCGGCGGCGCGGTCCACGATCGCGGTGATGCTCTCGGCGTCGGTGGCCCCGCACGCGTCGAGGTGGGTGTGCGCGTCGATGAGCGGGGTCAGCGGGTCCGGTGCGGGCGGCCGCTGCCGTCTGCCTGCGCGCTTCTCACTCACGGCAACACCATAAGCTGAGCTACAAATGACAACGCCCTACTACGTCACGACCGCGATCGCCTACCCCAACGGCGACCCGCACGTCGGCCACGCCTACGAGTACATCGCGACCGACGCGGTCGCGCGCTTCCGGCGCCTCGACGGCTACGACGTGCGCTTCCTGACCGGCACCGACGTGCACGGGCTGAAGATGGCCGAGACCGCCGCCGCCGAGGGCATCCCGACCGCGCAGCTGGCGCGGCGCAACTCCGATGTGTTCCAGCGGATGCAGGAAAAGCTCAACATCTCGTTCGACCGGTTCATCCGCACCTCCGATCCCGACCACTTCGAGGCGTCCAAGGAGATCTGGCGCCGGATGAACGACGCCGGCGACATCTACCTGGACTCCTACCAGGGCTGGTACTCGGTGCGCGACGAGCGGTTCTTCACCGAGGCCGAAACCACCGTCGGCGCCGACGGCGTACGGGTCGCCGCCGAGACCGGGGCGCCGGTGACGTGGACCGAGGAGCAGACCTACTTCTTTCGGCTCTCGGCCTACGCCGAGCGGCTGTTGGCCCACTACAAGGCACATCCGGAGTTCATCGAGCCCGAGGTGCGCCGCAACGAGGTGGTCAGCTTCGTCTCGGGTGGCCTGCGGGATCTGTCGATCTCGCGCACCACATTCGACTGGGGCGTACCGGTGCCCGACCACCCCGACCACGTCATGTACGTGTGGGTGGACGCGTTAACGAATTACCTTACCGGCGTGGGGTTTCCGGACACATCGTCGGATCTGTTCACCCGCTACTGGCCGGCCGATTTGCACATGATCGGCAAGGACATCATCCGGTTCCACGCGGTGTACTGGCCGGCGTTTCTGATGTCGGCGGGAATCGAGTTGCCGCGCAAGGTCTTCGTGCACGGCTTCCTGCTCAACCGCGGCGAGAAGATGAGCAAGTCCGTCGGCAACGTGGTCGACCCGAACGCGTTGGTCGACACCTTCGGGCTGGACCAGGTCCGCTACTTCTTCCTGCGGGAGGTGCCGTTCGGCCAGGACGGCAGCTACAGCGAAGAGGCGATCATCGGGCGGATCAACTCCGATCTGGCCAACGAGCTGGGCAACCTGGCCCAGCGTTCGCTGTCCATGGTCGCCAAGAACCTGGACGGAATCGTCCCGGAGCCGGGCGATTTCACCGCCGAGGATGCCGAGCTGCTGGCCGCCGCCGATGCGCTGCTGGAGCGGGTGCGCGGCCACTTCGAGGCGACCGCGATGCACCTGGCGCTGGAGGCCATCTGGTCGGTGCTGGGCGCGGCCAACCGGTACTTCTCGGCACAGGAACCGTGGGTACTGCGGAAGTCGGAGTCCCCACACGACGGGGTACGCTTTCGAACCGTCCTTTACACAACGTTAGAGACCGTGCGGATCGCGGCGCTGCTCAGCCAGCCGGTGATGCCGGAATCAACGGGTAAGCTGCTCGACTTGCTCGGGCAGCCTGCCGAGCAACGCACATTCGCGTCGGTCGGCACGCGGTTGGCGCCGGGCACGGCGCTGCCCGCGCCGACCGGCGTGTTCCCGCGCTACCAACTGGACTGAGAATGAGTGGCCTTCACAACAAGCTGCACGACATCTACGAGGAAGTATCCCGGCGCAACCCGGGCGAAACCGAGTTCCACCAAGCCGTTTACGAGGTACTGCACAGCCTGGGACCGGTGGTGTCCAAACATCCCGAGTACGTCGACACCGCGGTGATCCGGCGGCTGTGCGAGCCGGAACGACAGATCATCTTCCGCGTGCCCTGGGTCGACGACACCGGCACCGTGCAGATCAACCGCGGCTTCCGCGTCGAGTTCAACTCCGCGCTCGGACCGTTCAAGGGCGGTTTGCGGTTTCACCCCACGGTGTACCTCGGCATCGTCAAGTTCCTCAGCTTCGAGCAGATCTTCAAGAACTCGCTGACCGGTATGCCGATCGGCGGCGGCAAGGGCGGTTCGGACTTCGACCCGAAGGGCTGCTCCGACGGCGAGGTGATGCGGTTCTGCCAGTCGTTCATGACCGAGCTGTACCGCCACCTCGGTGAGTACACCGACGTGCCCGCCGGGGACATCGGCGTCGGCATGCGCGAAATCGGTTACCTGTTCGGGCAATACAAACGGATCACCAACCGTTACGAGTCCGGGGTGCTCACCGGCAAGGGCCTGACGTGGGGCGGATCGCAGGTCCGCACCGAGGCCACCGGCTACGGCACGGTCTTCTTCGTCAAGGAGATGCTCAAGGCGGCCAACGACTCGTTCGAGGGCAAGCGGGTGGTGGTGTCTGGTTCGGGCAACGTCGCGATCTACGCGATCGAGCAGATCCACCATCTCGGCGGCACCGTGGTGGCCTGCTCGGACTCCAGCGGCTACGTGGTCGACGAGAAGGGCATCGACGTGGCCCTGCTCAAGGAGATCAAGGAAGTCAAGCGCGGCAGGATCATCGACTACGCCGAGGCGCGCGCCGGCGCCGCGCAGTCCGTACAGGGCCGGCCGGTCTGGGAAGTGCCGTGTGACATCGCGATACCGTGCGCCACGCAGAACGAGATCAACGGCGACGAGGCCGGCTACCTGATCAAGGGCGGCTGCCGGATCGTCGCCGAGGGCGCCAACATGCCGTGCTCACCGGCGGCGATCAAGCAGTTCGCCGAAGCGGGCGTGACGTTCGCACCGGGTAAGGCCGCCAACGCCGGCGGCGTCGCGACCAGCGCGCTGGAGATGCAGCAGAACGCCTCGCGCGACTCGTGGACGTTCGTCGACACCGAGAAGCGGCTCGAAGAGATCATGCGCCGCATCCACAACCGGTGCCTGTCGACCGCCGAGGAGTACGGCCAGCCGGGCAACTACGTCGCGGGCGCCAACATCGCCGGGTTCATCCGGGTGGCCGACGCGATGCTCGCCCTCGGCCTGGTTTAGTGATGTAGGCCACACCGGCCGTCCCGGCCGTTACGTCCCGGCTCTCGACGGTGTCTCAAGGACACGACACCCTGGAGAGAAGGAGACACCATGGTCGACACCCGCACCCACGTCGTCGTCCTCGGCGGCGGATACGCCGGAACCGTCGCGGCCAACCGCCTTCAGGCGGCCGCGAACTGCGACGTCACCCTGGTCAACCCGCGGCCCCAGTTCGTCGAACGCATCCGGCTGCACCAGCTGGTCGCCGGGCGCGACGACGCGGTCCTCGACTACACCGAGGTGCTCGCCGAGGCCGTCCGGCTGGTCACCGACCGGGCCACCCGCATCGACGCCGCCGCCCGCACCGTGGCGCTGGCCTCGGGCGACACGCTGGACTACGACTACCTGATCTACGCGGTCGGCAGCGGCGTGGCCGCGCCCACCGTTGCCGGCGCCGCCGAATTCTGCTATCCGATGGCCGAATTCGAGCACGCCACCCGGTTGCGCGCCGCACTGGACGACGCCGGTCCTGCCGTGGCGCTCACCGTCGTCGGCGCGGGCTCCACCGGCATCGAGACGGCCGCCGAACTCGCCGAGCAGGGTCACCCCGTCACGCTGGTGTGCGGTGGCGAACTCGGTCCGTACCTCAGCGCGCCGGGCCGGCGTTCGGTCGCCCGCCGGCTCGCCAAGCTCGGGGTGACGGTGCTCGACGGACCGGGCACCACCGTCACCGCCGTCACGCAAAACGCCGTCACGCTCGCCGACGGACGCCACGTGCCCAGCCCGGTGACCGTGTGGACCGCCGGTTTCGGCGTTCCGGATCTGGCCGCCGCCAGCGGGCTCAGCACCGACGCGCTGGGCCGGTTGATCACCGACGAGACGCTGACCAGCATCGACGACGCACGCATCGTCGCGGCCGGCGACGCGGCCGCACCGTCGAACCAGCCGCTACGGATGTGCTGCGCGTCGGCGGCCCCACTCGGCGCCCAAGCCGCCGACACCGTGCTGGCCAGGCTGGCGGGCACCGCGGCGCCGCCGCTGAACGTGGCGCTGGCCGGACAGTGCATCAGCGTGGGCAGCAAGGCCGGCGTCTTCCAGCTGTCCCACACCGACGACACCGCGACGCCGCTGTACATCGGTGGCCGCGCCGGCGCGGTACTCAAGAAGGCGGCGCTGAACGCGTCGGTGAAGCTGCTCGCGCGCGAAGCCCGCAAGCCCGGTTCACTGATCTGGCTCAAGAGCGACAAGCGCGCCCAACGCCTGGCGGACACCGAAAAGGTGACGGCCTCATGACAGCCCACGAAGAACACGCCGAGCGGTTCACGCTGCTGCGTCCGCTGCTGTTCACGATCGCCTACGAGATCCTCGGCAGCGCAACCGAATCCGACGATGTCCTGCAGGACAGCTACCTGCGGTGGGCCGAGGTGGATCTGGTGACGGTACGCGACACCAAGGCGTATCTGGCGCAGCTGGTCACCCGGCAGGCCCTCAACACGCTGCGGGCCAGCACCCGGCGCCGCGAGGACTACGTCGGACCGTGGCTGCCCGAGCCGCTGCTGCTCGACGAGCACGACGCCGCAGCCGACGTCGTACTCGCCGAAGCGGTGTCGATGGCGATGCTGGTCGTGCTCGAAACGCTCACCCCCGACGAACGCGCAGTGTTCGTGCTGCACGAGGTGTTCGGGTTTAGCCACGACGAAATCGCCTTGACCGTAGGGAAATCGGCGAACGCGGTGCGCCAGATGGCGTACCGCGCCCGCGAACACGTGCAGTCGCGGCGCCGGCGGATGAAACCGGTCGACTACGCCACGTCGGCGCGGATCGCCGAACAGTTCATGGCCACCGCAGCCACCGGTGACATCGAGCAACTGCTGTCGATGCTCGCCCCGGACGCCATCTGGACCGCCGACAGCGGCGGCAAGGCCCCGGCCGTGCGCAGGCCGGTGGTGGGCGCCAAGAAGGTGGCGGCGCTGATCGTCGCGTTCCTGCGCAAGGGCCCCGAACGGGTGCCCGACCTGCGCTTCGAGACGGTCAACTGCAACAACGCCCCGGCCGTCGTCGTCTACGACGGCGACGAGCGCTTGGGGGTGTTCCTGATCGAGGTCGTCGACGCCAAGATCACCAACTTCTACGCGATGGCCAACCCGGAGAAGCTGGCCGGGCTCGCCCGGCCCCGCACGATCCGCCGCTGACACACGAGGAGCGCCGAACGTGGATTACCCGCACGCTCCGATCGCCGAAGGCGTGCGTCAAGCCCACTTTCGGCGGGACCGAGAGTCCAGAGTGTGGCCTGCATCACGTCTTGTCACATCTCGCCGGCCCGCGGTGTCTAGAGGGCAGAACCCCTTCAAGGAGAGGAGCAACCATGGCCCGCAAGCGCACACATGTGGTCGTCATCGGCGGCGGATACGCCGGGGCGCTGGCAGCCAACCATCTGCGGTCCCGCGACGACGTCGACGTCACCTTGGTCAACCCGCGGCCACACTTCGTCGAGCGGATCCGGCTGCACCAGTTTTCGGCGCGCACCGGCGAGGCCACCGTGGACTTCACCACGCTGCTGGCCGACGGTGTCCGGCTCGTCGTCGACACCGCCACCCGCATCGACACCGCGTCGCGCACCGTGGCGTTGGTGTCCGGCGACACGCTGGGCTACGACTACCTGATCTACGCCGTCGGCAGCACCGGCGCCGTCCCGGACACTGTGCCCGGCGCAGCCGAATTCGCCTACCCGATCGCCGAATTCGAGATGGCGCAGCGGCTGCGCGCGGCGCTGGACGAACTGCACATGGACGCACCGGTCACCGTGGTGGGCGCCGGGCTCACCGGTACCGAAACCGCGGCCGAGCTGGCCGAGCAGGGCCGCAACGTCACGCTCGTCTGCGGCGGTCAGCTGCTTCCGAGCCTGTCGGACCGGGCGCGACGCTCGACGGCCACGTGGTTACGCAGAAACGGGGTGACGATCCTCGAATCCGACGTGGTGACCGAGGTCCGGCCGGACGCGGTGGTGTTCGCCGACGGTGCGGTGCGCCCGAGCGCGTTGACCGTGTGGACGGCCGGCTTCGGCGTGCCCGGGCTTGCCGCGCGAAGCGGTCTGCGCACCGATGCGCTGGGCCGGTTGCTCACCGACGAAACACTGACCAGCGTTGATGACCCGCACGTCGTCGCCGCCGGTGACTGCGCCTCGCCTTCGGATGCGCCGCTGCGGATGAGCTGCCAGTCGGCCACACAGCTGGGCCCGCAGGCCGCCAACACCGTGTTGAGCCGGATCGCGGGCACCGAACCCGCGATGCTGCAGTACGGCTTCGTGGGATCCAACGTCAGCCTGGGCCGGCGCGCGGCCGTCATCCAGTTCGCCCGCCAGGACGACACCGCGGTGCGCTTCTACGTTGCGGGTCGCCTCGGCGCCGCGATCAAGGAAGCGGTCTGCAAGGGCACGGTGTGGGGGCTCCGCCGGGAGGCCCGCAAGCCCGGCTCCAGCTTCTGGTTCAAGGGCGGGCCGCGGCCTGCCCAGCCGGCGCGCACCGGGGTAGCGTCGGCGCCGTGAGCATCGAACCGGGTGACGGACACGTCGAGCGGTTCACGTTGCTGCGCCCGCTGCTGTTCACGATTGCCTACGAAATCCTGGGCAGCGCAACAGAATCCGACGATGTGCTGCAGGAAAGCTACCTGCGGTGGGCGGAGGTCGACCTCGCGACGGTGAACGACACCAAGGCCTACCTGGCCCGGATCGTCACCCGTCAGGCCCTCAACGCGCTGCGTGCGCAGTCACGCCGACGCGAGGACTACATCGGCCCGTGGCTGCCCGAACCGCTGCTGCTGGACAGCGCCGATGCCTCCTCCGATGTGATTCTGGCCGAATCGGTTTCGATGGCGATGCTCGTCGTGCTGGAGACGCTGAGCCCCGACGAACGCGCGGTCTTCGTGCTGCGCGAGGTCTTCGGCTTCAGCCACGACGAGATCGCCTCGACGCTCGACAAGTCCGCCGCCGCGGTGCGGCAGATGGCGCACCGGGCCCGTGAACATGTGCAGTCGCGACGCAAACGGTTCGAGCCGGTCGACCCGAAGCTGTCGGCGCAGATCACCGCCCGGTTCTTCGCGGCCGCGTCGAGCGGCGATGTGGACGGGCTGCTGCAGCTGCTCACCGACGACGTCACGTGGACCGCCGACACCGACGGCAAGGCCAGCGCGGCCCGCAAGCCGATCGTCGGCGCCGAGAAGGTCGCCAGGGTGCTCGTCGGGCTGGTTCGCGTCGCCGGGGAACGCGGTCGGGTCGAACCGGCGACGTACAACAACGCGCCGGCCCTCAAGCTCTACCTCGGCGACAGCTTCGAAGGGATCATCACGGTCGAGATCACCGACGGCCGCATCTCGAACTTCTACGCGATGCGCAACCCGGACAAGCTGACCGGAGTCGACATCCCCCGCACCATCAGCCGCTAACCCACGTGCGCGAGCCCCCCTTGTACCGCGAGCAGACGGAGAAGGCCCCGAAAACCGGCGCCGAAGGGGCATTTTGCGTCTGCTCGCCGAACGCAGCAAGCTAGGGCGGTGCGGATCGAGCGGCTCGGCGACCTGGGCACCGCCCCTGCGGTGCTGCGCGCGCTCGGTTACGCCGCCGCCCGGCGCGGCATCTCACCGCCGGCGGCGCTGATCGGCGACTGGTTCGCATCGCGTGCCGTCATCGCGCCGTCGGTGGCGATCACACCCGTTGTCGCGTCGGCGGTGTTCGACGTCGCCGCCGGCGGGTCCGGCGGGGCGGTCGGCGGTGGCTGGTTCGGGTACCTGTCGTATCCGGACGCCGGCGCCGACGGAACCGGCCCGCGCATCCCCGAGGCGGCGGGCGGCTGGTCGGACTGCGTGCTGCGGCAAGACCGCGACGGCCGATGGTGGTATGAAAGCCTTTCCGGTGCAGCGGTTTCCGAATGGGTGACCGATGCGCTCGGCACCGAGGTGGCGCCGCGGCGATGCGAGGTGGTGTGGGACGAGGCCGACCGCGACGCACATGGCCGTGGCGTGGCGGCGTGCCTGGACGCGATCGCGGCGGGCGAGGTCTATCAGGCGTGTGTGTGCACACAGTTTCGCGGCCGGGTCACCGGCGCGCCACTGGACTTCTTCGTCGACGCCGTCGCACGCACCTCCCCCGCCCGCGCGGCGTACGTCGCGGGCGACTGGGGCGCGGTGGCGTCGCTGTCACCGGAACTGTTCCTGCGCAGGCGCGGTGAGGAGATCGCGTCAAGCCCCATCAAGGGCACGCTGCCGCGCTATGCCGACCCGCGCGCGTTACGCGCGTCGGCCAAGGAGGTGGCCGAGAACATCATGATCGTCGACCTGGTGCGCAACGATCTGGGCCGCGTCGCGATCACCGGATCGGTCACCGTGCCCGAGTTGCTCGCGGTGCGGCCCGCGCCCGGCGTGTGGCATCTGGTGTCGACGGTGACCGCGCGGGTGGACACCGCCGTGCCGATGTCGACGGTGCTCGACGCGACGTTCCCGCCCGCCTCCGTGACCGGCACCCCCAAGACGCGGGCCCGGCAGCTGCTGCGCGGCTGGGAACCGGATCGACGCGGAATCTACTGCGGCACAGTAGGTCTGGCGTCGCCGGTGGCCGGCACGGAGCTGAACGTGGCGATCCGGACGGTGGAGTTCGACGCGTCGGGCAACGCGGTGCTCGGCGTCGGCGGCGGTATCACGGCCGATTCCGATCCGGAGCACGAGTGGCAGGAGTGCCTGCACAAGGCGGCGCCGATCACCGGGTCAGGCGCGCGACCGCAGGACCGCGTCGTAGAGCTCACGCCGTGACGGCGCGCCCGGATGCGCGGCGATCACCTGCGCGCAGGCGTCCTTGACCCGAACACCGTCGTCGACCATCTTGTGCACCTCGGCCACCAGCGTCTCGAGGTCGGCGCGCGGAACCGCACCGGCCAGCACAACGGTGATCTCGCCGAGCACCCCGTCGGCTGCCCGGTCGGCGAGTTCGGCCAGCGAGCCGCGCACCACCTCCTCGTGCGTCTTGGTCAGCTCACGGCACACCGCTGCGCGGCGCTGCGCACCGAGCACGTCGACGGCGTCGGTCAGCGTCGCGGCGAGCCGGCGCGGCGACTCGAAGAACACGCAGGTGCGCTGCTCGGCGGCCAACGTCGTGAGCCATGCCCGGCGCGCGCTCTGCTTGCGCGGCGCGAACCCCTCGAAGCAGAACTTGTCCGCAGGCAGACCCGAGACCGCCAGCGCGGTGGTGACCGCCGACGGCCCGGGCAGGCAGCTGATCGGCAGGCCGGCCTCGATGCAGGCCGTCACCAGCCGGTAGCCCGGATCGCTGATCAGCGGCATGCCGGCGTCGCTGACGGTCAGCACGGTGGCACCGCCGCGGATGTCGTCGACCAGGCGCGGCACCCGCGTCGCCTCGTTCTGGTCGTAGAGGCTGATGACCTTGCCGACCGGCTTGACCTCCAGCGCGGCGGCCAGCGTCCGGATCCGGCGGGTGTCCTCGGCGGCGATGACGTCGGCGCTGCGCAGTGCCCTGACCAGCCGCGCCGAGGCGTCCGAGGG
Organism: Mycolicibacterium pulveris; assembly: GCA_050205315.1. Classification (GTDB taxonomy): domain Bacteria; phylum Actinomycetota; class Actinomycetes; order Mycobacteriales; family Mycobacteriaceae; genus Mycobacterium; species Mycobacterium pulveris_A. The sequence continues at coordinate 416,054 of JBNMRA010000001.1, read as the reverse complement.
CTGCCCCAATGGCGTAGCAGCGATCAGCAGCCGGCCGACACTCATGCCCGACAGCCTACGATCGCATGCGTGACCGCCCCCGCCACCGATGCGCAGCGCGCGGCGCCGGTCATCAGCCCGGCGCCGCAGGTGCCCGTCGCTGACTTCGGGCCCGTCGACCGGCTGCAGGGCTGGGTGATGACCGCGGTCATCGGCGCGCTGGCGGCGGTGACGCGCTTTTTGAACCTGGGATCGCCGACCGATGCCGGCACCCCGATCTTCGACGAGAAGCACTACGCGCCGCAGGCCTGGCAGATGCTGCACAACTCGGGCGTGGAGGACAACCCCGGTTACGGCCTGGTGGTGCATCCGCCCGTCGGTAAGCAGTTGATCGCGCTCGGCGAGGCGCTGTTCGGCTACACCGGGCTGGGGTGGCGGTTCTCCGGTGCGGTGTGCGGCGTGATCATGGTGGTGCTGGTGGCGCGCATCGCGCGGCGGATCAGCCGGTCGACGTTGGTCGGCGGTATCGCCGGGTTGCTGGTGATCGCCGACGGGGTCAGCTTCGTCACCGCCCGCACCGCGCTGCTCGACGGGTTCTTGACGGTGTTCGTGGTCGCGGCGTTCGGCGCGCTGATGGTCGACCGCGATCAGGTGCGCGAGCGTATGCACATGGCACTGTTCGAAGGCCGCATCAGCGAAACGGCCTGGGGGCCAAGGCTTGGCGTGCGCTGGTGGCGGTTCGGCGCGGGTGTGCTGCTCGGATTGGCCTGTGCCACAAAGTGGTCCGGCCTGTACTTCGTCGCGTTCTTCGGCGTGATGACGTTGGCGTTCGATATCGCCGCGCGACGCCAGTACCGGGTGCCGCGGCCGTGGCTGGGCGCGTTCCGACGCGATCTGCTGCCGTCGCTGTACGCGCTCGTGGTGATCCCGTTCCTGGTTTACCTGGCGTCCTACACGCCGTGGTTCGCCTCGGAGACCGCGATCGACCGCCACGAGGTAGGCCGCTCGATCGGTGAGCACAGCGTGTTGCCGATCCCCGACGCGTTGCGCTCGCTGTGGCATTACACCTACGGCGTGTACAGGTTTCACGCCGGCCTGACCAACGCCGACGGCAACCACCACCCGTGGGAGTCCAAACCGTGGGCGTGGCCGATGTCGCTGCGGCCCGTGCTGTATGCGATCGACAACCAGGACGTGCCCGGCTGCGGCGCGCAGTCGTGTGTCAAGGCCGTGATGCTGGTCGGCACGCCGGCGATGTGGTTTCTCGCGGTGCCGGTGCTGGGCTGGGCGTTGTGGCGGGCGTTCGTCAAGCGCGACTGGCGCTATACGGCGGTGCTCGTGGGTTACGGCGCCGGCTTCCTGCCGTGGTTCGTCGGCATCGACCGGCAGATGTACTTCTTCTACGCATCGACGATGGCGCCGTTCTTGGTGCTGGCGATCGCGTTGATCCTCGGCGACATCCTCTACAAGCCGCGGCAGAACCCGGAACGACGAACGCTCGGGCTGATCGCGGTGAGTTTCTATGTCGCGCTGGTCCTTACGAACTTCGCGTGGCTGTTTCCGATCCTGACCGGCATCCCGATTTCGCAGGAGACGTGGAACATGCAGATCTGGCTGCCGTCCTGGCGTTAGGTCTCGTTCGCGACCGCCCCCTTCGTGCGAAGATTGCACACAGGGTTGTTGGTTGACGTTATCCACAGCCCCAAGTGCAAAATTCGGCGCTGACGCCGGAATTGTCGGCGCATGGCACGAGCATCGCAGCATGGACGACGTGTTCGTCGGTAGTGCTGCACTCGCGCGCGGCGGATTAACCCGCGCAAGCCTGCGGTGGAACTATCGCGCCCTGTTTCCCGATGTTTACTCGTCGAAGGCGATCACCCCTACGCTGCAACAGCGCACTTTCGGCGCTTGGCTGTGGTCGGGCCGCCGTGGTGTTATTGCTGGTCGCGCAGCAGCGGCGATGCACGGCGCACTGTGGATCGACTCGACGACACCCATCGAGATGATCTGGCGAAGCGGTCGACCTCCTGCAGGAATTGTCGTTCGCAATGAGCGAATCGACGCCGAGGACATCGTCGAAGTCGGCGGGATTGCCGTCACCACACCGCTGCGAACCGCGTTCGACCTCGCCCGCCATCTTCCGCGCGAGCTCGCGGTGCGGCACCTGGACGCACTAGCGCGAGCCACTGGCATCAAAGCGTTAGACGTCGAACTGCTCGCTGACCGCTATCCGCGGGCCCGCGGACTGCCACGGGCGCGGATAGCACTTCCGCTGATGGATGGTGGATCCCAGTCACACCAGGAGACCCGGCTGCGGCTCATACTCATAGACGACGGTCTCCCGCCGCCGCGCACCCAGATCAAAGTGAGCGACGGTGTGAACAATGCGTTCATCGACATGGGGTATGACGAGCCGAAGGTCGGCTTCGATTATGAGGGCTCACATCACAGCGAGGAACGCCGCCAGTATGTCCACGACATCGGACGGGCAGAGCTGGTCGACGGGCAGGGGTGGATCGACATTCGCGTCGTCGCCGAACACCGTCGGCGCTACATCCTGCACCGTGCGTATGAGGCGTTCGCTCGCCGAGGGTGGGAGCCGCGAAAATTGTGCTGAGGGCTGTGAAATCTCGGCGATCACAGCCGTGAACGCAAAAACCAGGCCCCCACGCCTCGCGAACCAAAAAGAACTACAGCGGGTCGCGCGCCGCCGGGCACGCCATGCACCGCGGGCCGCCGCGGCCGGTGCCCAGTTCGGCCGCCTCGATCGCCAGCACCTCGATGCCGGCATCGGCCAGCCGGGCATTGGTTTCGGTGTTGCGCTCGTATGCGACCACGACACCGGGCGCCAGCGCCAACGTGTTGTTGCCGTCGTCCCACTGCTCACGCTCGGCGATCACCGGGTCCAGACCGGTCGCGATGACCCGCAACCTATCGATACCCATCGCCGAGGCGGCAGCGTCCACGAACGGCACCGCATCGTCGATGCGCACCCCGCCGCTGCCGTCGCGATGAATCGTGTACGCCGACAACGAGTCCACCACCCCGGGATACATCACGACCGCGTCGACGTCGACCATCGTGCACACCGTGTCCAAGTGCATCTGCGCGCGTTGCTGGGCGATCGGCACAGCCAGCACGGTGTGTGCCAGATCGTCGTCGAATAGGCTGCGCGCCAACGCTTCCGCGCCCGCGGGTGTGGTGCGCTCCCCCACCCCCACGGCCACCACACCCGGGGCCAGCAGCAGCACGTCACCGCCCTCCACCGGCGCCGAGCGCGACTCGTAGGCCCGCCGCACCCCGAGGAACCGCGGATGATGGGCATAGATCACATCGGTCAGCGATGTCTCACGCACCCGGGCAGGCAACGCCAGCGAGGTGATCGCCACCCGCGGGCCGATCCAGAACGACGAGTCGCGGGTGAACATCAGGTTCGGCAGCGGGTCGATCACGAACTCCGCGCCGTGATGCATCCTGCGCACCAGCGACAGTTCGCTGTCGCGGAACGGCAACTCGAAAAACGTCATCCCCGCCATCAGCACCCGCGCCAGCGGCGCCGGGTCAAGGCCGCGCAGATACGCCGAAAGCTCTTGCGCCAACGGCGATCCCAGCCGCCGCGGGTCCACCGCCGCGGATATGCCGTGCATTCTGGCGGCGCCGCTGTGCGCCAGCGCCTCGGTCAGCAGATCGGCGAGCAGCAGCACCTCGACGCCGCGCGACTCCAACAGCGCGGCGAACGCGTCGTGCTCACGCTGCGCCCTGGCCACCCACGGCACACCGTCGAACAGCAGCGCGTCGTTGTTACGCGGGGTCAACCGCTGCAGTTCGGCGCCGGGCCGGTGCAGGATCGCCACCCGCAGCGCGCCGACCTCGGAGTCGCATCCCAGCGCACCACCTGTCACGTCTAGCACCGTAGCGCCAACGGCCACCTCAACTATTGTTCAGGTCATGGAGCGCATCCCCGAGCTGACTCCGGGCGAGATGTCGGTTCGCAGCGGCGTTGCGGTGTCGGCGCTGCATTTCTACGAACGCGAAGGTCTGATCACCAGCCGTCGCACCGCGGGCAACCAACGCCGCTACGCCCGCGAGACCCTGCGGCGCGTCGCGTTCATCCGGATGTCGCAGCGGCTGGGCATTCCGCTGGCGCGCATCCGCGAAGCGCTGGCGACCCTTCCCGACGACCGCGTGCCGACCAGCAAGGACTGGGCGCGGCTCTCCGCGGGCTGGCGCGCCGACCTCGACGACCGGATCGTGCATCTGCAGCGGCTCCGCGACAACCTGACCGGATGCATCGGCTGCGGTTGCCTGAGCCTGAAAACCTGCGCGCTGACCAACCCCGACGACGTCCTGGCCGAAGAAGGCCCGGGGGCCGTCCGGCTCTGACGTTTCGAACGCCTGTGCGATAGGATCGCGGTCATGGAGCTGGCGTTGCAGAGCTCGCTGTTCGAGCACGCCGAACGACGGTATCTGGGCAACGGCGCCTGGATCGATTTCCGCTCGGCTTGGCTCGAGGACGCCGACGAGCTGTTCGAGGAACTGCAAACCGGAATCCCGTGGCGCGCCGAACGCAGGCCGATGTATGACCGCGTGGTCGACGTGCCCCGGCTGGTCAGCTTCCACCACCTGGTCGACGAGCCGTCGCCGCATCCCCGGCTGAAGCACATCCGACGCCGGCTCAACGACGCCTACGCCGGCGAGCTCGGCGAACCGTTCACCACCGCGGGGCTGTGCCTGTATCGCGACGGCAACGACAGCGTGGCCTGGCACGGCGACAACATCGGCCGCAGCAGAACCGAGGACACCATGGTGGCCATCGTCAGCCTCGGCGCCACAAGGACTTTCGCGCTACGCCCAAGAGGCGGGGGTAAGTCCCTTCGCCTGCAGCACGCCCACGGCGACCTGTTGGTGATGGGCGGCTCCTGTCAACGCACCTGGGAACACGCGATACCGAAGACCACAAAGCCCACCGGTCCGCGCATCAGCATCCAGTTCCGTCCGCACGACGTGCGCTAACCGCGGACCTTGGCCACCGCTTCGACGAGCAGGTTCCGGGCCCGCTGCGTATCGACCGGTGCGACGGGTTTGTCGGGCAGCACCAACGGGTTCGCGGTCACGATCACCAGAAAGCTGCCGAAGCTCGCGACGTAGTTGTAGAGCTCGCCGGTGCCCGTGGTGTCACCGACCGTCGTCTGCAGAATGCGACGGGTCCCGACGGTCTGCGCACCGTCGATCTGCGGCACCTCGGCCGTCTCGACCAGCCCGCGCACGCCCGGGCCGATGAAGCCGACCTTGGCGCAGTTCTCGGCCGGGGCGTTGACGGCGGCGGCTTCAGACGTCTCGAGCGCGATGGTGATGAACCGGTTGCCCTCGCCTTCGGCGGTGACGGCCGCCATGTTGCCCTTGGCCCCGGCAGGCACCATCTGTTGGTTGGCGAACGAGGCGCAGTCGGCGGGGTCGAACGTCATACCGGGCGGCAGCGCCTGCGGCCCCAGCAGGCGCGGGTCGATCCCGCTGGGCCCGACGTCGGTCACCGTGAACTCCTGGCCGAAGCTCGACCGCACGTCCAAGACCCGCGCGATGTCGGCGTCGGACAGGTCGGGCTCACCGGACGTGCAGGCCGCCAGCAGGCCGGCGCCCGCGATCGCGACCATCACCCTGTTCGACATCGCCGCACACGCTACCCGCCGAGCTGCGCTCAGCCCCGCAACGACGACACCGTTTCCACCAGCAATCCGGCGGCGAACTCCTGTCCCAGTTGTGGATTCGGTGATCCCGGGTCGGTGACGACGACGACGAACGCGACGTGGGAGCCCAGGTACGCGGTGGCGGTGTACGCATATGAGCGGGTTTGGGTGCCGCCCTCGACGAGGGTGGTGGAGTCGGTGACGGTGGCCACCGTCGTCGCGGCGTCGACCGTCGGCGCCGGGGTGATCGTGACGACGCCCTGGCCCTGCCCGCCCGACACCGTCCAGCGCAGGCACTCGTCGCGCAGCGCGGCGTCGAGATTCACCGGTTCGGGTGCGCCGAGCACGACGACGTAGACGATGCCGCCCGAGCCGGACGCCGACCAGCCCGCCGTCGTCGTGGCCGCCGGGACGGGGTCGGCCAACGCCGCGCACCGCGGCGGATCGGCTGTCCATCCCGGGCCGTAGCCCCACAGCGCGGCGGGCGATGCCGCGTCGGCGACGCCGCCGAACTCATAGCCGGGCGGCAGCTGACCACGAACCCGGTCGACGCGCGCGGGGTTGACGTGCCGCTCCGTCGTCGACGTCGGCGGCGGCGCGGGTGGGGTTGCGCACGCCGCGGCGGTCAGCACCACCGCCGCGACCATCGCACGCAACACTTTTCGGCTCCCCAGCGATTAATTAGGTAACAGGCTCATTCTCATAAAACGGAGGCCGTCATGCGCGAGTTATGGAGCGTGGCCGCGGCGGTGGCGGCCGCAGGCGTTCTGCTGGCCCCGGCGAGCGCGGCCGTCGCGCAGCCCGCGCCGTCCGCCAACGCTCAACAGACGATCGGGCAACTGGAGGCCTCCGGCTACGACGTCGTCATCGACCGAGTCGGCAGCGCGCCGATCAACCAGTGCATCGTGACCAGCGTGCGCAACCCGCAGGAGGTGACCCAGACCTTCGCGGTCGGCAAGGGTAAGGAGCGCGAGTTGGTCACCGTCGTCGTCAGCCGGTCGATCACGGTGTCGCTGAACTGCGACGCCTAAGCCGCGGCCTGATCGCCGGTGTCGCTGTCGGTGTCGGACTCGCTGGTGGTGGTCTCATCCTGGGTCGCGGGTGAGGTCGCCGGTTCGTCCTCGTCGGTGACGTCGATGTCCTCTTCGGTGACTTCGGTGACTTCGGTGACTTCGGTGTCCCCGTCGCCGACGATGTCCTCGGTGTCCGCGGTGTCCTCGTCGGTTTCCTCAGTGCCGGCAGTGTCGGCGGTGTCGGCCACGATCTCGTCGACGGGCTCATCCGACGTCTCACCGTCGCCTTCGCGCGACGACGACACGGCGAGCACCTCGCCCTCCTCTTCCTCGTCCGTCTCCTCCGGCGGCTCGGGCAACTCCGGGCCGCCCACACCGAACGGGCTGGTCACCGGCTCGGTTCCCAACGGCCGGAACGACGGGTCCCCGACAGCCTCGGCCAGCGCGTCGTCGATACCGACCGGGATCGCGACGACGATGTTGTAGACGGTGCGCAGCGGGTCCTGGAACGGAAGCAGGCTGAACCCGGTCGGGATGCCCGGGTTGACGCCGCGCGCATAGCCGCCTTCGATCGCGGCCCGAAGCGGTGCGTCCAGAAACGTCAGGATCGGCGAGGGCACGAACGGCTCGAACGGCATCAGCATCGGCAGCCGCTTCGACGGATACAGGTAGTAGTCCGTGTCGCCGTACGACCCCTGATAGAGCGCATCGGCGAAGTTCCGGTCCTGCAGCGGCCCGTGCAGGTAGATATAGGCGGCCAGGGAGTTGATCCAGGCCAGCACGTTGGTGAGGCTGGCCGGGGCGTCGCCGCCGAGCAGGTCGTACTGCACGACCGCGTCGATGGTGGGCATGCAGTTGCCGGTGTCGCAGCTGTCGGTGGGCGTTGCGCCGTGAAACGTCACGCCGAGGATCGGGATCGTGAGCCCGCGAAATCCGCGGGCCAGGATGCCGCCGTTGGGCCGCATCGGGTTGGCGAGCAGAAAGAACGACGTGTCGGGCGCTATCTCACCGGGGTTCTCGATCAGGTCACGCTTGACCAGCGAGGCGATGACCGCGCTCTGCGAGTAGCCGAACACGACGAACTCGTCACCGGCGACCGGCCCGGCCTCCGGTGCCGCCGGATCGATTTGGCCGTTGTCGTTGTAGAGGCATGCGGTGCCGCGGATGCAGTCGTTCATGTTGGCCCGGCCGGCGGCCACGGAGCGGTCGAAGGTCATCGAGCCGGCCACCGGGAAGAACTGTTCCGGGGTGATCACCGCGTACCGGTCGTCATCCGAAGCAACGGTGCCGATCGGATCGCCGCCGGTGCCCGTCGGCCGAGCCGCGGCCAGGTTGATGAACCCGTTGACGGCGTTGTTCATGTACGGGTTGATGTAGGACACCGGGTCGTCGCCGGGGGTGCTCAGCGGATGGCCGGTGCCGCCCATGATCAGCGCGGTCGCCGCCAGCTGCACGGCCGTCGCCGCGGTCCACGCGACGGCAAGGACCACGGTGCCGAAGAACCCCAGCACCACAGCAACGACCTTGCGGATCAAGCGAAACCTCCTCAGCAACGGGGATTGGTGGCGCGCCAAAGCTTATTGGACCAGATCTCCGTCGTCGATGGAGAACTACGGCCAACGCAGAGCAAATCGCTTAGAAATCCGTTCCCGAAGAGCTTTGACGAACACCCCGACCTGGCCCGGCGGTTTTCGACTGCACATCGCCGGTGCCGACCGTAGGCTACGGCCGAACGTCAACGATGGGAGACTCAATGAGCAGTTCCGTGAGGGCCGGCGTCGTCGCGATAGCGGTCGCCGCACTCGGCCTTGGCTTGGCCGGCTGCGGATCGGACACCGAGACGGAGTCAACGGAAACCGCCGCCGAAACGACCACCACCACGACCACCGGCGAAGCCGCGCCCACGACGACGGCGCAGGCACAAGGCCCCCACTACACCATCGCGGATTACGTACGCGACAACGGCATCACCGAGGAGCCGGTGCAGCGTGACACTCCCGGAGCGCCGGTGGTCAACATGCCGACACCGCCCGGCTGGGCCGACGCGGGCCCCAACGCACCGCAATGGTCCTACAGCGCAATACTTTTCACCGCTCCGGAGTTCGCGGCCGATCCGCCGACGGTCGTCGCGCTGATGTCGAGGCTGACCGGCGACGTCGACCCCGCCAAGATTCTCGAGTTCGCCGCCGGCGAGATCCAGAACCTGCCCAACTACGAGGGCGGGGACAAAGGTGAGCCCAGTCAGCTGGCCGGCTTCGACGCGGTTCAGCTCGGCGGCCTGTACGTCAGGGACGGGGTCCGCCGTGCGATCGCGCAGAAGACGGTGGTGATCCCGGGTGAGGGCGCGCTGTACGTATTGCAGATCAACGCCGACGGCCGCGAGGACCAGATGGGCGTGTTGATGGACGCGACCGTGGCGATCGACGAGCAGACCACGATCACGGTCTGACCGAAGCCCGTCAGCCGACCGCCTGCACGACCTGACGGGTGACATCGCGCACCCGCTCGGTCAGCTGGCGGGAGAACGGCGGGTTGCGCGGGCGGGGAACCTCGATCTCGGTGGTGACGACGCCGAGATCTTCCCGTTGCCAACGTGCGCCCGCGTGGTTGAGGATCGCCCGCATCGCCATGTTGTTGCTCAGCACCCGGGCGGTGAAGCGTTGGATGCCATGGTATTTCGCGGCGATCGAGACAGCGCCCATCAGCAGGGTGCCGACCCCTTTGTTCTGGTAGGCGTCGGCGACGATGAACGCGACCTCGGCGACGGTGGGGTCGTTCGCGTCGACGACGAACCGACCGTCGGCGACGACCGGTCCGTCGGCTCCGTCGGTCATCACCCAGACGAAATGGTGGACGTAGTCGACCTCGAACAGATACCGCATCAGCGATTTACTTGGCGCGTGCATCGTCTGGAACCGCCGGTACAGCGTCTCGCTGGAGAACTCGACGGGCCCACGCGCGGTGCGTTCGCTGTCGCCGGGCAGCACCGGACGCAGGTCCAACTCCGTGCCGTCGCGCAGCCGCACGGGTATCGGCGTGATGAACGCGGCCAGGCGCTGACGCGCGGTGCTCAGCAGACGCTCGAGCATGCTCGGGATCTCGAGCAGCGTCGCGAACGCGTCGCGGTTGCCGACCCAGCCCTGCACAGCACTGGTGGCGACCACCGTCGCGGTGCGCGGCGCGTCGCGCAACAAGGCGATCTCGCCGACGATCATTCCGGGCGTCAACCGGGCCACCGTGTCGTGGCCGTCGGCGCCGGCGTGGGTCACCTCCGCTTCACCGGAGCCGATGAGCAGGAACGACACCGCGAGCTCACCCTGCTGCATGAGCACCTGCCCCGGGGCCGCGTCCAGCGGCCGCAGCTGCGCCGCAAGCGGTACCAGGGTCTCGGTGGGGCAGCCGGCGAAGATCTCCAACCTCGTGAGTTCGTCGGCGCGGACGACGGTCGGGCCGGCCACCTCACGAGGCTACGGCGTGGGAGTCGGGCCCAGCAAGCAACGACGTATGCCGCCGCAGGTGCGACGGGGACGGCGCAGCCCGCCGCGACGCGCCCGAGCGCGTGACATGCATTTTGTGGCGCCTGTTCCGTGGGGTCGGCGAGCATCCGACCGGCGCCCGGGATCCGGCGCCCGGCGGAATTGACGCCTGGGGCAAATATTGGCTGGGCGGCTGGCAAGCTACCGCGCCTGAATGGCCCCGAACCGACAGAATTCGGTCCGAAATCACATTCGCGGCGCGATGCACTGCGCTGCAACGACACTTTTCGCGGTTGTGGCTAGCGCCAAAGTGTTTGCTACGCTGCACGATTAGTCGTGTTTAAGCTTGAGATAGGCCGTGCAGCAAATATTCGGTCGAAGCCGGGGCGTTAGCCGATCCGGTCACGATCGGCGCGGACGGAGGCCCAGATAGAGTGGCAACTTTAGACGTAAGCACGCACACTAACCGGATGTTGCATAAGCTTTAAGCAATTGTCCGCGCGGTCAAATAGCAAACGCCCTGCTCGCGGCAAAGCGAGCCGAACCGGAAGGTCGACGTACGTTGATGTTGGGCTCCTCGATACCTGCTGTACTGCGCGAACGCGCCAGTCTGCAGCCCAATGACGTCGCATTCACATTCGTCGATTACGACCACGACGGAGCGGCCGTTCCCGAAACCCTGACGTGGGCACAGCTGAATCGACGCGCAGCAAACATCGCCGCGGAGTTGAGTGTTTGCGGTGCGCCCGGTGATCGGGCGGTCATCCTGGCGCCGCAGGGATTGGACTACATCGCCGCGTTCGTCGCGTCGCTACAGGCCGGGTTCATCGCGGTGCCGCTTTCCGTCCCGCAGCCCGGAGCCCACGACGAGCGGGTGACCTCGGTGCTGCGGGACACCGACCCGGCGGTCGTTCTGACCACCTCCGCGGCGGTCGCAGACGTCGCCGACTACGCGAAAGCCACGGCCTCGACGCCGACCGTCGTCGCGGTCGACGCGCTCGACGAGAAACCGCGCAAGCGGCCGCGACTCAAGGCCGACTCCGCCCAGGACATCGCGTATCTGCAGTACACGTCGGGCTCCACGCGTGAGCCGGCCGGGGTGATGATCACCAACCGCAACCTGTCGGCGAACTTCGAGCAGATCTACGCCGACTTCTTCGTCGACTTCGGCAAGGTCGCCCCGCCCGGCACCACCGTCGTGTCCTGGCTGCCCCTGTATCACGACATGGGGCTGCTGCTCGGGTTGTGCGTTCCGATCCTGGGCGGGCTGCACACCGTGCTGATGAGCCCGATGTCGTTCCTGCAGAGCCCGGCGCGGTGGATGCAGTTGATGGCCAGCCACACCAACGTGATGAGCTCGGCGCCCAACTTCGCGTTCGAGCTGGCGGTGCGTCGTACCACCGACCAGGACCTGGCCGGCTACGACCTGGGCAATGTGCTCGGCCTGTTGAGCGGAAGTGAGCGGGTGCACCCGGCGACGTTGCGCCGGTTCACCGACAGGTTCAGCAAGTTCGGCTTCCGCGACACCTCGATTCGGCCGTCCTACGGGCTGGCCGAAGCCGTGGTGTACGTGGCCACCCGCAGGCCCGGTGACCCACCGGAGATCGCCTACTTCGAATCCGAGAAGCTGTCCATCGGACACGCCAAACGCTGTACGAACGCGTCCGGCACCCCGCTGGTCAGCTACGGCAGGCCGGAGTCCAACACGGTGCGGATCGTCGACCCGGAGACCATGCGCGAATGCCCGGCGGGGACCACCGGCGAGATCTGGGTGTACGGCGAGAACGTCGCGAAGGGCTACTGGAACAAGCCCGAGGAGACCGAGCGCACCTTCGGCGGGACGTTGGTCACGCCGTCGCCGGGCACCCCGGAAAAGCCGTGGCTTCGGACCGGTGACCTGGGGTTCATCTCCGAAGGCGAGCTGTTCATCATGGGCCGCGTCAAAGACCTGCTGATCGTGTACGGGCGCAACCACTACCCCGAGGACATCGAGGCGACGATTCAAGAGATCTCCGGAGGCCGGTGCGCGGCGATCGCGATCGCCGAAGACGGCACCGAAGAGCTGGTGACCATCGTCGAGGTGAAGCAGAAGGGCGACTCACCCGAGGAGATCAACGAACGGTTCGCCGCCCTCAAGAACGACATCACCTCGGCCATTTCGGCCAGCCACGGCCTGCGGGTCGCCGATCTCGTCCTGGTCGGGCCGGGATCGCTGCCGATCACCACGAGCGGCAAGATTCGCCGCTCGACCTGTGTGGAGTACTACCGGACCGGCCAGTTCAATCGGATCGACGTTCGATAAGGTGTTTGCCACGAAAGCCTTTTTGCGGCTCTTTTACGTGCACGTAAGCGTCGGTTTGAGCGGGATGACAATTGCTTCACCGGTCGCGAAGCCATCCGCACCGACAAAGGGAACGACAATTAGCAGTTCCGGGCATATGATTAACGCGTCTACGGCGGGAGTGAATCAGTGACTATCAAGCACATGGCCACGTGCGCGGCTGTTTCGGGCGCGGCCGGCCTCGCAGCCTTGTTCCTCAGCAACGGGGTCGCCGCTGCGGACCCGGTGCCACCGGCACCGCCGCACGAGCCGGGCGTCGTTGCGGCAGCCGAGAACCCGCCGCCGGAAGAGCGCCGCGAAGAGCCCGCCAAGGATCCGTGCAAGGGGCCGTGGTGCGAGGTCATCAACGCCGCCAAGCAGTTGCCGCCGCCTGACTTCTCCGGCGTGGACGTGCCGAAGCTCGCCGAGGTATCGGTGCCGGTGTCCTTCGGTGTCGGATTGCCCGACGTCGTGCCCGATATCGGTATCCCGGTCTCGTTCCCGCTGCCGGACTTCCAGCTGCCGCCGCCACCGGCGGTCGGAGTTCCGCAGTTGCAGGCACCCAAGGTGCAGCTGCCGGGACCGCCCAAGATCGGCCTGCCGAAGCTCGGGCCGCCCAAGCTGCCGTTCTGACCTAGTTTTCGACGCCACCCGACCGGTTTGCTTGAAAACCGGTTGTGGATGAGAATCCTGATGGATCAGAACTGTTCTGGCTACCGTGATCTGTTCGCTATCGATTCGCGCTTACGGCCAGTCACAGGCCATTATGCTGACCGGTACGAATACGAATTGTTAGCGGAGCAGCCTTGCGAGAGGCGGAATTCAGTCGAATGCGGATAAGCGTTATTGGCACCGGCTACCTGGGTGCGGTGCACGCCGCATGCATGGCGCATATCGGCCATGAAGTCTGCGCATACGACACCGACGCCGCGAAGATCGAGCTGCTTTGCGCCGGTCGCTCACCGTTTTACGAACCCGGCTTCGAGGAACTGCTCACCTCGGCACTGGGCACCGGCCGGTTGCGCTTCACCCACGACCCTGCGGAGGCGGTGTCGGAAGCAGCCGTGCACTTTGTCTGCGTCGGCACCCCGCAGCTGCCCGGTTCCAACGCGGCCGACGTGCAGTACGTCGACGGCGCGGTGCGGACCGTGGTCGCCAACGCCGACTGCCAGGGTTTGATCGTCGGCAAGTCGACGGTGCCCGTCGGTACCGCGCAGCGCCTCGCCGAGGAGGTGGCCGCGACACCGTCACAGCACCTGCTCGAGCTGGCCTGGAACCCGGAGTTCCTCCGCGAAGGCAAGGCGATCGAAGACACGCTTCATCCGGACCGGCTGGTCTTCGGGGTCACCTCCGAGCACGCCGAGAAGGTGCTGCTTCAGGTGTACGGCAGCCTCATCGAGCAGGGCACCCCGCACCTGACGACCGATCTGCCGACCGCGGAGATGGTCAAGGTGGCCGCCAACTCGTTTTTGGCCACCAAGATCTCGTTCATCAACGCGATGGCAGAGGTCTGCGAAATGGTCAACGCCGACGTCGTGACGCTGGGCCGGGCGCTCGGCTACGACGACCGCATCGGCCGGCGGTTCCTGAACGCCGGCCTGGGCTTCGGCGGCGGCTGCCTACCGAAGGACATCAGGGCGTTCAGCGCGCGAGCAGGTGAACTCGGCGCCTCGGACTCGCTGAGGTTCCTGCACGAGGTCGACAAGATCAACATCCGGCGCCGCGAGAAGGCCGTCTCGGTGGCCAGCGCGCTGCTCGACGGCGATTTCCTCGGCAAGAACATCGCGGTGCTGGGTGCCGCGTTCAAACCGAACAGCGACGACGTCCGGGATTCGCCGGCGCTGAACGTCGCCGCGGCGATGCACCTCAAGGGCGCTTCGGTACGGGTTCACGACCCGCGGGCGATCGCCAACGCCAAGGCGTTGTTTCCCACCCTCACCTACTGCCAAAGCATCGAAGACGCCTGCCGCAACGTCGATCTGATCGTGTTGGCGACCGAATGGGACGAGTACTGCGCCCTCGATCCCGTGGCGTACCGGTCGATCGTGCGGGTGCCGCGTCTGCTCGACACCCGCAACGCGATCGACCGCGAATACTGGTCGAGCGTGGGGTGGCACGTGTACGCGCTGGGACGGGGCGAGACCAAGCCTTCCGGCGCGCACGGTGGAGGTTGACCCATGGCGATAGAGCTGCACAGCGTGTCAAAGACGTTCGGCGGCACGGTAACCGCGCTGACCGACGTCAGTTTCTCGGTTCCGACCGGAACGGTGTGTGCGCTGCTCGGTCACAACGGCGCCGGTAAGACGACGGTCGTGAAGATCCTGTCCACGTTGCTGCGGCCCACCTCCGGACAAGCGGTCGTGGCCGGCTACGACGTCGTGCGCCAACCGGGGAAGGTCCGCGCGAGCATCGGGCTGACCGGCCAGGAAGTGGCGCTCGACGGATCGCTCACCGGGCGCGAGAACCTGGTGCTGTTCGCTCGGCTGCGCGGTATGCGCCGCCGCGAGGCGCGGATGCGCGCCGACGAACTGATCGAACAGTTCCAGATGCAGCACGCCGCCGACCGGCGGGTGACGACGTACTCGGGCGGCATGCGGCGCCGCATCGATATCGCAGCCGCGCTGGTGGATCCGCCCAAGGTGCTCTTTCTCGACGAGCCGACAACGGGGCTCGACCCCCGCAGCCGCCGCGACGTCTGGGCCCTGGTCTCCGAGCTGTGCGCCCAACAGATCACGGTTCTGTTGACCACGCAGTATCTCGAAGAAGCCGATGTCCTCAGCGACTCGATCGTCATCCTCGACGGCGGCCAGATCATCGCCAGCGGTACCGCCGAGGACCTCAAACGCCGTGTGGGGCTGAGCTATTGCGAAGTGACGCCGGTTCGCCCTGCCGACCTGACCCGCATCTTCGGGGTGCTGGCCGATATCGAGGGCGCCGAGGCCTCCCACGAGTCGAACACGGTGTCGGTGCCGGCGCACGACGGGGTCGCGACCCTGATCGAGGTGCTGCGCAGGGTCGACCAGCTCGGCGTGGAACTGCACGACATCACGCTGCGCAAACCATCGCTCGACGAGGTGTTTCTGCACCTCACCCCGGGGACTGTCAGCGTATGACCGCGCTGACCGCGCTGACCGAGCGCGTCGTGCTGAGCACGCTGCGTGATCGTGATCTGTTGTTCGCGGTCCTTGCGCCGGTGGGCACGTTTCTCGGCTTTGTGGTGGTGCTGCAGAACGTGATCGACACGGGCGGCATGAGCTATCCCCAATATGTGTTGCCCGCGGTGGTCGTGCAGACGATGCTGCTCGGCGCGATGACGACCGCCGAGCGGGCCGCCAAGGACCAGCGCCCCGGCTTCGGCACCCGGCTGCGCACGCTTCCGATCACCGCGGCCGTGCCGCTGATGGCCCGCATGCTCTACTGCCTGATCCGCGGCGCAGTCGCGCTCGTCGCCGCGATTGCGTTCGCCTACCTGTTCGGCTTCCGGATGACCGGTGGCTTTCTGAACGGCGTGGCGTTCGTCGTCATCGCGTTGTTGTTGACGCTGGCTCTGTCGTTGGTCGCGGACGCGACCGGATCGCTGGGCTGGAAGATGAACGCCGCCAGCCACTTACTGCTGGTGCCCCAACTGCTTCTGGTGTTGCTGTCCACCGGGATGGCCCCGGTCGAGGCCTTCCCTGACTGGCTGGAGCCGTTCGTGCGCCACCAGCCTGTCTCGGTCGTCACCGACGCGCTGCGCGGGTTCACCAGCGGTGATGTCGTGGGCAGCACCCTGGCCGCCAGCCTGGCCTGGTGCGTCGGCCTTTTCGTGGTGTTCGGTGCGATCGCGCTGCGGATGCAGAGGCGTCCACAATGACCACCAACGTGTCGTCGCGTTCCGGGTTCCTCGTCGAGAGCTTGCTGTTCGCCGGCTGGTACATCAGACGGTGGCGCAGCGAACCACTGGTACCGCTGCAAAGTCTGGCTTTCCCAACCCTTTTGCTGATCGTGTACCACACGCTGGTGTCCGAGTCCATGACACGGCTGACCGGCACGAACAACCTCAACGGGCTGGTTCCGATGTGTGCGTTGGCCGGTGGGATGTTGGGGGCACTCGGCTTGGGGTTCGCCATTCCCGCTGAACGCGCCATCGGACTGCTCAGCCGCGTGTGGACCTTTCCGATCGGCCGGGCGAGCGCGCTGATCGGCAGGCTGATCGCCGAGGGCGCGCGGACCTTGATCAGCGCCGGGTTGGTCACGGCGATCGGTGTGGCGATGGGACTTCGCTTCCAGGGCGGTCCGCTGGCGGTCATCCCGTACCTGTTCGTGCCGGTGCTCGTGGTCCTCGTGGTGGCGACGGTGGTGATCACGCTGGGGCTCAGGGTGGGCCCCGACGGCAACGCGATGATGACGTGGGTGGGCACCGCGAGCATCGGCATGGTGTTCGGCAGCTCGGGAATCGCTCCGGTCGAGGTGTTTCCGTCCTGGCTGCATCCACTGATCAAGTACCAACCCATGTCACCGGCCATCGAGACGATGCGCGCGCTGAGCGAAGGCGGGCCCGTGTTGGGGCCGCTGATGCTCACCCTGGCATGGGTTTTCGGGCTTGCGGCGGTGTTCGTGCCGCTGGCCATCCGCAATTACCGGATCGCGGCGGAATCTGCGATCTGACGCTCTTGCAAGAGCGGTGAGTGTGACGAGGTCGAAAGCGAGGACTGGCAACCACGATGCCTACACAGCTACCTGTAGTTGCGGCGATTCCCAACTACAACATGGGACACCACCTCCGCATGTTGCTGCCGCAGGCCTTGGCTCAAGGTTACGACCGCGTGTTCGTGCTCGACGACGGCTCGACGGACGACAGCGTCGAGGTGGTCAACGCATTCGGCGGTGACGTGACGTTGGTCAGAAGCCCCCGAAATCAGGGCTGCACCGCCAACCGCAACCAGATCATCGACCACGTCGGCGACGGGGAGCTGATCCATTTCATCGACGCCGACATGGACTTGGAGACACCGGAAACCGCGTCGGTCGCCAGGGAAGTCGCCGCCCGCTACGCCGAACAGGGCGTCGGCGCGATCGGTGGTTTGGTGAGCCGCAAAGACGGCACCCAGGAGCCGTACAACTACGGTCCGGTTTTCTCACTCAAGGGCCATCTGTCGGCGGTGCCCCCGCTGCTGGACCGGGTCAGGGAAAAGCCCCGGCTGGCCCGTCTGGTGCAGCGCCTGGCCGCGCCAGGAACCAAGTACTGGCCCAACGTACTCGAGCCGCCGAAACCTGCTCCGGCGTACTGGCTTCACGAGGGCAACATGCTCATCTACTCCGACGTGTTCAGGGCGATCGGCGGCTATGACCCGCTGCTGCGCAACCACGGTGCACAGGATTTGGCCATCCGGTTGGAGCAGCGCGGGGTCAAACGCCAGTTCGACCCCAGCATCGAAGTCGTGCATCACTACATCGATGTCCGGGGCCGAAAGCGCAAATGGCAGCAGGCCAAATCGCTGCGGTACCTGATCCGCAAGCACGGGTTCACGCGGTGGCTGACCGACGGGTAGCTGACGCGCTTTCGATGCGGGAGAACTCCGGGGGCATTGTGAGAGCCAACGTGAAAGCCAATGTTCGCGTCGTCGGGTGGCCGCGATGGTTCTCGAACCCGTACCTGCCCAAGCTGCTTGCCGCGCTGCGCGACGAGGGCGTCGATGCCAGCGCCTCGTACACGCTTGTCGCGTGTGCTGCGCGGTTGCGCGCCGGCGACTGGCTGCACCTGCACTGGCCAGGAGAGGCCCACACCCACAAGGTCCGCTGGCTGTACAGGCTGCACGCGGCGACGGTGCGGATGCAATTGCGTGCGCTCAAGCGCCGGGGTGTCCGTATCGCCTGGACCGCCCACAACCTGGTCCCCCACGACGACCCGCACCCGGACCTGGGGCACCGCGCTCGTCGCGACGTGCTCGCGCTCGTCGACCACGTTTTCGTCCACTTCCCCAGCGCCCGAACCGATCTGGCCGAGACGTTCGGCTACACCGGCCCGAGCACCGTCATGCCGCACCCGCATTTCATGGACACCTATCCGCCGCCTGCGCCGCGCGACGTGGCCAGGGCGCGCCTCGGGCTGCCGGATGACGGGTTCGTCTGTCTCGCGTTCGGCCGCATCCGCCCCTACAAGGGCATCGGCTCGATCATCTCGGCCTTCCGGGCGATGGCCGGCGAACGGGACCGCCTCGTCGTCGCGGGCCTGCGCGAGGGCGACGTCAACGCCGAGCTCGCACTGGCCGAAGGCGACCCGCGAATCCTGGTGCATGCGCGCAAGATCCCGCACGACGACGTTCCGCTGTATTTCGGGGCAGCCGACGTCGCGGTGACGGCCCACCGGGCGTTTTTCACCTCGGGCACCGCGCCGCTCGCACTCACCATGGGTTGTCCGATCGTGGGTCCCTCGGTCCATCACCTCGCCGAGCTCGCCGGCGGGCAGCGCGTGTTTCCGATCCAGGACGGTCCCGACGGCCTGGCCGCAAGCCTTGCTCAGGCCCGCGACGCCGCGCCCACCATCGACCACGCCGCGCTGCGGGCCTGGACGGCGGACTGCCTCGGCGACTGGCACGACGCGGCGGCGCAGATTTGCAGAGTCTTCCGCTGCTGAGCGCGGGCTTCACCGCCAACGTGCATGCCGCACAGCATGTCTGACGCATCCAGCGGTCGGCGCCTCCGCACGCATGCCGCTACGGCGGCGAGCTTTGCGGGATCGATAGTCCGCGATCGGACTGCCTGACCGCGCTCCCGCGGGGTCAACATGCGCCTTAGCTTAGGCTAAGGTAAGTTAATTTGGTCCGTACTTCGGAGGGGGGGTCGCCCTCACCGTCAGCAGCGACCAATGAGAGGTCTTAGTGCGCATCGTCTCGTTCGGCTTCCAGACCTGGGGAGTCAAGACCCTACAAGCGCTGATCGACTTGAACCACGACGTCGTGCTGGCGGTCACCCATCCGGCCAGCGACGATTCCTACAAGGGCATCTTCTCGGATTCGGTCGAGGAGCTCGCACAGAGCCTGGGCATCCCGGTTCATCTCACCGAGCGAGTCGACAACGACACCATCGACTTGGTGAAGCGGGCGGAACCCGACGTCATCGTCGTCAACAGCTGGTACACGTGGATGCCGCCGGAACTCTATGAACTGCCCCCGCACGGCACCCTGAACCTGCACGACTCGCTGCTACCGAAGGGCACCGGCTTCTCCCCGGTCATCTGGTCGTTGATCAGCGGTGAATCGCAGATCGGCCTGACGATTCACCGCATGGACGAGAACCTCGACACCGGTGACATCCTGGTGCAGCACTCGTTGCCGATCGGCCCGAACGATACGGGCACCGAACTGGTGGAACGGGGCATCGACCTGATTCCAGGTGCGCTGAAGGAAGCGCTGGCCGCGTTGGAGTCCGGCAATCCGCAGTGGCGACCGCAGGACAAGGCCAAGCGCACCTACTTTCACAAGCGTTCCGAGCGCGACAGCCTGCTCGATTGGAGTTGGCCCGCCGAGGATCTCGAACGCCTGGTGCGCGCGCTGTCGGCGCCCTATCCGCCCGCGTACGCCTATTACCGCGGCGAGCGGATCGAGGTCCTCGAGGCGAAGGTCTCGCAGATCCGTTATGGCGGAACGCCGGGCCGGGTGATCGTGCAGGAGGGCGGCGGCGCAGTGGTGTGCGGGCCCGCTGCGTACCGCGGCGGAAACCGCGCGTTGGTGATCACCCGCGTCCGCGCCGCCGACGGCGTCGAGCACCGTGCGGACGAGTTCTTCCGGCGCGGTGGTTACCTGACCCAACAGCCCTAGCACCCAGGGGATTCCGATGCCGCTGTTGATGAACAGGCCCGCCCCGCCGATGCTGCTCGCGGCGCACCGGCGGCTCCTTCGCGCACTGCCGGTACCGCTGGTGCGCCAGGCGTTTCACATCACGATGATTCACCGGCCGGGTAATTTCCGTTCGCCGCGCACCTTCAACGAGAAGGTCAACTGGCGCATCCTCTATGACCGGCGGGACCGGATCGTCGCCGCCTGCGACAAGCTGCGCATGAAGGAGATGGCGCGCGCGGCGTACCCGGGGGCCGAGATGCGCATCCCCCAGACCTACTGGTCCGGCACTGATTTGCGTGACGCACCGGATCTTTCGCAGCTTCCGCCGTGGGTGCTCAAACCCAACCACAGCAGCGGACACGCGTTGTTCGGTCCGGATCCCGACACCGATGTCGCCGATCTGATCGAACAAACCAGGAACTGGTGGAAGCGCACCCCGCTGGAACTGGGCGAGTGGGGCTACGGCGAGGCGCGGCCCATGCTGCTGCTCGAGGAACGCATCCCGACTCCGGACGGTGCCCCGCCCGCCGACTACAAGTTCTTCGTGTTCGACGGCCGGGTGGAGCTGATCCAGGTCAACAGCGGCCGGTTCGGCCACCAGACCGCCACGTTCCTCGACGCCGGCTGGAACCGGCTGCCCGTACGCTGGCGGATCCGCCCAGTCGCCGACGAGCCACGTCCACCGGAGCTGGAGGCGATGCTCGAGATCGCCAGCGTGCTCGGATCGGGCTGGGACTTCATCCGGATCGACCTATACGCGGTCGACGGCGAGGTCTGGTTCGGGGAGTACACGCCCTACCCCGGGGGTGGGCTACTTCGGTACCGGCCAAAGCAATTCGATGCTGAGCAGGGTCGGCATTGGCAGCTGCCGCCGCTGGAGCAGGTGCGGCGCGGCCAGCCCTGACGGTTGGCTCGGCCGTGTCAGTAGGTCACACCCGATGGTGTGGGCCGCGCGGGTGAGCGCGGCGATCTGCCGGGACGTGAAATCGGATCCCGGCGCGCCTTGACCGCGCTGCCGATTCGGGCCGTCGGCGCGGTGGTGGCCAAAGCCAGTTCGTCGGTGGGGAAATCGTCGTCGAAGTCCGCGACGGGTTGTGCGGCAGGCTGTCTCCTCCAGAAGATCAACTTGCCCGGCCACCAGTTCTTGTCACCGAGCAGAACAGCTATTGCCGGCACGGTGATCGTGCGCACGATGAAGGTGTCCAGCAGCAATCCGACGCCGATGACGAAGCCGATCTGGGTGACGCCGGCGATGCTGCTGAACGTCAGGCCGAACATCGATGCGGCGAAAATCAGCCCGGCCGAAGTGATGACGCCGCCGGTGGCGCCGACGGTCTTGATGACTCCGGAGCGGATACCGTGCCGCGCCTCGTCCCGGATCCGGGCGATCAGCAACAGGTTGTAATCGGCGCCGACGGCGACGAGCACCAAAAACGCCAAACCCGCGACGCTCCAGGCGAGTTGCTGACCGAGGATGAACTGGAAGAAGACCACCCCGATGCCCAGCGCCGACAGATACGACAGGATGACCGACCCCACCAGATAGATCGGCGCGACGATGGAGCGCAGCAGCATCACCAGCACCACGAACACGATGATCAGGGTGAACAGGATGATGAACCGCAGATCGCCGTTGTAGTAGTTGCGCATGTCGTTCTGCACCGCGGAGAACCCGACCATCGAGATCTCGGCGTCCTCGAGCATCGTGTTGGGCCGCGCGCTTTCGGCGGTCTCGATGATGGACTTCACCTGGTCCATCGATTCGGTGCCGAACGGGTTGAGGGCCGTCTGCACCAGGTAGCGCGCCGTGTGGCCGTCCGGGGAGATGAACACGTCGGCCGCCTTCTTGAACTCCTCCTGCGTGAGGATTTCCGGCGGGATGTAGAAGCCCGACATCGGCGGGTCGGAAGCGCCCTGCTTCATCGCCATCAGAAACGCCGACGCCTGGTCGAGCCCGCCGCCCAGGTTTCTGGTCTGGTCGACGAGCAGTTGGACGCCCTCAGCGAGCTGTCGGCTGGAATCGGCCAGCAGGTTCGCGCCTTGTTCGGCCTGCTTGAGTTGCTCGCGAATCGAGTTCGGCTCGTCCAGACCCGCCTTACGGGCCGCGTCGACCGCGGTCTGCATGGTGGTGCCCAGATCCCGCACGGTTTCGTCGAGCGTCTGCGTTGCCTCGGTCTCCTTGAGTACGCGACCGAGGTTGGCCACCTTCTCCGCTGTGCCGTCGTTCTGGAAGGTGGTGACGCGCTGCAGATATGTCCGCGACTCGACACACGCGGGATCGACGTTGCACACCGGGCTGGTGTTGAGGGCGTTGACAATCGGCGCCGCCCAGCTGTACATCTCGGAGATCTCCATCAGGCTGTCACCCATCGCATCGCCGAGCGAGTTCATGTTCGCCACGAGCGTCGCGGTTTTGTCGATCTCTTCCAGTGTCGTTTCGCCGCCGTACTTCGCCTGCATATCGATCAGCGCGTTGGTCAGCGGCCGCACGGTGATCAGCCCGTTCAGCACGGCATCGCGGAGCTGATCGAGGGTGTCGGCGAGCTTGTCGGCGCCTCCGCTGAGCAGGTCGAGGTTGGCGTCGTTGTCGGAGATGAGTTGCGATGCGTCGCCAAGCTTGTTGCCGACCTCGCCGGCCTGGTAGGTGGCCTTGGCTTGCTCGAGCACTTCGCCGGTGGGCCGGGTGATGCCGCGCACGACGGAGATGTCGGGCAGGTCGGCCACACGGTCGGCCATCTCCTCCATGTCGGCGAGCGCCTTGGGGCTACGCAGATCCTGCGGGGATTGGATCAGGATGAACTGCTGGACCGTGCCGCTGACGTCGAAGTGCTCGTCCATGGCGTCGTAGGCCATATTGCTCTGGGCGTCGGCGGGCAGGTTCTTGCGTTCGTCGTAGTTGTACTCGATGAACCCGACCGCGCTGGCGAGCGCGATCAGGATGACGAGGCTGACGGCCAGGTGGGTGATCGGGCGGCGAACGATATGCACACCGGAACGCCGCCACAGCCGTCCGGTCAGGTCTTTACGCGGATTGACCAGGCCGCGCCGGCCGGCGAGCACGACCATCGCGGGCAACAGCGTCATCGCGGCCAAAAACCCGATCCCGACGGTGATCGATAGGGCGGCGCCGACCGTGGAGAAGACGCCGAGCTTGGTGAAGCTCAGCCCGTAGAACGCGAGCGCTGTCGTTGCCGCCGAGCCTGCGATCACCTTCCCGATGGATTCCATCGCGGCGACCACCGCGTCATCTGAGCTGAGCCCGTGCCGTAGGCATTCGTGATAGCGGGTGAAGTAGAACACCGCGTAGTCGACGCCCGCCCCCATGATCATGGCCGTCATGAACATGAACGTCTGTGGGCCCAGACCCAACAGATCTGCCTCACCGAGGCCGGCCACCGTCTGTTGGGACACCACCAGCGCGACGCCGATCATTAGCAACGGCAACAGCATCGCGACGATGTTGCGGTACACCACGATCAAGATGGTGAAGACGATCAGCACGGTCGCGATCTCGATCACATGCTGATCTCGCACCCCGACCCTGTTGAGATCGGCGACCGTGGCGGCCGGACCGATCACGTTCGCCTTCAGCGCGCTGCCGGCGGTGGTTTCCTCGACGATCTCGACGACGTTCCGGTAGGCCCGCTGCCCCGGGCCGGTGCCCATCGTGCCTTCCATGCTGATCGGCAGCTGCCAGGCTTTGTCGCTCTCGCTGGTCATCACCTCCCGCAGTTCCGGGATGGTGACGAAGTCCTGCGTCGAGGACACGCTTTCCGGCGCGGCGTTTAGCCGCTCCACCAGGGTGCGGTAGACCTGTTCGTCCTCAGGGGTGAGCCCGTTGTCGTTGGTCAAGATGATGACGCCGACGTTGCCCGAACTGCCGGAGCCGCCCTCGCCGCCTTCGTTGAACGCCTCGCTCATCTCGCGGCTGGCGATCAGGACCGAGGAGTCTTCCGGAAGGAGCCCCGGCGGCTTGCGTTCTGCCACTTCGGTCAACGGGGGCAGCGTCAAAAAGAGTGTGAGCGCAAGTAGTAGCCACGCGACGATCATTAAGATCGGGTGACGGACCACCAGACGACCCAGCGCCGGAAAGCCCGCGCCCTCGAACGCACCGGTGGATATGGCGCGCCTCAACACCCCAAATACGGTACACCGGTACCGCCGCTTGTGAGGAATCACCGAGTTTGCTCAGCTCGGATCAGGCCAGCGCCGGAATCCGGTGTACGCATTACTGTTACCGGCATTGGCCGCCCTGCGTGTTAGGTAACTGTGTTGTAATCGGGGCGTGCCTGCGCATGCGTTTGGTCGGCCGGGCCGCAGTCACCGGCCGATTCATCGCACGGTACCGCTACCGTATTTGCCGACTGCGACGCAACAGGCGTGTCGACCTCGTTAAACGTTAATTGGAGCTGCTTGTGAAGTTTGCTGTGGGCGTACATGGCACGCGTGGCGACATCGAGCCGTGCGCTGCCGTCAGCCGGGAGCTGCTGCGCCGCGGCCATCAGGTCCGGCTGGCGGTTCCGCCCAACCTCGTCGGGTTCGTCGAGTCGGCCGGTCTTGCGCCGCCGGCGCCGTACGGGGTGGATTCACAAAAGCAGATGGACGCCGACATCTTCCGCAAGTACTGGAAGGTTCAGAACCCCGTCACCGCGCTGCGTGAGCTGCGGGAGTACATCACGCAGGGGTGGGCCCAGATGAGCCAGACCCTGGTGTCGCTGGCCGACGGCGCGGATCTGATCCTGACCGGCACGACCTATCAAGAGGTCGCGGCCAACGTCGCCGAGTACTACGACATACCGTTGGCGGCGCTGCACTACTTTCCCGCACGTGCCAACAGTCAGGTGCTGCCCATCCCGCTGCCGTCGAAAGTGGTCCACAAGGCATGGGCGGCGGCCGAGTGGGTGCACTGGCGGGCGTTGAAGAACGCCGAGGATGCGCAGCGACGCGAGCTGGGCCTGCCCAAGGCACGTGCCCGCGCGGTACGCCGCATCGTCGAGGGCGGCGCGCTGGAGATTCAGGCCTACGACGAGTTGTTCTTTCCGGGGCTGGCCGAGGAGTGGGGTGGCCGGCGCCCGTTCGTCGGCGCGATGACGATGGAGCTGCCCACCCAAACCGACGACGACGTCTTCTCCTGGATCGCCGCGGGGTCGCCGCCGATCTACTTCGGGTTCGGCAGCATGCCGGTGCAATCTCCCACCGCCGCCGTGGCCACGATCACCGAGGTGTGCGCCGCGCTGGGCGAGCGGGCGCTGATCTGTTCGGGTTCTTGGGATCTCGACGGCTACCAGCCCGCAGAACACGTCAAGATCGTCGGCGCCGTCAACCACGCGGACGTGTTTCCGCTCTGCCGGGTCGTCGTTCACCACGGCGGGGCGGGCACCACCGCGGCAAGTATCCGTGCCGGGGTGCCGACCGTGGTGTTGTGGGTGGGCGCCGACCAGCCGGTCTGGGCCAAACAGGTCGAGCGTTTGAAAGTCGGTACGTATCAGCGGTTCTCGAAGATGACCGCCGCGTCGCTGACGTCTGCGCTACGGACGGCGCTCGCACCGGAGTGCGTCGCGAAGGCCCGTGACGTCGCGACCGAGCTCACCAAACCCGCCGTGAGCGTGTCCACCGCGGCTGACCTGCTCGAAGCGGCCGCCCGCGATCGCCGCGCTATTCGATGAAGGCCGTCAACTCGAAGTCGGCGAGCGTCGCCGATATTTTCTCGAGCAAAGCCTGCCTCGTGTTGTCCCAATTCGGGTGGTAGGCACGGAAACTGATGAACAGTTTCTCGCCGACCCGGCCCGACGCCACGTAAAGCTCCCCCGACGCGATCTCCGGGCTGTTGGCCGTCAGGTTCTGTTCGACCATCCGCATCCCGTAGTAGTCCGCCTTTGTTCCGTCCACGTAGGCGACGGCCGGATCCATCTCGCCGAAGTTCGAACACCCGACGGTCAGATCCGCGTTCATGGCCGCCAACGGAAGCACTTTCAAGACGAATGTCGGTATGAACGGGGTCAGCGGAAAGGCGCGTTCCTGCTCCTTGAATTTTCCGAGGCCGGCGTTGATGGTCTCCCGGAAATCATTGCGGATCTTGCGCAGATCCGACGTCACCGGCCGCGGGTCCACCGCGAAGTCGATGCCCTTCAACGCGTTACCGCGCACATCGTTTTCGGTGCGGTCGTTGATCGGGTAGGACAACGTCACCATTCCGTGGCTGTCGAGCCGCCCGTACTTCTCGGCCAGCTTCGCCGCGAACCCAGCCATCAACGCGTTGCTGGTGCCTCCGAGGCTTTCGGCACGGGCATCCCACTGGGCCGCGTCGATGTAGACGGTGGCGCCCGGCACAGTCGCCGGTCGCTTGTCTTTGCGGTTCACTTTGGGCGCCGGCGGCTGTCCGCGCGATCCGCCTCGGGCGGGTGGGCTCTGGCGTGCCACGGTCACCGTCGCGCGCAGCGCGCGGCC
Source organism: Mycolicibacterium pulveris (assembly GCA_050205315.1). Taxonomy (GTDB): domain Bacteria; phylum Actinomycetota; class Actinomycetes; order Mycobacteriales; family Mycobacteriaceae; genus Mycobacterium; species Mycobacterium pulveris_A. Next base: position 389,315 of record JBNMRA010000001.1, on the reverse strand, counting down.
GATCTCGGGCAGTCCCCGGAAGGTCACCCGTGCGTCTTCGAGCAGTGCCTGGCGCTTCGGACGTGCGCCGGGTGGCGGCAGACCCAGATCGCGCCGTACCCCGTTGATCGCGTCGGTGAGCGCAATGCAGGTACCGACGCCGTCGACGACGGTGTGCGACGCCACCAACGTCACCGCGGTCCCGTAGCCCTCGATCGGCAGGACACCGAGATGCCAGCAGGGGCCGAACTCCGGGTCGATCGGGATCCGTGCGCGTTCGTCGAACCAGTCGGTCACCGCCTCGCGAGTACTGATCGGCGGGTCGATGTCGATTCCGGGCAGCTCATGATACGCGACCCAGCGGTGACGTCCGAACGGCAGCGGCGAGCGTTCGATACGGCGGCCCAGCAATCCGTGGGCCAAATTGTCGTGCACCCGGGCCAACCCGTCCTGGTCGATTTCGCGCTGGTACACCCATGTGCACTGGATGCCGTGCACATGACCGCTCGCCCGGACCCACAGATAAGACGCCTGGTCCATGTAGGCCAGCGTGTTGCCGGGCGCATTTGCCGCAAGTCCGGTTCTCGCATTGGCTTCGGTCACGTCACCTCGTCTCTACCGGCTCTTACGCGTTCACCGAACATCGAGGCTATCAATGGCCGATTCGATGTGCGCGCAGCCGACGCGATCTCCTTCTCACCGCTTCGGCGCAGCGCGGATGCGCCGGTTTTTCCATGTTGCTGACAGCTGGTGGTGCAGCGTGAATACTTGCCCGTGTGATTGACCGGATCTATCGGCCGATGGTGTCGAAAGTTGTTGGCTTCTCGCACCGCCACCTCGGGAAACTCGTTGGTAAATATGGCTACAGCCTGATGACCCGGCGGCTGGGCTCCGATGAGGTGCTGTTCCTCAACTGGGGTTACGAGGAGGATCCGCCGATGGATCTGCCGCTGGAGCCCTCCGATGAGCAAGACCGGGTCTGTATTCAGCTCTATCACCGCGTGGCCAGTCAGGTCGATCTGAAGGATAAGCGGGTGTTGGAGGTCAGCTGCGGCCACGGCGGCGCCGCCTCCTACATCATGCGGACGTTTCGCCCCGCCTCCTACGTGGGTCTCGACCTCAACCCGTCGGGCATCGCCTTTTGCCAACGGCGACACAACATTCCGAACCTGATGTTCGTGCAGGGTGACGCGGAGAACCTGCCGTTTCCCGACCAGAACTTCGATGCGGTGATCAATGTCGAAGCCGCTCACCTGTATCCGGACTTCCGTCGTTTCCTCGCCGAGGTGACGCGGGTGCTCAGCCCCGGCGGACACTTCCTGTACGCCGATCTTCGTGGCCGAAACGGCATCGAGGAATGGGAAGCGGCCCTTGCCGATTCCGCCCTGCAGGTGGTGTCGCAGGAGGAGATCAACGCCCAGGTCCTACGGGGGCTGGAGTTGAACTCCCCTCGCTACCAGGAACTGGTCAATCGGCACGCGCCGCGGCCGCTGCGCAGGTTCGGCCGCGACGTCGCTGTCACCCAAGGCTCACCGCTGTACGAACAGGTCGAACGAGGCGATCTCTCCTACCGGCTGTACTGCCTGGTCAAGAACTAGAAAATCTCGCCGGTGAGCCCGAATTCGGCCAGTGTGCGCGCGGCCAACTCGCGCAGCCGCTGTTTGGAGTTCTGCACGCCGACCTGGTAGCCGACGATATCGATGGAAATCCTGCCGTTGATCCGTCCGACCACCAGCACCAGTTGGCCACCGGCGCGTTCGAGGTCAGCGCGATACACGTTCTGGTCCACCCCGCGACACAACGTGTATTCGGCCGGGGTGCCGTCGGGGCAGGCCGCCGCCGGGGGAAAGTCGCCCATGTTCGAACACGAAACCGGAAGGTCGGCACCGGATCCCAAGAACTGCTGAACCACCCGCTTGAGCGCGGAGCGCGGCACGTACGGCACCAACGGCAGGAGCTGCATCACCGGGTCGGGCTCTTCTCGTGCCTTCTGCAGGGCTTGCCGCACGGCGCCGCGCGCATCGGTCAGATCCGTGACCACCGAGGCCGGGTCGATATCGGCAGAGCCGAAGATCATCGCGTTCGCGCGGGTGTCGTCCGGGAGGTTACGCGCGTTGAGTGCCATCACCAGCGTGACGGTGCCGTCGGCGCGCTTGCGCCCCATGTGTTCACCGAGTTTGGCAGCGAAACCGGCCACCAGGGAATGGCTGGTGCCGTTGAGCGAAGCTGCCCGGGCATCCCATTGCGTCAGGTCGACCAGAACCGAGACCGCGGGCACCACGACGCGGGTGTCGGTGCCGGTCCGGCGCGTCGCCGGCCGAGCGGACGTGGTCGACGCCGGCGTTTCGCTTCGGCTCTGAAGGCCCAGCCTCGCGGCCACGCCGACGGTGCGAACCGCCTCGGGTAGGTGTTTGACGGCCCCCCGAAGCTCTGCCAGCCCACCGCGAAAGCGGCTGCCCACCTGGGGAAGTGGATGGCCGAAGTCCCGCCTGGTTCCAGACACCGCTTCGGTGACCGACTGCAGACCGCCCACACCGTCAGCGAGGTAGTGCGAACCCACCAAGCTGACCGCGGTGGACCCGTCGGTCATCGGCAACACACCCATGTGCCAGCCGGGTCCGTGCTCGGGATCCACCGGTATCTGCGCTCGTTCGTCGAACCAGTCGCTGACCTCTGAGCGGGGCCGCGGTTCGGCGACGTCGAGCTCGGTTGCCGGACCCAGTGCAGACACCCAACGGTGTCGGCCGAACGGCAGGGGCGAGCGTTGGATCAGCCGCCCATACACCCCGTAGCCGAAATTGCGGTGGAACCGCCGCAGCCCGTCCATGTCGACGGGATGTTCGTAGATCCACAGCACCTGCATCAGTTGGCCGCGCCCGGTCGCACGCAACAGCGCAAAGCCGGCCTGATCCATGAACGTGAGTTGACTGTCCTGCGCCGTCGCTGGGATGGCCATGCCTCCTGCTACTCGATCACGCCGACGAGCTCGAACTCGGCCAGCACCTTGGCGGCCAGCTCGCGCAATCGGGACTTGGAATTCTCTTCACCGGCCTGATATCCGACCACGGTGATCGACACCTTGCCACAGATCCGGCCGGCCAGCACCGTCAGCAGCCCGCCACGGTGCTCGAGGTAGCCGCGCGACACCTGCCGGTCCACGCCGCGAAGCATCACGTACTCGGCTTCGGTGCCGTCGGCGCGCGCGACGATCGAATCGACATCGCCGAGGATGGAACAGGATACGGGCATATCGGCGAAGTTGAACACCACGTCAGAGCCGCGCTTGACCGCGCGCTTGGGGATGAACGGGGTCAACGGAAGAAGCTCGAGGGTCTCGTCGGGCTCTTCCCGCAGGGCTGTCAGCGCCCGCTTGATCTCACGGCGGGCCGCGGACAGGTCGGTGGTCACCGAGGCGGGATCGATGACGACGGTGGCGATCGAGGCGGCGTTCGCCCGGGTGTCGTCGGCGATCCGGTCGCTGATCGGAATGTGCAGGGTGACGGCGCCGTCGGCGCGTCGGCGTTCAAGCCGTTCGGCCAGCTTCGCGGCGAACGCGGCGACCAACGAGTGGCTCGAGCCGTTGAGGGCCTCGGCGCGGGCATCCCATTCGTCGAGGTCGATGTAGATCGAGATGGCGGGCACCACAACGTTTTCCGTCATGCTGTCGGTGGCCACGACGGTCCGGGATCCGGTCGATTTGGTGATCTCATGGCGTCGGCGCACCGCCTGTTTGCCCACCCTCACCAGCGTGCGCGCCACTTCGGGAAGTCCACGCACCGTCTCTTTGAGATCGGTGGCCGCGGCCCGCAGCGGCCGGCGCGAGCGCGGCGGCGGGTACCCGAAGTCGGGGCGGTTGCCGACGATCGCATCGAAGATCGTCAGCAGCCCGCCGAGGCCGTCGGCCAGGCAGTGTGAGCCCACCATGGAGACCGCGGTCGACCCGTCGGTCATCGGCAGCACCCCGAGGTGCCAGCTGGGTCCGGTTTCCGGATCGATCGGCAACTGTGCGCGTTCATCGATCCAGTCGCTGAGTTCTGCTCGGGGACGCGGCGTTTCGGCGATGTCGAGGCTCGATGATGAACCCAACGCCGAAACCCACCGATGTCTGCCGAACGGCAGCGGTGAGCGTTCGATCACCCGACCGTACAAGCCATATCCGAAGTTGTCGTGAAACCGGCGCAGCCCGTCATAGTCGACCGGGTGCTCGTAGACCCACACGCACTGCATGACGAGTTCCTGACCGGTCGCCCGCTGGCCGAGGAACAACAGCTGATCGGTGAACGACAGCCGGTTGTCCAGCCGTGTTTGTGCCGCCACAGTCATCGAGACGTCCGTCTAACTGCGCGTTTCAGAACGACTTCTGGATGACACCAACCAGATCGGGCGCCGCGGCCAGCTCACCGCGGCCCTCGGCGACCCGCACGAAGACCGCCTTCATCGCGTCGACGTAGCGGGTGACCGATTCGCGCGCGATCGGGTTGTTCGGGAACGCCAACGTCACCGAAGTGCCGTTGCCGAACCGGTTGATCCACATCCCGACCTGATGAGCCGCTCCCAGCTCGCTGTAGATCTTCCCGTTCAAGCCGTTCCACTCGGCGACGACGGCAGGCGACAGCGGCGCAATGGTGGCGTCGAGGTAGGAGATCATCGGCACGCCCGGTTTGGGTTGCGTCAGCCCGCGTTCCTCAGCGGCCAGTTCGAGCACCCGGTCAAACGGCACATGCGCCAGCGCCAGGCCGGAGTCGAAGGAAGCCTGTGCGGCCCTTGCGGTTTCGGTGAACGATGTCGGGCTGACGGGCACGGTGATCGGCACGGTGCCGGTGAACCAACCCGTCGTCATCACCTCGGCTTGTGTGCTTCGCGTGCTGGTCGGGGTGATGACGTAGTAGGTGTCTGCACCGGTGAGCTGATGCTCGGCCATCGCGGCGGCGGCGAACACTCCGCCGATGAACCGGGCACCGGCCTTGATGCACGCCGATTCGAAGCGGTCGGACTGCTTTTCGTCCATCAGCGAAACGGTCAGCAGGTCCCCTTCACAGGGCACCGCCGGGTCGCCGAGCGGAAGCGGGAACTGCGGAAGCGTTCCGTTGTTACCCCTAGCGAACTTGATCCACTCGGTGACCTGTGGTGAGTCCAGCGTCAGCGCGGAGGTGAACTCGCGCTGCCGGATGCAGTAGTCCTCGTAGCTGCCGGCCTCGGGCAGCGGAATCGGGGCTCCACCACCGACCAGAGCGTTGTACATCATGTGGATCTCCACGAACGCCAAGCCCATGAACATCGCATCGACGTGCAGATGATCCACGCTCATCCAGAACGTGAAGTGGTCGGCACGCTGAATGATCCCGAACCGGAAGCAATCCCAGTTCAGCGGCGACGGCGTGGCCAGGATGTGTTCACGCCACTGCGCCGACGACTTCTCACCGCGCTCAGACGCGACGAACTTGATGTCCTTCGGGTTGCGCAGGGTGCGCCGCACGATGCGGTCGTCCTCGGTGAACTGGAACCAGCTGCGGTAGGTGTCGTGGCGCCGAAGGTAGGCGTTGAGCACGTGCGTCATCGCCCGCACATCGCAGCGCCCGGCGATGTTCCAGGCCGGAATCGTCAGCCGCGCCATCTCGGTGCCGCGAGCCGCGTGCGCACGGTAGCTCCGAAGATGTTGGGCCTGCTGGTAACTGGCCGGCACATCGGCAATCGGCGCTTCGCTGACCTTCGCGAGCGTGGCCGGCGACGGATCCCAGGTGATGAGTTGGCCCGGAGCGTCCACCCACTCGTGGATTGCTTCTAGCGCAAACATTCTTCCGCCTCCTACTTCGGTGCCGTCGTCATGATGACGCCGCGACCGTGTCGTCCGCCGCGAGTGTTTCGCAAAGGCTATCGGCCAGTGCGCGAACCGTGTTGACCCCCATTGCCGTGATGCGGATCCCCGTCTCCGCCTCGATCCGAGTGCGCAGTTCGAGGTTGCCGAGCGAATCGAGCCCGTACTCGGACAGCGGGCGGTCCGGATCGATCGCGCGCCGCAGGATCAGACCGACCTGCTCGGAGATCAGCCGCCTCAGATGGGTTGGCCACTCGTCACGCGGAAGCGCGGCCAGCTCTGCCCGAAGTTTCCTTCCCTCGCTGGAACTTTGGCCCGCCGACTTGAACGCGGACGCGAACGGGCTGCGCTGCGCAAACGCGGTCAACCACGGTGTCCCGAGAATCGGTGCGTAACCGGTGTACACCCGGTCATAGCGCAGCAGCGACTCGAACGCGTAGGCGCCCTCGTCGGGCAGGATCGCCGCGTCGTTCTCGGCCATCGCGGTACCGCGACCGATCTCGCCCCATGCACCCCACGCGATGGCGCTGGCCGGCAGGCCCTGGGCCCGGCGCCAGCGCGTGAACGCGTCCAGCCAGCTGTTGGCAGCGGCGTAGGCGCCCTGGCCCGGCGATCCCACCAGCGCCGCCGCCGACGAGAACGCGCAGAACCAGTCCAGCGGCTGCCCCTCGGTAGCGCGGTGCAGGTTCCAGGCGCCGTATGTCTTTGGCGCCCAGTCCCGTTCGACGAGCTCGTCGGTGATGTTCGGAAGGGTGGCGTCCTCAACGACCGCGGCCGCGTGCAGCACGCCCCGCACCGGCAGCCCGGTTGCCGTCGCCGCCGCCACCAACCGGTCGGCCGTGCCCTCCGCGGCGATGTCACCACACTCGACGACGATGTCGGCGCCGGTGGACCGGATCAGGTCGACGATCTCCTGCGCCTTGGTGCTCGGCTGGCTGCGTGAGGTGAGAACGATGCGTCCGCAACCCTTTTCAGCCATCTTCTCGGCGAGGAACAAGCCCAGACCACCGAGCCCGCCGGTGACGATGTATGCACCGTCGGAACGGAACGTCGGCGCCTGTTCCGGCGGCACCATCACCTCGGTGGTGCCGGTGTGCGCGATGTCGAGCACCAGCTTTCCGGTGTGCTGGGCGCCGCCGATCTTGCGGATCGCGCTCGCCGCGTCGGCGAGCGGGTAGCGCGTGATGTCCGGTAACGGCAGCGAACCGTCGGCGGTCAGTTGGTAGACCTTCTCCAGCAAGCCGCGGACCTTGTCCGGATGGGTGACGGTCATCAGCGCGAGGTCGATCGCATAGAACGACAGGTTGCGGCGGAACGGGAACAGACCCACCCGTGTGTCGCCGTAGATGTCGCGCTTGCCGATTTCGAGGAACCGTCCGCCGAAGGCGAGCAGTTCCAGCCCTGCGCGCTGCGCCGCGCCGGTCACCGAGTTGAGCACGATGTCCACGCCGTAGCCGTCGGTGTCGCGACGGATCTGGTCGGCGAACTCGGTGCTGCGCGAGTCATAGACATGCTCGATGCCCCAGTCGCGCAACAGCTGTCGCCGCTCCTCACTGCCCGCGGTGGCGTAGATCTCCGCGCCCGCCGCGCGCGCCACCGCGATCGCGGCCTGGCCGACACCACCGGTCGCGGAATGGATCAGCACCTTGTCGGTCGACGAGATCCTGGCCAGTTCCTCCAGCCCCAGCCACACGGTGCCGTATGCGAGGCCCACCGCGGCGGCCTGGTGCTCTTCGAGCCCGGCGGGCAACGGCGTCGCGAGGTTGGCCTCGCAGATCACGTAATTGCCCCAGCAGCCGTTGGCCGACACGCCACCGACGCGGTCCCCCACGCGGTGGGTGGTCACCCCGGGGCCGACGGCGGTGACCACGCCGCCGAACTCCGAACCCAGTTCCGGCAGCCGCCCGTCGAAGCTCGGGCACCGCCCGAACGCGACGAGCACGTCGACGAAGTTGATGCTGGACGCGCTGACCGCGACCTCGATCTGACCCGGTCCCGGCGCAACACGTTCGAACGAAACCATTTCCAGCGACTCCAGGTCGCCCGGTGTGCGGACCTGCAGCCGCATGCCGTCGCGCTCGTTGGCCGCTGTCACGCTATACCGCTCGTCGGCGCGCAGCGGAGCCGGGCACAGCCGCGCGGTGTACCAGAGCCCGTTCCGCCATGCCGTCTCGTCCTCGTCGGATCCGGCCAGCAGTTGGCGCGCCAACTGCTCACCGCCGGTTGCCTCGTCGACGTCGATCTGGCTGGCACGCAACCGCGGATGCTCCATGCCGATCGCGCGCACGAAACCGCGCAGACCGGCGTGCTCGAGGTTGGGAACCTCGCCGGCGACAACGGATTGCGTGTTGCGCGTGATCACGTAGAGCCGCGGCGGCTCCCCCGGCGTTTCGGGCAGCTCGCGGATGATCCGAACCAAATGGCGGACATGGTCGCCACCACGAACCGCCGCCTGTCCGACACCGCCATCGTCGGACAGGTCCGGCACCACCACCACGCCGGCCAGCGCCTGCTCACTGACGTAGGACATCAGCAACTCGGCATTGGTCTGGTGGTCACCCTGCTGTGGCCACGCCATGGTCGTGCAGTCCGCGCCCGCCGCTTTCAGCGCGTCGCCGAGGTCTGCCGTGAGGATGTCCGCGGCGTTGGCGCCGGTGTTGATCAACAGCCAGGAGCCGGCGTCTACGCCGTCGACCTCGGGCGCCTCGCGCTGGTCCCACTCGATGCTCAGCAGCCGCTCGTTGAGCACACGGTCGGCCTGCGCCTTCTGCGATGCGCCGGTGCCGAGCCGTAACCCCTCCAGGCTCAACAGGATTGCGCCACGCTCGTCGAGAATGTCCAGATCGGCCTCGATGCCGTCGGCGTCGGCCTTGACGATCCGGCTGTAGCAGTAATGGGCGTTTCGGGCCGAACCGTTGGCGCGCAGCCGACGCACTCCCAGCGGCAGCAGCATGCCGCCGGTGGCGGCATGCTGGGCGACCGGATGCGCGACGACCGACTGGAAGCAGGCGTCGAGCAGCGCGGGATGCACGCCGTAGGCGCCCTGGTTCGCCCGCAGCGGTCCGGGCAGCGCGACGGCGGCAAGCACCGTGGCCTCGGGCCGTTCGGCGGTGTAGGCCGTGGCCAAGCCTGCGAACGCGGCGCCGTGGTGAATCCCCAACGCGCCGAAGGCAGCCCGCAGATCCGCGCCGTCAACCCCGTCGGCGTGTGCCGTCAGCAGCGCGTCGATGTCGTGTGCGGCGGTTTCACCCGTCGCCACCTCGGCGTGCAGCACCGCATGGGCGCGTCGGGTGCGTTCCCCGGCTTCGTAGGTCTCCACCGCGAAGTCGAGGATCCCGGGCGCGAGCGCCGATGCGGAGGCCGAAATCGGCGTGCTCTCATCGAGCATCAGCATCTGCTCGAACACGATGTCGCGTACCTCGGCGGTGTCACCGAGCACGGTGCGCGCCGCGGCCAGCGCCATTTCGCAGTACGCCGCGCCCGGTAGCACCGCCACCTCGTGGACCTGGTGATCGCCGAGCCAGGGCTGCGCTTCGGTACCGACTTCGCCCTGCCAGACGTGGCGTTCGGGCTCCTCGGGCAACACGACGTGCGAGCCCAGCAGCGGGTGCACCGAAACCGTGCATCCCCCGCGCGCGGTCGCGTCCTGACCGTCGCGGTCGAGCAGCAGCGATTCGTGCGTCCAGGTCGGCAGCGGTGCATCGACCAGTCGCCCGGCCGGGTACAGCACGGAGAAATCGACTGCGCCACCGGCGTTGTGGACATCGGCGACGAGGTCTCGCAGCCCGAACGGCAACTGCTGGTCACGACGCATCGCCGCCAGCACGGTCAGCGGAATGTCGAGCCCGCGCGCGGTTTGGTCGACGGCGTGGGTCAACAGCGGATGCGGGGACAGCTCGCCGAATACCCGGAAGCCGTCCTCGAGCGCCGCCTGCACCGCAGCGGCGAAGCGCACGGTGTGGCGCAGGTTGTCCACCCAGTAGTAGGCGTCCCACTCCGGCTCGTCACGAGGGTCGTAGAGCGTCGCGGAGTAGTACGGGATCTCGGGCTGCATCGGGTCGAGGTCGGCGAGCGCCTCTTCCAGCTCGTCGAGGATCGGGTCGACCTGCGGCGAGTGGGACGCGACGTCCACGGCGACCTCGCGCGCCATCACGTCGCGCTGTTCCCAACCGGCGACCAGGTCGCGAACCGACTGTGTGTCGCCACCGATGACGGTCGACTGCGGCGAGGCGACCACCGCCAGCGACACATCGGTGATGCCCCGCGCCGCCAGCTCGGAAAGAACTTGGGAGGCAGGCAATTCCACCGATGCCATCGCGCCGGAGCCGGCGATGCGCGACATCAGCGCGGACCGCCGGCAGATGACCTTCACGCCGTCCTGCAGCGTCAGCGCGCCCGCGACGACCGCGGCCGCCACCTCGCCCATGGAATGTCCGATCACCGCGCCGGGGGTGACGCCGTAGGACTTCATCGTCGCGGCGAGGGCCACCTGGACCGCGAAAACGGTCGGTTGCACCCGGTTGATCCCGGTGACGGTTTCGGGTGCCGACATCGCCTCGGTGACAGAGAAACCCGACTCCTGGCGGATCAGCTCCTCCAGCTCGGCGACGGTTGAGGCGAACACCGGCTCGCGCGAGAGGAGCTCGGCGCCCATGCCGGCCCACTGTGAGCCCTGCCCGGAGAACACCCACACCGGGCCCCGGTCGTCCTGGCCGACCGCGGCCTCGTAGGGGCTCTCTCCGTCGGCCACCTCCCGCAGTGCGGCGATCAGTTCCTCACGGCCGCCGGCGATGACCGAGGTACGCACCGAGCGGTGCCCACGCCGACGTGACAGCGTGTAACCCAGGTCGAACAGGTCGACGGCCGGACCGCGTCCGTTGCCGTCTCCGCTCTTGGCCAACCAGTCGGCGAGATTTCCGGAGGTGCGGCGCAGTTCGTGCGCCGACGTCGACGACAACGGGAACAACAGCGGACCGGTGACGGCAGCGGGCTTCTGCGGCGCCACCGGCTCCGGCGGCTGCTCGACGATGGCGTGCGCGTTGGTCCCCGACAGCCCGTAGGCCGAGACCGCCGCCCGCCGTGGCTGCTGGCCGTTGGTCGGAAACGCGGTGGTGGACTGCGGCACGAACAGGTGCGTCTCGATCTCGGTCAGCTCGTCAGGCAGACGGTTGAAGTGCAGGTTCTGCGGGATGATGCCGTGCTGCACGGCCAATACGGCCTTCATCACGCCCAGCGCGCCCGCAGCCGATTGGGTATGGCCGAAGTTGGTCTTGATCGACGCCAGCGCGCACGGGCCGTCGGCGCCGTACACATTGGCGACGCTGGTGTACTCGAGGGGGTCGCCGACCGGGGTTCCGGTGCCGTGCGCCTCGACCATGCCAACGGTGCTGGCCTCCACGCCGGCGGCGGCCAGAGCGGCCCGGTACACCGCGGTCTGCGCCTCCGAGGACGGCGTGGCGATGTTGACCGTGCGGCCGTCCTGGTTCACCGCGGTGCCCTTGATGACCGCCATGACGCGGTCGCCGGCCTCGAGGGCGTCCTCGAGCCGTTTCAGGGTGAGCACGACGCAGCCCTCGGCGGAGACGAAGCCGTCGGCGGCTTCATCGAACGCACGGCAGTGGCCGGTCGGCGACAACATGCCCGCCGCCGAGCCGCCGGCCGCCTTGCGCGGCTCGAGCAGAACCGACACCCCGCCGGCCAACGCGAGGTCGCTTTCGCCGTCCTGCAGGCTGCGGCAGGCCATGTGGATCGCGCTCAGCCCCGAAGAGCAGGCCGTGTCCACGGTGTAGGCGGGCCCGTGGACGCCGAGCGCGTAGGCGATCCGTCCAGAGGCCAGGCTGAAGCTCGTGCCGGTGAACCCGTAGGGACCCTCCAGGGTCTGGGTGTCCGCGGCCAGGTACGCGTAGTCGTTGTGCGTCACCCCCATGAACACACCGGCCTTGGATCCGGTCAGCGTCGTCGGGTTCAGACCGGCGTGCTCCACCGCTTCCCATGCGGTTTCCAGCAGCAGACGATGCTGCGGGTCGATCGCGGTCGCCTCACGCGAAGTGATGCCGAAAAAGTCGGCGTCGAAGCCCGCCACGTCGTCGAGGAAGGCGCCCCACTTGGAGACCGACCGCCCGGGCACGCCCGGCTCCGGGTCGTAGTACTGCTCGGCATCCCAGCGCTCGGCAGGCACCTCAGTCACGAAGTCGTCGCCACGCAGCAACGCTTCCCATAGCTGTTCAGGGGACACGATGCCCCCCGGCAGGCGGCACGACATTCCGATTACAGCGACGGAAATTGTGCGCGTTTCACCCACGTCTGTAAACCTCTCTCAGGAGTGAGCACTGAATGCGACCGAAACAGAATAAAGCGAAAGTCGCGCCCTGTCTCAACTCCTGAAGACTAATGGCACCGACGGCCGACATTGGTTGCTGGCCGCATGTAGATGCGCATCATAAACCGCGATTGCTGACAACAAATGTTGCCTCCCCCGCCAACCGCAGCTGCACCGTCCGCGGGACCGCCATGCGTCCCTGATCACGGCAACTATTCCGTTGTTTGCGCGGTTGCCCTCAGAAGGCATCGCCGAGTCCGCAAACGAGCCGCGGAACTCGACCGTTAGTAGATCCGGTGGCCACGGCGCTTTCCAGCTGGTTTGCTTCGGGCCAGTGAGATCGAGCATGGCCGTCAATCTAGCAGGCGATTCCCAAGGGTGGGACATATTTCCCAGATTCGCTCCCCACTCGAACAGCCGCCCCACCGACCGGTAGGTCAGCAAAACGCCGTGAACTGCGAATTCGCTGCCGTCCTGCGGGCATACGACGCTGTGGCAACGTTGAGCAAATACCACGAAAGCTGCGGAGGATACTGCACAGGACGCCGCCTCGGGCCGTCGATCAGATCGATCCCGCAACGGTTGCGTCACGGTTTGGGCGCGAACAATCGCCAGCCCGGTTCACGCCGCCGTTCAGGGCCTTCTCCCGGGCCGTTTAGTTACGGCAATTTTTCTCGCTGCCGTGACATTCGTCACACCGTCCGGCTCGACGTGGAGGTTTGCCGGGATTCGCGCTACGACCCCTCGGGAATGGCAAATTCAGCGCGAAAGAAAAGTGCAAGAAAGGGCGAATTTCGCAAATAGTTAGCGGGCCTCATTAAAATCGTTCAACCCCTCGTCGGGCAGCGAAGCGACGTCTCTCAGCCTGCTCTCAGCAACCTGTAAGCAGGCCCGCGGGCGGGGCGCACGATGCGTAGCGGAGCGCACGCCGGGGCACCGGCAACGGGCTAGCGAAACGATTGGAGCGGGCCGGCCGCAGCGCCAACTACTGCCTCGAGACAAGTCGGTTCGATGTGCTGCATCGACGTCGCACACGACCGACCCGCAGGCGCCAACGTAACACATGAACGTCTGAACAGTTGGACAGATGAGCTGGCCAGGCCATATGGTGGCAGCGATTCGCACCACCGCACAGCGGCGTGAGAACCGCTCGGGTGCGGGTACAGAACACGACAACTGAACATCAGAAAGGAAGCTTCATGGCTGAGTACACGCTGCCGGATCTGGACTACGACTACGGCGCGCTGGAGCCCCACATCTCGGGTCAGATCAACGAGATCCACCACGGCAAGCATCACGCCACCTACGTGAAGGGTGTCAACGATGCGCTCGCCAAACTCGAGGAAGCCCGCGCCAACGGTGATCACTCGGCGATCTTCCTGCACGAGAAGAACCTGGCTTTCCACCTCGGCGGGCACATCAACCACTCGATCTGGTGGAAGAACCTGTCACCGAACGGTGGAGACAAGCCGACCGGCGATCTCGCCGCCGCGATCGACGACCAGTTCGGCTCGTTCGAGAAGTTCCAGGCGCAGTTCACCGCGGCGGCCAACGGGCTGCAGGGCTCGGGCTGGGCGGTGCTGGGATATGACACGCTGGGCCAGCGGCTGTTGACCTTCCAGCTCTACGACCAACAGGCCAACGTGCCGCTCGGCATCATTCCGCTGCTGCAGGTCGACATGTGGGAGCACGCCTATTACCTGCAGTACAAGAACGTCAAGGCCGACTACGTCAAGGCGTTCTGGAACGTCGTGAACTGGGCCGACGTGCAGGACCGTTTCGCGGCGGCCACCACCAAGGCCAACGGCCTGATCTTCTAGCCGGGACGCTGATGACGCCGGCCTAGCGGCACGTGAAAGAGTCACATGCCATGACGATCTTGGACAGATTTCGACTCGACGACAAAGTTGTCATCATCACCGGAGCATCGTCGGGCCTGGGGGTGTCATTCGCCGAGGCGTGCGCGCAGGCTGGCGCCGACGTGGTGTTGGCCGCGCGACGCGCCGAAAAGCTCAGTGGCACAGCTGACCTCGTCCGGAGTGCGGGACGGCGGGCACTGATCGTGCCCACCGACGTCACCGACCCGCAGCAGTGCAGCGACCTCGTCGAGGCGGCAGTGCAGGAGTTCGGGCGGGTCGATGTGCTGGTCAACAACGCCGGGGTGGGCACGGCGGTTCCTGCCACCCGGGAGACCCCCGACGAGTTCCGCTCGGTCGTCGACATCAACTTGAACGGGTCGTTTTGGACCGCGCAGGCGTGCGGCAAGGTGATGCAGCCGGGCAGCTCGATCATCAACATCTCCAGCGTTCTGGGCCTGACGACGGCGGGACTGCCGCAGGCGGCCTACAGCGCCAGCAAGGCGGCCATCACAGGGCTCACCCGTGATCTGGCCCAGCAGTGGGGCGCACGCAAAGGGATCCGGGTCAACGCCATTGCGCCGGGGTTCTTCCACTCCGAGATGACCGATCAGTACGTGCCCGGATATCTCGAGCAGACACTCGCGAGTCGCGTTGTGCTGCAACGGGTTGGCGATCCCGATGAGTTGTCGGCAACGTTGATCTGGCTGGCCTCCGAGGCCGGCGGTTACGTGACCGGACAGACGATCGTGGTCGACGGCGGTGTGACGATCACCTAGCGCCGACGTACCCGCGGCGAACCCTGGTTTTCGCGCGCATTTTTTGTGAGTCAACGCGGCGGGGCGGAAATTTGTCGGTGTTCGAATGTATGTTCGAAGTATGTCGGGTAGCGGGTTGCAGGCGGCGATCGCCGAACTGTCTGCGGCCTATGAAAAGGTCGCCGCCTGTGAGCTGGAGCTGTTGACCCGCCCGGACCTGCTGGCCGCCCTTGACGAGGTGGAAACGTTGGCCTGTCAGCTGCCGACGATGCGTCAGCGTCTGTTGTCGCGGCTGCAGTGCGAGACCACCCCGGGCGAGCTGGGCGCGTGCTCGTGGAAAGAAGTGCTGAGGGTGCGCTACCGCATCTCGACCAAAGAGGCCCACCGGCGCGTCACCGAAACCGAACTACTGGCCCCACGCCAGGCGATGACCGGCCAACCACTGCCGGCGGCGTTACCGGCCACCGCCGCGGCCCAAGCCCACGGGCTGATCAACGCCGAACACCTCGAGGTCATCCGCAAATCGATAGCCAAATTGCCCGGCTGGGTGGATGCGGTCACCCGTGATCAATTCGAAGTCGACCTGGTGCGCACCGCGGTCAAAGTCGGACCCAAAGAACTCACCGACACCGCTGATCTTCGGCTGTTCCTGCTGGATCAGGACGGCCCCGAGCCCACCGACACCGAACGCGCCCGCAAACGCGGGGTCACAAAGTCCCCGCAAGGTGCTGACGGGATGGTGGAACTGCGGGCCACACTGACTCCGGAAGCGTGGGCGGTGTGGGAGGCGATCTTCGCCAAATACGCCGCACCGGGCATGTGTAACCCCGACGATCCCGAACCCTGCACCTCGGGTACCCCCACCCAGGCCCAGATCGACAACGACCTGCGCAGCCTGGCCCAGCGTCAGCACGACGCGTTGATCGCCGTCGGGCGCATCGCATTGATGAGCGGGCAACTCGGCCAACTCAACGGGCTACCGGTGTCGGTCATCATCCGCACCACCCTGCAAGACCTCGAGTCCCGCGCCGGTATCGGCACCACCGGCGGCGGCACCGTCATCCCGATCGCCGATGTGATCCGCATGGGCGGCCACGCCAACCACTACCTGGCCATCTTCGACAAAGCCACCGGATCCGCACTAAATCTCTTCCGCACCCGGCGCACCGCCTCCCCCGCCCAACGCATCATGCTCATCGCCCGCGACGGCGGCTGCACCAAACCGTGTTGCACCGTGGGCGCCTACGGCTGCCAAGCCCACCACGCAAACGCCGACTTTGCCCACGGCGGCAACACCAACGTCGACGACCTCGGACTAGCCTGTGGCCCCGACAACCGCAGCGTCAACGACGACGGCGGCTGGAGCACCCGCATCAACGAGCGCGGCGAAGTCGAATGGATCCCACCACCTGGCCTCGACACCGGCCAAGCCCGCATCAACTACTACCACCGACCCGAACGCCTGCTACGACCCGACGACGAACCCGACGCCGCCCAGACAGACCCCGGACCCGACGAACCCGGCGGACCCGCACCCCCAGGACACCAAGCGGCCTAACCGCCGACACGAAACACCGCAGCGCCCCGAACCATTCGACGGCGCCGGCACCAACACGCCCGGACCCGATAGCACCAAGAAACAACGAAAGCCCGGCCAACCAACGGCCGGGCTTTCGAACGTGGTGGAGCTAAGGGGAATCGAACCCCTGACCTACTCGATGCGAACGAGTCGCGCTACCAACTGCGCCATAGCCCCAGGTACCGATAGCAGGCTACCAGCCTGCCTGCGGCGCCCGAAAATCGAAACGGACCTACTGGCCTGCGGCCCGCGGCAGGTCGAACCCGCGAGCGAACGCCACATATTCCAGGTGCTCGAAGTCGGGATCCTCGTCGTCGATCTCCAGCACCACGGAGCCCGGCCGCCGCAGCCGCGCCGGCACGACGTCGAACTCGCTGTCGTGGGTGTTCTCCACACCCAGCCGTGAGCGGGCGATCCGCTGGGCCCTGCGCCGCCGCAGCCGCTCCTCGATGCGGGTCTGACGGCGCAGATATCCCAGATACAGCACCGTGACGCCGCCGACTGCCCCACACAGCCACCACAACGACGGGGACAGCGTCGCTGCCGCGATCGCCGTGACTACCAGCATCGCCGCCATCGCGGTCAGCATCCGCTTGCGGAACTTGTACTTGCGCGCACTCACCGCGGCGGCCGTCTTCGACTCGTGCCGGCGCCGCCTGGCCTCACTCATCGAGTCGGCGAGCTGCAGATCGGTTTCCGAGGGCGCCTCGATCCCCGACGAATCGTCGACGTACTCGTACTCATCGTCGGCGCCGTCGGCTTCGTCCTCGGCCTCGGCCTCGGCCGGCTCGTCGAATTCCAGTGTCAGCTCGCCCGTTTCGTCCCCGGGCTCTTGGTCTTCGGCCATCGCGGACTCGCCGGCGGGAAGGGCGTCCTCCGCGATGACGTCCACATCGAGGTACTCGGATTCCTCGTCGCGCTCGGCCTCGACCACCGCCGCACGCATCAGGGATCGCTCGGCCACGCGGGCCGGTTCTTCGTCGACGGCATCGTCGATGTCGTCATCTAGATCGGTTTCGGACGGCTGCCAGTCGGGATCGCTCGCGTGGCCCGCCGCTACCCGCGGTCGTCGCAACAGCCGCGCGTTGCGGCCACTGTTGAGCACCCGCGTCGCCAGCGCAACGTCGCTGGTACGGCGTACCGCGTCGCGCTTGCTGATCAGCATCGGGACGAGAACGAACAACCAGAGGACGACGAGCGAGATCCACAGCAGAGATTGGGGGATGCTTGGCATTGCGCCTGCTCCTTTCCCCATCAGGCTAGGTCCGTGACCAGCGCATCCGTGGATGGCGCGCCGAGACAATTACACACCTGTAATTCATTGCTGACAAGCACCACCAGTCACAAATGTCACATTTGTAACAAGTTTGTGTCGCGAAATCTGCGCCAGGGTTGTGATTTGAGCCCGCGAACGACCCTCCGGCAGAAATCGGCGCACAGGGAAATCGGCGCTACAGCCGGCTAGACCCAGGCCGCGCGGCCGGACCGCACCAGCGTCGAGGACGCCGAACCGTCGATCTCTTCGACGGTCACCGCGACCAACAGGTGGTCACGCCACGCGCCGTCGACGTCGAGGTAGCGCCGCAGCAGGCCTTCCTCGCGAAAACCCACCTTCGCCAGCACCGCGCGGCTCGCCGCGTTCTCCGGCCGCACCGTCGCCTCCACCCGATGCAGCGTGACGGGGCCGAAGCAGTGGTCGACACCGAGCGCCAACGCGGCGGTCGCGACCCCGCCGCCGGTGACCGCACTGGCCACCCAGTACCCGATCCACGCCGACCGCAGCGCTCCGTGCGTCACGTTCCCGATCGTGAGCTGGCCGCAGAACTGGCCGTCGAGTTCGATCACATACGGCAGCATGCGGCCCTTACGGGCCTCCGCCCGCAATCCGGAACACACCGCCGGCCATGACGTAACCGCATGGCGCGCTTTCCAATCCATTCCGGTGGCCGGTTCCCACCGCTCCAAGTGCGCCTGGTCGGCCAGCCGGATCCGGCTCCACTGCGCGCCGTCACGCAGCCGCACCGGCCGCAACCGCACCACACCTGCGGCCACCCGAAGCGGACCGACAGGCAGCGGCCAACCGGGATGCAGGGAACTGGACCGCCAGAAGTTCACGTCGGCCGCGCTGATCAACCGCGCTGGGCCAGAAAAGCGACGTCGACGATCTCGCCGGTACGGATCTGCTCGGCTTCGCTGGGCACGATCACCAGGCAGTTTGCCTCGGCCAGCGTGGCCAGCAGGTGCGACGACGCCCCCGGCGCACCGCCGAGCGCCTGCACCAGATACTCGCCGGTGTCCTGGTCGCGCATCAGCTGTCCACGCAGATAGCCCTTGCGGCCGATCACCGAGCTGATCGGCGACAGCGTGCGGGCCTGCACGATCCGCCGGTGCGCTTGACGCTTACCCAGCGACAGCCGGATCAGTGGGCGCACCATCACCTCGAACACCACCAAGGCGCTGACCGGGTTGGCCGGCAGCAGAAACACCGGCACCCGTTCGGGTCCCAGTTGGCCGAAGCCCTGCACCGAGCCGGGATGCATCGCGATGCGGGTGACCTCCATGTCGCCGAGCTCGGCCAGCACCGACCGCACACCTTCGGCGGCGGCCCCTCCGACAGCGCCGGCGATGACCAGCGCCTCGGCGCGGTTGAGCTGGCCCTCGACGACTTCGCGGAGTTTGGTGGGGTCAGAGTCGACGATGCCGACGCGGTTGACCTCGGCGCCGGCGTCGCGGCCCGCGGCGGCCAACGCGTAGGAGTTCACGTCGTACACCTGACCGTTTCCGGGTGTGCGGGAGATGTCGACGAGTTCGCCGCCGACACACATCACCGACAGCCGCGGCCGCGGATGCACCAGCACGCGTTCCCGCCCGACCGCGGCGAGCAGCCCGACCTGCGCGGGCCCGATGATCGTGCCGGCCCGGACGGCGACGTCACCGGGTTGCACGTCGTCGCCGGTGCGCCGGACGTACGCCCCAGAGCGCACCCCGCGCAGCACGGTGACGCGCGAGTCGCCGCCGTCGGTCCAGCGCAGCGGCAGCACCGCGTCGGCCAGCGTCGGCATCGGTGCGCCGGTCTGCACCCGCGCGGCCTGCCGCGGCTGCAAACGGCTGGGGGTGCGGGCGCCCGCCTCGATCAACCCCATCACCGGCAGGCTGATCTCCCGGTCGGCCGGGCCATCGTCGGCGCCGTCGTCGGAGTCGTCGGCATCGACCCCGAGCACGTCCACGCTGCGCACCGCGTAACCATCGATGGCCGCCTGGTCGAACCCGGGCAGCGGACGCTCGGTGACCACTTCCTCGGCGCACATCAGGCCCTGGGCCTCGGCGATCGCCACCCGGACCGGCCGGGGCGCCACCGCGGCGGACGCTACCCGAGCCTGCTGCTCCTCCACCGAACGCACAACACGCCTTTCTGCCTTGCGGGGCTTTCCCCCAATGTCACCGACCCGGCGGCCGCGGCGCGTGGTTCTACTGTTCGGTCAAGCCCAGTCGCTCTACCAACCATCGCCGCAATTCAGGCCCGTAGTCATCGCGCTGCAATGCAAAGTCAACCGCAGCCTTGAGGTAGCCGCCGGGATTTCCCAGGTCGTGTCGAGAGCCGTGGTGCACCACCACGTGCACCGGATGACCTTCGCCGATCAGCAGCGCGATCGCGTCGGTCAGCTGGATCTCGCCGCCGGCGCCCGGCGAAACACGCTTGATCGCATCGAATATCGCGCGGTCCAGAATGTAGCGTCCCGCAGCCGCATACGGCGACGGCGCGTCTTCGGCCTTGGGTTTCTCGACCATGCCCTTGACCCGCAACACATCCGAATTGTCGGTGTCCGGAACGGTTTCGACCTCGAAGACGCCGTAGGCGCTGATGTCCTCACCAGGGACCTCGATCGCACAGAGCACGGAGCCGCCGCGCGTGCTTCGGACCTTCGACATCGTCTCGAGCACGCCGCTGGGCACTACCAAATCATCGGGCAGCAACACCGCGATCGCGTCTTCGTCGGGCCCCAGCGCTTCTTCGACGCAGCTCACCGCGTGGCCGAGACCGAGCGGTTCGGCCTGGACCACCGACTCGACCTTGATCAGCGCCGGTGCGCGACGCACCTTCTCCAGCATCGACTGCTTGCCGCGCGCTTCCAGCGTGCCCTCGAGCACCAGGTCCTCGACGAAGTGCGCGACCACGCTGTCCTTGCCCTCGGAGGTGATGATGACCAACCGCTCGGCGCCGGCCTCGGCCGCCTCGGCGGCGACGAGCTCGATGCCGGGGGTGTCCACCACGGGCAGCAGTTCTTTGGGGACCGTTTTCGTCGCAGGCAGGAACCGGGTCCCCAACCCGGCTGCTGGAACCACCGCCGTGAGCGGTATCGATACCGAACCCCGTGTCATCGTTCACACATTAACCCCCTCGGGTTGGATTAACCTCCCAAGGTTCGTTGTTTGGAGGCGCTGCAGTGGACGTGACGAAAACCGAGTTGCGTGTCGCGATCCTTGCGGCCCGTCGCGCGGTGCCGCCCCAGGAGCACGATGCGGATGCACATGCGTTGGTAACGCACGTCGCCGCGGTGTGCGCCGACGACGAAACCCTATGTGCCTACGTGCCTGTCGGCTCTGAGCCGGGTTCTGCTGAGCTCATCGATTCGCTGTATCGGCGTGGGGTCCGGGTGTTGCTTCCGGTGGCGCGCTATGACGCCGCCGGCATCCCGATACCGTTGCAGTGGGGCGAGTACCGACCGGGAAAGTTGGTCGACGCGCGGTTCGGGTTGCGTGAACCGGCTCCGCCGTGGCTGGCCGCCGAAGCGGTGGCCGGCGTGTCGACGATCTTGGTGCCCGCGCTTGCCGTCGACCGGGCCGGTGTGCGGTTGGGCCGCGGGGCCGGGTTCTACGACCGGTCGCTACGTCTGGCCGGCCCGGCCACCCGGCTGATCGCTGTGGTGCGCGACGAGGAGCTTCTCGACGCACTGCCCGCCGAACCCCACGACGTGCCGATGACCCACGTGCTGACGCCGCGACGTGGCCTGATCGAGCTCGGCCGGGCAGATTCGACGACCGGGTCTGACCGGGAATGACCCAGCCCACATAGCGGTTCTAGCACTTGACGCGGTAGAGTGCTAAGTTGTTTGACCACCTCGGAGGTTCGCGTGCCCACCTATTCTTATGCGTGCACTGAATGCGGCGACCGGTTCGATGCCGTGCAGTCCTTCAGCGACTCCGCGCTGACCACGTGCAGCAAGTGCAACGGCCGGTTGCGCAAGCTGTTCGGCAACGTGGGCGTGGTCTTCAAGGGCAGCGGTTTCTATCGCACCGACAGCCGCGAGCCGGCCAAGAGCTCCTCCAACGGCTCCTCGAGCAGCAAGACGAGTTTGACCAGCTCGTCGTCGGAGAAGTCCAGCTCCAACGGCGACTCGAGCTCGAGCTCGAGCTCTGCCTCGTCGAGCTCGGCTCCGGCCGCAGCGGCATCCAGCTAGCCCGAAGTTATCCACAGGCGGGCTTCGACCCGCACCATCGTGGCCACCGGCTGCCTAATTTGGCGGTATGGGGGAATCTCTGAACCCGTCGGCGTTGAGCCGGCTCCAACAGGCGCTGCGCCCTGACTGGACCCGCACGCTGGCGGCCCGCCGGGTGGCGGCAGGGGCGCTCGTCGTGCTGGCCGCCGTCGCGGCCCTGCGCCCCGATCCGGACGACCAACGCGCCGACGTCGTCGTCGCCGCACACGATCTCGCTCCGGGAACCAAGCTCAGCGCCGCCGATGTCACGATCGAATCCCGAACCGCCACAATGATTCCCGACGGCGCACACGCGGATCTGGGTTCCGTTGTCGGTGCGACGCTGGCCGGCGCGGCCCGACGCGGCGAAGCGCTCACCGACGTTCGGCTACTGGGTCCGCGCCTTGCCGAATCCGCGGCGGGACCCGATGCGCGGATCGTGCCGCTCCGCCTCGAGGACACCGCGCTACTCGACCTCGTACGCCCGGGCGATGTCGTCGACGTGCTCACGGCCGGTGCGGAACCGGCGGGAAACGCTGACGCCAAACCCAGCGTGGTCGCGCGCGACGCCGTCGTCGTGGTGGTGTCTGAGAAGCCAACGGGCGCAGGAACTGGCGGGGACCGGGTGGTGTTGGTGGCGCTGCCGGCACACGCCGCGAACGAGGTGGCCGCGGCAACGCTGGTGTCGGCGGTGACTTTGACCTTCCATTGATTCGCGGTCAGCGCAGCGCCATCGGACTACCGTGGCTGTCAGCCAACACACCATGTAGGGAAGGGTCGAGACAACATGTTGAAGGGGTTCAAGGAATTTCTCGCCCGCGGCAACATCGTCGACCTGTCGGTCGCGGTCGTCATCGGCACCGCGTTCACGGCGCTGGTCACGAGGTTCACCGACAGCATCATCCAACCGTTGATCAACCGTGTCGGCGCGGACGGCGAATCCGATTACGGCATCCTGCGCATCGGTATCGGCGGCGGGGAATCCATCGATCTCAACATCCTGCTGTCCGGGCTGATCAACTTCATCCTGGTCGCCGCGGTGGTGTATTTCCTCGTGGTGGTGCCCTACAACAGGTTGCGCAAGAAGGGCGAGGTGGAGCAGGCCCAGGACACCGAACTATCGCTGCTGACCGAGATCCGCGACCTGCTCGCCGAAACCAACGGCTCCCCGTCGGGCAGGCACGTCAGCGGCCCCGGTACCGGGCCCAGCCCCGACACCGCCAAGACGACGAGCGCCGACAAGTCCTGAGCCGCAACACAAAACGGCCCCCGGAGTGGTTCCGGGGGCCGCTTGTGTTGCCTGGGAGATTTTTCCGCTTGCTCAGTTCATGTTCCAGGGCTCACCGTAGGTGGTGACGCTGTCACCGGCCGACGAGATCAACCGGGCGAACGGACGCAGCAGCACACCACCGGCCGCACCGGTCACCGTGCCGTGCGCGTTGGACACCGCCACACCGCCCTCAGCGCCCTTGACGTCCACCGAGAACGTCGCGACCTCCTGGATGCCCGGGCCGTTGCCCAGATCCGCGCTGATCGACACACCGGGGAACAGGTTCGGCGTGGTGATGAAGTTGTCCAAGAAGAAGCCGCTGTTGGGAATCGGCAGCGGCGCCTGGTCGAACAGGATGTTGGGCGTGGTGTAGCTGAAGTTGATCCCGACGCCAAGCGACCATGGGAAGCCGATCTGATAGCCCAACTCGAGCGTGCCCTCGAAGTCCTCGGCCTTCGGGCCGGACACGATGTACTTGGCCCGACCGGAATGGAACCACTCACGCGTGAGGCGGTTGCGGTCCAACGGGAACACACCGTTGAGGAAGGTGTCCCACTGCTGGATCGTCAGCGTCCGATCCTGACCATCAACCAGGCTCAGCTCGTTGTCCAGACCCGCGTGAGAGGTGCCTGTACTCACGAACAGCGACGCCACGGCCGCAACCAATACGACCAGTACCCGACCGATTGCCCTCATGATCTCCCTAGCTATGTCGACGCCGGGCCCGGCTGGCCCAGCGTGTGTTGTCCGTTGTCGAGCGCGTCATGCGGTGCCGATGAGAGCCGCCACATGCTGCCCTTACGTTGTGCTCCCCATTGACAGGAGGAACATAACGGTCGGTCGATGAACCGGCAACGCGAGCAAAACCGGCCCGCCGTGGCCAGGCTTGGCTCCCGATGTCGACGGGTCGTGGAGTTGCGTTCACCTCGGCGACGATTCGTGCTTGCCATTGCGCAACGATTCGGACCAGAACCGCACTTGGCGGCAACTTTGACACCGCAGCAGCGAGGCTTCGCGTGCGCAGCCGGGAAAACGGCGTCCCCGTACACATCAGCTCGGTTTGTGACCAAGACCACTTAGCCTCTCTATTTTGTTCACCTCTCCGCAATGTCAGCGACAACTTCCCGGAACCAGAAAGCGGCCCTCGGAGTGGTTCCGGGGACCGCTTTCTATGCCTGGAAATCTTCGGTTGCGTCAGTTCATGTTCCAGGGCTCACCGTAGGTGGTGACGCTGTCACCGGCCGACGAGATCAACCGGGCGAACGGACGCAGCAGCACACCACCGGCCGCACCGGTCACCGTGCCGTGCGCGTTGGACACCGCCACACCGCCCTCAGCGCCCTTGACGTCCACCGAGAAGGTCGCGACCTCCTGGATGCCCGGGCCGTTGCCCAGATCCGCGCTGATCGACACACCGGGGAACAGGTTCGGCGTGGTGATGAAGTTGTCCAATTCGAAGCCGCTGTTGGGAATCGGCAGCGGCGCCTGGTCGAACAGGATGTTGGGCGTGGTGTAGCTGAAGTTGATCCCGACGCCAAGCGACCACGGGAAGCCGATCTGGTAGCCCAACTCGAGCGTGCCCTGGAACTTGTTGGCGTTCGGGCCGTCCACGATGTATTTGGCCCGACCGGAATGGAACCACTCACGCGTGAGGCGGTTGCGGTCCAACGGGAACACGCCGTTGAGGAAGGTGTCCCACTGCTGGATCGTCAGCGTCCGATCCTGACCATCAACCAGGCTCAGCTCGTTGTCCAGACCCGCGTGAGAGGTGCCTGTGCTCACGAACAATGACGCGACGGCCGTAACCAACACGACCAGTACCCGACCGATTGCCCTCATGATCTCCCTAGCTGTGTCGACGCCGGACTCCGCCACCCACCGTGCGTCGTCCTGTTCGTGCCTGGCCGTACCGCATAACCTCACACGACTCAGAAACCCCATGTGACGCAAATGAGAAACACCACACGCGGCTCTTACGTTGTGCTCATCCTTAGCAGGAGGAACATAACGGTCGGTGGATTACCCCGGCAACCAGTGATCGTCCGAAGTGTGACGCGTGTTACTGGCCCCCGTTTTGCCTCGCTGTATGCGCCACCGATCGCTACCGGCGCGCGGTGCCCAGCATAAGGACCCCCACGGACCGATCCGGCCGTACCCCCTCGGACGGGCACCCTCGCCGGCCGCGACCACCAGGTATCGACCGGTGGCTTGATCGAGATTACTGATCACTCATGGTGAGGTGGCACGTTTTGCCGCAACCAGCGTTCGTGTGCGACGTCTTCGGTGCGGGTGGATATGTCGTCGTCGTCCGCTTCCTTGGACGGCAACGCGTCACCGAAGATCTTGTCGATCGCCCCGCGCGAGGGCTTGGGCACGTCTGCCATCGAACGTCTTTCCTGTGACAAAGATCACACCGGGGCTGACTACGACGTCAAATTTCCAGGCTGGAGAGCTGCCCGATGATCTGGATCGCCAGCGGACTCAGCGTCGCCATCCCGTCGCGGACCGCCGCCCGGGAGCCGGCGATGTTGACCACCAGCGTGCTGCCCGAGATGCCAGCGAGGCCGCGAGACACCCCGGCTTCGACGATGCCCGCCGACAACCCGGAAGCGCGCAGCGCTTCGGAGATGCCGAGAAGCTCGCGGTCCAGAATCTCCCGCGTGGCTTCCGGCGTGACGTCTCGCGGCGTGACCCCGGTGCCGCCGACCGACACCACCAGGTCGACTCCGCCGATCACCGCGGTGTTCAACGCGTTGCGGATCTCGACTTCGTCGGCGGACACCACGACGACGCCGTCGACGACGAACCCGGCCTCACCGAGCAGCTCGGTCACCAGCGGGCCGCTGTGGTCTTCTTCGTCGCCGTGTGCGGTGCGGTCGTCGACGACGACGATCAGCGCCCGGCCCACCAACTCAGCTGGCTGTTCCATGAGTGCAACCGTATATGCGGGTAGCGACATCGGCGCGGCCACTCTCAGCGTGCGCCCGCCCGGCCCGGCGTTCGTCGTGGTGATCACTGTTGCGCCTTGCCGAGCGTGACCTGCACCGTCTGCGCCTTCCCCGAGCCGTCCAGGTAGGTCAACGTCACCTGATCACCCGGCGCCTTCGAACGCACGGCGGCCACCAGCGCGTCGGCGCTGTTGATGACCCTGCCGTCGACCTTGGTGACCACGACGCCGCTCGGCAGCCCGGCCCCCGCGGCCGCCCCGCCGGCGGTGACCTCGACGATCCGGGCACCGTCGACGGTGGCATCGCTGGTGACCTGCACACCGAGCGAGGCGTGCGAGGCCGAACCGTTCTTGATCAGCTCGTCGGCGATGCGCTTGGCCTGGTCCACCGGGATCGCGAACCCGAGGCCGATCGACCCGCTGGACGCCTGCGGCCCCGCGTCGCCACCCAGCGTGGCGATGGCCGAATTCACGCCGACCAGCTCACCGTTCATGTTGACCAGCGCACCGCCGGAGTTACCCGGGTTGATCGCCGCGTCGGTCTGGATCGCGTCGAGCACCGTGTTCTGGTTGCGCACATCGCCGCCGGCGGCGACGGGCCGGTTCAGCGCGCTGATGATGCCGGTTGTCACAGTGCCCTCGAGCCCCAGCGGTGAGCCGATCGCCACCACGTCCTGGCCCACCTGCAGGTCCGCCGAGGATCCGATCGTGATCGGCGTCAACCCGGCCGCGCCCTCGGCACGCACGACGGCGATATCGCTGCTCGGGTCGGTGCCCACGACGCTGAACGATGTGGTGTGGCCGTCGGAGAAGGTCACCTTGGTCACCGCGTCGGCGGGACCGCCGCGCGGTGCGGCTCCGGCAGCGGCCGAGATGACGTGGTTGTTGGTCAGGATCAGCCCGTCCGAGGACAGGATGATCCCGGAGCCCTCTTCGGATTGACGGCCGAGGTTGACCTCCAGCTTGACGACGCTGGGCACCACCTTGGCCGCGACCTGCTCGACGGATCCGGCGGGCAGGCTGGCGGCGGGCACGGTGGGCGCCGCACCCGTCACCGACGACGTCGCGGCCGGGCGGTCCGGTTGCGCGAGCAGCGCGACGCCGCCGCCGACACCGGCAGAGACCATCGCCAACGCAACGGCACCAACGGTCAAAGCACCTGCGCGCGACTGCTTTTGCGGCGGCGGCCCCGACGGACCACCGGCCATTGGCTGCGGCGCACCGCGGTATGGGTCGTACGGCGCGCGAAACGGCGCCGACTGCTGCTGTTGCTGCTGTGTCGCATAGCGCCAGTCGTAGGGCTGCTGATAGTGGCCCGGCCGCTGCGCACCGGGGTACCCCGGCACCGCGTTCTCATGGCCGCTGGGCCGACGACCCGGCTGCGGTGGCGGCGACGAATACCTCGGGTGGTTTGTCATAGCGCTGCGGTGCTCTTCTTTCTGTCGATCGGCGTACGTGCGTCATCAGGACAACGGTTGAACCACGTCCAACGTGCCCACGTGGGCTGAGAATCCACTTAGAGAACCTTCGGGACATGTTCTGAGTTGGATTCCCTTGAATACGCCCACCAATCATCGGCGACACCGGGCCGGGCGACGCCGACGTCAGCGCGGCGTGTCGGTGACCGGCACGGGGCTGCCGGGCAGTACGACGTGCATCGCGGTGCCGGGCGGCTGCCCGCCGGGCACCGCGTCCTCCACCCACAGCGTGCCGCCGTGCTTGACGACAATCTGCTTGACGATCGCCAACCCCAGCCCCGAACCGGGCATCGCACGTGCCGACGTCGAGCGGAAGAACCGCTCGAACACCAGTTGCCGTTCCTGCGGCGGGATCCCCGGGCCCTCGTCGGAGACCACCAACTCGGCGTGCACCGGATCGATCTGGGCCATCCGCACCACGACCCGTCCGCCGGGTGGGCTCCATTTCGCGGCGTTGTCGAGCAGGTTGAGCACCGCCCGTCCCAGACCGCCGCTGTCGCCGTAGACCTGCCACGGCGTCACATCCACGTCGAAGTCGATATCGTTGCGGCGCCGCCGAACTCGCTCGAGGGAACGGTCGATGACCTCGGTCATGTCGACGGGTTCGTGGATCACCACGCCGGCGTCATCGCGGGTCAGATCCACCAGATCACCGACCAGCGTGGACAATTCCTGGATCTGCGCGATCACATCGGCGCGCAGCCCGGCCATCTCTTCGTCGGGTAGCCGCGGCGCGCCCGGTTCCATCGACGCCATCAGCAGTTCCACGTTGGTGCGCAGCGACGTCAGCGGCGTACGCAGTTCGTGTCCGGCGTCGGTGACCAGCCGGGCCTGCTGGTCCCGCGACTCGGCAAGCGCGCGCAGCATCATGTTGAAAGCTTCTGTGAGCCGGGCCAATTCGTCGCTGCCGACGACCGGTATCGGTCGCAGGTCGTCGGTGCGGGCCACCCGCTCGGCCGCCTCGGTCAGCCGGGCCACCGGGCGCAGACCCGCACGGGCGACGGCGCCGCCGGCCATCGCGGCCACGGCCACCCCGATACCGCCGACGATCGACAGCACCGTGCCCAGTCGTTTGAGCACCTGGGCGGTGGGGGCCATGCTCTTGGAGATCAGCAACGAGCTGTCGTTGGACAGCCGCATCGCCAGCACTCGCTGGTGGTTGGCAGTACGCAACGACATGATCAACTCGCCGCGCAGCACCGCTTTTTCGGGCTCGCCGAGCGGCAGCGTCTCACCGCGCTGGTTGGCGGTGTAGATGGCCCGGCCGGGGATGACCAGCATCGCGTTCACGTCGGAGTAGGCGGTGCCCTCGATCGCCTTGCTCGGATCGACTTGCAGCGACCCGCTTTCGATCAGCAGCCGGGCCCGGCTGCGCAGTTGGTTGTCGACGTCGTCGTAGAGCGCCTGCGAGACCACCGCCCAGACCGCGACGGCCATCAGCACCACCACCATCGCCACCATCGACATGGCGAGCAACATCACCCGCCAGCGCAGGGATACGGACTTGGTGGTCGGCACCTCCGGTTGCGGCCGGAATCCGTAACTCGGGGCGGACATCAGGGCGGGGTCTCGCGCAACACATAACCCACGCCTCGGACGGTGTGGATCAGTCGCGGCTCTCCTTCGGCCTCTGTTTTGCGGCGGAGGTATCCGACGTACACCTCGAGGGCGTTGCCGGACGTCGGGAAGTCGAAGCCCCACACTTCCTCGAGGATGCGGCTGCGGGTCAAGACCCGGCGCGGATTGGCGATCAGCATCTCGAGCAACGCGAACTCGGTACGGGTCAGGCTGATCTCACGCTCCCCGCGGATGACCTCGCGGGTGACCGGATCCAGCGTCAGGTCCGAGAAGCTCAACGCGCGCGACTCTTCGCCGTCGTCGGAGCTGGTGCGCCGCAGCAACGCGCGCATGCGGGCGAGCAACTCCTCGAGCGCAAACGGTTTGGGCAGGTAGTCGTCGGCGCCGGCATCGAGCCCGGCCACCCGCTCCGAGACCGAGTCGCGCGCGGTCAACACCAGGATCGGCAGATCGTCCCCGGTACTGCGCAGCTGACGGCACACCTCCAGGCCGTCGAGCCGCGGCATCATCACGTCCAGCACCACGGCATCGGGCCGGTTGTTGGTGATCAGCTCGAGGGCTTCGACACCGTCCTGGGCCAGCTCGACCGAGTATCCGTTGAACGAAAGCGAGCGGCGCAGGGATTCGCGCACCGCGCGATCGTCGTCGACGACAAGTATGCGCACAGCCACAGTGTCATCGCCCTATCTGAGAGTGACCTGAGAGGCGCGCCGGAACAACTACCTGCGGTCGAGGTCGATCAGGCCGAGCCGGGCCGCCTTGAGCAGCCGCCGGGGCACCTTGTGCTCGCGGCCGGCGACGGTGACGCTGACAAGTTCGGGGCGCTTGACCTTCCACTGTGAGCGACGGCTACGTGTGTTCGCACGCGACACTCTGCGCTTGGGCACAGCCATGATCGAAGTCTCCTCGTGAGGGGGTCACCGGCCGGGCCGGAAGTTCAACTTGCGCCGCGGGAAAGGTCCAGCGCCGACAATTGCCCTACAGGATAGCGCCCACGCTGCGTAGCCTCCAAAATTGCGGAGTGCCTTGACGCGATACCGCTGGTACTCGATAACCTACCGGTTGGTCGGCACGCGATGGGAGGCCTGGTGACTGGTCCGGTCCGCATCGGCAACTGTTCGGGGTTCTACGGCGATCGTCTCTCGGCGATGCGCGAGATGCTGACCGGCGGCGATCTGGACTATCTCACCGGCGACTACCTGGCCGAGCTGACCATGTTGATCCTGGCCCGCGACCGCGCGAAGTCTCCCGATCGCGGCTATGCCAGGACGTTCCTGCGGCAGCTCGAGGACTGTCTGGGCCTGGCGCTGGACCAGGGCGTGCGCATCGTCACCAACGCCGGCGGGCTCAACCCCGCTGGCCTGGCCGACGCGGTGCGCGGGCTCGCCGAACGGTTGGGCTTGACGGTCAACGTCGCCCATGTCGAGGGCGACGACCTGTTGTCTCGGGCCAACGAGCTCGGCTTCGGAGCCGCGTCGGCGGCGACATCAGGCACCGGAGCCGCGTCGGCGGCGACATCAGGCACGGGAGCCGCGTCGGCGGCGACATCAGGCACAGGAGCCGCGTCGGTGCTGGCCGCCAACGCCTACCTCGGGGCGTGGGGCATCGTCGAGTGCCTGAACGCCGGCGCCGACGTCGTCGTGACCGGGCGGGTGACCGACGCATCGGTGATCGTCGGGCCCGCCGCCGCGCATCACGGGTGGCAGCGCACCGACTATGACCGGCTGGCCGGTGCGATCGCGGCGGGACATGTGATCGAGTGCGGCGCGCAGGCCACCGGCGGCAACTACGCGTTCTTTCAGGAAATACCGGATTTGGTGCATCCGGGGTTTCCGCTTGCCGAGATCCACGCCGACGGGTCGTCGGTCATCACCAAACATCCGGGCACCGGAGGCGCGGTCACCGTCGACACCGTCACCGCGCAGCTTCTCTACGAGATCGCCGGGGCGCGTTACGCCAATCCGGATGCGACGCTGCGGGTCGACACCGTGGAGCTGTCATCGGCCGGTCCGGACCGGGTGCGGATCAGCGGGGTGCGGGGTGAGCCGCCACCGCCGAGTTTGAAGGTGTCGCTGAACAGCATCGGCGGCTTCCGCAACGAGATGACCCTGGTGCTGACGGGGCTGGACATCGAGGCCAAGGCCGAGCTGGTGCGCAAGCAGCTCGAGCGCGCGATGACGGTCAAACCTGCCCAGATGCAGTGGACCCTGGCGCGCACCGACCAGCCGGATGCCGACACCGAGGAGACCGCCAGCGCATTGCTGCGGTGCGTGGTGCGCGATCCGGACCCGGCCAACGTCGGGCGCAAGTTCTCTTCGGCCGCAGTGGAACTCGCGCTGTCCAGCTATCCAGGCTTTCACGCCACCAGCCCGCCCGGTGACGGTCAGGTCTACGGGGTGTTTCGGCCGGCGTTCGTGGCGGCCGAGCAGGTGCCGCACGTCGCGGTGCACGCCGACGGCACCCGTGCCGACATCGCCCCGGCCTCGCAGACGCTGAAGTTGACGCCGGTCGCACCGCCAGCCCTGCCCGAGCCGCCGCCTTCCCGGACAACCCGCCGCGTGCCGCTCGGCACGATCGCCGGCGCCCGCAGCGGCGACAAGGGCGGCAGCGCGAACGTGGGAGTGTGGGTGCGCACCGACCCGCAGTGGCGTTGGCTGGTGCACACGCTGACCGTCGACAAGCTCCGCGAATTGTTGCCGGAGACCGCCGAATTGCCCGTTGTCAGGCATGTGCTGCCCAACCTGCGCGCGGTCAACTTCGTCATCGACGACATCCTCGGCGAAGGCGTGGCCTACCAGGCCCGGTTCGACCCGCAGGCCAAAGGGCTTGGGGAATGGCTGCGAAGCCGGATCATCGACATACCTGAGGAGCTGCTGGCTTGAGCATCTGGCACACCCCCGAGCGCGAACAGTTACGAAAGTCGGTGCGCGCGTTCGCCGAACGGGAGATCCTGCCGCACATCGACGAGTGGGAGCACAGCGGCGAACTACCCCGCGACCTGCACCGCAAGGCCGGCGAGGCCGGGCTGCTCGGAGCCGGGTTTCCCCAATCGGTCGGCGGGGGCGGCGGCGACGGCGCAGATGCGGTGATCATCTGCGAGGAGATGCATCAGGCGGGATGCCCCGGCGGAGTGTTCGCATCGCTGTTCACCTGCGGAATCTCGGTGCCGCACATGATCGCATCCGGTGATCAGCGGTTGATCGACACCTACGTGCGGCCCACCCTGCGCGGTGAGCTGATCGGCAGCCTCGCGATCACCGAACCGGGCGGGGGTTCCGACGTCGGGCATCTGAGCACCCGCGCCGAACGTGACGGCGATGACTACATCGTCAACGGAGCCAAGACCTATATCACCTCCGGGGTGCGCGCCGACTACGTCGTCACCGCGGTACGCACGGGTGGTCCTGGCGCAGCGGGGATTTCGCTGCTCGTGGTGGACAAGACGACACCCGGTTTCGAAGTCACCCGCAAACTCGACAAGATGGGCTGGCGCTCGTCGGACACCGCCGAGTTGTCCTACACCGATGTGCGGGTGCCGGCCGCCAACCTGATCGGCGCCGAGAACTCCGGATTTCTTCAGATCGCCGGGGCGTTCGTCGCCGAACGGGTCGGGCTGGCCGCCCAGGCCTACGCCAGCGCGCAACGCTGCCTCGACCTGACCGTGCAGTGGTGCCGCGACCGTGAAACCTTCGGTAAACCGCTGATCTCGCGCCAGCAGGTGCAGAACACGTTGGCGGAGATGGCGCGCCGCATCGACGTGGCGCGGGTGTACACCCACCACGTGGTGGAACGCCAGCTGGCCGGAGCCGCGGAGCCGGCGACATCGGGCCAGGGGGAACCGAACCTGATCGCCGAGGTGTGTTTCGCCAAGAACACCGCCGTGGAGGCCGGCGAATGGGTCGCCAACCAGGCGGTGCAGCTGTTCGGCGGCATGGGCTACATGGCCGAATCTGAGGTCGAACGCCAGTACCGCGATATGCGAATACTCGGAATCGGCGGCGGCACAACCGAAATCCTGACCGCGCTGGCCGCCAAGACGTTGGGATACCAGTCATGACCGCGCTGCGCTCCACCCTCGACACGAACTCGTCCGGCTACCGCGAGGCCGCGGCCGCGATGGTCGACAAACTGGCCGAGCTCGACGCCGAGCACGCCAAGGCGCTGGCCGGCGGCGGCGAGAAATACGTCGCACGCCACCATCAGCGCGGCAAGATGACCGCTCGTGAGCGCATCGAGCTGCTCGTCGACCCGGATTCACCGTTTCTGGAGCTGAGCCCTCTGGCCGCGTATGGCAGCGACTTCACGGTTGGGGCCAGCGTCGTGGTCGGCATCGGCGCGGTCAGCGGCGTCGAGTGCATGCTGGTGGCCAACGATCCGACCGTCAAGGGCGGCACCAGCAACCCGTGGACGTTGAAGAAGGTGTTGCGGGCCAATCAGATTGCGTTGGAGAACCGGTTGCCGCTGATCTCGCTGGTGGAGTCCGGCGGTGCCGATCTGCCCACCCAGAAGGAGATCTTCATCCCCGGCGGGCAGATGTTTCGCGATCTCACCCGGCTCTCGGCGGCCAACATCCCGACGATCGCGTTGGTCTTCGGCAACTCCACCGCGGGCGGCGCCTACATCCCCGGGATGTCCGACCACGTGGTGATGATCAAGGAACGCTCGAAGGTGTTTCTGGCCGGGCCGCCGCTGGTCAAGATGGCCACCGGGGAGGAATCCGACGACGAGTCGCTCGGCGGCGCCGAAATGCATGCCCGTACATCGGGTTTGGCCGACTACTTCGCCGTCGACGAGCTCGACGCGCTCCGGATCGGCCGCCGCATCGTGGCGCGGTTGAACTGGCGCAAACTCGGGCCGACACCGGCCCCGGTCACCGCACCGCTGTTCGACGCCGAGGAACTCGTCGGCATCGTGCCGTCGGATCTTCGGGTGCCGTTCGACCCGCGCGAGGTGATCGCGCGCATCGTCGATGGCTCGGAGTTCGACGAGTTCAAGGCGTCCTACGGCTCGTCGCTGGTGACCGGATGGGCGATGCTGCACGGCTATCCGATCGGCATCCTGGCCAACCATCGCGGGGTGCTGTTCTCCGAGGAGTCCCAGAAGGCCACCCAGTTCATCCAGTTGGCCAACCGCGCCGACACGCCACTGTTGTTCCTGCACAACACAACCGGGTACATGGTCGGCAAGGCCTACGAAGAAGGCGGGATGATCAAGCACGGGTCGATGATGATCAACGCCGTCTCCAACTCGACCGTTCCGCACATCTCCCTGCTGATCGGCGCCTCCTACGGCGCGGGTCACTACGGAATGTGCGGCCGCGCCTACGATCCGCGGTTCCTGTTCGCCTGGCCCAGCGCGAAGTCGGCGGTGATGGGCGGTACACAACTGGCCGGTGTGCTCTCCATCGTCAGCCGCGCCGCCGCCGAAGCCCGCGGCCAGCAGTTCGACGAGGACGCCGACGCGGCGCTTCGCGCCGCCGTCGAAGCGCAGATCGAGGCCGAATCGCTGCCGATGTTTCTGTCCGGGCGGCTGTATGACGACGGGGTGATCGATCCGCGCGACACCCGCACCGTGTTGGGAATGTGTCTGTCCGCCATCGCCAATGGCCCGATCAAGGGGACGTCGAACTTCGGCGTCTTCCGGATGTGAACATGATTGCGATTTCGGTGCGGTTAGCAGCGGTGAGCGCTGGTTTGCGCACCGAAATCACCGAGGGAGAGGCGCAATGATCACGCGGGTGCTGGTCGCCAACCGCGGCGAGATCGCACGACGGGTGTTCGCCACCTGCCGACGTCTGGGCATCGGCACGGTGGCGGTCTACACCGACCCCGACGCCCAATCCCCGCACGTGGCCGAGGCCGACGCCCGGGTCCGTCTCGAGGGCACCCGCGGATACCTCGATGCCGCCCAGTTGATCGCCGCCGCGCAGGCCGCCGGCGCCGACGCCGTCCATTCCGGTTACGGATTCCTTTCGGAGAACGCCGAATTCGCCGCTGCCGTGCAGGATGCCGGGTTGACGTGGATCGGCCCGCCGGTCGCGGCGGTGGCCGCGATGGGCTCCAAGATCGAGGCGAAGAAGTTGATGGCCGCCGCGGGGGTGCCGGTGCTCGACGAGTTGGACCCCGACGCGGTACCGGCCGAGGCGCTGCCAGTGCTGATCAAGGCCTCGGCGGGCGGCGGCGGCCGTGGCATGCGGGTGGTCCGCGATCTGGCCGAACTGCCCGGCCAGGTCGAAGCCGCCCGGCGCGAAGCGCAGTCCGCGTTCGGCGATCCGACGGTGTTCTGCGAGCGCTACCTGGCCACCGGTCATCACGTCGAGGTTCAGGTGCTCGCCGACGGTCACGGCGCCGTGTGGGCCGTCGGCGAACGCGAATGTTCGATCCAGCGCCGCCACCAGAAGATCATCGAAGAGGCGCCGTCGCCGCTGGTCGAACGCACACCGGGGATGCGCGCCAAGCTGTTCGAGGCCGCGCGGCTGGCGGCAAGGGCGATCGACTACACCGGGGCGGGCACCGTCGAGTTCATGGCCGACGACTCGGGGGAGTTTTTCTTCCTCGAGATGAACACCCGGCTGCAGGTGGAGCATCCCGTCACCGAACTGACCACCGGCCTGGATCTGGTCGAGCTGCAACTGCAGGTCGCAGACGGCGGCCGCCTGGAACCCGAACCGCCGTCGTCGCGCGGATACTCGATCGAGGCCCGCCTCTACGCCGAGGACCCGGCCAAGGGCTGGCAGCCGCAGGCCGGCACGGTGCACCGGTTCGACGTGACCGGTGACGTCCGCGTGGACGCGGGCATCGTCGACGGCTCAACGGTTTCCATCTACTACGACCCGATGCTGGCCAAGGTCATCTCGCACGCCCCGACCCGCAGGCAGGCCGCGGGCGTACTCGCCGACGCGCTGGCCCGGGCCCGCATCCACGGCGTGCGCACCAACCGCGACCTGCTGGTCAACGTGCTGCGCCATCCGGCGTTTCTGGACGGCGCCACCGACACCGCGTTCTTCGACACCCACGACCTGGCCTCGTTGTCGGCGTCGCTGTCCGACGAGCGGACCGTCACGCTGAGCGCCGTCGCCGCCGCGTTGGCCGACGCTGCGCACAATCGTGCGGGCGCAACGGTTTTCGCGGCCGCACCCAGCGGCTGGCGCAACCTGGCTTCGGGTTTCCAGACCAAGCGCTACTGCGACGTGACCGGCGCCGAGCACGAGGTCCGGTATCGGTTCACCCGCGCCGGGGTGGAACTGCCCGACGTGGCCGGGGTGGTCCTGGTCTCGAACACCCCCGAACGGGTCGTGCTGCGCGTGGACGGCGTGGACCGCCCGTTCGACGTCGCCCGCTACCACGATGACGTGTTCGTCGACTCACCTCTGGGCCCCGTGCAGCTGGCTGCGCTGTCGCGCTTTCCGGACCCGGACGCCGCCGTTGCACACGGTTCGCTGCTGGCACCGATGCCGGGCTCGGTGCTGCGCATCGGCGCAGCCGTGGGCGAGCGGGTCAGCGCCGGACAGCCGCTGGTGTGGCTGGAGGCGATGAAAATGGAGCACACCGTGACCGCCCCCGCCGACGGTGTGCTCGCCGAACTCAACGTCGAACCCGCGCAGCAGGTCGACGTCGGCACCGTCCTTGCCCGGGTGGACACCGCAGAAGGAGATTCCCGATGAGCAGCTTCGTCGAGACCGAGGAGCAGCAGGCGCTGCGCCAGGCCGTCGCCGCGATGGCGGCCAACTACGGCCAGGACTACTACCTGGAAAAGGCCCGCGCCGGCCAGCACACCACCGAATTGTGGCAGGAGGCAGGAAAACTCGGCTTTCTCGGGGTCAACCTGCCCGAGGAGTACGGTGGTGGCGGCGCCGGCATGTACGAGCTGTCGCTGGTGATGGAGGAGATGGCCGCGGCCGGCTCGGCGCTGCTGATGATGGTGGTGTCCCCGGCCATCAACGGCACGATCATCTCCAAGTTCGGCACCGAGGAGCAGAAGAAGCGTTGGCTACCGGGTCTGGCCGACGGCTCGATCACGATGGCCTTCGCGATCACCGAACCCGACGCCGGGTCCAACAGCCACCGCATCACCACCACGGCCCGCCGCGACGGCTCGGACTGGATTCTGTCCGGGCAGAAGGTGTTCATCTCGGGCATCGACCAGGCCCAGGCTGTGCTGGTGGTGGGCCGCACTGAAGAGGCCAAGACCGGAAACCTCCGGCCTGCGCTGTTCATCGTGCCCACCGACGCAAAAGGGTTGAGCGGGACCAAGATCGAGATGGAGCTGATCAGCCCGGAGAGCCAGTTCCAGGTGTTTCTCGACGACGTGCGCCTGCCTTCCGATGCGCTGGTGGGCTCCGAGGACGCGGCGATCGCGCAGCTGTTCGCGGGGCTGAACCCGGAGCGGATCATGGGTGCGGCCAGCGCGGTCGGCATGGGCCGCTTCGCGATCAACAAGGCGGTCGACTACGTCAACACCCGCCAGGTGTGGAAAACGCCGATCGGTGCCCACCAGGGGCTGTCACATCCGTTGGCGCAGAACCACATCGAGATCGAGCTGGCCAAGCTGATGATGCAGAAGGCGGCCGCGCTCTACGACAGCGGTGACGACGCCGGCGCCGCCGAAGCCGCGAACATGGCCAAGTACGCCGCGGGTGAGGCGTCGGTGCGCGCCGTCGACCAGGCCGTCCAATCCCTGGGCGGCAACGGGTTGACCAAGGAGTACGGCATCGCCGCGGCGGTGACCGCGTCGAAGTTGGCCCGCATCGCCCCGGTCAGCCGGGAGATGGTGCTCAACTTCGTGGCGCAGACCTCGCTGGGGCTGCCGAGGTCGTACTGATGAGCACGCTGGTCCGATACCGCCTCGACGGTCCGGTCGCGCGGCTCACGCTGGACTCGCCGGAGAACCGCAACGCGCTGTCCACCACGCTGGTCAACCAGCTGCACCAGGGCCTGACCGACGCGCTCGCCGACCCCGCGGCGCGGGTCGTCGTCCTCGGCCATACCGGCGGAACCTTCTGCGCGGGAGCCGATCTGGGCGAAGCCACAGGACGCGACCCCGGCGACGTCGCCGTCGACCGCGCCCGCGAGATGACCCGGCTGCTGCGCCGCATCCTCGAGTTGCCGATGCCGGTCATCGCCGCCGTCGACGGGCACGTCCGCGCGGGCGGCCTCGGTCTGGTCGGGGCCTGCGATATCGCGGTCGCCGGACCGACGAGCACGTTCGCGCTGACCGAGGCGCGCATCGGCGTCGCGCCGTCGATCATCTCGCTGACCCTGCTGCCGAAGATGACCCCCCGCTCCGCCGGCCGTTACTTTCTGACCGGGGAGAAGTTCGGCGCCGCCCAAGCCGCCGAGATCGGGCTGGTCACCGTCGCCGCCGACGACGTCGACGCGACCGTGGCCGAGCTGGCCGCGGCCATCGGCAAGGGATCGCCGCAGGGACTTGCGGCCGCCAAGGCCTTGACGACCGCGCGCATACTGGATGGGTTCGACCGCCACGCCGAAGACCTGACCAGACAATCCGCCGAGCTGTTCGTCTCCGAGGAGGCCCGCGAAGGCATGATGGCGTTCCTGCAGAAGCGGCCGCCGCGCTGGAGCGGCTGATGGCGCACAGCGTTCTCGTCACCGGGGCGACCGGCACGCTGGGGCACTGCGTGGTCCCCGAGGCCGTCGGCGCCGGGCATCGGGTGAGAGCGCTCAGCCGCAAACGCCGGGTGGGCTACACCGGGGTGCATTGGGCGCAGGGCGACCTGCTCGCCGGCACCGGCCTGGACGCGGCGCTGGACGGGATCGACGTGGTGATCAACTGCGCGACCCAACCCACCGGAGGCAAGGACGTCACGTCAACGGCCAACCTGGTGGCTGCGGCGCGCCGGAGCGGGGTGAGACACATCGTGCACGTGTCGATCGTCGGCATCGACCGCATCCCGCTGCCGTACTACAAAACCAAGTTGCGCACCGAACAGGTCCTGCAGACCTCGGGCGTCGGGCACACCGTGCTGCGCGCCACCCAGTTTCACGACCTGGTCCGCACCGGCTTCGCGATCCAGCGGTTCTCCCCGGTGCTGTGGGCGCTGCGCGGGGTGCGGTTCCAGCCGATCGACGTCCACGACGTCGCGACGCGCCTCGTCGAGTTGGTCGACGACGAGCCGGCAGGCCGGGTGCCCGACATCGGCGGCCCCACCGTGCACAGCCATGCCGAGCTGGGCCGGATGTACCTCGCGGCGCGCGGCAGCCGCCGCAAAACGGTCGCGCTGCCCGTGCCGGGCCGGATCGCCGGCGGTTTCCGAACGGGCGCCAACCTGGCCCCGGACAACGCGGCGGGCACCGTCGGCTTCACCGACTACCTGGCGCGGAAGCCATAAAGTTTGGCGATCTACATGCTTCGCCATGGACGGTGAGAGCACAGTTTGGACAAGTACCTTGCATGTGCCAGCGTTCGTCGTAGGCTCGTATTCGATGAGTACCCCAGCGTCGCGGAACGGTTCCATGCGTGCTGCTGACACCGATCGGATTCAGGTAGCACAGTTGCTGACGGACGCGGCTGCGCAGGGCCGGCTGCAGTTGAGCGAATACGAGGATCGGCTGACCAAGGCCTACGCGGCGCAGACGTACGACGAACTCGACCGGTTGTCGGCCGATCTGCCGGGCGCGTTCAGCCGCGCCCGCAGCGGCGGCCCGTGCCGGCCTGCGCCCTCGACGCTGCTGCTGGCGATTCTGAGCGGGTTCGAACGCCGCGGCCGGTGGAACGTGCCCGAGCGGATGACCACCGTCGCGCTGTTCGGCGGCGGCGTGGTCGATTTGCGGTACGCCGATTTCACCTCACCGGAGGTGGAGATCCACACCTATTCGATCTTCGGTGGGCAGACAATTCTGGTGCCGCCGGAAGTCAACGTCGACCTGGGCGGTGTCGGGGTGATGGGCCGCTTCGAGCACGCCGTCAGCGGCGAGGGCTCCCCCGGCGCGCCGTGCGTGCGCATCCGCGGCTTCTCGCTGTGGGGCAGCGTCGGCGTCAAGCGCAAGAAGCGCAAACCCGCCTGAGACTTTCTCCGCCGAGCAAACACAGAATCCCCCTTTTTCGGGTCGAAATGGGGGACTTTGCGTCTGCTCGCCGAGGGTTGGTGGGCCGCTAGCGGCGGCGGCGGCGCGAACGCAGATAGTCCCCGACCACCGCGGCGCCCAACCCGTCGAGGTCGGGCACCACCACGCGTCCCTCCACCCGCCGCGCCACCTGGTCGATGAACCGCGCCAGGCCGGGGTCGGTGCCGAGCCGGAAAATCGTCACCTGCGCGCCGAGGTTGGCCACGTCGTCGAAGCCCTTGACGGTGTGGGCGATGGTGCGCGGATGGGGCGGATAATCGAAGAACACCGACGTGCCATCGCCGTCGCCGAAGTCCTCCAGGTGCGCGGTCGGCTCCCCGTCGGTGACCACCAGCACGACGGGCTGCGCGTTGGGATGGCGGCGCAGATGCCGGACCGCCAGCGCCAGCGCGTGGTGCAGGTTGGTGCCCTGCTCGTAGACGCCCTCCAGGCCGGTCAGTTCGGCGGCGGTGACCGTGCGCGCGTAGCGGCCGAACGCGATGATCGACAACGCATCCGAGCGGAACCGCGTGCTGACCAGGTGGCTGAGCGCGAGCGCCGTGCGTTTCATCGGCAGCCACCGGTTCTCCATCACCATCGAGAACGACGTGTCCACCAGCAGCGCGACGGCGGCCTGCGTGCGGGTCTCGGTCTCGGAGATCTCGACGTCCTCGACCGTGATGTTCATCGGCAGCACCGCGGCACCCGAACCGGCCTGGCGCAGCACCGCGTTGGTGAGGGTGCGGGTGACGTTCCACGGCTCGGTGTCGCCGAACTGCCATGGCCGCGTCGCTCCGGTGAGCTCACCGGCGGCTCCGGCGCGGCGCGTCTCGCGCTCGCCGTGACGGCCCGAAAGCTGTTGTGCCACATCGCGTAACGCCGTCTGGCCGAGCTGGCGCATGGCCTTGGGCGACAGCCGCCACTGCCCGTCGGAGCCGCGGTCCAGAAAACCCTGATCCATCAACGCCCGCTCGAGCTCGGCCAGCGTGCGCGCGTCGACGGCGGCGTCCTCGCCGAGCTGGCGCGCGAGCATGTCCAAATCGACGTCTTCCATCGTGGCGCCCGCGTAGCTCTGGGACAGCGCCTCGGCGAGCTGTTCGAGCTCGGCGATGTCCTCGAGCGCCTGCGCACCCTCGCCCATCCCGAGCGGGTTGTCGCCGGAGAACCGCGACGAGCCGGTCCAGTCCTCACCCGGCCGCGCGGCCTGCAGGTGGCTGTCGAGCCGGTCGAGCGCGTTCATCAGCGATGGCGAGCCAAATGCCTGCTGCGCCAACGCATCCAGCTCCGCACGCTGTTCGGCCGAGAGGCTGTTGCGGAACCGCTGCGCGGCGGCCGCCCGCTTGGCCAACGAGTCCAGCAGCTCCTCGACGTTCTGCGGGTTCTCCGGGAAGAACTCGCCGTGCTTGTCCATGAAGTCGGCGAAGTCCTGCTCGGTGTCTTCGCCCTTGGCGTGCTTGTCGAGCAGGTCGTTGAGGTCGTCGAGCATGTCGTTGACCCGTTGCCGGTCCTCGTCGGTGGCGTTCTCCAACGCTTGCTTCATTCCGGCGAAGCGCTGGTCGAGCATCTCGCGGCCGAGCAGATCCTTGATCTGCTCGTAGGATTCGCGCGCCTCGGGGCTGCGCCACTGGTAGTCGGCGAGTTCCTGGACGGCCTTCGCCGGCGACGACGGCAGGTTCTCGATGCGCATCTCCTGGAACCGCGCGTCATCGTCGAGCGCGCGGGCCAACTCCTTGCGCTCGGCCAGCACCGCGTCGTCGAGCAGCTTCTTGATCTGCTGCAGCGTGCCGTCGAGGTTGTTGCGCTGCAACAGTTCTCGACGACGACGGTTGGCCTCGGCGGCCAGCTTGTCGGCGCCGCGCATGTTCTTGGTGCCGCGGCGCAACATCTCGGACAGCGCGCGTCGCGGCGAGCTGCCCTCCATCACGTCCTGCCCGATCTGCTCGAGCGCCTCGCGCAGGTCGATCGGCGGCGCCAGCGGATCGGGACCGCCGGTGTAGCGCGAATACCGCGAAGTCCGTTTAACCATAGACAGTTTCGCCTTCGCCGGACTCCTTGTCGATGCGCTTGGCCAGATACAGCGCCTCGAGCGCCAACTCGACCGCGGCGGCGCGTTGCCCGTCCGTCGTGGCCTCGAGCCGCTTCTGCACCTCGGCGATCGCGGGCACCTCGGGCACCGCGGCCAGCACCTCGCGCGCCGACACCCGCTCACCGGTGGTGACCGCCGAGCCGTTCTCGATCGCCACCACCAGCGGGGCGACGTCGATGCCGCCCAGCAGCCGCTGCGCGGTGTCGGCGGTGGCGCGGCGCAGCAGGTGCTCGAGCACCGCCTGCTCGCGGCCCTCCTCGCCGGTCTCGAACTCGAGCTTGCCGCGCAGCACGTCGATCACCGTGGCCAGGTCGACCACCCGGGCCACCGGATCCTGCTCGCCGAGCACGGCCGAGCGGTGCCGCGCCGCGGCGGCGACGGTTTCGGCGGCCGCGATCGCGAACCGCGCCGAGACCCCCGACCGCTGATCGATGGACCGCGACTCACGCAGGTAGCGGGCGAACCGGGCCAACACCGCGAGCAGGTACTCGGGGACCTCGGCCGAAAGCTGCGCCTCCTGTTTGATGACGCCGATCTCGGCGTCGAGCTCCAGCGGGTAGTGGGTGCGGATCTCGGCGCCGAACCGGTCCTTCAGCGGGGTGATGATGCGGCCGCGGTTGGTGTAGTCCTCGGGGTTCGCGCTGGCCACCACGAGCACGTCGAGCGGTAGCCGCAACGTGTATCCGCGCACCTGGATGTCGCGCTCCTCCATCACGTTGAGCATCGCGACCTGGATGCGCTCGGCGAGGTCGGGCAGCTCGTTGATCGCGACGATGCCGCGGTGGGCGCGCGGGATCAGCCCGTAGGCGATGGTCTCGGGGTCGCCGAGGCTGCGGCCTTCGGCCACCTTGATCGGGTCGATGTCGCCGACCAGATCGGCCACGCTGGTGTCGGGGGTGGCCAGCTTCTCGGTGTAGCGCTCGCTGCGGTGTCGCCACACGATCGGCAGGTCGTCACCCGAGTCGGCGGTGCGCCGGATCGACTCCGGGGTGATCGGGCTGTACGGGTGCTCGCCGAGCTCCGCGCCGTCGATGACGGGCGTCCACTCGTCGAGCAGACCGGTCAGCGCGCGCAGCAGCCGCGTCTTACCCTGGCCGCGTTCGCCGAGCAACACCACGTCGTGGCCGGCGATCAGGGCCCGCTCCAGCTGCGGGATCACGGTGTCCTCGAAGCCGAGGATGCCCGGCCACGGGTCGCGGCCCTCGGTGAGGGCGGTCAGCAAGTTCTCCCGGATTTCCTGCTTCACGCCCCGCTCGCGATGGCCGGAAGCTCTCAGCTCGCCGACGGTACGGGGCAGATCACGTGGTTGAGTCACCACTCCAAGCTACGCAACTCGGTGCGTCCGCGGTCGAGTGTGGGGTCAAGCCACGGTCCCGGCGCCGACGGCGTGCGGGTAATCCACGTTCGGCGCGTCGGGAGAGGTCAGTGCGCGAAGTGGCGGGCGCCGGTCAGGTAGAGCGTGATGCCGGCCTTGGCGGCGGCCTCGGTGACCTGATCGTCGCGCACCGATCCGCCGGGATGCACGACGGCCCTCACCCCGCCGTCGATCAGCGTCTCGAGGCCGTCGG
The DNA here is from genome assembly GCA_050205315.1 of Mycolicibacterium pulveris. GTDB lineage: Bacteria > Actinomycetota > Actinomycetes > Mycobacteriales > Mycobacteriaceae > Mycobacterium > Mycobacterium pulveris_A. The sequence goes on along the minus strand of JBNMRA010000001.1, from coordinate 345,542 downwards.
GAAACGGGAAGAACGCATCGGAGGCCGCGACGGCGCCGCGCACCCGGTCCCCTGCGCGCTGCACCGCCAGCCGCGCGGCGTCGACCCGGTTGACCTGGCCCATCCCGACCCCGACGGTGGCACCGTCGGCCGCGACGACGATCGCGTTGGACTTCACCGCCCGACACACCCGCCACGCGAACTTCAGATCGGCCAGCGTCGCCGGGTCCGCGGGCGAACCGGCCACCAGTTTCCAGTTGACCGCGTCGTCGCCGGGCGCGGTGAACGCGTCGCGCTGCTGCACCAGCAGGCCGCCGCTGATCTGGCGGAACTCCGCCCCGCCCGGCTGCGGCTCGGACGCCACCAGCACCCGGATGTTCTTCTTGCGGGCCAGCACTTCCACCGCGCCGGGTTCGTAGGCGGGCGCGATGATCACCTCGGTGAAGATGTCGGCGACGGTCTCGGCCATCTCGACGCTGACCGTGGTGTTGGCGGCGATCACCCCGCCGAACGCCGACAGCGGATCGCATTCGTGGGCCTTGCGGTGCGCGTCGGCCACCGAGACCGACGAGACCGCGATGCCACACGGGTTGGCGTGCTTGATGATCGCGACGCAGGTGTCCTCGTGGTCGAATGCCGCGCGCCAGGCCGCGTCGGCGTCGGTGTAGTTGTTGTAGGACATCTCCTTGCCGTGCAGCTGCTCGGCCTGCGCCAGCCCGGGCCACGCCGCGTCGTCGCGGTACAGCGCGGCCTGCTGGTGTGGGTTCTCGCCGTAGCGCAGTACGGCTTCGCGTCGCCACGTCGCACCCAGCCACTGCGGCAGCGATGCGGGCGCCGGCCCCTCCTCAGGTGCCAGCACCGAGCCCATCCACGACGCGACCGCAACGTCGTACTCGGCGGTGTGCCGAAATGCCAGCGCGGCCAGCTTCTTTCGTTCCTCGAGGCTGAACCCGCCGGCACGCACCGCGGCGAGCACCCCGTCGTAGCCTAACGGGTCGACGACCACGGCGACGCTGGGGTGGTTCTTCGCGGCGGCACGGACCATCGACGGTCCGCCGATGTCGATCTGCTCGACGCATTCGTCGATGCCGGCTCCGGAGGCGACGGTCTCGGTGAACGGATACAGGTTCACCACGACGAGTTCGAATGCGGCGACACCGAGTTCGGCCAGCGCCGAAACATGTTCGGGTTTGCGCTGATCGGCCAGCAGCCCGGCGTGTACGTGCGGGTGCAGGGTCTTGACCCGGCCGTCGAGCACCTCCGGAAAGCCGGTCACCTCCTCCACCGGTGTGACCGGAACCCCGGCGTCGGCAATGGTTTTGGCGGTCGATCCGGTCGAGACGATGGCGACCCCCGCGTCGTGCAGCCCGCGGGCCAGCTCGGGCAGGCCGGTCTTGTCGTACACGCTGATCAACGCGCGCCGAATCGGCCGCTTGTCGCTCATCCCAGGGTCGCCTTTCGTCCGGTCCAGGTCACGCCGCGGGTCGCGAGCGCTTCGAGCACTTCCACGAGCAGCCGTCGCTCCACGACCTTGATGCGCTCGTGGAGGGTGGCTTCGTCGTCGTCGTCGAGAATCGGGACCGCCTCCTGGGCCAGCACCGGCCCGGTGTCGGTGCCCGCATCGACCAGATGCACGCTGCAGCCGGTGACCTTCACGCCGTAGGCGAGCGCATCCAGCACCGCGTGCGCGCCGGGAAAAGCCGGCAGCAGCGCCGGGTGGGTGTTGAGCACACGACCCGGGAAGCGGGAAAGGAACTGGGGGCCAAGGATTTTCATGAACCCCGCAGAGACCACCAGGTCGGGGTCGTGGGCGGCGACGGCCTCGGTGAGCGCGGCGTCCCAGGCCGCGCGGTCGGGGTGGTCGCGAAGCGCGACGGTGAAGGTCGGCACCGACGACGACGCGGCGATCTCCAAGGCGGCGCATTGGCGGTCGGTGCCGACCGCGACGATGCGGGCCGGATAGTCGCCGACCGCGGCCGCGAGCAGGGACGCCAGCAGCGACCCCGTACCCGAGGCCAGCACCACGACCCGCGCCGGTGCGCTGGGTGGCACACGAAGCGGTTCCTGCACGTCTGCGAGCCTAATGGTCACCGTTGCCCGGCCGGTCCGCGGTGGTATCAGGCGAAACGTCGTCGTCGACGACGAAGTGTTCCTCGGGGTCCTCGACGGGCGGCGCGGCTGGTGCGTTGTCGACCGCGGCGGGGGGTTCCTCGGGTGTCGGCTCGGGCTCGTCGTCGACGTCGGCCAGCGGCTCGGGTTCGGGTTCGGGCTCTGGCTCTGGTTGGGGCTCGGGTTCGGGCTCTGGTTCGGGTTCGGGCTTGGGCGGCCGCGGTCGACGGGCGATGCCGCCGGACATCGCCACCGTCAGCCCACCGATACCGGCGAACCACAGGAACACGGCGGGGCCGAACGTGGTCTGGTCCACGCCCACGTCGCCGAAGTTGCCCAGCCGACCGCCGCCGGCATAACCGAGCAGCGCCATCGTCACCGCGGCCAACACCGCGGCGACGACGAGCTTGAGCAGCGCGGGCACCAACGGCAGCGGCCGTCGCGCACACTGCTGACCGATGGCGACCCCGGATACCGCCGCCACGATCAGCAACGCCACCCACACCGGCCCCAGCGGCGGCGTCGGCACGGCGGCCAGCACGGGCAGCGCGGGGATGTCGCCGCCGAACACGGTGAACGAGCTGAACGTGGCCAGCCCGATGTGCGCGCTGGAGCCGACGGCTACCGCCGCGGTGCCCACGAGCACGTTCGGGATGTACAGGATCGACAACGCGGTGAGGCTGAGCTGGCCGAACACCGAATCGGTGATGCCGAACAGGTCATGCATGGTCGACCAGTGCACGATCAGCGAGCCGGCCGCCACGACGCCGGACAACCCGATCAGGGCCAGCACCCCGGCGGTCGCGGCGCGGATCGCGTCGGGCAGCCACGGCGGCAGTGGCGACGCGCTCAACAGCCGTCGACCAACGCGGGATCCGACGCCGACGGCCGCACCGATCGCATGCACCGCCAGCACGCTGCCGAACGCGCGCAGCGCGTTGGGGGTCTGCAGGTCGGTGAGCACCGAGGCGGCGTCGTGGATGACCGCCAGCGAAATCGCCGCGACCAGCAGCGGTCCGCCCAATGCGGATCCGACCACCCACCGGGTGACGAACCACGAGCTCTGCGGTGACGTGGCGGCGGCCGTGGTGCGCGCGGTCCCCCAGGCCATCGCCAGCGTGGGCAGCAGCGGCATCACCCCGAGTTCGGCGCCGCCGATCGACACCGGCACCAGATGCACGCCCAGCCACATGCTGGCGATCGCACCGAACGCGCCGGTCATCTCGCTGTTCGCGATCAGCAGCTGGATCAGCACCACCGCCGCGATGATGACGAGCGCGACGATCGACGGCCCGAACGCGACCCGAAGCAGCTCACGCGCTTGGCGTGCGCCGACCGGTCGGTTGTCCACTGGTTGGCCGCTCCTCGCACGTGCTCACGCGTGCGCGAAGTTGACGCACGCGCGGCTCAGACTACGACGGCGGCTGCCCGGACTGCGAGGAGGACGACGGCTGCGTCGAAGCCTGTGTCGTCTGGTTCGAGTTCGACGGCGGTTGCCCGTACGTCGGGAATCCGGTCGGCGGGGTGGGCGGGCCGCTTTGACCGCCGGACTGCGAACCGGACTGCGAGCCCTGCTGGGCGCCTTGCTGGGAGCCTGGTTGCGAGCCGGGCTGCGGGCTGGCGAATCCGCCGGTCGACGGACCGCTGGGATAGCCGCCGTACGGCGTCGGGTAGCCCGGACGCTGCTGCTGCGGCCCGCCGTACTGGTGGCCGTAATAGGGGCCGCCGGGACCGCCGTACTGCCCGTAGCTCTGGTCGTACTTCGGGCGCGGGGTGGGCGCGCTGACGATGCCGGTCTCGAACAGCAGCACCGCCACCGCGACGATCGCCTGCAGCACCGTGAACGCGATGACCAGGTACAGCCCCCAGTCGATGGAGGCGACGCTGGGCTTGTTGATGACTTCGGCGATGACGAGCAAGAACGCCAGCACCGACAGGACGGTCACCAGCGATGTCGCGACCGTCTGCTTGGGCAGCAGGCTGACCCCGGCGAGCAGACCGGCCAACACCGCGGCCGCGACGGCCAGCACCAGACCGAAGGAGCCACCGCTGACGTCGACCAGCCCCGGGAAGTCAGACGCGGCGATGGTGAAAAGCGGACCGAAGCTCGCCAGGTACACCGCCAGGCCGAGGGCGGCCACGGCCGCGGTCAGATAGGTGGGCAGCCTGCTCGGGCCTTCCGGCGTCTGGGAAGCGGGCTCCCCCACCTTGCCGAACTGCTGTGTCGGCGCGGAGAACTGGGTGGTCGGCTGGTGTGCGGGCGGGTATCCGGGGCTACCGGACGGACCGGGCGGGTAGGTCATGACCTCTCCTGTGCTGTCGGGCTTGAAGTCCACGCTAGCGCACCTGCGCCGGTTCGACGCGGCACGGGTTGTCCGGTCGAATTCACTTCGGAAGCTTGGATTTCGCGCGTCTTGGGCCACGACGGCGCATCGCCGTACTCGATTTCGGTGTGACGTGCAAAAAGCCGCAGACAGCCCGAGCCGCGGGGCCGCTGTCGACCCCAGTGTTGCCCTTAGGACTAGAACACGTTCTAATTCTAGTCATGGATTTCGGGCTCGTACTTTTCACCAGCGACCGCGGTATCACCCCGGCAGCCGCCGCCAAGCTCGCCGACGACCACGGGTTCACCACCTTCTATGTGCCCGAACACACGCACATCCCGATCAAGCGGCAGGCCGCCCATCCGACGACGGGCGACGAGTCGTTGCCGGACGACCGCTATATGCGCACGTTGGATCCGTGGGTGAGCCTGGCCACCGCGTGTGCGGTGACGACGCGGGTGCGGTTATCGACGGCGGTCGCGCTGCCGGTCGAGCACGACCCGATCTCGCTGGCCAAGACGGTCGCCACGCTCGATCATCTGTCCGGCGGTCGGGTCAGCCTCGGCGTGGGCTTCGGCTGGAACACCGACGAGCTGGCAGATCACAACGTGCCGCCCGGCCGCCGCCGCACGATGTTGCGCGAATATCTGGAGGCGATGCGGGCGCTGTGGACCCAGGAGGAGGCGGCCTACGAGGGTGAGTTCGTCAACTTCGGGCCGAGCTGGGCGTGGCCGAAGCCGGTGCAGCCGCACATCCCGGTGCTCGTCGGTGCGGCGGGCACGGAGAAGAACTTCAAGTGGATCACCCGTTCGGCCGACGGCTGGATCACCACGCCACGCGACTTCGACATCGACGCGCCGGTGAAGCAGCTGCAGGACATCTGGGCCGACGGGGGCCGCCAGGGTGCCCCGCAGATCGTGGCGCTGGACTTCAAACCGGATCCGGACAAGTTGGCGCGGTGGGCCGACCTCGGGGTCACCGAGGTGCTGTTCGGGCTGCCCGACAAGTCCGCCGACGACGTCGCCGCCTACGTCGAGCGGCTCGCGGGCAAGCTGGCCGCGCTGGCCTGATCAGGGTGTGCCGAAGCCGGCCGCGCCGAGAACGCGCCGCCCCGGTTCTCCGGTGACGAACTCGACGAATTTGGTTGCCAGCTCCGGGTTTTGCGACTGCTCGAGGGTGGCGATCGGATAGGTGTTGACGGCGTCGTTCGCCTCGGGAAAGGCCACCGCGGTGACCTTGCCCCCGGCGTCCCGCGCGTCGGTGACGTAGACCAGGCCGGCGTCGGCCTGGCCGCTGGTCACCTTGTTGAGCACGTCGGTGACCGACGATTCCTCGCTGACCGGTTCCAGGTCGACGCCCGCCGCTTCTTCGACGCGTCGGGTGGCCGCGCCGCAGGGCACCTGGGGTGCGCAGACGACGACGGTGACGCCGGGGCGGGCGAGATCACGAAACCCGTTGATGCTCTTGGGGTTACCCGGTGCGACGGCGATGGTCAGCGTGTTCGACGCGAAGGTCACCGGCTCACCGGCCAGCAGGCCCGCCCTGCCCACCTTGTCCATGTTCGTGGCGTCCGCCGATGCGAACACGTCGGCCCGCGCGCCCTGCGTCAGCTGCGTAGCCAGGTCCGACGACCCGGCGAACGAGAACTCCACCGATGCACCGGGATTGGCGCTTTCGAACCGCGCGCCGAGCTCGGTGAACGGTGCTCGCAGCGATGCGGCCGCGAACACGACGACGGTGTCGCGTTCAGCACCCGAACCGCATCCGGTCAACAGCGCGAGCAGCAGCACCGCGGCGAATGCGACCCGCTGCATCGTCGGTTACCTCAGCGTCGCGCGGTTGCCGTGTTCGGTCGGCTGCACGTTGATCGCCGCGCCGAGCGGATCGCCGTCGCGCATCAACGCCACCAGATCGGGATCCGCGGTGGTGGCCAGGAAGCGCGAGTTGTCGGCGTCGAGGCGCGCGATGATGATGCCCGTGGTGGTGGGCCAGTCGTAACGCACGGAGTACGTCTCGATCGTGGCCGCGCCGGTGGGCTGCTCGGTGACCGGGACCTTCGGCAACGCGCTGATCTGCTCGTTGAGCTGACCGCTGCGGTTGGATCGCCATTCGGCCGGCCGGGTGGAGTAGACACCGGCCGAGTACTTGCTCATCGTGCCGCCGTTGGCGCCGACGAAGCCGAATTGCCCTGGCCTGTCGCGCAATTGCGTCACCGTCTCGGCAATGGCGTGCAGCGAGTAGCTGTTGCCCGGCCCGCCGAAGTAGGGCAGGCCACCGGTCACCGTCAGGCCGCGGGGGTCGGCGCCGTCGATGCCCAGCGCCTCGCAGACCACGAAGACCGGGAACGGAAAGCAGCTGTACAGGTCGAAGGTGGCGATGTCGTCGACGCCGATCTCGGCCACCCGCAGCGCTTCTCGCGCCGCGTGCACCGCCGCAGGGCTGGCGCCGAGGTCGACACGGTCCAGCAGCGCCTGCTCGGTCATATCCGAATGACCGTGCAGATACACCCATTTCGGCTCAGGGATGCCGAGGCGGCGCGCGGCGGCCACCGACATCATGATCGCGGCAGCACCCTGGTTGACCTGGTCTCGGGCGACCAGCAGCCGGGGGTACGGGTCGCAGATCATCCGGTTGCCGTCGGTGACCGTGACGATCTCGTCGACCGAACGCTCGACCGGCGAGGAGGAGAACGGGTTCTTGGCCGCCACTTTCGACAGCGGTGCGAACAACTCGGCCATCTGTCGCCGGTATTCGGCGACACCGAGGCCGAGCCGGCTGCGGCGGGCGTTGTCCAGCAGCCCGTATTGCACCGCCGCGCCGGTCAATCCGTGCTTGGCGGTGTACTCGGTGAAGTACTGGTGGATCTGGTGGCCGCGGTCCTCCAACTGGCCGTCGACGTGTTCGGTGAAGTCGGGCTTGTTTTCGCGGTTGGCGAAGTACCGTGCCGTCGAACCCGGCTCGGAGCCGATGATCATCGCGACGTCGGTCTCGCCGGCCGCGATCGCGCCGCCCGCTTCGGTGACCAGCTTCTGCGGTCCCTGGCCGCCGACGGGTTCCAGCACGACGCGGGCCGGGTTGCCGCCGACGCGGTTCATCACCGAGCGGGGGTAGTTGTTCGACTTGCCCAGCGTGGCGGGCATCGGCCCGGAGATCTCGAATTGCCGCAGCCCGTATACCGTTTCGATGGCGTTGGCGACGGTGGCCGGGTCGACACCGGTGTCGGCCAGCGCCGCACGGACCGCCTCCGTCGCGAGGTCCACCGCGGACATGCCCCGGTAGTCGGGGTCGTCGATGCGCTCGGTGAACTGACCGACGCCGACGATGACCGGAGTCCGGGGATCGACCGCCATGGACTCACCCTTCTTCGGCGAACAGACGCAAAAGGCCCTCGACACCCCGGCCAGAGGGGCACTTTGCGTCTGCTCGCGCCAAATTTCTACAGGCTTTGCAGGATCTCGCGGGCCAGCTGTGCCGTCGCCGACGGGGTCTTGCCCACCTTGACGCCGGCGGCTTCCAACGCCTCCTGCTTGGCCGCCGCGGTGCCCGACGAACCGGACACGATCGCGCCGGCGTGACCCATCGTCTTGCCTTCAGGTGCGGTGAAGCCCGCGACATAGCCGACGACCGGCTTGGACACGTTGTCCTTGATGTAGTCGGCCGCGCGCTCTTCGGCGTCGCCGCCGATCTCGCCGATCATCACGATCACCTTGGTGTCGGGATCCTTCTCGAACGCCTCGATCGCGTCGATGTGGGTGGTGCCGATGACCGGGTCGCCGCCGATGCCGATCGCGGTCGAGAAGCCGAAGTCACGCAGCTCGAACATCATCTGGTAGGTCAGCGTGCCCGACTTCGACACCAGCCCGACCGGACCCGGGCCGGTGATGTTGGCCGGCGTGATACCCGCCAGCGCCTCGCCCGGCGTGATGATGCCCGGGCAGTTCGGGCCGATGATCCGGGTCTTGTGCCCCTTCTGGACGTTGTAGGCCCACGCATATGCGGTGTCCTGCACCGGAATTCCCTCGGTGATCACCACGAGCAACGGGATCTCGGCGTCGATGGCCTCGATGATCGCGTCCTTGGCGAACTTGGGCGGCACAAACACCACCGACACGTCCGCGCCGGTCTCCTTCATCGCCTCGGCGACGGTGCCGAACACCGGCAGTTCGATGTCCTTGCCGCCGGAGTCCTTGTGCGACACCGTCGTTCCGGCCTTGCGCGCGTTCACGCCGCCGACGATCTGGGTGCCGGCTTTGAGCATCAGCGCGGTGTGCTTGGTGCCCTCGCCGCCGGTGATGCCCTGGACGATGACCTTGGAGTTCTTGTTCAGAAAGATCGACATTACTTGCGTCCCTTACTTGTTCGCCAGCTCGGCGGCTTTGTCGGCGCCGGAGTCCATGGTGTCGGCCTGGATCACCAACGGGTGGTTGGCCTCGGCCAGGATGCGGCGACCCTCTTCGACGTTGTTGCCGTCCAGGCGGACCACCAGCGGCTTGTTGGCCTCGTCACCGAGGATCTTCAGCGCGTTGACGATGCCGTTGGCGACCGCGTCGCAGGCGGTGATGCCGCCGAACACGTTGACGAAGACGCTCTTGACCTGCGGGTCGTTGAGGATGACGTCCAGGCCGGCGGCCATCACCTCGGCCGACGCGCCGCCGCCGATGTCGAGGAAGTTGGCCGGTTTCACCCCGCCGTGCTTCTCCCCCGCGTACGCGGTCACATCCAGCGTCGACATGACCAGGCCGGCGCCGTTGCCGATGATGCCGACCGCACCGTCGAGCTTGACGTAGTTGAGGTCGTTCTCCTTGGCCTTCAGTTCCAGCGGGTCGGTCGCGTCGCGGTCCTCGAACTCCGCGTGCTCGGGATGGCGGAAGTCGGCGTTGCCGTCCAGGGTGACCTTGCCGTCCAGCGCCAGGATCTGGTCGTCGGGCGTGCGAACCAGCGGGTTGACCTCGACCAGCGTGGCGTCCTCGGCGACGAAGACCTCCCACAGCTTGGCGATCGTCACCGCCGCCGCGTCGAGCACCTCGGCAGGCAGATGACCCTTCTCGGCGATCTCGCGCGCGAACGCCTCGTCGACACCTTTGATCGCGTCGACGGGCACCCTGGCCAGCCGCTCGGGTTTGGTGGCGGCGACCTCTTCGATCTCCATGCCACCTTCGACCGAGCACATCGCCAGGTAGGTGCGGTTGGCCCGGTCGAGCAGGAACGAGATGTAGTACTCCTCGGCGATGTCGCTGGCCTCCGAAACCAGCAGCTTCTTGACGATGTGGCCCTTGATGTCGAGGCCGAGGATGTTCTGCGCGTGGGTGAACGCGTCGTCGGCGCTGGCCGCGTACTTGACGCCGCCGGCCTTGCCGCGGCCGCCGGTTTTGACCTGTGCCTTGACCATCACCGGCTTGCCGATCTCCTCGGCGATCGCCTTGGCGTCCTCAGCGGTGGTGGTCACCCGGCCGGGCGTGGTGGGCACGTTGTGCTTGGCGAACAGTTCTTTCGCCTGGTATTCGAAGAGGTCCATGGACTCACTGTCTCTAGCGCGTTGACTGCTGGTTCGGGCCTGACGGGCTCGGGGGAACTTTATCGACACGCGCCGAGTTCTTATGCACCGCCCACCGCTCATGTGGTCGATCTCACCGGGCGGCCATGGTGATACACCTCACAATCCCCAACGGAATTTCCACTTGGCTTGCAGCCAACATTGGGGTTTGGTTAACGTGCCTTCTGGTCAAGGTCACGTTTTGATCACAGCGAAAAGGACTCCCGAGGTTGGCTGCACACCGTTCGTCCAGATTCCCCGCTGGGGCGTCGACGAAACGGCAGGTCATCGGCCGCGCCACCGAAAGCTCCGCTGAAGTCACCCAGATCATCCCGTTCAACGAGTTCGGTGATCTGGCCGACGTGGACTTCCGGGAGAGCAGCGCGTTCGACCGCGAGTCCGACGTCATCTCCGCTCCCGAGCTCGATGACCTGCACGACACCGATGATCTGGTCCCGTTGCGGCTGGCGGTGCCGTCGGAGTTCCAGGCAGGTCCGAAGCATCAGCGCCGTACGCACGCGTATCGCGACAGCCACACCGACACCAGCGACGGCATGGCCGCCACCGACGTCATCAAGATCGGTCGCCGCGGTGAGCACCGCAAACCCGACGTCCCGGTGAAGGGCCGGTTGGTGGTCGCGGCGATGGCCGTCGGCGCCACCGCCGCGGGCGCGTACTCGATGACGCACCCGTCCGCCAAGGACGCCGAGGCCACCGTGCTGGCCGCCGATCAGACCGCGATCAGCGGTGGAGCGATAAGCGGCTCGATGGACGGCATGCAGGTGGTGGCGGTCACCCCCGCGGCCAGCTCGGCGGTGCACACCGAGGAGATCCAGAAGGCGGCCGCGTTCGCGCAGGAACGCGCCGAGCGCGAGGCCCGGCTGCAGCGCCCGATGTTCGTGATGCCGACCACCGGGGTGTGGACGTCGGGCTTCGGATATCGCTGGGGTGTCCTGCACGGCGGCATCGACATCGCGAACTCGATCGGCACGCCGATCCTGGCCGCATCCGACGGCGTCGTGATCTCGGCGGGCCCGTACGCCGGTTACGGCACCATGGTCAAGCTGCGCCACTCCGACGGCTCGGTGACGCTCTACGGCCACCTCAGCTCGGTGCTGGTCAATGTCGGGCAGCGGGTGTGGGCCGGTGACCAGATCGCCAAGATGGGCAACACCGGCAACTCGACCGGACCGCACCTGCACTTCGAGGTGTTGATGAACGGCACCGACCGCGTCGATCCGGTCGGCTGGCTGGCCAAACGGGGCCTGACCCCCTGAGCGTCTGACAATTACGCTGGCTGAGTGGCCGACGACGATTCCGATCTGACGCGCCCAGCGCCGTCGAACGCCGAGACGGGCATCATTCGTCGTCATCCATCCGGCGAGCACCCCGTCGGCCAGGACCCGCAGACAACCATCATCCGTCGCCACCCGACCGGCGAGATGCCGGCGGCGGGTGAACCGGCGACCGCGTACATCCCGCGGGCTCGGCCCACCGCCGTGGAACCCGCCCGGCGGGCCACCGCGCACACCGCGATCGCCACGGCCGTCATGGCCATTGTGTCGGGGTGGGCGACGGCGGTGATCGCCACCGACATCATCACCGGCTGGTGGGCGAGCGATCCGCTGTTCTGCGTGGCGGTGGCGTTTCTGACCGCGATATCGGCGGCCGCGTTGATCGCCGGGCTGATCGGGCTGTTGCTGCGCCGCCGGATGAGCCGCCTGCTGGTCGTGGTGGGTTGCGTTGTGGCGCTGCTGATCTTCTCCAGCCTGTTCGTCGCGGGCGCGAAGCTACCGGCCGTGGTGTACGCGATCCCGGCGCTGCCGGTGGCCACCGTTGTGCTGGCCCTGTTGCCGTCGACGCGACGCTGGCAGCGCGGCGGCTAGCCCACGCCCCGAGGCCAAAGGGTCAGAGCTTCGTGATCGGCGCGTGGTTGTGCATCAGCTTGACGCGGCCCGCGCTGCCGAAGTCGATCAGCGACATCGCGGATTCGCCGACGCCGGAGACCTCCTCAACCCGACCCAGCCCGTACTTGTCGTGGCTCACCCGGTCGCCGGGTTCGAGCACCACCAGCGGACGCTTACCGGCCGACGACCGTGCCGGTGCCGGGCGCGGGGTGCCGAACCGCCCTGCCCCGCTGACCGGTGCCGACATCGACGGCCCCGGGTCGGTGCGCCGCCACTCGATCAGGTGCTGCGGAATCTCTTTGAGGAACCGCGATTCCGGGTTGAGCATCGGCTGGCCCCACGACGAGCGGACCTTGGCCCGGCTGACGTAGAGCCGCTGGCGGGCCCGGGTGATGCCGACGTAGGCCAGCCGTCGTTCCTCCGACAGCTCGGTGGGGTCGCCGAGCGCGCGCATGTGCGGGAACATGCCGTCTTCCCAACCGGTCACGAACACCACCGGGAACTCCAGCCCCTTGGCGGTGTGCAGCGTCATCATCGTCACCACGCCGGCGCCGTGCTCGGGTAGCTCGTCGGCGTCGGCCACCAGCGACACCCGTTCCAGGAACTGGGCCAGCACCCCGGTGTCGGGGATGTCCTCGTCCACCGGTTCGTCGAGCGCCTGGGCGTTGGCCAGGTCGGTGCTGAATTCGTGTGCGACGCTGACTAATTCGTTCAGGTTGTCCAGGCGGGCGAGATCCTGCGGGTCGCTGGAGGATTCCAGCGTGGTGCGGTAGCCGGTCTTCTCGAGCACCGCCTCCACCAGGTCGCCCAGCTCACCGTCGAGGCGCCCGCGCAGCTCGTCGAGCATCTCGACAAAGCCGGCGATCGCTTTCTCCGAACGGGTGTTGAGCATCGGCACCCTGCCCTCGGCAGCCGCCTGAAGCGCGTCGTTGAAGCTCAGCCCGGTGTTCTCGGCGTGGACGGCCACGCACGCTTCGGCGCGATCGCCGATTCCGCGCCGCGGGGTGTTCAGGATGCGCCGCATGCTCACCGAGTCGCCCGGATTGTCCAGCACCCGCAGGTAGGCGACGATGTCGCGGATCTCCTTGCGTTCGTAAAAGCGAACCCCGCCAACGACTTTGTACGGAATGCCGGAGCGGATGAACACCTCCTCCAACGCGCGCGAGGAGTTGTTGGTGCGGTAGAAGACGGCGACGTCGTTATAGGTGATGTCCCCGCGATCGACCAGCGTGTCGATCTCGGAGGCGACGAACCGCGCCTCGTCGTGCTCGTTGTCGGCGACATAGCCGACGATGAGCTCGCCCTCCCCCGCGTCGGTCCACAGCCGCTTTTCGCGACGGCCGGCGTTGCGCGAGATCACCGAGTTGGCGGCGTTGAGGATGTTCTGCGTCGAGCGGTAGTTCTGCTCCAGCAGAATCGTTGTGACGTTGGGGAAGTCGCGTTCGAAGTCTTCGATGTTGCGGATCGTGGCGCCGCGGAACGCGTAGATGGACTGGTCGGCGTCACCCACCACGCACAGCTCGGCAGGCGCGACGCCGTCCTGGGTTTCGCGGCCGACCAACTCGCGCACCAGCACGTACTGGGCGTGGTTGGTGTCCTGGTATTCGTCGACCAGGATGTGCCGGAACCGGCGTCGGTAGTACTGCGCGATCTGCGGAAAGGCTTGCAGCACAGCGACGGTCTCGCCGATCAGATCGTCGAAGTCCAGCGCGTTGGCCGCTCGCAGCCGGCGCTGGTACTCCGCGTAGACCTCGGCGATGATGCGCGGCATCTCCTCGCCGACGTCGGCGGCATCGGAGGCGGCCTCCTGCGGACCGATCAGCTCGTTCTTGAGGTTCGAGATGCCGTTGGCCAACAGCCGCGGCGAATACCGCTTGGTGTCGAGCCCCAGGTCCTTGCCGATCATCTGTAGCAGCCGCCGGGAGTCGTCGGCGTCGTAGATCGAGAAGTTGGAGTTCAGCCCGGGCAACAGCGACGCCTGGTTGCGCAGGATCCGCACGCACGTCGAGTGGAACGTCGACACCCACATCGAGCGCGCGCGGGGACCGACCAGCGCGACCACGCGCTCGCGCATCTCGGCGGCGGCCTTGTTGGTGAACGTGATGGCCAGCACCTGCCCGACGCCGACGTCGCGGGCGGCCAGCAGGTACGCGATCCGGCGGGTCAGGACCGCGGTCTTACCGGATCCAGCGCCGGCGACGATGAGCAGCGGCGAGCCCTCGTGCAGCACCGCCCGGCGTTGCTGCGGGTTGAGGCCGGCCAGCAGGTCGCCGTCTGCGGGGTCCAAGCCGGTGATGGCATCCGAACCGGTCACGTGCACACTCATGTCGCATCCAAACTTACCGCTGACAAGGGACATCCTTTGCGCGGACGCCACCGGTGGTGGCACACTCAATTGGTGCTCAACAGCCAGCAAGCGGCTCGACGCCGATTTTTCTACGGGTACCGGCCAGCGGTGCCCGTGGTTTAGCAGCTTCTGTGAGCCCCGTGGTCCGCTTCCGGATCCGGGGCTCGTCTCTTGTGTGAGGCCCGAAACCGGATGAGACCAGATTTGCCGCACAACGAGAGCGAAGAGGATCCCATGACTACTGACATCGAGCCGGTCTCCGACATCGACGACCTGCGGCTGGAGATCGACCGGCTGGACGCCGCGATTCTGGAGGCCGTCAAGCGCCGCACCGAGGTGTCCAAGCTGATCGGCAAGGCCCGAATGGCCTCCGGCGGCACCCGTCTGGTGCACAGCCGGGAGATGAAGGTCATCGAGCGCTACAGCGAGCTCGGCCCGGAGGGTAAGGACCTGGCGATGCTGCTGCTGCGCCTGGGCCGCGGCCGGCTAGGCCACTGACCCCTGGGCGATTTCGGTGCGCAAACGAGCGCTCAGCGATGGTAAGCGCACCGAAATCCCTACTACTTGAGCGCATCGGTCAGCCACGGCGTCAACCACTGCACCGCGTCCGGTGTCGGATGCAGGCCGTCGCTGCGCATCCGGATACCGTCGATGCGGTTGGTGTAGCCGCCGTTGGGGCCGAGCTTGCGGTTGAGGTCGAGCACCGTGACGTTGGGCCGCTTCAGCGCGACGCGGCGCAGCAGATCGTTCCAGTCGTCGATGCGGTCGGGACGGTCCTCGGGATAGAGGGTGCCGTCGGGCTTCTCACCGCGCCGGTTGTAGGGCTCGGTGGTGACGACGACGCGCGCACCCGTTGAGCTGAGGATGTCCAGCGCGCGGTTGAGTTCGCTGCGCAGGTACGCGTCGTAGACCGGTTCGCCGATATGCGCCCATCGGCCTTCGTGCATCCGGTCGACGACCTCCCAGCGGCCGATGATCAACAGCACCACGTCCGGCCGGTCGTGGTTGATGCGCTGGGTCCACCGGGCCGGCCACGCGTCGCATTCCGGCTTCTGGTTCAGCGTTTCGCCGACGTGGCGATACGGTCCGCCGCGCGCGATGCCGCACCCGATCGTCGTGTAGTTGCTGAACGCGAACCCGGGCGTCGGCGGCAGATACCGCATGATCGTCCAGGCCACCGAGTCGCCGAACACCGCGACGGTCCTGGTGCCGGGCGCGATCACGGCGGGCCGGTGGACTTCGACGGGGACTTCGGCGCCGACGTACGCCGCCGAGTCGACCTCGCTGGGCATCTCCTCGGTCGGCGCCACACCGACCGGCAGGACCGTCATCGTCACCACCGCGGCGGTGGCGGCGGTGGCCGCGGCCAGCGGCAGCATCGGAACGATCACCGGACGCCACCGCCGCACCGGCTGTTCGAGCGACCACCACGACGCCGCCGCCAGCGCGATCGTCACCGCGCAGCGCAGCGCGAACAGCGACCAACCCGACCAGCCGGTCCGCTCCCCGTTGAGCGCCAGGAAAATCGGCCAGTGCCACAGGTACACGCCGTAGGAGATGGCGCCGAGCCACACCAGCGGACGCCACGCCAGCACCCTGGCCACCGGCCCGTCCTGGTCCAACGCGACCGCGGCGACGATGAACACCGACGCCAGCGCGACGATGATCAGCAGACCGCCGCGAAAGTCGCCGGTGCTGCCAGTCGCGTAGTGCACGGCCACGCCCAACACCACCACACCGACCAGCGACAGCGCCCTGGCCAGCCACCGCCGCCACGGAGCGCGGATGACCGGGCCGCCCAGCGTCACCGTCGACCAGTCGCGCACCACGAGCGCCGCCGCGCCCGCACCGATCAACAACGCCTGCGCGCGGGTGTCGGTGCCGAAGTAGATCCGGTTCAGCGACTCGTCGCTGGTGAACACGATCGCCGCGGTGGCCGATGCGGCCGCGCCGACGCCTGCCAGCACCAGCACGGCCGCGCGCAGCCGGGCGCGGAACAGCACGGCCAGCCCGAGCAGCAGCAGCGGCCACAGCGCGTAGTACTGCTCCTCGACGCCCAGCGACCACATGTGTTGCAGCGGTGAGGGCGGCGCGCCCTGCGCGAAGTAGTCGGTGCGTTGTGCGACGAACGCCCAGTTGGCCACCCAGAAGAACGATGCGACGGCGTCGTCGCGCAGGGTCGCGACGGCCTCCGTCGGAAACAGCTCACGCGCGGCGACCACCGCGAGCACGACCACCAGCAGCGCGGGCAGCAGCCGGCGTGCGCGCCGGATCCAGAAGTCGCGCAGACCGATTCGCCCGGTGCGGGCGTGCTCGTCGAGCAACAGCGAGGTGATCAGAAAACCGCTCAGCACGAAGAAGACGTCGACGCCGAGAAAACCGCCGGACACTCCGGGGATGCCGCCGTGGTCGGCGAGCACCAGCGCCACCGCGACGGCGCGCAGCCCGTCGAGGGCGGGGATGTCGCGTCGGCGGGCGGGGGTCACTGCCCGGATTCTTCCTGCGCGAGCAGACGCCAAATCGCATTAGCGACGGCGTGTCGATGCGATTACGCGTCTTCTCGCGTCAGAAGTGTTACTTCGTCAGCGCGATGTACTTGATCTCGAGGTACTCCTCGATGCCTTCGAACCCGCCCTCGCGCCCGAAGCCCGATTCCTTGACGCCGCCGAACGGTGCGGCCGGGTCGGAGACCACCCCGCGGTTGATGCCGACGATCCCGGACTCCAGTGCGTCGGCGACGCGCAGCGCGCGGTCCAGCGACTGGGTGTAGACGTAGGTCGCCAGCCCGTACTCGGTGTCGTTGGCGGCGGCCACGCCTTCGTCTTCGGTGTCGAAACCGGTGATCGGGGCGACGGGCCCGAACACCTCTTCCTTGAGGATGCGGGCGTCGGCGGGGACGTCGGTCAGCACGGTGGCCGGGTAGAAGTTGCCGGGCCCGCCGGGGGCTTCACCGCCGACGGCGACGGTGGCGCCGCGCGCGACCGCGTCGGACACCAGGTCTTGGACGGTGGCGACCTGTTTGGCGTTGATCAACGGGCCCAGCTTCGACGACTCGTCGAGGCCCTTGCCGAGGGTGAACTCGCTCATCCGCTTGATCAGCTTCTCGGTGAACTCCTCGCGTACCGAGTTCGCCACGTGGAAGCGGTTGGCCGCCGTACAGGCCTCACCGCCGTTGCGCATCTTGGCCAGGATCGCGCCGTCCACCGCCGCGTCGACGTCGGCGTCGTCGAACACCAAAAACGGCGCATTGCCGCCGAGCTCCATCGAGGTGCGCAGCAGTTTGTCGGCCGACTGCTTGACCAGCGCCTTACCGACGCCGGTGGAGCCGGTGAAGGTCAGCTTGCGCAGCCGTCCGTCGTCGATCAGGGCCTCGGTGACGGGCCCGGGGCTGTTGGTCGGCAGCACCGACAGCACGCCCTTGGGCAGGCCGGCCTCGTCCATCAGCTGGGCCAGCAGCAGCATGGTCAGCGGCGTCTCCTGCGCGGGTTTGACGATCATCGTGCACCCGGCGGCCAGCGCCGGGCCGATCTTGCGGGTGCCCATCGCCAGCGGGAAATTCCACGGCGTGATCGCGTAGCAGGGCCCGACCGGCTGCTTGGTGACGAGGATCCGTCCAGTCGCGGCCGGACTGCTCTGGTAGCGGCCTGCGATGCGCACCGCCTCCTCGGCGAACCAGCGGAAGAACTCCGCACCGTATTTGACCTCGCCCATGCTTTCCGCCAGGACCTTGCCCATCTCCAGGGTCATCAGCGCGGCGATGTCGTCGGCGCGTTCGGTGATCTTCTCGAACACCGCGCGCAGAATCTCGCCGCGTTCACGCGGCGCGGTGGCCGCCCACTCGGCCTGCACACCGGATGCGACGTCCAGCGCGGCGATCGCATCGTCGGGGGTGGCGTTGGCGACGGAGGCCAACACCTGGTCGTCGGACGGGTCGAGCACATCGAACGTCGACGATCCTGCGCGTTGCTCACCGCCGATCCACAACCCGGTGGGTACTGACGACAGCAGCTTGGCGGTATCCATACTTCCTCTCTTACACCTTCGGGCTTTTTCCCGCACTAGGGTCGTCGTCATGAGTGCCGACATCCCCGATATCACCGCAACCGATGCGTGGCAGGCGCTGCAACGGCATCGGAACGAGATCGGCGAAAAGCATCTCCGGCAGCTCTTCGCCGACGACCCGGCGCGCGGCACCGAGTTCGCGCTGAACCTCGGTGACCTCTATATCGACTACAGCAAGCACCGGGTGACCCGGGAGACGTTGCAGCTGCTGGTGGATCTGGCCCGCACCGCCCGGCTCGAGCAGCGCCGCGACGCGATGTTCTCGGGGGTGCACATCAACACCTCGGAGAACCGTGCGGTGTTGCACACGGCGCTGCGGTTGCCGCGCGGCGCCGAATTGGTCGTCGACGGCCAGAACGTCGTGGCGGACGTGCACGCGGTGTTGGACCGGATGGGTGATTTCACCGACCGGTTGCGCAGCGGCGAGTGGACGGGCGCCACCGGCGAACGGATCAAAACCGTCGTCAACATCGGCATCGGGGGTTCAGATCTGGGTCCGGTGATGGTGTATCAAGCGTTGCGCCACTACGCCGACGCAGGCATCTCCGCGCGGTTCGTGTCCAACGTCGACCCGGCGGACATGGTCGCCACACTCGACGGGCTCGACCCGGCCACAACGCTTTTCATCGTCGCGTCAAAAACCTTCTCGACGTTGGAGACGCTCACCAACGCGACGGCTGCGCGCCGCTGGCTGACCGATGCGCTCGGGGATGCCGCGGTGGCCAAGCATTTCGTCGCGGTGTCGACCAACGAGAAGCTGGTCGACGACTTCGGCATCAACACCGACAACATGTTCGGCTTCTGGGATTGGGTCGGTGGCCGCTATTCTGTCGACAGCGCAATCGGTTTGAGCGTGATGGCCGTGATCGGGAAAGAACGTTTCGCGGAATTTCTCGCCGGTTTTCACATCGTCGACGAGCATTTCCGCACCGCACCGCTGGAGGCCAATGCGCCGGTGCTGCTGGGCTTGATCGGCCTGTGGTACAACAACTTCTTCGGTGCGCAGTCACGCGCGGTGCTGCCCTACTCCAATGATCTGTCGCGGTTCGCGGCGTATCTGCAGCAGCTGACGATGGAGTCCAACGGCAAGTCGGTGCGCGCCGACGGCAGCCCCGTGGTGACCGATACCGGTGAGATCTTCTGGGGGGAGCCGGGCACCAACGGTCAGCACGCGTTCTACCAACTGCTGCACCAGGGCACCCGGCTGGTGCCCGCCGACTTCATCGGGTTCTCGCAGCCCACAGACGATCTCGCGACCGCCGACGGTTCGGGCAGCATGCACGATCTGTTGATGAGCAACTTCTTCGCCCAGACCCAGGTGTTGGCGTTCGGCAAGACCGCGGAGCAGATCGCCGCCGAGGGCACGCCCCCGGAAGTGGTGCCGCACAAGGTGATGCCGGGCAACCGGCCCTCCACGTCGATCCTGGCGACCAAGCTGACGCCGTCGGTCCTCGGCCAACTCATCGCGCTCTACGAACACCAGGTGTTCACCGAGGGCGTGATCTGGGGGATCGACTCCTTCGACCAGTGGGGTGTCGAACTCGGCAAAACCCAGGCCAAAGCGTTGTTACCGGTGATCACCTCCGACGCGTCACCGGCGGAGCAGTCGGATTCCTCGACCGACACGCTGGTGCGCCGCTACCGCGTGGAGCGTGGTCGCCCGGCCTGAGGCGGCAGCCCCACAGACGCAACGCGGCGCACACCCCCGAGGAGCGTGCGCCGCGAGCTGGAGCTAGTTGTTACGGGGCCGGGATGTTGATGCATCCGACGTTGGGCAGGCAACCGCTGGCACCGTCGGGGCCGGCCGCGCCGCCGGGACCGCCGGGAGCCAGCGAACCGCTGGCACCGCCGGGTCCGGCCGAACCCTCAGGGCCGCCGGGGATTACACCCTGGGCGCCGCCGGGATCAGCGGTGCCCTGCGGGCCACCGGGAACATTGACCTCAGCACCGCCACCGGGGCCGGCTTCGACGTTGCCGATACCCGCGCACGGCGTGCCGTCGGCGTTCACGCACGGGGGCGGTGGAGGCTGGGCACCGGCGAGCGGCGCAGCTGCGATCGCCGCCGCAGCAGCGCCTGCGAACAACAGGGGCGTCATCTTCGTCAGTTTCACGTTCATGCCAGTGGGCTACCACGATCGCGAACCGATAAAACATCGAAATGTTCAGATCCTGCCAACCTGTCGGAGTCCGGAAACGGTGTCCGCCAGCGTTTCCTGCGGATCACGGTAGGTGACCCCCAGCTCGAGTTCGCTCGGCGAATCGTCGCAGGAGGGCATCTGCGTGTAGTACTGCATCGCCGCACCGGTCACCGGCGCGTCGAACGGCAGATACGGTCCGACCACGTCGACCACCCGCCCGACGTTGCGTAGTAGGACATCCGGTAATGGGTACACCCGGATCGAGGCGCCGGCCGCGCGCCCGATCATCGCCGCCAGCTCGGCGATATCGACGCGGTGGCCGCCTGCCATGTAGCGACGGGGTCCCTTACCGGGTTCCAGCAACGCCGCGTGCAGCGCGGCGAGGTCTCGCACGTCGACCACCGTCCACGCGGCGCCGCGCCCGGGCACCCCACGCATCTGCACCGCTGCCTGAACGCCCTGGGCGGCTTCGCCGAACTGGTTGCCCGCCGGCGGTCCGAGCACCATGCCCGGATACGTGATGGCCACCGGGGCACCCGCCTCCTGAAGCCCGCGGGCGTACTTCTCCACCTCCGCCTTCGACTTCCCGTAGCCGTCCGATCCGCCTGCCACCGGAAGGTCGGCATGCAGCGTGTGACAGCCGGGTCGGAACAACGCCGTGAAGCTCGAGACATGCACGATCGGATCGAGGCCACGCTCGGCCGCCACACCGAGCACATTTCGGGCACCGCCCAGGTTGGTCCGCAACATGACGTCGGCCTGCCGCGGATCAATGGATACCATTGCCGCGGAATGGATTACGGCATCACACCCGTCCATCGCCGCGGCTGTCGAGTCGGCGTCGGCGATGTCGCCGACGGCATAATCGTCGGTGGCGACGCCGATCTTCGCGGCGCTGGTCTCCAGTCGCGCGGGATCGCGGACCAGAAACCTCACCTGATGTCCTGCCTCGGCGACGGCCTTGGCCGTCCACGCGCCGACAAATCCCGTCCCACCAGTCAACAGCACCCTCATGGCGCTGCCTATTACCCGGTAGCGCGGTCGGCTACACGGTTGGCCTACGCGAACGGCTTGGTGAAGCGGGGCGGAAGAATCCGCAACAGCTGCACCAGCGGCGCCCACGGCCACCACGGCACCGCCGCCCGCGGGCTCTCGCGTTCGATCACCGAGACCATCGCGCGCACGCCGGTTTCGGTGTCCGTCATCAACATCGTCGACGCGGACTTCGCGGTCATCTCGGATTCGATGTAGCCGGGTTCGAGCACGGTCACCTTGATCGGTCCGGTGGCGTACTCCGCGCGCAGCGACTCGCCGAGCGAGGTGACACCGGCCTTGCTCGCGGCATAGGCGGCCTTCACGCCGGGCACGCCTTTGTGCCCGAGCACCGACGAGACGAGCACCAGATGCCCACCCCCGGACTCCTTGAACATCTCCAGCGCGGATTCGATCTGGACAAGCGCGGCAACGAGGTTCGTTTCGATGGTGGCTTTGTTGGCCCACAGCTTGCCGGAGCCGAGCGGTGCGCCCTTGCCGACGCCGGCGTTGACGATGACCCGGTCGATGCCGCCGAGTTCGTCGGACAGCTCCTTGAACACCTTCGGCACGTGATCATGGTCGTTGACGTCGAGTGTGGCGACGGCGACGTTGATGCCGGGGTGGCGCTCTTGCAGTTCGGCCTTCAATTCGTCGAGTCGCTCGGTGCGACGCGCACACAGCGCGAGGTCGCGGCCCTTGGCGGCGAATGCGCGGGCCATCCCGGCGCCCAGTCCGGAGCTCGCGCCGGTGATCAGGATCTTCTGCCGAGTCACCCCGACAGACTAAGCCAGCCGAGGCAACGTCAAGATGTGCGCATGACTCTTCTGCGGATCGCAGCGTTTGTGCTGGTGGCCGTGGCCGTCTCGACCTCGGAGGCGACCGCGCATGCCGAACCCGCCGGGCCGCTGTACCGGCTGGTCGACACCGCCGCGCAGCGGCTGGCCACCGCCGAGCCGGTCGCGGCGGCCAAATGGTTGGGCGGCGGGTCGATCACCGACCGGCAGCGCGCCGATGCCGTGCTCGACGCCGTCGCCGCCGACGCCACCGCGCGCGGGGTCGACCAGGGCTACGTGCGAAGGGTCTTCGCCGACCAGATCGACGCCACCGAGGGCATCCAGTACACCCGGTTCGGCCAGTGGAAGTTCGAACCCGCCACCGCACCCACCAGCGCACCCGACTTGTCGCAGTCCCGTGCGCAGATCGATGCGTTCAACCGCACCATGGTCGAAGAGATTGCCCAGCAATGGAATTGGCTGCACGGCCCGGACTGCGCGGCCGAGCTGACCGATGCGACCGACGCCGTCGCCGACGCCCGCAGCCTCGATCCGCTCTACCGCCACGCGTTGTCGGCGGCCACCCGATCCTACTGTCGTGGCGGCTGATCCGACGTACACTGGCCGCATCGACGAACCCCGCAAGCGACCCCGCCAAGAACGGTCCCGAGACACCGTGGAGGTGCTGCTCGAGGCCGCGGCCCAGGTGTTCAACCGTGAAGGCCTCAAGGCGACAACCAACCGCATCGCCGAGCGGGCAGGTGTGTCGATCGGCAGCCTCTACCAATACTTTCCGAACAAGCACGCGTTGATCCGCGCGTTGGCGCAGCACCATGTCGACGAAGCCCAGAGCCGCATGGACGAGGTCTTCAAGCGGCTACGCGAGCAGGAGCCGCCGTTCGAGGAGTCCATGCGCACGATCCTCGAGACCCTCGTCGATCTGCACCGCGACCGGCCGGGCCTGCACCGCTTGATGCATCGCCTGGGCCCGCGGCTGCCGGCCGATCTCGACGCGCTGCGGACGTTCGAAGACGACATCTGCGGCGAGGTCGCCTACCACCTGGCGCGGTGTGGCCGCGACGGCGGCGACGCCGAGCTCACCGCCCAAACCGTGGTCCACACGGTCGACGCGCACCTGCACCGCGTGATGACCGGCCGCGGTATGGACGTCGAGCAGCTGGTGGCCCTGGTCGACCGGGTGGCGCCACCGACCTAGCGCACAGGACCCGACAACACGTCGTCGCGAACCGCGCGCAGCGCATCGGTGAGCTGGGTCAGGCCGGGTTCCTCGATCGGGTAGTGCCCGCAGTTGTCAAGCAGCACAAGGTGTGTCGGCCCGGCGATGCGGTTCATGAAGTTGATGCTCAGCTCCGGCGGTGTCCAGCGGTCCGCGTCGGGATGCACCAGGGTGACCGGTGCCGCGCGAAACGTTTCTGGTTGCGCATGCCGGAAGTTCAGCCAGCTGCCGAGAAACCCGAGCGGGACCCGCACCCCTCCACCCTTCGGATCGGTCGCGCACAACCGGGTCAGCTCGGGGTTCAGGCTCATGTTGTTCATGTCGACCAGCCAACGGATCGGCACCGGCAGCCGGCCGCACAGCGGGTCGACCGCCTTCATCAACGTCGGTGCGATCGGCCCGACCGCACCGATGCGTGCGGCCGCCCGCCTGGCGTCGGGATCGGACGGATCGAGCAGGCAGGTGGCCACCACGTGCGCGACTTCTCCTGTGCGCGCGGCGGTTTCGTAAGCCATCATGCCGCCCATGCTGGCGCCGAACAGCACCAGCGGGCGTGGGTCGCGGGCGCGCTCGAAGGTCACGAGGTCGGCCAGCAGGTCCAGCCAGTCGTGGTAGCGCACCGAACCCGGGTCCGGCTCGACGGTGTCGCCGTAGAGCGGCATGTCCGGCGCCAGCACCTCCACGCCCTCGCGGGCGGCGACCGCCGCGATCGGCCACAGTGCGCCCGAGTACCCGCCGCCGCCGTGGATGACCATCACGCGGATGGCCGCGTCGGGCCGGGGTCCCCGGGCGACGTGGACGGTGCGGCCGCGCCACGACCACCAGGTCGACACCGGATCGATCGGCGGGTCCGGAAGGTGGCCGGCGGGCAGAAACGAGGCGTATCTCGCGTAATCCATGTCCACCAGCGTCAGCCGCCGCGCATCCGCGCACAACTCGCATTCCGGGGCCTGCTTACCTGGGCCGACGCGCGGCTGCTCACATTTACTTCAGCAGCCGCGACATCCGCCGGTCGGCGAGCACCTTGCCGCCGGTCTGACAGGTCGGGCAGTACTGGAACGACTTGTCGGCGAAGGACACTTCACGCACGGTGTCCCCGCACACCGGGCAGGGCAGCCCGGTGCGCGCGTGCACCCGCAGCCCGGAGCGCTTCTCGCCCTTGAGCGTCGCGGCCTGCTGACCGACAGAGCGTTGCACGGCGTCGGTCAAGATGCTGATCATTGCGTCGTGCAGCGCGGCGAGCTGCGCCTCGGTCAGCTTGCCTGCCGTCGCGAACGGCGACAGCCGCGCGGCGTGCAGGATCTCGTCGCTGTAGGCGTTGCCGATGCCGGCGATGATTTTCTGGTCGGTCAGAACGGTTTTGAGCCGTCCGCTGTTGTGCTTCAGCACGTCGGCCAGTTCGTCGGGGTCCAGCGACAACGCGTCGGGACCCAGGGTGGCGATGCCGGGCACCGCGGCCGGGTCGTCGACGAGCCAGACCGCGAGCCGCTTCTGGGTGCCGGCCTCGGTCAGGTCGAAACCGGCTGCGTCCCCGGGTGTTCCGAGATGTACCCGGAGGGCGATCGGCCCCTTGCCCGGTTTCAACGGGGCCGCCGCCAGCTTGTCCGACCAGCGCAGCCAGCCCGCCCTCGACAGATGGGTGATCAGGTGCAGCTCGCCCACCTGCAGGCCCAGGTACTTTCCCCACCGGCCGGCGCCGGTGACCGGTTGGCCGTGCAGCGCTGACGGCGGCGGGTCGAAGGTCTTGAGCACGGACAGCGCCGCGACGTCGATGCGCCCGACGGTCCGGCCGACAGCGTGGCGGCGCAGGTGGTCGGCGAGCGCTTCGATCTCGGGCAGTTCGGGCATGTCTCTAGTCTGCCGGTCGCACCACCAGCGACAACAGCCAACTGACCACCGACAGCGCGATCGCCGCCCAGATCGCCGTCCACCAGAAGTCGTCGAGGTAGAGGCCCCAGTGGGTGGTGTGCTCGGTGATCCACGACGTGATCCACAGCATCAGCGCGTTGATGACGATGTGGATCAGGCCGAGGGTGAGGATGTAGAGCGGGATCGAGATGATCTGCACGATCGGCTTGATGACCGCGTTGACCAATCCGAAGATCACTGCGACGACGAAGATGATGCCGATTTCCTGCAGTGTGGAATCTCCGCCGACGAACCGGATGCCGGGCACGATGAGCGTGACGACCCATAACGCCAGCCCGGTCAACGCCGCGCGCAGAAGAAACGGTCCCATGGCGCTGATCTTGCCATGCAGCGGGCGTCATCCGCCGGGTCAAGCCGTCGCGGGCCGCAACAGGTAGGTGTCCATGATCCAGCCGTGGCGGGCTCGCGCGTCGGCGCGCATCTGCGCGATCTGATCGCCGACCTGTCCGACCGTGCCTGCGACGAGCATCTCGTCGGGCGTGCCCAGATATGCGCCCCACCAGATGCGGGTGGCCGGCGGGCAACCGCGAAACGCGCAGTCCGCATCGAGCATCACCACCGCGCTGCCCGACAGCCCGTGCTGGCGCAGCTGCCGGCCGGTGGTGATCAGGACCGGCTCGCCGACGTCGTTGAGCGGGATGCGGTGTCGCGCCGTCAACGCCTGGATCGCGGTGATGCCCGGGATGACGTCGTAGCTGAAGTCGACGTCACGGGCGACGGTCTCCAGGACGCGAAGGGTGCTGTCGTACAACGACGGATCTCCCCACGCCAGAAAGGCGCCGACGCCGTCTGGCCCCAGCTCGGTCTCGATGGCCGACGCCCAGACCCGGGCCCGCGCGGCGTGCCAGTCGGCGACCGTCTGCAGGTAGGCCGGATTGTCCGGGGCCACCCGGTCCCTGGCCGGGTCCGGCAGTTCGACGAACCGGTAGCCGGGTTCG
This sequence comes from Mycolicibacterium pulveris, assembly GCA_050205315.1. GTDB lineage: Bacteria > Actinomycetota > Actinomycetes > Mycobacteriales > Mycobacteriaceae > Mycobacterium > Mycobacterium pulveris_A. Next base: position 319,231 of record JBNMRA010000001.1, on the reverse strand, counting down.
CGGATGAAGCGGTCGCAGATCAGCCGTCGCAGCGCCACCAGGTCGTCTTTGCTGTCGCCCTTGTCCATCGCGAAGAACACCTGGGTGTCGTTGAGCGCGGCCACCGCCTGAGCCGTCACGTAGTCGGGATCGCCGGCGCCGATGCCGATCACGTGGATTCGACGAGTCACGCAGGCAGTATGCCTTCAGTGTTTGCGACCGCGCGAAAACCGCAGCCGGCGGGCCTGCTTGGTGTCCTTCTTCTCGGCCGCCGCCGACTTGCGCAGGTTATGGGTGTCTTTGGGCGGCAGCTGCAACTCCTCTTCGGCGGGCAGCCCGGCCTGCAGCTGGCGGCTGCGCTCCAGTTCGGCATCCACTTCGGCACCGAACAGCAACGCGAGGTTGGTGATCCACAACCACAGCAGGAACACGATGACACCGGCCAGCGCGCCGTAGGTCCGGTTGTAGCTGCCGAAGTTCGCGACGTAGAGCCCGAACAACAGCGACGCGACCAACCACACCACGATCGCGATCGCCGCACCGCTGCTGATCCAGCGGAACTTCGGCTGTTCGACGTTGGGTGTGACGTAGTACAGGATCGCGACCGCCAGCACGACGAACAGCAGGATCAGCGGCCACTTGGCGATGCTCCACACCGTCACCGCCACATCGCCGAGGCCGATCGCATCACCGAGCCACTGGGCCACCGGGCCGCTGATCGCGAGCATCAGGATTACGGCGGCCGCCATCACCAGACCGGCCAACGTCAGCAGCAGCTGCACCGGGCGCAGCTTCCACACCGGTCGCCCTTCGTCGATCTCGTAGATGCGGTTCATCGCGCGGCCGAACGCGCCCACATAGCCCGACGCCGACCACAGGGCGCCCACCAGACCGATCACCAACGCCAGGCCGGCCGTCGGTGCGTTGACGAGTTGTTCGATGGTCGGTCGCAGCGTGTCCAGCGCGGACGGCGGCGCCACATCGGCGGCGATGTCGAGCAGCGCGTCGACGGTGCGCCGGCCCTGCCCGAACACCCCGAGCAGCGACACCATGACCACCAGCGCCGGAAAGATCGACAGCGTCGCGTAGTACGTCAGCGCCGCGGCCAGGTCGGTGCACTGGTCATGCTGAAACTCCCGAACCGCCTTGCGCATCGCGTAGAGCAGCGACGGCCGGGTGAGGTCGGTCGGGGACTCGGGTTTGCGGGGGTCGTCCGGGTCGGGCGCCGCAGCTGGGTTGTCGGCGTCGTCATTCCGCATACCACCCCGTACCCGCGGCCACCCGAGCCAAACGCGCGTTACCGCAAGTATGCGATACCGCGGGTATTGACATGTGCCGAATGGATACTTACGTTCCTAGCTATGAGTACGCCGGTCAGCGCATCACGTCCGACGCGCGAGAACATCGCGGAACGCCTACTCAAGGGCTCGGCCAAGAAGTCTTATGTGCCCGCGGTCGACATCGACTGGGACGCGCCGCTGGACCCCGACAAATTCTTCCTGCCGCCGCATGTCGTAACCCTCTACGGCACGCCGGTCTGGGACACCATGACCCGCGAGCAGCAGATCGAACTGTCCCGTCAGGAATTGGTGAACATTCTGTCGGCGGGCATCTGGTTCGAGAACATCCTCAATCAGGCACTCTTGCGCGACCTGATGCACCGGGATGTCAGGGCGGCTTCGACGCACTACTCGCTCACCGAACTCGGTGACGAGACAAGGCACATGGTGATGTTCGGCAAGGTGATCGAACGGCTCGGCGCGGAGCCGGTGCAGCCCCGCCGGTGGCAGCGGGCCGTCATCAACGCTCTACCGCTGTTGTTCCGTGGGCCGATCCTGTGGGGCGCAGCACTGGTTGGCGAGGAGATCTTCGACGCGCTACAGAGGCTGATCCTGGAGGATCCCGACCTGCAGCCAATTGTCAAGCGGCTCATGCGCATCCACGTGACCGAGGAGGCGCGCCACATCCAGTACGCGCGCGACGGGCTGCGTCGCACGAGGCCGCATATGCGCCTCTTCCAGCGGTTCGTGATGAGCAACCTGCACGGTGTCGGCGGACCGTTCTACCGTTACCTGTTGACCATCCCTGTCCCGTATCGGCGCATGGGCCTCGACGCCCGTGCAGCCCGGCGAATGGCATTGGCCAACAAGCACCATCAGGACCTCAAAGTGGCCGGCTTCGCGCCGCTGGCATCGTTCTTCGAAGAGGTCGATCTGATGGGCCCGATTGCCAGGCGCATGTGGCGCAGAAGCGGCTTCCTGCCCCGATGACCGCCGTGTACGACGGGCCCGCGGTCCTGCGGCTGCACGACGTGGACCACGGTGTGCGGGTCAGGCTGACCGGTCACCTCGATCCGATCGACGGCCGCTATCACTGGCGCGGAATGGTTTTCGAGTGGACCCCCGACGCGGCGCTTCGGCTGCCGCAGCAGGTGGAGGTGTCCATCGACGGCCGTACCGCAGCGGGCCAGCTGACCGAGGTGTCACCGTGGGGCACCCATTGCGTCTCCGGCGTCGGCGCTCCCCCGTACGAAATGGCTACCGCGGATCCTCGTGGGTGATCGCGCGGTAACCCTTGGCGCTGGCCCGGTCCACCGCCGCGCGCACCAGACCGAAGATCAAACCGTGTACCGCCGCGGCGATCAGCGCCTCGCGCGTCGAGCGGGTGAGGTCCTTCGGCTCCGGTGGCTCCTCATCCGACGCGCTGATGCGCTGCCACACCTCGGAGAAGATCTTGCCCGCCAGCAGACCGCCGGCCACGCTGGTCGCGATGGACAGGGGCTTGTAGAAGGCCTTCGATACTGCGCTCACAACGGGTCTTCTTCCCCGTACACCGTCCGGTAAACCAACTAGAACACGTTCTAGGATGGTGGGGTGCGCTTCACCTATGCCGAGGCAATGACGGATCCGACGTACTACATTCCGCTGGCCAAAGCCGCTGAGGCGGCGGGGTATCACGCGATGACGATCGCCGACAGCATCGCCTACCCACTCGAGTCAGATTCGAAGTATCCCTACACCCCCGACGGCAGCCGCGAGTTCCTCGACGGCAAGGCGTTCATCGAGGCCTTCGTGCTCGCCGGGGCGCTGTGCGCGGTCACCACCACGCTGAGGTTCAACTTCTTCGTGCTCAAGCTGCCGATCCGGCCGCCGGCGCTGGTGGCCAAGCAGGCGGGCTCACTGGCCGCGCTGTTCGACAACCGGCTGGGGCTGGGTGTCGGAACCAGCCCGTGGCCGGAGGACTACGAGTTGATGGGCGTGCCGTTCGCCAAACGCGGCAAGCGCATGGACGAGTGCATCGAGATCATCAAGGGCCTGACGACCGGGGACTACTTCGAGTTCCACGGTGAGTTCTACGACATCCCCAAGACCAAGATGACCCCGGCGCCGACAAAGCCGATCCCGATCCTGATCGGCGGCCATGCCGATGCCGCGCTGCGCCGCGCGGCCCGCTGCGACGGGTGGATGCACGGCGGCGGCGATGCTGAAGAACTTGATCGGCTCATCAAGCGGCTCAACCAGCTTCGCGACGAGCAGGGCCGTACCGGCCCATTCGAAATCCATGTCATCTCGCTCGATGCGTTCACCCTGGACGGCATCAAACGCCTCGAGGACAAAGGCGTCACCGATGTGATCGTGGGCTTCCGGCTGCCCTACATCACCGGTCCGGACACCGAACCGCTGGACACCAAGATCCGCCACCTGGAGTCGTTCGCCGAGAACGTCATCGCCAAGCTGTAAAGGGTTACCTGGCCGGGTCGGGGGTACCCGGAGGCGATGGTCAGTTCCCCCACGGACGCGCCCCCTGAGCTTCGGGGTGTGGTCGCTGTCGGAGCCTCCGCAGGCGGTGTCGAGGCACTCACCGAACTGGCGGCGGGGCTGCCCGCGGATCTGCCCTACGCCGTGCTAATGGTGCTGCACATGCCGGTTTCGGCGCCCAGCGTGCTCGCCAAGATCGTCGACCGCAGCGGTCCGCTTCCCGCCGAATGGGCGTCGAAACGGATCCGTGCTGATGCCGGGGCGGATCTACGTCGGGGTGCCCGATCGCCACCTGCTTGTTGCCGATCACCGCGTGGTGCTCACTGAAGGCCCGACCGAAAGCGGTCACCGGCCCGCGATCAATGCGCTGTTCAGATCGGCCGCCGTCGCCTTCGGGACACGCGCCATCGGCGTGATCCTGTCGGGTGTGCTCGACGACGGGGTGGCGGGCGCGGCCGCAATCCGGTCCCGCGGCGGCACGACCTTGGTGCAGGATCCTGGCGAGGCGCTGTTTGCGGCCATGCCGGTGAACGCGTTGCAGGCCGGGGTCGTCGACCATCAAGCTTCCGCGGCCGAAATCGGAAAGCTGCTCAAGCAGTTGGGTGAGCGCACAATTATTGAGGAACCGCCGATGGAGCCCGACGACAAGATCGAATTGGAGAACCGCATCGCGATGGGCCACAAGTTCTCTCCCGCCGCCGATGCCGACGGTCTGGGACCCCATTCCGGCTATACCTGCCCGGACTGCAACGGATCGCTGATGACGGTTTCAGAAGGCAACTACCGCTGCCGTGTCGGTCATGGATGGACCGCCGACGCATTGTTGAAGGCCCGCGACGACGAAGTCGAGAACGCACTGTGGATAGCGCTGCGAAGCCTGCAGGAGAAAGCCAGGTTGGCACGCAGGTTGGCCGACACGGTGGGCCATGGCCCGATGGCGGAGCGCTATATCCGCAACGCTGAAGAGGCCGAGCAGGCCATGGATATTCTGGGCAAGCGAATGTCTATGGTCACGACGGACATCAGTGATCGCGGTGGCGTCTGATCCGGTTTGTCGGCTCACCGTCGCGACCAAAGTGGCCGGCCGGACCTCAATTCTCACCGTCGGCGGTGTGCTCGACAGCACTACTTATCGGTCCTTGCGTGACACCATCATCAAGGCGGCGCTCGATCAGCCCGAAGCGGTGATCGTCGATATCACCGAACTCACCGTCCCCGCCGAGTCGGCGCTGGCGGTGTTCACCAGCGCCCGCTGGCACGTCGGCCGTTGGCCGGAGGTGCCGATCGTTCTGGTGTGTCGGCACTCACGGGGCCGAAATACCGTTCACCGCAACGGTGTTGCCCGGTACCTACCCGTCTTCGCGACGGTCGAGTCGGCGCTGGCTGACCTCTCCCGTCATGGTTCCCCACGCTATCGGCAACGCGCCCGTGCCCAGCTACCGGCGAAGGTGGCCAGTCTGAAACGCGCACGCGACCTGGCCCGGGAATGGCTGACGGCGTGGTCGCAGGCCGAATCCATCCCGGTGGCGAAGGTCATCGTCACGGCCCTGGTCGAGAACGTCCTGGCGCACACCGAAACCTCACCGGATATCAGGATGGAAACCGACGGTAAGACGGTGACAGTGGCGGTGACCGACGGTGACCCCGCCCCGGCCGTCTTCCGTGAGGACGCCGGCATCAACGGGGTGCCAACCGGCTTACGGATCGTCGCGGCGTTGAGCCGGGCATGGGGCAACGCCCCGACTCCGTCGGGAAAAACCGTATGGGCCGTGATCGCACCGGAGAATCGCCTGTAGGCACGGGTATGTTCAGGTTCGCAACACGCGATCGGCGAACGGGGCACGGGTGAGCGACCACACAGACGAGACGTTCGAAGCGCTGCTGACCTATCTGCGTGATTCGCGGGGTTTCGACTTCACCGGCTACAAGCGAACGTCGCTGATGCGCCGGGTCCGCCACCGGATGGATCAGATCGGCTATCAGACGTTTGAGGAATACCTCGACGTGCTGCAGGCGAGCTCGGATGAGTTCGCGGCACTGTTCAACACCATCCTGATCAACGTCACCGCGTTCTTCCGTGACCCCAGCTCATGGGAATTCCTGCGCGACGAAGTCATTCCCGCGCTACTCGCCGAACGCGGTCCGAACGACCCGATCCGGGTATGGAGCGCCGGGTGTGCCTCCGGTGAAGAGGCGTACACGCTGGCGATGATTCTTGCCGAGGCGCTCGGCGTGGACGAATTCCGGCAGCGGGTCAAGGTTTACGCCACGGACGTCGACGAGCACGCGCTCACCGAGGCGCGCGCGGCCACCTACGACGCCAAGGCCGTCGAACCGATTCCACCAGACCTGCTCGAACGCTATTTCGAGCACAGCAACGGGCGTTACACATTCCGCAAGGACCTTCGACGGGCCGTCATCTTCGGGCGCAACGACCTGGTGAAGGACGCGCCGATCTCCCGGGTGGATTTGCTGGCCTGTCGCAACACCTTGATGTATTTCAACTCCGAAACTCAACGAAACATCGTCAGCCGCTTGCATTTTGCGCTTGCCCCGGGAGGAGCGTTGTTCCTCGGGCATGCCGAGATGTTGTTGAGCCATACCGATCGGTTCACACCGATCAACCTCAGACACCGGATATTCCGTAAGGCGGTGGGTTCACACAACGGCGTCGAACGGCCCAACGACGTGGCGCCGACGTATGACCGAAGCGGCGAACAAACCGGCCAGTCGCATCTACGCGAGTTGGCATTTCGCGCGAGCCCCGTCGCGCAGATCGTGGTGACCGGCGATGACACGGTCGCGATGATCAATCAGCAGGCCGAGACCACCTTCGGTCTCTCGGCGCGCGATATCGGCCGCCTGCTGCGCGATCTGGAGGTGTCCTTTCGCCCCCTCGAGCTTCGCAGCTACCTGGAGCAAGCAAAGGTGGAGCGGCGCTCGGCGCGCATCCAGGATGTGCGGTGGCAGCGTCCGGGCGCTGAGGCGGTCTGGTTCGAGGTTCACATCAACCCGCTGGTCGATACGGCCAACGGGCTGCTCGGTGTCTCCGTCGTCTTTTTCGACGTGTCCGCGAACAAAGCACTGCTGGACAGGGTGGTGCAAACCAACAGCCAGCTCGAGTCGGCCTACGAGGAGTGCAGTCCACCAACGAGGAGCTGGAAACCACCAACGAGGAACTGCAGTCGACCGTGGAGGAACTGGAGACCACCAACGAGGAACTCCAGTCCACCAACGAGGAACTCGAGACCATGAACGAGGAGCTGCAGTCCACCAACGACGAACTGCACACCATCAACGACGCGTTGCGGGAGAGCAGTGCCGAACTCGACGCGGCCAAGACCTTCCTCGATTCGCTGGTCAACTCCATCCAGCTCGGCATGATCGTGGTCAACCGCGAGATGCAGGTGGTGGTGTGGAACCGCGGCAGCGAAGAGCTCTGGGGTCTGCGCTCCGACGAAGCGGTCGGTTCGATGTTGGCTTCTTTGGACATCGGGCTTCCCATTGAGGAACTCAAACCGCTGATCGGCCAGGCGTTCGTGGATGTGGATGCCGCCGCAGAAGCCGTCGTCGACGCCGTCAACAGGCGCGGCAGGCCGACGCGCATCCGCGTCACGTGCACCGCCTTTCGTTCGTCCAGCGAATCAGTCGACGGCGCGCTGCTGCTGACCGAGCCGCGGGCCTGACCGCTCGGCATCGTCATGGGCCCGCTGGAAGTCAACGGCTGCGGCGTGCTCGTGCCGTTGTGCCTCGTCGCGATGGTATGCCGCAGCGTCTTGGTGCGTCCCCGCATTACCGTCGCCTGCCTCTAACGCGGCCTGCTCGTGCGCCGCAGCCGTGCGGCGGTGGGCCTGGGCTGCTTCAAGGTGCCGTCGTGCAGAGTCCTCGTGTGCTTGCTCGGCGCGCTCGAGCGCCTGCTGGGCACGCCGACGTGAGGTCTCCACGGTTTCGGTGCTGGGTGGAACGCCGTTGGCGAGGTCTTCACGGCGGCGCCGCAATTCGTCGACACGCCGACCGGCGAGCTCGGCACGTGACGCCGCGGAGCCTTCCAAAGGTTGAGCCACAGTGATTTCACTTCCGCTGATGCCGGTCTCGCTGTAAAACCACGATACGTCGGGACGCACGCGGGGCCACCGGATTCGCTTCACCGGCGCAGGGTGAGGTGCGGGCTCTCCCCGTACGTCTGCCGGTACAGCACGGCGAACCGGCCGGTGTGGGCAAAGCCCCACCGGGCCGCGACCTCGGTGACTGTGTCGTCCAGCCGGTCGCCGGCCAGCAGTTCCTGTCGCGCGTAGTGCAGCCGCAGCCTGCGCAGATATTGCAGCGGTGTGGTCTCCAAGTGCCTGCGGAACATGTACTGCACCGCTCTGGGTGTCACGTGGACGGCCTGCGCAACGTCGGCAAGCGCGATGTCCCGGGTGGCGTTGGCTTCCATGAACTCCATCGCGCGACGGAGCAGCACCGGCTTGTGGTCGGTGCGGTCATGCAGCGAAGCCTGGCTGACCGCCGAGTTCGGGAACGTGGACAGCGTGACGGCGGCCAGCAGCCTGCCCGCCTGACCGACTACCAGCGGCGTGGCGAGACAGTCGTCGGCCAGGATGTTGTGCCGCACGTAGTCGACGGTGTTCTTCCATGACTGTGCGGCGGCGGGGTCGACGGGCGCGAAGCTAAAGAACCGGACCGGAAGGGGGGCATGGCTGCTCGGCAGACCCGTCGCCACACCGGCCACCACCGCCGGGTCCAACAGCACCGCCGTGGCCGCCAGGTCGAGCGAGGTGACGCGATGGGGCTGATCGGGCTGCGACGTCACCGCGATGTCCCCCGGTGCGGCCTCACACGTCAAACCGTCGCATTCGACCTCAACTCGACCGGCGGTCGGCCACACCACGACGACCTTGTTGATCGGATCGGGCGCCGCGGCCAGGTGCCCGGGCGCGACGATCTCGTCAATTACGAAGGGCCCGACGGCGGTTCGCGAATGCGTCAACAGCGGTCCCTCGCGGACACCGACCGGTTTGCGCTGCAGCCGCAACCGCGCCGCGTACACGTCCTCGAGATACTCCTCGGCATCCGCGGCGTCGGTTATCTCGACCCGGGTCCGTTCCGGCCGATGAACGTGGCAGGGGGGATTTGCGATCGATATCACCTCGTCTCAAGGTGACGGACAGGGGTCTGTGTGCTCAACCCATGGCGGTATCCATCGTAGCCACGTTCTCGGCACGGCCGGGATCAGGACGCCATCGCGTCGAACAGCCGGGCGATCTGCGCGGGTGCCACGTCGACATTGCACTGTTCACGCAAGGTACGCAGCGGTTGTGCGATCGACTGCAGATCAGCCCACTCCTGCGGATGTGCGACGAAGTATGCGCGTATCGCGTTCTCACCCTCGCCGGGCGGCATCGCGCCCGCGTTGGTGATGACGTCGTTTGCACCGGAGTGCGTCGACAGATAGTCGCCTGTCGCGGTGGAAACCGTGCCGACCGCAGTGCTCAGGCCAGCGGCGGTGCATTGCGGTTGGGCGGCGGCCGTCGGTAGCGCGATGGTAGTCGCGGCCAGCCCGCCGACCGCGCCCGACATCAGTAGCCCCAGTACCCCGCGTTTCACGCTGATCATCTGCATTTTTCATCCCTCGAGTGGCGTTGTGTCCCGACCCAAGGTCATTACCCGCAGTTGCAGCCGTTGACACTTCTCGTTCGATCGCTGGTCACTCCCACCCGACCTCGTCGGGTTCCTTGTCGGGCCGCAGCCCACGCCAACTCGGCTGGCGAAGGCGGTCCTCGGAGGTGCGTTCGCTGTAGCGCACCTCGCCGACCAATTCGGGACGCACGAACGTCACACCCTTCGCGTCCTGGCGGGGCAGCCGGTCGTTGAACGGGCTCTCGTCGGTCTCCAGCGGTTTGAGCGTCTTCTTGAGATCGGCAAGGGCCTTGTCCGTGAACCCGGTTCCGACCCGGCCGACGAACTGCAGTCCGCCGGCTGGATTATCTCGGTCGGGAATCCCCAGCATCAGCGAGCCGATCCCGCTCGAGCGTCCGCCCTCGCCGCGGCGCCAGCCGCCGATCACGACTTCCTGTGTGTTCCAGAGCTTGTCCTTGATCCACGACGACGACCGCCGTCCGGGTTGGTATGTCGAGTCGCGTTTCTTCGCGATGACGCCCTCCCACCGCTTCTTCGTCGCGTGCTCCAGGGCCTCGGGGCCGTCGCCGGGTAGCGGGTCGGGCACGATCAGCGCGCCGCCTTCGGCCAGCGCTTCGAGTATCTTTCGGCGATCGGAGTATTTGGCCCGCAGCAGCGAGCGGCCGTCGAGGTTGAGGATGTCAAAGGCCCAGAACTCGACGCGGGTGGAGCGCGCGCGGTTCTGCATCTCGGAAAAGCTGGGCACGCCCGCCTCGTCGAGGGCCACCGCCTCGCCGTCGAGGATCACCTGGTGATCGGCGAGATCTGCTGCCAGCGCCTGGAATTGAGGATACTCGCCGGTGACGTCGCGGCCGCGCCGCGAGCGCACGCTGAGCTTGCCGCGGTCGGCCTCCACCAGCACCCGGTAGCCGTCCCACTTGCCCTCGAACGCCCACTGCGTCGCCTTGAGCTTGGCCACCGAACCCTCGGTGGCCAGCATCGGCGCGAGATCGCCCGCCTGCGGATGCTTCTGGTCCTTCATCCGGTGCGCGAGCCAGTTCTTGCCGTCGGTCTGGATCAGCGCGTAGCGGCCGCGGATCTTCTCGCCGTGCAGGGTGATGATGACCTCGCCGCCCTTCGCGGCGCCGTCGGGCGGCACGTCGTTGAACTTCTCGGTTTCGTAGGTGCCGGTGTCCCAGATGATCATCTTGCCGCCGCCGTACTCCCCCTTCGGGATCTCGCCGTGAAACGTCAGGTACTCCAGCGGGTGATCCTCGGTGTGCACGGCGAGCCGGTTCTCGGCGGGGGTTTCGGGCAGGTTCTTGGGCACCGCCCAGCTCACCAGCACGCCGTCGCGCTCGAGGCGCAGGTCGTAATGCAGCCGTCGGGCATGGTGTTCCTGGATGACGAACCGGTCGTTGTTGCCGGTCTTCGGTGGCCTATTGGGTATCGGCTCAGGTGTTTTCGACGGATCGCGCATGCTGCGGTAGGTCGTCAGCCGGTCGGCGATCGGCACCGCTTCATCGAGGTCGGCGAGCAGATCGCCCATCTCGTCGACGCGGTCCAACACTTCCTCGAAGTCGAGATGGCGCAGCTTCGGGTCCTCGATCTCCTCCCAGGTTCGCGGTGCAGCGACGGTCGGCTGCTCGCGCCCGCGTAGCGAGTACGGCGCGATCGTCGTCTTGGCCGCGTTGTTCTGGCTCCAGTCCAAAAACACCTTTCCGGTGCGCAGGCTTTTGGTCATGGTGGCGGTGACGAGCTTGGGCATCATCTTTTCCAGTTGCTGCGCAACGCGTTTGGCCAACACCACCGCGCCCTGCGAGCTGACCGGCTCCGCCAGCGGCGCGTACAGGTGCAGTCCCTTGCTGCCACTGGTGAGCGGAAAGGTGGTCAGCCCGATGTCGCTCATCAGATCCCGTACCTCCGAGGCGACCTGGCACAGCTGCTTCATCGTGACGCCCTCGCCGGGGTCGAGGTCGAACACGATGCGGGTGGCCGGGCCCGGCTTCTGGTGCACGAACCGCCACTGCGGAACGTGCACTTCCAACGACGCCTGCTGCGCCAGCCACGCGACACCCTCGACGGTGTCGATGACCGGATAGGTGGTGGTGCCCGACTTGTGCACGATCGTGCCGCGCTCGAGCCAGTCCGGCGCCGACGACGCGAGTTGTTTTTCGAAGAACGACGACTCCGCCACCCCGTTGGGCCAGCGCTTGCGGGTGACGGGCCGGCCGGCGATGTGCGGGATCATCACCTCGGCGATGCGCAGGTAGTAGTCGAACACCTGCGCCTTGGTGGTACCCGTTGCGGGGTACAGCACCTTGTCAGGGTTCGTCAGCTTGACCCGGCCGAAACGATCCACGGTAGGAACGTATACCCGCTGCTACCGTGAACCAGTGCCGAAAATCCTGGCAGCATGCCTGCTCGCGGCGGCCGCGCTGATCGGCGCCCCGCATGCCGCGGCCGATCCGCAGGATCTGGTGCCCTACTGTTCGGGCGATCAGACGCCGATCGACAGCAATTGCCGGCCGATGGCGCACCAGACCGTCACCCATGACGGCACGGGCCTGGACCCGGATCTGCCCGGCGGTCTGGACCCGGCCAACCCGGCGGTCGTCGGCTAGCTCTTTCTTTTTGGCGCCGATTTCTGCACCAGCGTCGCGATTTCGCGTTATCCACAGCCATGGTGTAGAAATCGCGGTCCGACGGCGGTTTTCGTCGGTCCTCGCGGTCAAGATCCGGCCATGTGGCAACCATTTGTGGGCACCGAGGCACTCGAAGACGGCAGGCTTACGCGCGGTCAACTCCGCTGGAATAACACCGCGGTCCTGCCGGGGGTGTACCTGCCGAACGAAACCGAGCGCACGCTCCACCTGAACACGGTCGCGGCCTGGCTCTGGACGGGCCGCAAGGGCGTCATCGCCGGACGCGCAGCCGCGGCGCTTCACGGCGCCAAGTACATCGGTGCGTCGACGCCGATCGAGGTGATCGCCGAACACACCCGCCCTCGACGCGGGGTCGTCGTACACGAGGAACGCATCGCCGCAGATGAGATCGCCTACATCGGCGAGATGGCCGTGACCACGCCGGCTCGCACGGCGCTGGACCTCGCGCGCCACCTACCCCGCGACGTCGCCGTTGTGCATCTGGATGCCCTCGCCGCGGCGACGGGTGTGACGTCTTCCGACGCCATTGCGTTGATCGAGCGGTATCGAGGCGCACGCGGCGTCCGGCGCGCCCGGGTCGCGCTGGCGCTGATGGACGGCGGCGCCCAGTCACCCGAGGAAACCCGGCTACGCCTGCTGCTCATCGATGACGGGCTACCTGCACCCCGAACGCAAATCCGTGTCAGCGACGGATACGCCAAAGCGTTCATCGACATGGGATACGACGAGCCGATGGTCGGCCTCGACTACGAGGGATCGCACCACAGCGAAGACCGCGGGCAGTACGTGTACGACATCGGCCGCGCGGATCTGATCGACCGGGTGGGGTGGATCGACCTACGCGTAGTGAAGGAGCACAGCCGCAGCTACATCCTTCACCGGCTTCGCGACGCGTTTGCCCGACGCGGTTGGACACCCCGGCCGCCGCCGAGATCTGCGCCAGGGTCGCGATTTCGCGAAAGGCACAGCCCTGCTGCAGATTTCGACGACTAGGAACTCAGCCGATGCGCTCACCGGTCGTCGGGTGGAACAGGTGCACGTCGGCGTCGGCGCGCTTACGTAGCCGCACGGTCTCGGCCAGCTTCGGCGCCGTGCGCGGCATCGAGCGCGCCACCAACTCGACGCCCGAATCGGATCTGGCGTGGGTGTACACGTACGCCTCGCTGCCGAGGTCCTCGACCAGGTCGACGACGACCTCGACGCCGCCGGTGTCGGTGAGCTCGAGCTGCTCGGGCCGGATGCCGACGGTGACCTGGTCCAGACCGGTATCGGCCAGCCGCGTCAGCTGCTCACGTTCGAGTTCCAGCGTCGAATCCTCGCCGACGCGCACACCGCCCGACGCGATCGGCAGCGTCATCAGGTTCATCGCCGGCGAGCCGATGAACCCGGCCACGAACGCGTTGGCGGGCTTGTCGTAGAGCTCGCTGGGCGACGCGAACTGCTGCAGCTTGCCGTCACGCAGCACCGCGACCCGATCGCCCATCGTCATCGCCTCGACCTGATCGTGAGTGACGTACACCGTGGTGGTGCCCAGCCGACGTTGCAGCGCGGCGATCTGGGTGCGGGTCTGCACCCGCAGCTTGGCGTCGAGGTTGCTCAACGGCTCGTCCATGCAGAACACCTGCGGTTCCCGCACGATCGCCCGGCCCATCGCGACGCGTTGGCGCTGCCCGCCCGAAAGCTTGGCCGGCTTGCGGTCCAAGAACTCGGTCAGGTCAAGCACTTTGGCGGCTTCCTCGACCTTGCGGCGCCGCTCGGCGGACGGCACCCCGCGCAGCTTCAACGCGAAACCCATGTTCTCCGCGACGGTCTTGTTCGGGTAGAGCGCGTAGTTCTGGAACACCATCGCGATGTCGCGGTCCTTGGACGGCACGCCGACCATGTCGCGGCCGCCGATCTCGATGCTGCCCTCGTCGATGTCCTCGAGGCCGGCGAGCATGCGCAGCGCGGTGCTCTTGCCCGAACCCGACGGCCCGACCAGCACGACGAACTCGCCGTCGGTGATGTCGAGGTTCAACGAGTCGACGGCCAGCTTGTCGGAGCCCTCGTAGATGCAGGAGGCGTTGCGATAGGTGATAGTCGCCATGGGATGTGCCTTTCTATTTGATGGCGCCGAAGGAGAGCCCACGAACCAGCTTGTTCTGCGCGATCCACCCCGCCAGAACCACCGGCAGCGCGGCCATCGTCGCCGCCGCGCACAGCTTGGCCCAGTACAGGCCTTGACCCGCGATGAAACCGACCATGAAGACCGGCATGGTCTGTGCCTGCACAGCGGTGAGGTTCACCGCGAAGAAGAACTCGTTCCACGCGAAGATCACGCAGATCAGCGCCGTCGCCGCAATACCGGGTGACACCAGCGGCAGGATCACTTCCCGCACCGAACGCCAGGTGCTGGCGCCGTCGAGGGCCGCGGCCTCCAGCAGTTCGCCGGGGACCTCGAGGAAAAACGACCGCATCATCCACACCGCGATCGGCAGGTTCATCGCGGTGTACAACACGATCAAGGCCCAGATGTTGTCCAGCAGACCGATATTCGACACGATCACGTACAGCGGAATGATCACCGCGACCACCGGAAGCATCTTGGTGCTGATGAAGAAGAACAGCACGTCCTGGGTCTTGCGGACCGGCCGTAGCGACAACGCGAACGCTGCGGGCACTCCCAGCAGCAACACCAGAATGGTGGAAACCCCGGTTGCGAACGCGGAATTGAGCAGCGCCGTGCCCACACCCTGGTCGAACACGGCCTTGAACTGGTCCAGTGTCGGAACGAAGAAGAGCTTCGGTGTCGTGGTGTAGGCGTCGACCTCTTGTTTGAACGCGGTCAGCACCATCCAGAACACCGGGAAGAAGAAGCCCAGCCCGATGATCCAGGCCACCGCGCCCCACGGTTCGAACTTGCGGCGCTTGACTTTCGGCTTGGCCGGCGTGCGGGTTTCGGTTGCGGTCGTGGTCATCAGGCTGCCTCTTCCTTACCGGTGAACGTCTTGAAGATCATCCGCAGCGCGAAGCTGGCGACGATGATGGTGAACACCACCACGACGACGCCCATCGCCGCGGCCTGGCCGATGTCGAAGCCGAGGAACGCGCGTTGGTAGATGTAGAACGGCAGGTTCGCACTGGCCGTGCCCGGGCCGCCCTGGGTCATCATGTAGATCTGGTCGAAGGTGTTGACCAGATAGATCGCGCCGAGCACCGCGCCCAGTTCGATGAACCGGCGCAGGTGCGGAAGTGTCAGCTCGCGGAAGAGTTGAAACGACGTGGCGCCGTCGACCCGGCCGGCCTCCAGGATGTCGCGCGGCATCGACTGCAGGCCCGCGAGGATCAGCAGCATCATGAACGGCGTCCACTGCCAGACCAGCGCCAGGATCACCGAACTGAGCGGGAACCTACTGACCCAGTCGATGCCCTCGATGCCGAACGGGGACAACAACCAGTTCACGATGCCGAACACCGGGTCGAGCATCGCGGTCTTCCACATCAGCGCGCCCGCAACGGGTGTCACCAGAAACGGTGTGATCAGCAGGGTCCGGACCACACCGCGACCCAGGAACGCCCGGTCCAGCAGCAGCGCCAGGATCAGTCCCAGCACCACCGAGATCAGCACCGTGGACACGATGATCACCACCGTATTGACCGCGGCCTGCCAGAACACGCTGTCGCGCACCACGTCGACGTAGTTCTGCAGGCCGACGAACCGACGCGATCCGGGCCGGACCAGGTTCCACGACAGCGTGGAGTAGTACAGCGTGAACAGGAACGGGATCTGGGTGACAAGGATCGTGAAGATCAGCGCCGGAAGCAGCGGTCCGCGCCTGCGCCAGCCTTCTGCCCGGCTGACCTTCGGGTCCTGTTTCTTCTTGATGCGCGCGACGTGCTCGGAGTCGGTATGCGGCTCCCGCTCAAGCGTTGTCATGGCTTCTCCTGATAGGTGCGGCCGACGACCTCGGCGTACTCCTGGGACTGTTTGAGCGCGTCCTCGACCGACTTCTGGCCGGCGATGGCGGCGCTGATCTGCTGGCTGACCCGGGTGCCGAGATCCTGGAACTCCGGAATGGCCAGGAACTGCACGCCGGTGTACGGAACGGGTTGCACGGTGGGTTCGAGCGGGTTGGCCTTCTCGATCGATTCCAGCGTCGCCGCGCCGAAGGCCTTCGACACCTCCTGATACTGCGGGATCTGGTACGTCGACAGCCGATTACCGGGTGGCACCCGGGCCCATCCGAGCTCCTCACCGACGAGCTTGATGTAGTTCTTGTCGGTCATCCACGCGATGAACTTCCACGCGTCGTCCTTCTTGTCGCTGGAGGTGGGGATGCCAAGCGACCAGGCATACAACCAGCCCGGGTAGGGCTTCTCCACCATCGGCGCCAACGCGTAGCCGACCTTGCCGACCACATTGGACTCGTTGGGATCCTCCAGCACCGACACCGCCGAGGTGGCGTCGTACCACATGGCGGCGCGGCCCTGCGCGAAATGTGTTGCGCACTCGCCGAATCCGGCGGTCGCGGCGCCCGGCTCACCGTGGTCGCGCACCAGGTCGACGTAGAACTTCACGGCGTCGCCGACCTCGGGGCTGTTCAGTTGGGCGTTCCATTCCATGTCGTACCAGCGTCCGCCGAAGGTGTTGATCACCGTGTCCAGCGGCGCGAGCACCTCGCCCCAGCCGGGCTTACCGCGCAAGCAGATGCCGACCATGTCGGGCCCGTCGAGTTGGGCGGCGGCATCGGCGACGTGCCGCCAGGTCGGGTTGTGCGGCATCTCGATACCGGCCTGCTCGAACAGGTCCTTGCGGTACATCAGAAACGACGACTCACCGTAGAACGGCACCGAGTACATGTCGCCCTCGTAGGACAGCGACTCCCGCAGCGACGGGATGAAGTCTTCCTGGTCGTAACCGGGGGTGTCGGTGATGTATTCGGAAAGGTTGGTCAGCCAGCCGTTCTCGGCCCACTGCGGCGTTTCGTAGTTGCTGATCATCACGACGTCGAACTCGCCGCCGCCCATCGCGGTCGATGCGGTGATCTTGGCGCGGGCCTGGTTCTCCGACAGCGTGATGAACCGCAACTGGATGTCGGGGTTGGCGTCTTCGAAGTGCCGCGACAGTGCGCGCGCGTCGGTCATCTGAGAGTTGGAGATCATCGCGATGGTGACGGTGCGGTCCGTCGCGCCGAGGGTGCCCGCCCCCGCGCACCCGGCCGTCAGCGTCAGGACCGCCGCGGCCGCGCATGCCGCCCAGCTGCGTAACGCCCTTACCATTGCTCCACCTTTCACTGTGCCAATAACCAACGCGCACAATCGATGTCACAGACCAGCAGCCTGGCCAACTGTCCGCGCAATGCGCCGAGAGTGGCGTGGTACTTCGCGGCGCCACTGGAGATCAGGATCGTCTTCTGGCATCGGCGGACGTCTGGCAACGGGACCGACACCGTGCGATGCTGCAGCTCGGTGTCGACCGGCATCCCGTCGGCGTCGAAGAACCGGCCGCCGATCTCACCGACCGCGCCGAGCGAGACGAGCTCGTCGAGCATGCCGGTGTCCAGGAAACTGCCTTCGAACAAGGTGGTGGACGTGGACACCGCCCCCACCCCGAACAGCATCGCGTCGGCGCGTCGTCCGGCTTCCAGTGTCCGGGAGATGAGCGAGTCGCTGCGCATGGACGCCACCGTCGACGGGTCGGCATACAGCGGAGCGGGCAGCCGAATGGCGTCTGCCCGCAACGCGTCCGCACACCGGGTCAGGATGAACTCCGCACCGGTCTGGTACGCCGCCGTGGAGGTCGCTCCGTTGAGCTGCACCACCGCCCGACACTTCGCCGCGCCGGGTGTCAACGCGGTGGCCACCGCCACCTGCTCGGGCCCCCAGGTCACGCCGAGCACATCGTCGGGTGCGAGCCGGCGGACCAGCAGGGCGGCCGCGGCCCGCCCGACGCTGGCGAACGCGGCCGGCCGGCCAGGAGCGCCGACATCGACGCCGTGGCCGGTGACCACCGCTTCGGTCAGACCGAAGCGCCGCTCGAGGTCGCGTTCGGCGTCGGCGTGCAGGTCGTCGCGCATCCCCGGGGGAACGGCGATCTCGATGCGCACCAGGCCGTGCGCTTTGGCGCGGGCGATCAGCCGTCCCGCGGTCGGCCGCGACACCCCGAGCCGACCCGCGATCTCGGCCTGCGTCAGGCCGTCGAGGTAGTAGAGCGTCGCCGCGCGCAGCGCGAGCCGGAGGTCCTCGGCGCTGGGCGTGCGGTGTGGCGCAGGCGCGGCCGCGGCGACTTCGGCGTTCGACGTCGATGCGGGCACGAACCCTCCTCGTCTGAGCATCTGCTCAGGGATGCGAGTAGATGCTCAGCAGGCTAACATGGGAGTGTGACGCACACAACACTTTCACCGGAAACCCGGATGCGGGCCGCGGTGCTGGTCGAGCCCGGCCGCATCGTCGTCGAGGAACGCCCGGTGCCGACCCCCGAGCCCGGGGACGTGCTGGTCCGCGTCTCGTCGGTGGGCGTCTGCGGTTCCGATACGCACTATTACCGGCACGGCCGCATCGGTGATTTCGTCGTCGAGGCGCCGCTGGTGCTCGGACACGAGGCCGCGGGCACGATCGTCGCGGTCGGGAAGTCGGTGGACCCGTCGCGCATCGGGCAGCGGGTGTCGATCGAGCCGCAGCGACCCGACCCCGACAGCGAGGAAACCCGCCGCGGCGACTACAACCTGTGCCCGCACATGCGGTTCTATGCGACGCCTCCGGTCGACGGCGCATTGTGCGATTACGTGACGATCGGCGCGGACTTCGCCCACCCGGTGCCCGACACGGTCTCCGACGACGCGGCCGCGCTGTGCGAGCCGCTGTCCGTCGGCATCGCCGCGATCCGTAAGGCCGGCGTCGACGCCCGGTCTCGGGTGCTGATCGCGGGCGCCGGGCCGATCGGCCTTGTCGTGACCCAGCTCGCCAGCGCCTACGGCGCCACCGAGATCGTCGTCAGCGATCCGGATCCGGCGCGCCGCGAACAGGCCAGCCGCTTCGGGGCGACCGCGGTGCTGGACCCGACCGTCGAGCAGGTCGGTGCGAAACCGGTCGATGCGTTCATCGACGCGTCCGGCGCGCAGTCGGCGGTGATCGACGGGATTCGGGCGGTGCGGCCGGCTGGCCGGGTGGTCCTGGTGGGCCTGGGGGCCGAGACGATGGAGCTGCCGATCCAGGTGATCCAGAACCGCGAGCTGGTGTTGACCGGGGTGTTCCGGTACGCCAACACGTGGCCGACGGCGATCGCGCTCGTCGAGTCGGGCAAGGTCGATCTCGACGCGATGGTGACCGCGCATTTCCCGTTGGAGCAGACCGCGCAGGCCCTGGACTCCGACCGCACGCCCGGTAGCGTGAAGTCGGTGGTGACGGTGTCATGAAGCTGGACGACTCGACGTTGCCAACGCTTTCGGTGGACAAACCCAGCTATCGCCGCGACGAAATCAGCGTCGGCATCGTGCATTTCGGTGTCGGCGGCTTTCACCGCGCACATCAGGCCGCCTATGTCGACCGGCTGATGGAGATGGGCCTTGCCAAGGATTGGGGCATCTGCGGGGTCGGCGTCATGCCCGCCGACAACCGGATGGCCGAGGTGATGGCCGACCAGGACGGCCTCTACACCCTGTTGCTCGAGAAGCCGGACGGCACCCGCGAGGCGCGGGTGATCGGCTCGATCGTCGACTACCGCTATGCACCCGATGACCCCGTGGCCGTGATCGAACTGCTGGCCGCGCCGAGCACCCGCATCGTCTCGCTGACGATCACCGAGGGCGGTTACGACATCGACCATGCCGGCGGCGAGGTGAACGTGTTCGGCCTGGTTGCCGACGCGTTGGGCCGCAGACGCGACCGCGGCATCGCTTCCCCGACGATCGTGTCCTGCGACAACATCGAGGGCAACGGTGACGTGGCGCGGCAGGCGTTCACCACCTACGCCGAGCGGATGCAACCCGGTCTGGGCGAATGGATCGGCGCGCACACCCGGTTTCCGAACTCCATGGTCGACCGGATCACCCCGGTCACCACGCCGGAGGTGGTCGATGTGGTGAAGCAGCAATTCGGCGTCGAGGACCGCTGGCCGGTGGTGGCAGAACCGTTCACCTCGTGGGTGCTCGAGGACGACTTCTCCGATGGCCGTCCGCCGTTGGAGAAAGTCGACGTGCTGATGGTCGACGACGTCACGCCCTACGAGTTGATGAAGCTGCGCCTGCTCAATGCCAGCCACCAAAGTTTGTGCTACTTCGCCTATTTGGCGGGATACCGGTTCGTCGACGAGGCAGCCAGCGATCCGCTGTTCGCTCGATTCCTGCTGGAGTACATGGATTCGGAGGCCACGCCGACGCTGCGCCCGGTCCCGGGGATCGACCTGACCGACTACAAGCGCACGCTCATCGAGCGGTTCGCCAACCCGGGGATCAAAGACACCATCGCCAGGTTGTGCTACGGCTCCTCGGACCGCATCCCGAAGTGGTTGCTGCCCGTGGTGCGGGAGAACCTGAAGACAGGTGCGCCGATTCGGTTGTCGGCGGCGACGGTGGCCAGCTGGGCACGTTACGCCGAAGGCGTCGACGAGCAGGGCCAGCCCATCGCCGTGCAGGATCAACTCGCCGACGTGCTGGTGCCGTTGGCGCAATCCCAGCGGCAACACCCGACCGCGTTCATCGAAAACACGGCTGTGTTCGGCGATCTGGCCGGCGAAGCACGGTTTGTCGAGGCGTATCTGTGGGCACTCGACTCACTGCACCGTGACGGAGCGCGCGCGACGCTGGAGAAGCTGCTGGGGAAGGACACGCCATGACCGAGCCGGGCACCCCGAGGCGGGCGCTGGTCATCGGCGAGGCGCTGATCGACATCGTCGAGCGCGACGGACGCGTCACCGGCGAATACGTCGGCGGCAGCCCGCTGAACGTGGCGGTGGGCCTGTCCCGGTTGGGCCGCGGCGTCGACTTCCTCACCCACATCGGCGACGACGAACGAGGCCGCCGGATCGCCGAGCACGTCAAACACTCTGGCGCGCAGTTGGTTTCGGGCAGCATGACCGCACAGCGGACCCCGACGGCGCGGGCCACCCTGGACGCCGACGGATCGGCGCAGTATGTGTTCGACATCGAGTGGGCGCTCACCGGAACCCCCGAGGTGGCGCCACCGCTCGTCGCGCACACGGGATCGATCGCGGCGGTGCTGGAGCCGGGTTGCCGGGCCGCCGCCGCGCTGGTGGACACCTACCATCCGGCGGCGACGGTGACGTTCGATCCGAACGTGCGCCCGGCGCTGATCGAAGACGGCGATGCCGCACGAGGCCGCATCGACCGGCTCGTCGAGCGCAGCGACGTGGTCAAGGCCAGCGACGAGGACATGCGCTGGATCGATGCGTCCGGCACCCCGGAGCAGATCGCGCAGACCTGGTTGGGGCTGGGCCCGTCGATCGTCGCGGTGACGATGGGTGACCGAGGCGCGTTCGCGTTGTGCGCGGCCGGTGCCGTGCACGTGCCTGCGCTGCAGGTTGACGTGGTGGACACGGTCGGCGCGGGCGACGCTTTCATGTCGGGTCTGATCGACGCGTTGTGGTCGCTGGACCTGCTGGGCGCCGAGCGACGACGCGACCTGGCCCGCATCACCACCGAGACGTTGACCGAGGTGGTGCACACCGCCGCGCTGTCGTCGGCGCTGACGGTTGCCCGCGCGGGCGCCGACCTGCCGGATCGCGATACCCGCGACACCGCCCTTCAATCCGCCATACTGGGCTGATGCGTTCCATCTGGAAGGGCTCAATCGCCTTCGGCCTGGTGAACGTCCCGGTCAAGGTGTACAGCGCGACCGAAGACCACGACGTCAAGTTCCGTCAGGTCCACGCCAAGGACAACGGACGCATCAGATACAAGCGGGTCTGCGAAGTGTGCGGCGAGGTCGTCGAGTACCGCGACATCGCCAGGGCATACGAATCCGACGACGGCGAGACGGTGATCATCACCGACGAGGACATCGCGACGCTGCCCGAGGAGCGCAGCCGCGAGATCGAGGTGATGGAGTTCGTGCCGGCCAGCGACATCGACCCGATGATGTACGACAAGAGCTACTTCCTGGAGCCAGAGGGTAAGTCGACGAAGTCCTATGTGCTGCTGACCAAGACGCTCAAGGAGACCGACCGAGTCGCGATCGTGCATTTCGCGTTGCGCAACAAGACGCGGCTGGCGGCGCTGCGGGTGCAGGATTTTTCCAAGCGCGACGTGATGGTCATCCAGACGCTGCTGTGGCCGGATGAGATTCGCGATCCCGACTTCCCGGTTCTGGACAAGGAAGTCGACATCAAACCCGCCGAGTTGAAGATGGCGGGCCAGGTGGTCGATTCGATGACCGACGACTTCAACCCGGACCGTTACCACGACGACTACCAGGAACAGCTGCGTGAGCTGATCCAGGCGAAACTCGAAGGCGGCGAGGCGTTTACCACCGAGGAGCAGCCGCAGGAGCTCGACGAGACCGAGGATGTCTCCGATCTGCTGGCCAAGCTGGAAGCCAGCGTCAAGGCGCGCCGTGGTGGCGACTCGGACGGGTCGGCCAAGAAGGCGCCGGCCAAGAAGGCGCCGGCGAAAAAGGCGGCGGCGAAGAAGTCATCGGCGAAGAAGACACCCGCCAAGAAGGCCGCGAAGAAGACGGCGAAGAAGGCCACCAAAAAGGCCGCCGCCAAGAAGTAGCCGGTTTCGCCCCGCTGATGCGCGTCGATTTCTGCACGGTGGTCGTGCTCCACGCGCCATCACAGCCCTGGTGCAGAAATCGCGGTCGGTGGGCGCACCTTGTTACGGTCGCCCGGTGACGGAAGGTAGGCAAGCGTGATTCTGGACAGGTTTCGGCTCGACGACCAAGTGGCAGTGGTGACCGGTGCCGGTCGCGGGCTCGGCGCCGCGATGGCACTGGCATTCGCGGAAGCCGGTGCGGACGTGGTGATTGCGTCGCGCACCCAGTCGCAACTGGAGGAGGTGGCCGAGCAGATCACGGCCGTCGGACGCCGGGCGCACGTCGTCGTCGCCGACCTCGCTCACCCCGAGGACACCGCCAAGCTGGCCGGCGCGGCCGTCGAGGCGTTCGGAAAACTAGACATCGTCGTCAACAACGTCGGCGGCACCATGCCCAACGCGCTGCTGAGCACCTCCACCAAGGACCTGCGCGACGCGTTCACGTTCAACGTCACCACCGCGCACGCGCTCACCACCGCGGCGGTGCCGCTGATGCTCGAACACTCCGGCGGCGGTGCCGTCATCAACATCACCTCGACGATGGGGCGCGTCGCGGGCCGTGGCTTCGCCGCCTACGGCACGGCCAAGGCCGCGCTGTCCCACTACACCCGGTTGGCGGCGCTGGACCTGTGCCCGCGGATCCGCGTCAACGCGATCGCGCCCGGATCGATCCTGACCTCGGCGCTCGACGTCGTGGCCTCCAACGACGAACTGCGCAAGCCGATGGAAGATGCCACCCCGATGCGCCGGCTGGGCCAGCCCGAGGACATCGCCGCCGCCGCGGTCTACCTCGCCTCCCCCGCCGGCAGCTATCTGACCGGCAAGACGCTCGAGGTCGACGGCGGCCTGACGTTCCCCAACCTCGACATGCCCATCCCGGATCTGTGAGGTTCCAGCCGCCCCGGCGGGCATCAGCACGACGCTCGACTTACCCCTGATCACCGGAAAAGGGTTGTACGCTTCCAGCTAAGACCGGGTCATCCAAGCGTTAAGGACGTGCTTATGCGGACCACACTTCGTTATCTCACGCCGGTTTTCGCCGCAGGCGGGCTCGCCGCGGCAATGATGTTCGCGCCCGCCGCCGCAGCCCAGGGCGGCGAGGAGGATCTGCTGCCCAAGTGCGTCGACACCGGCGGCTCCGCAGCCCTCGGCGGCTCCGACACGGAGTGCGCGACACCCGGCAACGTCTCGATCGACGCCACCCCCGCCGAGATCGGCCCGTGGGGCGACATGTGGGGCGGCGAGGGGTTCTTCTTCCCCTAATTCAGCAGGATTTCGCCGGGTTGAGACGCCTGCCGATAACCGGAAGCTAGGTTTCGGCTAACCTAACTTTTCTATTCGCTACACCGGATAGAAGGGCGGGTTAGTGGCGAGCGACCAAAAGACGCGGCTACGGCCGAGCTGGATCCTGCTCGGACCCGCGTTTGTCGCCGCGATCGCCTACGTCGACCCGGGCAACGTCGCGGCCAACGTCAGCGCCGGTGCGCAGTTCGGCTTCCTGCTGGTGTGGGTCATCGTCGTGGCCAATGCGATGGCCTGTCTGGTGCAGTACCTGTCGGCCAAGCTGGGTCTGGTCACCGGGCTGTCGCTGCCGGAGGCGATGGGCCGCAAGATGCGCCGACGCAGCCGACTGAGTTATTGGCTGCAGGCCGAATTGGTCGCCATGGCAACAGATCTCGCAGAGGTAGTCGGTGGCGCGATCGCGCTGTATCTGCTATTCGACCTGCCGCTGCTCACCGGCGGGGTGATCACCGGGATCGTGTCGCTGCTGTTGCTGCTGGTGAAGGACCGGCGCGGCCAGCAGATGTTCGAACGCGTCATCACCGGCCTGCTGCTGGTGATCGCGATCGGATTTCTCACCAGCCTGTTCGTCGCGCCGCCGCCGGCCGGCGAAGTGGCCAAGGGTCTACTGCCCCAGTTCGCCGGCGCGGAGAGCGTGCTGCTGGCCGCGGCGATGCTCGGCGCCACGGTGATGCCGCACGCGGTGTACCTGCACTCCGGGTTGGCCCGCGACCGCCACGGTCATCCCGAGCCCGGGCCGACGCGACGCATGCTGCTGCGGGCAACGCGGTGGGATGTCGGTATCGCGATGGTGATCGCGGGCGCGGTGAACCTCGCGATGCTGCTGGTGGCGGCGACCAACCTGCAGGGCCAGCAGAACACCGACTCCATCGAAGGCGCGCACGCCGCGGTCCAGAACACGTTGGGCACCACGGTCGCTCTGCTGTTTGCGATCGGGCTGCTGGCCTCGGGCCTGGCGTCGACATCGGTGGGCGCCTACGCGGGCGCGATGATCATGCAGGGTCTGCTGCACCGCACCATCCCGCTGCTGCTGCGGCGCCTGATCACGTTGACGCCCGCGTTGGTGATTCTGGCGCTCGGGCTGGACCCCAGTCGCGCGCTGGTGTTGTCGCAAGTGGTGCTGTCGTTCGGCATCCCGTTCGCGTTGATCCCGTTGGTGCGGTTGACGAGCGATCGCCCGCTGATGGGCGACGACGTCAACCATCGCGTCACCACGGCGCTGGGCTGGCTGGTCGCCGTGCTGATTACCCTGCTCAATGTGGTGTTGATCTATCTGACCGTCGCGGGCTGAATGCGTCGGCCCGAGCACACGTATTTCGCGTACGGGTCCAACCTGTGCGTGCAGCAAATGGCGCTGCGGTGTCCCGGCGCGGTCGATCCGCGCCCGGCGCTACTGGCCGACCACGACTGGCTGATCAACAAACGCGGGGTGGCCACCGTCGAACCGTTCGACGGATCCCAGGTGCACGGTGTGCTGTGGCGGCTCACCGATCACGACCTGGCCACCCTGGACAGCGCCGAAGGCGTTCCGGTGCGGTACCGCCGCGACCGGCTCACCGTGCACACCCACAACGGACCCACCGAAGCCTGGGTCTACATCGACCATCGCGTCGAAGCCGGCCCGCCCCGACCGGGCTACCTGGAACGCATCATCGACGGCGCACTGCACCACGGGCTGCCGCAGCGCTGGGTCGATTTCCTCAAGCGGTGGGACCCCGCGGGCTGGCCACGCACCGCCGCCGCCTCCGATACCCCTGCGCCGCAATCCCTTTCGGAGCTGCTGGCCGAGCCCGGCATGATCGAGCACAGCACGCTCCGGTCGCGCTTCGGCTTTCTGGCCATCCACGGCGGCGGCCTGGAGCAGATGACCGACGTCATCGCCGAGCGGGCCGCCGACGCCGCGGGCGCGTCGCTGTACGTGCTTCGCCACCCCGACCACTACCCGCACCACCTGCCGTCGGCGCTGTATCACGCGCGGGAATCCGAGCGGCTCGCGCAGTTCCTGGACCACGTCGACGCCGCGATCTCGCTGCACGGATACGGCCGCATCGGCCGCAGCACACAGCTGCTGGCCGGCGGACGCAACCGCGCGCTGGCCCAGCACCTCGCCCGCCATGTCGAGATACCCGGCTACCAGGTGGTCACCGACCTCGACGCGATCCCTCGTGAGCTACGCGGGCTGCACCCGGACAACCCCGTCAACCGGGTCCGCGGGGGCGGCGCGCAGCTGGAGCTCTCCCCGCGGGTGCGCGGGATCAGTCCCCGTAGCCAGCTGCCCGGCGACGACGGTCTGAGCCCGGCGACGTCGGCGCTGGTGCAGGGGCTGGTCGCGACCGCGAACTCGTGGCATCTACAGTCGACCTAGTGCGCATCGCTGTTGTCGCAGCACTTCTGCTGCTCGTCCTGACCGCCGCTCCCGCCTCCGCCCAACCCACCGCCGTCGGCGACGTCCTGACCCGTGCCGTCGTCGACGACGACCTCGCAGGCGGCATCGTCGTCGTCCGCCACGGCGCTGACGTCACGCGTTACGCCGCAGGCTATTCCGACGTCGAAACCAAAACGGGTTTCGCGCCGAATACCCACATCCGCGCCGCCAGCATCACCAAAACCTTTGTGGCGGCGACGGTTCTGCAGCTGGTCGCCGAAGGCAGGATCGATCTCGACGCGTCGATCGAGACCTACCTGCCCGGCCGCATCCGCGGCGAGGGCATCGACGCGAACGCGATCACCGTGCGTCAGCTGCTGCGCCACCAAAGCGGGCTGCCCGAGTACTTCGACAAGGACACACCGGCGCCGGCGGAGCCGAAGACCCCCGACCAACTGCTCGACATCGCGCTGGCCCTGCCGGCGCAGTTTCCGCCCGGCGCCCAGATGGAGTACACCAACACCAACTACGTCATCGCCGGCATGTTGATCGAGAAGGTGACGGGACGTCCCGCCGCCGACGAAATCACCTGGCGCATCCTCGTTCCGCTCGGCCTGTTCGAGACCTACTTTCCCGCACCGGGCGACACCGGGCTGCGCACACCGTTCGCGCACGGCTACGAAGTGGTGGACGGGCAACGCACCGACGTCACCGCGTTTCAGGCGTCGGCCGCCGGAATGGCAGGCGGTTTGATTTCCACCAACGAGGACACCTCGGCGTTCATCACCGCGCTGCTCGACGGTCGGGTGCTGCCGCGCGCGCAACTGGACGAGATGATGGACGTCGTCGCGATGCCAGACACCGACGGCCTGTTCGACTACGGCCTCGGGCTGATGAGGGTGAACCTGCCGTGTGGCGTCACCGCATGGGGCCACGGCGGCGACATCTTCGGCTACCACAGCTTCATGGCGAAATCCTTTGACGGCCCGGCTGTCTCGATGACCGTCACGCAGTCCGCCGGGGCGTCGTCGCCGGAAACCGATCCGCGCGCTGACGTTCTCGACGCGATCTTCTGCTAACAGCCGGCGGTCGTGGCTGCGGCGGCTTCGGCGATGACGTCGGCGACGTCGCGGCGGCGCCGCCACGCGCGTCGTTGCCGCATGGCGCCGTTGCCCTGCTCGGTGACGCGGGCCAGTTCCTCGGTGACGGCGTCGTAGTCGCCGACGGCTTCC
The DNA here is from genome assembly GCA_050205315.1 of Mycolicibacterium pulveris. Taxonomy (GTDB): domain Bacteria; phylum Actinomycetota; class Actinomycetes; order Mycobacteriales; family Mycobacteriaceae; genus Mycobacterium; species Mycobacterium pulveris_A. The sequence goes on along the minus strand of JBNMRA010000001.1, from coordinate 291,565 downwards.
AGCGCCGGGCGGACATGGTCGACGAGACGGTCCAGCAGCAGCCGCGCCGGCACGCTGGAATGGCCCTCCAACAGGTCGACCGCCTCGCCGTCCAGGCCGTCGCGCGCGGACTTCCAGTACGCGGCCTTCAGCGCGTGCGGCGTCAGCGGCGGCACGGGTTGGCCTTGGCGTTCCTCGTCGAGCGCCGTCATCACCGTCGCCCTGGTCAACATCGCCAGCAGCACGGTCTCGGCCACGGTGGCTGGCACGTCGGCGACGCGCACCTCGATGGTCGGGAAGGTGGCCGACGGGCGGACGTCCCAATAGACCATGCCGTCGTCGAGCACCGCGCCGGCGTTGCGCAGCATCGCGACCACGCCGTCGTACTCGTCGACGGAGTCGAAGTGCGGCGGCGGCCCACCGCTGGGCCAGCGCGCCCACAGCACGCTGCGCCAGCTCGCATAGCCGGTGTCGGTGTTGCGGTACACCGCGGAGTTGGCGGTCAACGCGAGCAGCACCGGCAGCCAGGGGCGCAGCCGGTTGCTGACCCGGATCGCGGCCTCGCGGCTGGGTACCGCCACGTGCACGTGGCATCCGCAGATGCCCTGCTCGTGGGCGATCATGCCGAACTTGTCGCCGATCTCGCGGTAGCGCGGGGTGTCGGTGATCGGGAACTGGTGCGGCACCGCGGGCGGCAGCCCGACGGCCAGCAGTTGGGCACCGCTGGCCTCGGCGGCGTCGGCGGCCGCGCGGCGCAGCCGCAGTAGGTGCTCGCGCAGCTCACGGCTGCTGCCGAAGACGTCGCTGGTGGTTTCGATCTGGCAGCTGGTGAGCTCCAGTTGCAGCTTCACTCCCCGCTCGGCGGCGTGGCGGGCGGCCGCGACGTTGACGGCGACCGGTTCGCCGGAGGCCGGGTCGGCGAGCAAAAACTCTTCTTCGACGCCGATCGTGGGATGGGTGGCCATGGTGGAGGTATTGATCCGGCCCGTCGGAATGGTTCACGACGGGCCGGATCGGGCAGGAAGTCCTTCGGTGTGGGGCTCCGGGAGTCGGAGTCGGCGGCAGAAGTATTGCCCCGCCCCGACGCCCGCCAAACCTGCTACGGCGATCCTGATGAATACGATCTGGTGATGGCCAAGGATTTCCGGTTCGGTGTGGGGCTTCAGGCGGCGCGACGCCGACAGTCAGTGCAGGACTTCGCACGCCGTGTCGAGGACATGGGGTACGACGTGCTGCACATGGCCGATCACCTCTACACCACCGCGCCGTTTCCGATGCTGACCGCGGTCGCGGTGGCCACCGAGCGGCTTCGGGTGGGCACGTTCGTGCTCAACGCCGGCTTCTACCGGCCCGCGCTGCTGGCCCGTGACGTCACCTCGCTGCGGGATCTATCCGACGGGCGCTTCGAGCTGGGTCTGGGCGCGGGTTATGCCCAGGAGGAGTTCGAGCAGGCCGAGCTGCCGTTTCCGACGGCCGGGCAGCGGGTCGACTGGCTGCGCCACGTGACCGAGTACTTCAACGCCCACGTCCCTGATGTGCCGATCCTGATCGCCGGCAACGGCGACAAGCTGCTCACGTTGGCCGCGCAGCGGGCGCACATCATCGGGCTGACCGGCGGCGCCCCCGTCGGCGCCGATGTCGACCCGCTCGCCGAGCGCGTCGCGTTTGTCCGCGCGGCCGCCGGCGCGAGGTTCGACGAACTGGAGCTCAACCTGGCCGTCACCGCGATGCCGACCGACGACTCGGGGATGCCGGACATGGCGATCACCCGGCGGTTTCTGCCCGGCCTGTCCGACGACGAGTTGCTGCGCACGCCGGCGGTGCTGACCGGGTCGACCAAGGAGATCGCCGACACCCTCCGGGGCTATCGTGGGACCTACGGCGTCAGCTACATCACCGTGCAGCAGCGCCATGCCGAGCCGTTTGCGAAGGTGATCGCCGAACTGCGCTGAGGACCTTTCGGTAAGCTCCGTGCGGTCACGCCCCCGTAGCTCAGGGGATAGAGCACGGCTCTCCTAAAGCCGGTGTCGCAGGTTCGAATCCTGCCGGGGGCACTCAGCGTGATCGCGTTGCGCGGGTCCGCTCAGGCGACCACTGCCAGCCTCTTGTCCTTGTTGATCGAGACGTAGACTGTCTTGCTATCCGGGGTGATCGAGAGGGATACCGGATACCAGTCCATCGGGATGGTGGTGACCACCTTGAAGGTGGCGGTATCGATCACCGTCAGCTTCGGTTTGATGCCTCGGAAATTGCTGCTGGTGGCGTACACCCGCTTACCGTCCGGGCTCGCCGCGACGGCGACCGGTGGTCCTCCAGTGTTGACGGCGCCGAGCACCTTGCCGGTAACCGCGTCCATCGCCACCACATCATGGCGCTCGTTGCCGAGGTAAAGGCGTGTGCCGTCGGGGCTGAACGCAACGTTGGTGAATCGGGTCGGCATGTCGAAGGTGGAGGTCACCTTGTGGGTGACGGGGTCGAGGATCGATACCGCGGTTCGGCTGATGACGTACATACGGCTGCGGTCGGGATTGAAGACCACCCCACCGATGAGGGGGATGTTGCCGACCACCTTGTTGGTGGAGGTGTCGACCACATCTATCGTGTCCCTCACATTAAAAATGTAGAGCCGGGTGCCGTCCGCATTGATGGCGATCGATCCGTCCGGGATTACGCCATCGAGGGTCGCGATCTCTTTGTTGGTCGCGGTGTCGATCACCGACACGTACCGCTTCAAGGCAAAGGTGTTCGCCACATAGAGGCGCTTACCGTCTGGGCTGAACACCATCGCGGTCACGTTTCGTTGGCCGACGACGGCGCCGACCTCCCTGTTCGTGCCGGTGTCGATCACCACGATGTTGTCCATCTCACCAGCCTCCCCGCGGGAGATATACAGCCGGGTGCCGTCCGGGCTGAGGACACTTGTACCCAAATTCTGGCGCATGTGGAGGTTCATCACCACCTTGCTCGGCGGTTCGACAGCGACATCGCCGACGTAGAGGCTGACGGTGGCGGTGTCGGTGCGCGGTCCCTGGCCGGTCAGCATGCGCAGTGGATCTCTGAAGATGTTGAAGCCGCGGTCGGCGACCGAATAGGTGAAGGTGTCGACGCCGTTGAAGCCCTCGTCGGGGACGTAGGTGAAGGTGCCGTCCGCGGACAGCGTCACGGTGCCGTTTTCGGGTTGGGTGAATCCGGTCACCCGGACAGAGTTGCCTTCCTCGTCTTCGTCGTTGGCCAGCACGTCGATCACTTGAGTGGTGTTGACCTCGGTGACGGCGGTGTCGTTGAGCGCGTTGGGTGTGGTGTTGAACAACGTGCGCCGCATCCAGTTCAACGCCGACAACAGCAGCAGCGGGGCCTGAGCCGGCGTCACCGGCGCCACCGGCGACGGGAGCACCGCCGCGATGGATGCGAGATCTTCGACGGGGTCCGGCACTCCCGACGCCGGGGCCGTTTCCGGTGTTGCGGTAGGGGGTTTCGACCTGTGAGCGATTTGCCGGGCCGGCTCGTCGGTCACCTCTTGGGTGGTCGAGTCGTCGGGGTCTTCGGAGCCGCCGCGGATCACTCCGCCGGCGTACTTCATCACCAACGACTGAACCCTGGTGTCGGAGAATGCAGGTGCGACGGCGTCAGACGACTTGGTCGGCGTGACGTCAGTCTCGGTGTCGGCGGCGTCCTCCGCGTCCTCGGTGCCGTCGGTGTCGGTGTCGACGTCACCATCGGTGTCGGCATCGGGATCACCGTTGACGGTTGTGTTCAGACCTCCGGTGGCCTGAACGGTGCCGTCGCGCGGGTCAGGTTCGGCGGTGGAATCGTCGGACGGTTCATCTTCGTGACCGGATGCTGACTCGGACGGCGGGGTTTGCGCCTCGTCCTGCGGGGCGCCGGGGTCCAGCGATCCGCCGGCATCCACATCGGCTCCGGTCGTGGTCGCGGACGTCTCGGCGCCCGACGCCTCGCTATCCGCAGTCGCCCCGGCGACCCCGGGGGCGCTGGCAATCGCGGCGCCGATCCCCAGCGCCACCGCCAACGCGCCCACCCGCCCGACGTAGCGGGCATATCCCGTGGTTGTGCCCGCAGGCAAAGCGTGTGACGCCACCGTTAACCTCCCCGACTGAAAGTACGCTCCGGCAGCGTACATTCAGCAACGCCTTTTCAACACACAAATCGTCGTAAGACACGGGAGGACTTTCTTGCGGCCCGTCAGGCCGATCCGGTGCGTCGCGTCTCAGCTGTTTCGCGTGTCGATGACGCGTTGAGCAACGTCGACGAGCCGGACGTTGCTGTCCTGGGACAGCTGCTTGAGCATCTCGAACGCCCGCACGTCGTCGACGCCGTAACGCTCCATGATGATGCCTTTGGCCTGGCCGATGCGGTCCCTGGTGGACAACGCGGACTCCAGCTGCTCGCCGTGCCTGCCCGCCAGGATCGCCGCGGCGGCGTGCGCGGCCAGGATCGCCGCGACCGTTTCGTCTTCGGTGTCGAACGCGTTCGGCTTGAAGCTGAACAGGTTCAACGCACCTGCCGTGCGCTCAGCGGTGTACAGCTTGACCGACAGTCCGCTGAGCACTCCGATGTCGACGCAGGCCGGCGCGTACTTGGGCCACCGCTCTTCGGTCCGGAAGTCGTCGGTGCGCACGATCAGGTCGCCGACGGCCGCCTGCACACAGGGCCCTTCGTTGAACGTCATCTGCAGTTCGTCGAGTTGGTGGGGCACCTCGGACAGGCCGGCCAGCGATTCGAACTTTCCGCCTTTGCCGACCAGCAAGATGCCCGCCGTATCGGTCCCGGGGATCAACTCTCTTGCTGTCGTGGTGACGTCGGATAGCACCTCATCGACGCTGCGCGGAGCCGCCGATGCGCGCGCCAGGTCGGCCATCCGTTGCGCAAGGCTGTGCGGGCTCATGAGGTCAACCATTCGTCACGGGTTCCCGGGATGGCTATCCAATACACGAACGTTTGCTTTTCCGCAGGTGAGGGCATTGTTTTAACAGGTGAGCCTGGTGGTCGACCACCAGGCTTGCCGAGGTCTCGTCGGTTCAGAACGTAGCCGGCGGGGCCGCCCGCTTACGGCGATCAAGCCGGCGTGAATAGCCTGGGGCGCACCGACATTGACCACATCGCCGCTCGTGACGGGCGGACTCTGGTCGCCAAAAATCCGCTTCGATGGACTAGCACTCTCCGGTCTAGAGTGCTAATCTCGCAGGTGCACAGTGATTTAGCTGCCCGCCAGGGTGGCGGGCCTTGAAGGACGAGGAGGTGAATTGCTGTGCTTCGTTTTGATCCGTTCAGTGACCTTGATGCGATGACCCGGGGCCTGCTGACCAGCCAGACCGGATCAAACCGCACGCCTCGGTTCATGCCGATGGACCTCTGCAAGATCGACGACCACTACCTGCTGACCGCCGACCTGCCCGGTGTCGACCCCGGATCCGTGGATGTCAACGTCGACAACGGCACCCTGACGATCTCGGCACACCGCACCGCACGGTCCGACGACTCGGCGCAGTGGCTGGCCAACGAAAGGTTCTTCGGCACCTACCGCAGGCAGCTATCTCTCGGTGAAGGCGTTGACGCATCGGCGATTTCGGCGACCTACGAGAACGGCGTGCTGTCGGTCACCATTCCGCTCGCCGAACGCGCCAAGCCACGCAAGATCGAGGTCGCCCACGGCGGCAGTCAGAAGTCGATCGAACCGACGACCGTCGACTCCGGCTAACCGTCGCGGAAAGCGTTGCGGTCCAACCTGAATCTCAGGTTGGACCGCACTGCCGGCCATTCGATGTCGAGGATCGAGTACACGACCGTGTCACGTCTGGAACCGTCAGCCAAGAGTTGATGGCTGCGTAACACGCCGTCGAGCTTGGCGCCCAGCCGCTCGACGGCCGCTCGGCTGGTGAAGTTGAAGAAGTGTGTCCGGAATTCCACTGCGACGCAACCCAGCCGGTCGAATGCATGACCCAGCATCAACAGCTTGGTTTCGGAGTTGACTCCGCTGCGTCGTGCCGACTCGACATACCAGGTGTTGCCGATCTCGAGGCGCCGGTTGGGCGCGTCGACGCTCATGTAGCTCGACGACCCGACCAGTGTGCCGTCGAGGCGGCGCACCACGAATGTCAGTCCCTGATCGGGGTTTTGCGCCGCCAACCGGTTGTGCACCCACTGTTCCACGGCATCCGGCGCGGGTGCCGCGGTGAACCACAGCCGGCCCAGCTCTCCGTCGTCCGCGACCGCGGCGATCTCCGGAATGTGTTCGCGGCTCAGCGGTTCCAGCCGTACCCACCGCTGACCGGACAGGGTCACCGGCACGACAAAGCCGGTCATGCCGCCCGGTCAGCCGTCGACCAGGCGGCCATCATCGCCCACACCGACAAGAGCACCGCGACGACGGCGATTGCGCCGGCCAGAAACAGACCGTAGCCCGCAGAGACCGGCGGGTACACGTAGAGCCGGTAGTACCACACCGTCATCACCACGACGAGCACCGAAATCGCCAACGCCGCCGAGGAAGCCAGCCGGCCCGACAACCCGCGCCCCGCCATCGCGCCTGCCACGATCAGCGTCGCGCCCAACAACACGATCAGCTGCCCGACCCCGAACCCGGGCGGCGGCACCGGCAACTGCCCGACGGTGACGCCGCCGATCGCGTTCGCCCGGCCGCCCCCGTCAGCCGACGTCGTCAGCCACGGCAGCCAGGCGCTCACCACCAGGATCGCCGCGCACAGTGCGACCAACCAACCGGGGCGCACGCGGGACATGGCCTGAGCCTATCGGGTGTGCCCGGCCGCCCCGGATCTTTAAGGTGGAGTGTCCGACACCGAAAGCGCGGGTACTGAAATGACCGAACTCCCCGACTGGGCGCGTGACCTCGAGCTGTCCCCTCACCCCGAGGGTGGCTGGTTTCGGGAGACCTGGCGCAGTGAGTTGACCGTGCCGCAGTCCGCGCTACCCCCCGACTACACCGGACCGCGCAGCGCCGGAACAGCGATCCTGTTTCTGCTGATGCCGGGGCAGCAGTCCGCGTGGCACACCGTGCGCAGCGCCGAGCTGTGGCTCTACCATTCCGGCAGCCCGCTGCTCCTCGAGGTGGGCCGCGAACAGGCCGGGGCCACAACACATCTGCTCGGCGCCGACATCCTCGCCGGCGAACATCCGCAGTACCTGGTGCCGCCCGGCTACTGGCAGCGGGCCCGGCCCCGCGACGACGAACCGTCGTTGGTCAGCTGCGTGGTGGTACCCGGATTCGACTTCGCCGACTTCGAGTTGGCCGCGCCCGCCGACTGAAGCGCTCTATCTTCGGCTTCCGCGCAGCTTCTCCATCATCCGGCGGTCCCGCTTGGTCGGCCGCCCGGCCCCGCGGTCGCGGGCCGCCACGGGAACCGTTTGCGCGACAGTCGGTTTGGGGGTACGGTCCAGGAAACACGTCGCCGCGTCGGCCGCACCCACCCGTTTGTGGATGACACGCACCACCTCGACGACGCGGGCGACCTCACCGACCCGGGCGCGCACCTCGTCGCCCGGCGACACCATGGTGGCCGGCTTGGCGGGCCGGCCGTTGACCCGCACCCGACCGCCCCGACACGCACCGGCGGCGTCGGGCCGGGTCTTGGCGAGTCGGACGGCCCACAGCCACCTGTCCACCCGCGTCGACTCCATCCGGCCATTGTGCCCACCCGGTCCACCTTATTGTGACCTTATCTTGCCCTTATTTTTCTTAGGAATTGGTGTACGGTGTGGGGCAAGCTGACCGAAAGCGGCCACAGGAGGAGCCCGCCATGCACGAAACACCTGCACGGATTGTCCTGGTCACCGGTGGTTCCAGCGGTACCGGCGCACAGGTTGCGCAGCAGCTCGCCGACGCCGACACCCACGTCGTCGTGCACTACCGCACGTCGGCCGAGCGTGCCCAGTCCGTCGCGGACGCGATCACCAGGGCGGGTGGACACGCCTCCACCCTGCGCGCCGACATCGGCGAACCGGCTGACAGCGCCGCGATGCTCGAGACCGTCGCGGCCCGCTTCGGCCGGCTCGACGCCCTGGTTCTCAACGCCTCCGTCCACCTCGAGCCCGGAGCGCATCCCGGTTACGCGATGCGGCTGAACCGCGAGGCTCAGCGCCGGCTAGCGCGCGCAGCCATGCCGCTGATACCGGCGGGCGGACGCATCGTCTTCGTCACCGACCACCAGGGTCACTTCTATCCGCACAAGGCCGTCCCGAAGGGCCACACGGCCGTCGCTGCCAGCAAGTGGGCCGGAGAGGCCACGCTGTACGCGATGCGTTCGGAATTCCACCGTGCCGGTGTGCATTTCACGGTGGTCTCCGGTGACACCGTCGACGGTTCATACGCCGGCGCCGTCGTCCACGCGGTCAACACCGCGCGCCCGACCGGCATGGTGTATGTCGGCGGGCCCGAACACCGCATGACCGCCTAGCTCGACAACGACGACAGGTTGAACGGCGCACCCGTCGGGTCGGCGACCGCCGCCAACCGGCCGTACGGGGTGTCCTCGGCCGCGCGGATCACAGTGCCCCCGTTGTCGACGATCAGCTGGACGGCCTTGTCGACGTCGTCGGCCCCGAGGAAGAAGTTCCAGTTGGAGGGTTGGTCCTCGGGCAGGAAACTGGTGGCGTCCATCAGCCCCAGCAGCGCCTCACCGTCGAAGCTGGCTGTGCTGTACCGGAATTCGTCGGTATCTGACACCGTCTCGATCTGCCAGCCGAACGCGTCGCGGTAAAACGTCTGCGCCGTGGCGTAGTCGCGGCCGCTCCACTGGAAGTACACCGGCGCGCCGTGCTCGTTGACGATTTCGAAGCCACGGTGCCCGGCCGGCTGCCACAACCCGAACATCGCGCCGGCGGGATCGCTCAGCATGGCCATCCGGCCCTTGTCCTTGATATCCATCACGGGTGCGCCGCAGGTGAATGCGCCGACGGCTACCGCCTGGTCGAGGGTGGCCTGGGCGTCGATGGTGTGGAAGTAGACGCTCCACCCGTCTGGGCTGTTCCACTGCGGGTCGTTGTGCATCAACCCCGCGACCGGCTCGCCGTCTATGGCTGCCGTGACGTAGCCGCCGTATTCGGGGCCTGCCGACTCGAACGTCCAGCCGAACACCTCGCCGTAGAACTGCTTCGATCGTTCGAGGTCGGAGCTGGCCAGGTCGATCCAGGTCGGGGCGCCGACGGGGGCGGAAGTGCGAACGGGCACGATGGTCTCCTTCAATGTGTGGGTCGGTCACCCATGCAGACCACCGCCGGCGCAAAAACTCATCGCCGCCGTCCGGCGTGGGGACCCCGCGCAGCCGCGAGCAGACGTAAGCACCCCCAAAATGGCACCAGATTGGGGGTCTACGCGTCTGCTCGCGGGCTACTGGTGAGCCCGAGGACCCGAAGGGCGTTGTCCTTGTAGACCAGCGGCACCACGGCCGCGTCGAGATCGAGTGCCTCGAAATCGCGGCGCCACCGGTCGATCTGGATGTACGGGAAATCGGTTCCGAACAACGCCTTGGTCCGCAGCTGCCGGCCCAGCGCGTGCACCAGCTGAGGCGGAAAGTACTTCGGGCTCCAGCCGGACAGGTCGAGGTAGACGTTGGCCTTGTGGGCGGCGATCGCGATCTGCGCGTCCACCCACGGCACCGCCGGATGCGCCATCACGATCGTCAGCTCCGGGAAATCGGCGGCGACGTCGTCGAGCAGCATCGGATCGGAGTACCGCAGCTTGACCCGACCGCCGCCCGGCAACCCCGAGCCCATACCCGTCTGCCCGGTGTGGAACAGCGCGGGCACACCGGCCTCGGTGATCGCCTCGTAGATCGGATAGAAGCGACGGTCGTTGGGCTCGAAGGCCTGCATGCTCGGATGGAACTTGAAGCCCTTGACGCCGTACTCGCCGACGAGTTCCCGAACCCGGTGCACCGCGGCGCGGCCCTGCCACGGGTCGACGCTGCCGAACGGGATCAGCACATCGCGGTTGCGCACCGCACCCTCGACCAGGTCCTCGATCGAGTTGGGCACATGGCGCATCGCGGTGCGCGCGTCGATGGTGAACACCACAGCCGCGGTGTTGTGTTGGCGGTACAGCTCGGCGACGGCGTCCACGTCCGACAGCTGACCGGGCGACCGCTTGAAGTACTTTTCGGTCGCCTCGATCAGCTCGTCGGTGTAGGCCTTGTGGCCGTGGCAGTCGACCTCGACGTGCGTGTGGATGTCGATTGCGGCGATGCGGTCGAAATCGATGCCGTATTCATATTTTTCGCTCACCATGTGCGCGGGCTACCCGGCTGCGGCCTCCGGCGCGTACCCGAGCGCCGCCTTGGTCTCCAGGTATTCGTCGAACCCGAACTGGCCCCACTCGCGGCCGTTACCGCTGCGCTTGTACCCGCCGAACGGTGCGGCCATGTCGAAACCGTGGTTGATGGCCACCGAGCCGGCGCGGATCCGGCGCGCCAGCGCCCGAGCCTGCTCCAGGTCGGCCCCCGACACGTAGCCGGCCAACCCGTATTCGGTGTCGTTGGCGATCTCGAGCGCCTCGTCCAGGTCGTCGTAGCCGAGGATGCACAGCACCGGTCCGAAGATCTCCTCACGCGCGATGGTCATGTCGTTGCGCACGTTGGCGAACACGGTCGGCTTGACGTAGTAGCCGGTGTCCAGGCCGTCGGGCCGCCCGGGACCGCCGATCACCAGCGTCGCGCCCTCCTCGATGCCCTTCTGCAGCAGGCCCTGGATCTTGTCGAACTGCGCCTTCGACGCCACCGGTCCCAACGCGCGGGGTTCGTCGGGGTCGCCGACCTTCACCGCGGCCGCGACGTCCTTCGCCACCGCGATCGCTTCGTCCATCCGTGAGTTCGGCACCAGCATCCGCGACGGCGCGTTGCAGCTCTGCCCGCTGTTGACCATCATCACCGACGTACCCGCGGCCACGCTCTTGGCGAAGTCGTCGTCGTCCAGCACGATGTTGGGGCTCTTGCCGCCGAGCTCCTGGGTCACCCGCTTGACCGTGGCGGCCGCGTTGCGTGCGACGTCGACACCGGCGCGGGTGGACCCGGTGAAGGACACCATGTCGATGTCGGGATGGCTGGACAGCGCGGCGCCGACGCCGGGGCCGTCACCGTAGACCAGGTTGTACACGCCGGCGGGAACCCCTGCGGCGTCGACGATCTCGGTGAAGATCTGCGCGGAGTACGGCGCCACCTCCGAGGGCTTGAGCACCATCGTGCAGCCGGTGGCCAGCGCCGGGAACACCTTGCAGGCGATCTGGTTGATCGGCCAGTTCCACGGTGTGATCAGCCCGCACACGCCGATCGGCTCCTTGACCACCAACGTGGACCCGTGCTGCTCTTCGAACGCGAAGTTCTTCAGCGCCTCGATCGCGGTCGCCAGATGGCCCATCCCCATCGCCACCTGAGGCCCCGAGGCCAGCCCCGCGGGCGCGCCCATCTCCTCGCTGACCGCGTCGGCCAGGTCGCCGGAACGCTTCTGGTATTCGGCCTGGATCGCCTGCAGCAGGTCGAGCCGCTCCTCGCGGGTGGACTGTGACCAGGTGGCGAAGGCCTTGCGCGCCGCCTGCACGGCCACGTCGACGTCGACCGCGGAACCGATCGAGATCTTGCCGGAGACCTGTTCGGTGGTCGGGTTGTCCACGTCGAGGGTGTTGGGCCGAACCGGATCGACCCATTTGCCGTCGATGTAAAACTTCAGATACTCACGCATGGTGCCCATCCTTCTCTACTGTGTGCCTTCTGCATACCAGGTCCGGAATCGGTCGTACTTGGGCATCTCCTCGGAGTTGGCCTTCGGGTCGATGCTGACGTGCACCACGCCGACCTTGCCGCTGGCATAGGCGCGGGCGATGGCCGGCCCGATCTCGTCGTCCTTCTCGACGTATTCGCCGTGGCAGCCGAAGCCCTCGGCGATCTTGTCCATCCGGACGTCCTTGCTCCAATGCACGCCGGGCTGCGGGGACGGCTGCTCGAACGTGCGCTTGTAGACGCCGACCTCCAGGCCCCACTGATGGTCCACGCCGACCACACACACCAGCGGCACACCCTCGCGGGCGGCCGTTTCGAGTTCGGCGATGTGGAACAGGAACGACGAGTCGCTGGTCAACAGCATCACCGGCCGCTTACGGCCCTCGGCGATCGACGCGCCGACCGCGTACGGCAGCCCGGTGCCCAGATGTCCGAAGTTCTGGTTCCAGATCACGTCGCGCGGCTTGCACTGCGAGTAGGTCCACTGGAAGATCACGGTCGCACCGCCATCGCGCACCATGATGCCGTCCTCGAGTTCGTTGAACGCCTTGGTGGCTTCGACGACGTAGCGCGCCGGATGAATCGGCGTGCGGCCCGACGGCGCGTTCTCGGCGAGCTGGGCAAGTTCCTCGGCGTCGGCCTTGACCAGCTTGTCGAGGTTGGCCGACGGCTCGCGCGGGCTGCCGCGCAGCGCGTCGACGAGCTGCGGCACGACGCCGCGCAGGTCGCCGACCAGCGGCACATCGAACGGACGGTTGACACCGATGGCCGCCGGGTCCTGTTCGACGTACACCCATTTGCGGTTCGCGTCGTTTGCTGCCCAGTGCTGGGTCCTGCCGTAGTGCATCGGCTCGCCGAGTTCGGTTCCCAGCGCGACGCACAGGTCGGACTCCTCGACGGCCTCGTTGGCGGCCGGCGAGAACAGGTACGGAAACGTGCGGTCCTGCAGTCCGGGGATATACGACGTGCCGCCGGATGTCTGGATGACCGGACAGGCCATCAGCTCGGCCAGCTCTTTGACCTGCTGCTGGGTCCGCGAGGTGTGGACGCCGTGGCCGACGAGCAGGATCGGGTTCTTCGCTTCGCGGATCAGCTGCACGGCCTCGGCGATCTCGGGGGCTCCTGCCCCCTGGTTGACGAGGCGATACCGGTTGGGCGGCAGGGGTTCTGCGACGTCGAGCTCTTCGAGGATCACGTGCGATGGGAACTCGACGTAGCTGGGTCCGGGGGTGCCCGACATCGAGCGGCGGATGGCCTCGCGGATGATCTCGTCGGTCTGGTCGGCGTACTCGATCGAGCTGCTGTATTTGACCGACGCCTCGAAAAGCGGTTCCTGCTGCACGAATTGGATACGGCCGCGGCGGACGCGCCGCTCGGTGATGCGGGCGCGCTGGCCGCCCAGGAAGATCACCGGCGAGTTCTCCACAAGTGCGCACTGGATGGCGCCCGCGATGTTCGCCATGCCCGGCCCGAGAGTGCCGATGCACAGCCCCGGCCTGCCGGTCATCCGCGACGCCGCTTCGGCCATGAACCCCGCGCTGAGTTCGTGGTGCGGCGCGACCACCGACCACCCGCGGGCCTCGGCTTCGGCGAACATGTGCACGAAGTTGGGGTCCGGGATGCCGAACAGCGTGTTGACCCCCTCGGCCTCGAAGAGGTCGAGAATGCGTTTGTAGACGGGCACGCCCATGTGAAACTCCTTTACTGGTAACGCTTGGCTAGTTCTCGGCGGTGTGCTGCCGGCGATCCGAACAGCGAACGGTTGAGCGCGGCGCGTTTGAGGTAGACGTGGACGCCGCTCTCCCACGTGTAGCCGATGCCGCCGTGCAGCTGCATGGCCTTGCCGACGATGTCGACGGCCGCCCCGCACGCGTGCGACTTGGCCATCGCGGCGGCGACGCCGGCGTCGGGATCGTTTCCGGCGATGGCTTGTACCGCGGCGGCGACGAGCTGGCGGGAGACGGCGATGCTGACGAGCATGTCGGCGCAGGCGTGTTTGACGGCCTGAAACGAGCCGATCGGTCTGCCGAACTGCTGGCGCACCTTGGCGTAGTCGACGGTCGCGGTCAGCATCGCCTCGCTGAGCCCGAGGCTGTCGCAGGCCACCGCGACGGCCGCCCGGTCGTGCAGTCGGGCGAGCGCGGCCTCGGGGTTCCCGGCGAAGCGCAGCACTTCGCCGTCGTGGTCTGCTGCCGATACCGTTGCCAGCCTGCGGGTTTCGTCGAGCACCGACCGCGCGGTGACCGAGACCGCCGGCGCGGCGACACCGCCGTCGGCGACGACGAGGATGCGGTCCGCGCCCTCGGCGTCGGGCACGAAGCCGTACGGCTCGAACGCGACCGCCACGCGGGCCGCACCGGATGCGATGTCACGCAGCAGCTCGTCGCGCGCATCGCTGGGCTGCAACGCGTTGACCGTGCCGACGGCCAGCACCGCGCTGCCCAGGTAGCTGGTCGCTGCGGCGGCGCGGCCGATCTCCTGACAGATGATCGCCGTTTCGGAAAACGTCGCCCCGGCGCCGCCGAACTGCTCGGGCACCTCCAGCCCGACCCAGCCCGCCTCGACCAGCGTCGACCAGTCGACCTCGCGGTCCTTGCCCAGCAGATCGCCTGCCACCGAACGCAGCTCGTCGTGGAACTCGGTGAATTCCGTGGTCATGCGCTGCTCGGTTCCCGCGGCAGGCCGAGGCCGCGCTCGCCGATGATGGTGCGCTGGATCTCGCTGGCGCCGCCGGGAATGGTCCACTCCCACGAGCCGATGAAGTCGAGCACCCAGGAGCCGGACTCCCAGCCGCTCGACATCGGTTTGGTCAGCTCGGTATGGGCTGCCAGACCGCCGACCTCGGCGCCGAAATCGGTCATCCGCTGCAGCAGCTCGCTGTAGTACAGCTTGACGATCGACGCGTCGGCAGGACCGGGATTGCCGCTTGTGCTGTCCTCCACCAACTTTCGGCACAGTCCGCGCAGCCCGGTGATCTCGGTCTCGAACTGCGCCAGCCGGTCGGCGACGATCGGGTCCTCGACGGGGCTGGCCTGCACCAGCCAGCGAAAGCCGGCGTTGCCGAGCCGCTCGGCGAGCTCGAGCATGGTCATGCCCCGCTCGGCGCCCAACGTGGCCTGCGCGACCTGCCATCCGGCGTTCTCGGGGCCGATCAGGTTGGCCGCCGGGATCGACACGTCGTTGAGGAAGATCTCGCAGAAGTGTGAGTCGCCGACCGCGTTGCGGATCGGCCGCACCTCGATGCCGGGCGTGGTCATGTCCAGCAGGAAGTACGAGATGCCTTTGCGTTTCGGCGCGTCCGGATCGGTGCGGGCCAGCAGCAGACACCAGTCGGCGTGCATACCGCCGCTGGCCCAGAGCTTCTGGCCGTTGACCACATAGCTGTCGCCATCCTTGCGCGCGGTGGTGCGCAGGCCGGCCAGATCCGATCCGGCCTCGGGTTCGGAGAAGCCCTGCACCCAGATCTCACCGTCGAGGATGGCGGGCAGGTGCCGGCGTCGCTGCTCCTCGGTGCCCGCCACCAACAGCGTCGACGCGGCGTGGTGGATGCCGACGAACGCGAGCACCAGCCGCGGCGCGTCGTGTCGGGCCAGTTCCTGATAGAGCACCACCTGATCGGCGACCGACATTCCGCCGCCCCATTCCCGCGGCCAGTGCGGTACGGCGAAGCCCGCGCTGTGCAGTTCGGCAAACCACGCTTTCTGGAACGCGACGAATTCGTCGTCGGTGGCGCCGGTCTGCTGCTCGCGCCAGTCGGATGGAATGTGCTCTTCGCACCACTGCCGCACGTGCTGCCGAAACTGGGTGGCGGTCATGATGCGTTGGCCTTCAGCTGATCCATGGTGCGTGCGACGGCCACGCCGTCGTCGAACGATGGGGTGATCGCGGTACCGGTGCGCAGCGCTTCGGCGACCCTGGCGAAGAATGTGGAAAGCGCCGGCGGGGGTGTGCGCCGCGGCGGCGGGGCGAACTCGGTGGTGTCGGGCTCTTCACCGGGGCGCCGCACCACGAGCGTGGTGTCGCCGGTCAACTCGATGGTCCCCGCGCTGCCGATCAGCGTGACGCGCGGCGTCGACGGCACCGCGGCGGCGAACCCGGTGTCATGGGCGGCGGTTGCCCCGTCGGCCAGCCGGAACCACGCCGAGTACCCGTCTTCGGCTGTGGCACCGGGGATGTCGGTGCGGGTGACGCCGCCGCAGTCGACGATGTCGCTGCCGAACAGCCAGCGGGTGAAGTCGATCAGATGTGAGCCGTAGGCGCCGATCCAACCGCCGCCGAGCTCGCGCTCGTTGATCCAGCCGAGCCTGCGGCCGCGCAGCCCGCTTCCGAAGAAGCTCCAGCTCAAATGGGTTGGGGTTCCGATGGTTCCGGCGTCGGCAAGCTCTTTGAGCTTCGACCAGGATTCGTTGAACCGGAACTCGAAGTTCAAGAAGGTGGCGACGCCGGCGTCTCTGGCGGTGTCACGCATGGCGGTCGCCTCGTCGGCGTTGCGTCCGAACGGCTTGTCGCACAACACCGCATGGCCGTGCTCGATCGCGGCCGTCACGTGCTCGAGGTGCAGGAACGGCGGTGAGTGGACGGAGACCAAATCGGCGTCGGAAGCCAGCGCGTTTTTCACCGCGGCGTCGTCGCGCGGGCTGACCACCTCGACGTCGAAGCCCACGTTCTGATAGGCCGGGGCCGCGGCGTGCTTGCCGAAACCGGTGCCGATCACCACGACCTTCATGCGTACAGCCCGGTCAGGCCGGCACGGCCGGCGCTGCGGGTCAGCTCGTTTCGGGTCGCCGACAGGCCCAGCGGCAGCCGCCGCAGCGGTTGGCTGTACCGCGACAGCCACGACAGCGTGGTCTCGTCGCAGAAGCCGACCGCGCCGTGCAGCTGGTGACACACCCGGAACACCACCTCAGCGGCTTCGATCGCCGACATCCTCAGCGCCAGCGCGTCGTTCACCGCCTCGGGGCGGTTGGCCTGGATGCTCCACAGCGCGTACTTGGCGAGGATGTCGAGTCCGCTGCGCTCGACCTCTGCGTCGGTGAGCTGAAACTGCACACCCTGAAACGTCGAAAGCGTCTGCCCGAACTGCTTACGCAGGCTGATATGGGTGACGGTCAGTTCGATCGCCCGGTCGAGCATGCCCAGCAGCGTCCAGCACGGCAGCACCAGCCCCAGCGCGACGTCCGCGGCGCCGGCGTCGTCGACGCGGGCCAATTCCAGCTCGGTGACGAACCCCGGTCCCGGTGAGCCCAGCCCGCTCACCCGGTACCGCGCTCCGTCTAAAGCCACTGCGATCCAGCGGGATTGGAGGCCGGCCAGCGGGGCGGACGGGCGTGGTCCGGCGACCACCACCAGCCCGTCGGCGTCGAGGTCGGCCGGGGTGGCCAGCCGTTCCGCGACCGGATACGGCAACGCCCAGTAGCCCGCGCTTCGGCACAGCGCCGCCGCGGCCTCCAGCCCGTCGGCGTCGGTGCGGGGGTCGAGCTCCCAGGCGCCCAGTTCGGCGAGCGCGGGTGCGACGAGTGGTTCGCGGCGGTCGGGTTTGGCTTCGGCCTGCTGCACCAACTGGTCGCCGCCCGCGGCTTCGAAGGCCCGCAGCGCTTGGCGCCCGTACTCCTTGGCGTCGTCGGACAGATCCAGCACCATATCGCTCATTTCGCGGCCGCCAACAACGCCCGTGACAGCAGGATGCGTTGCATCTCAATGCTTCCCGAGGACACCGTCGATGCCTGTGAGTACCGCCAGTGGTCCTCGACCTCGCCGAGGAACCACGTGGCCCGCGGCGCGTCGGGCGACACCTCGGCCGCGATGTCCATCAGCACTTCGGCGCTGTCCTGGTCGAGTTTGGTCACCGCGATCCGGTACGCCGCGGCGTCACCGGGCTGGATGCGCCCGCTGCTCTGCAGCGACACCACGCGATAGGCCATCAACCGCGCGCGGCGACAGTGCGTCAGCATCCGCACCCATCGGCCCCGCAGCTCGGCGGGCAGGTCGTCCCAGCGCTCGGCCAGCACGGCCGGCGCGGCGGCCAGCAGGCGTTCACACCGTGCGTAGCGCGCGATGCCGACCCGTTCGAACGCCATCACGTCCTGCACCACTGACCAGCCCTGGTCCACCGTGCCGAGCACATCGGCCTCGGTGACGCGCAGATCGTCGAAGAACACCTCGTTGAGGTGGTGCGGGCCCATCATGCACCGGATCGGCCTGACCTGGATTCCCGGATCATCCATCGGGACAAGGAAAATCGTGAGCCCCTGCTGTTTGCGTTCCCCGTGGGAGGTTCGCGCCAGCAGAAAGCACCACTGCGCCATCGTCGCGTAGGAGGTCCAGATCTTTTGGCCGTTGACCAGCCAGCCGTCCCCGTCACGACGGGCGCTGGTGCGCAGCGACGCCAGATCCGAGCCCGCCTCCGGTTCCGAGAAGCCCTGGCACCAGATCACCTCGCCACGGGCGATCGGCGGCAGATGCTCGCGCTGCTGCTGCTCGCTGCCGTGCCGCATGATGATCGGACCGACCCAGTTGACGCCCATGTACTGCGCGCCCCTGGGTTCGTGGTGCGCCCACATCTCCTCACGGACGACCGTCTGCTCCCAGACCGAGGCCCCGCCGCCGCCGAACTCCTTCGGCCAGGACAGGCACAGCAGTTCACGCTCGGCCAGCAGCCGGCAGAACCGCTGTGCGGTCTCCAGATCGTCCGGGTCGTCGGTGAACGCGCCCAGATAGTGTTCGGGCACATTGTCTTTGACCAGCGTGCGCAGTTCGGTGCGCAGCGCGGCGGCCTTCTGGCCCATGTCAAAGTGCATGGTCGACCCCTGTCAGGCCGAGTTCCTCGAGCACCTCTGCGGTGTCGGCGCCGAGTTCGGGGGCGGGGCCCGCGACGGCGCCGGGGGTCCGCGAAAACCAGGTCGGCACACCGGGAAACCGCACCGGCCCGTGTGGCGTGTCGACGGTCTCGAACAGGCCGACCGCGTTCAGGTGTGGGTCGTCGAACAACGCGTCGGGTGAGTTCAACGGTGCGGCCGGGATCTCCAGCTCACCGAACAGCGCCAGCCATTCGGCGGTGGTGCGTTCCTTCATCGTCTGGGCCAGCAACCCGTACACGGTGTCGATGTCGCGGGCCCGCATCTCGAGGGTCGCGTGGGATTCGTTGACCCAGGCGGGTTTGACGGCGTTGACGAACGCGTTCCAGTGCTTGTCGTTGTAGATCAGCGCGGCGATGTGGCCGTCGCTGGTGCGGTAGGGCCTGCGGTTGGGCGCCACCGTGCGCGGATACACGGCCGGCCCGAGGGGAGGGTCGAACATGGCGCCGTTGGCATGTTCGACCAGCATGAACGCCGCCATCGTCTCGAACATGGCGACCTCGACCTCTTGGCCCTCCCCGGTGCGCTCGCGGTGGAACAGCGCCATGGTCGTCGCGTAGAGCGCGGTCAGCCCGGCCACCTTGTCGGCCATGATGGTGCCGACATAGTCGGCCTGGCCGGTGAGTTGTTGTTGGACGGCGGGTATTCCGCATTCCGCCTGGATGGTGTCGTCGTAGGCGGGCCGGTCGCGTTCGGGTCCGCGCCTGCCGTATCCGTAGCAGTTGGTGTACACGATCGCGGGGTTGATCGCGGCGACGTCCTGATAGTCCAGACCCAGCTTGGTGATCGCCTTGGACCGCATGGAGTGGATGAACACGTCGGCCGTTTCGATCAGCGCGCGCATCGCGGCTTTACCCGCGTCGGTCTGCAGGTCGAGCACGACGCTGCGCTTGCCGCGGTTGACGTTGACGAATACCCCGCTCATTCCCGATGTCGGGCCCACTGAGATGTAGCGGGTGTTATCGCCTTGTGGTGGTTCGACTTTGATCACGTCGGCGCCCATGTCGGCCATGATCTGGGTGCAGTAAGGGCCCATCACCATCGCGGTGAGGTCCACGACCCGAATGCCTTTGAGCGGACCGCTAGCCATGAAGCGCTCCCTGGCTGGCGATCGCGAAGCTGTACCGGATGTGGTCGCCGTGCCCGTCGGGCACCACCGGGAAGACCACGGGCTCGGAGGTGTCGCGGATGGCCGCGATCTGCTCGCCCACCTGCTCGATGGACCACGACGGCCGATACACGCCGGGGGTTTCGGCGACGAACGCCCGTGCCACCCGGCCGGCCAGCGCGATGAACACCTCGCCGGTGACCGAACACGATTCGTGGGCGAGCCAGCCCACCGTCGGCGCCACCAACTCCGGCCCCATCGGCGGATACGCCGACGTGTCAATGCCTTCGGCCATCCGGGTGACGGCCGCGGGCACGATCACGTTGCTGATGACGCCGTCGGCCGCGCCCTCCATCGCCGCGACGTTGGACAACCCGATCACGCCGGCCTTGGCGACGGCGTAGTTGGCCACCTGATGGTTGCCGTACAGCCCGCCGATCGAGGAGGTCAGCACGATCCGGCCATAGCCGGCGTCGCACATGGCCGGAAACGCGGGCCGCACCACGTGGAACGCGCCGCGCAGGTGGACGTCGAGGACCGCCTCGAAGTCGTCGTAGCTCATCTCCTTCAACGACGCGCGTCGCACGTTGCCGGCGTTGTGGATCAGGATGTCGATGCGGCCGTACCGCTCGAGCGCGGAGTCGACGATGGCCTGACCACCGGCCGCGGTCGCGACGGAGTCGGTGCTGGCCACGGCTTCCCCGCCGGCCGAGACGATTTCGCGTACCACGTCGTCGGCCGGACCGGCGTCGGACCCGTCCCCGGTCAGCGCGCCGCCGGCGTCGTTGACCACCACTTTGGCGCCGTGCGCCGCCAGCAACAGCGCATACGATCGGCCCAGTCCGCGGCCGGCCCCGGTGATGACGGCGACCCGGTCGTCGAATCTCAACTCAACCTCCGGTTTGTGTGCGAAAAGGAGCGCTCACCGCGCCTGAACGCACACAAATCGCTAGTTTCCGAGGACCAGGCCATCCAGGTCACCCTTGTCGCGCCACTCTTTGAGCAGGTCACCGAAGGCGTAGAAGCCGGGGCCGTACGGGTCGCCGAGATGAGACCGCAGCCCCTCGCCGCCGCCACCGCCCTCGTTGTTGTAGTAGCCCGGTGTGCAGGAGGCGTCGAACGCCGAATTGTCCACGGCGGTTTCGCGTACGGTCGCACACCATTGGTCCTGCGCCTCTTGGGTCGGCTCCACCGTGGTGACGCCGCGGTTCAACGCCTCGGCGATGATGTAGGCGATGTGCTCACCCTGCAGTTCGTAGTTCGACGCGATGTTGGCCGAGATGCCGACCTGGGTGAAGCCGGTGTAGAACTGGTTGGGGAAGCCGCGGCTGGTCATGCCGTGCAACGTCTTGTAGCCGTCGCGCCAGTAGTCGTACAGCGACAACCCGTCGCGGCCCTCGATGGTGTCCATCGAGTACCGCCTGCTGATGTCGGTGGTGATCTC
This sequence comes from Mycolicibacterium pulveris, assembly GCA_050205315.1. Taxonomy (GTDB): domain Bacteria; phylum Actinomycetota; class Actinomycetes; order Mycobacteriales; family Mycobacteriaceae; genus Mycobacterium; species Mycobacterium pulveris_A. The sequence goes on along the minus strand of JBNMRA010000001.1, from coordinate 270,439 downwards.
GAAGCCGCTGGCGTAGATGATGCAGTCGACCTCGTACTCTCGGCCGCCCGCGACCAGCCCCTTCTCGGTGATCCGTTCCACGCCTTTGGAGTCCGACACGTCGACCAGCGTGACGTTGGGCCGGTTGAAGGCGGGCAGGTACTCGTCGTTGGACAGCGGCCGCTTGCACAGGAAGCGGTAGTAGGGCTTGAGCGCCTCGGCGGTGTCCTGGTCATCGACGATCTCGGCGATGCGGCGGCGCAGCCGCTCCATGATCTTGTAGTCCTCTTCCTCACGGATCGCCATGAACTGCTCGGGGGTCAGCGTCGCCGGATCCTCGAGCGCCATCACCCGGGCGGCGGTGTTGCGGCCCAGCTCGGTCCAGAAGTCACACACCAGGTCCGGCTGGCCCAACGCCATACCTTCGAACGTCCAGGAGTGGAAGTTGCGCTGACGTTCCTTTTGCCAACCCGGTTTCAGCGTCTTGACCCACTCCGGGTCGGTCGGCGCGTTGTTGCGTTCGTCGACCGTGGACGGCGTGCGTTGGAACACATACAGGTGCTCGCAGTCCTTGGCCAGAAACGGGACGATCTGGATCGCGGTGGCGCCGGTGCCGACCACCGCGACCCGCTTGTCGGCGAGCTTGTGCAGGTTGCCGGTGCTGTCACCGCCGGTGTAGTCGTAGTCCCACCGCGACGAGTGGAAGCTGTGGCCCTTGAAGTCCTTGATCCCCGGAATGCCAGGTAGTTTCGGGCGGTGGAACGGACCGGAAGCCATGATGACGAACCGGGCCCGGATGTCGTCGTCGCGGTTGGTGCTGATCCGCCATCGGTGAATCTCCTCATCCCAGCGCAGGTTTCGCACCTGGGTGGAGAAGATCGCCCCGTCGTAGAGCCCGAAGTGTTTGCCGATGTTTCGGCAGTGCTCGTAGATCTCGGTGCCGTCGGCGAACTTCTTCGACGGCATGAAGTCGAGCTCTTCGAGCATCGGGATGTAGCAGTAGGATTCGTTGTCGCACTGGATGCCCGGGTAACGGTTCCAGTACCAGACCCCGCCGAAGTCTCCGCCGAGCTCGATGATGCGGACGTCGTCCACACCGGCCTTCTTCAGGTATGCCGCCGAGAGCAGACCGCCGAAGCCGCCGCCCAGCACCGCGACGTCGATGTCCTCGGTGATCGGATCCCTCGGGGCGACGGGGGTGTAGGGATCGGTTTCGTAGTAGCCGGCGAAGTCGTCGCTCAGCTCGACGTACTGCTTGGACCCTTCGGGGCGTAGCCGCTTGGCGCGTTCCTGGGCGTACTTCTCGCGCAGCGCATCGATGTCGATGTCGTCGGGAGTGGCCGTCGGACCGCAGGTCTCAGACAACGTCATGGATCAGATCTCTCTCGGTTCGCCGGTGCCCATGTATCGGGACAGTTGGTAGTGGAGGTTGACGGTGCTGCGTTCCCGGTACGGGTTGGGCCGAGTGCCCGGGAACCCGAGCGACTTCATGCCCTGCTGCACCGCGGCCATGTTGGAGAAATCCTGCGGCAACACCGAAAGCCAGTTCGGGCTGTCTTTCGGGGTGTACTCCCATTGCGTCTGCGGCTCTTGGCCTTTCGGAAACAGCTCCAGCGTCGCCACTTCGAAGATGCACTTGTTCGGGTCGTAGCTCGGGTGCGGCCGGGCGCTGTAGCACAGTGCGGTCGTCAGGCCCTGACCGATCTGGAAGTTCGGGAACACCTGCCATGCCGTGCCGGCCTGGCCGAGGATGTCGGGCGGGATCGTCGGCCAGATCACGCCGCGGGCTTCGTCGTCGCGGCGCGCCGACGCCAGCCAGTGCTCGAGCACCTTGTCGGGAGGGGTGCCCTCGGGCAGTTCGTCGACCAGCCGCTTGGCCGCGTTCACCAACGTCTCGGTGGTGGTCGCGTTGGTCTGCTCCCAGGTGTACATCTGCATCTCGGCGGTCGAGACGCGCGGGTCGTCGCCGGTGCCCAACCGGATCTTGGACTTGGTGGCCTCCATGTCCTTTGGCGCGTCATAGCCGATGTTGCTGTGCTTACCCTGCGCCTTGGCCCACCCCTTGAACTCGCCGAACTTGTTGAACTCGGGATGGGTGGTGAACACGTGGTAGGTCTCGTTGAAGGCCTCCAGCGCGACCTTCCAGTTACAGTCGAAATACAGCCATTTGCGCCACTTGTAGCGCATGTTCTCCAAGCCGAACGGATCGAGGATCTTCGCCGCCGGGAACAGGTAATCGGCCAGCGGCTCGCAGTCGGGGTCCATGTTGATGAACAGCCAACCGCCCCAGGTGTCGACCTGCACGGGCGCCAAGTGGGTATTCTCCGGCGTCAGCGCACCGTTCCAGTCGTCTTGTTCCCGGATGTGGGTGCACGCACCGTCGAGACCGTATGTCCAGCCGTGGAATCCGCATACGAACGACTTGCGGGCCCGGCCGCAGGCGTTCTTGGCGCCGTCGGGGGTGTCGACGAGCCGGCGGCCGCGGTGCATGCACACGTTGTGGTGCGCCTTGAATTCGTTGGCTCCCGTGCGCACGATCAGGATCGAGTCGTCGAGGATGTCGTAGGTGAGATAGCTGCCCACCTCGGCGAGGTCCTCGACCCGGCCGACCTGCAGCCACACCTTGCGCCACAGCTTGTCGCGTTCGGCGCGGGCGTACTCCTCGGAGATGTAGGCCTCGACGCCGATGGTCATCGGCTCCGAAAGTTCTTCGGCGACTTGGGCTTCCAGATCGGTCATTGGTGCTCCTAAAACCGCTTGATCTCGGCTCGGAAGGTTTCGTCCTTGAGGAACAGCGACGTGTTGTCGGCGTCCAGATGCGTCCACTTGAGGTTCAGCCCGCCGTCGACGAGCAACGTCTGCCCGGTGATGTAGCTGGACAGATCCGACAGCAGGAACAGGATCGCGCCCGCCTGTTCCTCCGGGCGGCCGCGGCGTCCCATCGCGATTGCGCGGCGGTCGCGGTCGGGGTCTTCGTCGACGTACGTGCGCGACGCGGCGGTCTCGGTCACCCCCGGCGCCACCGCGTTGACGCGGATGTTGTCCAGCGCCAGCTCGACGGCCATCGTGCGCGTCATCGCGGCGACGGCGGCCTTGGCGGTGCCGTACGCGATGTGAAACGGCGCGGTGTTCATCCCGCTGATCGACGACACCGACACGATCGAGCCGGGGTGGCCCTGTCGGCGGATTTCGGCGGCGACGGCCTGGCTCATGAAGAACGCCGTCTCGAGGTTCGCGGTGAACAGGTCACGCCAATCGGCGCGGGCCACCCGGGTGGCCGGCATCCACGTCGTCGGCGCCGCACCACCGGCGATGTTCACCAGGCCGTAGAGGTCGCCCTCGGTGCGCCGCACGTGTTGCATCACCGTGTCGATGCCCTCGTCGGTGGCGGCGTCGGCGGCCACCGGCAGCACCGACAGTCCCTGGGTGGCCAACGGTGCGACGTGTTCGTCGAGGTTTTCCTTCGACCGACTCACCGCCACCACGGTGGCGCCGGCCTGCGCGGCCATGCGGGTCACGGTGGTGCCGATACCGCCGCCACCGGCCCCTGACACCACGACAACGCGGCCGTCCAGCTTCAGAAGCTCGCTCACGCTATTTGTCCGGACAACATACGATGCTCTGCATATTGCAGAACACTATTCCGCAGCGTTAATCCGTCCGTCAAGGGTCGGCGAGCGACCAGCTCGGACTATTGTCTGGACTAAACGAGCTTGATACGGTGCGATTTCATGACGCCATCCGCGACCGGCACCCGCTACTCCGGGCCGAAACCGACCCTCGCCGAGGGCTGGCAGCTACAGCGCCTCACCGCGCCGAGCCGGTTGTTCGGCGCGAACGGTTTGCGCACCGGACCCGACGGACGTGTCTACGTCGCTCAGGTGACGGGCAGCCAGATCAGCGCACTGGATCTGGGCACAAAAGAGGTGAGCGTCGTCAGCGCCAAGGGCGGCGACATCGTCGCGCCCGACGACGTCGCGTTCGACGCGGACGGAAACCTGTACGCCACCGAGGTGATGGACGGCCGGGTCAGCGTGCGCGATCCCCGCGGACAGACCCGCGTGCTGCGCGACGACCTGCCCTGCGCCAACGGCATCACCGTGCATCAGGACCGGCTGTTCATCAACGAATGCCGCGACGGCGGACGGTTGATGGAGCTCGATCGCGCCACCGGCGCAGCCCGGATCCTGCTGGAGGATCTGCCGTCGCCCAACGCGATGGAGGTCGGCCCGGACGGCCTGCTGTACTACCCGCTGATGACGGCCAACGAGATCTGGCGCATAGATCCCGAAGGCGGTGAGCCACAACGGGTCAGCGCCGATCTCGGGGTCCCGGACGCGGTGAAGTTCGACCCGCAGGGCTTCATCGTCTCCACGCAGGTGGCCAGCGGGCAGGTGCTGCGCATCGATCCGCGCACCGGCGACAAGACGTTGGCTGCGCAGCTCAGCCCCGGACTGGACAACCTGACGCTGGTCGACGACCGGGTCCTGGTCTCCAACTTCACCGGTGAGATCACCGAGATTCTGGGCTCCGGGGAGATCCGCACGGTGCTGCCGGGTGGGCTGAACTGGCCGCTGGATCTGGCGGTCGGCGCCGACGGCACCCTCTATGTCGCCGACGGCACCTACTTCTACGCGCTCGGCGCCGACGGCTCGTTGCGCACGGTCGGAATGCTGTTCACGCCAGGCTATCCGGGCTTCCTGCGCGGGTTGGCGCCCGCGGGGCCGGGAACCTTCGTGGTCGCCACGTCCGGCGGCCAGATCGGGCGGTACCGGCCCGGTGACGGTGAAACCGATTATCTCGCCGACGGATTCGATCAGCTCTACGGTGTGGCGATCGGACCCGACGACGCGATCGTGTTCGCCGAACTGGGCACCGGCCGGGTGCACTCGTTGCGGTCAGGTGGTACCGAGGTGCTGGCGTCGGGCCTGCAGGACCCGGTGGGCGTGGCGTTCGACGCCGACGGCTACCCGCTGGTCGCCGAGTCCGGCGCCGGTCGGGTGGTGCGGCTGGCCGATTCGACCGAAACCGTGCTCGACGGGCTGCAGCGCCCGCAGGGGATCCATGTCACGCACGGCACCCTCTACGTCGTCGACGCCGGCGCCAAAGAGGTCGTCGCGTTCGACCTGGCCACCAAGGTGCGCACCACGATTGCCTCGGGACTTCCGGTCGGCCCGCCGCCCGGGGTGGAGCCCAAGCCGCTCAAGGGCATGCCGCCGTTCTCCGGACCCCAGGGGCCGTTCGCCGGAATCACCGCCGGACCCGACGGCACGCTGTACGTCTCCGCCGACGGCGACGGAAGCGTGCTGGCGCTGCGCCGGAACGGGACATGACGGTCAACCCCACCGACCACCGGTACCTCCAGGTGGCACGCACCCTGCGAAAGGAGATCGTCGACGGGGTGTATCCGGTGGGATCTCAGCTGCCCACCGAACAACAGCTGTGCGAACGGTTCGAGGTCAGCCGCTACACGGTCCGCGAAGCGTTGCGCCGACTGCGTGACGACAACCTGGTCGCCTCCCGGCCCCGCGCCGGCACGCTCGTCGTACCGCGGCCCGCGGCCAATTCCTATGCCCAGGACGTGATGTCGATCAACGACCTGCTGGCGTTCGCCGCGGGGGCACAGCTGGTGATCGAGTCCAACGCGATGGTCACCGTCGACGACGAACTGGCGGCCAGAACCGGGCTGGCGCCTGGCTCGCAGTGGCTGGCCGTGCGCGGGCACCGGCAGGCCGACGCGAACAGCGCACCGGTCTGTGTGGCCGAGTACTACATCAACCGTGCGTTCGCCGCGATCGGCCGACTGCTGCAACGACATTCCGACCCGATCTTTCCGCTGATCGAAGACCTCTTCGGGGTCAGCATCGTCGAGGTCCACCAGGAGATCTCGGCGATCGTGGCCAGCCAGGACGTCGCCGACGCGCTGCAGATCGAACACGGTAGCGCCGCACTGCAGATGCGACGCGCCTACAAGACCTCCGACGGCGAGATCGCCCAGGTGACCATCAACACCCATCCGTCGTCGCGATACCGGCACACGATGACCATGCGCCGCATCAAGGGCCAGGCCGCGCCGTGAGGATCGCAGAGGCCCGCGCGGCCGACGCCTACCGGCGTGGGCTGTGGGTGCACGAGACGCTGGCCGACTCACTTCGCGACGCCGCCAGAACCACCCCGCAACGAACGGTGGTGGTAGACGGTGAGGTTCGGCTCGACTGCAAGACGCTTCATACCCAGGCGACCGCGCTGGCGCACGCGCTGACGTCGCGCATGCCCGCGGGCAGCGTGGTCTCGTTCATGCTGCCGAACTGGCACGAGGCGGCCGTCGTCTACCTCGGCGCGACGCTGGCCGGCATGGTGGTGAACCCGATCCTTCCGTCGCTGCGCGACCGGGAGTTGCAGTTCATCCTGTCCGACGCCGACACCCGGGCCGTCTTCGTACCGGCCACTTTCGGGACGCACGACTACGGCGCCATGCTCGAACGGGTCACCGCGGCGATGTCGGCGCCCCCGGAGGTGGTGGTGCTGCGCGGTAATGGTGCCGATCGTGGCCACACGCCGTATACCTCACTGCTGGACGAACCGGGCACGGCGGTGCTGCCGGTGCTCAACCCCGATGCGGTACGGATGATCCTCTACACGTCGGGCACCACCGGCCGGCCCAAAGGTGTGCTGCACACCCATAATTCGATCCACGCGCTGATCCGCCAGATCGGTGAGCACTGGCGCGTCGAGGCCGGCGACACGTTCCTGGTGCCGTCGCCGATCGCGCACATCGGCGGATCGATCTACGCGTTCGAGTGCCCGCTGCTGCTCGGCAGCACAGCGGTGTTGACGGATCGGTGGAACCCTGACGGCGCCGTGTCGTTGATGCGCGACGCGCGCATCACCCACATGGCGGGCGCGACGCCCTTCCTCGACGGGCTACTCGCCGCCGCCGAGCGGGCCGACACCCGCCTGCCCGACCTGAAGGTCTTCATCTGCGGCGGCGCGTCGGTGCCGCCGTCGTTGATCCGCCGAGCCGCCGGATACTTCCAGAACGCCGCCGTGTCACGGGTTTACGGCTCCACCGAGGTGCCGGTCACGACAGTCGGCGCGTTGGGCAGCGCCGAGCACGCGGCCGACACCGACGGCCGGCCCGGCATCGCCGACGTCAAGGTGGTGGACGGAGAGATCCGCGCGCGGGGCCCTCAGATGCTCGTCGGCTACCTGCACCCCGACGACGAGGTCACGGCTTTCGACGACGAAGGTTATTTTCGTACAGGCGATCTGGGCCGCTGGGTCGACGACGACTATCTGCTGGTCACCGGACGCGCCAAGGACATCATCATCCGCAACGGGGAGAACATCTCCCCCAAGGAAGTCGAGGATCTGCTCGCCACCCATCCCGGCATCGCCGAGATCGCGGTGGTCGGCCTGCCCGACGAGCGCACCGGCGAGCGGGCGTGCGCGGTGATCGTCGCGACCGAGCAGCAGCCCCCCGACCTCGCCGGGATGCGCGACCTGCTGCTGCGCGAAGGGCTTGCCAAGTTCAAAATCCCTGAGCAGGTGGTCGTTTGGGACAGCCTGCCCAAAAACGATGCAGGCAAGATTCTCAAACATCACATCCAGGCGACGCTGACGAGCGAAGGTGAACCGAAATGCAGGTAGCGATCGTGACGGGCGCGAGCAGCGGCATCGGCTTCGGCTGTGCGACCAAACTCGCCGAGGCGGGCATGGCGGTGGTCGGGGCCGGCCGTGACGCATCCAGGCTGGCCGAACTGGAGACGGCGATCGGCGATCCGGACCGGGTGGCCACCGTCGCGGTCGACCTGACCGCCGACGACGGACCACAGCGGATCGTGCAAACCGCGTTGGACCGGTGGGGCCGCATCGACTTCCTGGTCAACAACGCAGGGGTCGGCAGCCCCAAGCCGCTGCACGAGACCGACGACGAAAGCCTGGACTATTTCCTGGGTTTGATGCTGCGGGCGCCGTTCCGGTTGGCCCGTGACGTGGTCGTGCACATGAAACCGGGCTCAGCGATCGTCAACGTGACGTCGACGTTCGCCGTCGTCGGCGGGCTGCGCGGCGGCGCGTATTCGGCGGCCAAGGGCGGGTTGACGGCCTTGACCACCCACATCGCCTGCCAGTACGGACCCCAGGGCATCCGGTGCAACGCCGTCGCACCCGGGGTGACGCTGACACCGATGGTGGCCAGCCGCCTCGAGGACGACCGGTTCCGCAAGATCAACACCGAGATGACCCCGTATCCACGCCTCGGTGAGGTCGACGATGTGGCCAGCACCGTGGCGTTCCTGTGCTCGGACGGTGCGGGTTTCATCAACGGGCAGACGATCGTGGTGGACGGCGGCTGGAGTTCGACGAAGTACCTGTCGGATTTCGCGTTGAACTCTGAGTGGGTGGCTCGGTGAACCTGTTCGCGCTGCTCGAGCAGGCCGCCGGCCGGCTCGCCGATCGTGGCGCGGTGTATTCCGGTGAGCGCCAAACGCATACGTGGTCGCAGCTGAGGGATCGTTCGCTGCGTCTTGCCGCGACATTCGGCCCACCTGGGACGCGTATCGCGGTCGCGTCCGAGAACCGGCCGGAGATCATCGAGCTGATGTTCGCTGTCTGGGCGGCGCAGTGCGTGTACGTGCCGCTGAACTACAAGCTGCATCCGCGTGAGATGGAACAGATCCTCGACGACTCCGGCGCGGCGCTGGTATTCGCGTCCCCGAAGATCGCCGAGGGCCTCGCCGACACCGAGATCATCGGCGGCCCAGCATATTCGGAGCGGCTGCGCGCGGCACCCATCACCGCGCCGACCGATACCGACCCGTCGGCGCTGGCGTGGCTGTTCTACACCAGCGGAACCACCGGACGGTCCAAGGGCGCCATGCTCTCGCACCGCAACCTGATGGCGATGACCGTCGCGCATCTGGCCGACTTCGACTCACCCGACGAGAACTGCAGCCTGATACACGGCGCGCCGATGTCGCACGGATCAGGGCTGTACATCCCGCCCTACGTGCTGCGCGGTGCGCGGCAGGTGGTGCCCGACTCCGGGTCGTTCGAACCGCACGAGTTTCTCGACCTGTGCGAGCACCATTTCGACTGCAGCGCGTTTCTGGCGCCCACCATGGTTCAGCGGCTGGTGCAGACCGGCCGCGCCTGCCCACACAACCTGCGCACGGTGGTCTACGGCGGCGGCCCGATGTACGTCGACAGCCTCAAGAAGGCGATGGCCGCGTTCGGCCCGATCTTCGTGCAGCTCTACGGCCAGGGTGAGGCGCCGATGACGATCACCGGCCTGCGCCGCGCCGACCACATCGGCACCGACGACGCGATCCTGGGATCCGTCGGCTACGCGCGCTCCGGGGTCGATGTCGCGGTGCTGCGCGACGACGGCAGCCCGGCCGCGATCGGTGAGATCGGCGAAATCGTCTGCCGCGGTGACGTGGTCATGTCGGGCTACTGGAACAACCCGGACGCCACCGCGGCCGCGCTGTGTAACGGGTGGCTGCGCACCGGGGACATGGGCTCATTCGACGAGCGGGGCTACCTCACGCTGCGCGACCGCTCCAAGGACGTGGTGATCAGCGGCGGCAGCAACATCTATCCGCGCGAGGTGGAGGAGGCGCTGCTCGAGCACCCCGGTGTCAGCGAAGCCGGCGTCGTCGGAGCGCCCGACGAGGAATGGGGCGAGATCGTGGTCGCGTTTGTCGTCGGGTCGGTCTCCGCCGCCGAACTCGACGCGCATCTGCTCGAGCGCATCGCCCGGTTCAAACGGCCCAAACGCTACGAGTTCATCGACGAGCTGCCGAAGAACAGTTACGGCAAGGTGCTCAAGCGCGAGCTGCGGGACCGGCTGGCCACCTAGGATCGACGGTATGCGCGTCATCATCGCAGGCGGCCACGGCAAGATCGCCAGGATCCTGGAACGGATGCTGGCGCAGCGCGGTGACTCGGTCGCAGGCATCATCCGCAACCCGGCCCATACCGCGGCCCTCGAAGAGGTGGGCGCCCAACCGGTGGTGCTGGACCTGGAGCGGGCGTCCGTCGACGACGTTGCGGCGCAGCTGGACGGCGCCGACGCGGTGGTGTTCGCCGCCGGCGCGGGCCCCGGCAGCGGCGCGGCCCGCAAGGACACCGTCGACCGGGCCGCGGCGGTGCTGTTGGCCGATGCCGCTGAAGCGGCTAAAGTCCGTCGCTACGTGATGATTTCGGCGATGGGCGCCGACGCCGAGGCCCCCGACGAGGTCGGTGATCCGGTGTTCGTGGCGTACCTGCGCGCCAAGGGTGCGGCCGACGACGACGTGCGTGCCCGCGCGGGCCTGGACGCGACGATCGTGCGGCCCGGTCTGCTGACCGACGATGCCGGCACGGGTACGGTCACGATCGCCGATGAGACCGGCCGCGGACCCATCCCCCGCGCGGACGTCGCCGCGGTGCTGCTGGCCGTGCTGGATACGCCGGCCACGGCAGGGCGGACCTTTGAGGTGATCTCGGGTGAAACGCCGGTCCGCGATGCGGTGCAGCGGATCGCCGACGGTGGTCGTTGAGCGCGATGGCCGCCTACCGGATCGACCCGGAAGTGCTCGCCAGGGTCGCCAAGGAGGTCGTCGGGCTGCCGCTGGAAAACGGTGAGCTGATCACCCGTGCCACCGAGTTGCTTGCCGCCGAGTATCCCGATCTGATCGATGCGACCCCGGGCCGCTGGGTGGGGAGCCGGGCGGGCGGGATACTCGGCAAGGTCCGCTTCCTCTACTTCAGCCCGCGCGAATACATCGTGGTGTTCGGCTCTCCGACTGGTACCCAAGGCTTTTCGGGCCGCTACAAGCGGGTGCAGATTCACAAGTTCCTGCTGGCGGGCCAGATCGACTCCTACGATCTGGAGTCCGACGACCTTCTTGGCATGACGCTGCGCCCCGGCGAGCACGCGTGTCTGGAGAAGGGGCATGCCCGCGGGCTGACCATTCATCCCGGCTCGTGGCACATCGAGTACGGCCGCGGGGCGGTGGCGACCACGCTGCCGTTCGCGATGGTGGACACGCTGTTGGTGTCGCTGGAATTCGAGTCGGTGCGCCGGTCGACGGTCGAGTTCACCAAGCTGGTTCGGCGCCGCTTGCGCCGCTGAGCCACCCTTTTCTTCCGGCGAGCAGACGCAGAAGGCCCCTCAAAGCACCCAAAAGTAGGGCCTTCTGTGTCTGCTCGCGGGAGAAAAATCACGCGCCGGCGAACACCGTTTTGAACCGCTCGAGCGATTCGCGGATGTCCCCCTTCAGCGCACCGGCCACCACCATGCCGATCGGGCCGAACAGCGCCGGGCCGCCGAGGTGTACGTCGAACGACACCGTCGAACCGTCACCGGCGGGTTTGACCTTGCCGATGAGCTTGACCTTGACGCCGCCCTTGCCGTCCCCGTTGAGCGTCATCGCCTCCGGCGGCCGAAAGTGCACGATGGTCCACTTGATCCGGTTGGGCATGCCCTTGACCTCGACGATGGACTCCAGGGTGGTGCCCTTCTCCAACGTGTCGGGCAGCTTGCTGCGCCACACCCGGTGAATGCTCAACCACTCCCGGTATCGGGACAGGTCAGAGGCGCACTCCCAGGCCTTCTCCGGCGGCAGCGGAACGTCGACGGAGACAGACAATTTCGCCATACGTCAATTCTGCGGGTTCTGCGGATTGGTCTTGTCGACGTACCGTTTGGCGGCGTCCTGCGCCTTGTCGACGTGCTGCGCGTACTTGCCCTGCGTCTTCTGGTCGACGATGTCACCGGCCTTGTCGATCGCGGTGTCCACCTTGTCGGCGTTGCGGGCCACCAGATTCTTCACCTTGTCGAGAAATGCCATGTTGGTCACCCTACTCCGAGCGCCACAACCTGCGTCGTTCTCCCAGAACGGCGCCCTGCACCCACCAGATCGCCTCGATCGCGGCCGCCGCGATCAGCCCGATACCCAGCGCGATCGACGTCGTCCGCACGTTCGATGCATCCAGCATGAACAGCTCGCGCGCCAACGGGATGGAGAAGATCACCACATAGGCCGCACCCGAGACCACGACCAGCGCAACCCGCCACCACTGGTAAGGCCGGGCGACCACCGCTAGCACCCACACCCCCGCAACCAGCAGCGTGATCAGCGCAGCCGTCGACGCCTGCGTCTGTTCGGCCGGGGTGGCCTCGCGTCCCTGGTACGCGGCCAGATATGAGCTGAACGTCGCGATGCCGACCACCAGACCCGACGGCAACGCCGCGGTCATCACCCGGCGCACGAACCCGGGATGGGCGCGCTCGTTGTTGGGTGCCAGGGACAGGATGAACGCCGGAATGCCGATGGTGAACCACGCCGCGATCGTGACGTGGATCGGCTGAAACGGGTACAGCAGCGGATCGGAGCCGAAGAACTTCGACGCCAACCCCGCAAGACCCACCAGCATCGCCAGCAGCACCGAGTACACCGTCTTGGTCAAAAACAGGTTCGAGACCCGCTCGATGTTGCCGATCACCCGTCTGCCCTCACCGACGACGTACGGCAAGGTGGCGAACTTGTTGTCCAGCAACACGATCTGGGCCACCGCGCGCGACGCTGAGCTGCCCGACCCCATCGCCACACCGATGTCGGCGTCCTTGAGCGCCAGCACGTCGTTGACCCCGTCGCCGGTCATCGCCACCGTGTGACCACGCGACTGCAGCGCGTGCACCATCGCGCGCTTCTGGTCTGGCCGCACCCGGCCGAACGTCGTGCAGTCCTCGAGGGCGTGCGCCAGCCGCTCGGGTTCGTCCGGCAATTCGCGGGCGTCGATGGTTTGGCCGTGCAGGCCCAGCGTTTTCGCCACCGCACCGACCGACACGGCGTTGTCACCCGAGATGACCTTGATCGAAACCTTCTGTGCGCCAAAGTAGTCGAGGGTCTCGCGGGCGTCGGGCCGGATGCGCTGTTCGAGCACCACCAACGCCGCGGGCGTGACGATGCCCGGGGCGTCGGGGTGGTCGACGGGCGCATCGCTGCAGCCCAGCAGCAGCACCCGCAGGCCGTGCGCGCCGATCTCCTCGGCCTGCACTGCCACCGGTGAACCCGGCGCGAGCAGCACGTCGGGCGCGCCGATCACCCAGTTGCCGTGCTCGCCGTAGGACGCACCACTCCATTTGGTGGACGACTTGAACGGGGCGGTGGCGGTGGCCGTCCAGCCCGGCGGCATCGGATATGCCTCCGCGATGGCCTGCATGCTCGCGTTGGGTCTGGCGTCGTCCGCGGCGAGCTGGGCCAGGATGTCGGCGACGGCACGTTCGTCGAGCTGCTTGAGATCTGCGACGCGCATCCCGTTTTCGGTCAAGGTGCCGGTCTTGTCGGCGCACACCACGTCGACGCGGGCCAGCCCCTCGATCGCGGGTAGCTCGTTGACCAGGCATTGCCGTCGGCCCAGCCGAATCACCCCCACCGCGAACGCGATCGACGTCATCAGCACCAAACCCTCGGGCACCATCGGCACGAGCGCGCCGACCATCCGCAGCACCGATTCGTTCCAGCCCGCATCGGTGGTGAACAGCTGCGTGTAGATGATCAACAGCCCGGCGGGAATCAGCAGGTAGGTGATGAACTGCAGGATCTTGTTGATCCCGGTGCGCAGTTCGGAGTTCACCAGCGTGAACTTGCTGGCTTCCTCGGCGAGCTTGGCCGCGTAGGCCTCGCGGCCGACCTTGGTGGCCCGGTACGCGCCGCTGCCCGCGACGACGAAGCTGCCCGACATCACCGTGTCCCCAGGGTCTTTGGCGATCGGGTCGGCTTCTCCGGTGAGCAGCGATTCGTCGACCTCGAGGTTGGACTCCTCGACGATTTCACCGTCGACGACGATCTGGTCGCCGGGACCGAGCTCGATGATGTCGTCGAGCACCACCTCGTTCGGCGGCAGCGGCCGTGACCTGGACATGCCGCCGGATTGCCTGCGCACCAACGGCTTCGCCTGCCCGACGATGGCCAGTTTGTCCAGCGTCTGCTTGGCCCGCAGCTCCTGGATCATGCCGATCGCGCTGTTGGCGATGATCAGCAGCCCGAACGCCCCGTTGATCACCGATCCGGTGGACAGCACGATGATCAGCAACACGCCGAGGATCGCGTTGATCCGGGTGAACACGTTGGCCCGCACGATGTCCGACACCGAGCGCGCCGCCCTGGTCGGAACGTCGTTGGACTTGCCTTCTGAAACACGCTGGGCAACCTCAGCTTCTGTGAGACCCGCAGCGATCACGGTGGTCACCGGGCGAACACTCCGTGACCGAACTCGTCGTAGTCCTCGATGGTGAGCTTGTCGCCGTCGAAGGTGACCTTGCTGACCGATCCGGGCGGCGAGTTCTCCGACACCCAGCTGTAGGTGAACGTGTCGCCGTCCCAATGCGACAGCGGCGCATCCAACTTCGTGCCGAGGGTCAGACGCAGTTGCCCGTCGGCTTCGGTGATCGTGGCCTGCCCCCAGTAGTCGTTGTGGTAGATGCCGACGTAGGACGCCAACGGCGCGGCGGGCGCGGGGTCAGCCGGTGGCTGTTGGCCTGCCAAGGTGCCCTGCGGCTTTTCCATCTCGGCGAAGGCCTCGCTGTAGAGCCGGTACCAGTCCTCGCGGACCTCACCGAACTGCACCAGATCGGCGAATTCGGCGGTCAGCGCTTCGGGCACGCCCGACGGCGATCCGTTGGTGAGCGCGACGATCGCGACGTCGGCCGACGGCAGGATCACGAAGTTGGTGCCCGCGCCGAGAAGGAACGCGCCGGAGTGGCTGAGCTCTGTTCGCGCACCCGATGTCGTGCCGACGTTGAAGCCGTACCCGTAAAAGCCCGACCGCATCGCCGGTTCGGTAGCCCGGTCGGACACGACCTGCGGGGTGAGCGCCGGAAGCAGCGCCTTCGCCTCGACGATCTGCTTGCCGTCATGGGTTCCGTTGGCCAGCACCATCGCCAGCCACCGGGTCATGTCGTTGGCCGAGGCGCTGGCCCCGCCTGCCGGTGCTTCGGGATCGGCGTCGCGGACGTAGGTGGGCTGATAGCCGCCGTCGACGTGGATGTGGCCGACGGCGCGGTTGGGGCGGGTCTGGTAGTCGGCGAACCGGTAGCTGGTCGACGCCATGCCGAGCGGTTCGAACAGCACTTCGTCGGCGAGCTGCTCCCACGGCTTGCCGGCGCTCTCGGCCACCGCTTCGGCTCCGGCGGTGAACCCGAAGTTGGTGTAGGCGTAGGAGATCCGGAACGGGTCCAGCGGTAGCTGCGCGAGCCGCTGCAGCACCTGTCTGCGGTCGTAGCCGAGGTCCTCGAGCTTGTCACCGGCGTGGTCGGGCAGCCCGGAGCGGTGCGCGAGCATATCGCCGACGGTGACCATGCGCGTGACGACCGGGTCGGAGAGCGCGAACCACGGCAGCTCGGACACGATCGGGGTGTCCCAGCCGACCGCGCCCATCCCGACCTGGTGTGCCACCACCGTTGCCGCCAGCGGTTTGGACAGCGAGGCCAGTTGGAACACCGTATCCGGGTCGACCCGGTTCTGCTCGGACGTCTGCGCTACGTCTTTGACGCCGAACCCCTTCGCGTACACGGTTTTTCCCTCGTGCACCACGGCCACCGCCAGTCCCGGGATGCCGGACTTGGTCATCAGGTCCTCGGCGATGCCGTCGAGCTTGGCGACGGCGTTGTCGACCGCGTTCTCCGGTAACGCCATCGCCGGCACCAGCGGCGGCGGCACGTCGGCCTGCGCGAGCGACGGTGCGGCCGGCTGGGCCGATTGCGATCCGCAGCCCACTGCCAACGTCAACAGCAACACCGCGACCGCGGCCCTGACCAGTGCACTCATGACGTGAACGGTAACGGGTGCCCACCGCCTCGGCCCGTCATACGCGCCAGGGACCATCCGCGTCGATTTCTGCGCCAGGGTCGTCGATCGGCGCCGCGCACAGCCCTGGGGTAGAAATCGCGGCGGTAGGGCGGCGGCGCGTCAGAGCCGCCACCACGGGTCGAAGTCCGACGTGCCGGGCTGGACCCGCTGTCCCGGTTTGGGCACCGCGATCTGGACACGCTCGGCGTCGGCGGCTTTGACCAGCCGTTCGACGGGCTCGGCCCACGGATGCGGCGCCAGCCGAAACGTCGCCCAGTGGATCGGCACCAGCAGCCCCGACTGGGCCTCGGCGACGTCGAGGTGGGCGCGGACGGCTTCTTCGGGGTTCATGTGGATGTCCGGCCACGCCGGGTGGTACGCGCCGATCGGCAGCAGCGTCAGGTCGAAAGGCCCGTGGTCCACCCCGATTTCGGCGAAGCTCTTGGTGTATCCGGTGTCCCCGCCGAAGAACGCCCGATGCCGCGGACCGGTGATCACCCACGATGCCCACAGCGTGGTGTTGCGGGTGAACAACCGGCCCGAGAAGTGCCGCGCGGGTGTGCACACCAACCGCAGCTCGTCGATCTGGTGGCTCTCATACCAGTCCAGCTCCACGATGCGGTTCTCCGGTATGCCCCACTTGCGCAGGTGAGCGCCGACCCCCAGCGGCACCACGAACGGTGCGCGCTGGGTGCGGGCCAGCCCGACGATGGTCTCGATGTCGAGGTGGTCGTAGTGGTCGTGGCTGATCAGCACCGCGTCGACGGCGGGCAGCGCCTCCAGCGGGGCAGGCACCTCGTGCAGCCGCTGCGGTCCGACGGTGTGCGACGGCGAGCAGCGCCGGCTCCACACCGGGTCGGCGAGCACCCGGTAACCGTCGATGTCGACCAGCGCCGAGGAGTGCCCGAACCAGCACACCGCCAGCGGCGGCGGCTCGAGGTCGACGGCGGCCGGTTCGACGACCGGGATCGGGCCGCCGGGCTTGCCCGTGTCGCGCGATCCGAGAAGTTCGCGCAGCAGCAACTGTTGCTGCTCACGGTCGAGGTTGATCGACGACGCCGGATCGAGGTTGACGAAGACGCCGTCGCGGTAGTTCGGTGAGCGCCGGGCCACGGCTTCGATCTCGGCGGGCGAGGCGCCCAGCGCCGCGGGCGCACCGTTGAGTGCGCGCAGCACCCAGCTGCCGGCCAGCAGCGAAGCCGTGCCCAGGCCGAAGCGCAGTGCCGCCCGGATCACTCAGGCCCCCTGGAACCTCGGTGGGCGTTTCTCGATCCGCGCGACCTGGGCTTCGATGACGTCCTGGCTGGCCCATGCCCGGTCGAAAAGGTCCTGGTGTTGGGGCCACGGGTCCTCGTATGCGCCATCGTCGTTGAGTACCCGCTTGGCGTGTTGCAACGCCAGCGGTGCGTAGCCGGCGATCTCCGCGGCCCACGCCTGCGCGTCGGCCAGCGTGCCAAGGCGATTGGCCATCCCGGTCTGCAGCGCGACGTCGGCGGTGAGCCGCTCGGCGCCCAGCAGCATCCCCCGCGCGCGCCCGGCCCCGACCAGCGAGGTCAACCGCCGGATGCTCCAGTTGTCCAGCGCCAGACCGTATTTCGCGACCGGAAACTGGAAGTACGCCTCGGGCGCGACCACCCGCAGATCGCAGATCATCGACAGGATCACGCCGGCGCCGATTGCGGGTCCGTTGATCGCGCCGATGACGGGCACCGGGGTCTTGTCGATCGCGAGGTTGAGCGCTTTGGCCTTGTCGGGCAGCTCGTCGGCCACCCCGGACGGGTCTGACAGGTCGGCGCCCGCGCTGAACACCGCCCCCTGCCCGGTCAACACGATCGCCCGGACGTCTTCGGTCGCGGCTTTCTCGACCGCCTCGCGCAGGCCGTCGACGAGCGCGCCGTTCAGCGCGTTGCGCCGCGCGGCGCGCTGCATCTCCAGAGTCATCACCTGACCGTCTCTGGTCACACCAATCATGGGGCAAGCGTAGCGACCCGGCTCCGATGCCCTCGAAGCCGACGCTGTGGTCGATTCGACGGCCGGAAACCAGCCAAAACGTCGGTCTCGGGCGTCTGGGCGTCAGGGGTTAGCCTCATCGGATGAGCCGGATCGGTGCCCTTGAGCTGCGCGACGCCGTCCTCGACGACGGCTCGTTTCGCAGCTGGGACACCCCGCCGGTGGATGTCGGGCCCGATGACGCGTACCGAAGCGAGCTGGCCGCAGCCGCCGCGAAAACCGGCCTCGACGAGTCCGTCGTCACCGGCGAAGGCAGGGTGTACGGGCGGCGGGTCGCGCTGGTGTTGTGCGAGTTCGACTTCCTGGCCGGTTCCATCGGCGTGGCAGCGGCCGAACGGATCGCCGTCGCGGTTGCGCGGGCGACGGCCGAGCGGTTACCGCTGCTGGCCTCGCCGAGTTCGGGCGGTACCCGCATGCAGGAGGGCACCGTCGCGTTCCTGCAAATGGTCAAGATCGCCGCAGCCGTGGAGCTGCACAAGAAGGCACACCTGCCGTATCTGGTGTATCTGCGCCATCCGACCACCGGCGGTGTGTTCGCGTCGTGGGGGTCGCTGGGCCACGTCACCGCCGCCGAACCCGAGGCGCTGATCGGCTTCCTTGGCCCGCGCGTCTACGAGCACCTCTACGGTGAGCCGTTTCCGCCGGGCATCCAGACCGCGGAGAACCTGCAGCGCCACGGCGTCATCGACGGCGTGGTCCCGCTCGAGGCGGTGCGCTCGACGCTGGACCGCACACTGCGCGTCGTCGCCGACATCCCCGGTGCGCCGCCGCCGGCGCCCGAACCCGCACCGCTGCCCGACGTGCCCGCGTGGGAGTCGGTTGAAGCCTCGCGACGACCCGACCGTCCCGGCGTCGGCTATCTGCTGCGGCACGGAACAACCGACCGGGTGCTGCTGTCGGGAACCGGACAGGGTGAGGCGGCGACGACGCTGCTGGCGTTGGCTCGGTTCGGCGGTCAACCCGCCGTGGTGCTCGGGCAGCAGCGCGTGGTCGGCGGCATGGTGGGGCCGGCCGCGTTACGTGAAGCCCGGCGCGGTATGGCGTTGGCGGCCGGTCTGCGGCTGCCGTTGGTGCTGGTGATCGACACCGCCGGCCCGGCACTGACCGTCGAAGCCGAACAGGGTGGGCTGGCGGGCGAAATCGCAAGGTGTCTCACCGAACTCGTCACGCTCGACACCCCGACCGTGTCGGTGCTGCTGGGTCAGGGCAGCGGCGGGCCGGCGTTGGCGATGGTGCCCGCCGACCGGGTCCTGGCCGCGCTGCACGGCTGGTTGGCGCCGTTACCCCCGGAAGGGGCCAGCGCCATCGTGTTCCGCGACCTCGATCACGCACCGGAACTGGCTGCGGCACAAGGCATTCGGTCGGTGGACCTGCAGCGCCACGGTGTCGTCGACGCGATCGTGCCGGAGCGCCCCGACGCGGCCGACGAGCCGATGGAGTTCACCCAACGGCTGTCGGCGACCATCGCCAACGAACTGCACGCGCTGCGGTCGATCCCCGACGGTCAGCGGCTGGCTGCGCGGTTGGCGCGGTACCGACGCATCGGCTTGTAGCCGGGCGCGACACCGAAAGATGGCATGCTGGAAATGTGGAATCTCTGCTTCATTTCGCGGGGAACTTCTGGTGGCTGATCTTCCCGCTCGGCGGCGCGATCGGCGGCGGTGTGCGGGCCGTCGTCGCGGCCAATGAGCGTCGCGCACAACGGCGACTCGAGCGTTACCGCATCAAGCAGCAGACGAAGATCGCGCTCGCCGAGGCGTCGGGCCGGTCGCGGGACAACGATGCAGCCAACCGCCGCGAAATGGCCAAGGTGATGCAGCGCCACGACGGTGTCGACGCGCGCTGGCTGAGCTACGAGATCGATGTCGCAAAGCTGTTGGACTTCCCGCTGATGACCGATATGCGCGATCCGTTGACCATCGCGTTCCACAAGGCCCGCAGCCACGCCGATCTTTTGCGTCCCGACACCGTCGACGACATCCTCGGCGACCGCAGCGCCCAGCTCGAGTACCGCGACGCCGTGCACGACTACGTCGCCGCGTTCGACGTGGCCGAAGCCGAGGCGATACGCAGGCGCCGCAGCGACTTCTCCGCCGATGACCAGGACCGGCTGGACCGTGCGCAGCGCCTGTTACGGCTGGCATCCGACGGCGGGGCCACGCACGAAGAACGCAGGAGCGCCTACGCCCGGGCGCAGAGGGAACTCGACGGGCTGATCGTGCTGCCCGCGGCGACCAGAGCCAGCATCGAACGCCGAATCGCCGGCGAGATCGAGGCGTAGCCCCTCAGCCGCCCAACTCGGACACCGCGGCGTCGAGGATGGTGGCCTGCTCGGTCAGTTCACGCTCGGAGGGCTCGGTGCCGATGCGGGCCACCAGATCCTCGCGAGACACCACTTCCAGCGCGCCGCGGTACTTCTCGGACGCCAACTGTCCTGCGCCGATGACCTCGGTGCGGCCCTCCACCAGCACCAGGATCGCGTTATCGGCGTCGGTCTGCAGCAGCCCGCGTACATCGTCGGTCGAGATCGTCATGGTTCAGCTATACCCGCGTTTGCGCCGGGGTATCGCCGCGTCCGTGGGAGCATGCGGCATGGCCAAGATCACCCCATTCCACATCGCCGTTGCTGATTCCGACCTCGACGACCTGCGCGAGCGGCTGGCCCGCACGCGGTGGCCGGAGGCCGAATGCGTCGACGACTGGAGCCAAGGCATCCCGCTGGCCTACACCCGCGAGCTGGCCGACTACTGGGCCAACACCTATGACTGGCGCGCCCGCGAAGCCGCGCTCAACCGATTCGACCACTTCACCACCGAAATCGACGGGCTCGACATCCATTTCATCCACCAGCGCTGCGGCCGCGACGACGCGTTCCCACTGCTGAT
This sequence comes from Mycolicibacterium pulveris, assembly GCA_050205315.1. GTDB lineage: Bacteria > Actinomycetota > Actinomycetes > Mycobacteriales > Mycobacteriaceae > Mycobacterium > Mycobacterium pulveris_A. Next base: position 249,726 of record JBNMRA010000001.1, on the reverse strand, counting down.
CACCCACGGCTGGCCCGGCTCGGTCGTCGAGTTCACCAAGGTGATCGGACCGCTGACCGAACGCGGGTTCGACGTGGTGTGCCCGTCGCTGCCGGGCTACGGCTTTTCCGGTAAACCGAGCCAAACCGGTTGGGGCATCGAGAAAATCGCGACGGCGTGGGACACGCTGATGGGCCGGCTCGGCTATGAACGCTTCGGCGCGCAGGGCGGCGACTGGGGATCGGCGGTGACCACCCAGATCGGCCGCAATGGGGGTCGCCGGAGCCGCTCCGGCGGCGACATCAGCCGGTGCGTGGCGATCCACACGAACATGCCGCTGGGCTTTCCGCCGGGGAAGCTGGACAACCCGACCGATGAGGAGAAGCAGGCGCTCGAGCGCGCCGACTACTACCAGAAGTGGGATTCGGGCTATTCCAAACAGCAATCGACGCGGCCGCAGACGCTGGGCTACGGGCTCGTCGACTCGCCGGTGGGGCAGCTGGCGTGGATCGTCGAGAAGTTCTGGTCGTGGATGGACTGCGACGGCCACCCGGAGAACGTGTTGACCCGCGATGAGCTGCTCGACAACGTGATGCTGTACTGGCTCACCGCGTCGGGCGCGTCTTCGGGGCGGCTCTACTGGGAGAGCTTTCACGCGTTCGGCGGGTTCGACCGCGTCGAATTGCCCACCGGCATCGCGGCTTTCCCGAAGGAGATCCTCAAGGCGCCGCGCAGTTGGTGTGAAGCCGGATACAACATCACCCACTGGACCACGATGCCGCGCGGCGGGCACTTCGCGGCGTTCGAGCAGCCCGAGTTGTTCGTCGACGACGTCGCGACGTTCTTCGCGGGCTTTTCGCGTTGACGCTACGCCAGCGACTGCGCCCACGCGCGGTGCAGCGCGGCGTAGCGGCCGTCATCGCGGGCGATCAGGTCCGCGGGTGCACCGTCCTCGACGATGCGGCCGTGTTCGAGCACCAGCACCCGGTCGGCGATCTGCACGGTGGAGAGCCGGTGCGCGATCACCAGCGCGGTGCGGTCGGCCAGCACGGTCTCCAGCGCCCGCTGCACCATCCGCTCGCTGGGGATGTCCAGCGACGACGTCGCCTCGTCGAGGATCAGCACCGCCGGGTCGGCCAGGAACGCCCGCGCGAACGCGACCAGTTGCCGCTGTCCCGCCGAGAGCCTGCCGCCGCGTTTGGCGACGTCGGTGCCGTAGCCGTCGGGCAGCGAGTCGATGAAACCGTCCGCGCCTACCGCCGCGGCCGCGGCCGCCACGTCGGCGTCGCTGGCATCGGGTCGGCCGAACCGGATGTTGTCGGCGATGGTGCCGTCGAACATGAAGTTCTCCTGGGTGACCATCACCACGTGGCGGCGCAACTGCGACTGCGAAACATCGCGCAGGTCAACACCATCGAGAGTGATCGACCCCGATGTCGGATCGTAGAACCGGGCGATCAGCTTCGCGATCGTCGTCTTGCCCGCTCCGGTGGTGCCGACCAGGGCCACGGTCTGGCCGGCCGGCACCTCGAGGGTCAGGCCGGGCAGCACCGGGTGGCCCGGCACATACTCGAATCGCACGTCGTCGAAGGTGATTTCACCGCGGACGTGCTCCATTGCGACGGGGTGTTCGGGATCCTTGATGCCGGGTCGTTGCGCCAGCACCCCGGCCAGCTTCTCCAGCGCGGAGGCGGCGGACTGGAAGGTGTTGAAGAACTGGCTGATCTCCTGCATCGGCTCGAAGAACATCCGCAGATACAGCAGGAACGCGGTCAGCGTGCCGATCGTCATCTGATCGCCCAGCACCCGGTAGCCGCCGTAGAGCAGCACCACGCCGGTAGTGATGTTGCCGACCAGTTTGACGCCGGGCATGAAGATCGCCAGCAGCCGGAAGGTCTTCTCGTTGTCGTCCTTGTAGCGATCGGCGACGTCTTCGAAGATCTGCTGGTTGCGCGGCTCACGACGGTAGGCCTGCACCGCCTTGATCCCGGTCATGGTCTCGACGAACTGCACGATGACCAGCGCGGCGCTCTCGCGCACCTTGCGGTAGGTCTTGGCCGACTCCTCGCGGAACCACCACACCAAACCGACCAGCACCGGGAAGGCGCCCAAGCACATCAGACCCAGCCGCCAGTCCAGCGCCACCAGCAGGATCGCGGTGCCGAAGAGCGTGAGCACGGCGGTGACCAGGCTGTCGAAACCGGTTTCCAGCATGTCCTGGATGGCCTCGACGTCGTTGGTGGAGCGGCTGACCACCCGCCCGGAGGTGTAGCGGTCGTGGAAGGCGATGTCGAGGCGCTGGAAATGGCGAAACACCCGACGGCGCAGTTCCAGCAGCACCTTCTGCCCGATGCGGCCCGAGCGCCGCAGGAAGAACATCCGGCTGGTGGCCTGGATCAGCACCACCCCGCCGAGCGCCGCGACGATCGTCAACAACGTGTTCGCCGTACCGCCGTCGACGATCGGCGGGATACCGTGGTCGATTCCGCGTTGCACGAGTAGCGGAACCGAAAGGCGCGCAACGTTTTCCACCACGACCACCAGCGCGAGCAGCGCCACCGTCAAGCGGTAGGGCCGCAACAGCGACCACAGCAGCAGCCGGGCCTCGCGGCGCCGCGGCACGGATTCGTCGATCGGCAGGTCGTCGGGTTGCTCCTCGTCGAACTTGCCGCGCCACCCGGGGTCGGTCATCGGCCCTCCGACTCCGTGGTGACGAAGCGTTGCGCGACGTGGTCGCGGTCCAGCGCCTCACGCTCCTCGTAGGCCAGGCTCAGTCGGCCGCGTTCCTTGTCGTCCTGCCAGACACCGACGCGCTCGGCGCCGTCGTCGAGCTCGTCGTCGGCGGCCAACAGGTAGCGGTACTGCGGCACGGTGGCCAGCAGCTGGGCGTGGGTGCCGATGTGGGTGATGGTGCCGTTCTCCAGCAGCGCGACCTTGTCGGCGAGCAGCACCGTCGACGCGCGGTGCGCGACGACCACGGCGGTCACGTCGTGCAGCACTCGGCTCAGGGCTTCTTCGACGATGGCCTCGGTGTGCACGTCCAGCGCCGAGAGGGTGTCGTCGAGCACCAGGATCTTGGGCTGCGCGAGGATCGCCCGGGCCAGCGAAAGGCGTTGGCGCTGCCCGCCGGACAGGCTCATCCCCTGCTCGCCGATGCGGGTGTCCAGCCCGAACGGCAGGTCGTAGACGAAGTCCGCGGCGGCGACCTCGACGGCCTTCTCGAGTTCCTCGTCGCTGGCCTGCGGTCGGCCGAGGCGTAGGTTCTCCGCGACCGACATCGAGAACAGCGTCGGGTCCTCGAACGCGGTGGCCACCGTCTGGCGCAGCGCGGACAGCGAGAACTCGCGGATGTCGCGGCCGTCGATGCGGATCTGGCCCTCGGTGACGTCATAGAGCCGCGACAGCAGCGCGGTCAGCACCGACTTACCCGAGCCGGTGGCACCGACCAGCGCCATCGTCTCCCCCGGTTCGACGACCGCGTCGACGTGGCGAAGCGCCCAGTCCCGCGAGTCCGGAAACCGGAAGCCCACGTCGATGAGCTCCAAGCGCCCGCCGCGAGGCGCCTCATCGTGCGGCCCGTCGACGATTTCTCTTGGCGCGTCGAAGATCTCGGCGATCCGGTTGGCCGCGGTGAACGACTCCTGCATCATTGACAGCAGAAAGCCCAGCGACGCGATCGGCCACACCAGCGAAAGCATCATCGTGATGAACGCGACCAGCGTGCCCATCGTCACGTAGCCGTGGCCGGCGGCGTAGGCGCCGACGCCGAGCACGACGATCAGCGTCAGGTTCGGGATGATCTCGAGCAGCGTCCAGAACTTCGCCGACACCACCACCCGGTTGACCTGGGTGTCGTAGAGGTTGCTGAGCTGCTCGTCGAATCGGTCGTAGACGTAGTCCTCGCGGCCGAACGACTTCACCACCCGCAGCCCGAGCGCGGACTCCTCGACATGCGTTGCCACGTGGCCGGATTGGTCCTGAGCCAGCCGCGACAGCCGGGTGTATTCACGCTGGAAGTGCAAAACGGTGCCGGCGATCGGCACGATCGACAGCAGCACCACCACGCCCAGCGGCCAGTACATCGCCAGCAGGATCGCGGTAACCACGATGATCTGCAGGGTGTTGAGCAACAGGAACAGCAGGCCGAACGACATGAAACGCCGTATCGTGCCGAGGTCGTTCATGATTCGCGACACCAGCTGTCCGGACTGCCAATTGCCGTGGAAGCTCATCGGCAGGACTTGCAGCCGGGCGTAGAGGTCCTTGCGGATGTCGGCCTCCACTCCCATCGTCGCGCGGGCGGCCAGCCAGCGGCGGATGAACCACAGCACCGCCTCGCAGATGCCGATGCCCATGGCTGCGCTGCCGAGCAACCACAACCCCTGCTGGTTTTGCTCGCGGACGGGCCCGTCGATCACGGCTTTCGTCATCAGCGGGATCGCGATGGTGGCCCCAAGGCTGGCGATCGCGACCGTGACCATCGCGATCCAGCGCACCCGGTAGGGCAGCAGGTACGGCAGCAGCCGCCACAGGTCCGAGCTGGTACGTCGGCGCGTGGGTGGCGGCGCGATGGCGGGCGCGGAGCGCAGGGTTACGGGGTCAACCACCTAGTCAATCTTCCCACGGCGAGCAATCCGATAACGCCTCCGCGAGATGCACGTTAACGAGACAAAGTGCGAGTAGGCCCCTCGCTAACGTACGTTTCGCGGTCATGCGGCGGACCTCTCGCGGGCACGCGTCTGCCGTGCGACCGTTTCGATACTCATGAGTTCACCGTAGAACCTCAACAAAAGGTGAGGTCAATTGTTCCGGGGCGCCGCGCGGCCGCCGTTCGCGCCGGGCCATGTCCGCAGCTTCCCGCGGTTCGCCCATGGTTTCAGGCAAGATTGTGGATATGGACAGTGCTGCTGCATCGCCCCGGGTGCTCGTGGTCGATGACGACCCCGACGTGCTGGCCTCCCTCGAGCGCGGGCTGCGGCTGTCCGGGTTCGACGTGGCCACCGCTGTGGACGGTGCCGAGGCCCTGCGCAGCGCGACCGAGACCCGGCCGGACGCCATCGTGCTCGACATCAACATGCCGGTGCTCGACGGTGTCAGCGTGGTGACCGCGCTGCGCGCGATGGACAACGACGTCCCGGTCTGCGTGCTCTCCGCGCGCAGTTCGGTAGACGACCGGGTGGCCGGCCTCGAGGCCGGCGCCGACGACTACCTGGTCAAGCCGTTCGTGCTGGCCGAGCTGGTCGCGCGGGTCAAGGCGCTGCTGCGCCGGCGCGGCTCGACGGCCACGTTCTCATCGGAAACCATCCAGGTCGGTCCGCTAGAGGTCGACATTCCGGGCCGGCGCGCCCGCGTCAACGGCGTCGACGTCGACCTGACCAAGCGCGAATTCGACCTGCTGGCGGTGCTGGCCGAGCACAAGACTGCCGTGCTGTCGCGCGCGCAGCTGCTCGAGCTGGTGTGGGGCTACGACTTCGCCGCCGACACCAACGTCGTCGACGTGTTCATCGGTTACCTGCGCCGCAAGCTCGAGGCCGGCGGTGCACCTCGGCTTCTGCATACCGTGCGCGGCGTGGGGTTTGTGCTACGGACGCAGTGATGAGCCTGCTGTCGCGGATCTTCCGCCGAACTCCGTCGCTGCGGCAGCGCGTGGCGTTCACCAGCGCGATCGCCGGCGCGATCGTCGTCGTCATCGCGGGCACGGTGGTGTGGTTCGGCATCACCGACGCATGGAACGAACGCCTGGACCGCCGCTTGGATGAGGCCGCCGGCTTCGTGATCCCGTTGCTCCCGCAAGGTCTCGACGAGATCCCGAAGTCGCCGAACAACCAGGACGTGGTGGTCACGGTGCGCCGCGGCAACCAGGTGGCGTCCAACTCCGACGTCCTGCTGCCGCCGCTGGAGTCCGGCTACGCCGACACCTACGTCGACGGTGTGCGCTACCGGGTCCGCACGGTCGACATCCCCTACTACCCCGGCCCGATGTCGGTGGCCGTCGGCGCCACCTACGACGCGACCATCGCCGACATCAACAACCTGCACCGTCGGGTGATCATCATCTGCACGCTGGCGATCGGCGCCGCGACGCTCGGCGGGTGGGTGCTGGCCGCGTTCGCGGTGCGCCCGTTCAAACGGTTGGCGCAGCAGACCCAGGCCATCGACGCCGGGGACGCCGACCCGGACATCGATGTCCGCGGCGCGACCGAGGCCGTCGAGATCGCCGACGCGATGAAGGGCATGCTGCAGCGCATCTGGAACGAGCAGGACCGCACCAAGGCCGCGCTGGCGTCGGCGCGCGATTTCGCGTCGGTGTCCGCGCACGAGCTGCGCACCCCGCTGACGGCGATGCGCACCAACCTCGAGGTGCTCGCCACGCTGGATCTGCCCGAGGAGCAGCGCAAAGAGGTCGTCAACGACGTGATCCGCACGCAGTCGCGCATCGAAGCCACCCTCGCCGCGCTGGAGCGGTTGGCCCAGGGCGAACTGTCCACCGCCGACGACCACGTCCCCGTCGACATCACCGAACTGCTCGACCGCGCCGCTCACGATGCGATGCGGGTGTTCCCCGACCTCGACGTGTCGTTGGTGCCCGCGCCGACGGTGATCATCATCGGGCTGCCCGCCGGGCTGCGGCTTGCGGTGGACAACGCGATCGCCAACGCGGTCAAACACGGCGGCGCGACAAGGGTTCAGCTGTCGGCGGTCAGCTCGCGCGCGGGCGTGGAGATCGCGATCGACGACGACGGCGTCGGCGTTCCGGAAGAAGAGCGCGACGTCGTGTTCGACCGGTTCTCCCGCGGGTCGACGGCGTCGCACTCCGGCTCGGGCTTGGGGCTTGCGTTGGTTGCCCAGCAGGCCGAATTACACGGCGGCACAGCAACTTTGACCGATAGCCCGCTGGGTGGCGCCCGGCTACTGCTGCAGCTGCCCGGGGTGCGGGATTAGCGGGTGGCCAAGAGGTCGATGACAAAAATTAGCGTCTTGCCGGACAGGCGATGCCCGCCGCCGGCCGGACCGTAAGCCTGTTCGGGCGGGATCACGAGTTGGCGCCGGCCGCCGACCTTCATGCCGGGAATGCCGTCCTGCCACCCCTGGATCAGCCCGCGCAACGGAAACTCGATCGATTCGCCGCGGTTCCACGAGCTGTCGAACTCCTCGCCGGTGTCGTACTCGACGCCGACGTAGTGCACTTCGACGGTGCCGCCGGGCACCGCTTCGGCACCGTCGCCGACGATCAGATCGGTGATGGTCAGCTCAGCGGGCGGGGGTCCGTCGGGAAACTCGATCTCGGGTTTTTGCCCTGAAGTTGCACTCACCACTTTCACGGTAGTCGGGCAGACTGGAGCAATGGCTACCGACCAAGACATTCTGGCTCAGGTCAACAAGCTGGTCGCCGAAGAGCAGGAGCTGCGCGCCAAGGTGCAGCATCACGAGATCGACGAGTCCGAGGAGCACGAACGGTTGCGCGCGGTGGAGGTCGCGCTGGACCAGTGCTGGGATCTGCTGCGGCAACGACGGGCGCTTCGCGACGCGGGCGGCGATCCGCGCGAAGCCCAGGTCCGGCCGCCGGACGAGGTCGAGGGCTACCTCAGCTGAGCGGTGACATACGACGCCGTGATCGTCGGAGGCGGGCACAACGGCCTGGTGGCGGCGGCCTACCTGGCGCGTGCCGGTCGACGGGTGCAGGTGCTCGAACGCCTCGACCACGTCGGCGGCGCGGCGGTATCCGCGCATGCCTTCGACGGCGTCGACGCGCGGTTGTCGCGCTACTCGTATCTGGTGAGCCTGCTGCCCCGCCGCATCATCGATGACCTCGACGCCCGGGTGCGCCTGGCGCGTCGCCGCTATTCGTCCTACACACCCGATCCGGAGACCGGCGGTCGCACCGGCCTGCTCGTCGGGCCGACGGCGACGTTCGGGGCGATCGGCGCAGCCGCTGACGAGGCCGGCTTCGCGGAGTTCTACCGCCGCTGCGGCACCGCCACGTCACGGTTGTGGCCGACGCTTCTACAGCCGCTGACGACGCGGCGCCAGGCCCGCACACTCGTGGGTGACGACACCGCCTGGCAGATGATGGTCGACGAACCGATCGGGCATGCCATCACCGACGCGGTGACATCTGACCTGGTGCGCGGCGTGATCGCCACCGACGCGTTGATCGGCACGTTCGCGCGCGCCGACGACCCGTCGTTGGCGCAGAACGTCTGCTTCCTGTACCACCTGCTGGGCGGCGGCACCGGTGACTGGGATGTGCCGATCGGCGGAATGGGGGCGGTCAGCGGTGCGTTGGCAGCGGCCGCCGCCAGCCACGGTGCCGAAATCGTCTGCGGTGCCGAGGTTTACGGAATCGATCCGGACGGCGAGGTGCGTTACCGCCGCGGCGGCGACGAACATCGGGTACATGGCCGCTATGTGCTGGCCAATGTGACGCCGACGGTGTTGGCGCGGCTGCTCGGTGACCCCGAACCCGACCCGGTCCCCGGCGCCCAGGTCAAGGTCAACCTGGTGCTGCGCCGGCTGCCCCGACTGCACGACGACAGCGTCACCGCCGAGCAGGCGTTCGGCGGCACCTTCCACATCAACGAGACATACAGCCAGTTGGACCGGGCCTATGCCCAAGCAGACCACGGTGTGGTGCCCGACCCGTTGCCGTGCGAGATCTACTGTCACTCGCTGACCGACCCGACGATTCTGTCCGATGACCTGCGCGCCTCGGGCGCACACACGTTGACGGTCTTCGGGCTGCACACCCCACATCAGCTGGTGACCTCGGGCGAGACCGACCGGATGCGGGACGCGTTGACGTCCGCGGCGTTGAAGTCGTTGAATTCGGTTCTGGCCGAGCCTGTTCAAGATGTGTTGATGGAGGACTCCGCGGGCCGGTTGTGCATCGAGACCAAGACCACAGCCGATCTGGAGCGCGCGCTGGGCATGACGGCCGGCCACATCTTTCACGGCGCGCTGTCGTGGCCGTTCGCCGAGGACGACGAACCGTTGGACACCCCCGCACGGCGGTGGGGCGTGGCAACGCCGCATGAGCGAGTTCTGTTGTGCGGCTCGGGTTCTCGTCGCGGCGGCGCGGTGTCGGGGATCGGCGGTCACAACGCGGCGATGGCGGTGCTGGAGAGCCTCGCCGCGAAATAGCAGCCCAGCGATTTATTCGTGGGCGCCTACCAGCGGAGCGAGGTTCTCGGCCGAGCGCAGCGCCGGCCGCGACGTCGAATAGAAGCCCAGCGCGACGATCACCAGGCCGAGGACCGCGCAGATCAGCCACAGCGGTCGGGCGGCGACCGCGAAGTCCGCGTCCGTCGGCGCCAGTGCCGCGCCGGCGACCGAACCGCACAGCGCCACACCGATACTCACGCCCACCTGCCGGCTCGTCGTCGCGATCGCCGACGCCGCGCCGGCCCGGTCGATCGGCATACCGCTGACCGCCGCGGTGGTGATCGGTGCGTTGACCATCGAGAACCCGATGCCGAACACGGTGAAGATGACGAGCAGCTGCCACACGGGCGTCGTCGCGGTGAGGCCGGCGAGCATCAGCGCCGCCACGGCGATCAACACACCGGAGACCAACAGCGACGGCCGGCTACCGAAGCGCCCCACCAGCCGGCCCGACAACGGCGAAAACACCAGCGCGCCAACGGCGATCGGCAGATACGTCAAGCCGGTATCCATCGCGGAGAAGCCGCGTTCGTCCTGCAGATAGATCGACATCATGAACAAGAACGCGCCCCACGCGGCGAACGAGCACACCGCGATCACCGTCGCGGAGGCAAGCGGAATGCTGCGGAAGAAGCGCAGATCGATGAACGGGTCGCGGTGACGCGACTCGTGGACGAGAAACAGCACGAGCGCCGATGTTGCGAGCACCACGACGATGATCGTGCGGGGATGAGCCCACCCCAGAATGGGTCCTTCGATGAGCACGTACACGATGCCGAACAGGAAAGCCATGCCCAGCCCCTGGCCGATCGGGTCGAAGGCGCGCCGCATCGCCGACTTCGATTCGGGCACGAACAATGCCGTCAGCGCGATCGCGAGCACACAGATCGGCAGGTTGATCCAGAACACCGAACGCCAACTGACGTACTCGATCAGCGCGCCGCCGACGATCGGGCCCAGCGCCATCGAGATGCCGACCACGCCGCCCCAGATGCCGATCGCCCGGGCCCGTTCGACGCGGCCGGTGAACACCTGCGTGATGATCGACATCGCCACCGGATTCAACATCGAACCGCCGATCGCCTGCAGCAGACGCGCGGCGATCAGCGTCTCGATGTTCGGGGCGATGCTGCACAGCAGCGATGCCGACGCGAAGAGGGTCAGACCGAGCTGAAAGGTGCGTCTGCGGCCGAACCGGTCGGCCGCGGCGCCGGCGAGCAGCAGTAGCGACGCCAGCACCAGCGTGTAGATGTCGATCACCCACTGCAACTGCGACGCGGACGCGTCGAGGTCGGCGCGGATGCTCGGAATCGCGACGTTGACGATCGTCGCGTCCATCGACACGATGAGCAGGCTCAGGCAGCAGCTCACCAGGATGATGGCTTTGCGCCGGGCGCTCATCTCATGTGAGCGCACAGCTACGTACGCATTCCACGGCGATTTGCGTATCGGAGTGCGCGCTCGCCGAACGAAGTGGCCGGGCTAGCGGCTGTCGGCGGGGACGTAGTCGCGTTCGGTGTAGCCGGTGTAGATCTGGCGCGGACGGCCGATCTTGCCGCTGCCCTCGTCGTGCATCTCGCGCCAGTGCGCGATCCACCCGGGCAGCCGACCCAGCGCGAACAGCACGGTGAACATCCGCGTCGGGAAGCCCATCGCGCGGTAGATCACCCCGGTGTAGAAGTCGACGTTCGGGTAGAGCTTGCGCTCGACGAAGAAGTCGTCGGTGAGCGCGACCTCCTCCAGCGCCTTGGCGATCTGCAGCAGTTCGTCGTCGCCGCCGATCTTGCCGAGGATCTTGTCGGCCTGCTCCTTGACGATGCGCGCCCGCGGGTCGTAGTTCTTGTACACGCGGTGCCCGAAGCCCATCAGCTTCACGCCGTCTTCGCGGTTCTTGACCTTCTTGACGAAGTCGTGCACATCCCCGTCGGCCTGGCGGATCTTCTCCAGCATCTCCAGCACGGCCTGGTTCGCGCCGCCGTGCAGCGGACCCCACAGCGCGTTGATGCCGCCGGAGATCGAGGTGAACAGGTTGGCCTGCGAGGAGCCCACCAACCGCACCGTCGAGGTCGAGCAGTTCTGCTCGTGGTCGGCGTGCAGGATGAACAGCATGTCCAGCGCCCGCACCAGCTCGGGGTCGACCTCGTAGGGCTCGGCGGGCAGCCCGAACGTCATCCGCAGGAAGTTCTCGACCAGGCTCATCGAGTTGTCCGGGTACAGGAACGGCTGTCCGACCGACTTCTTGTAGGCATAGGCCGCGATGGTCGGCAGCTTGGCCAGTAGCCGGATGGTGGACAGCTGGACCTGCTCGTCATCGAACGGGTCCAGCGAATCCTGGTAGTAGGCGCTCAGCGCGTTGACCGCGCTGGAGACCACCGGCATCGGGTGCGCGTTGCGCGGGAAACCGTCGAAGAACCGCTTGAGATCCTCGTGCAGCAGGGTGTGCCGCTGGATCTGGCCGGTGAACTTGTCGAGCTGCTCAGGGGTGGGCAGTTCGCCGTAGATCAACAGATAGCTGACCTCGATGAAGTTCGACTTCTCCGCGAGTTGCTCGATCGGGTATCCGCGGTACCGCAGGATCCCGGCTTCACCGTCGATGTAGGTGATGGAGCTCTTGGTGGACGCGGTGTTGACGAAACCCTCGTCGTAGGTGGTGTAGCCCGTTTTTGCCAGCAGCGAACCCAGCGCGATGCCGTCGGCGCCCTCGGTCGCGGAAACGATGTCGAGGTCAATCTCGCCGCCGGGGTAGGAGAGGGCGGCTTGCTTGCCTCCACTACTTGGGTTATCGGCCACGGGGATCCCTTCTTCGCTGCGGGGAATGAACGACAGACAGTATGTCCTACCCAAAAGTAGTCCCATCCACGCCGTCATGCCCGGGCGGGGGCGACATTCGTTCAGACCAGTTGCACAACCTCTGACATCAGCCCGGTGAACTCGGCGTAGGTGTCTTGAAGGCGGGTGACGATGTCGTCGACGCCGATCTGCTCCCAGTCGAGCCCGTGATCGGTGAGATCGCCCAGCGCGGTCATCGTGATCACCCCCCACACCGAGGAGACCAGGCGCAATACCCGGTCGCCGGCGTCGACGCCCATGCGTTTGGCCAGTTCCACGGTCAGGGCGTTGGACCGGTACTCGGTGGCGGCCTGCCGCAGGGTCGGCGACGTCATGATGATCCGCACGCTGAGGACCAGACGGTGGGCGGACAATCCGCCCGCTCCGGCGTCCTTGGCGTTGGTGTACATCTGCAGGTATGCCCTGCACACCGCCTCGAGGTGGCTGATGCCCGCGGGCTGGGCGGCCAGTTCGACGGCGACGACGTCGATCGCCTCGTCGATCAACGCGAACGCGATCGCGTCCTTGGTCGCGAAGTACCGGCTGAAGGTGCGCGGTGAGACGTCGGCGAGCGCCGCGATCTGGTCCACGGTGGTGCGCTCGAAGCCCTGCCGTTGAAACAACTCGACGGCGGCGTCCAACAGCATCGCGCGGGTTCGTTGTTTCTTGCGCTCACGCAGACCGAGCTCCGGTCCCCCCTCTCCATCAGCCACAACGGGCATGCTAATCGGCCAACATATGAACACCCTTAGAAAATTGTCCACATCCGACAATTGGCGCTCGCCATCGTTTGACAGCCTCGGCCATGTGGGATGCGTCAGGGCTGCAACCGCTCGACGCGTGCGTCCGCGCCCAACGTCACCCGAATCCTGTTATGCAGCCGGTCTTCCCGCCCCTGCCAGAACTCGACGACCTCGGGGGCGATCAGATATCCGCCCCAGTTGGGCGGCACCGGGATGGCGGCCTCGTCAGCGAACCGCGCGGTGACCTCCGTCATCTGATCCAGCAACGCCGCGCGCGAGGCGATCGGCTGGGATTGCTGTGACGCCCAGGCGCCCAGCTGCGAACCGCGGGGCCGCATGGCCCAGTAGTCGGCCGTCTGTTCGACGGAGACTTTGCTGACCGGGCCGCGGACGTGGACTTGGCGGCCCAGCAGGAACCACGGGAAAGTCGCCGACGCGTACGGCGTGCCCGCCAGGTGTGCTCCCTTGGCGGAGTCGTAGTTGGTGAAGAACGTGATGCCGTCCTCGTCGATGCTCTTGCACAGCACCGATCGGGTAACGGGTGCGCCCCGGTCGTCGACGGTGCCGACCACCATGGCGTTGGGTTCCACCACACCGGCGCGTTCGGCGTCGGCCAACCAATTGCGCAGCAGCGCAACCCAGCCCGTCGTCGGCTCGGCACCGAGCCAGTCGACGTCCAGATCCGGGCTGCCGTCTTTTTCCACCGAGCCGTATTCCACCCGCATCCTCGCCAAGTGCTCGTCGTGCTGCTGTACCACGCGATTACGCTACGCCTCGCACACCGGGCGAGGTGTCGCGAACCGGTAGACGGCAGGGCCGGCGCGGGTGCGAGAATCGGCCCATGACTAGCCCGTCCCCTCGGGTCCCCGAGGACTTCGTACCCGGACTCGAAGGCGTCGTGGCCTTCACCACGGAGATCGCCGAACCCGATAAGGACGGTGGTGCGCTGCGGTATCGCGGGGTCGACATCGAGGACCTCGTCGACCAGAAGGTGACGTTCGGCGATGTGTGGGGGCTGCTGGTCGACGACAGGTTCGGCGCGGGCCTGCCGCCGGCGGAGCCGTTTCCGCTGCCGATCCACAGCGGTGATGTGCGCGTCGACGTGCAGGCGGGGCTGGCCATGCTGGCCCCGATCTGGGGCTACGCCCCGATTCTGGACATCGACGACCAGACCGCGCGCGACCAGCTGGCCCGGGCGTCGGTGATGGCGCTGTCCTACGTCGCGCAGTCGGCGCGCGGCATCTACCAGCCCGCGGTGCCGCAGCGCAGGATCGACGAATGCGCCACTGTTACAGAGCGTTTCATGACGCGCTGGCAGGGCGAGCCCGATTCCAGACACGTCGAGGCCATCGACGCCTACTGGGTGTCGGCGGCCGAGCACGGCATGAACGCGTCGACGTTCACCGCCCGGGTGATCGCGTCGACCGGCGCCGACGTGGCCGCGGCGTTGTCCGGGGCGATCGGCGCGATGAGCGGCCCGCTGCACGGCGGTGCGCCGGCGCGGGTGATCCCGATGATCGAGGAAGCCGAGAAGTCCGGGGACGCCGCCGCGGTGGTCAAGGGCATCCTGGACCGCAACGAGAAGCTGATGGGTTTCGGTCACCGCGTGTACCGCGCCGAGGATCCGCGCGCGCGGGTGCTGCGCGCCACGGCCAAGCGGCTCGACGCCCCGCGTTACGAGGTTGCCGCCGCGGTGGAGCAGGCAGCGCTGGCCGAGCTGCGGGAGCGCCGACCCGACCGGGCCATCGAGACCAACGTCGAGTTCTGGGCCGCGGTGATCCTGGACTTCGCGCAGGTGCCGACGCGGATGATGCCTGCGATGTTCACCTGCGGGCGGACGGCGGGCTGGTGCGCGCACATTCTCGAACAGAAGCGGCTCGGCAAGTTGGTGCGGCCATCGGCGATCTACGTCGGCCCCGAACCGCGCCCTTTGCAGTCGGTGGACGGCTGGGACCAAATCGCCAAGCCGTGACCACAGCTGTCTTTGCCTCTGCGGCAAGGTGTTTCGCCGGCCTGGTGCGGAATATCCCACCGCCTGCGTGGGACCGTCCGGGGCTGGGCGAATGGGATGTGCGCGCGCTGGTCGGACACACCTCACGTTCGCTGAGCACCGTCAGCAACTACCTGAAGACCACCGCCAAGCGCGAGGACATCACCACCCCGCAGGAGTACTACGCGCGCGTCACCCCGTCGGCGCTCGGCATTGACCCGGCGGCGGTCGCCGAACGGGGACGGCAGGCCGGTTTTGCGCTCGGTGACGATCCGGCGGGCGCGGTCGACGCGTTGCTGGCGCAAGCGCTGCACGACCTGGACAACGTCGACGATCCGCTGATCGAGGTGATCGGCGGATTGGGCATCCGGCTGCACACCTATCTGCCGACGCGCGTCTTCGAACTGGCGGTACACGGGATGGATATCGCACGCGCCGTTGATCTTTCGTTCACATTGCCCGCCGACGTGTTGGTCGAGGCGGTGGAGTTGGCGGCCCGGGTGGCCGTCACGACCGGGCAGGGTGAGACGGTGCTGCTCGCGTTGACGGGACGTGCGGGCCTGCCGCCGTCGTTCTCGGTGGTCTGACGCGCCGACACTTTCGGTGCGGCGAAATGCAGCAAAAACCGCCACGTTGCCTTCTAAGGTGGTCGGATGCCGCAGATTGACCGCCGCAACATGATGATGATGACCGGGTTCGGGCTCTTGGCGGCCGCGATTCCGCTGCCTGAAGTTGCCGCGCAGCCCGCGCCAGCAGGCCAGGCGCAGACCTTGTTGTTCGCCGACGAGTTCGACGGACCTGCCGGCTCGGCGCCTGACCCGGCGAAGTGGTCGATCGCCAAAGCCCGCGAGACGATCAAGAACCCGGTGTTCTGGGACCGCCCCGAGAACATGGGCCAGTACCGCGACAGCCGTGAGCACGTCTTCCTCGACGGCAACTCCAACCTCGTCATCCGCGCGACGCGCAACGACGACGGCAAGTACACGAGCGGCAAGATCCAGGGCCGGTGGTGGGGTCCGATCAACACCACCTGGGAGGCCCGCATCAAGTTCGACTGCCTGACCAACGGATGTTGGCCGGCGTGGTGGGTGATGAACGACCACCCCGAGGTCGGCGGTGAGGTGGACCTGGTCGAGTGGTACGGCAACCAGGATTGGCCGTCGGGATCCACCGTGCACGCGCTGCTGGACGGCACGTCGTTCGCGACCCAGCCGTACCCGGTCGACAGCAACTGGCACACCTGGCGGATGAGCTGGACCGACGCCGGGATGTACTTCTGGCAGGACTACGTGCCCGGTAAAGAGCCGTACTTCGAGGTGCCCGCGTACTCGATCGAGCACTGGCCGTTCAACCATCCCGGCTACTCGATGTTCCCGGTGCTCAACCTCGCGGTCGCCGGCTCGGGCGGCGGTGACCCCGCAGGCGGTGACTACCCGGCCGAGATGATCGTCGACTGGGTGCGCGTCTTCGCCGGCTGAGCGAGCGCGCCGATTTGTCGGTGCCCGGTGATTGCATGAGCCGTGGCGCGATGAGATCCGCCCGCGTGGCGGGTCAACACATCACGCCCGCACGAAACCACACACCTAGGAGTGCTCATGGCAATCGAAGTTCAGCCCGCGGTATCCCCGATGCTCACGGTCAGCGACGGGGCGGCAGCGATCGATTTCTACGTCAAGGCGTTCGACGCCGAGGAGCTGGGCCGGGTGCCCGCACCCGACGGTAAGCGGCTGTTTCACGCCGCGCTGCGGATCAACGGGACGATGGTGATGCTCAACGACGACTTCCCCGACATGAACGACGGCAAGTCGGTGACGCCGGAGGCGCTGGGCGGCTCACCGGTCACCATCCACCTGACCGTCACCGATGTGGACGCCAAGTTCCAGCAGGCGATCGACGCCGGCGCCACCGTCGTGATGCCGCTCGACGACATGTTCTGGGGCGACCGGTACGGCGAGGTGCGCGACCCGTTCGGGCACATGTGGTCGTTGGGCCAGCCGATCCGCGAGGTCAGCCAGGACGAGATCGACCAGGCGGTCAAGCAGATGCAGTAGCGGCGCCGGGCACGTATTGCTGCAGCACGTCGATCGGCAACGCGTTGGCGCCGGTGATCGCGCTGATGGCCGCGATGCTGTCCGGCTTCGGCGTGCGTTCCAGCTCAGGCGTGGTCGGGTCGGATCCGTAGAGCCCGAAGTGCAGGTCGTAGCCGTGCGCCCATTCGAGGTTGTCGACGAACGACCAGTAGATGTAGCCGCGGATATCCATCCCGTGCGCGACGAGGTCCTGCACCACCGCGATGTGGTTGGTCAGATACGGCGGTCGCTTCGAGTCGCCCGCGTCGGCGATGCCGTTCTCGGTGATCCAGATCGGCTTACCGTAGGAGGCCGCGACCTCGAGCACCTCCCGGAAGCCACCCGGATCGGTGGGCTGGTTGAAGTCGCTGCACGTGGGTGAGCTCGCCGAGCACCGCACGGGCAGACCCTGCAGGAACGGGATGCCCGGCGCCGGCGCCAGCCCGAAGCCCTGCATCGGCTGGGAGCCGTAGTACTGCACGCCAAGGAAATCGACCTTGTCCACGAAATCGGCGTGGATCTCGTCGAGCGTCTTGATCCCGTCGAAATTGGCGTCCACCCACCCGTCGATCACCGCGTTCGGGAACCAGTGGTTGTAGTAGCTGTTCCAGGCGTCCGCGGCCTGCACGTCCAGCGGGTTGTTCGGGTTGGCCGGGCGCGCGGGGATCATGTTGTTGCTGAAGCCGACCGACGCCGCGGGCTGACCGTCGGTCGCCGATGTGGTGTCCCAGGTGTGGATCGCGTCGTAGGCCGCGACGTGGCCTTTGGCCTGGTTGACCAGGAAGGTGGCGGCCAGGTCGGGGCGCACGATCCCCGGCGGCCAGTGCGGGATCGGGCTGCCGGGAATCGGCGGTGACAGGTATTGGGTGAGGATCGGCGGGAACGGCTCGTTCAGCGTCACCCAGTGATCGACCTGATCGCCGTACTTCCACGCCAAATAGGCCGCGTACTTCTCGAACTCTTCGGGCGTGGACGACGACAGCCAGCCCGCCGAATGGGCGGGCAGCCCGAACTGGACCAGCAACCGCGTCTTGGCCGGATCATGCACCCACACCGGCAGCGTGAAGTGCGTGACGGTGACCATCGGCTCGAGGCCGTGCGCACGCAGCGAGGCCAGCACGTCACGGTAATGCTCGACCTCCTCCTGGTTGGCCAGCGCGTCGAGCGCCTCCAGGTCGGCCAGGCTGACGCCGCCGCCTTCATCCGAGATGTCCACCGATGCAGTGGAATTCGGGAAGATGCGGCTCCACTCGATGCCCATCCGGAAGGTGTTCATGCCCAGGTCCTCGCGGGCCAGTGCCGCGTCGGCGTCGTAGTTGAGGTAGGCGCCCGGCCCGTCCTCCGGCACTCCCCTGGTCAACCCCAGCAGCTGGTTGAACGGGTCGTGCGTCCAGCGGTACCAGTCGGAGTTGGTGTCCATGGGCACCCCCGGCCCGCCTTCGGCCTGAAAGCCCGAATGCGCCACGCCCCAGCCGAATCCGTCCGGGAATGACAGGTCGACGCCGTCGACCGGGGTGATGTTGACGGTGATGGTGCGGGTGGTCCGGTGGCCGCCGCCGGGGTAGATCAGGTTGCCCACGATCGGCACGAACTGCAACAGCCCCCTGGGCCCGTGGATGTGCAGTCCGGCGGCCGAGTCGTCGGCCACCACCGTGAACGAATCCCAGCCGCCGACCGCGGCCATCGCGTTCATCGGCCGATAGGTGAAGTTGCCGTCGGCGTCGACCTCGACCACTCCGCCGTTGAGCGGCCTGCCGACGACGGTGTAGGTCAGCGGGTCCCCGTCACGGTCGGTGATGCCGACGTTGCCGGTGATGATCACCTCGCCGTCGACGACGCTTTGCGTGTAGGGCGGTAGCTCCGCCGAGATTCTGGGTGTGGAGTTGAACAGCTCGCGGCGCACCCACGCCAGCAGCGTCCACACGCTCGGCGGGCCGCTGGGCGGCGCAGGCAGTCCCGCGGCGAACGGCGCCAAGACCGCGTTGACGACGCTGAACACGATGCCCGTCACGTAGGTGATGGCGGTGCTCGGGTCGAACGCGGTGGGCCACGGCCGCAGCGACGGAAACGCCGGCGCGTTCCACGTCGTGGTCGTCGCAGCGGTCGGCGAGTCCGCCTGTGCCGCAAGGGAAGTGATCGCCTCCTCGGCGGTGTCGGTCATCGACGCGTCGATGGTTTCATCGTCACCCGCGTCGATCGGGTCCGCGTCGGCGTCATCGAACCGGGCGGCGTTGACCGTGGCGGTTGGTGATGCCGCGACGGGCTCTTCGGTAGCGGGTGCATCGGAGGTGCCCGACTTCCCGGACGGCTCCTCGGGCTCGGGTTCGGGCTCGGGCTCGGGTTCGACGTCGGTATCAACTTCGGGCGAGGGCTCCGGCTCGACTTCCGGCTCCGGTTCGTCTTCGAGTTCCAGCTCCGGCTCGGGTTGGTCTTCGAGCTCTGGCTCGGGTTCGGCTTCGAGCTCCGGCTCGGGGTCGGCTTCGGTTTCGACGCCGCTCTCGTCAGCCTGCGCCGACTCCGCGGGTTCCAAAGACGCTGAGGACTCCGCGCTCGACGTCCCCGTCTCGGACGTGTCCGCCCACGCTATTCCCGAGCCATGACCAGTGGCCACGGCCATGCCGACCCCCAAGGCAACTGCCAAGCTTCCGACTCGACCGACGTATGCCGCAGCGTTCATGCTGTTTGCTATACCGTCGATCGCGCCTTTTAGCAGGCGATTCGCCGGATTCTGTCAGAGCCGGATGCCCCGGCGACCCGTCAGCGGCGCAAACCGGCGAGCACGCGTTCGTGCAACGGCGGTGTGGGCGCCTCTGCCGCGGCGGCGAGCATGTCGGCGACGGCGGTGAACTTGCGGCGGGGACGATCGTCGCCGCCACGGCCGACCTCCGCGGCATCGATCGCACGCCAGCCCGCCGCATCGACCACGTCCGGGCACCGGCGTCGCACGAGTTTGTCGAGTGCGCTCGGCTTGTCCGCCGGATCGACCAGCAACCCGTCGTTGTAATCGGCGACCAGATTGTGCACGGTCTGCGCGGCGCAGGACTTGTTGGTGCCGATGAACCCCGTCGGCCCGCGCTTGATCCACCCGGCCACGTAGCTGCCGCGCACGGGTGTGTCCGTCGACGGGTCAACCACCCGCCCCGCGTCATTCGGCACCACAGCCGCGGCATCGTCGAACGGCAGATCACGAACGGGCTTGCCGCGGTAGCCTATCGAGGTCAGCACCAACCCGGCGTCGAGCCGGCGCACCTCGTCGTCGCTGCCGGTCACGGTGAACTCGACACCGTCGGCGCGCCGCGCACCCACCACACACCTGGGCGTCAGCCGGTAGGCCAACCGGATCCGGGGCCCGGTGGCCGGTGCTGCGGCGTCGCCGAGCTTGCTCAGGATCTGCAACTTGTTGCGCGTCAACGGGTCTGTGGCCGCGGCCAGATCTTCGGCCACGAGCTCGTGGTCGGCGGCGTCGAGCACCACCTCACAGCTCGCCGCCAGCCCGATCAGCTCCGGCAAGGTGAACGCCGCATCCGCGGGTCCGCGCCTGGCGGCGATCACCACTTCGCGGACCTTCGAGGCGCGCAGCGCAGCCAGCGCATGGTCGGCGATGTCGGTGCGTGCCAACGTGTCGGGGTCGGTGGTGAGGATGCGCGCGACGTCGAGCGCGACGTTGCCGTTGCCGATGAGGACCACCCGTTCGTGTCCGAGATCCACTGGCAGCCGGGAGAATTCGGGGTGACCGTTGTACCAGGCGACGAACTCGGTGGCGGTGCCGGTGCCCGGCAAACCCATCCCGTCGATGTCGAGGCGCCGGTCGTTGGGGGCGCCGACGGCGTAGAGCACGGCGTGGTGGTGGGCCAGCAGCTCGGCGTGGGTGAGGTCCGTTCCGACCTCGACGTTGAGATACAGCTGGAACCCGCGCTGGTCGGCGATCTTGTCGAACAGCCGCGTCACTCGTTTGGTGCTCTGATGGTCGGGCGCCACACCCGCGCGCACCAGCCCGTACGGCGTGGGCAGCCGCTCGAAGACGTTGACGCGCACGCCGCGCTGGGTGAGCAACTCGTCGGCGGCATACATCGCCGCGGGCCCGGAGCCCACGATCGCGACGGTCAGCGGCCCACCGGGACGCGGATGAACCTTCGGCGCGTCGGGCACGGGCGCCAGCTTCGACGTCGGCGGCACCTTGCCCTCACGCTCGGGGTAGTACGCGGCGTTGAGCTCGATGAACGGCTGCTGCTCGGGCGTCAACTGGCTATGGTGCGCGATCGCGCCGACCGGGCAGGCCGACACACACGCGCCGCAATCCACGCACGCCGCCGGGTCGATGTAGAGCATCTCGGCGGTGGCGAAGCCGGGTTCATCCGGTGTCGGATGGATGCAGTTCACCGGGCAGGCGAAGACACACGACCCGTCGCTGCAACACGACTGGGTGATCACATGGGGCACGAAACTCTCCGGCGGCCTTGGGATTACGCGGCGGCGACGACGTGCTGGCGGGCCGGTTCGCTGCGGTAGCGGCTGGGCGGACCGTCGATCTTGCAGATCCGCCACATCAGCTTGGCGACCGGGTTCATCAACCCGGTGTCATGGCACAGCATCCGGACGTCGCCGAACATGTCGCGCAGCATCTGCCGCGACTCCGGCGAGCGGAAGAACACTTCCTTGCGCACCGAACGCGGAATGTCGAACTCCTTCCAGAACGCCCGCGGCGGAACGATGATCGCCGAGCACAGGATCCGCATGACCAGCGGAACATAGATCGACAACCAGAACCGCTTGCGGCGCGGCAGGTGCGGAAGCCGCTTGCGCAGGTACTCGTGCGCGAACGAGATGTGGCGAGCCTCCTCGGCGACGTGGATGGCCATCACCCGTTCCATGATCGGGTGCAGAGTGCGCCCTTCGCGCAGCACGTTCTTCTGCGTGTGGTCGATGGGCTCCTCGCCGGCGAGGATGCCGAACCAGAACGGGATCGGCAGCGGGCCTGCCACCAACGGGATCACCGGCTGAACCCACTTGAGCAACCGCGGCATACCCGGCACGTCGGCGCCGATGCGGTTCACCATCTCCTGAAACATCATGGTGTGGTTGCACTCTTCGACCGCCTCGTGCAGGCAGTACCGGTATTCCGGTGAGCCGTTGGGCGTCCAGAACGCGTACTCCATCAGGCCGCGGATCAGGATCGACTCGAAGTGCAGGCCGACCTTGGCGACGTTGGCCTGGCGCCACATCCCGATCTCGATCTGCCGCTCGATCGGCTGCGCCCGATACCACGGGTGGCGCCCGAACGGGTCGGTGTCGGGAAGGACCCAGCGCGGGTCGTTGTCGATGACCTTGAACTCCGGCGAATCCCAGTCGATGTCGGTATACGGGTTGAAATTGCGCCGCACCGACCCCTCCGAGAGGGTGTTCAGCAATTCGGCGTAAGCCTTGTCTTCTGGGCTGTCGCCGATCTCCATGTTGCGACGCCAACGCCTGACCATGCGTGTCCGGGCCATTCGAAGCCTCCTATGAGGTTTACATCTACCGGGCAGATGTACACAGTACCGGAGGTATCGCATATTTGGTAGACCCGCAGGCCGGGATGTGGTCCAGCCGCCCGCGCACCGACTTATGTGACGGGCATCACAGTGTGAACGAGGGTGCTACCGCTTCCCGAAGTCCCCTGCGGCGGACATCTTCAAACCGTTGCTCACCGTTGAGAACCCGGCCTCGGTGAACCCGCAGTCGGTGATGATCGCGCGATGCCCGGGGCTGTTCATCCACCACTTGACCGCGGCGTCCGCGTTACGGGCGGTGCCGGTGCCCCAGAAGACCACCTCGCCGACCGTGGCGTTGGGACCGTAGCCGGCGTCGCGCACCCGCTGAGAGATCGACGATCCGTCCGTGCCGACGTGGCCTTGCGCGCCGTTGAACAGGACATCGTTGGCGTGACGGGCCGCGGCGGCCGCCAGCTGCGGATTGGGCGCGAGCGGGCCACAGCCGTTGGCCGCGCGGGTGGCGTTGACCAGATCGAGTACCGCACCGCCCTCGTCGGCGCCGTTAGCCTGGACCGGCGCCGCACCGAGCATCGAAACACACAACATCGCGGCCGCCGCGAAGGTCGGCGGGAACGCGGAAATCTTCCCTTTGATCACGTGCCCCCCAGAACGGGCTCGAATGTTCGGTCCCCCGACCTGCGGTCAAGTATGACTGATCGGGCACCGATAGATAACGTTTCGGCCACATTTTCTGATTTCCCGGCGTTTCTGCGTGCCCCCATCCCGGCCGGAGACGCCCCACAGCGGTCATTACTCTTGGGTTCATGGCCGAACTGACGATTCCCGACGACCTCAAGCCTGGCGATGGACGGTTCGGCTGCGGACCCTCCAAGGTTCGCCCCGCTCAATTGCAGGCGCTGGCCGACGCGGGCGAGCTGTTCGGCACGTCGCACCGGCAGGCGCCGGTGAAAAACCTGGTCGGACGGGTCCGCGACGGGTTGCGGGCGTTGTTCTCGCTGCCCGACGGCTACGAGGTGATCCTCGGTAACGGCGGCACCACGGCGTTCTGGGATGCGGCCGCGTTCGGGTTGATCGACAAACGCTCGCTGCATCTGACGTACGGCGAGTTCAGCAGCAAGTTCGCCACCGCGGTCGCCAAGAACCCGTTCGTCGGCGACCCCGTCGTCGTCAAGGCCGACCCCGGCAGCGCACCCGAACCCCAGGCCGATCCGTCCGTCGACCTGATCGGCTGGGCGCACAACGAAACCTCAACGGGCGTCGCGGTTCCGGTGCAACGCCCGCAAGGCTCCGGCGATGCCTTGATCGCGATCGACGCCACCTCGGCGGCCGGCGGGCTGCGCGTGGACATCCGCGACGTCGACGCCTACTACTTCGCGCCGCAGAAGAACTTCGCCAGCGACGGCGGCCTGTGGGTGGCGATCCTGTCGCCCGCCGCGCTGGCCCGCGTCGAGGCCATCGCCGCCTCGGGCCGCTGGGTTCCCGAGTTCTTGTCGCTGCCGATCGCGATCGACAACAGCCTCAAGAACCAGACCTACAACACCCCGGCGATCGGCACCCTGGTGATGTTCGCCGACCAACTCGACTGGATGCTCGGCAACGGCGGCCTGGACTGGGCGGTCAAGCGCACCGCGGATTCGTCGCAGCGGCTGTACGGCTGGGCGGAGGCCGCACAGTTCGCCACCCCGTTCGTCACCGATCCGAAGCTGCGTTCGCAGGTGGTGGGCACCGTGGATTTCACCGAGGACATCGATGCGGCCGCGGTGGCCAAGACGCTTCGGGCCAACGGAATCGTCGATACCGAGCCGTACCGCAAACTCGGCCGCAACCAGCTGCGCATCGGGATGTTTCCGGCCGTGGAACCCGACGACGTCAGCGCGCTGACCGCGTGCGTCGACTGGATCGTGGAACGGCTCTGAGCCCACCGCGTGTCTGCGCGGTAACGGGGAGATAACGCAGTAGGGTCCGGTTGATCGGGCTTGGCGCTAGCCCTGAGGAGGTCGGCATGCGAGAACTCAAGGTCGTTGGTCTTGACGTCGACGGCAAACACATCGTCTGCGAGGCCGACGGCTCCTCAGAGAAGTTCATTCTGCGCTCAGATGAGCGGTTGCGGGCGGCCGTGCGCGGCGATCGAAGCGGGTCGAGTCAAACACGAAGCGATGTCGAGGTTCCAAACGTGCTGCGTCCCAAAGAAATTCAAGCCAGGATTCGCGCGGGCGCGTCTGTCGAACAGGTTGCGGCTTCCGCGGGTGTCGACGTGGAACGCGTCGAACGCTTTGCTCACCCGGTGTTGCTGGAACGCTCGCGCGCCGCAGAGCTGGCCACCGCAGCGCACCCGGTGCTCGCCGACGGCCCCTCAGTGCTGACGCTGCTGGAGACGGTGACCACCGCGCTGATCGCCCGGGGCTTGAACCCCGACGCGACGAACTGGGACGCCTGGCGCAACGAGGACGGCCGCTGGACCGTGCAGCTGGCGTGGCAGGCCGGCAAGTCCGACCTGCAGGCGCATTTCCGGTTCACGCCCGGCGCCCACGGCGGCACGGTGACCGCGTTCGACGACGCGGCCTGCGAGCTGATCGACCCGAACTTCGCGCGTCCGCTGCGCCCCGTCGCACCGGTGGCCGATCTCGCTACCGAGGAGCCGGCGCCCGAGGAAGCACCCGCGCCCCAGGCGACCGCACCCGAATCCCAGCCTGAGCCGCCCGCCGAGCCGAAGCCGGCGCGCGCCCGCAAGGGTAAGCCGCCGGTGCCGGCGTGGGAGGACGTGTTGTTGGGCGTGCGCTCCAGCGGCCAGCGCTAGCCCGCGAGCAGACGCGAAAACCCCCAAAATCGGCCCTTTGGGGGGGTGTACGCGTCTGCTCGGCGGTAGAACCGGTCAGCCGCCGAGCGCGATCGCCAGCACCGCGATCCAGGCCCCGGCCACCCCGACGCCCGAACCCAACACGAACCACCGCCAGACCGGCAGCTTGCGCCAGCCCCACACCGTCGGCGCCAGCCCGCCGACGGCAACGAGGTTCAGCCCCAACGCCAGCAGCGGATGCACCCGCATCAACCCGAGGCTGAGCACCACGATCGCCGCCGCGATGACCGCCGCGACGAACGCAGCAACCGTCAGACCCATGGCCCACGGCGTCGAGTCGTCGGTCACGGATCCAACCTAGCCCGTTCGTAGAACGCCAGCGCGGCGGCCGTCGCGACGTTGAGAGAGTCGGTGCCGCGGGACATCGGGATCCGCACCCGCAGATCGCTGGCGCGCATCGCCCGTTCGGTGAGGCCGGGTCCCTCCGCACCGACGAGGATCGCGACCTTGTGATCGGTGAGGGCCGGCATCGTGTCGGCCAGCGTGCCCGCCGCCGGATCGGGGGTCATGGCCAGCAGCTGAAAGCCGTTGTCGCGCCACAGGTGAAGATCCGCGGGCCAGTCGGTGGCCCACGCGTAGGGCACCAGCAGCGCGTGGCCCATCGACACCCGTACGGCACGCCGGTAGAGCGGATCGGCGCAACCGGCGCCGAACACCACCGCGTCGACGTCGAGCCCTGCGGCGTTGCGGAAGATCGAGCCGAGGTTCTCGTGGTCGTTGACGCCCTCGAGCACCGCGACCGTGCGGGCGTTGGTGAGCACCTGCGCGATCGACAACTCGCCGGGACGCGACGCCGACGCGAGCACACCGCGGTTGAGGTGAAAGCCGATCACGTCGGCCATCACCTCGGCCGAGACGCGGTAGTACGGCGCGCCGACACCGTCGAGGTCGGCCGCAAGTTCGGCGAGGCGGCGGTCGGTGCCCATCATCGCGCGCGGGACGAACCGCGACGCCAGCATCCGCTGGACCACCAGCACCCCCTCGGCGATCACCAGGCCTTTGCCGCTGGGCAGGTCGGGTCGGCGGTCGACGCTGTTGAGATCCCGAAAGTCGTCTAGCCGCGGGTCGGCGGGGTCAGCGACGTCAACGACGTTCACGTGCAGAAGAGTAACGATCGGCCGGAATCAGATACGTTGAGCAACGATGTCAGCCGACGACCCGGTGCCCCCGCCGCTGCCACCGGCACTGCTGCACCCGTGGCCGGTCATTGTCGTGATCGCCGCGGGCTGGGTGATCGCCGCGGTGCTGTCGTTCACCGTGTCGGGGTTGGCCGAGTGGCGGCCCTACACGGTGGCCGGGCTGGGCGTCGGCGCCCTTGGCACATCGATATTTCTGTGGCAACGTTCCGCTGTGCGCCGCGGCGCCCGTGGCGCGCAAAGCGGGCTGGACTGAATTCCGAAACGAGACAAGGGGATCAACCATGGCAGCGCCGTTGCTACAGGCCCAGATCGACATCAACGCACCGGTGGCCAAGGTGTGGGAGGTGATCTCGGATCTGCGCCGGATGCCGGAGTGGAGCCCGCAGTGCCGGCGCATGATCGTGCTCGGCGGGCCGCCGCGCCAAGGCAGCCGCACCATCAACCTCAACCGGCGCGGCCTGATGTTCTGGCCCACCACGAGCCGCATCACCCAGTTCGTTCCGGAAAAGAAGCTGGCGTTTGAGGTCAACGAGAACGGCACGGTGTGGAGCTACGAGCTCGAACCCACCGAGACCGGCACCCGGCTGGTGGAGACCCGGCACGCCGAGAACGGCGTCAAACCGATCTCGACCAAGCTGACCAACGCGTTCATGGGTGGTGTGGACAGTTTCGAAGGTGAACTCGTCGACGGGATGAACCAGACGTTGGCCAGGATCAAGGCCGCCGCCGAACGCTAGTCGGCCGGTTCGGTCAGATCCAGCACACCGTCGTCGTAGGGGGCATATTGCGGGGACCCGCTGCCCGGCGGTTGCGGGGTCTCCGAATGCGCACCGCATCCGTACTCGGAGTCGACGACGTGCCCGTCCGCGGAGAACTCGTTGGCGCACACCCCGAACATCACACCCAGTGATCCCGACAGCGGAACATAGAAGCCGCAGTCCCGACACACCCGCCTGGTCGACCGGGCCATCGCCGAATTCGGGCCGAAGTCCCCGTCGTGCCAGCGCTGCGCGGCCGCGTCGCGGCCCCACGGTCCCAGCACCTGGCGTCGACCCAGGCCGATCTCGCCCGCCACCTCGTCGACCTGCGCGTCGCCGCTGGACATGTAACCGGGCACCAGGCGGGGGTCATCGACGGCCGGGGCGAGCAGATCACCGGGGCTCAGGTCGCCCGGTTTGATGCGGTCCTCCCAGGGCACCCACTTCGGCGCCAGCAACGCCGTCGGGCCCGGCACGAGCACGACCTCGCTGATCGTGGCCTGCTCGGCGCCCGGCCAGGCCGCGACGACGACGGCCCACTGCCAACCGCGGTAGCCGGGCATGTCGGCAAGGAAGCGGTGGGTCGCCGCGGTGGGATCCTCGAAGCTGGCGCCGAGGTACTCCCCGACGGTTTCTTCACCGCTGTGCTCGACGATCGCCGCGCGCGCTTCATCGACGGCGCCCATCAGCACCGTCTCCAAGTCCGGGCGTTCGGCGGCGGGCGCTGCGCCGTGCTCGGCAGATTCGGTCACGCTGTCCATCGCCATCAATACTGCCCGACCGGTGTACCACTAGCCACACCGGTCGGCTACCCGCCCGTGTCGCACCGATGGTGGAGAATCGACTTCGTGACCGGACCGCGGCGTGATCCTCGCTATTACCCGCCGCGTCCGCGCGCGCAGTCCGACGGGCACGCCGAGGAACACCCGGGGATGGCCAACTACCCCAGCGACGGCGGCTACCGGCGGCCCCGACGCAACGCCGCCACCCCCAGCGCGAACCGGTGGCTGCCCCCGCTCGACGAATCGGCACGCCAGTACCGCTACTCCGACCCGCCGCCGGAGGCCGGCGCCGGTGAGAAGGTCACGGTGACGCGGGCCGCCGCGCAACGCAGCCGCGAGGTCGGTTCCAAGATGTACGGCCTGGTGCACCGCGCCGCGACCGCCGACGGCGCCGACAAGTCCGGCCTGACCGCGCTGACCTGGCCGGTGGTCGCCAACTTCGCCGTCGACGCCGCGATGGCCGTCGCGCTGGCCAACACGTTGTTCTTCGCCGCCGCCACCGCCGAGAGCAAGAGCAAGGTCGCGCTGTACCTGCTGATCACCATCGCACCGTTCGCGGTCATCGCCCCGCTGATCGGTCCGGCGCTGGACCGGTTGCAACACGGCCGCCGGATCGCGCTGGCGATGTCGTTTCTGCTGCGCACCGTGCTGGCGGTGCTGCTGATCGCGAACTACGACGGCGCGACGGGCAGCTTCCCGTCATGGGTGCTCTACCCGTGCGCGTTGGGAATGATGGTGCTGTCCAAGTCATTCAGCGTGCTGCGGGGCGCGGTCGCACCGCGGGTGCTGCCCCCGACGATCGACCTGGTCCGGGTGAACTCACGGCTGACCATCTTCGGATTGCTCGGCGGAACAATGGCCGGCGGCGCGATCGCGGCGGGCGCCGAATACCTGTTCAACCTGTTCGAGGTGCCCGGCGCGTTGTATGTCGTGGTCGCGGCGACGGTGGCCGGTGCCGTGCTGGCGATGCGGATCCCGAAGTGGGTCGAGGTGACCGCCGGTGAGGTACCGGCGACGCTGAGCTACCACGGCGGCACCGGTGAGCTGCGCCGCGGGCCCGACGAGCAGCCGCCCGGCAGCACGGCGCGACAACCATTGGGCCGCAATACGATCACCGCGCTGTGGGGTAACTGCACCGTCAAGGTGATGGTCGGCTTCCTGTTCCTGTACCCGGCGTTCGTGGCCAAGTCGCACGACGCCAGCGGGTGGGAGCAGCTCAAGATCCTCGGCTTGATCGGCGCGGCCGCGGCGGTCGGCAACTTCGCGGGCAACTTCATCGCCGCGCGGCTCAAGCTCGGCCACCCGGCGCAGTTGGTGGTGCGCTGCGCGACCGCGGTCACCGTCGGCGCGTTGCTCACCGCGGTCAGCGGTGACCTGTTGGTGGCCGCGGCCGCCACGCTGATCACCTCCGGGGCGAGCGCGATCGCCAAGGCCTCGCTGGACGCGTCACTGCAGGACGATCTGCCCGAGCGGTCCCGCGCGTCGGCGTTCGGGCGCTCGGAGTCGCTGCTGCAGTTGGCGTGGGTGGCGGGCGGAGCCATCGGTGTGCTGATCTACACCGAACTGTGGGCCGGGTTCACCGCGATCACCGCGCTGCTGATTCTCGGGCTGGCCCAGACGGTGGTCTCCTACCGCGGCGACTCGTTGATCCCGGGCTTCGGCGGCAACCGTCCGGTGCTGGCCGAACAGGAAGGCGGCCGAGTCGATCCCGAGGCGGTGAGGCGTCGGTGAAACGCGTCGTCGCCACGCTGGCGGCGGTGGCGGTCCTCGCCTCGATCGGCACCGGGGTGTTGATCTGGCGTCTGACCCAGGACCCGCCGCCGCGACATCCCAAGATCAGCGCCTACACCGACGGCCAACTCGCCAGGGTGGGCCCGTATCAGTTCTGTCAGGTGCTCGACCCGACCGATTGTGAAACTCCGCGCGACGCAGGTGAACTGCACGTCGACGCCGAGCACACCGTGCAGCTGTCGGTGCCCCCGGCCATCTCCCGCGCGCCGTGGGTACTGGTGCGCACCTACGAAGGTGACGACGTGGTCGACGAATTCCGGCCCGGGGTGAGGAACGCGGTCACCATTCCCACCGTCGACCCGCACCGGGGCAAGTTGTTCGGCTTCGCCGTGCAGCTGCCGACGCTGGTGCGCGACGAGGACGGCAACGAGTTTCCGGTGCCGCACGCCGAGTGGTCGGTGCGTACGGTCTGGCCGTAGCGCTCAGGCGCCGTGGTCCGTGGGCACCCGCTCGCCCTGCACCGGCGGGCCCGGCGGTGTGCCGTCGCCGAATGGCCTGCCGCCCAACGCTTCCCGCCCGTGCGGGGTGAGCCAGTTGGACAGCTCGGGGCCCTGCGGCACGACCTGTGTCGGGTTGATGTCGGTGTGCACGATGTAGTAGTGCTGCTTGATCTGCACGAAGTCGATGGTGTCGCCGAAACCGGGCGTCTGGAACAGGTCGCGCGCATAGGCCCACAGCACCGGCAGCTCCGAGAGTTTGTGCCGGTTGCACTTGAAGTGGCCGTGATACACCGGGTCGAAGCGGGCCAGCGTGGTGAACAGCCGCACGTCGGCCTCGGTGATGGTGTCGCCGACCAAGTACCGCTGGTGGGCCAGCCGCTCCGACAACCAGTCCAGCGCGGTGAACAACCGGTCATAGGCCTTGTCGTAGGCCTGCTGTGAGCCGGCGAACCCGCAGCGGTACACGCCGTTGTTGACCTCGGTGTAGATGCGCTGGGCGACCTCGTCGATCTCGTCGCGCAACGCTTCGGGGTACAGCTGTGGCGCGCCGTCGCGGTGGTAGTCGGTCCATTCGGTGGAGAAGTCCAGCGTCATCTGCGCGAAATCGTTGGTGACCACCTCACCGCTCGGCACGTCGACGACCGCGGGCACCGTGATGCCCTTCGGGTAGTCGGGAAACCGCTTGAAGTAGGCGTCCTGCAGCCGCGGAATCTTGAGCACCGGGTCCACCCCGCCGGGGTCGAGGTCGAAGGTCCAACTGCGTTCGTCGTGGGTGGGTCCGCAGAAGCCAATGGACAGTGCGTCTTCCAGGCCCAGCAGCCTGCGCACGATGATCGTGCGGTTGGCCCACGGGCAGGCCCGCGCGACGATCAGCCGGTAGCGGCCCGGCTGCACGGGGTAGCCGTCGCGGCCGTCGGCGGTGATGCGGGTCGTGATGTAGTCGGTGTCGCGGTTGAACTCGCCGGATGACTGCGATTTGTCGGCGACGTAGCTCACGCCCTTGGTTCTACCCGCCGCACCTGAACTTATGCACCGGAAGCGAGGGAACCGCCGCGCTCAGGCGTCGAGTTCGCGGGCGACGGCGCGCACCACCTCGGAGACCCGGCGCGCGGTCTTGCGGTCTGGATAGCGGCCCTTGCGCAGGTCCGGCTGCACAGCGCTTTCCAGCAGCGTGATCATGTCCTCGATCATCCCGTGCAGTTCGTCGGGGCTGTGCTTGCGCTCGGCGGCCGCGGCTTCGCGGCGGGTACGGGTCAGGCTGGGCGGCGGGTCGAGGATCGTCACGCTCAGCGCCTGCGGTCCGCGCCGGCCCGAGGCGATGCCGAACTCCACGCGCTGGCCGGCCTTGAGGGTCTCGACGCCTGCGGGCAATGCCGAGGACCGGACGTAGACGTCCTCGCCGTCCTCCTGCGACAAGAACCCGAAACCCTTCTCGGCGTCGTACCACTTCACCCGGCCGGTCGGCACTGGTCTCACCTACTGTCTTTGGAAGCTCTCACATGACGAACGCGTCCCGCCTGCGTCGGGACGCGATGGAGTGATCCTACTCGTCCGCCGCGAGCGCCATCATCCTGATTACCGAGGATTGTTCGAGGGCGACGCCGCGGCCCCGATCCACCTATCGACGGCAACGGTACGCCCAACTGGGTAGGCTGAAACGACCCGCTGGAGGTGAGAATGCGCCTGGTCCTGAACGTCATTTGGTTGATCTTCGGTGGTCTGTGGCTGGCGCTGGGTTATCTGCTGGCCGCGCTGATCTGCTTCGTCTTGATCATCACGATCCCGTTCGGGTTCGCCGCGCTGCGCATCGCCTCGTATGCGTTGTGGCCGTTCGGCCGCACCATCGTCGAAAAGCCGGGCACCCGTCCCGGCGCGCTGATCGGCAACGTCATCTGGGTGGTGCTGTTCGGCATCTGGCTGGCGATCGGCCACGTCGTCAGCGCGGCGGCCATGGCCGTCACGATCATCGGCATCCCGCTGGCGCTGGCCAACCTGAAGATGATCCCGGTGTCGCTGGTGCCGCTGGGTAAGGAGATCGTGCCCGTGGATCAGGTGGGCCCAGCCCTCAACTCAACGCGAGCCGCCGCATGACCCTCGTCGACCTCGGTGTGCCGTCGCTGGCACCGACTCGGCCCGCGCCCGCACCGGCGTCCGGTCCGCTGATCGACACCTTCGGCCGCGTCGCCACCGACCTGCGGGTGTCGTTGACCGACAGGTGCAATCTGCGCTGTACCTACTGCATGCCCGCCGAGGGCCTTGACTGGCTGGCCGACGATGCGCTGCTGCGCCACGACGAGCTGATCCGGCTGCTGCGCATCGCCGTCACCCGGTTGGGCATCACCAGCGTGCGCTTCACCGGCGGTGAGCCGCTGGTGTCCAGACGCCTCGAGGACGTCGTGGCCGCGACGGCTGCGCTGCGGCCCCGTCCCGAAATCACGTTGACCACCAACGGAATCGGGCTCGCGAAGCGGGCGCAGAAGTTGGTGCGGGCCGGGCTGGACCGGATCAACGTGTCGCTGGACACCCTCGACGCCGCGCGGTTCGCCCGTATCACCCGGCGCGACCGCCTGCCCGACGTGCTGGCGGGCTTGCGGGCCGCCAAGGCCGCGGGGCTGAGCCCGGTCAAGGTCAACGCGGTGCTCGACCCGGTCACCGGACTCGACGATGCGGTCGCGCTGCTGCGCTTCTGCCTCGAGCACGGATACCAGCTGCGCATCATCGAGCAGATGCCGCTGGACGCCGGCCACGAATGGGAACGCAACCGGACCATCAGCGCCGACGAGGTGCTGGACACGCTGCGGCAGCATTTCACGCTCACCCCCGATACCGCGCCGCGCGGTTCGGCGCCGGCCGAGCTGTGGCAGGTCACCGACCGATCCGGAGTCGCCGGCAAGGTCGGCGTCATCGCCTCGGTGTCGCACGCGTTCTGTTCGGCCTGTGACCGCACCCGGCTCACCGCCGACGGCCAGGTACGCAACTGCCTGTTCGCGCGGGAAGAGACCGACCTGCGCCGGCTGATCCGTTCCGGAGCCGACGACGACGCGCTGGAAGCCGCGTGGCGGGCGGCGATGTGGGCCAAGGCCGCCGGCCACGGCATCAACGATCCCGGGTTCGTTCAGCCGGACCGGCCGATGAGCGCGATCGGCGGATAGCGCGATGACGTCGACCACGACGGTGCAGGTGACCGTCCGCTATTTCGCAGCCGCCAGAGCGGCCGCAGGTAACGATGAGGAGACGATTCGGATCGAACCGGGCACGACGGTCGCCGATCTGGTCGATCGGCTCGGCGCCCGCGACGCGAAGTTGGCGAAAGTCTTGTTGCGCTGCACTTTTCTGTGCGACGGCATCGCCGTGCGGGATACGGAGACGGTGTTGCGCGACGCGCAGACCGTCGACGTGCTGCCGCCCTTCGCCGGCGGCTAACCGTGATTTGCATCACATAACGAAATGGTCACGGGCTGGCTACGGCCGGATGTATCGCCGTACAGTCCTGCGAAAACGCGTTATTTTGCTGGGCCTTTAGAGCCCTTTTAGAATTTGCCACCGGCGGAAACGCCGTTATCTGCAAAAGATGACGGGTCCGCGCAGAGCCGATACGGTTCTGCCAAGCCGTCGACCTCGTAATCGATCGGCCCGCCGTGTCCAGCCGCGCCGAGCTCCATCCGCTGGCGCACGGCACCACGACTGAACAACTTGGATGGAGGCGGGGGACCCAACCGGTCCGCCGAAAAGCTAGCGGACCCGGAGCCTTTCGGCTCCTTGGGGTGAAGCCGTCGTCGTCGCCGACGATGCCGGCCGGGCAACCTCTCCAGCCCGAACCCGACAGCTGACCTCGCGGGCGCCGACGAGAGGACCTAGCGCACGCATGAGTGGACGACACCGCAAGCCCACTACATCGGCCGTAAACGTCGCCAAGTTCGCCTTCACCGGCGCAGTCATCGGCGGCGGAAGCCTTGCCCTGGCCGGGCACGCAAACGCTGCCACCGATCACGAATGGGATCAGGTCGCCAAGTGTGAATCCGGCGGCAACTGGGCGATCAACACCGGCAACGGATATCACGGCGGGCTGCAGTTCGCGCCCGGCACGTGGAGCGGCCACGGCGGCGGCGAGTTCGCCCCCGCGGCGCATCTGGCCACCAAGGAAGAGCAGATCGCGGTCGCCGAGCGCGTGCTGGCCAGCCAGGGCAAGGGTGCCTGGCCGTCGTGCGGTGGTCCGCTTTCCGGTCACACCCCGCGCAACGTCGTCAACGAGCCGCAGCCGCTCGACGCCCCGGCGGTCAACGGCGAGCTGCCGCCCCCGCCGCCGCTCGATCCGTTCGCGCCGCCGCCGGCCCCGCCGATCGAGGAGACCGTCACGCAGTCCGTCGGGGACTGGGATGTCGCCGTCGAGGGCTCGGTTCCGGCCGAGCAGCCGCAGCTGTGGTCGCTGAACGCTGGCGCACCACTGCAGCCGGCTCCTCCGGCGCCGCCCGCGCCGGCTCCTCCGGCCGACCCGATGGCTCCGCTCAACGCGGTGGACATCCCCGCTCCGGTGATGAACGCGGCCAATCAGGTGGTCAGCGGCGAGGTGCCGTTGCCGCCGCAGGGTGTGCCACACCTGGCCAGCCCGGAGAACCTGCCCCCCGGCACCACGACCGATCGTTCCCAAATCCCCACGCAGAGCCCCAATGTCGGCTATCTCAGGGAGATCTGGCACGCGATCCAGACCCAGGAGATCAGCGGCACGGATGCGCTGCTGGCGCTGACGCAGCGCCCGCTGACCACGCCCGACACCCCGGGTGGCCCGGCGCCCAACCTTCCGGTTGCGCCGCCCGCGCCGGTGCCGCCGCTGCCTCCGGCCTGACCGGATCGCAGCCGTTACGCCGAGCCGACCCACTCCTCGGAGCCGTCGGCGAAGAACTGGTGCTTCCAGACCGGCAGCCGTTCCTTGACGGTGTCGACGAGGCGCGCGCACGTCTCGAACGCCGCCGCGCGGTGGTCGGCTGAAACGGCGGCGACCAGGGCCGCATCGCCGATCTGCAGGACGCCGACGCGGTGGCTGACCGCGATCGCCCGCACGCCGGAACAGTCGGCGGCGATCTCGGCCGCCACCTCCGCCATGGTTTGGGCCGCGGTGGGGTGCGCGGAGTACTCCAGCCGGGTCACCGTGCGTCCGCCGTCGTGGTCTCGGACCACGCCGGCGAATCCGACCACCGCGCCGGCCGCCTCGTGGGCCACCAGCGCCTCGTGCTCGGCCAGCTCGATGACGTGTTCGCTCACGTCCGCGCGCAGTACGTCGGTCATCGTGGATGGTCTCCGCCCGCCAGTTGATCCAGGGCATGCTCGAGCACGTCCTCGAGCACGCCGAGTCCGTCCTTCACCCCGCCCGGCGAGCCAGGCAGGTTGACGATCAAGGTGCGGCCGCGCACACCGCACACACCCCGCGACAGAATCGACGTCGGCACCTTCGGCAAACCGGACCGCCGGATCGCGTCGGCCAGCCCCGGGATCTGGTAGTCGACGATGTCGGCGGTGGTGTCTGCCGTGCGGTCGGTGGGTGAGACACCGGTGCCGCCGGAGGTGATCACCACGTCGGCGTGTTCGTCGATCGCGCCGAGCAGCGCCTCGGCGACCGCGGGCCCGTCGGCAACCACCACGGGCGCCGGGGTGACGATGCCGCGCGCGTTGAGCCAGTCGACGACGATCGGTCCGCAGCGGTCCTCGTAGACGCCGGTCGCCGCCCGTGTCGATGCGATGACGACCCGTCCGGCTCTCGTCATCGGGTCCACGTTCCGGTCTTGCCGCCCTCTTTGCGCAGCACCCGCACGTTCTCGATGTGAGCGGCCGGGTCGACGGCTTTGATCATGTCGTAGAGCGTCAGCGCGGACAGGCTGACCGCGGTCAACGCCTCCATCTCCACACCGGTGCGGTCGGTGCTGCGCACCGTCGCGGTGATGGCCACCTCGGCGTCGCCGATCTCGAAGTCGACGTCGACGCCGGTGAGGGCCAGCTGGTGGCAGAGCGGGATCAGGTCGCTGGTGCGTTTGGCGGCCTGGATCCCCGCGATGCGGGCGGTGGCCAACGCGTCACCTTTGGGCAGCCCGCCCGAGGCGATCAGCGCGATGACATCGGCGGTGGTGTGCAGCGTGCCCGCGGCGACGGCGGTGCGCTTGGTGGCGTCCTTGGCGGTCACGTCCACCATGTGTGCCGCGCCCGATGCGTCGACGTGGGAAAGGCGATGCCCGGCCGAGCCGGGCAGAGGACCCTGCGCGCCGTTGGACACCGTTATCTGTTGACGACGGTGACCGGGTGTAGGTAGGGCAGGTCGTCGGAGGGTAGCGGGAACGTGAGGTCCCCGAACGGCGACAGCGCGCCGGTGCGGTCGGCGGCGAGCTCGCTCACCGCATGGTCGTCCTCACCGTCGGTCGCCGGCCAGCCTGGGTCGACGTACTGCTTCTTCTGCCGCTTGTTGTCTGCCACGCCCACATTGTGGCAAATGCGGTGGCCAGAGGCGACACCGGCGTGCTGGCTTACGCTGGTCGACGATGTCCGAGAACCCTCCAGTCGTTCCGCTGGGCGCCTGGCTGGCCGATCTGCCCGACGAGCGGCTCATCCGACTGCTGGAGGTACGACCCGACCTCACCCAACCGCCGCCGGGCACGATCGCCGCGCTGGCCGCGCGCGCCCAGGCCCGCCAGTCGGTCAAAGCCGCCACCGACGACCTCGACTACCTGCGGCTGGCGGTGCTCGACGGCCTGCTGGTGCTGCACGCCGACACCACCGCCGTCCCGCTGACAAAGCTGCTGGAGTTGTTCGGCGACCGGGCACCGCAGGACAGCGTCACCGCCGCGGTCGACGCGCTGCGCGAGCGCGCGCTGGTGTGGGGCGACACCGCGGTGCGGGTGGTCGCGGAGGCCGCCGCCGCGCTGCCCTGGTTTCCCGGACAGGCCACCGTCGAGGACACCGATCCCGCCGATCTGGCCGAGCGGCTGGCCGCGCTGGACGAGGCGCAGCGCGAGCTGCTGCACAAGCTGTTGGAAGGTTCGCCGGTGGGCCGCACCCGCGACGCCGCGCCGGGCACCCCGCCGGAGCGCCCGGTGCAGCGGCTGCTGGCGGCGGGGCTGCTGCGGCAACTGGACGCCGAGACGGTGATCCTGCCGCGGTTGGTCGGCCAGGCGCTGCGCGGCGAGCTGCCCGGCCCGGTCACGCTGAGCCCACCCGACCCGGTGGTGTCCACCACCACCGCCGCCGACGTCGACGCGGTCGCAGCGGGAGCGGCGATCGACCTGCTGCGCGAGGTCGAGGTGGTGCTCGACACGCTCAGCGCGGCCCCGGTGCCCGAGCTGCGCAGCGGCGGGCTCGGTGTGCGTGACCTCAAACGGCTGGCGAAGAGCACCGGCATCGAGGACCGCCGGCTCGCGCTGATCCTCGAGGTAGCCGCTGCGGCCGGGCTGATCGCGGCCGGTATGCCCGAGCCGGAGCCGCCCGGCGACGCGGGCCCGTACTGGACCCCCACCGTGGCCGCCGACCGGTTCGTCGAATCGCCGACGGCGGCCAAGTGGCATCTGCTGGCGTCGACCTGGCTGGAGCTGCCGGGCCGGCCCGGCCTGGCCGGCAACCGGGGCCCGGACGGCAAACCCTATGCGGCGCTTTCTGATTCGTTGTTCTCGACCGCCGCGCCGCTGGATCGGCAGTTGCTTCTCGAGATGCTGGCGGATCTGCCGCCCGGCGCAGGCGTGGAGGCCAGCGAGGCGTCACAGGCGATGATCTGGCGCCGGCCACGCTGGGCGGTGCGGCTGCAGCCGGGGCCGGTGGGCGATCTGCTGACCGAGGCCCACGCGCTCGGGGTGATGGGCCGCGGCGGGATCGCCACACCGATGCGGGCGCTGCTG
Source organism: Mycolicibacterium pulveris (assembly GCA_050205315.1). Lineage (GTDB taxonomy): Bacteria > Actinomycetota > Actinomycetes > Mycobacteriales > Mycobacteriaceae > Mycobacterium > Mycobacterium pulveris_A. The sequence continues at coordinate 211,824 of JBNMRA010000001.1, read as the reverse complement.
GCCGGCGACGCCGCCGACGACGTCGTCAAGGCGATGGACAAGGTGCTGCCCAAGCCCATCGACCACTTCCTGCTGCAGGCCGACCTCACGGTCGTGGTGCCCGGGCCGCTGGAACGCGGCCTGGCCGAGCAGTTGGCGGCGGTGGCCGACGTCGAGTCGGCGGGCGCGGCGATGGTGTACCGCATCAGCGAAGCGTCGATCCGGCGGGCGCTCGACACCGGCCGGACCGCCAGCGAACTGCATTCGCTGTTCACCCAGCATTCCAAAACGCCTGTGCCACAAGGGTTGACCTACCTCATCGACGATGTGGCCCGTCGGCACGGCCAGTTGCGGGTGGGCATGGCCGCCTCGTTCGTGCGGTGTGAGGACGCCGCCCTGCTGGCGCAGGCGGTCGCTGCGCCTGCGACCGACACCGTAGAGCTGCGGTTGCTCGCGCCGACGGTGGCGGTGTCACAGGCCCCCATCGCCGATGTGCTCGCCGCGCTGCGGGCGGCCGGGTTCGCACCGGCCGCCGAGGACTCCACCGGCGCGATCGTCGACATCCGGGTGCGCGGTGCCCGCGTGCCGGCGCCTCCCGGCCGACGCCGCGCCTACCGGCCGCCGACGCCCACCGCCCAGACGCTCGGTGCGATCGTCGCGGTGTTGCGCAAGGTCGCCGCGATGCCGTCGGCGCACCAGCGGCTCGACCCGGCCGTCGCGATCACCCAGTTACAGGACGCGGCCCTCGCGCAGGAGTCGGTGGTGATCGGCTACGTCGACCCCGCGGGGGTAGCGACCCAGCGGGTGGTGGCGCCGGTCAACGTGCGCGGCGGCCAGCTGACCGCCTACGATCCGGCCACCGGGCGGATGCGCGAGTTCGCCATCCACCGCATCACCTCGGTGGTCACCGCCGACACCTGACCCCCATGTTCTGCACGAGCGTGCGCGTTTGAGGGCGCCACGCCCAGACAAAGCCGTCGTTCGCGCACGCTCGTGGCCGGTGTCGGCGGCATCGGGATAATGGACGGAATGACAAGCCAGCGAGAAGCGATGGGGGCACCACCCGCGCGTAGCGCAGGGGGACGGGATCGCGCATGACCGACGGCCCCTTGATCGTGCAGTCCGACAAAACGGTGCTGCTCGAAGTCGACCACGCCCAGGCGGGCGAGGCGCGCGCGGCGATCGCACCGTTCGCCGAGCTCGAGCGCGCACCCGAGCACATCCACACCTACCGCATCACGCCGCTGGCGCTGTGGAACGCGCGCGCGGCCGGCCACGACGCCGAACAGGTGGTCGACGCGCTGGTGACGTTCTCGCGCTACGCGGTGCCGCAGCCGTTGCTGGTCGACATCGTCGACACCATGGCCCGCTACGGGCGGCTGCAGCTGGTCAAGCATCCCGCTCATGGGCTGACGCTGGTCAGCCTGGACCGCGCGGTGCTCGAAGAGGTGCTGCGCAACAAGAAGATCGCGCCGATGCTGGGTGCGCGCATCGACGACGACACCGTCGTGGTGCACAACAGCGAGCGCGGCCGCGTCAAGCAGATGCTGCTCAAGATCGGTTGGCCCGCGGAGGATTTGGCCGGCTATGTCGACGGCGAGAAGCATCCGATCAGCCTGGCCCAGAACGGGTGGCACCTGCGTGACTACCAGGAAATGGCCACCGAGTCGTTCTGGGAGGGCGGCTCCGGGGTGGTGGTCCTGCCGTGCGGGGCGGGTAAGACGCTCGTCGGTGCGGCCGCGATGGCCAAGGCCGGCGCCACCACCTTGATCCTGGTCACCAACACCGTCGCGGGCCGGCAGTGGAAACGCGAGCTGATCAACCGGACGTCGCTCACCGAGAACGAGATCGGCGAGTATTCCGGGGAACGCAAGGAGATCCGGCCGGTCACCATCGCCACCTACCAGGTCATCACCCGCCGCACCAAGGGCGAATACCGCCACCTGGAGCTGTTCGACAGCCGCGACTGGGGGCTGATCATCTACGACGAGGTGCATCTGCTGCCCGCGCCGGTGTTCCGGATGACCGCGGACCTGCAGTCGCGGCGCCGGCTGGGGCTGACCGCGACGCTGATCCGCGAGGACGGCCGGGAGGGCGACGTGTTCAGCCTGATCGGGCCGAAGCGCTACGACGCGCCGTGGAAAGACATCGAAGCCCAGGGTTGGATCGCGCCGGCCGAGTGCATCGAGGTGCGGGTGACGATGACCGATAACGAGCGCATGCTCTACGCGGTCGCCGAACCCGACGAGCGCTACAAGCTGTGCTCGACGGTGCACACCAAGATCGCCGTGGTGAAGGCGATTCTGGACAAGCACCAGGGCGAACAGACGCTGGTGATCGGCGCCTATCTGGACCAGCTCGAAGAGCTCGGCGCGGAGCTCAACGCCCCGGTGATCCAGGGCTCGACGAAGACCGCGGAGCGTGAGGCGCTGTTCGACGCGTTCCGCCGCGGTGAAATCACCACCCTGGTGGTGTCGAAGGTGGCCAACTTCTCCATCGACCTACCCGAAGCCAGTGTGGCGGTTCAGGTTTCGGGAACGTTCGGTTCGCGTCAGGAGGAGGCACAGCGCCTAGGCCGGCTATTGCGCCCCAAGGCCGACGGCGGCGGTGCGATCTTCTATTCGGTGGTGTCGCGCGACAGCCTCGACGCCGAGTACGCCGCGCACCGGCAACGCTTCCTCGCCGAGCAGGGCTACGGATATGTCATCAAGGATGCCGACGACCTACTCGGCCCGGCCATTTAGGCCCGAATCAGGTGTGGCGCCCAACGTCTTTCGCGACGGTCAGCAACACCACGGAGTCCTCGAGAGCTTGCAGGCCGTGGCGAGTACGCGGGATCACGATCTGATCGCCGGTGGAACCCTCCCAGCCGTTCTGCGCATCGGTCACCTTGACGCGGCCCTGCACCACATACAGCGTGGCCTCACCGGGACTCTCATGGTCGTCGAGGCTGACACCCGCCGTCAGCGCGATCAACGTTTGACGCAGCGTGTGCTCGTGTCCGCCATAGACGGTGTGCGCGGCGCGCCCACTCTTGGCGGCACGTGCCTTGTCGAGCTGCTCGCGAGCGAGGGCGACGAGTGAGATCTTTTCCATGGCCTAAATCCTGCCACCTCGCGGATGGAACGTCCCGCCGGGTCGCACAGCTCGCCGACTCAGCTGGTAGAAGTCGATCGGAAGGGGTGCCATGACATCACCGCTGACCAGCCTGGGGCTGACCATTCCGGTCATCGCCGCGCCGATGGCGGGTGGGCCGAGCACCCCGGCGATGGTGGTCGCCGCCGCCCGCGCAGGTGGCCTGGGGTTCGTGGCCGCCGGTTACAAGACACCGGAGGCCGTCGCCGCCGAAATATCCACCGTCCGCGCCGCGTCGGTTCCGTTCGGGGTCAACCTCTTTGCCCCCAACCCGATTCCGGTGGCCGCCGACGCCTACACGCGATACGCCGACGCGCTGGCCCCCGAGGCGGACCGCTTCGGTGTCACGCTGCCTCGCGAACCCGTCGAAGACGACGACCATTTCCGCGCCAAGATCGACCTGTTGCTCGCCGATCCGGTACCGATCGCCAGCTTCACCTTCGGCATCCCGGACACCGGCGTCGTCCGCGCTCTGCAGCGCGTGGGCACCGTCGTGATGCAGACGGTCACCTCGGCGCAGGAGGGGCGGGCCGCGGCCGCGGCAGGGGTCGACATGCTGATCGTCCAATCATCCGATGCCGGTGGACATTCGGCGACCCTGCGCCCGCAGCGAACACCCGAACCACTCGCGATCGGCGACCTGGTGCGCGCGGTGACCGCCGCGGCGGAGCTTCCGGTCGTCGCGGCGGGCGGCTTGTCGACGCCGGCCGACGTGTCGAATGTCGTTCGGGCCGGTGCGACGGCGGCGATGGTGGGTACGGTCCTGCTGCTCGCTGACGAAAGCGCAGCCTCGTCAACCCATCAGCGTGCGCTGACCGATCCGGCGCGCACCGAAACGGTCGTCACCCGCGCGTTCACCGGCCGGCCCGCCCGCGGTCTGCGCAACGCGTTCATCGACACCTATGACGCGCAGGCGCCGCTGGGCTATCCGGCCGTGCACTACCTCACCAGCCCATTGCGCAAGGCGGCCGCATCCGCCGATGAGCCCGAGCTGCTTCATCTTTGGGCAGGCACCGGCTACCGCAACGCGCGGCGGGCGCCGACCGCGCAGATCCTCACCGAGTTGGCTAGCTCAGCGCCGGGATGACCTCGCGGGCGAACAGCTCGATACCCGTGCGGTCGTAGGCGGCCTCGGGGAAGTAGAGAATCGCGTACTCGCAGCCGAGCGCACGCATGCGTTTGAGTTTCTCGACCACCTGTTCCGGTGTGCCGCTGGTGGATTCGGGTGCGGTGACCGAGCTCAGCATGGCGTCGACCGCCGCTTCGTCGGCCACCGCGACCTGCCGGGCGCGAAGCCGTTCGACGCGCGCCTTGACGTCGGCTTCCGACTCCCCGATCACCGCGTTGAAGTTGGCCGACCGCACGATCGCGTCGTAGTCGGTGCCGACGGCGCGGCAGTGTTCGGCCAGCACCTGCGACTTGTGCGCGAACCCTTCGGGTTCGGAGGTGAAGTTCGTGTACTGCGCATACTTCGCGGCGATGCGCAGCGTGACCTTCTCACCGCCGCCGGCGATCCACAGCGGAATGCCGCCCTGCTGCAGCGGCTTTGGCGCCACGATCGCGCCGTCAACCTGGTAGTGCTTACCGTGGAAGCTGACGTGGCCGTCGCGCCAGGCGTCCCGCATGATCTGCACGCCCTCGTCGAGGCGGCCGAGCCGTTCACCCGCGGAGGGGAAGCCGTATCCGTAGGCGCGCCATTCGTGTTCGTACCAGCCGCCGCCGATACCCATTTGGACGCGGCCGGCGGAGATGATGTCGGTGGTGGCGGCGACCTTGGCCAGATACGCCGGGTTGCGGTAGCTCATCGCCGTGCACATCTGGCCCAACTTGATGCGTGACGTCGCCGCCGCATAGGCGGCCATCAGCGTCCACGCCTCGTGGGTGGCCTCGGAGGTGGGAACCGGCACGGTGTGGAAGTGGTCGTAGACCCACAGCGAGTCCCAGGAGGAGTCGCCGTCGGCGTATTCGGCGAGGCCGCGCATCACCGGCCAGTGCTCGTCGGTGGGGATATCCACCAGGTCCAGTCGCCAGCCCTGCGGGATGAACAGTCCGAAGCGCATGGCATCCGACTCTAGGCGACTCAGCCCACCATCGGCGGGGAACGCCACCCCCCGAACACCTTCTCCAGATGGGCCGCCACCGCCAGCGCGGTGGCGTCCTCCCACGGCCTTGCCACGATCTGTACGCCGATGGGCAGCCCCTCTTTGGAGGTGCCGCACCGAACGACGACAGCCGGCCAGCCAGTCAGGTTGTGCACCATCAGATGCGAGAAGTCGGAGATCTCGACCAGGCCGTGATGATGGGGTTTCGCCGCGGTCGGCGCGGCGGGCCCGACGATGACGTCGTAGTCAGCCATGAACGTGAGCATCTCGATGCGGTACGCGTCGAGGTCGGCCAGCCGCGTCCTGGCCTCCGACAGCGAGAAGTCCACATCGCGTGCCTGTTTGAGGAACTCGGCGAGCTCCTCGGACGGATCGGTCACGCCCAGCGCCGCCAGATCGGCTTCGAAACCGCGCCCGCGGTCGCCGCCGAGGAAGACCGACTCCCACAGCAGCGTCATCGTGCGGCCCAGGCAAGCGGGGGCGTCGTGCTCGACCGATCCGGCCACCTCGGTCAACGCCCGGACCGCGTCGGTGACCACGGCGGCGACATCGTCGTCGGGTGGCGAAATGCCGTCATCCAAGTAGGCGGCGACCCGCAGGTTCGCCACCTCGACGTCATCCGGATCCCCCAGCGGGGCGGGTACGGCGTAGGGGTCGCGCAGGTCCGGGCCGTTCATGATCGACAACCCGAGGTACAGGTCTCGGACCGAACGTGCCAGCGGGCCGTAGCAGTTGAACTGGCCGAAGATGCCCCACGCGTCGCCGAACACACTGCCGGTCCGCGGGATTCGGCCGTGGGTGGGCTTCAACCCCGCGATGCCGGTGTTGTGGCTGGGCTGGCGGATACTGCCGCCGCCGTCTGACCCGACGCTGAGCGCGGCGCCTCCGACGGCGATCAGCGCGGCCGAGCCGCCGCTGCTGCCCCCGGGTGTTCTCGACAGGTCAAACGGGTTGTTGGTGCGGCCGTAGAGGCTGTTGTTGGATTCCCCGCCTCGACCCATCTCGGGGACGTTGGTGAGCCCCAGCACGATCGCGCCCTCGTCGCGCAGCCTCGCCACCACCGTCGCGTCGTCGCGGGAGCACGCCCGCAGCGCCGGGCTCCCACCCGAACACTCCAACCCGGCCACCAACATCACGTCCTTGACGACCACCGGCAGCCCGTGGGCCCGGCCCAGCGCAGCACCGCGCGCGGCGCGCTCATCGGCGGCGGCCGCGGCCTGCAGGCAGTCCTGCGGATCAGCGGCCTGGACCAGTGCGTTGAGCGCGGGGTTGACCGCGTCGATGCGGGCGAGGTGGGCCTCGATCACGTCCCGGCACGAGATGGTCCGCTCCGACATCAGACGCACCAGTTGATGAGCCGGTAGATGGCAGAGCTCCGACATGCTGACTCGTTTCGTCGATCAACGGTGGGTCGAAGCCTCCATCACAACGACCGCGGTTGACCCCAGAAGGCCACGACGGTGGTATATGGTGTGGATCACATGAAAAGCAGTCATGTGAAATCTGTCACATAGGAGTGTCGTGGGCCGAGAGTTCGAGGCGCATCCCGTACGTGCCGGCGGGACCGCCGGTGTGCGCTGGTTTTATGTCCTTCTTCTCGTCGTCATCGCCATTGCCGCCGTCGCGGGCATCGTGAGCACCGCAGCGATGGGGCAGACCCAGGTCGCCATCATCATCGGCCTGGTCACCATGGCGTTCTTCTCCCGGGTGGCGGCCTGACGCATCCGGCGTAGGGTCGCGCTCCGCGGTTAACCTGGCGGGATGGCCCTTTCCAAGGAAGAACGCGAGGCGTTTCTGGCAGAACCGCACATCGCCGCGCTGTCGGTGAGCGCCGGCGACAAGCGCGGTCCGCTGACCGTGCCGATCTGGTACCAGTACAGCCCGGGCGGTGAGCCGTGGGTGATCACCGGAGCGGGCTCCCGCAAACATCGCCTCATCGAGACCCAGGGCGAGTTCACGCTGATGGCGCAACGCGTTGAGCCCACGGTGAGCTACGTGGCGGTCGACGGCCCGGTCAGCCGGATCGAGCCGGCCACCGATGAGCAACTGGTCGAGATGACCAAGCGCTACCTGCCGCCGGAGAAGGTGGATGCCTACCTCGAGGTCGCTCGCCGCGAGCACGGCGAGAGCGTGGCGATCTTCCTACGGCCCCAACACTGGCTGTCGGCTGACCTCGGATCGATCTGAGCCGTCAGCGTTTCCGGTAGCCGACGAGCGCTCACCTTTGTACAGATTTCGGCGTTGAAACCGTACAAAGGTGAGCGCTCAGCGCGGCTTGTTAGGTCAGCGACGCCGGCGGGGTGAACCGCTCGCCGTAGCGGGCGGCCAGCTCCTTGGCCCGCGCGACGAACGCCTCCTTGCCGACGCCGCCCGGGCCTTCGTAGCCGACGATGAACTGCGCGCTGCCGCCGGTCCACGGCGGGAAGCCGATGCCCATGATCGAGCCGATGTTCGCGTCGGCAGTCGAGGTGAGCACGCCCTCGTCGAGGCACTTCTGGGTCTCCAGTGCCTCCGCGAACAGCATCCGGTCGATCATGTCCTGCAGCGGGATGTCGCTGCTGCCCGAGTTGAACGTCTCGCGCAGCCCCGGCCACAGCCCGACGCGCTTGCCGTCGACGTACTCGTAGAAACCGGCGCCCTTCAGCCGTGACGGCCGTCCGATTTCGATCATCTTGTTGACGACCGCTTCGGCCGGATGCGGCTCGTAGGTGCCGCCGGCGGCCTCGGTGCCCTTGCGGGTCTCGGTGGCGATCTTCTGCATCAACTCGAGGTTGAGCTCGTCGGACAGCTGCAGCGGCGGGGCCGGGTAGCCGGCTTGCGAACCCGCGGCCTCGATGCTGGCCGCCGGCACACCCTCACCGAGCATCGCGAGCGCCTCGTTGACGAACGTGCCGATGACGCGGCTGGTGAAGAAGCCGCGGCTGTCGTTGACGACGATCGGCGTCTTGCCGATGGCCAGCGTGTAGTCGAACACCCGGGCCAGCGCCTCGTCAGAGGTCTTCTCGCCCTTGATGATCTCCACCAGCGGCATCTTGTCGACCGGGCTGAAGAAGTGGATGCCGATGAAGTCCTCCTGGCGCTTGACGCCGGTGGCCAGACCGGTGATCGGCAGCGTGGAGGTGTTCGAGCCGAGCAGCGCGTTGGGCTCGACGATGTCCTCGATCTCCTGGAAGACCTTGTGCTTGAGTTCCTGGTTTTCGAAGACGGCCTCGATCACGAAGTCGACGCCCTTGAGGTCCGCGGCGTCACCGGTCGGCGTGATGCGATCGAGCAGCGCCTTGGACTTATCCTCGGTGGTCTTGCCCCGCTCGAGCGCCTTGGCCTCGAGCTTTTCGCTGTAGCCCTTGCCCTTCTGCGCGGCCTCCAGGGAAACGTCCTTGAGCACGACCTCGAAGCCGGCCTTGGCCGACACGTAGGCGATGCCGGCGCCCATCATGCCCGCGCCGAGCACGCCGATCTTGGTCGGCCGTGTCTTGTCGATGCCGTCGGGCCGTGAGCCGCCGCCGTTGATGGTCTGCAGGTCGAAGAAGAAGGCCTGGATCATGTTCTTGGCGACCTGACCGGTGACCAGCGACGTGAAGTAGCGGCTCTCGATGCGGCTGGCGGTGTCGAAGTCGACCTGCGCGCCCTCGACGGCCGCGTTGAGGATCGCCCGCGGAGCCGGCATCGGCGCACCCTTGAGCTGCTTCTTCAGCAATGCCGGAAACGACGGCAGGATGCTGGCCAGACCCGGGCTGCTCGGCGTGCCGCCGGGCATCTTGTAACCCTTCTGATCCCACGGCTGGGTGTGGGCGTCCGGATTCGCCTTGATCCAGGCTTTCGCCGCGGGCACCAGTTCGTCGACGCTGTCGACCAATTCGTCGACCAGGCCGACCTCCTTGGCCTTGCCCGGCTTGAACCGGGTGCCCTGGGACAGCACCTCCATGAAGGCCTTCTGGATGCCGAACATCCGCACGGTGCGCGCGACACCGCCTCCGCCGGGCAGCAGGCCCAATGTGACCTCGGGCAGGCCGATCACCGCGCCCTTGACGTCGGCGGCGATGCGGTGGTGGCAGGCCAGCGCGATCTCCAGGCCGCCGCCGAGCGCGGCGCCGTTGATCGCGGCGACGACGGGCTTGCCCAGCGTCTCCAGTTTGCGCAGGTCGGCCTTGATGAACTCGACCTCGTCGAATGCGTCCTGCGCGTTGTCGGGGCCGATGTTCATCATGCCCTTGAGGTCACCGCCGGCGAAGAAGGTCTTCTTCGCGCTGGTGATGACGACGCCGGTGATCGAATCCTTTTCGGCGACAAGGCGCTCCACGGCCTTGTGCATGGACTCCTTGTAGTGCTCGTTCATCACGTTGGCCGAGCCGGTCGGGTCGTCCAGCGTCAGGGTGACGATGCCGTCGGCATCCTTGTCCCACTGAATCGTGTTTTCTGCCATTTTCTGGTCGAACCCTCTCAGACTCGTTCAATGATGGTGGCCACGCCCATGCCGCCGCCCACGCACAGCGTGATCAGCGCGCGTCGCGCACCGCGACGCTCGAGCTCGTCGACCATGGTTCCGGTGATCATGGCGCCGGTGGCGCCCAGCGGGTGACCCATCGCGATGGCGCCACCGTTGACGTTGAGCTTCTCGTCGGGGATGTTCAGATCCTTCTGGAACTTCAGCACCACCGACGCGAACGCCTCGTTGAGCTCGAACAGGTCGATGTCGTCGACGGTCAGCCCGGCGCGGTCGAGCACCTTGCGGGTGGCCGGACCGGGGCCCGTCAGCATGATGACCGAGTCGGCACCGCTGGTGGCGGTGGCCACGACCCGGGCGCGCGGCGTCAAACCCTGTGACTCGCCGGCTTTTTCGCTGCCGATCAGCACCAGAGCGGCGCCGTCGACGATGCCCGAGCTGTTGCCGCCGGTGTGCACGTGGTTGATCTTCTCGACGAAGTGGTACTTCTGCAGCGCCACGTCGTCGAAGCCGCCCATCGCGCCGATACCGTCGAACGCGGTCTTGAGCTTGGCGAGCCCCTCCATCGTGGTGTCGGGGCGCATGTGCTCGTCGTGGTCGAGGATGACCAGGCCGTTCTGGTCGCGCACCGGCACCACCGACTTGGCGAAGTAGCCGCCCGACCATGCCGCCGCGGCCCTCTCCTGGCTGCGCAGCGCGTAGCGGTCGACGTCCTCGCGGGAGAAGCCCTCGATCGTGGCGATCAGGTCCGCGCCGATGCCTTGGGGTACGAAGCCGACGGTGTAGTTGGTCTCCGGGTCGGTGGCCCAGGCGCCGCCGTCGGAGCCCATCGGAACGCGGCTCATCGACTCGACCCCGCCGGCGAGCACCAGGTCGTCCCAGCCGGAGCGCACCTTCTGCGCGGCCATGTTGACCGCCTCCAGACCCGAGGCGCAGAACCGGTTGATCTGCACGCCGCCGGTGGTGTCCGGCATGCCGGCGGCCAGCACCGCGGTGCGGGCGATCACCGCCCCCTGGTCGCCGACCGGCGACACGACGCCGAGGATGACGTCGCTGATCAGGTTCTCGTCGAGGTCGGGGTAACGCCGGCGCATCTCGTCGATCAACCCGGTCACCAGGCTGATCGGTTTGACCTCGTTGAGCGCGCCGTTCTTGTTCTTGCCGCGGGGAGTGCGGATGGCTTCGTAGATGAAGGCTTCTTCAGACATGAAGATGTTCCTGTTCAGGTTGGATGACGGAATCCTGTCCGGTCTCCGCAGCCTAACAGTTTCGGCCAACCTGTTGGTTGGGCGGTCTGAGCGGCCCGCATCCGGTCGAACGCCGCAGCACTACGCTCGACAACCGTGACAGTTCGTCGGCTACAGCCCTACGCGGTGACGATCTTCGCCGAGATGTCGGCGATGGCCGCGCGTATCGGCGCGGTGAACCTGGGCCAGGGCTTTCCCGACGAGGACGGCCCGTCGGCGATGCTCGCGGCCGCCAGGAACGCGATCGCCGACGGCGTCAACCAGTACCCGCCCGGTCTGGGCATTCCAGCGCTGCGCGAGGCGATCGCCGCACAGCGCAAACGCGCGTACGGCACCGAGTACGACCCCGATACCGAGGTGCTCGTGACGGTGGGTGCGACCGAAGCGATCGCCGCCACGGTGCTGGGTCTGGTGGAACCCGGTTCCGAGGTGTTGTTGATCGAGCCGTTCTACGACTCCTACTCCCCCGTCATCGCGATGGCCGGCTGTCAGCGGCGGGCCGTTCCGCTGGTCCGGGACGGGCGCGGCTTCCGCATCGATGTCGACGGGCTGCGTCGCGCGGTCACCTCGAAAACCAAGGCGCTGATCGTCAATTCGCCGCACAACCCGACGGGCATGGTCGCCGGCGACGACGAGCTGCGGGCGCTGGCTCAGCTGGCCGTCGACGCGGACCTGTTGGTCATCACCGACGAGGTCTACGAACACCTGGTGTTCGACGGCCGTGAACATCTTCCGCTGGCGAACTATCCCGGCATGGCGCAACGCACGGTGACGATCTCCAGCGCGGCCAAGATGTTCAACGTCACCGGCTGGAAAATCGGGTGGGCTTGCGGCCCAGCCGATCTCATCGCCGGTGTGCGGGCGGCCAAACAGTATCTGACCTATGTCGGCGGTGCGCCGTTTCAACCGGCGGTGGCCCATGCGCTCAACAGCGAGGAGCCCTGGGTCGCGGCGTTGCGGGAATCCTTGCAGGCCAGAAGGAACCGGTTGGGCGCTGCGTTGACCGAGCTGGGTTTCGTGGTGCATGACAGCTTCGGCACCTACTTTTTGTGCGCCGATCCGCGTCCGCTCGGTTACGACGACAGCACCGAGTTCTGCGCCCAGCTGCCCCACAAGGCCGGCGTCGCGGCCATCCCGATGTCGGCGTTCTGCGACCCTGGCGCCGAGCACGCGGACGCATGGAACCACTTGGTGCGCTTCACGTTCTGCAAACGGGACGACACGCTGGACGAAGCGATCCGACGGCTGGCAGTGCTGCGCGCCGGATAGCCCCCGGATCTACGCGCGTGCCATCACTCGCTCGCGCAGGTTCTCGGTGGCGACGTCGAGCACCATCTTCTTCGCGCGGCGCAGCAGAAACTCCGGAATCGGTGCGGCCAGGTCGATCACGATGTCGAACCGCACCCGCGTCCGGTCCTCCCCGACCGGCGTGAGGTTGTACTCCCCGTGCTGACCGCGCTGCTGCAACGTGGCCTTGGCATCCCAAACCACCCAGTCATCGCCCCAGTGGTATTCGAGCAGTTCCTTGTCGGTGATCCCCATGATCTTGAACGTCGCCTTGACGTGGTGCGGACGCCCGTCGGGGTGCCGGTCGAGCACCTCGGCGTGCTTGTGCACCGACGACCACGACGGCACCGCTTCGATGTCGGCGAGCGCATCGAGAATCGCGTCTTTGGGCGCTTCAAAGACGACTTCTCGCGACGCGCGGACCGCCATGGCGCAAATGGTAGTTAACACGCTGCCCGGGCGTACGAGGTTTGCAGCAAATTGACACTACCAGTGAATCTCGTCGATCCGGGTGGTCGACTGCGGCGGCGTACCGATCGCAGGTGCCGGCGTGCGGGAGAACCGGGGCGCGGGTGCCGCCTGGTCGACGCCGTTGGCCTGCACCAGGGTTGACCGAGCGCGCAGGTGTTCATTCTGTGCGGCTTCGGCCCAGGTGAGCACCGGTGTGACGCACGCATCGGTGCCCGCGAAGGTCTCGGTCCACTCGTCGCGCGTCTTGCTCGCAAACCGTTCGGCGAACAGCTTGTGCATGTCGGGAAACGCCGAGGCATCCAGCTGGTTGGGCACGTCGTCGGCCGTGAGACCCAGGCCGTCGAGAAGCCGTGCGAAGAACTGCGGCTCGATCGCCCCTATCGCCATGTACTTGCCATCGGCGGTCTCATAGGTGCGGTAGAACGGGGCGCCGCCGTCGAGCAGAAACGACTCCCGCTCGTCGCGCAGCGTGCCCGTCGACTTCATCGTCCACGCCATCTGCGCCAGGATCGAGACACCGTCGACCATCGCGGCGTCGATCACCTGGCCCTGACCGGAGCGTTCCCGTTCATACAGCGCGGCCACGATGCCGAGCAGCACCAGCATCGATCCGCCGCCGAAGTCGGCCACCAGGTTCAGCGGCGCGACCGGCGGCCGGTCACGAAACCCGATGGCCGAGAGCGCCCCGGTCTGCGACAGGTAGTTGATGTCGTGGCCTGCGGTCTGCGCCAGCGGTCCGTGCTGCCCCCATCCGGTGATGCGGGCGAAGATGAGCCGCGGGTTGACCGCGGCGCAGTCGTCGGGGCCGATGCCGAGGCGCTCACACGTGCCCGGGCGGAACGCGTCGATCAGCACGTCGGCCTTGGCGGCGAGGTCCAGTAACGCCGCCGGGTCCTTTTTCACGTCGAGGTCGACGACGCGTTTGCCGCGGTGCAGTAGATCGACGTTCTCCGCGGGCATCTGCAACCCGCCGGGCCGACGCACTCGCACCACGTCGGCGCCCAGATCGGCCAGCACCATCGCCGCATGCGGGCCGGGCCCGATGCCGCCGAGCTCGATGACCTTCACCCCGGCCAGGGGTCCGCTGTTCGTCACCGAAGCAACGTAACGCGGACCTGCCAATGTGGTCGCCTCCCGGCCCCAGCGTCGCGACCGCTACCGCGCGGCGGCCGAGTCACTCGGCTTCGACGGGCATATCGCCTGGGCCGAGGCCCTGGCCGACGCCGACGTCTAGCCTCCTGCCGCCTAAGTGGTCCGGGGTCTGCGCCTGTCAAAGTGCAGTGGCACGCTACTGAGCTCGTCGCGCCGACGGTGAGCCACGATTCTCCACGTAGGCCAACCGGGGAGGTTGCCATGAGGGCATCGCGATTTGTTGGACGCGTCGGCGGTTTGGCGGTGGCGCTCGGGGTGGGCGCGGCGGTGTCACTGGGTGGCGCCGCGGCGGCGTGGGCCGACGATTCCGGATCCGCCAGCGCGGCGGGCACCAGCGAAACCGGCGCAACCGCGGAATCTCAGGACGCCTCTGCCACTGCCACGACCACAGCCGACCCGGACGAGTCGACGGTCACCGAGACCGAGACCGAGACCGAGACCGAGACCGATGACGAGACTGCCTCGGAAGATGACACGTCCGACCCGTCCGAGCCTGACGCCTCGACCTCGACGGGTGAGCTGGTGCGCCGGGTGCCGCGCGGGATCGTGATGGCCACCGGCGGTGCGCGCTCGTCGAAGTCGGACCGTAAGGCCTCGACGTTGGCCGATGTCGTCGAGGAATTGACCGCGACGCCCACGGCGCCTGCGGGCCGATCGAACAGTCAGGAGAGGACGCTTGAGGTGGCCGGTACCGAGGACGGCAACACAGATCCGCAGGACACATCACCACCACCGCAGGCCACCGCCGCGGACGATGCGGACCCGGCAGAGGTTTCGAAAGTCGCTGTGGCACAGGGACTGGCAGAACTTCCCACCGCACCCGCCATCGCCGTGACGCACGCTGTCGTGGCCGCAGACACCGAGCCCGCCAAGTCGACCGGAACGGTGAGTGCGGTTGTCTTGGCCGCGCTGGCGAGAACGGGTTGGGGTCCGCTGACGCCGAACGGACCTGCGACGCCGACGAACTCACCCTTTGAAATGGCGCTGCTCGCCCTTGGCGCCCGCCCCCGATCGTCGCCCAACGGCCAAATCGCCGACGAAGTACAGACTTCAGCTGCTACGGCGGCGCCTCGGCTCGTGACCAAGCCATCGATAGCGGTCGGTGCCGGCCCCTCCGGTGTGGTGATCGGTCCAGACGGGCGGATGTTCGTGGCCAATACCGGCAGCGGCACCGTGTCGGTCATCAACACCGCAACCGGCCAACGGATCGACGCCAGTCCGACTTCATCCTCGATGGACATCCGGGTAGGGGCGGCACCAAGCGCGTTGGCGCTCAGTCCAGATGGCAAACGGTTGTATGTGGCGAACACCGCCAGCGGCACCGTGTCGGTGATCGATACCGCCACCTACGCACGCGTCGACGCCAACCCGAGCGCGCTCTCGATGGACATCAAGGTAGGAGCAGCCCCCATCGCACTGGCCTTCGGCTCCGACGGCCGGCTGTTTGTGGCCAACCGCGGCAGCAACACGGTATCGGTGATCAACACCACCACCAACACGTTGGTCGATGTCAATCCCGGTAAGGCCGGTGTGCAGTCGATTTCGGTCGGCTCCTCGCCGAGCGCGCTGGCAATGGGCTCCGGCGGCAGGCTGTATGTCGCCAACCGCGGCAGCAACACGGTATCGGTGATCAACACGACCAACTACAGCACCGCGACCACCGCCGCGGTCGGAAGACAGCCATCCAGCATCGCGCTCGGCGCGGACGGAACGCTGTATGTCGCCAATACCGGTAGCAACACGGTATCGGTCATCAGCCCCAATAGCGCTGGGGTGCAAACTCTTCCGGTGGGTGCTTCGCCGAGTTCGGTGGCGTTGAGCCCAGACGGCGCGTTCGCCTATGTCGCCAATGCCAACGACACCGTGTCGGTGATCAGCACCGCCACCGACACCGTGGTCAGCACCGTGGCGATCGACACCGACCGGTCCGGCGGGCACGTCGTCGCCGTCGGCGCCGACGGCACCGTCTACGTCACCGACGCCGCCGACCGCACCGTGCGCGTCCTGGCCCGCCAGGGCAACGCCGCGCCCCAGAGCGGCACACCGACCGTCGGCACGCCCGACACCGCCACCGGCGCGGTCACCGGAGCACTCAACTTCACCGACGCCGACGGAGACCCACTGTCCTACAGCGTCACTCAGCCCTCCACCGGCACGGTCACCATCACTTCGACCGGCACCTACACGTACACCCCCACCCAAGCGGCACGAGAACAGGCCACGCAAACCCCGGGCCGGGAATCCGCCACGTTCGTCGTCAACGCCAACGACGGCGAAGCCACCGCAACCGTCACCGTCACCGTGCCCGTCGCACCACTTCGCGCCGACCCGGGTGGGCCCCCCATCGACGTCTCCTTGCCTGGCACACCGTCAGGCATCTTCGCGAACACCGACGGCACCCACGCTGTCATCACCTCGTATGCCATCGAAGAGGACGGCAGCGAAACCACCTGGGCCGCCGTGGTCAACCTCGTCACCGGCGACCAGATCGGCACCACGATCACCTTGCCGGGGTCTCAGTCGAGCACAGTCGTGACCAACGACGGCACCCGGGCTTTGATCGTCACCTACGACGCCGATGCGACACGGGGCGTGGTGATCGATCTGGCCACCGGAACCCAGACAAGCCTTGCGATCATGCTGGCCGGCGGCCCCACCTCCGTTCAGTTGAGTGATGACGGCGGCCACGCTCTACTGAGTGGCTACACCCGAGACGAGAACACCGGGGTCTACACCACCCACATCGCGGTCGTCAATCTCGCGACCGGCTCCCAGAAGGGATCCACCCTCACTTTCACCGGCGAACCATCCGCCGTTCTTCCGGTGACCGCCAACGCGGACCGTGTTCTGCTCGGCCTCAACTCATACGACGGGCGAACAAGCACGAACACGATGCGGGTCCGCGTGATCGATACCGCCACCGGCGCCCAAATCGGCAACGGCATGACCCTGACCGGTCACCAGGCACTGGGCGCGGCTCTGATGAGCCCCGACGGCAGCCGCGCCGTGTTCTCCACGAGTCATACCACCAGCACGACCAACACCACCACTTCGGTGGCGGTAATCAGCACTGCCACCGGCAATCAAGTCGGCGCCACGCTGACGTTCAGCGGCTACGGCTACATGCAGATGAGCGACGACGGCAGCCGCGTCGTCGTCACGACCACCGGGTCGGACAGCAAGACTCAAGTGGCGGTGGTGAATACGGCCACGGGCAGCGCCGTGCGCACCACCCTCCCCGGCGGGGTGTGGCTAGAACCGGCGTTCAGCGCCGATGGCACCCGCGTATTGGTCAAGACTGTCGTCTACAAACTGTTCGGTAACAGTTACACCACCCGACTCACGGCTCTCAATACCAGCACCGGTAAACCGGTCGGTGTGACCGTCGCGGTGGCGGGCCGCCCAATCTCGACGGTATCGACTCCGGATCGCACCCGGGCCGTCATCGTGACCGCGACGGCGCTGAACGTCTTCACGTCCACCTATCGGGTTGTGGCGATCAACACCATCACAGGCAGGCAGGTCGGCACCACCCTCACCTTCTCCGGGACCCAGCCGCCCACCGTCGAACTGAGCGCCGACGGCAGCCAAGCACTGATCACGACCGTCACCAACGGCGTCCCCGAGGTGAAAGTGATGCGGATCGTCTAGCGGCCGTTGCGGTTACCCCGCGGCAGTATGTTGGCAAGTTCATCGCGGCAGGTCGTGCCGGTCTTCATCATCGCCCGGTAGATATGGCTCTCGACGGTGCGGATAGACAGCGTCAGCCGCTCGGCGATCGCCCGGTTGGTCAGTCCCTCACCGAGCAACATCACGATCTCTGCTTCCCGGTCGGTCAGCGGAGATGCTTCGGAGGCCTGACGAAGCGCCGGAGTTCTGATGTCCCACTGGGCCGCCAGCGTTTCCGCTCGCGCCGAGCAGCTGAGCGCCGAACCTCGCTTGTCCTGGCGGCGATGCACCAGGGCGGCATGGGCGGCCGCGTCGACCGCGGCCACCCGGTCACCCGTACGCTCGAATCCCTCTGACAGCACGGCAAGTTGAGCCGTGTCACCATCGCGCAAGGCAGCGGCGAACCGTGCCGCCAGGCTCACCCTCGGCCCGTCGACCATCGACTCGAGCTGAGCCAACCGGGGCGCACACGTGCGGTCGCCGAACTGTACCGCGGTCTGCAAGCAGAGCACCTCGGCACCGAATTGTCCGCTCTCAGCAGCCTTTTCGGCTGCCGCCAACAGGTCGACGACCGCTTCACTGACGGCGCCCTGGCCGGCCGTCACCCACGCCCGCGCCAGGCTCCGCTCGAAGTTTAGCGACCGGAACCGGCGTTGCACCTTTTCGGCCAAGGCCAACGCTGCCGCCGCCTCACTGGTCGACCCGTGCACCGCCAGCGCGGTCGCATGGGATATGCGGTAGCGATAGCCCCAGCCGACCGGATGCGAGGCCGAGAGCCCTTCGGCCGCGTACTCCAGCAGCGAGCGGGCGTTCGGCAGATCCCCCGCCCCCAGCGCGGCCCGGCCGGCGATCGCGGCACCGAGCAGTTGCGCGGCCCCCGGCATATCGGCCGCCTGCCGACGGGCCCGTTCGGCCACCTCGAGCGCACGGCCGACATGGCCGGCCAGCAGCAGCGCACTGACCTCGGCGTCGGCGATGTTGAACCTCATGTGCGGGGCGTCGAGAGTGCGGGCCGCGACGGCGTAGCCGGCTTCGGCACAGACGACGGCGTCGGCGGCGCGGCCGGCATCGGCCGATATTTGCGTCAACACCCACGACAGCTCGGCGCCGACAACCGGAATATCCTTTGGCGCAAGGTGTTCAGCGACTTTGATGGCTTTCTCGGGCTGGTCCATCGCGAACCAGTAGACCGTGAGAAATGCGTCGATGTAGGTACGGGCATCCGCTGAGGTTGTGCGTGCGGCCTCGTCGATCAACTGCTTGGCCCGTGCTGGATCGCCGAGGGCCCACAACGTGTTGCTGCACCGCAGGAACGCCAGCTTGGCGCGGTCGTGGTCAGTCAGCTGATCGACGCAGATACCAGCGAGCACGTCCTCCGCGTCCTCGCCGCGGCCTAGCCATGACAACACGTGCGCGCGAACGAAATTGGGTTCAGCTTCGGCTCCGGCCTTGACCGCGGCTTCGGCGATGCGATCCGCTAGGGCCAATTCGCCCAGCCACACAGCTCCGTATGCCGCCGTGACGAGGAGCTCTCGGTCCGGGGTGAGGTCGGATTCGAGGCTCAACGTCGCGCGGCGCACGACGCCTCGGATGTCGTCGGGATGGGATGAGGTCGCGAGCTCCGTGGCGACCAGCCCACGGAGCCGTCGCAGCCGGCTTTGCGGCGCGCGCCCGCGCCGCACCTCGCCGTACAGCGGATGCGCCAGACGCGCTTCGATGCCGTCCCCTGCGGCCTCCAGCGTGATCAGGCCGCGGGTTTCGGCCTCCTCGATCGCGGCGGAGTCGGTGATCCGCATCAGGGCGGCCAGGTCGATCGGTTCGCCGACGGCCAGGACGTCGATCACGTCGCCGACCGGTGCCGGCAGGGCTCCGATGCGGGTCTCGACCAGCTCGACCAGCCCCGGTGGCATGACCGGATCACCGATCCAGCGCCAACGCGCGTTCTGCTGCACCAGTCGACCCGCTGCGACCTCCTGCTCGACGATGTTCTGCAGATACAACACGTTGCCGCGGGTCAGCCGCCACAACCGTTGCGCGGCATCAGGATCCAGCCGCCCCTGCAACGCCGCCGATAACAACGCGGTCGTCTCATCGAGCGACAGTTGTTCGAGATCGATGCGCTTGAACCTGCTCTTGGCCCAGATCTGCTGTATCGCAGGAACAATCGGCTCACCATCTCGAACGGTGAGAATCACCTTGGCCGCGCCTCGCGCCACGATCTGATGTACGACGAAGGTCGACAGATCGTCGAGCAGCTGTGCATCGTCGACACCGAGAACCACCATCGCGGGGGCCGGCGCGGCGGTCAGCGCCTCGATCACTCCACGCAGCAGCGCGAAGGTGTCGGTCACATCGGAGGGCGCCCACGCCGTGAAGGCACCGAGCGGGATGGCCCGTGCCGACTCCGCACCGGCGGTCCAGCGCGTCTCATATCCCTGTGTCGAGAGCGCCGACAGCGCCTCGCGCGCCAGCCGGCTCTTGCCCACGCCCTCCGCCCCGCAGATCAAGACACCCGAGACGTCCGGCACCGAGACAGCGGTCTCGACGGCCCGCATCTGCTCCGCGCGGCCGATCAGCGGCCACGTCAACTCCACCTAGCGAGCCTAGAAGTGCCGGCACCGCTTCGCGCGGCATTCTTACGCTTCAGGCGCCTTTCTTCACTTTGAGGACCTGTTTGCGCAGGCCGTCGGTGGCCGCCTCCAGGCCGCCCTTCATCGCGCGCTTGAGCACGAAACCGGGGATCGGCACCGCCGGGTCCACGGTGATCTCGAACCGCACCTTGGTCTTGTCGCCGTCGGGAGTCAGTGTGTACGACGCGCTCTGCGTCTTGAGCTGGCTGGACTCCAGCAGCGTCCAGCTAGCGCAATTGGCTGTCCAGGAGTACTGGACCACCTGCTCGTCGGAGATGCCCATGGTCTTCAGTTTCAGGCGCACCTTGCCCGGCCGGCCGTCGGCGTCGCGGTCGAGCACCTCGGCGCCCTGGTGCTGCGACGACCAGTCCGGCGCGGACTCGACGTCGGCGATCACGTCGAGAATCTCCTCGGTACTCGCCTCGATCACCACTTCACGGGAATCGCTGGTCGCCATGTCCCGAGCCTATCCCCGTTACGGTTTACCGCATGGAGCTTTGGGAATTGGCAGTCCGCGAACACATCAGAGACACGCTCGCGCGGTACAACTGGTCGGGTGACGCGATGCGGCTCGACGAGCTTGCCAGCGCGTTCTGCGAGGATGGCGAGCTGGAACTGCGGGGCTCAGCGCCGGTGCGCGGCCGCCGCGCCATCGTCGACTTTCTCGGCGGTGCGGTCGCAGCCCCCAACGCGGCGGCCCAGGCGTCGAGCGTGAAACGCATCGTGCGCCACAACGTCGCGAACATCCGCTTCACCGAGGTGACACCCGAGCAGGCCCGGGTTGCCTGCTATTTCACCGTTTTCACCGAGATCGGCCTCGATCATTTCGGCCGCTACCGCGACGTATTCGTGCCGGTCGACGGCGACTGGTTGATCAAGCACCGCTTCGTGTCGACCGACTGGAGCGCGCCGAATTCGACGATGGCGCGCTGACCACGCACTGATGTGTCGCGAGATCTACCACAGGGCTGTGCTCCGGCGGCGATCACGACCCTGGTGTAGAAATCGGCGCGCGGTGAAGGCGTACGACGAGTCGCGGACGCCCATTCTGGGTACTCGCGGTGTCATGAAGAAGGACAGCCCCGACACGGCGGAATCCAACACCAGCCCGGCCGAAACCGAGGACGACGTGGTAAGCGACCCCGGGCTGGGCAACGAGGACCGTGCCGACTGGTCCGATGAAGGTGGCGCCACCCCGAGCGGACCGGCCGAGGACACCTGAACCTACAGAGAAGCCGACAGCGCCGACAACGTTTCGGCGGCAGTGTGTTTCGGCGTCCAGCCCAGCTGTGACTTGGCCTTGGTGGTGTCCATCACCACCGAGGTGCGGCCGATGTGCAACCACTCCAGCGCGGACGGCACGAACGGCAGCCGGGCGATCACCTCCGATGCGGCCGTCACCGTCACCTGGGGCACCCGCACCGGCCGGGCACCGAGCGCCGCGGCCATCTGCGACACGGACAACACACCGTCACCCGCGATGTTGTAGGCACCCGGCGGCGCGGACGTGGTGGCGGCCAACGCGATTGCGCTCGCGACGTCGTCGTGGTGGACCAGCTGCATCGGCGTTCCCGGGTCTGGGAACGGCGGCTTCAACAGCGGCAGGGCCTGCGGGATCCGCCTGACCGGACCGGGTAACTGGTTCCACGGCATCGCCTCGGCCAGCGCGGGCGCCTTCGGTCCCGCGACGATGCAGGGGCGCAGCACATAGATCTCGAGACTGGATCCGGCGGTGATCTCGGTCAGCGCCGCCTCACAGGCCGCCTTCTGCTCGGAGTAGTAATGCTCGGGCGACCCGCGCGTCGGCACGTCCTCGGTGATCGGGACCGGGTTGTCGGAGTGATAGCCGTAGGCCGCGACCGACGACGTGTAGACCAGCCGTCGCGGCCGCTGCGCCGCCACGGTGGCCTCGAAAACGTTGCGGGTGCCTTCGAGGTTGACCCGGGCGCTCTCCGACCGCGAGCCCATGATGATGAACGCCAGGTGGACCACCACATCGGCGTCAGCGACCAGCGCGTCGACGGCGTCGCGGTCCAGAATGTCGCCTTGCTGATAGCGCGCCTTGGTCCAACCGTGCGCCGCCGGATCGAACGGGCGCCGCGCCATCCCGACGATCTGCTCGACGTCGGGATGGGCTTGCAGGGCCTCGATCGCCGACAGCCCGATTTCGCCCGTCGGTCCGGTGACGGCCACGGTGATCCCCATGGGCGAAGGCGTTCCCCGCCGGGGCGGATCCGAAACGGCCTCGAACCCGGGACTCAGCGCGCGTCGGCCAGCGCCGCCTGCGCCGCGTTGTAGCCGGGGATGAACGTGATACCGGGCCCGCCGTGGCATCCGGCGCTGCCCAGGTACAGTCCGTCGATCGGAATCGGTTGGTCCACATAGCCTTTCGGGCCGGGCCGGTTGGGGCCGATCTGATCCGGGTGGATCAGGCCGTGGCAGTAGTCCCCGCTCGGCGCGCCGAACATGGTGCCCATGTGCTTGGGGGTGAACGTGGTGTGCCGGATGATCAGGTCCTCGAAGTTGGGCGCCAGCCGGGTGATCTTCTCGATGACGCGCCGACCCATCTCGACCTTCATGTCGCCGTAGCTGGCCGGGCCCTCTTCGATCGGGAACCACAGCGAGAACGCCGAGGCCGCGTGCTTACCCGGCGGCGCCAGCTTTGGATCGTTGACCGACGGGATCTGCAGCGCGATCGCGGGATCGTCGGGCACGATGCCGCGGCGGCAGTCCTCCCACTGCTGCTGCAACTCCTCCGGGGTGCTGAAGATGCCGATGTTGGACTGCATCGCCGGGTCGTTGAGCAGTTCGTAGGGCGGCGCGAACTCCGGAATGCCGTCGAGCGCGAAGTGCATCTGCAGGTAGCTGCCGCGGTGGTCGATGCGGGAGAACCGTTGGCGCACCTCGTCGGGCACGGCGGCGGCGGTGATCAGCTCGGTGACCGTGAAATCCGGGGCGATACCGGAGACGACGACGGGCGCGGTCAGCGTCGTGCCGTTTTCGAGGCGCACCCCGCTGACCCGGCCGTCGGCGACGGTGATCTCTTCGACCTTGCTACGCAGCCGCACCTCGCCGCCGTTGGCGGTGAAGACCTCGCACAGATGTTGGGTGAGTGCCCCGATGCCGCCGCGCAGCTTCTTGACGAGCAGCGCGTTCTCATCCGGCACCGCGAACCCGTAGGCCAGCGCCGCGGCGGTGCCTGGGGTGGCGGGCCCGCGGTAGGTGGTGTTGCAGGCCAGCAGCGCCAGCATGCCGCGCAACGCGCCGTGCTTCTCGCGGTCGGGCAGATACCGGTCCACGACGTCGGTGACCGACCCGAACAGCATGTCAGTGATCGCTGACCGCTCGAATTCGTTTGTGGCACAGGCATACATCTCGTCCAGCGTCTTGGGCGGCCGGCCGGCGTCAAAGCGCCCCAGCGCCCGCGTCGGCGCCTGACACCACGCCATCAGACCGGCCATCCCGTTGACGGCTTCTGCCCCGTGCACCTCGTTGACGTGCGTCATCAGCTTCATCGGGTCGGTGTAGTAGACGAACGGCTCGTCGCCGACGCCGCGCAGCGACACCGACATCACGTCGAGCTCGACGGTCGGCAGTGTGTCCAGGCCGAGTTCTCGGCTCACCGTGGCCGACGTCGGGATCTGCACCGAGCCGGCGATCTCGAAGTGGAACCCGTCGAACAGCTCCACGGTGGAGGCCATTCCGCCGGCGTAGCGCTTGGCGTCCAGGCAGAGCGTGCGTCGGCCCGCCTTCTGCAGCAGGGTGGCCGCCGTCAACCCGTTGTGACCTGCGCCGATGACAATCGCGTCAAAGTCCGTCATCGGCCGAGGTTGGCACGGCGGCCCAGGTTTTGTCAATATTGACAAAACTTCGGATCAGATGGCCTCGTCGATGCCGGACCGCAGCAACTCCAGCGCCTCCCGGCACAGCCGCGCGAGTTCGGGCAGCGAGTTCTCGCTGCCGCTGTAACCGAGCATCCAGACCTCCATCGCGCCGAACACCGCGGCCGCGATGCACCGGGCGGTGACGGTGATGTGCATGCGCTGATCGGTGCCGGGCGCCGGTGCGTCGCCGCGGGTCAGGTGGCCTTCGATGGCGGCGGCGAACTCGGTCTCGACCTGACGCATGTGCCGGACGATGCGATCGGAGTCGAGTTCCTGGGCACGCAGGGCCGCGGTGCGCACCACCGCCCAGTCGTCGTACGGCGACGCCATGATCGCGGCCAGCACGGATTCGATCAGCGGTTCATCGGGTGAGCGGGCCGCCAGCGCAGCCCGAAACCATTGCAGCCCTGCGTCATAGTCGGCGAACAGCAGATCGTGCTTCGAAGCGAAGTGGCGGTAGAAGGTGCGCAGCGAGACCCCGGCGTCAGCGGCGATCTGCTCGGCGGAGGTGTCCTCGACCCCCTGCGCGAGGAACCTTACGAGGGCGGCCTTGCGCAGCGCTTCACGGGTGCGTTCACTGCGCGCGGTCTGGGCGGCCCTTGCCATCTGGGTAAGCTACCGCAGACGAACTTATGTCAATATTGACAAAACTTCGTGATATTGGTGGGACACTCCCCGACATGGTCTCGCTACTTGTACACGCTGTGCTGGGTGTGGCGGTCGTCTGGTTCACCATCGCCTCCAACCCCAAGATCTTCAATCGGCCCGCCGGCGGACCGCGGTTCTCGGCCGTCGAAATCGTGTTCTGGGCGATCGGGCTCGCGTCGATTCCGTTGTTGTGGTACCACAACATTCAGTTCGTCAACGAGTACGCGACCGCGTCGTCGAATCCGATCTGGGGCCCGGGTAGCTGGCAGGAGTTCATCGCGCTCGGCTACACCAACCCGGCGGCCAGTTCGGCCAGCGCGGACTACACGATCATCAACGTGATTTTGCTGCCGCTGTTCACGATCATCGACGGCCGGCGCCGCGGTATCCGCCATCCATGGCTGTTCTTCGTCTCGAGCCTGTTCACCAGCTGCGTGTTCGCCTACGCGTTCTACTTCGCCACGATGGAGCGTCAGCGCCGTCACCAATTGGCCGACGCGGAGCTCAAGTCGCCTGCCTGAGCCCCGCGGTGGTCGTAGGGTGCGACTATGACCGATGATCTGAGGCAGCGTCGACTCGAGGTCATGGGCTACTACCGCACCCAGATCGGGCGCGGCGAACTGCTGTCCCTGGTGGGTACGGACCAACTGTGAAGGTTCACCATCTCAACTGCGGGACGATGCACCCGCCCGGCACTCCCGAGTTGGTCTGCCACGTGCTGCTGGTGGAGACCGACAACGGGCTGGTGCTCGTCGACAGCGGATACGGCTTGGCCGACTGCGGCGACCCGCGTCGTCGCATCGGCCCGATCCGCCACCTGATCAGACCGGTGTTCGACCCTGAGGAAAGCGCCGTCCACCAGATCGAACGGCTGGGCTTTGCGCGCGACGACGTGCGTCACATCGTGTTGACACATCTGGACATCGATCACATCGGCGGCATCGCCGATTTCCCGAAGGCCCGGATCCATTGCACCGCAGCCGAAGCGCTTGGTGCCATCCACCGGCCTTCGCGCCGCGAGCGGATGCGGTTTCGGCCGGTGCAATGGAGCCACGGCGCCACGATCGTGGAGCACGAGCCCGACGGCGAATCCTGGCGGGGGTTCGCCGCGGCCAAACCGCTGACC
This sequence comes from Mycolicibacterium pulveris, assembly GCA_050205315.1. Taxonomy (GTDB): domain Bacteria; phylum Actinomycetota; class Actinomycetes; order Mycobacteriales; family Mycobacteriaceae; genus Mycobacterium; species Mycobacterium pulveris_A. The sequence goes on along the minus strand of JBNMRA010000001.1, from coordinate 186,050 downwards.
GAGATCTCAGACGGCGTCGTGCTGGTCTCCATGCCCGGGCACACGCGCGGCCACGCCTGCGTCGCCGTTGATGCCGGCAGCCGCTGGCTGTTGCACTGCGGTGACGCGTTCTTTCACCGCGGCACCGTCGACGGCAGCGCTCGAGGACCGCGGGCGCTTCTCACCTTCGAGAAGGTGGTCGCCTACGCCCCTAAGCGCCTGCGGGACAACCACGCTCGCCTGGCCGAGCTCAACCGGCGCGGCGAGCAGGACCTGATGCTGATCTGCGCACACGACACCGACATGTTCGAACAGGCGCGTGCCACCGCGTCGTGATCCGTTACGAGGCTTTACGTTTGCGCTGATAGGACTCGATCCACTTCAGCACGTCGTAGTAGCGGCTCGGGGCCAGCCGCCCGAGCAGGTCGAACACGCGGGCGTCGGGCCCGATCAGAATCCGGGCCTTGCCCGCCTCCACCCCGCGGTGGATGACTTCGGCGGCCTGGTCGGGTTTGGTCATGGTGATGGCCGCGAAGTCCTCCACCATCTGCTCATGGGTGCGCCCGCGGCCGTCGGGATCCGTGCGGTAACGGGCGTTGCGCACGATGTTGGTGTCGACGCCGCCCGGATGTACGGTGATTGCGCTGACCCCGGTGCCGCGCAATTCCTGGCGCAGCGCTTCGGTGAATCCGCGGACCGCGAATTTCGCTGAGCAGTAAGCGCTTTGGCCCGGCATACCGACGAGGCCGAAGACGCTGGAGGTGTTGACAATCGCGCCTTCGTCCTGCTCGACGAGGATCGGCAGAAATGCCCGGGTGCCGTTGACCACACCGCCGAAGTTGATGTCCCAGAGCCACTGGTCGTCCTCGGGGACCGCCTCGAGCACGGTCGAGCCCACCGACACGCCGGCGTTGTTGAACACCGCGCCGATCCGTTGGGGTGCCCAATGCCGGACCTGTTCGGCGAAGTCGCGCTGCGCGGCCGCATCACGCACGTCGAGCACCCGCAGCAGCGCCGGCCCGCTCAACGACGCCTCGGTCTCCTTCAGACCTTGTTCGTCGATGTCGGCGATGGCCACCGGACAACCGTGCTCGGAGAGCCGTTGCGCCAGCGCGCGGCCGATGCCCGAGGCCGCGCCCGTGATCACCGCGGTGCGACCGCTGACCGTGATGCGACGTTTGCCCATATCTCCCCCTGCGTCCAGGTTCCCAGGTAGCGCAACGGTACGTGTTGGTACCGACGTTGACAAGGTCAAGGCTCAGTGAGTCTGGGCAGCGGGGGTGAGAAGCGCGATCGACGCCTCCACCGCCTCGTCGGCGATGTCGGGCATCCGGCCGCCCTCCTCCAAGGTGATGGCGACCAGTTCGCGCAGCCCGCCCAGGAGCATGATGATGCGCTGCCGTGACACCGGCCCGATCCCCGCGGCGCGGAACTCGCCGGTGTCGCCGAGCGTATGAACCATCGCGATGAAGTTCTCCATCGCTTCCCGCTGCAGTGCGCGGGCAGCGGTGCCGAGTGAGGGTACGTCTCGGATCCAGCTCAGCGTCAGCGCCGCACGCGACTCGCCGGAGGCGATCCACGCCTCGATCGCCTGGCGGACCTGGGTGCGCCACGGCGCCTCGGGGTCGACGGCAGCGGCGATCTGGGACACCTGATCGGCGTTGGCTTCCGTCAGCAGCGCGATGAAGCAGGCGTCCCTGCTCTCGAAATGCTCGTAGAAGGTGCGCCGCGACGTCTTGGCTCGGCGCACGATGTCGGCGACGGTGGTCTTCGGGTAGCCCACCTCGGCGATGCACTCTTCAAGCGCGTCGAGCAGTCGCTGCCGGAAATCGGTCCCCGTCACGCTGTTCATTCTGGTGGCCAGGGCCGGGATCGAACCGGCGACCTTCCGCTTTTCAGGCGGACGCTCGTACCAACTGAGCTACCTGGCCGGATGGCACCGGTCGTCGAAAAACCGACGTGCCCGCCGTTCTGGCGACCCTGACGGGACTCGAACCCGCGACCTCCGCCGTGACAGGGCGGCGCGCTAACCAACTGCGCCACAGGGCCTTGCTCTGCGACTCCCATCGTACGTACGTCGCGTGTACCCCCTACGGGATTCGAACCCGCGCTACCGCCTTGAAAGGGCGGCGTCCTAGGCCGCTAGACGAAGGGGGCCAGCCGAATCTCTCCGGGGTACTCACAACGGCCATGTCGTTGGGAGCCTCGATAGCTTAGGGTACCGGCACCCCAATCCTCAAACGCGCGGGCCATCCGGTACCCAGTATCCTGTTGCTCGCGCCCCTATAGCTCAGTTGGTAGAGCTACGGACTTTTAATCCGCAGGTCCTAGGTTCGAGTCCTAGTGGGGGCACTTGGTCAGGGCACTTGTCGGTCATCGACCGTAAAGTGCCGAGTCATGCCCATGAAACGCTGCCCGCGCTGTCGCAAGGAGCGGCCTGGTTTCACGGGCACATACTGTCCAGACTGCCGCCGCGAATACAACCGGGACTACTACCGACGGACGCCGTCGAAAAACTCCCAGCGCCGCGCCGGCAAACGAAGGGCGATCGCGGCCGCCAAGGCATACGTCCGGCATCATCTGCTGACCCACCCGTGCGTTGACTGCGGAGAGGATGACCCGGTGGTCCTCGAGTTCGATCACGTGACCGGGGTCAAACTCCGTGATGTCGGATCGATGGCACGCGGCGGCTGGAATCTGGCCGCCATCCAATCCGAGATCGACAAGTGCGAGGTCCGCTGCGCCAACTGCCATCGACGCGTCACAGCTCGACGCCGAAACGAAATAAGCGCCTGACCCTTCCTACCGGTACAGACCGAGCCGTCGCCTTTACCCCTTGGCTCTTGTCCGTTTAGCCCTTCGCTGTTGCTCACTTGTCCGGACATCCGGTCACCAGGCCCAGTCCTCATCCCCGGTCTCCTCGATGCGGCCGATGACGTAGGCGCTGCCGCTGCCCGAGAAGAAGTCGTGCGTTTCGAGGCTGCCCGGATCGAGCTGGGCCATGATCTCGGGCGCGACCTCGCAGTCGTCAGCCGGGAACAGCGGGTCGTAGCCGAGGTTGCGCAGTGCCTTGTTCGCGTTGTAGCGCATGAACGCCTTGACGGCCTCGGTGACCCCCATTTGGTCGTAGAGATCTTGGGCGTAGTCGACCTCGTTTTCGTAGAGATCCATCAACAGCGAATAGGCGTACTCATGCAGTTCCGCCCGACGCTCGGGCGATTCGTGTTCGACGGCCCGCTTGAACTTGTAGCCGATGTAATAGCCGTGCACCGCCTCGTCGCGGATGATGAGCCTGATGATGTCAGCGGTGTTGGTCAGCTTCGCCCGCGCCGCCCAGTACAGCGGCAGGTAGAACCCCGAATAGAACAGGAAGCTCTCCAGCATCACCGAGACGATCTTCTTTTTGAGCGGGTCGTCGCCCCGGTAGTAATTCACCAGGATCTCGGCCTTGCGTTGCAGATGCGGGTTCTCTTCCGACCAGCGAAACGCCTCGTCGATCTCCTTGGTAGAACACAGGGTTGAGAAAATCGAGCTGTAACTCTTGGCGTGCACCGCTTCCATGAAGATGAAGTTGCCCAGCACCGCCTCTTCGTGCGGGGTGACGGCGTCCTCGATCATCTCGACGTCACCGACGGTGCCCTGAATGGTGTCGAGCAGCGTGAGCCCGGTAAACACGCGGATCACCACTTGCTGCTCATTGGGCGTGAGCGTGTGCCACGCCGAGACATCGTTGGACAGCGGAATCTTTTCGGGGAGCCAGAAGTTGGTCGTGACACGGTGCCAGACCTGAAGGTCAGCCTCATCCTGGATGTCATTCCAGTTGACCGCGCGAACGCGGTCGATGACCTTGGCGCTCAATCCATTTCCTCCTACCCCACACACATGGCGATGGCACGGCTCCGGGGCCGCGCCGGGCCCAACTGTATCCCGTCCACCCGAAATCACCTGGTTTCTAGCCACTTTCGGCGCCGTGTCGCTCGAGCCGCCGGGTCGGCCGCGGCAATCTGCGAGTAGGTTCCTACTTGCCCTTGGCGTTGAGGATCTGGCGAAGCTCGGCGTCGATGGTCACCATCGACTCGGCGTCGCGCATCACGACGTCAATCGGCTTGTAGGCGTCGGGAATTTCGTCGACCCAGTCGGCACCGGGCCGGTACTCGATGCCCTTCATGCGCGCGTCGAGGTCGGCGGCGGTGAACAGCTTGCGTGCCTTGGTACGGGAGTAGCGCCGCCCAGCGCCGTGCGGCGCACTGCACAGCGCCTCGGGGTTGCCCTTGCCGGTCACGACATACGACCGGGTGCCCATTGAGCCCGGGATCAGGCCGCGCACGCCCTCGTGCGCGTCGATCGCACCCTTACGGGTCAGCCACACCTCGCGGCCCCCGTGGACCTCCCGCCGGGTGTAGTTGTGGTGGGTGTTGATGCGCTCGACCTCGAAGTCGGCTTTCCACAGCGCCATCGGGTCGTCGGCACCGGCGATGTCGTTACCGGTCCAGTGCGCGAACGCCTGGGCGAAACGGTCCATCATCTCGCCGCGGTTCAGCAGCGCGAAGTGCTGCGCCCAGCCCAACTCGCGGATGTAGTCGTCAAACGCTTCGGTGCCTTCGGTCAGGTACGCCAGGTCACGATGCGGCAGCGCGACAGAGTGTTCGGCGCAGAGCTGTTGAGCTGTGCGGATGTGCTTCTGGGCGATTCTGTTGCCGACGCCGCGTGAGCCGCTGTGCAAGAACAGCCACACCCGGTCGCGATCGTCGAGGCACAGCTCGATGAAGTGGTTGCCGCCGCCGAGGCTGCCCAGCTGTTCGCGCCACTTCGGCGAGTGCGACAGGTCGACGTTGTCGCGCCGCGCCATTTCCTCGAGCTCGCTGAAGCGCTGCTCTGTGAACGTGTACCGGCCCAGCCGGCGGTTGTAGTTGCCTGCGCTCATCGGGATCGCCGACTCGATCGACCTGCGCAACAAGGCCAGGTTCAGCCCGGCGATGGCCTCAGCGTCAAACGTGGTGCGCACAGCGATCATTCCGCAGCCGATGTCGACGCCGACGGCGGCGGGGATCACCGCGCCGTCGGTCGGGATGACCGTGCCGACGCTGCTGCCCTTGCCGAAGTGCGCGTCGGGCATCAGCGCAACATGCGGATAGACGAACGGCATCGAGGCGGTCTGCTCGGCCTGTTCGAGGGTCTGGTCGTCGACCTCGCTGGCGAAGTTGACGAGCCGGTCGGTAACCGCCGATGTCATGAAATCCTCCTGGTGCTACTGCTTTTCCCAGCTGTCGGCGTGGCGCCATGCGGTCGATGTCGCGGATGTGATCGTCGCCTCCGGCGACTTCGCGCCAGACCTTGGCGAAAGCGCTTCACTACGGCCGACTCGAGCCCGAAATGTGCTCGACGAGCCAGATTTTGGCTCCACCGGTCATGTTCATTCCAGTCTACCGATCTACACCGAAGCCCTCAGTCGTCGTCGCCGCCCCTCGGGCCTTTTGGTCCTTTCGGCCCTTTGGGGCCTCTGCCGTTCTCGCCGCGGTTGCTCCACGGAGGTCCCTGCTCGACCTGCGCCGGCGCTGGTGGAGGTGGCGGCGGCAGCAGCGACGGCGCCGGCGTGGTGGGCACCGTCGTGCTGGTGCTGGCCGGGGTCGGCGGCGGCGGGCGCGACGCCGACTCGACGATCACCGCCGCCAACGCGACCACCACGGCGACCAGCGCGGCGGCCACCCCGAGAAGGACGCCGGTGCGGCTTCTGGCGCGCGACGGCTGCACTGCCATCGTCGTCGGCGCGGGCAGCGGCACAGCCAGGACCTTGGTCGGCGGACGTTGCCCCGCGGGCGGTTCGAACCGGCCCGCCAGACCCGCGCGCATCGACTGCGCGCTCGTGAACCGCCACCGCGGATCAGGCGCCATCGCCCGCTCCACCACCGTCGCCAGCACGGGCTGCACATCCGGGCGCAGCGCTGCCAGCGGTACCGGCGTGCTCTCCGCGATCGCGCGCGCCAACTCCGCGAGGTTCTCCTGAGGAAACGCCCGGCGGCCGGTCAGCGCCTCGTAGCCGACCACGCCGAGCGCGTAGAGATCGTCACACGCGGTGGCAGGCGCACCGTTGATCCGCTGCGGGCTGAGATAGGCCATCGTGCCGACGATCTGGCCGGTCATCGTGTCGGGGGTGGCGGCGCTCTTGGCGATACCGAAGTCGGCGACCTTGGTGTGGCCGGAATCGCTGAACAGGATGTTGGCCGGTTTGATGTCGCGGTGCACGATCCCGGCGGCGTGGGCCGCGGCCAGCGCCGACAACACATCGTCGAGAATCGACTGCACGTGCGACTGCGGAAGCGGTCCGTGCGCGATCATGTCGGCGAGGGTGTGTCCCGACAGCCGCTCCATCACGATGTAGGGCGTGCCGTCCTGCTCACCGCTGTCGTGCACGGCGACGATGTGCGGATGGCTCAACGCCGCCGCTGCCCGGGCCTCGTACTCGAAACGCGCCCGGTTGACCGGGTCGGCCAGGAACACCGGGTGCAGCAGCTTGATGGCCACCGGCCGGTCGAGTCGGGTGTCCCAACCGTCGTGCACCTTCGACATGCCGCCCCGACCCAGGACGCTGCGTAGTTCGTACCGGCCGCCAAGAACTTCTGGCGCCTGCATACCGGTAAAGCTAGCCAGCCGGCCGGTGGTGCAAACCTTTGGGCGGTCAGACCTTGGGGCTGTAGTAGTGCGGGTTGTCGCGGTACTCCACCGGCGGCAGGTTGCGGGCCGGCGTCTCCACCAGCGGCGCGTCCGCCGGGAGCCGCCCGTGGGCGCGGTCCCACGCCGAGCGTTTACGGGGGTGCATCAACACGCGCTTGGGCAGCAGTTTGGTGATCCGGTAGACCATGTTGCCGAACTGCCGGTGCAGCCATGCCTGGCGCGGCGACCAGCTGTAGCCCATCAACTCGCGCACCGGCGGGTCATACAGTCCCACCGCGAAGAATGTCAGGACTCGCTGCATGACCTTCAGGTTGATCCGCCACGCCCAGTCCGGCACCCATTCCAGCGAGGGATGCTTGGGCATCGTGGAAAGATCCATGACTTCTCTTGCCGCCCAGTTGTTTTCCAGAACGTTGCGGCACATGTGGTCCCAGTATTCCTGGAATTCCTCCCAGGACTTGGGCACGGGACGCATGCTCATGCCGTACAGCCGGTACCACGTGACATGCTCGTCGAACAGCTGGCGTTTCTGGTCGTCGGTGAGCCCGCCGCCGAGCCATTCGGCGGCCAGCAGCGTCGACTTGAAGAACGTGGCGTGCGCCCAGTAGAAGACGTCGGGATTCAGCGCGTTGTAGCGCCGGCCCTGGTCGTCGACGCCCTTGATGCCGATGTGGTAGTCGCGCACCTGCGCGCCGGTGCGCGGCGCACGGTCACCGTCGAACACCACACCGCCGATCGGGTAGACCGACCGGAACAGCCGGGGCATCCGCTCCCGGAAAAAGATCGAGTGCTGTTCTACGGCCGCGCCCAGCTGCGGGTGCATGTTCTGCATCGAGCCCGCCCACGGACCCTGCAGCATGCCGGTCCACTGGCCGAAGCATTTCCAGGTCAGCGAATCCGGGCCGAGCGGCTCGGGAAGCGTGTCGTAGCCCCCGCTGGTCACCGGGCAGCCGGCCGCAAGCTCGGATGACTCACTGGTCACCGGGGTCACATCGGACGTATCTTGAGTCACTGAAGAGCTTTCCCATCCAGCCAGAGGTAGATTCTGACTACAGGCGTTGTCATCGACGAGTTTAGGAGGGATGTGGCTTCGGGTCAACGACGCGGTCGATGGTCCGGCGTTCCGCTGCAGGACCGTCAGGCGCTGCGCCGCGACGAACTCATCTCCGCGGGGGCGGCCCTGCTGGGCAGCGAGGAGGGCCCGGCGCTCACCGTCCGGGCGGTGTGCCGGGCCGCTGGGCTGACGGAACGCTACTTCTACGAGAGCTTCGCCGACCGTGACGAGTTCGTGCGTGCGGTCTACGACGACGTGTGCGCGCGGGCGATGTCCACGCTGACGACGGCCGAGACGCCCCGCGAGGCGGTCGAGCGCTTCGTCGAGCTGATGGTCGACGACCCGGCAGGCGGCCGGGTGCTGCTGCTGGCACCGGAGGTGGAGCCGGTATTGGTGCGCTCCGGCGCCGAGTGGATGCCCAACTTCATCGAGCTGCTGCAACAAAAGCTCAGCCGCATCACCGAACCCGCCCTGGCGGCGATGGTCGCCACCGGGCTGATCGGCGCGCTCACCGCGCTTTTCACCGCCTACCTCGACGGTCGGCTGACCGCGACGCGCGAACAGTTCATCGACTATTGCGTCGGCATGCTGGTCGGCCGGGTATCGAGCTATTGAGCGCTACTCGTCTGGCGTGACGACCGCGGCGTCATCAGCTTCCTTCTCGGCTTCCGACTTGGCCGCCCGGCCCAGCGGATGTTGCACCGAGGCACCGGGATTGGTCTCTGACGCATACGCTCCCGCGCAGTTCAACGCCACCATCATCTCGCCTTCGGACGGTTCGAAGTCGTCTCCGACCCCGCGCAGGAACGACGGGGTCCACGCGGCGGTGACGATGCAGTCGTCCTGTTCCAACTTGTCGCCCACACGGGTGGCGACGATCGGTTCCAGACCGCTCTCATCCATCGCGGCGGAAGCATCAGCGTAGCTCTGACCCACGTAATCTGCTGCCGCAGTGGGTGTTCCGAACAGCGCGAACATCCCAACCGCGCCGGTCGCCGTCGCAACACGCAGCACGCGTTTCGTCCTCATACCCGCCACGTTCTCCCGGCGATATGAACTGGATCGAACGCCGCGATGAAGTGAGTGTGAATTCCGTTGCGGTTACGTAACGCCCGGCGATCACTCGGCCGGCGTGGCCGGCTCTTCGAATTCTTCCTGCTGGGCCTCTGCCTCGTCGGCGGCCTTGGCCTCGCGCCCGAGCGGATGCTGTAACGAGGTGCCCGGGTTGGTCGCCGACGCGTAGTCGCCGTTGCAGTTCAGCGACACCATGATCTCGCCGCGGTCGGCGCGCCCGCCGCGCAGGAAGGAGGCATCCCAGGCGTTGGTGACGATGCAGCTGCCCTGCGAGAGCCGGTCACCCACCCGGGAGGCGACCACAGCGGTGCCACCGCTGCTTTTGATCTCCTTCGTCGCATCGGAGTATTTCTTGCCGACCACGTCGGGATCGGCACTGGCGACGCCGACGCCCGACAAAGTGGTGACTCCTACTGCGGCCGCAAACAAGGGTCCGGTCGCGAAAAGCATGAGCCTGTTCATGTCTTCCGACCTCCAATTTCCATGGCGGAAATCGCTGGAGTTGTATGTCGGAAATTTTATGCCGCGCAGCCGTCGGTCGCCACTTTAAGAGGCCGTCTAGCAGCGGATACGTCGTTCAGACGTGGTTACTGCCCCTGCTGCTGGCGGGCCGCGGCGGCTTGCCTGGCGGCCCGGTCCCGCGCGGCCTTGGCGGCCTTGGCCTCCTGCTCCTTCTTTGCCGCCCGACCAGCGGGGCTGGCGGCCGAGTTTCCCGCGGTGCCCGCCGCGGCGAGCTCGCCGTTGCAGTTCAGCGCCACATGCACTTCACGGTTCTTCACCGGCAGGCCCCGACGGTTGGGGCGGCGGACCGCGGCGTCCCACGCATTGGTGACCAAGCACCTGGACTCCGCCAACGCATTACCGGTCCGCGTGGCCACCACTGCTTTGCCGCCTGAGCGCTGAATGATCCGCTTGGCGTCCTGATAGGTGCGGTTGACCACATCGGGTGCGGCCTCCGCGACCGGGGCCCCGGTGAAAAGCGCGCTGCCTGCCACCGTTGCTGCGGCGACCGCGCTCGCGACAATCCTGACCATCTTCACTACTCGGGGACCTCCGCGTCGTCGCGTGTGCTGAATACGAGCCCAAACTGTTTGCTCGACCACGCATTAACAACGCATCGTACCGCCCGAAAATGAGCCTTGTGATGCAGATGTGACAAGTACGTGGCGTAACTTGAATGTCACCGGGGTACACAGATACTCTGAGTGCTACTGACAGGTACAGATAACTGGAGGCGCCATGCACGAAAATCTGACCGACCTCCACCTGCTGCGTGAACTCGAGCCTGTGGTGGAGAAGAACCTCAACCGGCATATGTCGATGCAGAAGGACTGGAACCCACACGACTACATCCCGTGGTCAGACGGCAAGAACTATTACGCGCTCGGCGGCAAGGACTGGGATCCCGAAGAGGCCAAGCTGTCTGAGGTCGCCCAGGTCGCCATGGTTCAGAACCTGCTGACCGAGGACAACCTGCCCTCCTACCACCGCGAGATCGCGATGAACTTCGGCATGGACGGCGCCTGGGGCCAGTGGGTGAACCGCTGGACCGCCGAAGAGAACCGCCACGGCATCGCCCTTCGCGACTATCTGGTCGTCACCCGCTCGGTCGACCCGGTGCAGCTCGAGCAGCTGCGCCTGGAGCAGGTCACCCGCGGCTTCTCGCCTGGCCAGAACCAGCAGGGCGACCTGTTCGCCGAGAGCCTGTTCGACTCGGTCATCTACGTCACGTTCCAGGAGCTGGCCACCCGGGTCTCGCACCGCAACACCGGCAAGGCCTGTAACGAAACCATCGCCGACCAGCTGTTGGCGAAGGTTTCTGCAGATGAGAACCTGCACATGATCTTCTACCGCGACGTCTCAGAGGCCGGCTTCGAGATCGCGCCCGACCAGGCCATGCACTCACTGCACCGGGTGCTGCGCAACTTCAAGATGCCTGGCTACACCGTTCCGGAGTTCCGCCGCAAGGCCGTCATCATCGCCGTCGGCGGCGTGTACGACCCGCGCATCCACCTCGACGACGTGGTGATGCCGGTGCTCAAGAAGTGGCGCATCTTCGAGCGGGAGGACTTCACCGGCGAGGCCGCGCGGATGCGCGACGACCTCGGCAAGCTCGTCGAAGAGCTCGAGGAGGCCTCGCAGAAGTTCGAGGAATCCAAGCAGCGTCGACTCGAGCGTGAGGCGCGCAAGGCTGAGAAGCTGACCGCCAAGAAGGTGCTGGCCTCCAGCTCTTCATGACAGCTGTAGTCCGAACCCGCGAACAGCTGCGGATCGGCCCCATCTCGCTGCGCAGCCCCGTCGTGCTGGCCCCGATGGCCGGGGTGACCAACGTCGCCTTCCGGACGTTGTGCCGCGAGTTGGAGCAGGCCCGGGTCGGCACGGTCAGCGGGCTGTACGTCTGCGAGATGGTCACCGCCCGCGCGCTCGTCGAGCGGCATCCGGCGACCATGCACATGGTGACGTTCGGCGCCGACGAGTCGCCCCGGTCGCTGCAGCTGTACTCGGTGGACCCGCAGAACACGTTCGCCGCGGCCAGGATGATCGCCGACGAAGGGCTGGCCGACCACATCGACATGAACTTCGGCTGCCCGGTGCCCAAGGTCACGCGGCGCGGCGGAGGCGCTGCGCTGCCGTTCAAACGCCGCCTGTTCGGGCAGATCGTCGCGGCCGCGGTGGCTGCCACGGCACACACCGACATCCCGGTCACCGTGAAGTTCCGCGTCGGCATCGATGACGAACATCACACCTACCTCGACGCCGGGCGGATCGCGGCCGAGGAGGGCGCAGCCGCCGTCGCGCTGCACGCGCGAACCGCGGCCCAGCGATACTCCGGAAAAGCGAACTGGGGGCACATCGCGGCGCTCAAAGAGCACGTCAGCGACATTCCCGTGCTGGGCAACGGTGACATCTTCGAAGCCGACGACGCGTTGGCCATGATGGCGGCCACCAAATGCGACGGGGTGGTCATCGGGCGCGGCTGTCTGGGCCGCCCCTGGTTGTTCGCCGAACTGTCGGCCGCGTTCAACGGCAACCCGCTGCCTGTCGCGCCGACGCTCGGTGAGGTCGCCGAAATCGTGGTGCGCCACGGACAGCTGCTGGCCGCCCACTTCGGGGAGGACAAGGGCATGCGCGACATCCGCAAACACGTCGCCTGGTACCTGCACGGCTTCCCGGCCGGCGCCGAGCTGCGCCGCGCGTTGGCGCTGGTCAAAACGGTCGCAGAGCTCGAGGACCTGCTCGGCCAGCTCGACGCGTCGGTGCCGTTCCCCGACGCGGCGCAGGGCCCCCGCGGCCGCCAGGGATCGGCCGCTTCGGTGGCGCTGCCCGAGGGTTGGCTGACCGATCCGGACGACTGCACGGTTCCGGCCGGCGCGGAGGTCATGCACTCAGGTGGCTGAGGATGTCTCGGAGTCGTCTCGGTAATGAGACGACTCCGACATCACAACGTTCACGATGTCTCAGTACGATATGGATCTTGTTCGGTAATGCGCTCCGGTAAGCGGAGCCACGCAGGTGCTGTGACACGGCATGCGGCCCTGCGGACGTTCCATGCGCAATGGTGTGCGCGACGACTAACGGTCGGAGGCCGGTGGGAACATGAGTGACGGCGACAGCCCCGGTGCTGATGCCACTCGTGGCCCCGATGGCTCCGCGGGTCCGGACCACCCCACCGACGACAACCAATGGCTTACCCGAAGCGCACGCCGATCGCCAGGTGCCGCGCCGTGGGAACGCAAACGCCGGGCTGATCGTCGTGATCCGACGGAGCCGGGTGCCGACGACCATCCCGACCGGGTCACCGTCGCCGACCTGATCGCCCGGGTCAAGGGTGACACCGCCATACCCGAGGGTCTGCGCCGCCACCGCGCTGAACCCGACGACGCCGCCCCGCCCACCGAGATCATCGACGCGGTCGCCGAGACCCCCGAGGCCCCCGAGGCCCAAGCGCCACCGGCCCTGACGGACGACGAGCACGACACCGAGATCATCCCGGCGGTGCAGCTGCGCTCACCGGACGTGCCGGATCTGACCGCGCTGCGCGCCTCCCGGCGGGTGCCGCCGACGCACGTCATCGCGCGGCGGGGCCACGACGAACCCGAGCGGCGGAAACGACGCCGGAGCCTGCGCTCCACGATGGTGGCGGGCCGCGTGGCTGCCGCGCTGATGGCGGTGCTGGCGCTGGTGCTGACCGGCGGGGCGTGGCAGTGGCAGACCTCGAAGAACAACATGCTCAACCGGATCTCGGCGCTGGATCCGGACTCCCGCGACATCCTCGACCCGAATGCGCAGTTCGGCGACGAGAACTTCCTGATCGTCGGCGTCGACAGCCGCATCGGGGAGAACAGCGAGATCGGTGCCGGCACAACCGAAGACGCAGCCGGCGCCCGGTCGGACACCGTGATGTTGGTGAACATCCCGGCCAACCGCGAACGCGTCGTCGGGGTGTCTTTTCCGCGTGACCTCGAGATCGAGCCGATGCAGTGTGAGCCGTGGGATCCGCGCACCCGCGAATACGGACCGATCACCGACCCGGACTCGCCGATGTACGGCGCCGAGAAGGTCTACACCGAGTACAAGCTGAACTCCGCTTACGCGGTCGGGGGACCCAAGTGCCTGGTGAAGGTCATCCAGAAGATCTCCGGCCTTTCCATAAACCGGTTCATGGCAGTGGATTTCGCCGGCTTCTCCAAGATGGTCGACGCGCTCGGCGGGGTGGAGGTGTGCAGCACCACGCCGCTCGAGGACTACGAGGTCGGCACGGTGCTGCCGCGCGCCGGCCGTCAGATCATCGACGGCCAGACCGCACTGCAGTACGTGCGTGCCCGCCAGATCACCACCGAGAACAACGGTGACTACGGGCGCATCAAACGCCAACAACGGTTCCTGTCCTCGCTGCTGCGCTCGCTGATCTCCAAGGAAGTGTTCTTCTCGCTGTCCAAGCTCAACAACGTGGTCAACATGTTCATCAACGACAGCTACGTCGACAACATGGACACCAAGGACCTGGTCACGCTCGGGCAGTCGATCCAGGGCATCGCCGCGGGCCGGATCACGTTCTTGACCGTGCCCACCACCGGCTACATGGACGAGTGGGGCAACGAGCACCTGCGCGAAGAGGACACCCGGGCGATCTTCGACGCGATCATCAACGACGAGCCGCTGCCCGAGGAACGCAACGCCGACAACACACCCGTGCCCGGCACCCCGGAGTCGTCGTCCGACGCTGACCTGATGAACCAGACGCCCGATCACGGCACCAGCGGCTCCAGCGAGTTGGTCGACGCGGTCACCACCAACCCGCAGGACATCACGGTGCAGGTGTCCAACTCCACCGGCCAGAGCGGCCTGGCGGCCAGCGCGGCCAGCGCGCTGCAAACCCACGGCTTCAACGTCACCACACCCGACGACTACCCGGGCCCGCTGGACGAGACGACCGTGTTCTTCTCCCCCGGTAACGAGGAGGCCGCGGCGACGGTGGCTTCGGCGTTCGCCAACCCGACCATCGAGCGGGTGACCGGCAAGGGCGACACCGTTCAGGTGGTGCTGGGCACCGACTTCCACGCGGTCAACCCGCCGTCGCCGAGCGGCTCTGCGGTGCAGGTCCATGTGGTGCGCGGAACCAACAGCACACCCACCGCGCTGCCGGAGGATCTGGCCGTCACCAATGCCGCCGACACCTCCTGCGAATAGCCGCAGTGGCCGGCGTTTCGCCAGGTGGCATTCACCTCTCGTTCACCCGCACGTCGTGACGGCGGGTCCGATCAGCCCGTAGGCTGGCTGGCATGCGAACCGCGTACCACGAGCAACTGGATGCCTTGACGGCGCAGCTCGGCGAGATGTGCGGCCTGGCAGGCGCTGCGATGGAACGCGCGACCCAGGCCCTGCTGCAAGCCGATCTGGTGTTGGCCGAACAGGTGATCACCGACCACGAACAGATCGCCGCGATGAGCGCGCGCGCGGAGGAAGCGGCGTTCGTGCTGCTGGCCCTGCAGGCGCCGGTCGCCGGTGACCTGCGCGCGATCGTCGGCTCCATTCAGATCGTCGCCGACGTCGACCGGATGGGGGCGTTGGCGCTGCACGTCGCCAAGATCGCGCGTCGCCGCCATCCGCAGCATGCGCTGCCCGAAGAGGTCAACGGCTACTTCGCCGAAATGGGCAGGGTCGCAGTCGAATTGGGCAACAGCGCCCAGGAGGTGCTGATCACCCGGGATCCGGAGAAGGCCGCGCGCATCCAAGAAGAAGACGATGCGATGGACGACCTGCACCGGCATCTGTTCACGGTGCTGATGGACAAGGAATGGAAGCACGGCGTGGCCGCCGCGGTCGACGTGACGCTGCTCGGCCGGTTCTACGAGCGCTTCGCCGACCACGCGGTCGAGGTGGCCCGCCGGGTCATCTTCCAGGTCACCGGCAAACACCCCGACGAGGAAGACCTGCCGGCCTCGCGCTGATCCTGCGCGAGCGGTGGAGAAGAGGGTCTACCCGAAACGCCCGGAGATGTAGTCCTCGGTGGCCTTCTTGCTCGGGTTGGAGAAGATCTTCTCGGTGTCGTCGATCTCGATCAGCCGACCGGGTTTACCGGTGGCCTCGAGGTTGAAGAACGCGGTCTGATCGCTGACCCGCGCGGCCTGCTGCATGTTGTGGGTGACGATGACGATGGTGAATTCCTGTTTGAGCGTGTTGATCAGCTCCTCGATCGCCAGCGTGGAGATCGGGTCCAGGGCCGAGCACGGCTCGTCCATCAGCAGCACATCGGGTTGCACGGCGATCGCCCGCGCGATACACAGCCGCTGCTGCTGACCACCCGACAGCCCGCCGCCGGGCTTGTCGAGGCGGTCCTTGACCTCGGTCCACAGGTTCGCGCCGCGCAGCGAGCGTTCGGCGACCTCGTCGAGCGTCTTCTTGTTGCGCACCCCCTGCAGCTTGAGGCCCGCCACCACGTTGTCGCGAATCGACATGGTGGGGAACGGGTTCGGCCGTTGGAACACCATGCCGATGGTCTTGCGCACCCCGACCGGATCGACGCCGGCGCCGTAGATGTTCTCGCCGTCGAGCAGCACGGACCCCTCGACTCGGGCGCCGGGGATCACCTCGTGCATCCGGTTGAGCGTGCGCAGCACGGTGGACTTGCCGCAGCCCGACGGGCCGATGAACGCGGTCACGTTGCGCGGCGGAACGGCCAGCGACACGTCGGCGACGGCGTGAAAGGAACCGTAGTAGATGTTGACCTCTTTGAGGTCCAACCGCTTTGCCATAGAAGCTCCTAAACCTTCTTGGGCGCGAACAGCTTTGCCAGCAGGCGCGCCCCCACGTTGAGAACCGCGATGAGCAGGATCAGGGTCAGCGCGGCGCCCCACAGCCGGTCGGTGGGCACCGGGTTGGCGCCGGCGCCTGCCGAGGTCTGGTCGTACATCATGCCGGGCAGCGAACCCATGAAGCCGCTGAACATGTCGAAGTTGATGGCCTGGCTGTAGCCGACGAGGATCAGCAGCGGCGCGGTCTCGCCCATCACCCGCGCGAGCGCCAGCATGATGCCGGTCACGATTCCCGACAACGCCGTCGGAACGACGATGCGCACGATGGTTTTCCACTTCGGCACACCGAGCGCGTAGCTGGCCTCACGAAGGTCCATCGGCACGATGCGCAGCATCTCCTCGGTGGCCCGCACGATGACCGGAATCATCAGCAGCACAAGGGAAAGCGACACTGCCAGGCCGGACCGCTCGAACCCCAGCGTGGCGACCCACAACGCGTAGATGAACAGCGCCGCGACGATCGAAGGCACGCCGGTGAGGATGTCCACCATGAACGTGGTGAGCTTGCCCATCCGCGTGCCGCCACCGTATTCGACCAGATAGATCGCGACGAAGATGCCGATCGGGATCGAGATCGCTGCACACACCAGGCCCTGCAGCAGGGTGCCCACGATCGCGTGGTAAACCCCGCCGCCGGGCTGAAAGGCCGTCATACCCGCCTGCGAATACCACCACCAGTCCAGGTCGGCGATCACCCGAAAGCCCTTGACCACCACCGAATAGAGCACCCACAGCAGCGGAACCAGCGCGATCAGCACCGACAGCGTGACCAACACCGTCGCGACGTTGTTGGTGATCTTGCGGCGCAGGCTGACACCCTGAAACGTGACGGCCTTCACGGGCCGATCGAGCGTGGTGGTCATTTGGCACCTTTTCCTGCGACGGCGGCCCGGGCCAGCGAGTTGACCACGAACGTCAGCACGAACAACACCAAACCGGCGGAGATGTAGGCGCCCGCCTTGAACTGGTCGTTGAATTCCGAAGCGGCAGAAGCGATCAGGCTGGCGAAGGTAAAGCCGCCGTCGAACAGCGACCAACCGAACGCCTCCTGGGTGCCGCGCAGGATGATCAGCAGCGCGATGGTCTCACCCAATGCGCGGCCCAGCCCCAGCATGCCGCCGCTGATGTAGCCCGACATCCCGAACGGCAACACCGTGGTGCGCACCACCTCCCAGCGGGTGGCGCCGAGCGCCAGCGCGGCCTCGATCTGACCGCGCGGGGTCTGCACGAACACCTCGCGGGTGACCGCGGTGATGATGGGCAGGATCATCACCGCCAGCACGATGCCCGCGGTGAAGATCGTTCCGCCGCCGACCACCGAGGCGGTGCCGGTGCGGAACAGGAACAACCAGCCGAGGTTGTCGTTGAGCCACTGCGCGGCCGGCGCGATCACCGGAGCCAGCACGTACAAGCCCCACACGCCGTAGATGATCGACGGCACCGCGGCCAGCAGGTCGACCATGTAGGCCAGCGGGCCGGCCACCCGCCGCGGCGAGTACTGCGTCAAAAAGATCGCGATCCCCAGCGCCACGGGCATTGCGAGTACCAGAGCGAACACGGACACGAACACCGTCACCTGCAGCAGGTCCAGCACCCCGAAGTGCATCGCCGAGGTGTCGGTGGTGATCCAGTTGCCGCCGTAGAGGAAGAAGTTCTCCTCGTTGCGGGCCAGCGCGGGGATGGCCCGCCACAGCAGGAAGAACCCGATCGCCGCGATGAGCACGACGATGAAGACCCCCGAGCCCTCCGCAAGCCCGCGGAAAATTCGGTCCCCCAGCCGCACCTTCGCGTTCCGCGACGGATCGATGGAGATGGGTTGTGGTTCGCCGAACGGTTGGGCCATCGCCTCGCCGGAACCTGCGTCCGACGGATTCGGCGTTGTCACATCGACCCCATCACTCATCGATTTGGTCCTCATACTCGCCGCTCCGGTATCGGTGGCAGCCCGAACTACTGTATTGCGCCCACGGCCGTCAGCAACCGTTCCTTGAACCGATCGGGCAGCGGAACGTAGCCGGCGGGCGGCAACCCGGCCTGGCCTTGCTCGGATGCTGCCGCGGTGATGAAGGACTTGACCGCAGCCGAGGTGGCGTCGTCGTAGCCGGCTGAGCAGACGATCTCGTAGGTGGCCAGCACCAGCGGGTAGGCGCCGGGCTCACGGGTGCCGTACAGCGAGTCCAGATCCAGCACCAGATCGTTGCCCTCGGAAGCGAACTGGGCCGCGTCGATCGCCTTACCCGCCGACTCATCGGTGAGTTCGACCGCGCCCGCACCGCTGTCGATGGCCGCGAACGGCACGCCGCCCTGTTCGGCGAAGCCCTTCTCGACGTAGCCGATGGATCCCGGGGTGGCCTGCACGGCCTGCACGACGCCCGCCGACTTCTGCGCACCCTCACCGGCGCCGCCCTGGAATTCGCTGCCCGCGCCCTTGGTCCAGCTGCCCGGGGCCGCGGCGGTCAGATACTTCTGGAAGTTGTCGGTGGTGCCCGAGGAATCGGAACGGTAGATCGGCGTGATCGGGGCGTCGGGCAACGTGGTGTCGCCGTTGAGCGCGGCGATCGCCGGATCGTTCCAGTTGGTGATCTGGCCCTGGAAGATCTTGGCCAGCAGATCGGCGTTGAGCACCAAATTGTCGACGCCATCGATGTTGTAGGCCATCGCGACCGGCCCGAACACCAGCGGCAGGTGCCAGGCCGGGTTGCCGTTGCAGCGCTCGGCGGCGGGCTGCACCTGCTCGTCGGACAGCGGGGAATCCGAACCCGCGAAGTCGACCTGGCCGGCGATGAACTGCTGTCGGCCGGCCCCCGACCCGGTCGGGTTGTACGACATGTTCTTGCCCGCACACATCTGACCCCAGGCCTGGTTGAACACCGCTACGGCGTTCTGCTGCGCGGTCGAACCCTCGCCCGTGATCTGGTTCTTGCCGTCGCACTGCGCCGACGCGCTGTCGGTGTCGGTCGCACCGGGCGTCGCCGTCGGGACGTTGTCGCTGCCGCACGCGGACAGAGTCAGCGCGGCGACCGCCGTCGCCGACAGGAGCTTGCCGAGCGGCGCGCCGGTGCCCATGCTGAAGAACTTCACGTATCCCACTTTCGGTCGACGGCTTGAGTTCTCCGGCAACGTATGCGGCCGCGGTGGACGCCGCGGGGATGGAAGGTGAACGGAAGGTGAACAGGTTCAGGCAGTCACTGGTCTGCGGCGTAGGCGGCGTCGACCGCGAAGACGTCGAAACCCAGTCTCTGATAAGTCTTTACCGCCGCGGAGTTATCTCCTTCGACGTAGAGCATCACGGTCGGTTGTGAGGTATTCGACAATCGCTCGGCAAGGTGATGTAGCCCGATCAGGGTGAGCACACCGCCGAGCCCGCGGCCCTGGGCGGCCGGGTCGACGCCGACGACGTAGACCTCGCCCAGATCGGCGGCATGCACTTTCGTCCAGTGAAAGCCCAGCAGCGCGCCGGTGGCGTCGTCGAAGGCCAAAAACAGCCCGGCCGGGTCGAACCACGGTTCGGCGCGGCGCTCGGCGACGTCGGATTCGGTCCAGCCGCCCTGTTCGGGATGCCAGACGAACGCGGCGTTGTTGACCCGCAGCAGCTCGGCGTCGTCGTCGGGGCCGGCGTAGGTGGCGATGCGCACACCGTCGGGGATCGTGACGGACGGCAGATCGGTCAACGGCCGGCGCATCTGCAGGAGTTCGCGCACCACCACCAGATCCAGCGCGGCCGCGGTGGCGCGGGCCGGCTCGAGGTTGCCGTGCGCCCAGATGCGGGTGCCCGCACCGCCTTCGGCCAGACCGGCGCGCACCATCTCGGCTCCGATGCCGCGGCGCCGGACCCGTGGGTGTACGACGAGTTCGGCCATGGGCGGCTCGGGTGCCAGGTTGAGGTAGCCGACGATCGCGGCGTCCTCGACGGCGACGAGATGTCTGGTGCGGTCGCGCGGCAGCTCCCGCAGCACCTGATCCCCGACCGGGGCGACGCCGTCGACGGCGGTGGCCGCGTCGACCACTTCCCGTACCGCGCGTTGGTCGTCAGCGGACAGAGCGGTGCGCCATTGCAACGATGTCACTGGCTGCGCATCGGGTCGACGAGCGAGTCGGGCACCGCGTCGGGCATGGCTTCGTGCGGCGGGTCGTCGACATCGTCGGCCAGCTCGGCCGCCGCGGCGGGTTGGCGGGTGCGGGCCGGACGCACGGCCTTGTAGCCGACGTTGCGCACGGTGCCGATCAGCGACTCGTATTCGGGGCCGAGCTTGGCGCGTAGCCGCCGCACGTGCACGTCGACGGTGCGGGTGCCGCCGAAGAAGTCGTACCCCCACACCTCCTGGAGCAGCTGCGCGCGGGTGAACACCCGGCCGGCGTGCTGGGCCAGGTACTTCAGCAGCTCGAACTCCTTGTAGGTCAGGTCCAGCGGCTTACCGCGCAGCCGCGCGGTGTAGGTGCCCTCGTCGATCACCAGCTCGCCGAGGGTGATCTTGCCGACGTTCTCCTGGCTGGCCACGCCGCCGCGGCGGCCCACCAACAACCGCAGCCGGGCGTCGATCTCGGCGGGTCCGGTGCTGGGCAGCAGGATCTCGTCGAGTCCCCACTCCACGTTGACGGCCACCAGCCCGCCCTCGTTGACTACGGCCACCACCGGAACCGACGTGCCGGTGGTGCCCAGCAGGCGACACAGCCCGCGGGCAGCCGCCAGATCGGTGCGCGCGTCGACGATGGCCACGTCCGCGCTGCCGGCTTCCAGCAGCGAGGAGACCTCCGTCGGGGCGGTGCGCACGGTGTGCGGGAGCAACGCCAACGACGGCAGCACCGACTCAGGTCGTGGGTCGACGGTCAATAGCAGTAGATCCAACTGGCCCTCCAGCAGCCATTGGGGACCTCGCCGATGACAACGGTGTCGCTGGTGACTTCCCAGATTCATGCCTGACATGTGGCCGTTACCCGGCCGTTAGTCATCTAACGATAGCGTGCCACCTGCTGATTAGCCGCGCCGAACCGGTCGATCCACCGCAGTGGGCCAGAATGTGCGGGTGCGCAAGCTGCTGATCGGGGTGCTGGCAACCGTGGCCGTCGTCGCCGTCGGCGCCGTCGGCGTGGATTTCGGCGCGGCCATCTACGCCGAATACCGCCTGGCCAGAAGCGTGCGCACCGCCGCGGACCTGCACCACGATCCGTCGGCGGCGATCCTGGGGTTCCCGTTTCTCACCCAGGCGGCCGATCGCCGCTACGACGAGATCGAGATCCGCGCGGCCAGCGTCGACAACGCCGTCGTCGGCAAGGCGTCGCTGGAAGCCACGCTGCACGACATCGATGTTGCCGACGCGTCATGGTTGATCGGTCCCGACGCGAAGCTGCCGGTCGGCAAGGCCGAGAGCCGCATCATCATCGACTCCACCCATCTGGGCCGGTTCATGGGCATCACCGACCTGCTGGTGGAAGCCCCGACCCGGGAAAGCAACGACGCCACCGGCGGAACCACCGAATCGGGTATCTCGAGCAACCGGGGGGTGGTGTTCACCGGAACCCCCGACAAAGCCGGGTACCACGAGAGGGTGAGCATCGCGGTGGACCTGGAGATCGCCGGGCCTGACCAGACCACGTTGGTGATGACGGCCACCGACGTGCTGACCGGCCCGGGCACCGCCGACCAGGACGTTCCCGACGACAAGAAGGCCGCGGTCCTCGCCGCGTTCTCCACCAGCGTGCCGAACCAGAGGCTGCCGTTCGGGCTGGCGCCGACGGCCCAGGGGGCGCGCGGCTCCGACATCATCGTCGAAGGCATCGCCGAGGATGTGACGATCGCGCTCGGCGAGTTCAGGCTGTCATGAGCGCATCGTGGGTGCTGGTGGTCACCGTGCTGGTGGCCGTGTTCGGCATCGCCTATGTGATCAGCCGCTTGCTCGCGCTGCGCGCGCAGCTGCGCAAAGCCGGTGAGGAAGCCGCCAACATCGACACCAGCGGCCTCGGGTTGTCGACCACCGGGCCGACGGTGCTGCACTTCAGCGCACCGTGGTGCGGCCCGTGCGCGAGGGTGCGTCGAGTGGTCGATCAGGTCTGCGCGGAGCTGCCGCAGATTTCGCACGTCGAGATCGATATGGACGCCGATCCGGAAGCGGCCAAACGACTTTCGGTGCTGTCGCTACCGACGACGATCATCTTCGACGCCGACGGACGACCCCGCTACCGCACGACCGGGGTGCCCACCGCGGCGGACCTACGCAAGGTGCTGACACCGCTGTTGGCTTGAGCACCGGGTCATTGGGTAAGCTGTGCGGCGTGTCCGCCCGCACCGAGCGCCAGCTCGCCATGCGTCGTGAGCCGATGCTCACCAAGCGCCGCGCAGTCGATCTGTGCCGCGTCGCGGGTTCTTCCTGTTGTTGTTGTAGCTGCTGAGCGCAGCTGCGCACGCTAGCGCGCTCGCTCGGGGCAGCCGTCTCGGCCTGCTCGCAATCAGCCCAGCCCGACAACAGACAACAGGAGTGTGACTCGATGTCGACCAATCCCCGACCTACCGCCACCGAAGTGGACGTGCGCGGCCCGAGGTTCACCGCGTGGGTGACCACGGCGGTGTTGGTGATCGCGCTGCTCGTGTCGGCGGTCAACCCGCTCGGCGCCGCGCTGGTGTTGGGTGCGCAGGCCGCGGTGTTCGCCGTCGGCGCGGCGCTGGGCCCCCGCCGTCACCCCTACGGTCAGCTGTTCGCGCACCTGATCGCGCCGCGGCTGAGCCCGGCCACCGAACGCGAACCGGCGGCGCCGTTGAAGTTCGCGCAACTGGTCGGCCTGGTGTTCGCGGCGGCCGGTGCCGTCGGGTTCGCCACCGGCCTGACCGCGCTCGGCCTGCTCGCCACCGGGCTCGCGCTGGTGGCGGCGTTGCTCAACGCAGCCTTCGGTGTCTGCCTGGGTTGTCAGCTCTACCCGCTCGTCGCACGGTTTCGTAGCAACCCGCGCGTTTCATCACCCGTATAAGGGTTCAAAGCCCAAGTAACCGAAAGGATTTCATACATGGCACGCTCCGACGTCCTGGTCACCGCTGACTGGGTGCAGAGCAATCTCAACGCGCCCAACGTGGTGTTGGTCGAGGTCGACGAAGACACCAGCGCCTACGAGGTCGGCCACATCGAGGGCGCCGTACGGATCGACTGGAAGGCCGATCTGCAGGATCAGGTGCGCCGCGACTTCGTCGACGCCCAGCAGTTCTCCAAGCTGCTGAGCGAGCGCGGCATCGCCAACGACGACACCGTGGTCCTCTACGGCGGCAACAACAACTGGTTCGCCGCCTACGCGTACTGGTACTTCAAGCTGTACGGCCACCAGGACGTCAAGCTGCTCGACGGCGGCCGCAAGAAGTGGGAGCTCGACGGCCGTCCGCTGGTCAAGGACGTGCCGGACCGGCCGTCGACCAGCTACACGGCCCAGGCGCCCGACAACAGCATCCGGGCCTTCCGCGACGAGGTCATCGCCGCGATCGGCACCAAGAACCTGGTCGACGTGCGCTCCCCCGACGAGTTCTCGGGCAAGATCCTGGCCCCGGCGCACCTGCCGCAGGAGCAGAGCCAGCGGCCGGGCCACATCCCGAGCGCCATCAACGTGCCGTGGAGCAAGGCGGCCAACGACGACGGCACGTTCAAGTCCGACGAGGAGCTGACCAAGCTGTACGCCGACGCCGGGCTCGACGGCGAGAAGGAGACCATCGCCTACTGCCGGATCGGGGAGCGCTCGTCGCACACCTGGTTCGTGCTGCAGGAACTGTTGGGACACAAAAACGTCAAGAACTACGACGGCAGTTGGACGGAATACGGCTCCCTGGTGGGCGCCCCGATCGAGTTGGGAAGTTGATATGTGCTCTGCACCGAAGCAAGGTCTGACGTTGCCCGCCAGCGTTGATCTGGAGAAGGAGACGGTGATCACCGGCCGCGTCGTCGACGGCGCGGGTCAGGTGGTCGGCGGTGCGTTCGTGCGCCTGCTGGACGCCTCTGACGAGTTCACCGCGGAGGTCGTCGCGTCGGCCACCGGTGACTTCCGGTTCTTCGCCGCACCCGGCACCTGGACCGTGCGTGCGCTGTCGCCGGCCGGTAACGGCGACGCCAGCGTCGCGCCGTCGGGCGCGGGCATCCACGAGGTCGACGTCAAGGTCGCCTGATTCGCTTCGCTCGAACGTGAGGTTGTGCTCGAAGATTCACCGAGATCTCGCACACAACCTCACGTTCGGCGAGCGGGGCCGGCGTGCTCGGCCGCGACCGACGCCACTAGACTCGTCGTCGTGGTGCTGTTCTTCGAGATCATGCTGGTCGCGGCGGTTGTCGTGATCACCTGGTTCGCTCTATACGCGCTGTACCGACTGGTCACCGACGAGTCGTGACCTCCGGCGACGACGCGGTAGCCGCGGCCGCCGAGCGGGCCAAACTGACCGCCTCGCGCAACATCCCCGTATTCACCGATCTGCCCGGCCCACCCGACACCGCCAACCTGCGCGAGGGCGCTGACCTCGACGACGCACTTTTGGCGCTGCTGCCGCTGGTCGGGGTGTGGCGCGGCGAGGGCGAAGGCCGCGATACCGGTGGCGACTACCGGTTCGGTCAACAGATCGTCGTGTCCCACAGCGGCGCCGACTACCTGATCTGGGACGCCCGCTCGTGGCGGCTGACCGAGACCGGCGAGTACGACCGGCCGTGGCTGCGCGAGTCGGGCTTCTGGCGCTTCATCAGCGACCCGGCGGACCCGTCGGAGTCCCAAGCCATCGAGCTGCTGCTCGCGCACGCCTCCGGCTACATCGAGTTGTTCTACGGCCGCCCGCTGTCTGCGTCGTCGTGGGAACTGGCCACCGACGCGCTGGCCCGCAGCAAATCCGGGGTGCTCGTCGGCGGAGCCAAACGGCTCTACGGCATCGTCGAAGGCGGCGACCTCGGCTACGTCGAGGAACGCGTTGACGCCGACGGCGGTCTGGTGCCGCATCTTTCGGCGCGGCTGTCACGCTTCGCCGGCTAACCCGCGCCTCAGGTCAGCACCGGCGCCCGACCCGCGTCGGTCAGCCACGTGGTCCGCAGCTCGGCCAGGGTGCCGTCGGCGCGTAGCTCCTCGACGACCGCCGACACACAGCGGGTCAGCGGACTGTCCTTGCCCAACACGATGCCGAACTGCTCGGTCTCGTCGGTGGTGGCGGGCAGCTGGCCGACCATCACGCCGTCGCGAACTTCGTCGGCCACCGCGAACGCGGTGGGAAGGTCGGCGACCAACGCGTCGATCTCACCTTCCCGCAGCGCCAGCTTCGCGTCGCTGTTGGTGTTGTACACCTCGACCGAATTGGCGCTGCCCATCGACATGGCCGCGGTGTGGCTGGTGGTTCCCACCTGTGCGCCCAGCCGCAGCGGCTTCAGGTCCGCGAGGCTGCCCGCCTGCGCCGCGGGTGAGGATTTGACGGTGACGACGGCCTGGGTCACGTCGAAGTACGGCGCGGAGAAGTCGACGACGGCCCTGCGTTGATCGGTGATGGAGAACTGAGAGAGGTTGGCGTCAAAAGACTTCGGGCCGCTGGCGAGCGCTTCACTGAACGGCACCCGCACCCAGCGGACATCTTCGCCGGTGTAGCCCAGCCTGGCCGCGACCTCGTAAGCCAGCGCCGATTCGAACCCTTCACCGTTGGTCGGGTCGTCGCCGATGTACCACGGCGGATAGACGGGCTGATCGGTGCCGAACGTGAAGACGCCGTTGTACAGGGTGGTCAACCGGTCCTGGCGGCAGTCCTCGGCGCGCGGCGGCGCATCGCTGGCGATCGGGGCGCACGAGATGACGGCCACCACCGCTGCGAGCGACACGCCGAGTCTGCAGGCGATGCGCATGGCCGCATCATCGCCCAGCGCGCCACCCAAGCCAAGCTCGATGCGGCAACGGTTTCCTACCGATCCGGGCCCGGAGATGGGGCGGCCCCCGAGCCGTGTGTTCCTGGTTGGACAAGACCGAGGGGCTCGGGGGCCGGGTGACTGCGGGGAATTCGCCAGCGCGCGCAGAACGCGAAGAGCCGTCAGCTCATCCCCTGGCGCTGCTAGCTCGCAGCCACCTCACAAGTCCATAAGTCGCTCAAAATCTCGGACCACCTCCTTTCCTGTGTACGAGCGAAGTTACCCGCGCACCAACGCGGCGACAACCGATTAAGGGCGGTTATGCGTTCAGCGATCGCTGACGATGGCGGCATCGACCAGTTCGGCGAACTCGGCCGCCAGCGGCGAGGCCGCCACCGGCCTGCCGTCCAGCGTGTGCACCCGGGCGGCCAGTGTGATGCTCGACACCAGCCAAATGCCCTGTGCGGTAGTCAGATCCGCTGGGCGCAGCGCCCGGTAATCGCAGGCGTAGCCCTTGTTGCGGGCCACCTCGAACAGCGCCTGCTGGGTGGTGCCGCGCAGGATCGGAAACCACGGCGGCGGCGTGAAGAATGTGGGCCCGTCGGCGGTTTCGGTGACGATGACCACGGTCGAGCGCGGCCCCTCCAGCAGGTAGCCGTCGGAGCCGACGAAGATCACGTCGTCGGCGCCCTGCCGTTCAGCGTGGCGCAGCGCGGCCATGTTCACCGCGTAGGACAGCGTCTTCGCGCCGGCCAACAACCACGGCATCTCGGCGGTGCCGTTGGCCGGCAGTCCACGCGCCAGCGTGATTGCGGCCACCCCCCGCGTCCGCGCGGAGGCGACCCGGGCGGGCAGCGCGCCGATCGTCGCGTATCCCGTGGGCGCCGAACCGCTTTCCCGGCCGCGGCTGTAGACCAGCCGCAGCACGCCCTCCTCGGCGCCGCCGCCCCAGCGGTTCACCGCCACGCCGATCGCGTGGCGCCATTGCGGCAAGTCGGGTGCGGGTAGATCCGACAGCCGCGCGGACTGGGTCAACCGGGCCAGGTGGGCTTCCAGCAGACATGGCTGCCCGTCGCGCACCAGCAGCGTCTCGAAGATGCCGTCACCGCGGACCGCGGCCAGATCGTCGGCGTACAGCAACGGTTCGGCCGGGTCGTGCAGTTGCCCGTCGATGGTCACGACGACGGCGTTTTGGCTCGCCATGGCCAAGAAGCGTAGCGCCGTAAGGTGAAAGGTATGTCAGCCGTTTTCGCACCCGACACCGGACCCGACGCCGGCGCCGTCTGGCACTACGGCGATCCGCTCGGCGAGCAACGCGCCGCCGCGACCGAAGCCGTCGTGATCGACCGCTCGCACCGCGCGGTGCTCACCCTCTCCGGCGCGGACCGCAAGACCTGGCTGCACAGCCTTTCCACGCAGCATGTCAGCGAGCTGCCGGACGGTGCGGTCACCGACAACCTGAGCCTCGACGGGCAGGGCCGTGTGGAAGATCACTGGGTGCAGACCGAACTCGGCGACATCACCTATCTGGACACCGAACCCGGACGCGGCGAACCGCTGCTGACCTACCTGCGCAAGATGGTGTTCTGGTCCGACGTGACCGTCGAACCCGCCGATTTCGCGGTGTTGTCGCTGATCGGGCCGCGGCTGGCCGATCCGGCGGTGCTGGCCGCGCTGGACGTGCGTTCGCTGCCGGCGGAAGCGGCCGCGGTAGCCGTTCCCGACGGCGGTTTCCTGCGCAGATTGCGTGGGCCGGAGCTGGAACTCGATCTGGTGGTGCCGCGTGCGCGCGCCGCCGCCTGGCGCCAACGCCTGGTCGACGCGGGAGTGCGCCAGGCCGGGGTGTGGGCGTTCGAGGCGCACCGCGTGGCCGCGCGTCGGCCTCGCCTCGGCGTGGACACCGACGAGCGCACCATCCCGCATGAGGTGGGCTGGATCGGTTCGGCGGTGCACCTGGACAAGGGCTGCTACCGCGGCCAGGAAACCGTCGCCCGGGTCCACAACCTGGGCAAACCGCCCCGCATGCTGGTGTTGTTGCACCTCGACGGCTCGACGGACCGGCCCGCGACGGGCGATCCGGTGCTGGCCGGCGGGCGGGCCGTCGGCCGCATCGGCACCGTGGTCGACCACGTCGACGAGGGCCCGATCGCGCTGGCGCTGCTGAAGCGCGGCCTGCCCGCCGACACCGAGCTGGTCACCGGCGGGGAGGCGGCCGTCGGGGCCGTCATCGACCCGGATTCGATGCCGGCCGCAGACACCGTCGGCGCCGGCAGGCGCGCGGTGGAACGGTTACGCAGCGGCGAGCGTTGACCGCATGACACCCTGCCAGCACTTCGAAGCCAGGCACGGTAAGGTGTTGGCAGGACGATAAACGACATTCAGACCGGAGCCGCCTGTGAATTGGGCCGCTCCGTTATTGCGCAAGGGGGTTCCCCCATGGGCCGCGGCCGGGCTAAGGCAAAGCAGACCAAGGTTGCTCGTGAGCTCAAGTACAGCTCTCCACAAACTGACTTCGAACGGCTTCAGCGAGAGCTGTCGGGTGCTTCCGACGAGGACAGGATCAACGGCGACGACTGGGCCGACGAGGACGAATGGCGCCCCTAGTTCCCTAAAAGCGCGGGTGACGCCCGACGAGCTTGGCTCTCGGAGCGTCCTTGCCACCCTTCTTGATGGTTCCTAGCGTCCAACAGGTCAGGTGGCGCGCGGTCAGGATCGCCAGCGCGCGGTCGGTGTCCTCCGGCGCGACGATGGCGGCCATGCCGACACCCATGTTGAACGTCTTCTCCATCTCGGCCCGTTCGATGCGGCCGCGCTGGGCGATCATGCCGAACACCGGCGCGGGCGTCCAAGTGCCACGGTCGATTTCGGCTACCAGGCCGTGCGGGATGACGCGTTCGAGGTTTCCGGCCAGCCCGCCGCCGGTGACGTGACAGAAGGTGCGGACCTGGGTTTCGGCGGTGAGCGCCAGGCAGTCCTTGGCGTAGATGCGGGTGGGCTCCAGTAGCTCCTCGCCCAGGGTGCGGCCGAACTCCTCGACGTGGCCGGCCAGGTTCATCCGGTCGATCTCCAGCAGCACCTTGCGCGCCAGCGAGTAGCCGTTGGAGTGCAGCCCCGTCGAGGCCATCGCGATGATCACATCGCCGGGCTTGACCCGGTCGGGGCCCAGCACGTCGTCGGCCTCCACGACGCCGACACCGGTGGCCGACACGTCGTAGTGGTCCGGCGCCATCAACCCGGGATGCTCGGCGGTCTCGCCACCCAGCAGCGCACAGCCGGCGATCACGCAGCCGTTGGCGATGCCGGACACCAACTCGCTGATCCGCTCGGGCACCGTACGTCCGACCGCGATGTAGTCCTGCAGGAACAGCGGTTCGGCCCCGCACACCACCAGGTCGTCGACCACCATCGCGACCAGGTCGATGCCCACGGTGTCGTGCTTGTCCATCGCCTGCGCGACGGCCAGTTTGGTGCCGACCCCGTCGGTTGAGCAGGCCAGCACCGGTTCGCGGTAACCGCCGCGCAACGCGAACAGGCCCGCGAACCCGCCGATCCCGCCGCGCACCTCGGGTCTGGTGGCCTTCTTGGCCAGCGGTTTGAGGAGTTCGACGGCGCGGTCCCCGGCTTCGATGTCGACCCCGGCGGACGCATAGGAGATGCCGACAGGTTCGGCGCGTTCGGTCATCGAGAGCAAGGCTACCGTCGCGGCGCGCGCCGCGGTAACCGCCTTCACAGATACCCATCCGCGCGTCCAATCGGCGAAATATCGTCGGACGTGACAAATTGATCGTCCATGACAGCACTTCGCTCGGCCGGCATGCTCACGGTGGCCGCCGTGGCCGCGTTCGGCGGCGCCCCCGTCGCCACGGCCACCCCGTCGGTCGGCGTCGAGGCGGTGACGTTGTCGCAGTCGACCGAGGACGGTGTCGACTACGTCATCCGCGAGATCACCATCGCCCCCGGCGGCAGCACCGGCTGGCACTACCACCACGGCCAGGTGTTCGGGGTGATCCAGCAGGGCACCCTCACCCACGATGCGGCGAACTGCACCGTCGACGGGATCTATCCGCCGGGCGCGTCGATCAGCGAGGCCAGCGGACCCGAGCACGTCCACATCGGGCGCAATCTGGGCCCGGAACCACTGGTCATGGTGGTGGTCTACATCCAGCCGGCAGGCACCCCGCTGGCCGAGGACGCCCCGGATCCGGGTTGCGGGTTTGCCTGAGCCGTAAAGCGGCGATAGAGCCGGGGTGTCTGCTGATCGGATCCGCGCCCTGGTGACCGGGGCCACCGGCTACATCGGCGGGCGCTTGGCCCCCCGGCTGCTCGACCGCGGATACGACGTGCGGGCGTTGGCGCGCAACCCCGACAAGCTCGCCGGCGTGCCGTGGCGGGACCGGGTCGACGTGGCGCGCGGTGACCTCGCCGACGCGGCGTCGCTGCGGACCGCCTTCGACGGCGTCGACGTCGTCTACTACCTGGTGCACTCGATGGGCACCTCGTCGGACTTCGTCGCCGCCGAAGCCGCCGCCGCACGCAACGTGGTGGCCGCGGCCACCGACAGCGGGGTGCGACGGCTGGTGTATCTGGGCGGTCTGCACCCGTCCGGCGCGCAGCTGTCGGAGCACCTTCGTTCCCGGACCGCGGTCGGCGAGATGCTGATCGAGTCGGGCATCGAGACCGTGGTGCTGCAGGCCGGCATCGTGGTCGGAGCGGGTTCGGCGTCGTTCGAGATGCTGCGACACCTCACCCAGCGGTTGCCGGCGATGACGACGCCGAAATGGGTGCACAACAAGATCCAGCCGATCGCCATCGACGACGTGCTGCACTACCTGGCGGAGGCCGCCACCGCCGACGTACCCAAATCACGCACCTGGGACATCGGCGGACCCGATGTGCTCGAGTACGGCGATGCGATCCAGGGCTACGCCGCGGTGGCGGGTCTGCGGCGACGGTTCATCGTGGTCCTACCGTTTTTGACCCCGGCGATCGCCAGCCTCTGGGTCGGGCTCGTCACCCCGATGCCGTCAGGGCTGGCGCGTCCGCTGGTCGAATCGCTGGAATGCGACGCGGTGATGGGCGACCATGACGTCGACAGCGTCATCGCGCCGCCGCCGGGCGGGCTGACCGGCTACCGGGACGCGGTCGCAAAGGCGTTGCAGCACGGGCCGTTACCGACCGATCCGCGCTGGGCGCACGTGGGGCGCGGCTAAGGACGACAGTCAAGGACGACGAAGCGCCGAGGCGTTGTCGTTTTCGGTGACCGGGACACCGGTGCGCGCGGCGGTCGCCAGCATGTGCTCGATGACGTTCTTGCCCAGCGCCGTCTCACCCGGTAGCTCGATCGGGTACTTGCCGTCGAAGCAGGCGCTGCACAGGCGCGACGCGGGCTGTTCGGTGGCGGCGATCATGCCCTGCTGGCTGACGTAGCCGAGCGTGTCGGCGCCGATCGCATGGCGCACCGCTTCGAGCATCTCGCCCTGGGACTCGACCGCGTTGGCGATCAGCTCGGCCGGGGTGGCGAAGTCGATGCCGTAGAAACACGGCCACTTCACCGGCGGCGACGCGATGCGCACGTGCACCTCGACCGCGCCGGCCTCGCGCAGCATCCGCACCAACGCCCGCTGGGTGTTGCCGCGCACGATGGAGTCGTCGACGACGACAAGCCGCTTGCCGCGGATCACCTCCCGCAGCGGGTTGAGTTTGAGCCGGATCCCCAGCTGGCGAATCGTCTGCGACGGCTGGATGAAGGTGCGGCCCACGTAGGCGTTCTTGGTCAGGCCCTGCCCGTAGGGGATGCCGGACTCCTGCGCGTAGCCGACCGCTGCGGGCGTGCCCGATTCCGGAACGCCGATGACCAGATCGGCCTCGACGGGGTGTTCGCGCGCCAACGCACGGCCGATGTCGACGCGGGTCTTGTGCACCGAGCGGCCGACCAGCGTGCTGTCCGGGCGGGCCAGGTAGACGTACTCGAAAACGCAGCCCTTGGGCTCGGGGTTGGCGAACCGGGTGGAGCGCACGCCGTCGGCGTCGATGGCCAGCAGCTCACCGGGTTCGATGTCACGTACGAACGAGGCGCCGACGATGTCGAGGGCGGCCGTCTCGGAGGCGACCACCCAGCCGCGGTCCAGTCGGCCCAGCACCAGCGGCCGCACCCCGTACGGGTCGCGTGCGGCGTACAGCGTGTTCTCGTCCAGGAAGGTCAGGCAGAACGCGCCGCGCACGGTCGGCAGCAACTCGAGCGCGGCCTGCTCCAGCGTCGCGTCCGCGGCGCCGTGGGCCAGCAGCGCACCGAGGATGTCGGAGTCCGTGGTCGCGGCGGGCGCACCGCGGGTGTCCAACAGCCCGGCTTCGCGCGCGCGGCCGGCGAGCTCGGTGGCGTTGACCAGGTTGCCGTTGTGCCCGAGCGCGACGCCGGTGCCCGCCGAGGTGTTGCGAAACACCGGCTGGGCGTTTTCCCAGGTCGTGGAGCCGGTGGTGGAATACCGGCAGTGTCCGATCGCGACGTGGCCCTCCATCGCAGCCAGGGTCTGCTCGTCGAAAACCTGGCTGACCAGCCCGAGATCCTTGAACACCAGCACCTGCGAACCGTCGGCGACGGCGATGCCCGCGGCTTCCTGCCCGCGGTGCTGAAGTGCGTACAGGCCGTAGTAGGTGAGCTTGGCGACTTCTTCACCCGGCGCCCATACGCCGAATACGCCGCACTCTTCTCTTGGCTCGGGTTCGGGGCCGGTCACGATAGGGCTGCTCCATCGGGGCGGGGGTGACTCCTCCAGCTTACGGTCTACCTCGGCCAAAATCGGCATCGCGGGCAAGTGTCACCGGACACACTGGCCGTCGGCAGACACCACCGGCAGCCACTGGGCGATCTCACCGGCCCGAGAACCCGACAGCTGCAGCGCTCCGCCGGCGACCGCGTCGCTCACCTCGAGCAGCCCGGTGGCCAACAGCAGCCAGGTCCGGGGATCGGTTTCCACCACGTTGGGTGGGGTGCCGCGCCGGTGCGCGGGGCCTGAAATGCACTGCACCGCAACGAACGGCGGCACCCGCACTTCGACGCTTGACCCGGGCGCCGTCGCAGCCAGGGTGCGGGCGGTCAGCCGCACCGCGTCGGCGAGCTCGGTGCGCGTCGGCGCGGGCACCGACTCGTCGCGCAGCCACTGCACCAGCGCCGCGACGGCGGCGCGCGTCTTCGCGGGATCGACACTGCGACGGCTGGCCATACCCTAGATTCTCAAAATGGCCTTCGACCGCCACAATCCGCCGTACCAGGTGGCCGGCGCGGTCCTGATCGGCGTCGCGGTGATCGCGGCGGGCCTGGTCTATCTTCAGTTCCGCGGCGACCTGGCGGCCAAGGCGGAGCTGACGGTGGTGTCGGCGCGCGCGGGCCTGGTCGTCGAGCGGGGCGCGAAGGTGACGTACAACGGTGTCGAGATCGGCCGGGTCGGCCGCATCGGCCTCATCGACGACGACGGCGAACCGAAGGCCGGCCTCGCACTGGACGTCGACCCGCGCTATTTGACGTTGATCCCGGCCAACGTGCACGCCGACATCCGGGCGACGACGGTGTTCGGCAACAAGTACGTGTCGTTGTCCGCGCCCGAGGACCCGTCGAGCCGCCGTATCTCCAGCTCCGACGTGATCCCGGCGTCCGCGGTGACCACCGAGTTCAACACGCTGTTCGAAACCGTGGTGGAGATCGCGCAACAGGTCGACCCGGTCAAGCTGAACCAGACGCTATCGGCGACCGCCGAGGCGTTGACCGGCCTCGGGCAGCGCTTCGGCGAGTCCCTGAACAACGGCAACCGGATCCTGGCCGACCTGAACCCGCAGCTGCCGCAGATCCGCGACGACACCCGCCTGCTGGCCGACCTCGGCGAGGTGTACGCCGACGCGGCGCCGGACCTGTTCGACGGTTTGGGTGACGCGGCGACGTCCGCGGCCACCTTCAACGCCCACCGTAGCGAGCTGGACGCGGCGCTGATGGCGGCGCTCGGGTTCGGTGACCTCGGCGCGGTCACGTTCGAGCGCAGCGCACCGTATCTCGTGCGCGGAGCCGCCGACCTGATCCCGACGAGCCAGCTGTTCGACGAGTACCGCGGCATGCTGTTGTGCAGCATCCGCACGTTCAACGAGATGGAGCAGGTGGTGGCGAAAACCCTTGGCGGCAACGGCTATTCGCTGGCAACCTCATCGGGCACCATCGCCGGCGGAGCCAACCCGTACGTCTATCCGGACAACCTGCCGCGGGTGAACGCGCGCGGCGGGCCGGAGGGCCGGCCGGGCTGCTGGCAGAAGATCTCGCGGGAGCTGTGGCCGGCGCCGTATCTCGTGATGGACACCGGCGCCAGCATCGCGCCCTACAACCATCTCGAGCTCGGCCAGCCGATGTACATCGAGTACGTGTGGGGCCGCCAGGTCGGCGAGCTGACCATCAACCCCTGAGCGCATCTCCTTACTCCGCCGAGCAGACACAGGGGGCCCCTATTTCACGGGTTTTCGGGGCCTTCTGTGTCTGCTCGCGGGGGGAAGTGGCGCGCTGCACGCCGAGCGCCGCCACGGCGCCGGCTTCGTTGACGGCGAGATGGGCGAGCATCGGGGCCAGCAGGCTGCCGGCGCGGTCGTGCAGCCAGGCGAACAGCCAGCCCGCCGCGCCGGTCACCAGCACCGTGGGCACCACCGGCATCTCGGTACCACGCGCGTCGGCGATGTGGGACAGGCCGAACGCGGCCGACTGCAGCAGCCTGGCTGCCCTCGGCCCGAATGCGTCGGCCGCGACGGCGCCGAGCACACCCCGGTAGGCCACCTCCTCCGACCACACGGTGCCCACCGGGATGCCCAGCAGCAGCCAGCGCAGCACACCGGCGGGCGCGTCGCGTTCGTTGAGTTCCTGTCGCGCCCTGGGCAGCGCGGTGGTCGCGGCGATGCCCGCGCTGACCGCCGCGGCGGTGGCCGCGCCCAGCCGCAGCCCGTGCCACACCTGCGGAGGCCGCAGTCCCAGCTGTGTCCGGCTGAGCACCGCGAGCCCGGTGGCGACCGCGGCCTGCGGGCCGGGATGCCAGCGCGACGGTAACCGGGGCGCCACCAGGCTCCAGCCGACCAGCCCGGCGGCCAGGCCGAGCGCTGCGGCACGCTTGTCGCGCATCACTTGTCGGTGTCTTCGGCTGCGGCCCTGGCCTCGTGCAGCGCGGCGCGCATCCGTTCGGTGTCCTCGGGTGTCCAGCCGTCGGGCGGCGCGACCGCCGCCCAGCCGTCGAGGATGTACTCACCGTAATTGTGGCCGTGCCCGTCCGGTACCGAGCTGGCGTTGGTCATATCGGCGGCGACCTGCCAGAACGTGACGATCGGATACCACCGCATCGTCGCGCTGCGGTCGATACCCGGCGGCTCCTTGAGCCAGTCCGGCCGGGTGAACAGCAGATCCTCCGACCACCACACGATCGGATCGGACGGGTGCTGCAGGAACAGCACCCGGGTGCCGTGCCACGGTTTCTCGGTGACCCGCGCGATCTGGGCGGCGTCGGTGGCCTGGGAGAAACGCACCGTGCGGCCGTCGTCGTAGCGTGGTTCGACCTCCGGCGTGCCGGGGTCGCGCCGCTCGATCAGCGCCCGCCACAGCGGGCTGGCGTTCGGCGGGCCGACCCACAGCACCGACGAGAATCCCATCTGCGTGATGTCGGGCAGCCAGCTGAACGCCGCCTGACCCGCCATCGAGCCGAGGCTTTCGCCGTACAGCATCAGCTCGGGCCGCCGGTCCGGCGGCAGCTGCGCCCACCGCTGCTGGACGGCTTCGATCATCATGCGCCCGGATTCCATGGACTTCTGCTGGTCGCCGAGAAACGAAATCCAGCTCGGCAGAAAGGAATACTGCGCCGCAACCAACGCGGTGTCGCCGTTGTACATCATCTCCACCGCGCGGGCGGCGATCGGGTTGACCCAGCCGGTGCCGGTGGTCGGGATGATCACCAGCACCTTGCGGTCGAACGCGCCGGTGCGCTCGAGTTCGCTGAGCAGCACCGCCATCCGCTGCTCGTCGGTGTCGGCGGTCTGCAGGCCGACGTAGACCCGGATGGGCACTTTGGCCGGGGCGCCGTTGAGCTGTGTCAGCTCGTCGACATCGGGTGCGGTGCCGACGAAGTTGCGGCCCTGATATCCCAGCGTGTCCCACTCGGCGAAAGATTCTGGGCTGCCGGATCTTTCGGGTTGCAGGGGTTGTGTGACGCCCGCTCGGGTGGTGGTGTTCTGCGGCTGGAACACGCGGTTGGCCCCGGCGAGGAACCCGCGCAGGAGCACGCCGTTGACCAGCAGGATGATCAGCACCACGACGATGGCCGTTCCGATGAACAGGGCCACCTCGTCGTTGAGGCGCCAGCGCCGGATGAAGAACCGCGCCATGGTTTTGATCACGTCGAGCACCACGCGGGACACCGCCACGCATACCGCGCCGACGAGGATCGCGACCGTCAGCGTGCGCAGGTAGGCCGGGGTCTCCGGCCCTTCGATGCCCATCTCGGCCGAAATCTGGCGCTGCCACGCCGCGGCGGGCACCAGCATCAGCAGGCAGGCCGCGACCGCACCGACTACGACCACCGTCTTGAGCACCCACAGCACCCGTTTCGGCGGTGGCCACCACTGCACGCGCCCTAACACGAAGCGCCGCAGCAGGGTTCCGGCGAGCACCCCGATGCCGTAGCCGATCGCGGCGTTCAGGCCGCCGATCCCGCCCTGGAACAGCCAGTCGCGCGGCAGCAACGACGGCGTCAGCGACAGGCAGAAGAACAACGCACCGAACGCGATACCGACGAAGTCGAGGCGGACCAAGTGGTAGGCCCAGACGTACACCGGATGTCGTTGGGTGCGCTGTGTCACCCGAACAACCTGGGAAGCACACCCTCCGACGTGCTGCGCAGCTCCTCCAGGCCGACCGTGAACAGGCCTTGCACCTCCACGGCTTGGCTGCCCTGGTCGACGACCCCGATGCGGGTGGCGGGCAATCCGCGCGCTTCACACATCGCCCGGAATCGGCTTTCCTCGGTGCGCGGCACCGCGACGAGCACCCGGCCCGCCGACTCCGAGAACAACGTGACGAATGGATCAGCGTCCTCGGGAAGCACGATGCGGCAACCGGTTTCACCAGCCAGCGCGGCCTCGATCACCGCCTGGATGAGGCCGCCTTCGGACAGGTCGTGGGCCGCGGAGACCAGCCCGTCGCGCGAGGCCGCGGCGAGCACCTCGGCGAGCAGCTTCTCGCGTTGCAGATCGACCTGCGGAGGCAGCCCGCCGAGGTGGTCGGCGCTGACCTGAGCCCAGATCGAGCCGTCGAACTCGTCGTGGGTGTCGCCGAGCAGGATCAGCGTTTCGCCGGGTTCGGCGCCGAAGCCGGTAGGAATGCGGCGGCTGACGTCGTCGATCACGCCGAGCACGCCGACGACCGGGGTCGGCAGGATCGCGGTGGAACCGGTCTGGTTGTAGAAGCTGACGTTGCCTCCGGTGACCGGAATACCCAGTGCGACACAGCCGTCGGCCAAACCGCGGACCGCCTCGCTGAACTGCCACATGACCGCGGGGTCCTCCGGCGAGCCGAAGTTGAGGCAGTTGGTGACCGCGATCGGGGTGGCGCCGGTGACGGCGACGTTGCGGTACGCCTCGGCCAGTGCCAGTTGCGCGCCGGTGTACGGGTCGAGCGCGGTGTAGCGGCCCGACGCATCGGTCGATATCGCGATGCCGCGGCCGGTCGTCTCGTCGA
Organism: Mycolicibacterium pulveris; assembly: GCA_050205315.1. Lineage (GTDB taxonomy): Bacteria > Actinomycetota > Actinomycetes > Mycobacteriales > Mycobacteriaceae > Mycobacterium > Mycobacterium pulveris_A. Next base: position 148,382 of record JBNMRA010000001.1, on the reverse strand, counting down.
CGCGCAGCATGCCGCCGTCGGCGTTCTCGGCGAGCACGGTGTTGCCGCGCACGTAGCGGTCGTACTGCTCGGTGATGAACGCGCGGCTGCACAGGTGCGGACTACCCAGCAGCGCAAGCAAAGTCGCCTTCAGCTCCTCGCCGGTGGACGGCCGCGGCAGCTGCGCCGACGTGTCGGCGTTGAGCACATCCTGGGTGTCGGGGCGCTCCACCGGGCGTTCATAGACCGGGCCCTGGTGTGCCACCGTGCGCGGCGGCACGTCGACGACGGTGTGCCCGTGCCAGGTGATCTGGAGCCGGTCCCCGTCGGTCACCTCGCCGATCACGGTGGCCAGCACGTCCCACTTGCGGCAGACCTCGAGGAACTTCTCCACGTTCTGCGGTGTCACGACCGCGCACATGCGTTCCTGCGATTCGCTGGACAAGATCTCGGCCGGCGTCATGTTGGCCGCGCGCAGCGGCACCTTGTCCAGCTCGATCGTCATCCCGCCGTCACCTGCTGACGCGAGTTCCGAAGTGGCGCAGGACAACCCGGCGCCGCCGAGGTCCTGAATGCCGACCACCAGGTCGTTTTCGTACAGCTCGAGGCAGCACTCGATGAGCACCTTCTCCATGAACGGGTCGCCGACCTGCACGCTGGGCAGCTTTTTGCGCCCGGGCCCGGTCTCGTCGCCGCCGAACGTCTCGGAGGCCAGCACCGACACGCCGCCGATCCCGTCGAGGCCGGTGCGCGCGCCGAACAGGATGATCTTGTTGCCGGTGCCGGAGGCGAACGCCAGGTGCAGGTCCTCCTTGCGCAGCACCCCGACGCACAGCGCGTTCACCAACGGGTTGCCGGCGTAGGAGGCGTCGAACACCGTTTCGCCGCCGATGTTGGGCAGGCCCAGGGAATTTCCGTAGCCGCCGATGCCGCGCACCACGCCGTCGAGCACGCGGCGGGTGTCGGGCGCGTCGGCGGCGCCGAACCGGAGCTGGTCCATCACCGCGACCGGGCGCGCGCCCATCGCCATGATGTCGCGCACGATGCCGCCGACGCCGGTGGCCGCGCCCTGATACGGCTCGATGTAGGACGGGTGGTTGTGCGATTCGACCTTGAACGTGGCCGCCCAGCCGTCGCCGATGTCCACCACGCCGGCGTTCTCACCGATGCCGGCCAGCATCGAGGCGCGCATCTCCTCGGTGGTGGTCTCGCCGAAGTAGCGCAGATGCACCTTCGAGGACTTGTAGGAGCAGTGTTCGCTCCACATCACGGAGTACATCGCCAGTTCGGCGTCGGTGGGCCGGCGCCCCAGAATCTCGCGGATCCGCTCGTACTCGTCGTCTTTGAGGCCGAGTTCGCGGAACGGCTGCGGGTGTTCTGGGGTGGCGGCGGCGTGGTCGACGGTGTCGACCTCAGCAGAAAGCCCGGACGTCACGCCACCAGTCTAGTTAGGGGTGCCGCCGGCAGCGTTTCGACACGGGTTTCTGCATGGGCCTGGCGGGTAGCCGAACGGTGCCACGAAAGAAGGAAGGAAGGTGACCCATGACCACGATGGCTGAGACCGGCCATATGACCGGCACCAAAGACAAGAACTACAACCTGATCTGGTACACCGAGCAGTGCCTCAGCAACGCGCTGAAGATGGAGACCTTCATCGAAGACGCCAAGCGCGACGGCGACAACGCGGTGGTCGAACTGTTCCAGAAGGCGCAGGCCGACAGCCGCAAGGGCGCCGAGATGGCCAAGGAGCTGCTCGCGCAGCGGCTGGGCTGAGCAGGCTCAGCCGGCCGCACCGATACAGAACACGTTGCCCGCGGGATCGGCGAGCACCACCCAGCTGAAGTCCGCACCGAAGCTGTGCCTGCCGGTCTCGCGGGCACCCAACCCGACCAGCCGTTTCACCTCCGCCTCCACGTCGACGGCCGTGAAGTCGATGTGCATCTTGTTCTTGCCCGGCGTCGGATCGGCCACCCGCTGAAAACCCAGCGTCGGCGCGCCGGCGCGGGTCACCGTGACGAATTCGCCTGGCGCAAAGGCGGTTATTTCGCCGTCCAGCGCTTGGGCCCACCACTGGGCCAGCGCGTCGGGGTCATCGCAGTCCAGCGTGATCATTTCCACGTTGAGAGCCATGCCGCTGACCCTACGGTTACCTCCCGCGTAATTGAACCGACCCCGGCCGGCCCGCAGGCTGAGGCCATGACAACTACGCACACCGCACCAAAGTTCAGCGCCGACATGTGGGCGGCCTTCTGGGCCGCGCCGACCGCATCGCCGATCGAAGACATCCTCGCCGAGGACATCGTCGGCTACTGGCAAGGCGATCCGGTCCCGGTTCGCGGCCGCGAGGCCTACGTCGGCAAGATCGCCGAGCTGGTGGCCGCCGTCCCCGATCTGCGGCTGCGGCTGATCGACAGCGCGACCGTGCCGGGCGGCGCGCCCGGCGAGCAACTGGTGTTCCTGCACTACACCGGTCAGGGCACCGGCCCCGACGGCCCGCTGCTGATCCGCGGACTGGACCGGGTCCGCACCCGCGACGGCATCGTGGTCGAGAACGTCATCCGCTACGACCGAGTCGACGCGGTCTGATCCGGGATCAGGCCGGCGCCAGGAACGCCTGCAGCGCCGCAGCGTAGGCCGCGACGTCGTCGGCGCCCATCAGCTCGCGCGCCGAATGCATGGCCAACTGCGGCGCACCCACGTCGACGGTCGGAATGCCGGTGCGCGCCGAGGTCATCGGCCCGATCGTCGACCCGCACGGCAGGTCGGCGCGGTGTTCGTAGCGCTGCAACGGCACCCCGGCCTGCGCGCAGGCCAGCGCGAACGCCGCGGCGGTGCGCCCGTCGGTGGCGTAGCGCAGGTTGGGCTGCACCTTGAGCACCGGTCCGGCGTTGACCTCGATGAGGTGTCCGGGCTCGTGGCGTTCGGGGTAGTTGGGGTGCGTGGCGTGGGCCATGTCGCTGGAGGCCACCATTGAGCCGGGCAGCCGGCGCAGGAACTCCTCGCGACCGCCGCCCTGGCTCAACGTGATCCGCTCGAGCACGGTCGGCAACAGCTCGGACTGCGCGCCGTGGCCGGACTGCGAGCCGACCTCCTCGTGGTCGAACAGCACCAGCACCGGTGTGTGGTCGCCTGGTTCGGCGGCCAGAAACGCCTCCAGCCCCGCATAGCAGCTGGCCTGGTTGTCCAGTCGCGGCGCGCTGAGCAGTTCCGCGCCCGCGCCGATCAGCCGCGACGGGGTCAGGTCGTGGGTCATCAGGTCGGCGCCCAGCACATCGTCGACGTCGACGCCGGCCCGTTCGGCGACATAGCCCAGAAATGACCGTTGCCCGTTGCCGGCGCCCCACACCGCGTTGACGTGGCGTTGCGGGTCCAGCGCCACCGCCTTGCGGTCCTCGGCCAGGTGAATCGCCAGCTGCGGCACCCGCAGGATCGGCTCATCGATCCGCACCAGCGGGTGCACCACCCGATTGCCGTCGCGCACCGACAGCCGGCCGCTGATGCCGAGGTCGCGGTCCAGCCAGGAGTTCAGCCAGGCCCCGCCGTACGGCTGCAGCGCGACCACCCGCCAGCCGGCGACAAACCGGTCGGGGTGCTGTTTGACGCGCAGGTTCGGGCTGTCGGTGTGGGCGCCGACGATGCGGAACGGCCGACCGGGCTCACCGGTCTGCCATGCGATCAGCGAGCCGGCGCGCACCGCGAAGAACCGGCCCTGGCGTGGCCACGCCCCGTCCTCGGTCAGCTCCCGGAAACCCGCCGCCACCAACCGCTCGGCCACCGTCGCGCAGACATGGAACGGCGACGGTGACGCATCGATGAACTCACCCAGGCCCTGTGCACTTGCCGACATGGTTCTTCATCATTGCCGACGATCTTGAATTAGGGTCGAACCGTGCCCGATCCCTTACCCCAGCCGGTGCTGGCACCGCTGACACCGGCGGCCATATTTCTGGTGGCCACGATCGACGAGGGTGGCGAGCAAGCCGTGCACCAGGCGCTGCCCGATATCTCGGCTCTGGTGCGCGCGATCGGATTTCGCGATCCGACCAAGAATCTCTCGGTGGTGACGTCGATCGGCTCCGATGCCTGGGACCGGTTGTTCACCGGGCCGCGGCCCGCCGAACTGCATCGGTTCATCGCGCTCGACGGTCCCCGCCACCACGCCCCGTCGACTCCGGGGGATTTGCTGTTTCACATCCGGGCCGAGTCGATGGATGTGTGCTTTGATTTGGCGAGTCGGCTCATCGACGCGGCCGAGGGCGCGCTGACCGTTGTCGACGAAGTGCACGGCTTCCGATTTTTCGACAACCGGGATCTGTTGGGGTTCGTCGACGGCACCGAGAACCCCGACGGCCCGTTGGCGCGCAGCGCGACGCAAATCGGCGATGAGGACCCGGATTTCGCCGGCGGCTGCTACGTGCACGTGCAGAAATACGTGCACGACATGGCGGCGTGGACCGCGCTGCCCACGTCGGAGCAGGAACGGGTCATCGGCCGCACGAAGCAGGACGACATCGAGCTCAGCGACGCCATGCAGCCCGCCAATTCCCATGTGGCGCTGAACGTCATCGAGGACGACGAGGGCAACGAGCTCAAGATCGTGCGGCACAACATGCCGTTCGGTGAGATTGGCAAGGGTGAGTTCGGCACCTACTTCATCGGTTACTCACGCACACCCGAGGTCACCGAGCAGATGCTGGAGAACATGTTCCTCGGCGATCCGCCCGGCAACACCGACCGAATCCTGGACTTCTCCACCGCGTTGACCGGCTCGCTGTTTTTCACCCCGATCGTCGATTTCCTCAATGACCCGCCGCCGCTGCCCAATTCACGGGCAGCCGATGAATCCCCGCCGCCTACCGTGGCGGCCCCGGCCAGCTATGCCGGCTCGCTCGGGATCGGCAGCCTGAAAGGAACGCCATGAACAACCTGTATCGCGACCTCGCACCGATCACCGAGGCGGCCTGGGCTGAAATCGAACAGGAGGCGACCCGCACATTTCGGCGACACATCGCCGGGCGCCGCGTCGTCGACGTCAGCGATCCGGGTGGGCCGGTGATGGCCGCGGTGAGCACCGGGCATCTGCGCGACGTGGCACCGCCCGGAGATGGTGTGGTGGCGCATCTGCGGGAGAGCAAGCCGCTGGTGCGGCTGCGGGTGCCGTTCACCGTGACGCGCACCGCGATCGACGATGTCGAGCGCGGATCGCAGGACTCCGATTGGGATCCGGTCAAGGAGGCCGCCCAGACGCTGGCGTTCGTCGAAGACCGGGCGATCTTCGAGGGCTATGAGGCCGCTGCGATCGAGGGCATCCGCAACTGCAGCTCCAACCCGGCGCTCGCGCTGCCCGACGATCCGCGTGACTTCGCCGACGTGATGGCCCAGGCGTTGTCGGAGCTGCGGCTCTCCGGTGTCGGCGGGCCGTATTCGGTGCTGCTGTCGGCGGAGGCCTACACCAAGGTCAGCGAGACCACCGAACATGGCTATCCGATCCGCGAGCACCTCAACCGGCTGATCGGCGGCGGCGACATCATCTGGGCGCCCGCCATCGACGGGGCGTTCGTGCTGTCCACCCGCGGCGGCGATTTCGATCTGCAGATCGGCACCGACGTGTCGATCGGCTACCTGTCACACGATGCGGGCACCGTGCAGCTCTACCTCGAAGAGACGCTGACGTTCCTGTGCTACACCTCGGAAGCCTCGGTCGCCCTGAGCGCCGCCTAATTTCCTTCTTGCCGCGAGCGTGCGTGTCTGCGGCCGACACGCCGCGCTATGACGCGAGTTTACGCACGCTCGCGCAGACGGACGACGTGGTGGCCGAGGCTACGGCCGGCGACGGATGCGCGTCGTTGGTGGGTTCACGCGGCGGGTCCGCACGGTCGCCACCTGCCGAGCGTGCGCAAACTCCCAGTGTCAACCGGCGTGTCGAGCTCAGACACGCACCCTCGCGGCTGAGTGAGGCAACTCAGGCCGCCAGCACCGAGTCCAGCGCGGAGTAGAAGATGCCCAACCCGTCGTCGGATGGGCCGGTCAGCGCTTCCGTGGCGTGCTCGGGGTGCGGCATCAACCCAACGACCCGACGGTTTTCCGAGCAGATCCCTGCGATGTCGCGCTGTGAGCCGTTGGGATTGTCGCGGTAGCGGAACACCACGCGGTCATCGCCCTCGAGCTCGTCGAGCACCTGCTGGCTGGCGACGTAGCGGCCCTCACCGGATTTCAGCGGCACCAGGATGTCGGCGCCGAGGTCATAGCGCGACGTCCACGCCGTAGAGTTGGAGGCCACCTCCAGCCACAGGTCACGGCACACGAAATGCAGCCCGGCGTTGCGGGTCAGCGCACCCGGCAGCAGACCCGCCTCACAGAGAACCTGAAAACCGTTGCAGATACCCAACACTGGCATGCCGCGTTCGGCGGCGGCCACCACTTCGCCCATCACCGGCGCGAACTTCGCGATGGCACCCGCGCGCAGGTAGTCGCCGTAGGAGAAGCCGCCGGGCACGATCACCGCGTCGACGTTCTTCAGGTCGGCGTCGGCATGCCACAAATTCACCGCGGTCCCGCCGGCCAGCCGCACGGCCCGCGCGGCGTCGATGTCGTCGAGCGTTCCGGGAAATGTGATGATGCCCACACGCGCGCTCACGGCTGCTCCCTACTGACCGACCAGTCCTCGATGACGGTGTTCGCCAACAGCGATTCAGCGATCTGCGCCAACGTGTCGTCGTCGATGCTGTCATCCACCTCGAGCTCAAACCGCTTGCCCTGCCGCACATCTGAGACACCTTGATACCCAAGACGGCCCAACGCGCCGACGATCGCCTGCCCCTGCGGATCGAGGATCTCCGCCTTGGGCATCACGTGCACCACCACCTTTGCCACGGCGACAACTGTACCGGCGAGTTCAGCGCCTGCGGCTCACCGGCACGATCCGAGGTATGCCTGGCACAGCGGGGCCGCCATGGCGTCGAAGACGTGCGCGTCGGGCACCGGCGACCAGGGCACCCGTGCCGGCAGCGTCGACCACAGGGCCAACTCGACGAGGCTGCTGCTGTCGGGGTGGGCCAGCAGGTACTGGCGCATGATCCGTTGGCCGGCCACGCTGATCACCGCGGCCAGCCGATCGGGTTCGTCGGTGGTGATCGACGGCGAAACGAACGGCGCGGTCAACTGGCAGGTGCGCAGCCGGGATTTGGCCTGCTCGAACGTCTGCGTCGCGGTCGGACCGCCTTGGGCGACCGGGCCCCGCCAATGCACCACCTGCGCGTGCAGCTGCCACTCACCCGGCGGGTTCGGCACCGCGGCGCGCGCCGCGACGGCGTAGTCGCGAGGATCGCCGATGACCGGAGGGCTGGCGCAGGCCTGCTCGAACTCGAACCGGGGCGCGGAGGCGGCCACGGCCAGCCCGGCGAGCCCCGGCCAGCGATACACCGGGTACAGCGGGATCGCGGTGGACACCATCCACGCCGAATCGGGGATGGTGTCGCAGGCCGGCGGGCAGATGTCGGGGGCCGCCCGCACCGGCGGAGCAGGCACGACGGCCAGTCCACAAGCCGCGAGGACGACCGCGAGCATCATCCGCACGCCTGAACCACCCCCTGACAGCCTCGGGCCGCCACAATATTAGGTATGGAATTGACGCATTTCGGCCATTCATGCTTACTCGCGAAGTTCACGAACGATTCCGGCAGCGACACCACCGTTCTGTTCGATCCGGGCGTTTTCTCGCACGGTTTCGAGGGCGTCACCGGCCTCGAGGCCATTCTGATCACCCACCAGCATCCCGATCACGCCGACACCGAGCGGCTACCGGCCCTGCTCGACGCGAACCCGCAGGCGGCGTTGTTCGCCGACCCGCAGACCGCCGCGCAGCTCGGGGCACCGTGGCAGGCCGTCCATGTCGGCGACGAGCTGCAGATCGGCCACCTGAGCGTGCGCGGCGTCGGCGGCCAGCACGCGGTCATCCATCCCGAGATCCCCGTGATCGACAACATCTCCTACCTGGTCGGCGACGGCGCCCATGCCGCCCGGCTGATGCATCCCGGTGACGCGCTCTATGCCCCCGGCGAGCCGGTCGAGGTGCTCGCGACGCCGGCCGCCGCGCCGTGGATGAAGATCTCCGAGGCGGTGGACTACCTACGGGCCGTCGCGCCGACGCACGCGGTGCCGATTCACCAGGGCATCATCGATCCCAGCGCGCGCGGCATCTTCTACGGCCGGCTCTCGGAGATGACCGACACCGACTTCCGGGTGCTTCCCGAGGAGAACGGCGTCACCTTCTGACCGCGAGCAGACACCAACTCGCCCGTTTGCCCCCGGTTTTGTGCGATTTCGCGTCTGCTCGCGCTAGGAACTCGCCGCGCGGCCGGCCGCCCGCCCGGAGAACACGCAGCCGCCGAGGAACGTGCCCTCCAGCGAGCGGTAGCCGTGCACCCCGCCGCCGCCGAACCCGGCGGCCTCCCCAGCGGCGAACAGGCCGTCGAACACGCTTCCGTCGGGTCTCAGTACCCGCGCGTCCAGATCGGTTTCCAAGCCGCCCAACGACTTTCGTGTCAGAATGTGTAGCTTCACCGCGATCAGCGGGCCGGCCTTCGGGTCGGTGAGCCGGTGCGGGGCGACGACGCGGCTGACCCGGTCGCCCAGATAGTTGCGCGCCACCCGGATGGCGGCGATCTGGGTGTCCTTGGTGAACTTGTTGGCCACCTCGCGGTCGCGGGCGGTGACTTCGGCTTCCACCGTCGCGTAGTCCAGCGGCAGCACGTCGGGCACGTCGTTCATCGCAGACACCAAGTCGCGCAACGTGTTCGCGCTGACGAAGTCCACACCGCGGTCGACGAACGCCTGCACCGGCGGCGGCGCACCCGGACGCACCCGGCGCAGCACCTCGGCGATGCTGCGGCCGGTCAGGTCCGGGTTCTGCTCCTGGCCCGACAGCGCGAACTCTTTGGCGATGATGCGGGCGTTAAGCACGAACCACGTGTAGTCCTGGCCGGTGCGCGCGATGTGTTCCAGCGTGCCGAGCGTGTCGAAGCCGGGATACAGCGGGGCGGGCAGGCGGTTGCCGTGCGCATCCAGCCACAGCGACGACGGCCCCGGCAGGATGCGGATGCCGTGCATGGGCCAGATCGGGTCGTAGTTGGTGATGCCCTCGGTGTAGTGCCACATCCGGTCGCTGTTGATGACCCGTGCGCCCGCGGCCTCGGTGATACCGATCATCCGGCCGTCGACGTGGGCGGGCACACCGGAAAGCAGTTGGTCGGGCACCCGGCCCATCCGCGTGGGCCAGTTCTGCCGTACCAGGTCGTGGTTACCGCCGATGCCGCCGCTGGCGACGACGACCGCTTGGGCGCGCAACTCGAAGTCGCCGACGGGGTTTCGGGACGACGCGACACCGCGTGCAGCCTCAGACTGTTCGAGTACGGTGCCGCGCACCCCTGCCACGGCGCCACCTTCCACGATCAGCTCGTCGACGCGGTGGCGGTATCGAAACGTCACGGCGGGCGACCCGAGCAGCCGGCGCGCGAAGACGTCGACGATCGCGGGCCCTGTGCCCCAGGTGATGTGGAAGCGGGGCACCGAATTGCCGTGCCCGCGTGCGTCATAGCCGCCGCGCTCCGCCCATCCGACGAGCGGGAACGTCTGTAATCCGCGCTCCCGCAGCCAGCTGCGTTTTTCACCGGCCGCGAAGTCGACGTAGGCGTGCGCCCACTGCCTGGGCCAGTGGTCCTCTGGCCGGTCGAACCCCGCGGTGCCCAGCCAGTCCTGCAGGGCGAGCTCGTGGCTGTCGCGGATACCGAGCCTGCGTTGTTCGGGGCTGTCGACGAAGAACAGCCCGCCGAACGACCAGTACGCCTGACCGCCGAGGTTGTTGACGTTCTCCTGGTCGACGATCAGTACGCGCCTGCCCCGTTCAACGGCTTCGCATGCCGCAACGAGCCCGGCCAGTCCCGCACCCACGACGATCACGTCAGCATCTGCCATGGCCGCCACGTTAGCGGTCGGCGCTACGCTGCGGCTGGCATCGCCCGGTGCGGCCGCCACTGATAGACGGTGGGCACACAGCCGTGCCGCAGCGCGAGGTCGACGGCGTCGAGCATCGCCTGCCGTGGGCCCGGCTTGCGCAGATGCCGGGCGCAGACCGCGATCCGTACGACGCCGTCGCGGCGCGCGATGCGTTGTGCGGACAGCACCAGCGTTCGGCACCACCAGGGTTCGGAAAGGAAGCCTTCGCCGACGCCGAGCACCCGGGCGCGCACCGTCGTCGCGCGGACCAGGTCGGTGATCCCGCTCAGCCCGGCGACGACGCGAAAACCGTTGCGCGGCAATGCGGTGATCGTGCCAGGCGACACCGTCCATCCGGGTGCGGCGAAGAGGCGGGTGCGCAGACCTGCGTGCTCCATCGCGCGGTCGGCGCCCATCAGCCGCAGGTTCGCCTCATGTGCGGGCAGCGTCGCGAACTCACCGCGGCGCTTTTTGGTGGCCGCCTCGTCGAAGCCGTGCAGCACGACGGCGTCGCCGCCGTCGCGGCGCGTTCTGAGCCAGTCCGCGGTGGGCGCGTCGGCCTCGATCCGGTAGCCGCCCTTGAGCCTGGGCGCCACCAGAAACGACGCGGGCACGCCGCGCGCGTCCAGCTCCGCGCAGAAGAGGTCGACGTCGGGCAAGGTGCGGTCGCTGATCCCGGAGATCGAGACGATCAGTTGTCCAGCCACACCCGCAGTGTGGCGACGTCAGGTGTCGCGACGGTGTCTGACACGTCGACGCCGGGTAGCCGGCGGTTTACCGCGGCAAGACCTCCTCGATGGCGGCGATCACCTCGGGCGCGTCGGGTTCGGTACGCGGCCGGAACCGCTTGGCCACCTTGCCGCCGGGGGCGAGCAGGAACTTCTCGAAGTTCCACTGGATGTCGCCGGCCTCACCGTCGGCGTCGGGTGTCTTGGTCAGCTGTTCGTAGAGCGGATGACGCTCGGGGCCGTTGACATCGGTCTTGGCCAGCAACGGAAACGTCACACCGTAGGTGGTCGAGCAGAACTGCTGGATCTCCTCGGCCGTGCCGGGCTCCTGGCCCATGAACTGGTTGCACGGCACACCGATCACGGTCAGCCCCCGATCGCGGTAGTCCTTCGCCAACTGCTCCAGCGCCGTGTACTGCGGCGTCAGGCCGCACTTGGACGCGACGTTGACCACCAGCGCGGCGCCGTCGGCGAGCTGGCTGAGCGTGGTGGCCTTGCCGTCGAGTGTGGTCAGCGGGATGTCGGTCAGCGGTGTGTCGGTCATGTCCGGCACGTTACTCGTTCTTGAAGAGCATGCCCGCGACGCGGTGTACCAGCGCGATCGGATCCTCGCCGGTGTCAATGGCCTTGTTCAGCCACAGCAGTGAAAAGCCGTGCACCAGAGACCATGCCGCCAGCGCCGCGGCCTGCGGGTCGCCGACGGCGCGGGAATCGCCGAGGGTGCCGACGCCTTGGGCCAGTTCGGTCCCGGCCGCGCCCACCGCCGCGATCAGCTCGGGGTCCTCGGGGTTGACCAGCGCGCGATCGAACATCACCGCGTAGTGGCCGGGATAGTCCAGCGCAAACCGCACATAGGCCAATGCGGCGTCGATGAACTCCCCTCGGGCACCGGCGAGTTCGGCCGCCAGCAGCCGCCAGCCCTCGGCCGCCAGCGCGGTGAACAGGCCGCGGCGGTCGGTGAAGTGGTGTGCGGGTGCGGCGTGCGAGACGCCGGCGGCGCGGGCCAGTTCGCGTAGCGAGATGCCGTCGGCGCCGCGCTCGGCCACCAGATCGGCGGCCTGCGCCAGGATGACGGCCTTGAGGTCGCCGTGGTGATAGGACGCCTTGCTCACGCGGGCCATGATACCGCCGACATCTTGACACTGCCTAGATCGCGGACGTACCGTGAACTTGTCATTGTCAAGATTGGAGTTCGGGATGGCTGTTGTTCTCACCCTGGTCCTCGGCACGCTCGCGGCCCGGGCGGCCGGCTGGTTGGGGATCGACTACGTCGACAGCTGGGCCTCGGCGATCGCCGTCGGTCTGGCCGCGATGTTCGTGCTCACCGGCGTCGCGCACTTCGTCAACCCGCTGCGCCGCGACATGATCGCGATCGTCCCGCCGCGGTTGCCCGCACCTGCCCTGCTGGTGACCGTCACCGGCGTGCTCGAACTTCTCGGCGCGGCCGGGCTGCTGTATCCGCCGACCCGGATGGCGGCGGCGGTGGGCCTGTTCGCGCTGATGGTGGTGATGTTTCCCGCCAACGTCTACGCGGCCCGGATGCCGCACCCGCCGAAGTCGATGACGACGCGCCTCGATGTGCGCACCGCCGAACAGGTGCTGTTTCTAGGCGCCGCCGCCGTCGTGGTCGGCCTTGGCGGCATCCAGTAGCCAGGCGTACTGGAACGCGGCTTCCTTCCAGCGTTCGTAGCGCCCGCTGATGCCGCCGTGACCGGCGTTCATCTCGGTCTTCAGCAGAACCGGCTCGCTGTCGGTCTTGGTATGACGAAGAGCGGCAACCCATTTCGCCGGCTCCACGTAGTAAACCCGGGTGTCGTTGAGCGACGTCATCGCCAGGATCTTCGGATACCGTTTGGCGGCGACGTTCTCATACGGCGAATACGACCTCATGTACTCGTAGACGTCCTTGTTCTGCAATGGGTTTCCCCACTCGTCCCACTCGGTGACGGTCAGCGGCAACGACGGATCCAGGATCGTGGTGAGCGGGTCGACGAACGGCACCACGGCCAGGACGCCAGCGAACAGTTCGGGCGCCATGTTGGCCACCGCACCCACCAGCAGGCCGCCTGCGCTTCCGCCGTGGGCGACCAGGTTCTCCGGGCGCGTGACATCGGTGGCGACCAGATGCTCTGCCACCGCGATGAAATCGGTGAAGGTGTTCTTCTTCTCCAGCATCTTGCCGTGCTCATACCACGGCCTGCCCAGTTCTCCGCCGCCGCGCACATGCGCGACCGCGAAGACCATCCCGCGATCCAGCAGCGACAGCCGCGCGATGGAAAACCGTGGATCTTCACACATCTCGTAGGCGCCGTAGCCGTAGAGCTGCGTCGGTGCCGGATATTGCAGGCCGATGCGGTGCACGATCGAGATCGGTATCCGGGCGCCGTCGGGCGCGACGGCCCAATCGCGGCGCTCCACGTAGTCCTCTGGGCGGTAGTCGCCGAGCACAGGCTGCTCGCGCAGCAGCGTGCGCTCACCGCTGGCCAGGTCGAAGTCGTAGATCCGCACGGGTGTGACGAACGAAGTGGCGCCGATCCGCAGCTTCGGTGAGCTCCAGTTCGGGTTGCCCGCCAGGCCCGCCGACGTCAGCTCGGTCTCGAACGTGATGTCTTCGGGGTGGCCGTATCGGCCGTCGGGGTACACCGGCCACAGCTGGATCTTGGGCAGCGCCTCGCTGCGGTAGCCGACCACCAGATGTGCGTCGAACGCGTCCACCGAGTCCAGCCGCACGTCGTCGCGGTGCTCGATCAGCGTGCGCATCGCGGTGGGCTCGGCCACCGGAGCCTCCACGAGCGTGAAGTTCTCCGCACCGTCGTTGTGCAGGATCAGGAACCGGTCCTCACCGCCGACGATGGCGTGTTCGACCGAGTACTCGACGAAATCCCGCCGCGGCCACACCGTCGTGAACTCGGCTTCCGGATCGTCGGCGTCGGCGTAGCGGATCTCCGACGTGACCGCACTACCCGCCGCGATCAGGATGTACTTGTCGCTTCGGGTACGGCCCACCGCAAGCCAGAACCGTTCGTCGGGTTCGTGATACGCGCGTTGAGCGGGCAGCCCGGAGCCGATGCGGTGGCGCCAGACGGTGTCGGGGCGCCATGCGTCGTCGACGGTGGTGTAGTAGACGGTGCGGTTGTCGGCCGCCCATGTCACCCCGGGGGCGATGCCGACGATCTCATCGTCGAACAGCTCTCCGGTGCGTAAATCCTTGAAGCGCAAGGTATAACGTTCGTCGCCCGTGACGTCCACGGAGTAGGCCAGCACGTTACCGTCCAGGCTCACCGATGCGGCGCCCAGCGCGAAGAAGTCGTGCCCGTCGGCTTCGACGTTCTCGTCGAGCAGCACCTGTTCGCCGGGGATCTCGGTGTTCTCGTCGAGCACCGGCGGTGTCCAGTCGTCGGGGTCTTCGACCGGGCAGCGGCAGTGCACGCTGTACTGCTTGCCTTCGAAGCTGCGGCCGTAATACCACCAGTCCTGGCGCCGGGTCGGCACCGAAAGGTCGGTCTCCTTGGTGCGGGCCTTGATCTCGTCGAAGATCTTCTGGCGCAACGGCGCCAGATGTGCGGTGACGTGCTCGGTGTAGGCGTTCTCGGCGTTGAGGTGCTCGATGACCTCCGGGTTGGACTTGTCGCGCAACCACTCGTAGGGGTCGATGAAGACGTCGCCGTGGTGCTCGCGGCGGTGCTCGATGCGTTTGGCTTCCGGGGGATTCACGCGGCGGTCCCGATCCAGTCGGCGAACTTGCGGCCCGAAATACGTTCGTAGGCCTCGATGTAGCGCGCCCGCGTCGAATCGACGATGTGCTGCGGCAGCGGCGGTGGCGGCGCGTCGCCGTAGCGGTCCCAGCCGGAATCCGCGCTGGTGAGCCAGTTGCGGACAAACTGTTTGTCGAAGCTCTGCTGCACCACACCCTCTTGCCAGTCGTCGGCGCGCCAATACCGGCTCGAGTCGGGGGTGAAGACCTCGTCGGCCAGCCGCAGCGTGCCGTCGGCGTCCACGCCGAACTCGAACTTCGTGTCGGCCACGATGATGCCCTTGTCGAGCGCGTAATCGGCGCCCAAGCGGTAGGTCTGCAGTGTGCGGTCGCGCACCTCGGCGGCGCGGTCAGCGCCGATCAAGTCGACCACCACGTCGAACGAGATGTTCTCGTCATGCTGTCCCAGTTCGGCTTTGGTGGCCGGGGTGAACAGCGGCTCGGCGAACCTGCTGGCCTCGCTCAGACCAGAGGGCAGCTCGATCCCGCACAGCGTGCCGGTGTTCTGGTAGTCGATCAGGCCTGAGCCGGTGAGATACCCGCGCGCGACCGCCTCCACCGGAAGCATCTCCAGTTCGGCCACCACCAGCGCGCGGCCGAGCACGTCTTCGGGAATCCGCTCGTCGTCGGGTGGGCCGGCCAGGTGGTTGGGCATATCGGCCGACCGGGCCAACAAATCGAAGAAGAACACGCTCATCGCGGTCAGAATCCGGCCCTTGTCCGGGATCTGTGAGTCCAGCACGTAGTCGTAGGCCGAGATGCGGTCACTGGCGACGAACAGCAGCGTCTCGTCGTCGACGCGGTACAGCTCGCGAACCTTGCCGCTGGCCAGATGTCGGTAGTCGGACAGAGCGGGGCGCATCGGGCCAGCCTATCGGGCAGCATCAACCCCATGACTTCGCGGTTTCTTCCCTACGCCACGACGCCTTCGCGCTTCGTCGGCCAGTTCCTCAGCGACATCGTCGTGCTTGGCTGGACCATCGTGTGGGTGTCGGTCGGCGCGGCCGTGCACTCGGCGGTGGCCACCATCGCCGCGGTCGGCCGCCAGGTCGAGATCGGCGCCAACGGCGTCGCCGACAACCTCGACACGGCGGGCAGCCGCACCGACGACGTGCCGTTCGTCGGCGATGCGCTGGCCAAGCCGCTGCGGGCGGCCAGTGATGCCGCGCTCGACATCGCGGGCGCCGGGCACAGCCTCGACACCACCGCGTCGTGGTTGGCGTGGGTGCTGGCGCTCGCCGTCGCCGCGCCGCCGATTCTGTTCGTCGCGATGCCGTGGCTGATGCTGCGGTGGCGGTTCGCCCGACGCAAGTGGACGGCGATCACGCTGGCCCGCACACCCGCGGGTGAACAGCTGTTGGCGCTGCGGGCGCTGGCCAACCGGCCGTTGGCGCAGCTGGCGCAGATCCACGCCGATCCGGTGGGCGCCTGGCGCAACTACGACGCGGCGACGATCCAGGGGTTGGCCGCGCTGGAGCTACGCGCCGCGGGCATCCGCCGCTAACCGGGCGATTTGTGCACGATCTCCCGCAGTGACCGCGGGTTTCCGTGCACAAATCGCAGGGGGTGGAACCGTCGGCGGTCGCACAACGTCTGACTGAAGTGTGATCGAGGACTACTTGCGCGACCACGACGGGGTCATCACGCTGGCTCAGGCGCGCGCTGCAGGGCTCAGCGACGACGCCGTCGGCAGGCGGGTCCGGTCCGGCCGATGGCTTCGGTGCTCGCCGGGTGTCTTCTTCGCCGACGATCGCCCGTTCACCGACGGATCGCGAATTCGCGCGGCGGTCTGGTCTCACGGCCCGCGGGCAGTGGCCAGCGGGTTGAGCGCCGCGTGGTGGCACGGACTGACCAGCTTCGCACCGGCCGTCGTCGAAGTGACGGTGCCGAGGATCAGCAATCACCGACAGCGGCCAGGAGTCCGCACTCGGCGACGCAACTTGGCGCCGACGGACATCGTCGAACGAAAAGGCTTGCGGATCACCGCGCTTCCGTTGACGGTCCTCGAAGCAGCGGTCCGTCGCGGTGGCGGAGCGAAGCTGATGGATGGGGCTTTGCAACGACAAGTCGAACTGCCGCAACTCTGGCGAGCGCACCTACGAAACAAGGGGCGCCATGGTTCGCCGGCTGCCAGCAGGCTACTGCGGGCGGCCGACGACGGTGCCCGCTCGGAAGCGGAGCGAATCCTCGTCAAACTGCTGAAGAACGCGCGCATAACCGGCTGGAAGACCAACTATCCGGTCGGCGGATTCAAAGTGGACGTGGCGTTCCCGGATCTCAAGATCGCCATCGAAGTCGATGGTTGGGCGTTCCACAGCGATTCGGAAGTGTTCGTCAAGGACCGCCAACGCCAGAACGTGATCGCCCTTCTTGGTTGGCAGGTGCTGCGCTTCACGTGGCTGGACCTCACCGAGCACCCCGCCCGCGTCATCGCCGAGATCAAGTTCGCGTGCCGCTAGCCGAGCATGCGGCGCCACACCCGGCCGTAGGAATACCGGGCGGTCACCGAGCCGAACCGCACCCGGCCCCGCACGACGAGGTGCAACTGCGCCGAGCGCGGACCGTACGGCACCTTCAAGGTGGCGCTACCGCCGAGGGTGTCGACGCCGTTGAGGTCGGCCGTGGCGCCGTCGGGCAGGATCAGCTCGGTGGAGCTGAAGTAGTCGTCGATGTCCAGCACGACGGTCGGGCTCTGCAGGGTGGCGCTGGTGAAATCCAGGGTGGTGTCGCACATCCGGGTGTTGAGCCGCAGGTGCGACGGCACCGTCCACTGCCCGCGCCGGGTGATCGTCGACATCCGGCCCCGCACCAGTTCACCGTCGTCGGGCACCGTCGTCGGCGGCTGCGGCAGATCGACCAGCACCGCCCGCAGCTCACCGCGGGTGCGCGCAGTCAACACCGTGTCGAGCCGCTCGCTGAACTCGTCGAGCGTGAGCAGACCCTGGCCGACGGCGTCTTCGAGCAGGTGGCGGACGTGGGCGCGGTCCCTGTCGGACACGCGCAGGTTCGCGTCACTGGAGTCCATGCCTCGAGGGTAAATGCCGACGCAGGTGCTGCCCCAACAACGACAACCCAGCGGCCGCCACGACGGCCCAGGAACCCAACGCGATCCAGTAGACCACGTGCGAAATCGGCGACAGCGCAAACCAACCGGTTTCCTCGGAGGTGGTGTCGGTGGCCACCGAGTACATTCCGAGCGGAAACACCATCGCCCACCAGACCCCGGCGAAGCGCAGCGCGCCCGGCCGCCGGATGTGGCGCAGGCCGAAGTACAGCAGCGCCGGAATCCACGCGGTCGCCGCAACCCACGTCCCGACGGTCACCAGCCACGCCGCGGTAGCCACCCACCCGGTCGCGTCGCGGTGGATCTGATCGCCGGCCAACGTCGCAATTGCCAGCCCGCCCATCAGGATCCACGCGTCGGGTTCGAAGCCGTCGGGGTCCAGCCTGGCGGCGAACGCGCGGGCCAGGATCAACGTGGTCATCACGAGATACACCGCGATCGCAAGCACCCACAGCACGACCGCCACGGGCAACAGCGCATCCCAACCGGTGTGGCGCGCCAGCGCCACGGTGACCAGCACCAGCCCCGAGGTGCCGACGCTGGGCAACTCCCATGCGCCCCGCGCGTTTTCCCGAAGTTCATGCCACCGGCACTTCGCGAAGCTGCGCACCAGCAGCACGACGAACACCAGCCACGCCGTCGCCGCCAGCACGCTGAGCGTCCAGAGCACCCCGGGGATCGAGGTGTACCTGCTGTCGAGCACCGCGCATGCGGCAACGAACGTGAACAACCGCACCGTGACGTCGGCGTCGGCCACGTCCGGCGGTTCCTTGGGCCATCGGATCGCCGCCACCGCGAACAGAACCACCAGGCCGGCGGCGGCCAGCACCCCCAGCGCGCTGCTGACTGTGTGGTAGCCGTGGTCGGCGGCGGCGATCGACACGATGCCGGTCGCCATCACCGCGGCGAACGCGTCCGGCTTCACGCTCGCAGCTCGACCACCAGATGCCGGATGCCGGTGTGCCGGTTGCTGCGGGTCCACTCCACGGGCTTGACCAGCCGGGCCGACGAGAACCTGGTCAGCAGCTCCTCGAACAGCACCCGCAGTTCGAGCCGAGCCAGGTTCGCCCCGAGGCAGTAGTGCACACCGTGTCCGAAGCCCAAGTGCAGGTTGGGTTTACGGGTGATGTCGAACGTATCTGGTTGCGCGAACACCGCCGGGTCCCGGTTGGCCGAGCCTTCCCAGACCTGTACCTTCTGCCCGGCGCGAATGTGGCAGTCGGCGAGGTCGACGTCGCGGGTCGCGGTGCGCCGCTTCGACGGCGACGGCGACGTCCACCGCACCATCTCCTCGACGGCGGTGGGCAGGTGGTCCAGATCGGCGCGTAGCGCCGCGAATTGGTCGGGGTGGTCGATCAACGCGAGCAGCCCGCCGGCCACGGCGTTGCGGGTGGTTTCGGCGCCGGCGCTGAACAGCAGGCTGAAGAACAGATAGAGCTCGAGGTCCGACAAACCCTGTTCGAGGGTGGCGTTGGCGACGACGGACAGCATGTCGTCGGTGGGTTCGGCGCGCTTGGCCGCGATCAGCTCCTGTCCGTAGGCGTACATCCGGGCCCCGGCTTCCTCCGCCGACATCGGCCCGACCTGTCCCAGTTCGGCCCTGCGGGCGGTACCGAAGTCGAACTGCGGCTCGATGGCGTGAAACAGCCAATGGCGTTCGGATTCAGGAACTCCCAGCAGGATGCAGATCATCTGCATCGGCAGTTCGGCGGCGATGTCGACCAGGAAGTCGAACGGCTCCCCGGGCACCACGGCGTCCAGCAGCCGCCGGGCCCTGGCGCGCAAGTCATCTTCGACCCGGCGGATCATCCGCGGCGTCAGACCGGAACTGACCAGCCGCCGGATCTCGGAATGGCGCGGGTCGTCCATCATGTTGAGCACCTGCCCGGCGATCGACAGGTCCTGCAGCAGCGTGCCGCCGTACGGCCGCTCACCGCCGGTCACCGACGAATATGTGACCGGATCACGCAGTACAGCAAGGGTTTCGGCGTGCGTGGATACCGACCAGAAGCCTTCCGCGTCGGGGGTGTGCTCGGTCGGTTCATGCCAGTACACCGGCGCCTCGCGCCGATGCACCGCGAACAGCTCGTGCGGAAATCCGTTCGCGAAGTTGTCCAGATCGGTGAAGTCGATTCCGGTCAGTGTCACAGGATGGCACCCGAGGTGTACTTGGCCGCTTCGGGATAGCGGCTCACCAGTTCGTCGACCGCGCCGACGACCCGGTCCACCTGGTCGCCGGCCGCGCCGGTGAAGGCCTCCTTGTCGGCCAGCGCCGCGTCGAGGGCCGGCCGGTCCAGCGGCAGCCGCGCATCGGCGGCGAGCCGGTCGAGCAGGTCGGGCTCAGCACCCTTCTCGCGCATCGCGAGTGCGACGGCCACCGCGTGCTCTTTGATCACTTCGTGCGCCGCTTCGCGTCCCACACCCGCGCGCACCGCGGCGATCAGGATCCGGGTGGTGGCCAAAAACGGCAGGTAGCGGTCGAGTTCGCGCTGGATCACGGCCGGATAGGCACCGAACTCGTCGAGCACCGTCAGAAACGTCTCGGTCTGCCCGTCGATGGCGAAGAACGCGTCGGGCAGCGCCACCCGGCGCACCACCGAGCAGAACACATCACCTTCATTCCATTGCGCGCCTGCGAGTTCGGCGGCCATCGAGGCGTAGCCACGCAGCACCACCTGCAGCCCGTTGACCCGCTCACACGATCGGGTGTTCATCTTGTGCGGCATGGCCGACGAGCCGACCTGGCCGGGGGCGAACCCCTCGGTCACCAGCTCATGGCCCGCCATCAACCGGATGGTGTGCGCCAACGACGACGGGCCGGCACCCACCTGCACCAGGGCCGAGACCACGTCGTGGTCCAGCGACCGCGGATAGACCTGCCCGACGCTGCTGAAAAGCTCAGTGAAACCGAGGAATTCGGCAACCCGGCGCTCCAGGTCGGCCAGCCGTGAGGTGTCCCCGTCGAACAGGTCGAGCATGTCCTGTGCGGTGCCCATCGGGCCCTTGATCCCACGCAGCGGATAGCGGTCGATCAGCGAACGCAGCCGTTGCAGCGCGAGCAGCATCTCCTCGGCGGCCGAGGCGAACCGCTTGCCCAGCGTGGTGGCCTGCGCCGCGACGTTGTGGCTGCGGCCGGCCATCACCAGGTCGCGGTAGCTGATGGCCCGCTCGGCCAGCCGCGCCACCACGGCGACGCCGTGGGAGTGCACCAGTTCCATCGACCGGCGGATCTGCAGCTGTTCGACGTTCTCGGTCAGGTCGCGGCTCGTCATGCCCTTGTGCACGTGCTCGTGGCCGGCCAGCGCGTTGAACTCCTCGATGCGCGCCTTGACGTCGTGGCGCAGCACCCGTTCGCGTGCCGCGATCGACGACAGGTCGACGTGGTCGAGCACCCGCTCGTAGTCGGCAAGCGCCGAGGAGGGCACCTCGACCCCCAACTGTGCTTGCGCCCGCAGCACCGCCAGCCACAGCCGACGCTCGGCGACGATCTTGGCCTCTGGCGACCAGATGGCCACCATCTCTTCGCTGGCATAGCGGTTGGCCAACACGTTCGGGATCGTCACAGCCACACAGCTTACGGGCCGCCCGGGGCGGCAGAGACCTAGTCCGGCGCGTCGGCCAGATGCGTCTCGTCGAAGAGTCTCGCGTCGCGCACACCGGCCCGACGGTTGATCACCATCGTGACGAAGAACAGCACGATTCCGACCGCGACCAGTATCAACGCGACGATGTACTGCTGTGCCGGCCTACCCGACAGCGGCGTCACCAGATACAGCGACACGATGAACCCGATCACCGGAAGCGCGGTCGGCGTCCGGAAATGGTTGCCGTCGGCGCGCACGTCGCGCCGCAGCCGCAGCACCGCGACGTTGACCATCGCGAACACCGCGAGCAACAACAGCGACGTGGTGCCGCCGAGCACCGCGATCGCGTTCGAGCTGGCGAACACCGACACGTAGATGATCAGCCCGAACGCGATCAGCGTGGTGAACACGATCGCCACCCACGGCGTGCGGGTGCGCGGATGAACGGTTCCGAGCACCGGCGGCAGCACGCGCTGGCGAGCCATGCCGTAGATCAGCCGGCTGGCCATCAGCATGTTGATCAACGCGGTGTTGGACACCGCGAACATCGAGATGAACGGAAAGATCTCTTCGATCGGCAGGTTCGGCGCACCGGCCTTGACAACCTCCACCAACGGGGTGTCGCTTGCGGCCAGCGTGCCCACCGGCACGAGCGCCACCGCGACGATCGACACGAGGATGTAGACGACGCCGGCGATCGTCAGACCCGAAAGCAGCACCTTGGGAAAGATCTTCACCGGATCCTTGGTCTCCTCGGCCATGTTCACCGAGTCCTCGAATCCCACCATCGCGAAGAACGCCAACGACGTCGCGGCGGTGACGGCCATGAACGTGTTTTTGTCCGTTGCGGTCTCGAACGCGATCACCCGGCCGAAGTCGACGTCGAGCCCGCGGGTGAAGGCCCAGAGCCCGACGAAGAGCACCAACATCAGGCCGGTCGCCTCGATGATCGTCAGTACGACATTGAGTTTCACGCTCTCGCCGACACCGCGCAGGTTGACCATCGCCAGCAGCGCCATGAACAGCAGGGCGATCACCGCGACCGCGATCTTGCCCCACCCCAGGCCGAACCCGATGTCGAAGTTGGCCGCGAAGAAGCGCGATGCGGTGGATGCCGAGGTGATCCCGGAACACATCACCACGAACGTCACCAGGAACGTGACGAATTGGATCCCAAATGCCTTGTGCACGTAGAGCGCAGCGCCCGCGGCCTGTGGATACTTGGTGACCAGCTCCAGGTAGCTGAACGCGGTGATCGTCGCGATCAGGAACGCGATCAGAAATGGAAGCCACGCTGCGCCACCGACTTCACCGGCGACATCACCGGTCAGCGCGTAGACCCCGGTGCCGAGGATGTCGCCGACGATGAACAGCAGCAACAGGCCGGGGCCCAGCACCCGTCGTAGTTCGGGCTCCTGGCTCGTGGTGTCCGGAGTGCCCATCAGCTGTCCCGGGCCTTTCCTGGGCGCGCCGCTACGCGATTCGCTCGTCGACCGGCGCCAGCACATCGATCACGTCGATGAGCGTGGCGCGTGCCGATGCGCGTGGACCGTCACCGTCGCCGACGAGTGCGGCCACCACCGCCCCGTCGACGGCGTTGACCAACGCCGTCAGGTACTCGGCCCGTACCGACCGGCCCGAGCGCTCGATGACCTCGATGACGGCGTCGGTGCGTTGGCGCAAGATCTGCCGCTGGATGTCGCGCAGCATGGGCTGACGCGCACATGCGATGTAGCGCTCGTACCGGGAGATCAACTGCTCGCTGCCACCCTGCCCGACGGCGTCGTCGACCAACAGGTCGACCAGGATCGCGGCGGTCGATTCCGCGCCGCGGCGGCGGCGCGGCAGCATCGCCACCCGGGCCCGCAACTGTTCGGTTTCGCGTTCACCGACGTGTTCGACGGCCTTGGCGATCAGGTCGTCCAGCGAGGAGAAGTAGTAGGTCGTCGACGCCAGCGGCAGGCCGGCGCGACGCGCCACCGCCCGGTGCCGGACGGCGTCGAAGCCGCCTTCGCACAGCAGATCGGCAGCGGCGCTGACCAGCGCGCACCGTCGGCGTTCCCCCTTAGGAGTGACTGCTGCTGTCACCTTTAGCATGCTGCCAGCCGGGCGGGTCTCCCATTGCGCTTTCGCCTAACTAACAGGCTTTACTCAGATAACTCGCGCGAATTCCGAGTATCCGGCGATGGCATGATGGCCGCCATGTCCGAACTGAGCCGACGCGCGCTGCTGCGGCTCGGCGTCAGTGTGACCGGTGTGGCCGCCGGGATGGCCGCGTTTCCGACCAGCCCGACCGCCACCGCCGCGCCGACCTACGTCGACGGGTCGTTCGTCTCCGCGGCGCGCGGCGGTGTGCGGACCAACTGGGCGATCGCGCGCCCGCCGGGGCAGGCCGGCCCGTTGCGTCCGGTCATCGCGCTGCACGGCAAAGGCAGCGACGCGGCAACGGTGATGGCCGGCGGTGTGGAGCAGGGTCTGGCTCAGGCCGTGGCGGCGGGTCTGCCGCCGTTCGCGGTCGTGGCTGTCGACGGCGGTGGCAGTTACTGGCACAAGCGCGCATCGGGTGAGGACTCCGGCGCGATGGTGCTCGACGAGCTCATCCCGATGCTGGGTGAGCAGGGGCTGGATACCTCACGGGTCGCGTTTCTGGGCTGGTCGATGGGCGGCTACGGCGCGCTGCTGCTCGGCGCCCGGCTGGGTGCGGCGCGTACGGCGGCCATCTGCGCGGTGAGCCCGGCGCTGTGGACCTCCGCGGGCGCGGCGGCGCCGGGTGCGTTCGACGGCGCCGACGACTACGCGGCCAACAGCGTGTGGGGGCTGCCGGAACTCGGCCGCATCCCGATCCGGATCGACTGCGGCACCGGCGATCCGTTCTATGCGGCGACCAAGCAGTTCATCGCCCAGCTGCCCAATCCGCCGGCCGGCGGCTTCTCCCCCGGCGGGCACGATGGCGGGTTCTGGAGTTCGCAGCTGCCCGCCGAGCTGACGTGGATCGCCCCGCTGCTGGCCACCCCTTGACCGCGGCGTCGGCGCCCCGTCAGAGGGTGATCCGGCCGTCGGCTGCGGCCAACCCGATATCGCTGCGAAAATGGCTGCCGGGCAACCGGATCGATTCGATCAACGCATATGCGGCGGCGCGGGCTGCGGCCAGATCGGAACCCGTGCCCACCACCGACAGCACCCGTCCGCCGCAGGACACGATCGCGCCGTCGTCGCGGCGCGCAGTGCCCGCGTGCAGCACACCGTCGGCCTCGGAACCGGCGATCACGTCGCCCACCCGGGGCCGGCTCGGATAGTTTTCCGCGGCCAGCACAACGGTCACCGCGGAGCCGTCGCGCCAGCGCAGCGGCGGCACGTCGGCCAGCGTGCCCGTCGCCGCGGCGTGCAGCAGCTGGCCGAGCGGGCTCTCGAGCAGCGCCAGCACGGACTGCGTCTCCGGATCGCCGAAGCGGCAGTTGAATTCGATGACGGCCGGCCCCTGTGAGGTGATGGCCAGCCCGGCATAGAGCAGTCCGGAAAATGGACTGCCTCGACGAACGAGTTCGGCCGCAACGGGTTTGACGACGTCATCGACGATGCGGTCGACGGACTCGGTCGGCAGCCACGGCAGCGGTGCGTAGGCGCCCATCCCGCCGGTGTTGGGTCCGGTGTCGTTGTTGCCGACGCGTTTGAAGTCCTGGGCCGCCAGCAGCGGCACCACCGTCTCCCCGTCGACGACGCAGAACAGCGACACCTCGGGGCCGTCCAGATACGACTCGAGCAGCACCGGATGGCCGGCGTCGAGCAGGCTGGCGGCGTGCGCGCGGGCCACGTCGCGGTCGGTGGTCACCACGACGCCCTTGCCCGCGGCGAGCCCGTCATCCTTGACCACCCAGGCCGATTCGCCGCCCGGCGGCCCGAAGCGGTCCAGCGCCGCGTCCAGCCGCGCCGGGTTGTCGACGGTCTCGCTGCGCGCGGTACGCACCCCGGCGGCGGTCATCACGTCTTTGGCGAACGACTTGGACCCCTCGATGCGCGCGGCGTCCTTGCTGGGTCCGAAACAGGCGATACCGGCCTCGCGCACGGCGTCGGCCACGCCGAGCACCAGCGGCACCTCGGGCCCGATGACCACCAGATCGGCGTCGATCTGGCGGGCCAACTTGGCGACCGCTTCCCCGGACGTGATGTCGACGTCGTGCTGATCGGCGATCGTCGCGGTGCCGGCGTTGCCGGGGGCGATGGCCACCGCTTCGACCGCCGGGTCTCGGCGCAAAGCGAGCAGCAACGCATGTTCACGGGCTCCAGAGCCGATCACCAGGACACGCACACGCGCAACTCTAAACGCTCACCCCCGGCCATACAGTTGACACCAGAGTGTATGGTCGAGGTATGACGCAGAGCACATGCCCGTTCTCGCCGGGATGGGACTTCACCGACCCCGACCTCCTACTCAAGGGCATCCCCGTCAACGAGTTCGCCGAACTGCGCAAGACCGCGCCGGTGTGGTGGAACGAGCAGCCCGAATCGATCTTCGATGACGGCGGGTACTGGGTGATCAGCCGCCACGACGACATCAAGGCCATCTCCCGCGACGGCGACCGGTGGTCGACCAACCGCAAGGGTGTCGTGATGCGGCTGCCCGAGGGCACCGACGCCGAACAGCTGGAGCTGACCAAAGCGCTGCTGATCAACCACGACGCGCCCGAGCACACCCGGTTGCGCAAGATCGTCTCGAGGCTGTTCACGCCGCGCGCGGTGGCCGGCCTGGAGGAGAAGCTGGCCGTCGCGGCGCGCGAGATCGTGGCTGCGGCCAAGGAAAAGGAAAGCGGCAACTTCGTCGACGACATCGCGATGGGGCTGCCGCTGCAGGCGATCGCCGACCTGATCGGCGTTCCGGAAGCTGACCGCGAGAAGTTGTTCCACTGGACCAACTCGATCATGAACACCGACGATCCCGACTACGAAACCGACTACGCGGCCGCCAATGCCGAGCTGATGGGCTACGCCTACGCGATGGCCGAGGAGCGTCGCCGCTGCCCGGCCGACGACATCGTCACCCGGCTGGTCGAGGCCGACATCGAGGGTGAATCGATGGAAGACGTCGAGTTCGCGTTCTTCGTGATCCTGCTGGCGGTGGCCGGCAACGAGACCACCCGCAACGCGATGACCCACGGTATGAACGCGTTTTTCGAGAACCCCGACCAGTGGGAGCTCTACAAACGTGAGCGCCCGGAGACCGCGGCGGACGAGATCGTGCGATGGGCCACCCCGGTGCACTGTTTCCAGCGAACGGCGTTGGTGGACACCGAGCTCGGTGGCGTCACGATCCGCGAGGGCCAGCGCGCCGGGCTGTTCTACAGCTCGGCCAACTACGACGAAGCGGTGTTCGAGTCGCCGTTCCAGTTCAACATCAGCCGGGACCCCAACCCGCATCTGGGCTTCGGCGGCAACGGCGCGCATTACTGCATCGGAGCCAACCTGGCCCGCATGGAGATCAAGCTGATCTTCAACGAGATCGCCGAGCAGATACCCAACATCGCCAAACTAGCTGAACCGCAACGGCTCCGGTCCGGGTGGATCAACGGCGTCAAGGACCTGCAAGTCTCTTACCGGGGCTGAGTAGGATTTTGCCGTGCGCACCCACGGTTGGTCCGGTTCGACACCAGCGACCGATGACGAGGCCATCGAACGCATCCTCGATGCCGCGGGTAAGGCCATCGACGCGCGCGGCGCGGAGTTCTCCATCGCCGACGTGGCCCGCACGCTGGGGGTGACCCGGCAGACGGTGTATCGGTATTTCCCCAGCACCGATGCACTGCTGCAGGCCTCAGCCCAGCGGGCGGCCACCGACTTTCTGGACCGGTTGGCCAACCACCTGCACGGCCTGCGCGACCCCGAGGAGGCGGTCGCCGAGGGAATCGCCACCGCGCTGGAATGGATCCCGAAGGACAAGCACATCGGGCTGCTGCTGATGCCTGGCCGGGCCAGTGACTTCAGCCAGACGGTGACCTCCGACGTGGCGCTGCAGTTCGCCGATTCGATGCTGCACCGTTTCGACGTCGACTGGGCGGGGCTGGGCTTCGACGAGAACGACCTCGGCGAGCTGGCCGAACACCTGCTGCGCATCATCCAGTCGTTCGTGATCGACCCGGGTCGCCCACCGCGACAGGGCGTCGAGTTGCGTGACTACCTGCGTCGATGGGTGGGCTCTGCCCTCAGAGCACGGTGAGCGGCAGCGACTTGCGGTCTTCGAAGAGCCAGGCCGCCCCGCCGCTCACCTTCACCACCGATACCTCGGAGAATTCCTTTGCCGCCGTGTCGGTTTGGACCACCCGCGCCGTCCAGTCCTCGTCGGTCCCGTTGACCTCGACATCGAGGTGTGGGTCCACGGCCCGTACGACGGCCTGCAACGGCCGCACATCCTCGGGGGTCACCAGCGACACCCACGCCCCGTCCTCGTGCGCGGGCGAGCGCCGCACACCGACGACGTCCGGGCCGAACTCGGCGTCGACGTAGGCCGCGGGATTGAGCAGCGGATGCAGTTCCAGTACTTTGACCGCACCCTCGACACCGCCCGGCAGCCCAAGCGCGCGGTGGATGCGTTCGGCCGCCACACCGGCCAGCCCGATCAGTTGTTTGGCGCAGATCGACTTGGCCAGTTCGGTATTGGTGCCGCACCGCTTGCCGATCGCGAGCACGTAGGAGAGGTTGAGCAGGTGCATCTGCAGGCACACCTCGTCGGCGATCCGCACGAGGGCCGAACGCGAGAAGGCGCCGAAGTCGACGTCTGTCAGCAGCGGACCGGAGTAGTCGGCCTGCCCATCGTCGGAGGTGTCGATCGGATCGAGTTCTGTTCTGGCGGCCCGAGTCCGGCGAATGACGTCCATCGCCGGATGGTCGTCGACCTCCGGATAGGACTCGTCGATGATCACCGTCCACCGGCAATGCGGTTCGCGGTCGGCGGGTTCGCGCGGCGGGCGGTGGATCGGACGGATCTGCGCACGGCGGTTGGTGGCCACCGCGGTGGCGTCGAACGTGGGATCTTCGATGTCGTGGCACATGCCACGCACGTAGTCCTCGCCCATCGGCTCGATGTCGAGCAGCGCCCCGCAGTGATCCAGGTGAAACTCGCCGTGCCAGCGGTCGTGCACGGTGTAGCGGAAGTCCATGAACTGTGGCGGCGCGCCGATGTCGAGCTGTAGGCCCTTAAAGATCGTGATGACGTCGTCGCCTTCGTAGTTCAGCGCCTTCTGCATGCGCTTGGTGTAGATCGGGCTGGCACCCATCCACTCTTCGATCGCGACCTGCAGCATCTCCTCACGGCCGAATTCCTGGATCACCCAGGCCATTCCGGAGCGGTCGATCAGCTGGCCGATCAGCAGCAACTCCGGAACCAGCTTGGCCAGCTGCTCCCGGGACAGCTCGGCGTATCTACTTGTCATCGAGCGTCTTTCCCGAGTGCATCTTCACCGCCGCGTTGACGTTGGCCTTCTTGTCCTCGCCTTGCCCCTTCTTGCGGTTCTTGATGACCTTGCTGACGGCCCCGTCCAACTTCGAGCCCAGCGGGAACCCGAGGTAGTGGGTCAAAAAGACCGCCATCTCCTTGAGTTCGTCCTCGGTCATCTCGCCGTTGGCCAGCGCCGCGTTGGCCTGGATCTCGGCCAGATCGGCGTTCCCGACGGCGGTCACGGCGGTCAGCGTCATGATCCGCTTGTCGCGCATCGACAGGCCGGGCCGCGTCCAGATGGTCCCGAAGAGATGGTCGACGGTGAGATCGAAGTACGGATCGCCTTCGATGTTGGGCATCTCCCAGCCGTAGACCTCGTTCATCTTCTCGAGGCCTTTGCGGCGCTGTTCGTCCACGGTGTTACTCCTTTGTGTGCGGTACGCCCAACCCTGCCGCGAGGCTCTTCAACGCGATCTGGGCCAGAGGTAGATCGACACCGGTGGCCTCGCCGAGCGCGACGGCCAGGCTCAGGTCCTTCTCCCCCAGCCCGCGGGTATGCAGGAACGGTTCGTAGAGGAAGTGTTCGGGTTCAAGCGGTTTCATATCGTCGCGGAACATGATCGCGCCCGGCCCGCCGGTCAGCTTGTCGGTGTGGCGCACGACGTTGCCCAGATCCTGCAGGTTCACCCCGGCCGCTTCGGCCAGTTTCTGCGCTTCGCACGCCGCGGCGTAGCCGACGAAGGTCAGCATGTTGCGGGCGATCTTCATCCGGGTGCCCGCACCCGGTGCGCCGGCGTGGATCACCAGCGCGGCCCACTGCTCGAACGGTTCGCGCACCAACGCGAACGCCTCGTCGCTGGCGCCCACCATGGTCGCCAGCTGACCCTTCTCCGCGGCACCGGCGCCCCCGCTGACCGGGGCGTCGACGACGTGAATACCCTTGGGCTGCAACTGATCGGCGAGCTCGACCGCGGTTTCCGGGCTGATCGTGGAGTGGATCGCGATCACGGTGTCCGGTTTCGCGTGCGCCGCCAACTCGGCGACGACGGTACGCACCTGCTCGTCGTTGAGCACCGTCACGCTGATGATGTCGGCGGCCGCCACGTGGGCGACGCTGTCGGCAAGCGTGGCACCGACTTCGGCCAGCGGTGTCATCGCCTCGGTGCGCACGTCATACACCGTCACGCCGCCGGGCCAGTCGACCATCCGCTTGGCCATCGGCGCGCCCATGTTGCCCAGCCCGATGTACCCCAGCTTCACCTGCTCGCTCATGACCGGATGATCTGTCCGCCGTCGACGTTGAAGATCTGGCCGGTGATCCACTTGGCCTGATCGGAGAGCAGAAACAGGCACATGCCGACCAGGTCATCGGGTTGTCCCATGCGCGACAACGGAATCCCCTTCACGATGTCGGCGACCATCTCCTGTGGCGTGGTGGTGCGGTTCGCTTCGGTGTCGATGGGCCCCGGGGCGATCGCGTTGATGCGGATGTTCATCCCGCCCAGCTCGCGGGAGAGCTGCTGGGTCAGCCCGTTGACGCCGACCTTGGCCAGGCCGTAGAAGTTCGCGTACAGCCACGCCGCGGTCGAGGACTGGTTGACGATCGCACCCCCACCGCGTTTGGCCATCTTCTTGTACACCGCGCGGGTGCACACCAGCGCACCGTCGAGGTTCACGCTCATGAACTTCTTGTAGTAGTCCCAGTCGACGGTGAGCAGCAGGTCCAGCTTCATGCCGCCGAAGATCGCGGCGTTGTTGACCAGGTAGTCGATACCGCCGAACTCCGCGAGCGTGCGGTCGGCCATCGCTTTGGCCGAGTCAATATCCGATACGTCCACCGGCACGCTGATCGCGGTGCCCCCGTCGGCGCTGATCTGCTTGGCCACCGCCTCGGCCGCTTCGGCGTTGATGTCGGCCACCACCACCGCCGCACCCTCGCGGGCCAGCGCCTCGGCGTAGGCCTGGCCGATCCCGCCACCGGATCCGGTGACGATCGCGACCTTTTCGTCGAACTGTCCCATCGTGTTCCTTCCTTCTCGCCGCCGAGTGTGGGGTTATCACACGCTTTTCGCATTTTCGTGTCGATCAACCCCACGCTCGGCGGGCTGAGCGTCACACCGCGGTGGCGATCGCCTTGATCTCCAGGTACTCCTCGAAGCCGGCCAGCCCCATCTCCCGGCCGATGCCGGACTGCTTGTATCCGCCGAACGGCATATCGGCCGAGTACCAGACGCCGCCGTTGACGTTCACCGTGCCGACCCGCAGTCGCGCCGCGACGCGGTTGGCGCGCTCGACGTCTGGGGAGAACACGGTGCCCGACAGACCGTAGGGCGAGTCGTTGGCGATGCGGATGGCGTCGTCGTCGCCGTCGTGGGCGATCACGGTGAGCACCGGGCCGAAGATCTCCTCGCGCGCGACCTTGGCGTTGTTGTCGAGTCCGGCGATCACGGTGGGCTCGATGAAGAAGCCCTTGTCGCGGTCGGCGGGACGGCCACCGCCCGCGGCGAACCGGCCGCCTTCCTCGATCGCCGAATCCAGGTAGCCCTGCACGCGGTCACGCTGACGCGCCGAAATCAGCGGCCCGCAAATGGTTCCGGCGTCGGTGGGATCGCCCGGCTTCAGCCCGGCCATGGTCGCCGCGGCGGCGTCGACGGCCTCGTCGTAGCGGGTCCGGGGCACCACCAGCCGGGTGGTGATCGCGCAACCCTGGCCGGCGTGCATCGACGCGGTGAACGCCGACATCGAGCAGGCGCCCGCCAGATCGGCGTCGTCGAGCACGACGAACGCCGACTTGCCGCCGAGTTCCAGGAACACCTTCTTGAGCGTGGCCGAGCCGTCGGCCATCACGGCGCGTCCGGTCACCGTCGACCCGGTGAACGAAACCATGTCCACCCGTGGGTCTTTGGACAGCAGCGCGCCGACACCGTGGTCGCTGGCGGTGACGATGTTGACCACGCCGGCCGGGATGTCGGTGTGCTCGGCGATCAGCTCGCCGAGCACCGCGGCGCACCACGGGGTGTCCGGTGCCGGTTTGAGCACGACGGTGTTGCCCGCCGCCAGCGCCGGGCCGAGCTTGGCGAGGTTGATCTGGTGCGGGAAGTTCCACGGCGTGATGGCGCCGACGACGCCGACGGCCTCGCGGGCCAACGTCCGGTGCGTCTTGATGCCCATCGGCGAGGCGACGCCGAGATCGGTTGTCCACTCGTAGTTCTCGGCGGTGTCGGCGCAGAAGCTCAGGTCGGCGACGGGTCCCTCGAGCTGCGCGGCGGAGGTCAGCATCCGTGGCGCGCCGACCTCGGCGATCGTGATGTCGCGCAGTTCTTCGACGTGGCTTCTCAGCGCGTCCTGCAACTGGCGCACGCAACGCACCCGCAGCTCGGTGTTCGTCGACCAGTCGGTGTCGTCGAACGCGCGGCGCGCGGCCTCGATCGCGCGGCCCATGTCGTCGGCGGACGCGTCGGCCGCGACGCCGAGCACCTCCTCGGTGGCCGGGTTGACCGTCGTAAACGTGCCCGCGCTACCCGCGACGAGCTTGCCGTCGATGAACAGTTGGCTCTCGCGATTGGCTAGCAGTGCCATCGGCCTCCGATCGAACGCTACTGGACAACTGTCCGGAATATACCTGTCGAACCATAGTCGCAGATCGGCGCGCCTGGCAAGGGTGCATTCTTCTACCTGCACGCTTGCCGAAGAATACGTTCATCGGATAGCTTGGACACGTGTCCAGCGATCCCGCGGTTGCGATCACCGCACCGCCCGCCGAGGCGCCGCGCAACCGGCGTCAGGAGGAGACCTTCCGCAAGGTGCTCGCCGCGGGCATGGAGATGTTGCGCGAATCCTCCTATGCCGACCTGACGGTGCGCGCGGTCGCCGCCCGTGCCAAGGTCGCACCCGCGACGGCCTACACCTACTTCTCCTCCAAGAACCACCTGATCGCCGAGGTTTACCTGGACCTGATGCGTCAGGTGCCGTATTTCACCGACGTCAACGACAGCCGCCTGGTCCGGGTCGAGAAGACCCTTCGCAGCATGGCGCTGATGATCGCCGACGAACCCGAGTTCGCGGCCGCCTGCACGACGGCGCTGCTCAGCAGTGGCAACGACCCTGCGGTGCGCAGTGTCCGTGAGCGCATCGGCGCGGAGATCCACCGCCGCATCCGCTCGGCGATGGGACCCGACGCCGATCCGCGGATGTTGTCGGCGTTGGAGATGACGTTTTTCGGCGCGCTGGTCAACGCCGGCAGCGGCGCCTTCACCTACCGCCAGATCGCCGACCGCCTCAGCTATGTCGTCGGCCTCATCTTGGGAGAAGAACAGTGACCGTCCCGACCAGCGACCTGGTGCTGGACCCATACGACTACGACTTCCACGAAGACCCGTACCCGTACTACAAGCGGCTGCGCGACGAGGCGCCGCTGTACCGCAACGATGAGCTCGGGTTCTGGGCGCTGTCGCGGCACGCCGATGTGCTGCAGGGTTTCCGCAACAGCACGACGCTGTCCAACAAGTACGGCGTGTCGCTGGATCCGGCCTCGCGCGGCCCGCACGCGTCGAAGACGATGTCGTTTCTGGCGATGGACGACCCCGCACACCTGCGGTTGCGCACGCTGGTCTCCAAAGGCTTCACCCCGCGTCGCATCCGGGAATTGGAGCCTCGGGTCACCGAGATCGCGGTGCAGCACCTCGACGTCATGTTGGAAAAGGCCGGTTCCGGAACGGTCGACTACGTCGACGAATTCGCGGGCAAGCTGCCGATGGACGTCATCTCCGAGCTGATGGGCGTACCGCAGTCCGACCGCGACCAGGTGCGGGCGTGGGCGGACGGCGTCATGCACCGCGACGAAGGCGTCACCGACGTGCCCCCGGCGGCCGTGGAGGCCTCGATCAACCTGATCGTCTACTACCAGGGCATGGTGGCCGAGCGCCGCAAGAAACCCACCGACGACCTCACCACCGCGCTACTGGAAGCCGAGATCGACGGTGACCGGCTCACCGACGACGAAGTGCTCGGGTTCATGTTCCTGATGGTCATCGCCGGAAACGAGACCACCACGAAACTGCTTGCCAACGCGGCGTTCTGGGGCCACAAGAACCCCGATCAGCTGGTGCCGGTCTACGCCGATCTGGAGCGGGTGCCGCTGTGGGTGGAGGAGACGCTTCGCTATGACACCTCCAGCCAGATCCTGGCGCGCACGGTGGTCGGCGATCTCACCCTGTACGACACCAAGATTCCCGACGGCGACGTCGTGCTGCTGTTGCCGGGTTCGGGGCATCGCGACGAGCGGGTGTTCGACGAACCCGACAAGTACCTGATCGGTCGTGACATCGGCGCCAAGCTGCTCAGCTTCGGCAGCGGCGCGCACTTCTGCCTCGGCGCGCATCTGGCCCGCATGGAAGCGCGGGTCGCGTTGACCGAACTGTTCAAACGAATTCGCGGATACGAGGTCGACGAGGACAACGCCGTCCGCGTGCACTCGAGCAACGTCCGTGGCTTCGCCCACCTACCCATCACAGTTGAGGTTGCCTAAATGCCACGCTTCGATCCACTTCCGGACCGTCGTCCCGCCATCGTCGCGGGCGCGTCGTCGGGAATCGGCGAGGCCACCGCGCTGCAACTGGCGGCGCGCGGGTTCCCGGTCGCCGTCGGGGCACGTCGCGTCGAGAAACTCGACGAGTTGGTCGCCAAGATCCGCGCCGACGGCGGCGAGGCTGTCGCGTTCCATCTCGACGTCACCGACCCCGGCTCGGTCAAATCCTTTGTCTCCCAGTCAGTTGAAGCGCTCGGCGAGATCGAGCTGCTGGTCGCCGGAGCGGGAGACACCTATTTCGGCAAACTGTATGAGATCAGCACCGACGAGTTCGAGTCCCAACTGCAGATCCATCTGGTCGGCGCCAACCGGCTGGCCACCGCGGTGCTGCCGGGAATGATCGAACGCCGGCGCGGCGACCTGATCTTCGTCGGCTCCGACGTCGCACTACGTCAGCGTCCGCACATGGGCGCCTACGGCGCCGCGAAGGCGGGCCTGGTCGCGATGGTCAACAACCTGCAGATGGAGCTGGAGGGCACCGGCGTGCGCGCCTCGCTGGTGCACCCCGGCCCGACCAAGACCAGCATGGGTTGGAGCCTGCCCGCCGAGAAGATCGGCCCCGCGCTCGAGGACTGGGCGAAGTGGGGGCAGGCCCGCCACGACTACTTCCTGCGGGCGTCGGATCTGGCGCGCGCCATCACGTTTGTGGCCGAGACACCGCGCGGCGGGTTCATCGCGAACATGGAGCTTCAGCCCGAGGCACCGTTGGCCGACAACACCGCCCGTCAAAAACTTGCGCTCGACGAGGAAGGGATGCCGTCATGACGACCGCGATCGTGCCCCGGGTTTCCGGCGGCGAAGAGGAACACGGACACCTCGAGGAGTTCCGCACCGACCCGATCGGGCTGATGCAGCGCGTGCGCGACGAGTGCGGCGATGTCGGCTGGTTCCAGCTCGTCGACAAGCACGTCATCCTGCTGTCGGGGGCGGAGGCCAACGAGTTCTTCTTCCGTTCTGCCGACGAGGATCTCGATCAGGCCGAGGCGTATCCGTTCATGACGCCGATCTTCGGCAAGGGCGTGGTGTTCGACGCCGGCCCGGAGCGGCGCAAGGAGATGCTGCACAACTCGGCGCTGCGTGGTGAACACATGAAGGGCCACGCGGTCACCATCGAGAACGAAGTTCGCAAGATGATCGCCGACTGGGGCGATGAAGGCGAGATCGAGCTGCTGGACTTCTTCGCCGAGCTGACCATCTACACCTCGACCGCGTGTCTGATCGGGCAGAAGTTCCGCAACCAACTCGACCACCGCTTCGCCGAGTACTACCACGATCTGGAGCGCGGCACCGACCCGCTGTGCTACGTCGATCCCTACCTGCCGATCGAGAGCTTCCAGCGCCGTGATGAGGCCCGGGTGAAACTGGTTGGGCTGGTGCAGGAGATCATGGATCACCGGTTGGCCAACCCGCCCAAGGACAAGGCCGACCGCGACATGCTCGACGTGCTGGTGTCGATCCGAGACGAGGACGGCAACGCCCGGTTCTCCGCCGACGAGGTCACCGGGATGTTCATCTCGCTGATGTTCGCCGGGCACCACACCAGCTCGGGCACCTCGGCGTGGACGCTCATCGAGCTGATCCGGCACCCCGAGGTCTACAAGGAGGTCACCAAGGAGCTCGACGAGCTCTACGCCGACGGCCAAGAGGTCAGTTTCCATGCGCTGCGCCAGATTCCGCTGCTGGACAACGTGGTCAAGGAGACGCTGCGGCTACACCCGCCGCTGATCATCCTGATGCGGGTGGCCCAGGGCGAGTTCGAGGTGGCGGGTTTTCCGATTCACAAGGGTGACTTCGTCGCCGCGTCGCCTGCCATCAGCAACCGGATTCCCGAGGACTTCCCGGACCCCGACGCGTTCAAGCCGGAGCGCTACAACAAGCCCGAGCAGGCCGACATCGTCAACCGGTGGACCTGGATACCGTTCGGCGCGGGCAGGCACCGCTGCGTCGGTGCGGCGTTCGCCCAGATGCAGATCAAGGCGATCTTCTCGGTGCTGTTGCGCGAGTACGAGTTCGAGATGGCCCAGCCCGCCGACACCTACCGCAACGACCACTCCAAGATGGTCGTGCAGCTGCAGCGTCCGGCCAAGGCCCGCTACCGCAAACGCACCAAGTAGGAGGTGCCGATGGGTTACCGAGTCGAAGTGGATCTGGACCTGTGCCAGGGCCATGCGATGTGCGAACTGGAGGCACCCGATGTCTTCAGGGTGCCCAAACGCGGCAAGGTCGAGATCCTGGACCCCGAACCACCCGATGACCTGCGACCACAGGTCGAGGAAGCCGTCACGTTGTGTCCCACCCAAGCTCTGTCCATCAAAGAAACAGGAGACTGACAATGCCGTCATTGCCGCGTGAGCAAATGGAAGATTGGGTCGAGCGTTGGTTGGAGGCCAACCGCGAGGCCGAACGCAAAGGTGACTGGACGCTGCTGGCGGACTTCTTCACCGAGGACGCGACGTACGGCTGGAACATCGGCCCCAAGGAGGACGTGATGTGCGTCGGGCGCGACGAGATCCGCGATGTCGCGCTGGGCCTGGAGATGGAAGGCCTGGAGAACTGGGTCTACGAGTACCAGCGGGTGCTGATCGACGACAAGCTCGGTGAGATCGTCGGCTTCTGGAAGCAGATCGCGACCAAGTCCGACGGCACCACCGACGAGATCTACGGCATCGGCGGCAGCTGGTTCCGGCTGGACGCCAACCTGAAGATCGAGTGGCAGCGCGACTTCTTCGACTTCGGCCACGTGTCCAAGGGGTACGCGAAGCTGATCGAGTCCGGCGACCTGTCGCCAGGCATGCAGAAGCGCATCGAGCGCGCGCTGGCCGGCGAGAAACTGCCGGGCTACTACCCGCTGGGACAGGCGCCCGTGCCGCTCTGGTGATCCCGGCCAAGCAGTTGATTGGGGGTGGCAGTGACGCAGGCAACTAATGCCTCTAGTCTGTGGGCACCGGAACCAACGGAAGGCACGTTCGCATGAAGACAAAAGGCGCTCTCATCTGGGAGTTCAACCAGCCGTGGTCGATCGAGGAGATCGAGATCGGTGACCCCGTCAAGGACGAGGTCAAGATCCAGATGGAAGCCTCGGGAATGTGCCACTCCGACCACCATCTGGTCACCGGCGACATTCCAATGGCCGGCTTCCCGGTGCTGGGCGGGCACGAGGGCGCCGGGGTCGTCACCGAGGTGGGTCCGGGCGTCGAGCACATCGCCCCCGGAGATCACGTCGTGCTGTCGTTCATCCCGTCCTGCGGTGAATGTCCCGCGTGTCAGGAGGGGCTGCGCAACCTGTGCGACCTCGGCGCGGGCCTGCTGGCCGGCACCGCGGTGTCCGACGGCACCCACCGGATCCACTCCGTCAAGAACGGCCAGCCGGTGATCCCGATGACCCTGCTCGGCACGTTCAGCCCCTACATGGTCGTGCACAAGAGCTCGGTCGTGAAAATCGACCCGTCGATCCCGTTCGAGGTGGCCTGCCTCGTCGGTTGCGGCGTCACCACCGGGTACGGCTCGGCGGTCCGCAGCGGCGACGTCCGCCCGGGCGATGACGTGGTGATCGTCGGCGTCGGCGGCGTGGGCACCGGCGCGCTGCAGGGTGCGGTGGCCGCCGGGGCGCGCAACATCTTCGTGGTCGATCCCGTTGACTTCAAGCGTGATTCGGCGCTGAAGTTCGGTGCGACGCACGCCTATCCCGACATCTACGCCGCGATGGCCGGGGTCGCCGAGGTGACCCAGGGCCGGATGGCGCAGAAGACCATCGTCACCGTCGGTGAGCTCAAGGGCGAGGACATCGACGACTACATGAACATCACCGCCAAGGGCGGCACCGTGGTGGCCACCGCCGTCGCCAACATGGCGAGCACCGACGTCAAGCTGAACCTGTCGATGCTCACCCTGCTGCAAAAGCGATTGCAGGGCACCATCTTCGGTGGCGGCAACCCGCATCACGACATCCCGCAGCTGCTGTCGATGTACAAGGCGGGCCGGCTCAACCTCGACGACATGGTCACCCGGCAGTACAAGCTGGAGCAGATCAACGAGGGCTACCAGGACATGCTGGAGGGCCGCAACATCCGTGGGGTCATCCGCTACACCGACGACGATCGGTGACCGGAATGACCGAAACCGTCGCGCCGACACCGGCGTTGGCCGCGTCGCAGAACTCGTGGCGCTGCGTGCACGCCCACGACAAAGAGGGCTGGTTGGCCCTGATGGCCGATGACGTCGTCATCGAGGACCCGATCGGGCAGGCCATCACCAACCCCGACGGCAACGGGGTCCGCGGTAAGGAGGCGGTCGCGGCGTTCTTCGACGCCAACATCGCCACCAACGACCTTCGCATCACCTGCGAGGAGACGTTCCCGTCGAGCTCACCCACCGAGATCGCCCATATCCTGGTGCTGCGCAGCAAGTTCGAGAACGGCATGACCAGCACGGTGCGTGGCGTGTTCACCTACACGGTCAACGACGCCGGGCTGCTGACCAACCTGCGGGGCTACTGGAACATGGATGCGATGCAGTTCGGCCAGGTGGACCAGAGCAATTAACACCCGATTGGCCGGCCGCGGTGCCGTGGTCGTCGGCGGCACCCGCGGGGTCGGGCTCGCGGTGGCCGAGCTGCTCGCCGAACAGGGCGCCGGTGTGGTGGTCAACGGACGTGCCGCCGACGCGGTATCCGAAGCCGCCCAACGCATCCCGAACGCGGTGGGCGTGGCGGGCTCACCTGCCGAACCAGAAGTCGCCGACGCGCTGATCGACAAATGCGTCGGCGAGTTCGGCCGCATCGACATCCTGATCAACTGTGCGGGCACCGCAGAGCCGCCCGGCTCGTCAATACTGACGGTCAGCAGCGCGCAGTTTCACGACCTGCTCGACGCGCATCTGGGCACGGTGTTCGAGACGTGCCGCGCGGTCGCGCCGAGGATGGTGGCCCAGGGCGGCGGGGCCATCGTCAACACCAGCTCGTTCGCGTTCCTCGGTGACTACGGCGGGACCGGCTACCCGGCGGGTAAGGGGGCGGTCAACGCGTTGACGATGGCGATCGCGGCCGAACTCAAGGAACACGGCGTCCGCGCGAACGTGGTGTGCCCCGGCGCCAAGACCCGGTTGTCGACCGGCCAGGAGTACGAGGCGCACATCGCGGAGTTGAATCGGCGTGGGCTGCTGGACGACGTGAGCATGCAGGGCGCCCTCGACGCGGCGCCGCCGGCGTACGTCGCCCCCACCTACGCGTATCTGGCCAGTGACCTGGCCAAGGACGTGACGGGTCAGATCTTCATCGCCGCAGGCGGTTTCGTCGGCCGCTTCGACCGGCCGGCGCCGACGGTCCTCGCGTTCCGCGATCACAACGACTCACCGCCGTGGACGGTTGCCGAGATCCACGGAGCCATCCACGCAGGCTGAGGCCTGGCTGACCGCACCGTGCTCACTATGCTCGAAGGATGGCAACAGTCTTCAGCAAGATCATCAACGGGGAACTGCCCGGCAGGTTCGTGTACGAAGACGACGAGATCGTCGCGTTTCTGACGATCGAACCGATGACGCAGGGCCACACGCTGGTGGTCCCCCGCGCCGAAATCGACCATTGGCAGGAGATCGAACCCGCCGTCTTCGGCCGGGTCATGGAGGTCTCGCAGCTGATCGGCAAGGCGGTGTGCAAGGCCTTCGGCGCCGAGCGGGCCGGGGTGATCATCGCCGGGCTCGAAGTGCCGCATCTGCATGTGCACGTGTTCCCGGCCTACAACCTGACCGACTTCGGGTTCGCCCACGTCGACCGCAACCCCTCACCGGAATCGCTCGACGAGGCACAAACCAAGATCAAGGCGGCGCTGGCCGAATTGTCCTGAGGCGCACACGCCTGCATTCGGCCTTGCCAAGTCCATAGACTGGGGCGATGAACCTCGGCAAAGCCGTGACGGATCTGGCGACGGCCCCGGTGCGGGCCGGGCTGGCGATGGCCGACGCAGGGATCTCGATGGCCAGCGGCGCGCTCGGGATGGCGCAGCGCTCCCTCGGTGAGGCCAATACCGCGACGCGCAACGCTTCGGTGGCCCACATGCTGGGTCTCGACGACGCGGTGGAGCGCGCGAATCGGCTGGCCAGGCTGATGGACGACGACGCGCCGCTGGGCCGGGCGTTGCGGCCCAACGGCCCGGTCGACCGGTTGCTGCGGCCCGGCGGGCTGGTTGATCAGCTGACCCAGGAGGGTGGTCTGCTGGACCGGCTGACCGCGGAGAACGGCCCGGTCGCGCGCGCCTTGCAGCCCGGTGGGCTGGTGGACCAGATCGCGTCCGAAGACGGCTTGATCGACCGGATGACG
This sequence comes from Mycolicibacterium pulveris, assembly GCA_050205315.1. Taxonomy (GTDB): domain Bacteria; phylum Actinomycetota; class Actinomycetes; order Mycobacteriales; family Mycobacteriaceae; genus Mycobacterium; species Mycobacterium pulveris_A. Next base: position 107,954 of record JBNMRA010000001.1, on the reverse strand, counting down.
ACCGAGGACGGCGCGCTGTCGCGGGTCATCGCGCCGGGCGGGCTGGCCGATCAGCTGCTGGCCAACGACGGTCTGATCGAGCGGGTGCTGCGCGAGGACGGGGTGGCCGATCGCCTGTTGGCCGAGGACGGGCTGCTCGACACGCTGACCGATCCGAACGGGCCGCTGCTGAAGCTGGCCGACGTCGCGGACACCCTCAACCGGCTGGCGCCCGGATTGGAGGCGCTGGCGCCGACGATCGACGCGCTGCACGAGGCCGTCGTCACGCTGGCGCAGGTGGTCAACCCGCTGAGCAACATCGCCGACCGGATCCCGATACCCGGGCGTCGGCCGCGGGCCCGTACGACGTCGCGCACCGTGACGTCACAGCGCATCATCGAGGCCGAGGAGTGACCCGATAAACTCGGGTCTCGCAGGCCTCCTTAGCTCAGTGGTAGAGCAACGCTCTTGTAAAGCGTAGGCCGTCGGTTCGATCCCGACAGGAGGCTCCAAACCGCCGCCGACAGCGCCGTTTGTGAAACCTTGGCGGAATTCCACCTTGTTTTTCGCCCACGTTTCACAAACGGCGGTCAGTCGGACTCGATAAGCCGCTGGCCGAGATATTCGTTGTCGGCGTCGACGCCCGGCAGGATCGCGAACACCGCGGACCCGATCGTGGTGATCCACTCGTTGAGCGCATCAGCGTCGGCCAGGCGCTGCTGGACCGGTACGAACTGCGTGGCCGGGTCACGTTGGTAGGTGGCGAAAATCAGGCCGCTGTCGGTGGTCTGGCCGTCCGGCGGCGGGTCGTCATAGTTGTAGGGCCGACGCAGGAACTGCTCGTCCTCGGTGCGGTGCCTGGCCAGCGCGATGTGCGAGTTGGGTGGTATCACCGGGATCCCGTTGACGCTCGCGGCGAAGTCGGGTTCGTCGAACTCCTGGTGTCCGGTCAGCGGCGCCCCGTTGTCGAGCCGCCGGCCGACCGCGAGTTCCTTGCTCTCCCGGTCGATCTGATCCCACGTGTCCATCTCGGCGCGGATCCTGCGCAGCAGCAGGATCGTGCCACCGGCGAACCACGGCTGCGAATCACCGTGGTCCCACACATGGCGGTCGAATGCGGCCGAGTCGGTCAGGTTCACCGTGCCGTCGATCTGTCCCATCAGGTTGCGCATCGTTGCACCCGACGCATCAGAGCCACGAGCGTCGCGGAAACCGCTCTGACGCCACCGCCGGGTCGTCATGGTGCGCACGTTCTTCAGCAGGACACGGCTGGCGTGCGCGACGACGACGGGGTCGTCGGCGCAGATCTGCAGCAACAGATCGCCTCCGCTCCAACGGGGTTCGAGCCGGTCGGTGCGGAACTCCGGCAGCTCGGTCGCCGTCGCCGGTCGCAGCTGGGCCAGCCCGATGCGGTCGAACAGCGCTGGACCCAGGCCGACGGTGACGGTGAGCCGTGCGGGCCGGTGGGCGAGTTCGGGTTCGGTGTCGGCAAGTGCCGGCTGGCCCTGGGTGAGCCTGGCCGCGTCGGCGGTCCACAGCCGCAGGATCGCCGCCACGGTGTCACGCGGCGTGCGCCCGGTCTGCGGTTGCACATCGAGCGCGATGAACAGCGCGTGCGCCTGCGGCGGCGTGGCGATCCCCCCTTGGTGTACGCCGTGGAACGGCTCGACCTCGGTACCGAAACCACTTGGGTCTGTGGCTGGTTGACCTCTTGCACACTGGGTGAGCGCGGCACTGGTGGCCAACGCGGCGGCGCTTCCGGTGAGGAGGCGCCGGCGGTTGACCGTGAACCGGCCGCGCCGGGGCTGCTCAACCATGGTCGTGATGCGCGGGCGCGTAATCTTCGTCGGCGCCGGCGAAATCGCGGATCTGAGCGGTGATGGGCAGCGTCGAACCGTCCTCGAACACCACGGTCACCTCGACGTCGGCGCCGGGATGCAACGGCTCGCGCAAGTCCATCAGCATCAGGTGATCGCCGCCGGGCACCAGGTCGCGCGTGCCGCCCGCGGGAACGACGAACCCGTCGTGCTTCTCACGCATCGTTTTCGAACCGGTGGCGTCGGACGTCACCTCGTGAAGCTCGACCCGCTCTGCCACAGGTGAATTCCCGGAGACGATGTGCGCATCGTGGTGGCCGGTGTTGTTGAACGTCCCGAAGACGGCCGCCATCCCGGCGTCGGCCGCACTGGCCCACTGGTCGGCGATGATGACCGACTCCGCCATCGGCACCTCTTCATGGGTCTGCGCCGTACACCCCGAAACCACCAGCGCGGCCACCGCCAGCGTGGCGCCGAGTGCCCCGAGCTTCGTGCTACGCATCTGAGAACTCCTTCTGCTTGTCGGCGGCCGTTCGCCGCCGTTTGACCGTGCCGATCACGAGATCGACGACAACGAAAGCCGCCAGGCTCAAGCCGAACAGCGGCAGGAACCATCCGAGGCCGGCCGCCGCGACGATCAGCGCGACGGTGACGGTCGGCGGCAGGCTGCCGATGGCTCCCCGCAGTGGCGGACGCCCGACCGCCCACGCCGACCCGCGCGTCGGGCGGCGTTGCCACCACATCTGGTAGCCGCGGATGATGATCGTGATGAGACCGATCGCGGTGAGCGCCAACAGGATCTGGTTGGGCCACCCGAACAGGATGCCCATGTGCGCGTCGATGGCCCAGCGGGTGAGCTTGGCCAACAACGGCCAGTCCGCGAAGTTGACCCGGTCGGTCACCGCGCCGCTGTCCGGGTCGACGGAGATCGCGTCGCGCCGGGTGGGCCAGTCGCGCTTGTTTTCCTCGACCCGCCAACCGCCTCCGGCTTCGGTCGGCGGGTACAACCACATCGGCCCTTGCAGGCCCGCGTGCTCGGCGGCGCGCAACGCCGTGTCGACCCCGTACAGCAGCGAGTCACCGCCTCCGGAGCGGGTCCCGTGGTGGTGTGTATCCGGGCCGATGTGGTGTCCCGGCGTGGTGTCCACGGTCGGCGCGGTGGTGTTGAGCTTCTGCTGGATGAGGTCGACGGATTGGCCGCCGTAACGCGACCACGTGATGCCGGTGACCGACAGCCCGAGCAGCGCAACGAGGATCCAGACCCCGACCGCACCGTGCCAGGACAGGGTTCGGCGCCGGTCCTTCTTGTCACGGTCGGGCAGAGCGAAGCGCCGCAGCTTCTGGGTGTCGCGGCGGTGTAGATACCAAAGCACCAGCCCGGCAAGTGAAATCACCCCCAACCAGCTCGCGGCGAGCTCGCTGTAGTTTCGTCCGATCGCGCCCAGGTGCAGGGTGCGGTGCAGCTCGTCGAACCACGCCCGCAGCGGCATCCACTGCCCATAGGTGGTCAGCGCGCCGCGGATGTCCCCGGTGTAGGGGTCGACGAACACGGTGCGCGCATAGTCCGGCGGTACGTCGTCGACCAGCAACCTGACCTGTGTGGTTTCGTCGGCGGCGTTGGGCGGACGAATGCTTTCCACTGTTCCGGCGGGATGGGAGGTACGGACAGCGGCGATCTGGTCGGCCAGCGGTAGGCGTTGTTCGCCGACGCGGTCGACGGTCAACTCGTGGCGGTACACCGCGTTGTCGACCTGCGGGATCACCGCGTAGAGCAGGCCGGTGACGGCGGCGATCAGAAGAAACGGACCGATGAACACGCCCGCATAGAAGTGCAGGCGCATCAGCAGAGCCCGCAGTCCGCGGGAGCTGTTGGGGGTTGTTGTCATAGCCGGGAAGAACTTTCGGAAGTAGGGGTGCGCGACCCCGACACCATGGACGGTGCAGCGCAGAATTTCGCCGCGGCTTGCGGCGTTCGGCGGCCATCAGCGCGATGGCGACGGAAGCGAAAGTGTGGAGCTAGACAGGGAAGACAGGTGGGGCACGCATCCCCAACCCGGAATGCAGTAGAACAGCCTGCGCGACAACGCTGTTGGTGGTCCAGTGCCGAGCACGCGATGTCGCACGGATGGCACCCAGCGTGAACAGCCGCAGCCAGCAGAGCACTGACTCGCATACGACGTAGAGGTATTCCACCGCTGCGATGGCCGCGCCGAGCACGACTGCCGCGGCCGCGTGGGCCGCTGCCATCGACGGTGACATCCCGAACCCGCCGAGACCATCGTGGTGACCACCGAACAACGTCAGGGCGCCGTGGCCGACGAGTTGGGTTCCGCCCAACGCAGCGATCACACCGAGAAGACGGCCGTGGGTGCGCTCGGTCGCCGCGCTGCCCACCGCCGCACCCGCGGTGGCACACAGCAACAACACGACCATCAGCGCAGCCCCGTGGGGAATCGCGTCGTCGACCGCGGTGTGAGCGCCGACGGTGAGCAGTGCCGAGCACCCACCGACCAGGCCGCCACGCAACCAGCGCGCACGTACATCGGGGGTGCTCACGTGCCGAACCTTACCGGGTCGCTACTACAGCGCCTCGTAGAGCAGCGGGTCGCGCACGCAAAGCCGATATTGCCGCCGAACACAAATATTGCGCTTTCAACCAATCGGAGGTCTTGATGAGTTTGCTGGCAAACGATTACGCGGGCATTGATCGGCCCTCGATGCACAGCACGACTAACCAAATCTTGGCTGCGATCGACGCCTGCGTCAATTATTTCGGGCATTCACCTCGCAGATGGGGCCCAATCGGGGTATTTTGCCTTTCGACTGCAATCGCGTCCGCCATAAGGGAAATTGCAAATGCAGCCAGCGCTTCGAGTTAACGAGGGGTGTGGCGCTGGTACTGCAGCTCCGCACTTTCCTTTCATGGCCGCGCTTCGTCAACTGCGCAAACGCTGCAAGGGGGGACGAAATTGTCAGCCGGGGCCGCATTCGTCGACGAATTCGATCGCACCAGCGCTGCCGATGAGATCGTCGTGTTCGAATTGGACGGCGTCAGCTACGAGATCTACCTCTCGCGCGAGAATGCCCGGAAGCTGCGCGACACTTTCGCTTCCTGGATAAGTGCCGCCCGTCAAACGGCGGTCCGTCAGCGCAGCCACCTATTCAGCACGACGCTGGACTCCGCCGAGGCCGCAGCGATGCGTCGCGCCGCAATTCGACAGTGGGCCTGGACGTACGGTCATGGCGTTGCCGTCCACGGTCGAATACCGCGCGATGTCCTCAAGGCTTACGAGGCAGCCCAGGGCAGGAAAAGTCCCGCGGTCTAGCTGGCTTCCGCTTCGGGTCCGAGGCGGCTCACCACGTAGGCCGCGCCTTCGCCGACCATTCCATTGACGCCGTAGACGTTGTGCGCGAACGACGGTCCGCCGGCGGGCGCGCCATTGCAGATGGTGTCGTCAGGGGCACACAGGTTCAACGTCTTGTCCACGTAGGACGGACCGATCACAACCGGCGGGGCACCGATATCCCGCATGAACTGATCCGACGGCATGCCGATCAAGATGACCGCGGCGACGTGCTCGGCGATCTCCTCGGGCATGGGCTCCGGAATGAACTCGCGGTACTCGGGCGGTATCTGCTCGGGGATCTCGGCGGCGGTGACGTAGCCGGCAACGACCGCCCCCTGCGAGAAGCCGCCGAGGACGACCTCGGTGTCCGGGCAGTTCGCAGCCGTCGCCTGAACCTTGAGCGCGGCGTCGCGGATCCCGTCAATGACGGTGCGGGCGAACTGGATTCGATCACCGAACGCACCGCTGGCGAGGTAGTTGACCGGATACACGTCCATGGTCCGCGGCCCCAGTTGCGTCCTCAGGCTGTCGACGAACGCCTGCCCGATACCACCGACACCGGGCGGCTCGCCGGTTCCTCGCGCAAAGACCAGCTGCACGTCCGGGCACGGTGGCGGCGGCGCAGGCGCGGGGGCCGGGGCCGGTTGTGCTGCGGCGAGCGGAACTGGTCCTGCAAGCAGTGCAGCGCAGGTTGCCGCCGCAACGGCAAACAGTCGAGCGATTCGCCGAACGTTCATGCTCCAACTCCTACACGTCAATCGAAGTGCGACGGCCGTCGCCCGGTGACCCAATACCCCAGCGTTTGCTGGTCTAACCGCGGCGGTTGTCGCCACTTGGCCGACCGTCATCCGGCCGGGGTGGGTTCGCTGACTTTGACCAGCATCTTGCCGATGTTAACGCCGGTGAACAGGCCGTTCAATGCATCGACACAGGACTCGATGCCGTCGAAGATCGTCTGGCGGTGCACGAGGCGACCCTCCTGCGCCCACCTTCGCAGCGGGCCGAACGCCTCCTCGAAGCGGCCCCATTCGTCGAGCGCGTTGAACCCCTGCATCGACGCGGTCTTGGACAGCAGGTTCACGTAGTTGGCCGGTCCGGGATGCTCTCCGGTCAGATAGCTGGAGATCACGCCGCACAGCACGACGCGGGCCTTGGGGGCCAGACGCCCGAGTACCGCGTCCAGAATCGGGCCGCCGACGTTGTCGAAGTAGACGTCGACGCCGTTCGGACAGTGCTGCTTGAGCGCAGCCTTCAGATCGTCTTCGCGGTAGTCGATGCAGGCGTCAAAGCCGAAGTCCTCCACCACCGCACGGCACTTCTTCGGGCCACCCGCGATTCCGACCACACGCGCGCCGGCGATCTTGGCGATCTGTCCGGCGACGGATCCGGTGGCGCCGGCAGCAGCAGACACCACGACCGTCTCCCCCGGCTGTGGCCTGCCGATGTCGTTCATGCCGAAATACGCTGTGGCACCGGTCGGCCCGTACACGCTCATGACCGCAAGCTGGTCGACGGCAGGCCCGGGCACCGGCGTGGTGAACAGGTCGTCGCGACTGATCACATACTCCTGGAACCCCGTCAGCGTGGTGACGACATCGCCGATGGCGTAGGCGTCGCAGCGCGAGGCCACCACCTCACCGATTCCTGCCGCCCGAATGACCTCGCCGAGTTGCACCGGCGGCAGGTAGCCCGGCTGATCGTTGAGCCAGGTGCGTGCGGCGGCGTCGATACCGATATAGGTGGTTCGCACCAGCGCTTCGCCCTCGGCAGGTTCGGGCGCAGGCGCGGTGATCAACTCGGTGTCATCGGGTTGCACCAGACCGCTGGGCCGGCGGCGCAACACGATCTGGCGATTCATCAACTCGGCCACGCCCGCGAAACTACCGGCTTGCGCCGAATAAAGTGGCGATCCGCTCGCGGCGGGTTCGCCCTTGACTGGCTATGCCCCTCGTACCCGGAAATCGCTGTCGGCCCGGCAAACCCGTGCACTGTCAGGTCCGACGATCACCGACGGAACGGCAAGGTAGACGTGCAGCCCGCCGAAGACGGCTCCGGCAAGAAGCGGTATGGCCATCGCAGGAAGGCCCGCGACGAACAGCATGATCGAGATGGCAAAGAGTACCTGGGAGGCGAACACCCAGGCGAAGCGATGGGGCATCTCGCGAATGTCGCTGCGTAACGCCTGCATTCGCCACTCGCGATGGAAGTCGGGGTAGTCGAGCAACTCACTTTCCTGCAACGCATCTGCCGCGGCTCCACACCACTCGATATAGGCGAGCACCCGTTTACGTTGCGCGACCTGGTCGTCGGTGCTGCCACGGAATCGGCGACGGACGAGCCATTCGGTGGCGGTCGCCGCGTCACGACGCAGCAGTTCCTGCAGCTCCGCGCAGCTGATGTTCGTGCCGCGGAGCTGGTTGCGGTTCGTGGGAGGGGTCGCGCCGACGTTCACGCCGAGTCGACATCCCAAAGCAGATCCGAGCAGCAGTCGCGCTCGAACTCACTCGACAGATGGTTCAGCCGGTCGGCTTCGTTGCACGCATCGGCAAGCGTCCAGATCAGCTTGTGGACGTCGGCGATATCGAGCTCCACCTGCTCGCGGCCGATCCGGATCTGTCGCGCGATGACGGCGCCGTGCACGTCCTGGAGTCCGACGATCTGGACGGGCACCGCTTCACCCCGGCGTGTTCCGAGGAACCGCCGCGCCCGGTATCCGTCCCGGTTCTCCCAGGGGCCGACATCGGTCGCGTCGAGTGGGGGCGGCACGCTGAATCCATCCGAGTTCATCAGGAATCGCTCCGTTCTAGCCCGAATACGAACACAGCAACGCCCTGAGATGTTGCCCAGTAGGCACCCGACGTTCCGTGTCGCCCGGTGCTGTCCGCCAATGCAACTCCCTTAGTCGTGACTACGGCAGAAGGTACCGAAAAGCCGCAGGCCATCCCGCATTTTTGGGGGCCGGTTGACGGATTCGTCAGCGCAGTTACCGGTTGGGCAATTTGGCCGTTGAACGAAAGCGCTGGGCAGTCGATTGCACCCTGCGGGCCGCAAAATAACGGCAGCGTCAGACAGTTTCAAGCCGAAACTACCTGTCAAAGGCTGGGAAACGCACGCGTGCCGAAGATCCGAACTCGAATACGACGTTACTCCGCCGATTAGGTAAGGGTAACCACAACCCCGAAGGGCTAATTGCGTGCGGGCTTCGCCTGCGCGCCCTGAAGGCGTAGCGGGCCGTCGATTCGCCGGCAACTGTCACCCAGGCTCGTCATCTGTTGGCGCGTAAGCGGGTTCAGATACAGGACGCGGACGCCCGTGGCGTAGGTCGCGAGTGCCGGCTTCAGCCTCGCCTGTCCCGCGCCGGTGATGCTGGCGAGCACGACGCGCCGGTCCTGCTGACTCTTGCATCGGCGCACCAGCGACTGGGCTTCGAGTCGGCGTATCTGCTGGCTGACCCGGCTGGGTATCACCGCAAGGACTTCGGCGATCTCCCCCATCCGCGCGGACCCGTCGGTCGAGTTGGCCAGGAATCGCAACAACATGACATCCCATAGGGTGAGCCCGTGCGCATCGACGAGCTGGCGGTTCAGCACCGCGAAGAGCGCCGTAGCGGTTTCACTGAAATCCTGCCAGCATCGGTACTCGGTGGCGTCGAGTCCCGGCAGCGGCACGGTCGGCGGTTCAAGGCTCGAGGCGTCCGCGGTGGGCAATGGCATGGATGCCGATCGCTGGTCGTCGGAGCCGTCGACGGCGATTCGAGCAATGGTCATTGATCCCCCGATCCACGTGTAGTTTCCGCAATGGGCGAAGCCGGACAAGCCGCCCGCCATGGTCATGTCGACGAGACGCCAGGACCTCCTCGCTCGATTCCGCATGCGCCACGGCGCCCTGCGGGGTAGCCATCGCCGATACTGTAACGCGTTCTACACGGTACTAGACGTTGGCTATGAGCACAGGTGCTGGTCTAAAACCCCAGCCCTACTCATGAAATACGTCGACCTAGAGTTTGCTGGCTCGGATCGTAATCGAACGCGACTATACCTATCCTGAGCACCGTGGGCTGGGCCGCGGGCAGCCGGGGCAAATCGGAAAAGTGCATGTCGGTGGCCGACGTTTCCGCTCGGTCGAAGTGCGGAAAACGATGAAACCGCGTGCCCCGAAGTCCCGAGGAAGTGTCGCTGTTACTGCGGCGATGGAATTCGGCATTTGTATGCAAAAGCGCAGCTACGGGCCCGTCGGCGCGGCCGCCCGGCGGCGACGCCGCGGGGTGCAGCAAATGGCGCGGCTGCGCAGCGCGCCCGGGGAAACTCCCGGGTCCGAAATCCACGCCGGTCAATTACTGGTTGCCAGTTCCGGTACGTCGACGATGTCGCGCATGAACCACCTGCTCGCGGCCGCGTAGCATCCGATCGCGACGATCTGGGCGACCGGAACGATCAACAGTGCCCGCCCAAGTGACATCACACCGATGTCAGCGGTCAGCACATCGCTGATGACACCGGTCAGGAACGGGCCAGCAGACCCGACGATGGCGCCGAAGAACAGAAACACCGCCGACGCCGTCGCGCGCTGCTCGACGCGTACCAGCCGCTGAATCGCCGCGATCGACGGCGCCATATAGGCGGTGCCGATCACGTAGCTCATCGCGATGAACAAGATGCACAGGGACCGGCTTTCCACCAAGAAGGCCAGCGCCGAAAACGGGAGCAGCGCAGCGATCATCACCCCCACCAGCCAAAGCAACCAGCGAGGATCCTTGGCGGACAAGCGATCTGCTATCCGACCGACAACCAGGAGCCCGACGATGCCGGTCAGACCGCTCGCGATCCCGTACTGCACACCGACTTCGCCCAACGACATTTCCCTGGTGCGGACCAGATATGCCGGCGCGAACGCCGTCAACGAGTACCCGGCGAACGAAACACACGCACCTCCCCCGACGATCATCAGAAACGCGGGTTTCCTCAGCAGGTCCCACGGATTGCCGGCCGCCGCGGTGTGCGCCGGTCCGGCCGGCATGTCCTGACGTCGACCCAGGACCAGCAGCACCAGCGGGGCGAAAAGCACGCTGATGACACCCATCACCACGAAAGCCGTTCGCCAGCCCAGTGACTGGGCCAGCAGGCCGCCACCGATCAGGCTCGCGGCGCTGGCGAACGGGATGGCCAAGGTGATGACGGCCAACGGGGCCGCGCGCCGTTCCGGCACGAAATTGCGGGCCACGTAGGCGTGCGCGGCAGGGGTGCTGCCCGCCTCGCCGATCGCGACGCCGACGCGGGTGAGCACGAGCTGAAACCCGGACTGCACCGCGCCGCCCAGGATCGTCATCGCGCCCCACAGGGTCAGACACACCGAGACCACCAGACCGAAGGCGCCCCGGTCGGCGATCCGTGCGATCGCGATGCCCACCACGGCATAGACGACCAGAAACCCGAAGCCGTTGATGACGCCGATCATCGTGTCCGACAACGCCAGGTCCTGTTTGATCGGCTCAGCCAGCACTGCGGGCAGGAACCGGTCGGCGTAGTTCAGGGTGCCGACGATCGCGAGCAGGACGACCGCCGCCCATGCGCGTCGTGGCTGATGGCGTTGCAGCATCCAAGGAGCGTCGCACGATTGGCCCACAACCACATGTGGTGTAGAAGGAAGCCATGGCCGACGCAGCATTCTGGATTGCCTGGGGCATCCCCACAGCCGGACGTGAACCGCAAGCGCTCGCGCTGCTGCGGGAAACCAGGGGCTACCTCGACCGGCTGACCCAAGACGGCAAGATCGAGCGCTTCGACATCGCGATCCTCAAACCGCAGAGCACCGAGTTGGGCGGCTTCATCCTGATCCAGGGCTCGCAGGAAAAGATCGACGCACTGCGTCGCGACGAGGACTTCCAGGTGTGGCTGAACAAGGCCCAGCTGGTCGCTGATCGGGTGGGGATGGTGGACGCCTGGATCAACGACGGGCTGACCGAGGCCACCGATCTCTACGAGCAGGCCCTGCGCGAGGCCGGCATCACCCCCTAGCGGCCGGCGAATCCGTCCCGAGATGCACGTTAGCGCGGAGAAGTGCGAGTAGAGACATCGCTAACGTGCATTTCGCGGGTTGATTTAGCTGCGCGGGCTGCGTGTCATTGCTCGGTATCTGAGCTGGTGGACAAAACCCCATCAAGATCAACACCACCGGGTCTCATGTGGTTTGTGAGACATTTGCCTCTTTTGCTGTGATCATCGGTCAGGTTCGCTTTAATGCCCTTAGCGCAAACGTTCGGGGGAGAAGTACCTGGAGGACAAGCACCATGGGAGCCGCAGCTCATATCGGCCGGGTCGGGGGACTGGCCGTCGCATTGGGAGTCGGTACGGCAATCGCCACCGGACACGGGGTAGCGCTGGCGGACGACGGTGCCGATTCGACCGCCGCGGCGTCGTCGGCCGAGAGCGCGTCGACCCCTTCGGAACCCGCATCGCAACAACACGCTGAGGCGCCGTCGAGCGGCTCGCAGGCCGACCCGACCGACGACACGTCCGACCCCGATGAGACCGCCACCACGACCGGCGTCGTACAGGCCCAGACCAACACCGGCACGTCGCCCGCCGCCGACGAAGACGCCGAGGACGAAGATTCCGAGGTCGAGGATTCCGAGGTCGAAGACGCCGACGAAGCAGACGAGGTCGATGCCGAGGAGCCGACCACGCCGCCGACCGCCGAGGCCTCCGAGGATGAGGCGCCCGAGCCGACGCGTTCGTCGAACTCGTCGAGGTCCGACAACGAATCGCCGGCAACCACGGCCATCTCTGCGCCCACGGTCCAGTGGCTCGACGACCCCGCGTCACCGGTTCGGCGCGCCGAGGCCGTCGCCAAGTTCGTCGACGCGCGGGTGCTGGCCGCGGCCTCTCCGGTGATGATGTCGCCGAAGATGGCCGCACAGTCGACCGAGGACACCGAGGTCACCGAGATCACCGAGGCTGAAGCGCCGAGCGCGCCCCAGGATCTGCTCGCGACGGTGACGACCGTGGTGTCCAGCGTGGTCAACTGGGTGCTGAACCCGCTGGCGGGCACCGCGCCGACGGCACCTACCCAGCCGATCTTCATGTGGGGGCTGCTCGCGGTCGCGCGCGGCGAGTTCGAAAGATTCCTCACCGGGTTGGGTGGTCAGGATTCGACCGAAGCCGACCTCGCCGCCCAGACCGCCACCAGCCTGGCGTTGGCCGCCGCAGCCGCCAACCCCAGGCCGGGCTTTCCCCGACCCGGCCAACAGCTCAGCGGGTCCACCAAGTTCATCGACTGGGTCACGGGCAACTACCCGACGAACAACACCGCCGACCGGTTCGGCGTGTGGGGCACCGACATCGGCGTCATGTGGGACAACGGCATGGTCGACGACCCGTCGACCCCGTGGAACGAGAACCAGGTCCTCATCGCGGTCGGTGACACCTTCAGCGGCCCCAACATGTCCGGAATATGGCGGCTCAACACGCTCTTCCGCAGTTCTGACAAAGACCTTGCCGACGGCATGACGATTCCCGACGGGGAATGGTTCAACGGCAACATGTTCGGCGGTGCGCCGCTGTCGAACCCGACGTTCGCCAGGCAGATCATCCACCCCGCACCGGGGTTGCCGACCGGGGTGACGCTGATCCCGACCGCGGGCATCGCCCTTCCGTCGGAAGGCACCCAGTTCGGCGTCACCCAGTACGTCAGCTTCATGTCGGTGTCCCAGTGGGGTTCGCCCGGGCAGTGGACCACGAACTACTCGGCGATCGCGTACTCGACCGACAACGGCGAGAACTGGACCGTCGCACCGACTTCCGTGCGCTACAACAACCCGTGGAGCGGTCACAAGAACTTCCAGCAGTCGGCGTTCGTGCGAGGCGACGACGGCTATGTCTACGTGTACGGGACCCCGAACGGCCGTCAGGGCGCCGCGCATCTCGCCCGTGTCGCCGAGAAGGACATCCTCGACGTCAGCAAGTACGAGTACTACAACAAGGGCCAGCGAGGCTGGTTCTCGAACACTCCGGCCGGGTGGTACAAGAACGACCCCGGCAAGGCGACTGCGGTGTTCGGTGTGGACAAGGGGGCCTGCGGGGTCGCCAAGGTGGGCAACCAGGTCAGCGAGATGTCGGTCCAGTACAACGAACATCTCGGCAAATACGTTGTGCTGCACGGCGACCAGTTCAACAACATCGTGATGCGCACGGCCGACAGGCCGGAAGGCACCTGGTCCAGCGCCAAGGTGCTAATGGGCCAGCAGAACGGCGGCATCTACGCGCCGATGATGCACCCCTGGTCCCCGTCCACGTTGGGTACCGGCTCGGAGCTGTACTGGAACCTGTCGCTGTGGTCGGAGTACAACGTGATGCTGATGAGCACCGATCTCGACAAGGTGTAGCGCGGTGCGTGGCAGCGTTACCGCCCTTGTCGCGGCGGCGGCCGTGTTCGCGGCGCCCGCCGTCGCGGCCGCGGAAACCCCTGAGCCGCAACCGAATACTCCGTGCCCCGCCGACCTGGCCGACGTCGCGACCGTGCCGCAGGAGCCCGGTATGCCGTTGACGTGCAGCGCCGGGCGATGGCAGCCCGTCACCACCCCGCAACCGCCCGACGACAGGTGGTTGAGCTACGGACCGCCGATCACGCTGCGCGGACAGGGTAAGCGCAATCCCGAAGTCGCCTCGGGCGATTGGACCGCGACCCCGCGTAATCCGGAAAGCCGCTGTCGTGCAGTGCTGTCGGAGGTCGTCAGCGCCGGCGTGGTCGGACCGCCCCAGGAGTTCGAGGGGCAACCGGGCCAACCGCTGTCGATCACCGTGCCGCCCAGGATGTTCGAGGCCGTCCTGAGCGGTGACTGCCTGTGGGAGAAAACCGCCTAGTTCACCGGCACGTCGAGGATCGGACGGTCGACGTGGGCGTTCGGCGCGTCGAAGTGCCACCACTCACCCGAATACACCGAGAGCCCACCGAGTTCCATCGCCTCGCGCAGCCGGGCCCGGTTCTGCCGCGCGGCCGCGCTGATGCCCTCAGTCGCATAGGCGTTGGCGCGCGGCACGAACTCGTCGAAGCCGGTGCCCATGTCGAGCAGGTTGCCGTCGCGCGCCAACGTGACGTCCACCGAGAGGCCGGCTTCGTGGCTGCGCGCGTAGCGGCCCGGCCGCGCCACCCAACCGGGTTCCGAAACCGCCTCATACATCCGCACCTGCACGTCGTGGGGCCGGTAGCAGTCCCAGAACACCAGCACGTCGGGTCGTAGCGCATCGGCTGCCGCCACCAGGCCCGCGGCCATCGACTCGTGCACCAGGCACCGCGCGTCGGACGGATACAGCTGTTCGCCGACGAAGTTGTCCGGCGTCGCGTAGCGCAGGTCGATCACGGCATTCGGCACGACCGTGCGCACATCGATCAGGCCGGCGGCGCGTGCCGCGTCGGAAACCGGCGGCACCGGGGACGCGGCGGCCACCGCAGGCGTCGCACCCATCGTGCCCGCAACCATCACGGCTGCCGTGAGCCGTCGCATCGTGACCTCCACATTGAAGTAGTCCATAACGCTATCGCGTTCGACGTGCGCTGAGCATCTGCCCAGCGGAGGCGCATATCCGGCCTACACTGCGAGCGTGCGCGACGTACTCGATCAACTGCTGTCGGTGTGGAAGGCCGGCGGCACCGCGGGGGTCGCCACCGTGGTGCGCACGATCCGCTCCGCACCGCGTCCGCCCGGCGCCACGATGGTCGTCTCACCCGACGGCACGGTTGCCGGATCGGTGTCGGGCGGCTGCGTGGAGTCCGCGGTGTACGAACTGGCCAACGAGGTCGTCGCATCGGGCCGCCCGGAGCTGCAGCGCTACGGCTTCAGCGACGACGACGCGTTCGCCGTCGGCCTCACCTGCGGCGGCATCATCGACATCTTCGCCGAGCCGATGTCGCGCGACAGTTTCCCCCAGCTCCAGGCGATCGCCGACGACATCGCCGCACACCGCCCGACCGCGGTCGCGACGGTCATCGCGCACCCCGATCCGCAGGTCGTCGGTCGCCGGCTGGTCATCTCGCCGGACTCGGCCGACGGTTCGCTCGGCTCGGTGCGCGCCGATGCCGCCGTCACCGACGACGCGCGCGGATTGCTGGCCGCGGGACGAACGGCGGTGTTGTCCTACGGCCCCGACGGTCAACGCCAGGAAACCGGGATGGAGGTGTTCGTCGCCAGCCACGCCCCGCGGCCACGGATGCTGATCTTCGGGGCGATCGACTTCGCCAGCGCGCTGGCCGCGCAGGGGGCACTGCTGGGCTACCGGGTCACCGTGTGCGACGCGCGTCCGGTGTTCGCGACGCCGGCCCGCTTCCCCGCCGCCGACGAGGTGGTGGTCAAGTGGCCCGACAAGTATCTCGCTGAACAGGCCGAACAGGGCACCATCGACGCGCGCACAGCGATCTGCGTGCTCACCCACGACCCCAAGTTCGACGTCCCGGTGCTGCAGGTCGCGCTGCGGCTGCCCGAGGTCGGCTACATCGGGGTGATGGGTTCGCGACGCACCCACGACGACCGGACGGCGCGGCTGCTCGAGGTTGGTTTGACCCAGGCCGAGCTGAGCCGGCTGGCCAGCCCGATCGGGCTGGATCTGGGGGCGCGCACGCCCGAGGAGACCGCGGTGTCGATCGCCGCGGAGATCATCGCCCAGCGGTGGGGCGGCGGCGGGCGGCCGCTGACCGAGACCAGCGGTCGCATCCACCACGATGGATGAGACAGATCATCCGATAATGTCGTTCTCCACTTCCGGCATTTTGTTTACCGAAGTAGGATAACGAGACTCTTCTAGCCGTCGGATTGGAGCGATAGCCGTGGCTTCCCCCGCAGGTGGAACCGTCGCGACCCGTTATGCGGGCACCCGCCTCGCACGTGTCGAGGACAATCGACTTCTCACTGGTCACGGCACATTTGTCGACGATGTGATGCGGCCAGGAATGCTGCACGCGTGCTTTGTGCGCAGCCCGTTCGCGCGGGCGCGCATCAACGGCATCGACGCGTCGGCGGCGCTGGCGATGCCCGGTGTGCACGCGGTGTTCACCGCCGCCGACCTCAACCCCGATGTCAAGGAGGCGTGGCATGCGGTGGCGGGTAAGGACATGCCCGACACCCCGCGCCCGCCGTTGGCCGAGGGCGAGGCGAAGTTCGTCGGCGACCCCGTCGCGCTCGTCGTCGCCGACAGCCGCTACCTCGCCGAAGACGCGGTCGAACGCGTGGACGTCGACTACGAACCACTGCCCGCGGTCGCGGACTTCCGCAAGGCGGTCGGCTCCGACGTGGTCGTGCACGAGGCCTACCCCGACAACGTCGCCGGCGGGATGGGAGGCGCGCCGCCGGACGAGGAGGTCTTCGCCAACGCCGCCTACGTGGCCGAGGCCGACGTCTATCAGCAGATCCACGCGCCGGTGCCGATCGAGACCCGCGGGCTGGTCGTCGAATGGGCGCCGTCCACCGGCGAGTTGACGATGTGGGCGTCCACGCAGACGCCGCACGAGCTGCGGGCCTTCTGCGCGCGGCTGCTCGGCATCCCGGCGCAGAACGTGCGAGTCATCATGCGCGACACCGGCGGCGGCTTCGGGCAGAAGGTCGTACCGATGCGCGAGGACATGTGCATCATGTTGGCGGCGCGCAAGGTCACGGCGACGTCGAACGCGCCATCGGGCGCTGCGACGTCGGGCGTAGCGCTGAAATGGATCGAGGACCGGCGCGAGAACCTGATGTCGGCCGGGCAGGCCCGCCACGTCGACGGCAAGGCGCGCATGGCGTTCGACGAGGACGGCAAGATCCTGGCCGCCGACATCGACTTCACCTACGACATCGGCGCCTATCCCACCCCGTATCCGGTGCTGACCACCGCCGCCGTCGGAATGTTCTTTCCCGGGCCGTACCGGGTGCCCAAGGCCAGCTTCAACTACAAGACGGTGTTCTCCAACACCGCGGGCCTGCACGCCTACCGCGGCCCGTGGCAGTACGAAACCCTGGCGCGGGAAATACTGTTCGACATCGCCGCACGCCAAATGGACATGGACCCGGTCGAGTTGCGCCGGCGCAACATCCTGCGCGGCGACGAGATGCCGTACGTCAACCCCAACGGCATGCCCTACGACCACGTCGCGCCGGCGGACACCTTCGAGCAGGCCGTGAAAATCCTTGACCACGAAGGCTTTCGCAAGGAGCAGGCCGATGCGCTGGCCGAAGGCCGCTACATCGGCCTGGGCTTCTCGGCCTACATCGAGCCGACCGGCGCCGCGACGGGCCACCTGGCCACCGAGGGCGCCACCATCCGGATCGAGCCGACCGGCAAGATCAATGTTTATGTCAACGGCGGCTCGACGGGTAACAGCCTGGAGACCACCGTCGTTCAGTTGACCGCCGACGCGCTCGGCGCCGACATCAACGACGTGTCGACGATCCAGGGTGACACCGCGGTGACCCCGTACGGCGCCGGCACCCAGGGCAGCCGCAGCGCGCCGATGACGGCGGGCGCCGTCAACGAGGCCGGCGCGATGCTGCGCAGCCAGATCCTCGCGATGGCCGCGCCGCGCCTCGAAGTCGACGAAACCGAGATCGAGCTCGTCGGCTCACATGCGGTGGTGCGCGACAACCCGGACAAGAGCGTGAGTTTCGCCGATCTGGCGTACCGCGCCTACTACGAGCCGCAGCAGTTACCGCCGGGGGTGTCGGCGTCGCTCGAGGCGACGGCGCGGTTCACCTCGGAGGCGCCCATCCACTGGGCCAACGCCACGCACGTCTGCACCTGCGAGGTTGACGCGCAGACCGGACGGGTCACGTTGACGCGCTACATCGTCAGCGAGGACGTCGGCCCGATGATCAACCCCAACGTGGTCGAGGGCCAGATCGCGGGCGGCACGGTTCAGGGCATCGGCGGTGCGCTGCTCGAGGACATGGTCTACGACGACGACGGAAACCCGTTGTCGTCGACGTTCGTCGACTACCTGTTGCCGACGGCCACTGAGGTGCCGGTGATCGAGTACGGCCACGTCGAGATTCCCGGGCCGGGTGTCGGCGGCTACAAGGGCTGCGGTGAGGGCGGCGCGATCGGGTCGACGCCCGCGGTGATCAACGCGATCAACGACGCGCTGGCACCGCTGGGTGTGACGCTGACCAAACTGCCCGCCAGCCCCGCGACGATCGTCGACCTGATCGAGCAAGCCAGGAAGTAAGGGAGAGAATGGAACTGAACAACGAGTTCCGCGTCGCGGTGCCCGCCGCGAAGACGTGGGAGTTCCTCACCGACGTCGAGCGCGTAGCGCCGTGTCTGCCGGGTGCGACCCTGCTGTCGGTCGACGGTGACGCGTTCACCGGCCGGGTCAAGGTCAAGGTCGGCCCGATCACCGTGTCGTATCAGGGTGAGGCGGCGTTCGCAGAGAAGGACGCCGCAGCACAACGGATGGTGCTGAAGGCCAACGGCAAGGAGACCCGCGGCAACGGCAACGTCGCGGCCGTCGTCACCGCGCAGCTCAAGGACGAGGGTGACGCGACCAGCGTGCTGATCACCACCGACCTGACCATCTCCGGTAAGGCCGCGCAGTTCGGCCGCGGCGTGCTGGCCGATGTGGCCGGACACCTGATCGCACAGTTCGCCAACAGCCTGGAGTCCGAGCTGCTCGGCGGTGCCGCCCCCGCCGCCACCGCTGCCGCCGCCGAGACATCCAGCCCCACAACGGATACCGGCTCAAGTGCCGATCAGGGCGACGTGATCGATTCGCTGGCGCTGGTCAAGGCCGTCGCACCGGCGATGGCCAAGCGGTACGCGCCGGCGGCCGGCGCGCTGGCGGCGGGTGTGCTGATCGGGTTCCTGGTCGGGCGCAGGCGCAAACGCGCCACCGCCGCCGATGATCTGCAGGCCCTGTTGGCCCGGCTGGTCTCATGAAGCCCGCCCCGTTCGCCTACCACCGCGCCGAATCGGTGAAGGATGCGGTGGAGATGCTCGCCGAGTACGGCGACGACGCGAAAGTGCTCGCCGGCGGTCAGAGCCTGGTGCCGATGCTGGCGATGCGGCTCACCCATTTCGAGAACCTCATCGACATCTCCCGCATCGACGAGCTGCGCGGCATCGACCTGGTCGACGGCGCGGTGCGCATCGCCGCGGGCACTCCGCATTCCTATGTCGGCATGGATGACGAAGTGGCGGAATCGGTTCCGCTGTTGACGTTGGCCACCCCGCATATCGGCCACTTCCAGATCCGGACCAGGGGCACACTCGGCGGTGCGATCGCGCACGCCGATCCCGCGGCCGAGTACGCGGCGGTGGCGCTGGCGCTGGACGCGCGGATGGATGCGGTGTCCTCGCACGGGTCCCGAGAGATCGCCGCGCAGGACTTCTTCACCGGGCTGTGGGAGACGTCGCTGCAGCCCGCGGAGATCCTGACCGCGGTGCACTTCCCGGTGTGGGGCGCCCGCTCGGGTTTCGCGATGGAGGAGTTCGTGCGCAGGCACGGCGATTTCGCGATCGCGGGTGCGGCCGTCGCGGTCGAGCTCGACGACGACAATCGGGTGACCCGCTGCGGCATCGGGCTTTTGGGCCTCGGGTCGACACCGCTGCGCGGCACACCCGCCGAAGAGGCGATCACCGGCCGGCCGGTCAGCGATATCAGCGCCGACGAGATCGGTGAACTCGCCCTGTCGGGTATCGACGACATCCCGTCCGACCTGCAGGGGTCAGCGGCCTACCGAGCCAAAATCGGCGCGGCGATGGTGGCGCGCGCCTGGACCAAAGCCACAACGGAGGCAATCAATGCATGAGCAACCGGTGGAGATGACGGTCAACGGACGCACGTACCGCGCCGTCGTCGAACCGCGGCTGACGCTCGCGGACTTCCTGCGCGAGAAGTGTGGCCTGACCGGAACACATCTGGGCTGTGAGCACGGCGCGTGTGGCGCCTGCACGGTGCTGCTCGACGGCGACGCGGTGCGGTCGTGCCTGGTCTTCGCCGTGCAGGCCGAAGACACCGAGGTGACGACGGTCGAGGGCATCGCCGGCCCCGACGGTGAATTGTCGCCGGTGCAGGAGGCGCTGCGGGATTGCCATGGGCTGCAATGCGGTTTCTGCACACCGGGTTTCGTCACCAGCATCACCGCGCTGCTACGCGACAACCCCAAGCCCACCGACGACGAGATCCGCGAAGGGCTGTCCGGTAACTTCTGTCGCTGCACCGGCTATCAAGGCATCATCAACGCCGTGCACCGCGCCGCGGAGATGAGCTAGGAGACGACGCCCCGCAGACCGTCGGCGCCAAACAGCGGCTCCAGCATCGCCGACATATCCGGTCCGCGCCGCAGGCAATGGCCGCCGTCGACGTTGATCACCTGCCCGGTGATCCAACCGGCGGCGTCGCTGAGCAGGAACACCGCGGCGTTCGCGATGTCTTCGACCTCCCCGATCCGGGGCAACGGCGTGCACGACGCGTAGTCGGCGCTGATCTCCGGTGAGCTCATGATCGGCTCCACCAGCTCGGTGCGGATCAGCCCGGGCCGGATGCAGTTGACCCGCACCCACGACGGCCCGAGTTCGTCGGCCGCCAACATCATCAGATGATCCACGGCCGACTTGCTGACGCCGTAGGCGCCGAACCACCGGTGGGTGTTGCTGGCCGCGATCGACGAGATGCCGATGAACGACCCACCCCCGCCGCGCACCATCTCACGCGCCGCGTGTTTGAGCATGTACATGCTGCCGTTGACGTTGAGGTCCACGGTGCGCCGCCATGCCTCGGAGTCGATCTGGGTGATCGGCCCGATCGTCTCGCTGCCGCCGGCGCAGTGCACGACGCCGTTCAGCCGGCCGGTCCATGCCGTGGTGGCCTCGACGACGCGGGCCACCTCCTCCTCGTTGGTGACGTCGGCGGGCTCGTAACGCACCGCTCCCGGGCCGTCGCCGCCGGAGAGTTCCTCGGCCGCGGCGGCCAGCCGGTCGGCGTTGCGTCCGACGAGCATCGCGTTGCCGCCGGCGGCCAGCACCCCGGCGGCCACACCTTTGCCGATCCCGCTGCCTCCACCGGTGACCAGTACCGTTTGTCCCGCCAATGACACCGCCGACTCCTTCGCTGATCTAACTAGAACGAGTTCCAGTTATACGTCACGGCTCGTCGCGGCGGGCGGGCTTCGGCGCACCCAGCGTGCGCCAGTCCGGAACGTTGGGGGGCAGCCCGACCGGATAGCGGTTCTCGTTGTGCGCCGCCCAGTGGGCATGGCCGAGCTCGTGGATGTGAAATGCGTGCCGCAGGGCCTCGGTGAATCCCATCGCGTCGGCTGCGGCGTTGACCGAGTCCTTGACCAGCAGCGCGGCCATGGTGGGACGCTCGGCGATGCGCCTGGCGAACTGAAGCGTCTTGTCCTCGAGCTCGTCACGCGGAAACACTTTCGACACCATGCCCAGCCGGTACGCTTCCTCGGCGTCGATCGAATCACCGGTCAGCAGAAGCTCTTTGGCCTTACGCGCACCGAACTCCCAAGGGTGCGCATAGTATTCGACACCGGGCATGCCCATCCGCACGGCTACCACGTCGCTGAACTTCGCATTGTCGGCGGCGACGATCAGGTCGCAGGCCCACACCAACATCAGCCCCGCTGAAATCGCGTTGCCCTGCACCTGCGCGATGGTGATCTTGCGTAAATCGCGCCAGCGGCGGGTGTTTTCGAAGAAGAAGTGCCACTCCTGCAGATATGTCCGCTCGGCGATCGCCGACCGGGTGGCACCGAGCGCCTGAAACGTCGGATGCTGGTCCGGGCCGGGTGTGCGCTCGAGCATCGCTTCTTCGGAACCGAGGTCATGGCCGGCGGAGAAGTTCTTACCGCGCGCGGCCAGGATCACCACCCGCACCTGGTCGTCGGCCTCGGCGCGGCCGAAAGCCTCGTCGAGCTGCACCAACAGCGTTCGCGACTGGGCGTTCTGCGCATCGGGCCGGTTCAGCCAGATCCGGGCGATCTGGCCGTCGTCCAGGGTTTCGTAGGTCACCTGCTGGGGCGCATCGCCGCCAGCGGATTCCGTGGTTGTCAGATCAGGGCTCGCCACCGCAGACACCTCGCTCGATTTGGTTCGACTACGATGCACATTACGGTGCCTCCCACGGCTTCCTGCAAAGGCGTCAGCCAGAGGCGTCACCGCAAAACCCAACAGCCGCTTGGGAACCTCCGAGAAGAACCACGCGGGCACCGGTGGCCTCACTAGAATCGCCGGATGACCGTTCGACGGCAGTTTGTGATCGGCGCGTTCGTGCTGGCGGCGGTCGGTGCACCGGTGGTGGCGGCCTATTCAGCGCCGGCACCGGGTAATCCACTGGCTGAGTGCTCTTCCGGTGAAGAGTCCGACACCTTCACCACCACCTGCGTGCCGTTCCTGGTGCCGACCTCACCGCCGCTGTTCACCACGACCGCGGCCAATCCCGACGTCCCCGAAATCGACGGCATCCCCTGCATCGGGCACAACGGCGGAGGCTGCATCGGTCTGGCCGAGGACAAGGAGATGGAGGGCCCGCCCGCGCAGCCGCGCGTCACCATCAGCTCGAGCCCCTGACACCGACTCCGGCAACTCACGGTTGTTGTGCAGAAAGCGTGCAGCTTCCATAGAATCTTGCCGACGAGGCGGTTGACCACTACAGAAAGCGTGACGATGGCGACCTTTCAGCTTTCAGCCCGACGGCTACTCCTTGCCGGTGGATTCGCGGTCGCTGTTGCCGCCGCCCCCGTGACGGCCGTCGTCGCGGCGCCCGGCCCCGCTGCCACCCCGATCGCCCAGGACTGTCCGTCCGGCGAGGAGGCCGACCAGTTCACCGGCGTGTGTGTCCCCCATACCGTGCCCAACGCCGGATCGCCGTTCACCACCACCGCGGCCAACCCGGACGTCCCCGAGGTGCTGGGCATCCCCTGCATCGGCCACAACTCCGGCGGGTGCATCGGTCTGGCCGAGGAAGCAGAAGCCATGACGGTGACCCCGCCGCCGGCCCCGGTCGTCGGACACAGCCCGACGGTGACCGGTCAAAGTCCGTAAGCAGGGGCAACGCCGTCGCAGCTAGAGTTGTCGTATGGCTGCTAAATCTGACCACTCCGAGCTCGGCGACGTCGAGCCGCTCGCCGACAGTACCGCGCGCCAAGCGCGCCGGGTCGTCGCCGCATATGCAACCGACGCCGACGAGTGTCGGGTCTTCCTTTCGATGCTGGGTATTGGACCGTCGAAGCTCGAGGCGTAAGTGAGTCCAGGGGGCGGCTCGGGCAACTCTGACTTCGTCGTGGTGGCCAACCGGCTGCCGATCGACATGGAGCGGCTGCCCGACGGCAGCACGACGTGGAAGCGGAGCCCCGGCGGGTTGGTCACGGCGCTGGAGCCGTTGCTGCGCCGCCGACGCGGGGCGTGGATCGGCTGGCCCGGCGTCCCCGACGCCGACGAGGAGCCGATCGAGCAGGACGACATGGTCCTGTATCCGGTCACCCTGTCCGCCTACGACGTCGCCGAGTACTACGAGGGCTTCTCCAACGCCACCTTGTGGCCGCTCTACCACGACGTCATCGTCAAGCCGATCTACCACCGCAAGTGGTGGGACTCCTACGTCGAGGTGAACCGGCGCTTCGCCGAGGCCACCGCGAAGGCCGCCGCCCAGGGCGCGACCGTCTGGGTGCAGGACTACCAGCTGCAACTGGTGCCGAAGATGTTGCGCACGCTGCGGCCCGATCTGACCATCGGCTTCTTCCTGCACATCCCGTTCCCGCCGGTGGAGCTGTTCATGCAGATGCCGTGGCGCACCGAGATCGTGGAGGGCCTGCTCGGCGCCGACCTGGTCGGTTTTCATATGGCCGGCGGGGCCCAGAACTTCCTGATCCTGGCCCGGCGCCTGGCCGGGGCCAACACGTCGCGCGGCTCGATCGGTGTGCGGGCCCGCTTCGGCGAAGTCGAACTCGAGGACCGCACGGTGCGCGTCGGCGCGTTTCCGATCTCGATCGACTCCACCTCGCTGGACCAGCAGGCACGCACCAAAGACATTCGCAAGCGCGCCCGCGAGATCCGCGCCGAGCTGGGCAACCCACGCAAAATCCTGCTCGGCGTCGACCGATTGGACTACACCAAGGGCATCGACGTTCGGCTGCGGGCGTTTTCGGAGTTGCTCGCCGAGAACCGCGCCAGCCGCGAGGACACCGTGCTGGTGCAGCTCGCGACGCCCAGCCGCGAGCGCGTCGAGAGCTACATCGAGATGCGCGAGGACATCGAGCGCCAGGTCGGACACATCAACGGTGAGTACGGCGAGGTCGGCCATCCGATCGTGCACTACGTGCACCGGCCGGTGCCCCGCGAGGAGCTGATCGCGTTCTTCGTCGCCGCCGACGTCATGCTGGTGACCCCGCTGCGCGACGGCATGAACCTGGTCGCCAAGGAGTACGTCGCCTGCCGCAGCGATCTGGGCGGCGCGTTGGTGCTCAGCGAATTCACCGGTGCCGCAGGCGAACTGCGGCAGGCTTATCTGGTCAACCCGCACCACCTCGAAGGTGTCAAGGACGCGATCGAGGCGGCGTTGACGCAGCCGCCCGAGGAAGGCCGACGACGGATGCGCGCGTTGCGCAGGCAGGTGCTCGCGCACGACGTCGATCGCTGGGCGCGGTCGTTCCTCGACGCGCTCGCCGCCACGAACACCAAAACCTGACGGCGGTCAGGCCGGATCAGATCGGGGTGATGTACTCGATCAGCCATTTACCGTCGACCTTTTGATAGTCGACGCGTAACCGGCTGCCGTCGTAGATCGGCTCCTTGGCTTTGTCGGTGATCGTGCGGTTCATGAACACCATCACCGAGGCCGAATTACGTTGTGCGGTCATGACTCCCACACCGACCACGTTGGCCTGGCTGACCAGCTGGCGTTCCCGCGCCTGCGGGATGATGTCCTGGGCGGCCCGATCCTGGAACTCCTGACGATAGGCCGGAGTCAGCATCGGGTAGACCTCGTTGAGGCTGCGCTCGACGGTCTGGTAGTCGTAACCGAACACCTGCGGAATCTGCTTCTCCGCCAACGGCGCAAGCTCGGCGCGGGCGGCTTGTTCACCGCGCAGCTGGACCCGGTCCCAGTACATCGCGCCGCCCACACCGGCGAGCGCGACGAACGCGACCGCCAGCAGCGCGCACAGCGCACCGACCAGCCTGGGCATCAGTTACCCCCGTCGGGGTACTTGAGGTCATAGGCCGTCATGTGACCGTTCCCGTCCTCATGGACGATCACCCGCAACCGGTAGGGCTGCGACGGTTGGTTGTTGCCGTCGATGTCGGTCACGGTCACCCGCGCCGACACCAGCACCGCGGCGTTGTTGGCGATCTCGTCGATCTTCTCCAGCGCGGCACCGTTGATCACCGTTTCCGCGCTGGCGTTGGTCTCCCGGAAGATCATCTTCAGGTTCTCGGTGTTGTTGCCCTCGGTCATCATCGCGCGCAGCGGACCGCTGGTGCTGTTGACGAACCGTTCGACGCTTTCGTCGATGGACTCCTGGTCGTAGCTGAACATGTTGACGACCAATTGTGCGGCGGTGTCGACGAACCGCTGCTCCCGGGCGAGAACCTGTTCGGTGTCGCGCCGCCCGACGTACATCACGACGGTCAACGCGACCAGGACCGCCACCGCGACCAGCGCCGTGGCAGCGAACAGCGTTGCGACCAGCCGGCGATTCGGTTGCCGCGGGGGCGGCGGACCGGGCTGCCGGGGCAGCCGAACCTTCATCGGCGGCGGCGCTTCCACCCGCACGGCCGTCGCCGTGGCAGCACCGCTGGCCGGTCCGGCGGCGCGAGACGCACGCCGACGCCCTGCGGGCCTCGGCGAACGTTCCGTCGAAGCCGTCTCTTCCGTCATTTACGCCTGCCTTGGAGCCAACATCAGATCAACCCAGTTCTCTGCTGGCGCCAGTGTGTCAGTTGCGTCCGCGAGCACGCCAGTTCCGCCGGCCGGATCGACGAACTTGCCGTCCTGGTCGTAGGTGGTGAACTGCGCACCGGAGGCCATCGGCACCTCGGCGGGCAGCGGCGGAGCGTCGGGCGCCGGCGGCACGAGCACATCACCGGCCGGTGGCGGCGGCGCGGGCGGTGCTCCCGGCGGCGGCGGCGTACGGCCGTACGGCGGCACCACGTGATCCGGCGGCGAGAAGAACGGCCACGCCGGCGGCAGGGTGGGCTGTACTTCGTTCGGCGGCACCGGCAGCGGGAACGGCGCATGCGGCGCCGGGCCGGGGCCGGGCGGCACACCCGGCGGCAGCTGCACCACCGGCGGACCCGGATCCGGATCGACCTGCGGCGGGATGTACGGGAACTTGTTGGGCGGCAGGATATTACGCCCGATCTCGGTGGTGTCGTCCTCGCGGGTGTCCATCGGCGTGCCGACCGGAACCGGCGGCCCACGCCACGGGTTGTTACCGATCGGGACGTAGCCCTTCGGATCGCGGCACAGCTGTACCGTCGGCGCCCGCTTACCCGGGAACTCCTGGCACGGGTAGTTGCGCGCGCCGCGCACCACGGCCGGATCGTTGTGCGGGGTCTTGCAGTACAGATCCTTCGGCAGCTCGCGCAGTGTCTCGTCGGCCGGTGAACGCATCTCCGACGCCGGAATGAACCCGGTCAGACACGGCGGCGGATCCTGCAGGTCGATCTTGAAGTCGAGCTTGCCACCCTCATCGGCCGGCACCCCGCCGCCGACGGTCAGCAGCGCGGCCATCAGCGCCGGGAACACCACCAGGGCGTGCTCGATCGATTTGCGGTAGATCACCCCGATGCGGCCGAAGTTGGCCAGGTTGGCGGCCAGGATCGGAAACGACGGCCGGATGCCGCTGAACA
This sequence comes from Mycolicibacterium pulveris, assembly GCA_050205315.1. Lineage (GTDB taxonomy): Bacteria > Actinomycetota > Actinomycetes > Mycobacteriales > Mycobacteriaceae > Mycobacterium > Mycobacterium pulveris_A. The sequence goes on along the minus strand of JBNMRA010000001.1, from coordinate 80,993 downwards.
GTTCGTTCGCCTCGGCCGTGGCGCCGGGCACCGTCTGCAGCGTGCTGCGCAACTGCGGATCGGCGTTGGCCACCTCGGTGGTGAGCCGGGCCAACCCGTCGGCGAGCGCCTTGATGTCGTCGCCGCCGCGGATCTGCGCGTCCAGGAACGGGCCCACCTGGTCGATGAGCTGGTTGACCTGCCCGTAGTTGGCGTTGGCCTCGTCGACGAGTAGGCGCGCCGACGAGATCAGCCGGGCCAGCTCCGGCCCGGACCCGTTGAACGCGTTGAACGTTTCGTTCAGCAGGTCCTGCAACCTGCTGTCGTCGATGCTGGAGACCAGGTTCTGGGCTTCGGACAGCAGCCCGGCGATGTCCTGGCCGATCGCGGTGCGCGATACGTCGATGTTGGCCCCGTCGCGGAGCTTCTCCTGCGACGCGTCCTGCGGAGGTACCAAATCGACGTACTGCTCACCGACCGCCGAGACGCTCTTGACCGTCGCGGTGACGTTTTCGGGCACCGGTGTGCCGCTGTTGAGCCGCATGTGGGCGACGACGCTGTCCTCGGCCAGCCCGACCGACTCCACCCGACCGATGGTCACGCCGCGGTAGGTGACGTTGGCGTTCTCGTAAAGCCCGCCCGCGGCAACGAAGTTCGCGGTCACCTTGTAGGTGCCGATGCCCAGCGCGGCGGGCACCTGCAGGTAGAAGATCGATATCGCGCTGACCGTCACCACCGTGACGATCGCGAAGATCCCGAGTTGGATTCGGGTCAGCCTGTCCATCATCTAGGGCGCCGCCTCGTGCTGGGTCGCCGTCCCCGGCGGAATCTCGAACGGGTCGGCGGCCTGGCCGGACAGGTTCGCCAACGCCCCGGTCAGGAACTCCGGCGGGGTGATGATCTCGTGCATGCGCTTCATGTTCGGGTCCAGCCCCCACGAGGTGGTGAAGACCGACTCGCCGGTTCGCCGCAGCGTGAGGTCGAAGGTGGTGTAGACGTTCAGGTAGTCGCCGCGCACCGCGTTGCGCAGGTACTTGTAGTGGAACGGGAAGGTCGGCAACAGCTCCAGATCCTTGATCAGGAAGTCGACGTGGTCGTTGAGCGCCTTGATGACCGGGTACAGGTCGACGAAGTTGGCGGCGAAGTCGTCCTTGGTCTCCTGCAGGATGTGCGAGGCGACGGTGGCGAAGCTGCGCAGGGCGCCGAATGCGTCGACGATGTTGGTGCGGTTGTTGTTCAGGACCGTCAGCGCCTCGGGCAGGCTGTCGAGCGTGCGGCCGAGACTGTCCTTGCTGCGCGCCAGGATGCCCGCGAACCGGTCGAGCCCCTCCGCGGCGGCGATGATGTCGCCGGTCTGCCGTTCCAGGGAGCTGGTCAGCTCGGCCAGCCGCGGCACCAGGTCCTCGAAGCTGCCTTGCCTGCCCGCCACGGCGTTGTAGGTCTCCTCGGTGATGTCTTGCAGCGCACCGAGATTGCCCTTGTTCACCACGACGCCCAACGCGGAAAGCACTTCCTCGGTGGTCGGATACCGGCCGGCGCGGTCCTGCGGGATCTTGTCGCCGTCGGCCAGCCTTCCGACACCGGGTTCATCGACGGGTTCGGCCAGCTCGATGTGCTGCGAACCGAGCAGCGAGGTCTGCGCCACCCGCACGGTCGCGTTGGCGGGCAGCTCGACGTTGCGGTCCAGCGACAGTTGGACGGCCGCGTAGAACGTGCCGTCCGCACGCTGCACCGCGTCGATGCCCGACACGCTGCCCACGGTGACGTCGTCGACCATCACCGGCGAGTTCTGCGGCAGCGTCGCCACGTCGGGCAACTCGACGGTGACCTGGAAGGAACCGGCTCCGTGCCCGGCGGTGCCGGGCATGTTCAGCGAGTTCAGCCCGCCGAACTGACAGCCGGCCAACAGCACGGCCAGCGACGAGATTCCCAGTGCCCTGCGGATCATCGGCCACCTGCCTCGGCGGGTAGCGCCGCCTCAGGGCCCCCGGCGTGCGACGACGAGCCAGCGGGTGCGGCGTCGGGCGCGGGCGGCACGAACAGCGCACTGAGGTCCATGTCGGCCGACACCGGCGGCGGGGTGACGCCCGGGGCCGGTTGCCACTGCAGATACGGCACCGGGGTCTTGGCCTTGGCCTCGGTTTCCGGTGTGTCGTAGATGATCTGGCCCTTGTAGGCGGTGATGCTGTTGATCGGGTGGAACATCAGCGGCGGGTAGTTCATCGCGATGCGCTTGAACACCGGGCCCATGCGTTGGCGGCAGATCTCGGTGCGCTTGTAGTTGTCTGTCGACGCGCCGGCCTCGAACGTGCCGCCGCAGATGAACTGCACCGGGTTGGCGAAGTTCGGCAGGGTCAGCAGGCCACCGACCGTGCCCTGGGCCGGGTTGTAGATGTTGTAGAAGTTCGACAGGCCGTTGGGCGTGATGTGCAGGATCTGCTCGATGTCTTCGCTGCGCTCGGTCAGCAGGCTGGTGAAGTCGGTCAGCTTGGTCACCTGATCGATCAGTGCCTGGTTGGAGTCGTTGAGAAATCCGCGGACGTCGCCGAGCGCCTGGTTGAGCGTCCCCAGCGTGTTGTCCAGGTCGGCGGAGCTGTCGGCAAGCACCTGCGACACCGAAGCGACGTGGTTGGAGAACTGCACGATCTGCTCGTTGCTGTTGGACAGCGCGTCGACAAGCACCTGCAGGTTGCGGATGGTGCCGAACAGGTCGGTGCGCGAGTCACCGAGCCGGCCCGCGGTCTGCGAGAGTTCCCGCAACGCTTGGCGGAACGAGTCGCCCTTACCGTCGAAGGTGTCGGCAGCCTGGTTGACGAACTCGGTGAGCGGTCCCTGCACCGAACCCGGCTGCGGGCCGAGCTGCGCGCTGAGCGCGGTCAGCTGCTCTTTGACCTCATCCCATTCGACCGGCACCGCGGTGCGGTCCAAGCCGATCTGGGCGCCGTCGCCGAGCTCGGGGCCGCCGGTGTATGCGGGGGTGAGCTGAACGAACCTGGCGGCCACCAGGTTCGGTGAGATGATCAGCGCCTTCGCGTCGGCGGGCAGCTTGATGCCGTTGTCCAAGGTCATCGTGACCTTCACATCGTCGGCGCGCGGTTCGATCGAGTCGATGGTGCCCACCGGAACCCCGACGATGCGCACGTCGTCTCCGGGATAGAGGCCGACCGCCGAGGTGAAGTAGGCGGTCACCTTGTCGCCGGTGCGCGACGGCCACACCAGGTACACGCCGGCGACCAACGTCACCGCCAGCAGCGCGGCCAGCGCCCCCCGCACCCATCCGGTGCGTGCCAGAGTCGAATTCGCGTACGTCATGGTGACTTCGGCCTGATGATCAGTCGTTCGGAAATGTAGCCACGCAGCATGTCAGACAGGCTGTCGGGCAGCTTGCCCGGCTGGAAGTAGACGTCCAACAGCACCTCCGCGATCGGCGCGGGCGGCAGGCCGTACAGGTTGATCTGGAAGCCGGGCCCAGAACCGACCACCTCACCCAGCGCCGTGGCATAGGGCGGTAGCCGCTTGAGCGCCTCGCTGATGTGTTCGCGACGCTCGAGCAGGTTGTCCATCACCAGGTTGAGCTTCTCCAGCGCCGGCTTGAACTCGCGGCGGTTGTCCGCGACGAACCCGGAAAGTTGTTGGGACACATCGTCGATACCGGCGATCAGGTTGCTCAGCGCCTGGCGCCGCTCATCGAGCGCGGCGAACAACAGGTTGCCGTCGACGATGAGCTGGTTCACCTGGCCGGCCCGCTCCGCGAGCGTGTCGGACACCCGTTTGGCGTGGCCCAGCAGCTGGTCGAGGGCCTCGTCGCGCCTGTTGATGGTGCGCGACAGGTCGGCGATACCGTCCAGAGCGCCGCGCAGCTGCGGGGTGGCCTCCTGCAGCGAGCCGGTCAGCGTCTGCAGAGCCTGCTCGAACCGCGGCTTGTCCAGCTCGCTGACGTTCTGGCCGAGATCCTGCAGCGCGTTGTTGAGCGTGTAGGGAGTTGTGGTGCGGCCCAACGGGATCACGGTCGAATCTCCGCCGCCCTGCGGCGTCACCGCCAGCGACTTCTCACCGAGTACGGTGTCGGTCTTGATCGCGACCAGGGACTGGTCGCCCACCCTGACATCACGGTCGACGGTGAAGGTCACCTTGGCGGCGTCACCGGCCAGCTCGACGCCGGTCACCTGACCGACCTTGATACCTGACACGTTGACGTCGTTGCCCGGCGAAATCCCGCCGGCATCGGTGAAGTACGCCTCGTAGGGCTTGCCCTGCGGCCAGAACGGCAGGCTGGTGTAACCGAACGACACCAGCACCAGGCAGGCCACCAGGAAGATGCCGAAGATCCCTGTCCGCAAGGGATTCGACTCGTCGGGTCTACTCATCGATCGGTGCACACCTCCCCTTGGACGGATCCGGCGGCCCGCCGAACGGAACCAGGATGTCGCTACCCGCCGGGCCGTTGATCTTCAGCCGGGTCGAGCAGTAGAAGATGTTGAAGAACGAGCCGTAGGCGCCGAGCGCGTTGAGCCGCAAATAGTTTTCGGCGAGCGGCTCGATGACCTTGTTGACGTCGGCTTTGCGTTCGTCGAACCGCTGGGCGAACGGGCGCACGTTTTCGAGCACGCCCTGCACCGGCCGGCGCGACTGCACCAGCATGTCGGTCAGATCGTTCTCGGCCGAGGCCAGCGGTTGGATCGCGCCGGCGATCGGGTCACGGCCCTCGGCCAGCCCGGTGATCAGCTGCTGCAGTTGGTCGACGCTGGCGTTGAACTGTGCGCCCTTCTCGTCGACGGTGGCCAGCACGGAGTTCAGGTTGGTGATCACGTCGCCGATGAGCTGATCCCTGGCGGCGAGACTCTGGGAGAACGCGCTGGTGCTCGACAGCAGGTTCGACAACGCGCCGCCCTGGCCCTGCAGCAGTTCGATGACCGCGTTGCTCACCTCGTTGACCTTCTGGCCGTCGAGGCCCTTGAGCACCGGTCGCAGCCCACCGAGCAGCGCGTCGAGGTCGAGGGCCGGTTGGGTGTTCGACTGCGGAATGGTCGATCCCGCAGGAATTTTGCGTAGCTCACCGGGGCCGGCGGTGATCTCCAGATAGCGGTCGCCGACGAGGTTCTCGTAGCGCACCACCGCGCGGGTCGAGGTGTAGAGCTGATAGCGCTCGTCGACGTCGAACGCGACGTCGACGGTGTTGTCGGGGTTGAGCGTCACCTTGTTGACGGTGCCGACGGGTACACCGGCGATGCGCACATCCTGACCGGGCTTCAGCCGCGACGCGTCGGTGAACGTCGCGTGATAGCCGCTTTCCGGAGCGAACCGGAACTCACCGAACACCACCACGAGCCCCGCGGCGACCAACAGCATCACCACGGTGAAGACGCTGACGTTGAGCAACGTGCGATCGCGCCTGGCCATCAGAAGTCGTCCCTTTCCGCGAACGCTCCGTTGAACAGCCACTGCAGCGTCGACGGCGCGTCGAACTGCAACTCGGTGTTCGGCTGATACGGCACGTACGCGTTGTCGGTGACCAGGAACTTCGAGCGGTACCAGGAGCCGCCGAACTGCTTGCTCGGAACGTTGGGCAGGCCACGACAGTTCGGGCCGCCGGAGGCGTTCACGATCGGCAGGCTCTCCGGGTAGGTGTAGCCGGGCGAACCGGGAAGGAAGTTCGACGCCACGAACAGGCCCGGCCGGATACCACCGATGACGGGGGCGAACCGGTCCACCGCCAGCGCAGTGCCCTCCAGGATGCAGCCGAACTCCGGCGAGTACTCACCCGCCACGCTCAGCGGCGCCCGCAGCCGCTGCATCGCGGCGATGTAGTCGTCTGCGCCCGGCTCGAAGGTCGCGGTGCCGTTGTTGGCCAGACCGGTTGCGGCCAGCAGCGCCGCGTTGAGGTTGTCCTGTTCGTCGACGATCGTGTCGCTGATCGCGGGCGCGTTGTCGAGGATGCGCGCCACGTCGGGTCCGGCGTCGCCGTAGATGTTGGCCACCACCGCCGTCTTCTGCAGATCCTCCTGCAGGGTCGGCAGCTTCGGGTTGAGCTGCTGCAGATAGTAATTCAAGCCGGCCAGGGTAGCCCCGAGGGCATCGCCGTTACCGCGCAGCCCCTCCGCCAACGCGCTCAGCGTCGCGTTGAGGTGGATCGGGTCGATTTTCTGCAGCACCGCGTTCAGCGTCTGGAACAGCGTGTTGACCTCGAGCTGCACATCCTTCGCGGCCACCGTCGCGCCGGGTTTGAGCTGTCCGACCGGTTCCTCGGGCGGCAGGAACTCCACCGCCTTGGCGCCGAAAACCGTTGTGCTGCCGATGCGCACCAGCGCGTTGGACGGGATGTAGCGCATCTCGTTGCTGTCGATGGCCAGCGTCAGTTTCGCTTCGTCGCCGGTGTACTCGATCGTCTTGACCTTGCCGATCTGCACGCCGCGGTACTTGACCTTGGCATCGCGTTCCATCACCAGCCCGGCCCGCGGCGAGGTGACGCTGACGGTGTCGGTGGACGTGAACGCGGCGGTGTAGGCCAGATAGGTGAAGACGGTGGCGCCCACCAGGACCGCCGCCAGAATCGCCGCAGCGATCCGTACATGGCTGCGCTTGGCGTCACCGTCGGACATCGTTTCCCGCCTAACCCGAGAGGTTGAAGTTGCCGGACGCGCCGTAGACGGCGAGTGAGATGAACAGGGTGATGGTCACGACCACGATCAGCGAGGTCCGCACGGCCTGACCGACGGCGATGCCGACCCCCACTGGACCGCCGGTCGCGTTGTAGCCGTAGTAGGTGTGCACCAGCATCACCGCGATCGCCATCACGATCGCTTGCAGGAACGACCACAGCAGGTCCGTCGGCACCAGAAAGGTGTTGAAGTAGTGGTCGTAGAGCCCGGCTGACTGGTCGTTGATGAACACCGTGGTGAACCGCGCCGCAAAGAACGACGCCAACACCGCCAGCGAGTACAGCGGGATGATCGCGACCATGCCGGCCATCAGCCTGGTGGAGACCAGGTAGGACACCGAGTGCACCGCCATCGACTCGACCGCGTCGATCTCCTCGGAGACCCGCATCGCGCCCAGCTGGGCGGTGGTGCCCGCGCCGATGGTCGCCGCCAGCGCGATGCCCGCGATGACGGGAGCGACGATGCGCACGTTCAGGAACGCCGAGAGAAACCCGGTCAGCGCCTCGATGCCGATGTTGCCCAGCGAGGAGTAACCCTGCACGGCGATCACGCCGCCGGAGGCCAGGGTCAGAAACGCCGCGACGCCGACGGTGCCGCCGATCATCACCAGCGCGCCGGTGCCCATCGTCATCTCGGCGATGTTGCGGATGGTCTCCTTGCGATAGCGGGTGACCGCGTTGGGCAGGTAGCGAATCGTCTCGCCGTAGAACAGGGCCTGCTCGCCGACGGTGTCGACGAGCTTGGGCACACCGCGGAACATCCGGCGGAATCGAAGCGTGGCGTCGTAGCTCATGCGCTCACCGTTCCAACACCCGCACGCCGATGGCCGTCATGATCACGTTGATCACGAACAGGCAGATGAACGCGTAGACGACGGTTTCGTTGACCGCGGTGCCGACCCCCTTGGGGCCGCCCTTCACGGTCAGGCCGCGGTAGCAGCCGACCAGCCCGGCGACGACGCCGAACAGCAGCGCCTTGATCTCGGCCATGACGAGCTCACCGAGCCCCGTCAGCACCGTCAGGCCGTTGATGAACGCGCCGGGGTTCACCCCCTGCAGAAAGACGGAGAAGACGTAGCCGCCCGACAACCCGATCAGGCAGACCAGCCCGTTGAGCATCAGCGCGACGAACGTCGACGCCAGCACGCGCGGCACCACCAGCCGGTGGATGGGGTCGATGCCCAGCACCCGCATCGCGTCGATCTCCTCGCGGATGGTGCGCGCGCCGAGGTCGGCGCAGATCGCGGTGGCGCCCGCACCGGCCACCACCAACACGGTCACGACAGGGCCGAGCTGGGTGATGGTGCCGAACGCGGTACCGGCGCCGGACAGGTCGGCGGCGCCGATTTCACGAAGCAGGATGTTGAGCGTGAACGCCACCAGCACGGTGAACGGAATGGCGACCAGCAGCGTCGGCACCAGCGAGACGCGCGCGATCATCCACGTCTGTTCGAGGAACTCGCGCAGCTGGAAGGGGCGCCGGAAAGTCTTGGCGAAGGTGTCGAACGACATTTCGACGAACCCGCCCACGGCCCGAGCCGGTGCCGCGAGCTGTTCGATCAACCTAGGCTCCTTTTCGGACAGGTGATTGCGTACTCTTTTGGCGAAGGACGACAAGGTCCGTGCCGCGGAGGTCCGCCCACCCCTGGTCTAAGCGATGCTCTTAGCGAGCCGGATCATCCTAACTAGAACAAGTTCGCAGTGTCAAAGAACGGCAAAAACGGACCAAACTGTTACATACCTGCTGGTCAGAGGCAGTGTGACCTGCGTCATTGTAGAACGTGTTCTAGTGCTTGACGGCTTTTTCGCCGACGCGGCCTCAGTCCGGCTGTTCCATCAGCTGCGTGGCCGAGAAACACCGTCCGGGATCGCGGTCAGCAAAGTAGTTATGTAAGGTCGCCGACAACTCCGCTGGATCCCATGCGTCGGACTCCGCATTGAACCGCGCTTCGACGGTCGGTGCTGCCACCAGCGTCACCGCTGGGCCGTAGACGATGAACAGCTGCCCGTTGACCTTTTCCGACGCCGGCGAAGCGAGAAATCGCACGAGCTTCACCACATGCTCGGGCGATAACGGGTCGACCTGCCCTTCGCCGAGCTCGGGCGCCTCGCCGAACACGTCGGCCGTCATCGCCGTGCGCGCCCGCGGCGCGATCGCGTTGGCGCGCACCCCGTAGCGCTCGAGCGCCCGCGCCATCGACAACGTCAACGCGGTGATACCGGCCTTGGCCGCTCCGTAGTTGGCCTGCCCGACCGGACCGACCAGCCCGGCCTCCGACGAGGTGTTGATGACCCGGCCATAGACCGACCCGTCGTTCTGCTTGGCTTTGGCGCGCCAGTAGGTGGCCGCGTTGCGGGTCAGCAGGAAGTGCCCCCGAAGATGCACGTTGATCACCGCGTCCCAGTCCTCGTCGGACATGTTGAACAACATCCGGTCGCGGGTGATGCCGGCGTTGTTGACGACGATGCTCAACCCACCGAGCCCGTCGGCGGTTTCGACCAGCTCGTCGGCCGTCGACCGCTCGGAGATGTCCCCCGCCACCGCGACGGCTTTCGCGCCCGCGGCGACGATCTCGTCGATGACGTCGGATTTGTCCAGCGCGGCGGCGATGTCGTTGACCACGACGGTCGCGCCGGCCTGGGCGAGGCCGACGGCCTCTGCGCGGCCCAGCCCGGCGGCGGCGCCGGTCACCACCGCGACGCGTCCGGACAGATCGGTTGCGGTTTGCTCGGTCGTCACTTAATGAATACCTCTAGTCTCGGCGTTTCAGGGCTGCGCGGGGGCATTCCTCGATCGCGCGCTCGGCCCTCTCCACGTGGTCGGCGGGCACCGGGTCCATTTGCACCACGGCGTAATCATCATCGTCTAGCTCGAACAGTTCCGGGTCGATTCCCACACAGATCGCGTTACCCTCGCACCGGTCACGGTCCACTTCCACTCGCATGACAACCTCCTACCCCTTAGGCGTCTCCACCCTGGACCACCAGACTAGAACGTGTTACAACCGGAAATGGGCTCAGGGTGCACCGGCACTCAGACTACGGCGCACAGATTAGTGAGGACGACGTAATGCGGATCGGCTACACCCCTGAACAGGAGGAGCTACGCCGCGAGCTGCGTGCGTACTTCACCAAGCTCATGACGCCCGAACGCGCCGAGGCGCTGGCGTCCAACGACGGCGAGATGGGCCGCGGCAACGTCTACCGCGAGACCGTTGCCCAGATGGGCAAGGACGGCTGGCTGACGTTGTCCTGGCCCAAGGAGTTCGGCGGCCAGGACCGCCCGCCGATGGACGGGCTGATCTTCAACGACGAGGCCGCGATCGCCAACGTTCCGGTGCCGTTCCTGACCATCAACAGCGTCGCGCCCACGATCATGGCGTTCGGCACCGACGAGCAGAAGAAGTTCTATCTGCCCAAGATCGCGTCGGGCGATCTGCACTTCTCGATCGGCTATTCGGAGCCGGGTGCGGGCACCGACCTCGCCGCGCTGCGCACCACCGCCGTGCGTGACGGCGACGACTATGTGATCAACGGCCAGAAGATGTGGACCAGCCTGATCGCCTACGCCGACTACGTGTGGCTGGCCGTGCGCACCAACCCCGACGCCAAGAAGCACCGGGGCATCTCGATGCTGATCGTGCCGACCACCGCGGAGGGGTTCTCCTGGACCCCGGTGCACACCATGGCTGGCGTGGACACCAGCGCGACCTACTACTCCGATGTGCGGGTGCCGGTTGCGAACCTCGTCGGCGAGGAGAACGCCGGCTGGAAATTGGTCACCAACCAGCTCAACCACGAACGTGTCGCGCTGGTGTCGGCCCAGCCGATCTTCCTGGCCCTCGACGGCGTGCGCGAGTGGGCGCAGAACACCAAAGATGTGCACGGCAATCGACTGATCGACTCGCAGTGGGTGCAGCTCAACCTGGCCCGGGTGCATGCCAAGGCCGAGGTGCTCAAACTGATCAACTGGGAGCTGGCCTCGGCCGACGACGCCGCCCCCTCACCCGCCGACGCGTCGGCCGCCAAGGTGTACGGCACCGAGCTGGCCACCGAGGCCTACCGCCTGCTGATGGAGGTGCTCGGCACCGCGGCCACGCTGCGGCCGGGCTCCCCCGGCGCGCTACTGCGCGGCCGGATCGAACGGATGCACCGCAGCTGTTTGATTCTGACCTTCGGCGGCGGCACCAACGAGATCCAGCGCGACATCATCGGCATGGTCGCGCTGGGCCTGCCCAGAGTGAACCGGTAAGGACGGACCCCATGGATTTCAAGACCACCGAAGCCGCCGACGACCTCGGCGGGCTGGTCCGCACCATCACCGAATCGGTGTGCACACCCGAGCACCAGCGCCACCTCGACGGTCTCGACGAACGCTTCGACCGCGACCTGTGGGCCAAGCTGATCGAGGCCGACGTGCTCTCAGCAGCCGCGCCGGATGCGGTGGGCGGCGGCGGTTTCGGCGTGCTGGAGCAGGTCGCGGTGCTCGTCGCGCTGGGCCGGCAGATGGCCGCGGTGCCCTACCTCGAGTCGGTGGTACTCGGCGCCGGCGCGGGGGCGGCGTTCGGTTCCGAAGCACTGCACCAGAATTGGGCGCTGCCGGCGGTCAAGGGCGAGAAGATTCTCACCGTCGCGCTGGACGGCGAGATGGGCGAGGGCCCGGTGCGCGCCCAGCCGAGCGGGGACGGCGGGCACCGGCTCACCGGGTCGCGGACCCAGGTGCCCTACGCACCGGTCGCCGATGCGTTCCTGGTTCCCGCCGAAACCGATTCCGGAACAACGGTTTTCGTCGTCGCGTCCGATGATGCCGGGGTGACGGTCGAGTCCCTGGACACCACCGGTCACGGCAGCGTCGGGCAGCTTGTGCTGCAGGGCGTAGAGGTGGCCGCCGATCGCGCCGTCGGCGGCGACGAGACGCTGGCCTGGTTGGTCACCCGTGCCTCGTTGGGGCGCAGCGCATTCCAGCTCGGCGTGGTCGAGCGGGCGCTGGAACTCACCGCCGCCTACGCGCGCGAGCGCGAGCAGTTCGACCGGCCGATCGGCAGCTTCCAGGCGGTGTCGTCGCGGCTGGCCGACGGCTACATCGACGTCAAGGCGTTGCGGCTGACCGTGACCCAGGCGGCGTGGCGGCTTTCCGAAGGCCTTCCCGCCGACCTCGATGTCGGCACCGTGGCGTTCTGGGCCGCCGAGGCCGGCCATCGCGTGGCGCACACCACGGTGCACGTGCACGGCGGCGTCGGCATCGACATCGACCACCCCGTGCACCGGTACTTCCTGGCCGCCAAGCAGATCGAGTTCGCGGTCGGCAGCGCGACCGGGCAGTTGCTACGCATCGGCAGGGAATTGGCGGACTCGCCGGCGTAGCCGTGAGCGAGCTGCCCACCGTCGCGGCGCTGTTGACGCCGCTGGCCGATGTCGACGACCGCGGCGTCTATTTCGAGGACACGTTCGTCTGCTGGCGAGACCATCTCAGGCACGGAGCCGCGGTGGCGGCCGCGCTACGGGCAAGGATGGATCCCGACCGACCACCCCACGTCGGCGTGCTGCTGCAGAACACCCCGGCCTTCTCGGCGGTGCTGGTCGCGGCAGGGCTGACCGGCATCGTGCCGGTGGGGCTCAACCCGGTGCGCCGGGGCGCGGCGCTGCGCCGCGACATCACCCACGCGGACTGCCAAGTGGTGCTGGCCGACAACGCCCACGCCGAAATCCTTGGCGACGTCGAGCACGTCAACGTCGACTCCCCCGGCTGGGCGCAGGAGGTGGCCGCACACGCCGACGCACCGGTACGCGCCTACGACGCCGAGCCCAGCGACCTGTTCATGCTGATCTACACGTCGGGCACCAGCGGTGATCCCAAGGCGGTCAGATGCAGCCACGGCAAGGTCGCGATCGCCGGGGTGACCATGACCGGGCGCTTCGAGTTGGGTCCCGGCGACGTCTGCTACGTCTCGATGCCGCTGTTTCACTCCAACGCGGTGCTGGTGGGCTGGTCCGTGGCGTTGGCGTCACAAAGCTCACTTGCGTTGCGCCGCAAGTTCTCTGCTTCCCAATTCCTGCCTGACGTCCGGCGCTACGGCGCGACGTACGCCAACTACGTCGGCAAGCCGCTGTCCTACATCCTCGCCACCCCGCAACGTCCCGACGACGCGGACAACCCGTTGCGGGCGGTGTACGGCAACGAGGGCGCGCCCGCGGACGTCGAGCGGTTCGCACGGCGGTTCGCCACCGTGGTGATGGACGGGTTCGGGTCCACCGAAGGCGGCATCGCGATCGCCAAGACACCCGACACCCCGCCAGGTGCGCTGGGTCCGCTGCCGCCCGGCACCGACATCGTCGACGTCGATACCGGCCAACCGTGCCCGCCGGGGGTGACCGGCGAGTTGGTGAACGTCTCGGGCGCAGGGCGTTTCGAGGGTTACTACAACGATCCGCAGGCCGACGCCGAGCGGATGCGCGGCGGCGTGTACCACAGCGGCGACCTGGCCTACCGCGACGAGGACGGCTACGCGTACTTCGCCGGACGGCTCGGCGACTGGATGCGGGTGGACGGGGAGAACCTCGGCGCCGCGCCGATCGAACGGGTGCTGCTGCGCCATCCCGATGTGGTCGAGGTGGCGGTGTACGGCATCCCGGCGCCCGACGTCGGCGATCAGGTGATGGCCGCGGTGACGCTAGTGGACGGCACGGCGTTCGATCCCGGCGCGTTCCGCACGTTTCTGGCCGAACAACCCGACCTGGGCCCGAAACAGTGGCCGTCGTACGTGCGCGTCGCCGCCGCACTGCCGCGCACCGAGACGTTCAAGGTGATCAAACGTCACCTGGCCGCCGAGGGTCTCGACTGCGGCGATCCGGTGTACCCGATTCCGCGCTGATTCTTTGCCGTTGCCCCTGCTGCGGGCGTGAATATACTCTGTTCAGCTTGATCGGCTGTTGGCTGCCCTTTGCTAACGCTGAGCTGGGCAGACGGGAGCCGCTTATGAGGGCCACGGCGATCTCAGGCGCCGCCGCGATGGTCGCGGTGCTGGGACTCGTGCTGTCGGGCTGCGGCTCGGACACCGCTACCGAGCCCACCGCAACCTCGGAGACGACCAGCACCACCACCTCCGCACCGGCGGAGCCGTCGGCGGCCAGGATCGCACCGCGCGAGGAGGGCGCGCCGGGACCCAACCCGACGATCGCCAGCTACATCGCCGAGAACGACATCTCCGAAACTTCGGTAAGGCAGGGCGACCCGGGTGCGCCCGTCCTCGACCTGCCGGTGCCCGAGGGTTGGGCACCAGCAGGTGACAACACCCCGGAGTGGGCCTACGGCGCCATCGTCTACACCGGGCCCGAGGCCGGCGAGTACACCCCGAGCATCGTCGCGCTGGTGTCGAAGCTGACCGGAAACGTCGACCCGCAGGTGATCATCGACCTCGCGCCCGGCGAACTGCAGAACCTGCCCGGCTGGAGCGCGTTGAACGAGGGCGAGGTCAGCTCGCTCGGCGACTACCCGGCCTATCAACTGGCCGGCACCTGGGAGTCGGACGGGCAGACCAAGGTCGTCGCGCAGAAGACGGTCGTGATCCCCGGCGACGACGGGCTCTACGTGTTGCAGCTCAACGCCGACGGGCTGGAGAGCCAGGCCGGGATCGTCGGTGCGGCAACCACTGTGATCGACGAGCAGACCACGATCGGCTTCTGACCCTCTTTTTTTCCGCCGAGCTGGGCCCACCGCGTAGCGTGGGGAACGCAAAAGGCCCCTTCGGACACCCGCAGCAGGGCCATCTGCGTCTGCTCGCGGTGGGAAGTTAGTTAGTCGCCGCGGATGTCGTCGAGGCGGCGTGAGGCGGCCTCGAACCCGTCGACCAGCTCGGCGATGATGTCGGCGACCGGGCGGATCTGGTTCATCCGGCCCACGATCTGGCCCACCGGCATCGCCACGGTGTCGGGGTTGTCGGAGGCGTTCATCCGCTGATGGGCCTCGCTGACCAGGATGTTCTGCAGCGGCATCGGCAGCGGCTCCGGCGCCTCGGGGGCATCCCAGGCGTCGGTCCACTTGCTCTTCAGCAGCCGTGCGGGCTTGCCGGTGTAGATGCGCCGACGCACGGTGTCGCTGGACTCCGCGCGCAACAGCGCCTCCTGGATCGTCGACGTGCCACTGGAATTTCGGTGCCCGAGGTCATATTCGGCCGCCGTCAGAAACGCCGAGCCCATCCAAACCCCTTGTGCGCCAAGAGCCAACGCGGCGGCCACCTGACGGCCGGTGCCGATGCCGCCGGCCGCCAGCACCGGCGCCCGGTCGGCAACGGCGTCGACGATCTCCGGCCACAGCACCATCGAACCGATCTCACCGGTGTGCCCGCCCGCCTCATGGCCTTGGGCGACCACGATGTCCACGCCGTTGTCGACGTGGCGCTGAGCGTGTTTGGCGCTGCCGGCCAGCGCCGCGACCGGCACCCCGGCGGCATGCGCCTGGTCGATGACGTCACGCGGCGGTGACCCCAGCGCATTGGCGATCAGCTTGATCGGATGCCGCAGCGCGACCTCCACGTGCGAGCGGGCCACCGAGTGCAGCCAGCCGAGCACCCCTTCGTTGCGCGATCCGTCCTCGGGCAGGGGCGGAACACCGAGGTCGACAAGGGTTTTGGCGACGAAGTCACGATGGCTTTGCGGGATCAGCTTGTCGATGTCGACCGCGGAGCCCTCCTGCGGCACCTTGGCCGGCATCACCACGTCGACACCGTAGGGCCTACCGTCGGTGTTCTCGTCCATCCATCGCAGCACGTCCTCGAGGTCGTCGGCGTCGTTGAAACGCACGCACCCGAGCACGCCGAGCCCGCCCGCCTTGCTGACCGCGGCGGCCACCTTCTCCGACGGGGTGAAGACGAAGATCGGATAGTCGATGCCGAAGCGGTCACACAGTTCGGTGCGCATCAAGTGGCGGTCCCGACGTGGTTGGCGTTGACTTCGTCGGCGGGGCGCTGCTCGGTCTGGTCCTTGGCCCACCGGTAGTCCGGCTTACCCGCCGGCGAGCGCTTCACCTCGTCGACGAACCAAATGCTGCGCGGCACCTTGTATCCGGCGATCTCGTTGCGGACGAACGCATCCAGCTCAGCCAGCTGCGGCCGTGCCCCTTCGCGCGGTTGGATCACAGCGGCGACGTGCTGGCCGAACCGCGGATCGGGGACGCCGACCACCAGCGCGTCGAACACATCCGGGTGGCCCTTGAGCGCGGCCTCCACCTCTTCGGGATAGATCTTCTCGCCGCCACTGTTGATCGACACCGAACCCCGGCCGAGCATCGTCACGGTGCCGTCGGCCTCGACCGTCGCGTAGTCACCGGGGATCGCGTAGCGAATACCGTTGAAGGTCTTGAACGTTTCGGCGGTCTTCTTTTCGTCTTTGTAATACCCGACCGGGATGTTGCCCTTCTTCGCGATCAGCCCGCGCACCCCCGAACCGGGCTTGACCTCGTTGCCGTCCTCGTCGAGAACCACGGTGCGGTGATCGATGGTGACCCGCGGTCCGCCGGCGTGCGGCTGCCCCTTGGCCACGATGCTGGTGCCGCCGAAACCGGTCTCCGAGGAGCCGATCGAGTCGGTGATGATCCGGTTGGGCAGCAGTTCGAGGAACTTTTCCTTGATGCTGGTCGAGAACAATGCCGCGGTGCTGGCCAGCAGGAACAACGCCGACAGGTCGTAGTCCTTGCCCTCGGCCTGGCGGGCGAGCAACGCGTCGAGCAGCGGGCGCGCCATCGCGTCGCCGGTGAAGAACAACAGGTTCACCTTGTGCTTCTCCACCGTGCGCCACACCTCGGCGGGCTCGAATTCCGGTGCCAGCACGGTGGTTTGGCCGGAGAACAGCGACATCCAGGTGGCCGACTGGGTGGCGCCGTGGATCATCGGCGGGATCGGGTAGCGGATCATCGGCGGGTTCTCGGCCGCCGCTTTGGCCAGGTCGTACTCGTCCTTGACGAACTCACCGGTGGCAAAGTCGGTGCCGCCGAACAAGACCCGGTAGATGTCCTCGTGGCGCCACATCACGCCCTTCGGGAACCCTGTGGTGCCGCCGGTGTAGAGCAGGTAGATGTCGTCGGCGCTACGCGGGCCGAAATCGCGCTCCGGTGACGCCTGGCTCAGCGCCTCGTTGAACTCCACCCCGCCGTAACGCTGGTAGTCGAGGTCGCTCCCGTCCTCAACGACCAGAACGGTTTTCACGTTCGGGGTCTCCGGAAGCACGTTGGCCACCCGGTCGCTGTACTGGCGCTCGTGGATCAACGCGACCATGTCGGAGTTCTCGAACAGGTACTTCAGCTCGCCCTCGACGTAGCGGTAGTTGACGTTGACGAGGATGGCGCCCGCCTTCACGATGCCGAGCATCGCCACCACGATCTCGTTGCGGTTGCGGCAGTACAGGCCGACCTTGTCGTCCTTCTTGACGCCCTTGTCGATGAGGTAGTGGGCCAGCCGGTTGGCCTTCTCCTCGAGTTGGAGGTAGGTGAGTTCGTCGTCGCCGCAGATCAAGGCGACGCGGTCAGGCACGGCGTCGATGGCGTGCTCGGCGAGATCAGCAATGTTCAGGGCCACGGCACCTAAACTAGAACGTGTTACATTTTCATTCAAGTCTGTGGCGATCAGGTAGGAAGGCGGACATCCGTGAGCGACCCCCAGGACAGCCCCGACGCCCTCATTGAGCAGCGCGGACACACCTTGATCCTGACGCTGAACCGGCCCGAGGCGCGCAATGCGCTGTCCACCGAGATGCTCTCGATCATGGTCGAGGCCTGGGACCGCGTCGACAACGACCCGAACATCCGCACCTGCATCCTGACCGGGGCCGGCGGTTATTTCTGCGCGGGGATGGACCTCAAGGCCGCCACCGCCAAGCCGCCGGGCGACTCGTTCAAGGACGGCAGCTACGACCCGTCGCGCATCGACGGCCTGCTCAAGGGCCGCCGCCTCACCAAGCCGCTGATCGCCGCGGTCGAGGGGCCGGCGATCGCGGGCGGCACCGAGATCCTGCAGGGCACCGACATCCGCATCGCCGGTGAGAGCGCGAAGTTCGGTATCTCCGAGGCCAAGTGGAGCCTGTATCCGATGGGCGGCTCGGCGGTGCGCCTGGTGCGCCAGATCCCGTACACCATCGCGTGCGATCTGTTGCTGACCGGACGGCACATCACCGCGGCCGAGGCCAAGGAGTACGGGCTGATCGGCTACGTGGTGCCCGACGGCACCGCGCTGGACAAGGCGCTGGAGATCGCCGAGGTGATCAACAACAACGGGCCGCTGGCCGTGCAGGCCATCCTCAAGACCATCCGCGAGACGGAGGGCATGCACGAGGAAGAGGCGTTCAAGCCAGACACCGCCAACGGCATCCCGGTGTTCCTGTCCGAGGACGCCAAGGAGGGGCCGCGCGCGTTCAAGGAGAAGCGCGCCCCGAACTTCCAGATGAAATAGTCCCGACCGCCCTCCCGCACGCCGTTTGTGAAACCTTGGCGGAATTCTGCCCTGTTTTTCGCCCACGTTTCACAAACGGCGGTGTGTCAGTGGCCACGCGGACACTTCGTGCATGCGCACACCGTTCATCGGCAGGGAGGCGATGGCGTCCGGCCAGCTCACCCGCCATAAGCTGCGGAGTCGATTCGTCGCCATCTATCCCGGCGTCTACATCGACGCCGACGCGCGGCTCACCGCGCGTGATCGGGCCAAGGCGGCGTGGCTGTGGTCCAGACGTCGAGGTGTCCTGGCCGGACGGTCGGCGGCGGCGATGCACGGGGCCAAATACGTCGATCCCTGGCTGCCGGCCGAGATTCTGCACGACAACCGCCATGCGCCCAAGGGACTTCGGGTGTTCAGCGATGTCCTCGACGAGCCCGACGTCATGACCGTCGACGGGATACCCGTGACGACCCCTGTCCGCACGGCCGTGGACATCGCGCGCCGCTACCCGTTCGGTCCTGCCGTCACCGCGATCGATACGCTGGCGAATGCAACTCGGCTCACGACGCCCGAATTACGGCTCTTGGCACGGCGGTATCCGGGTCTGGGCGGAATTCGCCGCGCCGAGAAGACGCTGCAGTTCGTCGATCCCGGCTCGGAGTCCCCGAAGGAGACGTGGCTGCGACTACTCGTCATCCGCAACGGATTCCCGCCGCCCGAAACCCAGATACCCGTCTACAACGAGCACGGCGTCCTGGTCGCCGTGCTGGACATGGGGTGGCGCGACCGCAAGCTGGCGCTCGACTACGAGGGCGAACATCACCGCAATGCGGTCCGCTTCAACACCGACATCAGGCGGCACGACGAGGTCACCGACCTCGGCTGGACGGACATCCGGGTCACGTCGCTGGACACCGAAGCCGTCATCATCGCCCGGCTGACCGCGGAGTGGGCCCGTAGCGCTAAGCCCGCGGCTTGGTCGGCGTGAATTCGACCGGCATCTTCTCCAGGCCGCTGACAAAGTTCGCGGGCCGCAGCGGCAGGTCGTCGGAGACCAGCCGCATATCGGGCAGCCGCTGCAGCAGCCGGGTCTGCATGATCGACAGCTCGAGCCGGGCCAGCTGGTTACCCAGACAGAAGTGGGTGCCGAAGCCGAACGCCAGGTGGTTGTTCGGATAGCGCTCGATGTCGAACGTCTCCGGATCGTCGAACACCTTCTCGTCGAAGTTCGCCGACTCGAACAGCAGGATCATCTTCTCGCCCTCTTTGAGGGCGGTGCCGTGAAACTCGGTGTCGGCTGTGACGGTTCGCGCCATGTTCTTCACCGGCGCGGTCCAGCGCAGCATCTCCTCGATCGCGTTGGGCAGCAATGACAGATCGGCCGCGAGCCGTCGATGCTGATCGGGATGCAGCAGCAGCTGGCGGGTACCGCCGGACAGCGTGTGGCGGGTGGTCTCATCGCCGCCGATCAACAGCAGCAGCACCTCGGTGACGATCTGATGGTCTTCGAGTTTGCTGCCGTCGACCTCGGCGTGCACCAGCACACTGACCAGGTCGTCGGTCGGCTCGTCCTTGCGGGCCGCGATCATGCCCATCATGTACTCGCTGTAGGCGGCGAACGCGTCCATCGTGACCTGGAACTGCTCGGGATCCGCGGTGCTGCTCAAAAAGCTGACCAGGTCGTCGGACCACTTGAGGAACATCTCGCGTTCCTCGGGCCGCACGCCGAGCATGTCGCCGATGACGGCCATCGGCAGCGGCGCGGCCAGATCCCAGACGAAGTCGCACTCGCCGCGCTCACACACCTTGTCGATCAGCGTGTCGCACAGGTTCTCGATCGAGCCCTCGAGGTCCTTGACCCGCTTGCGGGTGAAGCCGGCGTTGACGAGCTTGCGCCGCAACAGATGTTGCGGGTCGTCCATCTCGATCATCATCTCGACGCCCGGCTGATCGGGCCGGATTCCGCCCGCGTTGGAGAACAACTCGGGGTTGCGCTCGGCCTCGATCACCGCGGCGTACGTTGCGGCCGCGGCCAACCCGTTGCGATCGCGGAACACCGGTTCGTTTTCGCGCATCCACTTGTAGACCGATCGCGAGTCCCCGGCGTAGAAGTTGCCGTCGGTCAGGTCGACGTCCGGCTTGGTAGCCCGAGTCATGGGTGAACCTCCTGCGCGTCTGCGAACGACATCTCCACGTTGCCTGCCGAACCCGAGAACAGTGCCCGTTTCGGAAAACCGAGCGACGCCAGCTCTTTGGCGTAGGGATGTTCCCCGAGCCGCACCCGCGCGCCGCCCGGCCGGTAGCGCACATCAGTAAGCGTCATCTCGCCGAGCGTGCGGCGCACCACCCCGTCGCGGTGGGAGTAGGTGGGATGGGCCTGCGGCTTCGACGTGAACCGGGCGGGAACGGCGAACCCGCGGCGGAAGTCCATGCCGACGGCGAACTGGCCGTCGATGCTCACGTCGAACGAGTACGTGTGGCCATCGCGAACGGTGAAGTCCGCCATGACTTTCGGATAGCCCCAGATCTTGGTGCCCGCTTCGAGGGTGAACGCCTGGTCGACGGGCAGGTGGTGGATGAACGCTCCCGCGTCCTGCAGCGCGCGCGGCCCGGTCGCCGTCGAACCGGGTGGGTTCACCATGACGTTCGTGCCGTACTCGTAGTACTGGCCGAGGTCGCCGTCCTCGTAACGCATCAGCATCAGCACGACGATCGCGCGGCCGGGAAGGTAGCGGCAGACCGTCAGGCCGCTGTAGTCGATCAAGCGCTGGGCGGCGTCGGCGTCCACCGAGAACATCGCCATGTGCTGGTGCGCCTTGCGGATCTTCACCGGCATGGTGAGCACGGTGCCCGCGATGGTGTGCTGGGTCATCGCGTCAATCTAGAACGCGGGTAGACAACTAGCAAGGAAGTGTCTAGTCCCGACGGGATCGGGGGCTACACCAACGCGGCCAGATCCCGGATCTGCTCGGGCGACCGCGCGCCCACCACCATCATCGTCACGCCCGCGGCTTCCCACGCCTTGATCTGTTCCTGCACATAACCGAGGTCCCCGACGATCGCGGAGTCGTCGACCAGCTCGTCGGGGATGATCTTGGCCGCTTCGTCTTTGCGGTCAGAGCGGAACAGCTTGGTCACGTCCTCGACCACCTCGGCATAGCCCATCCGGCGGTAGACGTCGGCGTGGAAGTTGGTGTCCTCGGCGCCCATGCCGCCCATGTAGAGCGCCAGGTGCGGCTTCATCAGCTCCATGATCTCGGCGCGGTCGTCGGTGACCACCACCTGCGCCGTCGCGCAGATCTCGAAGTCCTCGCGGCTGCGGCGCGCACCCGGACGGGCGAACCCTTCGTCGAGCCACTCGTTGTACATGCCGGCGATCCGCGGCGAGTAGAAGATCGGCAGCCAACCGTCGCAGATCTCGGCGGCCAGCGCGACGTTCTTGGGCCCTTCGGCACCCAGCATCACCGGGATGTCGGCGCGGCGCGGATGGGTGATCGGCTTGAGGTTCTTGCCCAACCCCGTGGTGCCCTCCCCGGTCAGCGGCAGCGGATAGTGCGGGCCGTCGCTGCGCACGGGGGCCTCGCGCGCCCACACCTGGCGCAGGATGTCGATGTATTCGCGGGTGCGGGCCAGCGGCTTCGGGAACTTCTGCCCGTACCAGCCCTCCACCACCTGCGGTCCGGACACCCCGAGGCCGAGGATGTGGCGGCCGCCGGAGAGGTGGTCGAGCGTCAACGCCGCCATCGCGCAGGCCGTCGGTGTGCGCGCCGACAGCTGCACCACCGACGTGCCCAGCCGCATCCGGGTGGTTTCGCGTCCCCACCAGGCCAGCGGCGTGTACGCATCCGACCCCCAGGCTTCCGCGGTGAACACCGTGTCGAAGCCGGCGTCCTCGGCGGCGGCGACCAGCTCGGCGTGGTTGTCTGGCGGCTGCGCGCCCCAGTACCCCAGCTGAAGTCCCAACTTCATTAGCTCGCCTCTCTAGCTATCTCACGATCGCTTGAAACCATTGTTAGAACCTGTTCTACTCGATGCCGTGACCACCAGCCATAGCAGCCCGGTGCAGATCGATCCGCATGAACAGCCGCTCTCAGCACCGCTGCGGCTCTCATTCGACTACACCCGTTCAGTAGGGCCACTCCTGTCCCAGTTCTTCACCGCCCTGCGTGAGCGACGCATCGTCGGCGTGCGCGGTTCCGACGGGCGGGTGCATGTGCCACCTGCGGAATTCGACCCCGTCACCTACGAACGATTGACGGAAATCGTACCGGTGAGCGCCGTCGGCACTGTGCTGTCGTGGACCTGGCAGCCCGCACCGTTGCCGGGCCAGCCGTTGGAGCGCCCGTTCGCCTGGGCGCTGATCAAACTCGACGGCGCCGACACCGCGCTGCTGCATGCAGTCGACGCGGGATCGTCCGACGCGATCAGCACCGGCGCGCGGGTGCACGCGCACTGGGTCGACGAGCCGGTCGGCGCGATCACCGACATCGCGTACTTCACGCTGGGTGATCAGGCCGAGCCGGAGGGTCAACCCGACGACCGGGAGCCGGTCACCGTGCAGGTGAGCCCGTCGTCGATCGAGATCCAGCACACCGCGTCGCTGCCCGAGACCACGTTCCTCAAGGCACTCGAGGAGGGCAAGCTGCTGGGTGCGCGGACCAAACACGGCCGCGACGGCAAGCCGGGCAAGGTGTACTTCCCGCCCAAAGAGGCCGATCCCGCCACCGGCCTGGAGCTCGACGAGTTCGTCGAGTTGCCGGACAAGGGCACCGTCACGACGTTCGCGGTCATCAACATCCCGTTCGCCGGGCAGCGCATCAAGCCGCCCTACGTCGCGGCCTACGTGTTGCTCGACGGCGCAGACATCCCGTTCCTGCATCTGGTCACCGAGATCGACGCCGCCGAGGTCCGGATGGGTATGCGGGTCGAGGCCGTGTGGAAGCCCCGCGAGGAGTGGGGCCTCGGCATCGACAACATCGACCACTTCCGGCCGACGGGTGAGCCCGACGCCGACTACGACTCCTACAAGCATCACCTGTGAAGGGCTGGACGTGACCGATTCAACAGATGTAGCAGTGGTCGGCTTCGCGCATGCACCGCATGTGCGCCGCACCGACGGCACCACCAACGGCGTCGAGATGCTGATGCCGTGCTTCCACCGGCTTTACGACGAGCTCGGCCTGCAGCAGACCGATATCGGGTTCTGGTGCTCGGGCTCTTCGGATTATCTTGCCGGCCGGGCTTTTTCGTTCATCTCGGCGATCGACTCGATCGGCGCCGTGCCGCCGATCAACGAGTCACACGTCGAGATGGATGCGGCATGGGCGCTGTATGAGGCCTACATCAAGATCCTGACCGGAGAGGTGGACACCGCGCTGGTGTACGGCTTCGGCAAGTCCAGCGCGGGCGTGCTGCGCCGCATCCTGGCGTTGCAGACCGATCCGTACAGCGTGGCTCCGCTGTGGCCGGACTCGGTGTCGATCGCCGGGCTGCAGGCGCGGCTGGGGATCGACGGGGGCAAGTGGACGGCCGAGCAGATGGCGCAGGTCGCGCTGGACTCGATGGTGGCCGCCGGGCGCACCGACAGCGAGAAGCCGGCCACGTCGATCTCCGAGCTGCTCGAGCGGCCGTTCTTCGCGGATCCGTTGCGCCGCCACGATATTGCGCCGATCACCGATGGCGCGTCGGCGATCGTGCTCGCGGCCGGTGACCGGGCCCGCGAATTGCGGGAGAACCCCGCCTGGATCAGCGGCTTCGAACATCGGATCGAGACGCCGGTGCTGGGTGCACGCGATCTCACCACCTCGCCGTCGACGGCTGCGTCGGCCCGGGCGGCCACCGGCGGCGACGTCGGCTCGATCGAGGTGGCCGAGATCTACGCGCCGTTCACCCACCAGCATCTGATCCTCACCGAGGCGATCGGGCTGCCGTCGTCGGCGAAGGTGAACCCCTCGGGTGGCGCGTTGGCCGCCAACCCGATGTTCTCGGCCGGCCTGGAGCGCATCGGTTTCGCCGCGCAGCACATCTTCAACGGATCCGCGCAGCGGGTCCTCGCGCATGCCACCAGTGGCCCTGCGTTGCAACAGAATCTCGTCGCGGTCTTGGAGGGACACTGATGGCCAAGAATCTCGCCGCTGTGCTGGGCACCGGGCAGACGAAGTACGTCGCCAAGCGCCACGACGTGTCGATGAACGGACTCGTTCGCGAGGCCATCGACAAGGCGCTGGCCGATTCGGGCGCGACGATGGACGACATCGACGCGGTGGTGGTCGGTAAGGCACCGGACTTCTTCGAGGGCGTGATGATGCCCGAGCTGTTCATGGCCGACGCCGTGGGCGCCACCAACAAGCCGTTGATTCGGGTGCACACCGCCGGCTCGGTGGGCGGGTCGACGGCGATCGTGGCGGCCAGCCTGGTGCAATCGGGCAAGTACCGCCGGGTGCTGGCGATGGCGTGGGAGAAGCAGTCGGAGTCGAACGCCATGTGGGCGTTGAGCATTCCGGTGCCGTTCACCAAGCCCGTCGGCGCGGGCGCGGGTGGCTACTTCGCACCGCACGTGCGCGCCTACATCCGTCGCTCAGGAGCGCCGACGCACATCGGCGCGATGGTGGCGGTCAAGGACCGGCTCAACGGAGCCAAGAACCCACTGGCGCATCTGCACCAGCCCGACATCACGCTGGAAAAGGTGCTGTCCTCCCAGATGCTGTGGGACCCGATCCGGTTCGACGAGACCTGCCCGTCCTCTGACGGCGCGTGCGCGTTGGTGATCGGCAACGAGGAGATCGCCGATCGGCGGGTCGCCGAAGGCCAGGCCGTCGCATGGATCCACGCCACCGCGTTGCGTACCGAGCCGTTGGCGTACTCCGGTCGCGACCAGGTCAACCCGCAGGCAGGCCGCGACGCGGCCAAGGCGTTGTGGGAGGCGGCCGGGATCACCAGCCCGATCGACGAGATCGACGCCGCGGAGATCTATGTGCCGTTCTCCTGGTTCGAGCCGATGTGGTTGGAAAACCTCGGTTTCGCACCGGAGGGCGAAGGCTGGAAACTCACCGAGGCCGGCGAGACCGCGATCGGTGGCCGGCTTCCCGTCAACGCATCCGGCGGCGTGCTGTCGTCGAACCCGATCGGCGCGTCGGGCATGATCCGGTTCGCCGAATCGGCGATCCAGGTGATGGGCAAGGCCGGCGAGCACCAGGTACCGGATGCCCGCAAGGCGTTGGGCCACGCGTACGGCGGTGGCTCGCAGTACTATTCGATGTGGGTGGTCTCCTGCGACAAACCAGCTGACAAGCCGTGAAGTACACCTGCGCGGTGCCGATGTGTCAGATCGACCAACTGGTCGAACTGGCCAAAACCGCCGAGGAAGTCGGGTTCGACTCGATCGCGCTGCCCGACTCGATCTTCTACATGGAGAAGCAGTCGACGGAGTACCCGTATACGCCGGACGGCTCGCGGATGTGGGACGAGAACACCCCGTGGGTCGACCCGCTGATCGCCGCGGCCGCGATGGGGGCGGTGACGTCGACGCTGCGGTTCTACACCAACGTGATGAAGCTGGGCTCACGCAACCCGCTGCTGCTGGCGCGTCAGGTCGGCTCGGTCGCCAACCTCACCGGCAACCGGTTCGGATTCGGCGTCGGGATCGGTTGGGCCCCAGAAGAGTTCGAGTGGTGCGGTCAGCCCTACGCCAAACGGGGCAAACGCGTCGACGAGATGATCGAGGTGATCAAGCTCGTGCTCGGCGGCGGCATGGTGGAGTTTCACGGCGAGTTCTACGATTTCGACCGCCTGCAGATGAGCCCTGCGCCGAGCGCGCCGGTGCCGTTCTACGTCGGCGGGCACACCGATGTGGCGTTGCGGCGGGCCGCTCGCGTCGGCGACGGCTGGAGCAGCGCGATGCTGACCGGCGAGCAGATCGCCGAGACCATCGACAAGCTCAAGAAGCTGTTGGCCGAAAACGACCGTGCCGCCGACCCGTTCGAGTTCCAGGTGGTGTGCATCGACAAGTTCGGCATCGACGGGCACCGCGAGCTTGCCGAGGCCGGCGTCACCGACAACATCGTGATGCCGTGGGTGTTCGACGGCCTCGGTTTCGACGCACCGCTGGACCAAAAGCAGGATTCGATGAAGCGCTTCGCCGACACCTACATCCACTCGGGCTGGCAGATCTAGCGCTCTCGCGAAAGCCGTTCCATCGCAGCGGTGGCCAGACCGAACGTGAACCGCTTCGCGCGTCGGGTCGCGTCGGCCAGCAACCGCCGCGGAGCGGGCACCGAGCCGACCGTCACGGGATCGCCGACGCGCACCGTGCCGGCGGTGCCGACCCAGCAGTACACGCCTAGGCAGCGCTGGGCCCGTTCGGCCACCGCCCGGGTGATCCTGCGGTCGACGTCCAGCCCCGGCTGCGCGCGGCTGGGTACGACGCAGCGGATCGTCGGGTTCGTCACGTCCAGGACAACGCCGCCGAGTGTGAGTTTTGCACCCAACCACTGTGACTCCGGCAGATCGTCACTTGGATCATCCAGCGTCAAAAGGACATTCGGCCTAAACCGGCGCACATCGAGGTCCGCATCCAGCTCGGCGCCGATGGTCGCGACGCTGGTCTTGGACAGCACGTGAACCGGTGCCAGGTCGACGAAGGCGCCCGGCGGTGTCGAGTACCGCGCCTGCGTCGCCAGATCAGACATCCGCAGCACCGAGAAGTCCGGCAGCTTCTCGGTTTCGGTGATGCCCAGGTCGCTTCGCACCGAGTTGATCGACGTATTCGCGCGTTCGGCGCGGCTCAACCGGTGCAGGCTGGTGTCGTCGGCAGGGGGCAACGCCGTCAACCGGACCTCGCGGCCGGCGAGGTCGGACAGCTTGGCGTGGACGGCGGCGTCGCTGCTGGACAGCACGGTGCCGTCGGGGAAGCTGATTTCGACTTCGGGCACGTTACCCGGCCCGGCGTCGGCAGGCACCGGGTCGACGTAGCGCGCCGTGGCGGTCAGCAGCGCCGGTATCCGTCGCGCCGATGCGGTGACGTCACGCGCGACATCACGAACCGCCCACAGCCGATCGCCGTGCAAGCCGCGGGCGCTGATCTCGACCTGCTCGACGCGCCCTCCGCCCAGGGACTTGACCGGGTAACGCCACAGTTCGCAGACCTGCCCAATTGCCATGCCGACACCGTATCGCCCGCCGAATTCAGTACGTTGGATGCCGACCGCCCACCGAGCCACGAATCCGAAGGGCCGATGAGATTGCCTGAAGCCCGCCTACCCAAGGCGATGTCCGCCCTCGCGACAGCGGTGTTGGTCTGTGCTACCGCAGTCGGCTGTGAATCGGCGGAGCCCGGCCCGAACGGCGACGCGACAAGCCCGGGCACGTCCCCGACGACCACCGCGGCGCAGACCACTACCACGACCGCCCCGACCCGGAAAACCGACGCGCCGAAGGACTACAGCCGCCTGCTGCTTGCCGCATCCGACCTCAGCGATGACGAGGACACGTTCACCGTCGCGTCGCAGAACCCCGGCCCAGACGGGCTGCCCGGCGCCAGCGCGCTGTTCGTCAACCAGGACGACACCCGCGCCATCTCGAACACGATCGTGATCTATCCGGACGCCGAGACGGCGACCAAGACGCTGCGCGACGCCTTACCCCGGATCGACACGGTGGTCACCGACGCCACGCCGCGGCCGGTTCCGGTCGGCACCGACGGCACCATGGCCGTCGGCACGTCACCGGACGGCACCAAGGCGGTCACGTTGCTGCTGTTCACGCATGGTCCGGCCCTGGTGCGCCTGGAATTCCAAAGTGTGCTGGGCGACGCCACCACCGACGAGTTTGTGATCAACGTCGGCAAGATGCAGGACATCGCGCTGCGCGTCGGCCTGCAATGACAGCCGACGGATATTCACCGCGAACGTCTCGTTTTTCCGCAGGTAGATGCGTTTAGATTGCGCCCGGTACGGGAAAAACTGTAACGTGTTCTAGTTAGAGACACAGAAACGGGGAGGCCCACCGTGAACACGGAAACCGCAGGAATCCGCGAGATAGATACCGGCACCCTGCCCGATCGGTATGCCCGCGGCTGGCACTGCCTGGGGCCGGTGCAGAACTTCTTGGACGGCAAGCCCCACGGCATCGAGATCTTCGGCACGATGCTGGTGGTCTTCGCCGACTCGAAGGGCAACCTGAACGTGCTCGACGGCTACTGCCGCCACATGGGCGGAAACCTGGCCCAAGGCACCATCAAGGGTGATGAGGTCGCCTGCCCGTTCCACGACTGGCGCTGGGGCGGCGACGGCAAGTGCAAGCTGGTGCCCTACGCCAAGCGCACCCCCCGGCTGGCGCGCACCCGCGCGTGGCACACCGACGTCCGCGGCGGCCTGCTGTTCGTCTGGCACGACCATGAGGGCAACCCGCCGCAGCCCGAGGTGCGGATCCCCGATATCCCCGAGTTCGAGAACCCCGAGTGGACCGACTGGAAGTGGAACTCGATCCTGATCGAGGGCGCCAACTGCCGCGAGATCATCGACAACGTCACCGACATGGCGCACTTCTTCTACATCCACTTCGGGCTGCCGACCTACTTCAAGAACGTCTTCGAGGGCCACATCGCCTCGCAGTACCTGCACAACGTGGGCCGGCCCGACATCAACGACATGGGCACCAGTTACGGCGAGGCACACCTCGATTCGGAGGCGTCCTACTTCGGACCGTCGTTCATGATCAACTGGCTGCACAACACCTACGGCGATTACAAGGCCGAGTCGATCCTGATCAACTGCCACTACCCCGTCACGCAGAATTCGTTCATGCTGCAGTGGGGCGTGATCGTCGAAAAGCCGAAGGGGCTCGACGAAAAGACCACGGAGCGGCTGGCCGATGTGTTCACCGAGGGGGTCAGCAAGGGCTTCCTGCAGGACGTCGAGATCTGGAAGCACAAAACCCGCATCGACAACCCGCTGCTGGTCGAAGAGGACGGCGCGGTCTACCAGATGCGGCGGTGGTACCAGCAGTTCTACGTCGACGTCGCCGACGTCACACCGGATATGACCGACCGCTTCGAAATGGAGGTCGACACCACGGCGGCCAACGAGAAGTGGCACGTCGAAGTCGAGGAAAACCTCAAGCGGCAGGCCGAGGAGAAAGAAAAGGCCGACCAGAAGTCGTGACCGAAGACCGTAAGGCACCCGACGTCGACCGGCTGGCCCGGGCGATGTTGATGCTGCACGGCGCACATGACGACGACGAGCATCCGGTCAGCGACGGACGCAGCGGTGGAACATGGTCCAAAGCACGCGTTTTCGGTGCCGACCGCGCCGCCGCGCTGCGGGAGGCGACCCAGCGAGACCGCGAACGATATCTGACCGCGGGACTGGTTTCTGTCGACTGCCGGTTCTGCCATGTCGCGGTCGAGGTGAAGAAGCTGGGGCCGGCGCATACTTCGGTGCAGTGGAACACCGACGCGTCGCAGCGTTGCGCATACTTCGCCGAGATCCGACAGTCGGGCGGCGATCCCGCCCGAGTCCCGTCGTGCCCGCGGCTCACCGACAGCATCAAACACGCTGTCGCCGAAGGGTGCTTGGAAGAACCGTCGTCGGCACCCGCGCCCGGCGACGGCTGACCTTCTGTCCGCCGAGAAGGGGTTATAGGCCTTTGAACTGTTCCTTGACCTGTTCGGCGGTCAACCCGTAGTCGGCCAGTGAGTAGGTGTGCTTGGGTGCGCGGGGGCCCTGCTGGCTTTCGGCATGGCGGTCCTGCACGGCCGTGCGCGCGGCGTCGGTGAACTCGATATCGAAGTGCCGGTAGATCCGTTCGACGCAGCCGACCGGGTCCGCGACGAACTCGAAGTAGTCGACGTCGCAGAACTGCGCCGGATCGTGCTCGGCGCGAACGGCGTTGAACCGCCGCAGACCCCGCGACCAGGTTTCCATGGCGTCTTCGCCGATCTGCTTGCCGACAAACGAGTTCGACCAACCCGCCGTGGTGTGCTGGGACAGCGAGCACATCGACGCCATGATGGTTTCGGCGGGCCGGTGGCACTGCACGATCAGCGCGTCGGGGTAGGTCTCGAACAACGCGTCGAGCGCGAAGAGGTGGCTGGGATTTTTGAGCACCCAGCGCTTCTCGGCGTCGTTGAGGCCGATCAGCTGCAGGTTGCGGCGGTGCCGCTGATAGGGCTTGGTCCAATCCTGCTTGGCCAGCCACTGTGAGTACGTCGGCAGGTGCGCCAACGTCTCATAAGACACCGAGTGCAGCGACTGACGTAGCAGCTGCCAGCATTCCTCGACCTCATCTGCGGTCATGAAATGCAACCCGGTGTAGTCGGGGTCTTCTTCGTGGGCCTTCTTGAACCGCGCGTCCAGTTCCGCGAAAGCCGGGTTGTCCGGCCATGTTTCACGGGGTGGGCGGGGTTGCGGGAACTCCGCCAGCCAGAGCTCCAGACCCTGGTGCGCCGGATCGGCGGTGAGCAGGCGGTGGATGGCGGTGGTGCCGGTGCGCGGCAGTCCGGTCACGAAGATGGGCCGCTCGATGACGACGTCGGCGTGCTGCGGGAACTGCTTCCACGCCGCCTCCGAAAGCAGCCGCGCGACCAGCGCGTTGCGCACGAAGAACCGCTGCATCTTGCTGCCGAACTCGGTCAGGTCGGCGTCGCGTCGGTACGACTCCAGCAGGACAGCCAGCGCCTCACGGTAGTTGTCGTCATCGGTGCCGAAATCGTCCAGGCCGCACGCCTTGGTCGCTGATGCGTGCAGGTCTTCGACGGTGCCGACGTCGGTGCGTGCCATCAGGCTTTGTACTCCCCACAGTTGACATCCAGGGCCTGACCGGTGATACCGCTGGACAGATCGCTGGCCATGAACAGGATCGCCGAGGCGACCTCGTCCTCGGTGGGCAGCCGCTTGAGATCCGACGCGGCGGCGGTCGCCTGGTAGATCTCCTCGACGGTGGTGCCGTACTTGCCGGCCTGGTGGGTGAAGTAGCTTTCCAACGTGCCGCCCCAGATGTAGCCGGGCAGAACGGAGTTCACCCGGATACCTTGTTCACCCAGTTCGGTGGCCAGCGATTGCGACATCGCCAGCAACGTGGACTTCGCCATCTTGTAGGCGCCGTACTTGGCCTGCGAGTGGCGCACCACCATCGAGTTCACGTTCACCACCGCGCCGTTGGCTTCGGCCAGCGCCGGCGTGAAACCCTGGATCAGCCGCAGCGCGCCGAACACGGTCAGCTCGATCGCGTCGCGCATGTGCTCGAACGTGGTGTTGGCCAACGGCTTCATCGACGGCACCCGAAATGCGTTGTTGATCAACACATCGACGCGGCCATAGGCCTTCATCGTTTCCTCGACCAGGTTGTTCACCTGCGCCTCGTCGGTGATGTCGGTGCCCACCGTCACTGCGCGACGGCCGATGTCGGTGACCTGTTTGGCGACGTCCTCGAGTCGTTCGACGGTACGCGCGGCGAGCACCAGATCGGCGCCGGCCTCAGCGCACCGCCGCGCCAGCGTGGTGCCCAACGCGGGCCCGACGCCGCTGATGACCACTACCTTGTTCTGCAGCATCAGCCCACCATCCTGTTCTGGATCTGGCGTTGCCGCAGTGCAATCCGCGCCTGCCAGTCGTCGTCGGAGATCTTGTTCGATTCGTAGTAGGGCAGCGCGTCGGTGACCTTGTCCACGTCGAGCACCTCCGCGGTCGGTCCGTCGGCCTCGGTCAATGCCCGCGACAGCCGCTGCCACCGGAACTGCAGATAGCCCTTGCGGTGCCCCAGCGTCTCGCACCAGTTCGTCACGCCGGGGTTGGCGTCGGACACGACGATGCGAATCTTGCCGTCCGGATCAGCTTGGGCCTGAGTGCCGTTCAACGACGTCTGATGGTTGATGTAGTCCAGCGAGATGTACCAGAGGCTGCCCAGCTGAAACCCGAGATACGGCGCGTCGGAGACCGGCACCGTGATGATCATCGCCTGCTCCGGCGCGAGGTCGAAGTGCCCCACCGACGAGTACTGGGTGGCCAGCCCGCCCGGGGTGAGCCTCGGCGCGGTCAGCGTGTTCACCGGCAGGTTGTCGTAGAACCACTGCGGAAACTGCAGCCACGTCTTCACCCGCTGCACCAAC
The DNA here is from genome assembly GCA_050205315.1 of Mycolicibacterium pulveris. Lineage (GTDB taxonomy): Bacteria > Actinomycetota > Actinomycetes > Mycobacteriales > Mycobacteriaceae > Mycobacterium > Mycobacterium pulveris_A. The sequence goes on along the minus strand of JBNMRA010000001.1, from coordinate 48,832 downwards.
TGCTTACCCGCGACGGCGTATCGCTTGTGGATCGTCTCGGGTGTCAGCGGCGGCGGTGCGGTACCCGCGGTGTCGGTGCGCGCGATGCTGAGGTAACCGCGCTGGGCCGACCAGTCGTTGTACACCTCGCGGATGACCAACTGCGCCGGGCTGTTCGGAACCACCCGCCATTCGAACGTGCCGTCCTCGGCGATGTCGAGTTCGCGGTCGTCGAACGCGGCCTGACTGGGCGGGACGTTGTCGTCGGTGTAATCCCCGCCGATCATTTGAAACGCCAGATCGGTCGTGGTGCCGCGTTTTCCGGTGACGACGTACTCGTGGTTGGCCTGCACCCGGGTGCCGAAGTACAGCGCGTCGGGGTTGTCCAGGCCCATCTTGGTGAACGGCCCGGTCCCTGACTGCAGGAAGGGGTGGTCGCGTTCGTAGTCGAAGGCCAGGTGGGTGCATGCCGAGACGCACCCGGCCAGGTATTGCAGACCCTCCAGGAGGTCGGCTTCGGATTCGATGAAGTGCGCCTCGCAGACCAGCCTCTCGGCTTCGGCGATGGCGTCGATCAGTGGCTGCGAGTACACGCCTTGAAACTAGAACCCGTTCTAGCAAGAGTCAATATATCGACCACGGCGGTACATATATGGAACAACAGAGTACGCTGCTGACGTGTCCACGTCGACCGGCCGCGCGTCACCTCCGACCGATCGGGTGGTACGCGTCCTGGACTATCTCGCGGACCGTCCGACGGAGCGCTTCGGTGTGTCGGAGTTGGCTCGCCGGGTGGGTCTGAGCAAGCCCACCTGCCTGGGCATCGTCACCGCGTTGTGCGACGCGGGCTACCTGGTGCGCGACGCTGCCGACAAGACCTACCGGTTGGGGCCGTCGCTGATCACGCTCGGACACCGGGCACAGGAGTCGATGCGCGTCAGCCCGGCCGCCAGGGAGGAACTGCGCCGGCTTTCGGCGCGGTTCGGTGTCACCGCGGCGCTCTCGGGCGTGGTCGACGACCGGATCACGGTGCTGGACCTCGTGGCGCCCGCCGGCGCGCGGCCCGGCGTCGAGGTCGGCCAGAGTTATCCGTTCGCCCCGCCGGTGGGCCTGATGTTCGTGCTCTGGGACGACGAAGCCGAACGCGAATGGCTGGCCAAGGAGCCCACGCTGCCGTTGCGCACCGACACTGACCGGCTGCACCGCGTGATCGCTGAATGCCGCGCGGACGGTTACCTGGTCGAGCGGCTGACCGCGGGGGGGCGACGGCTGTACTCCCTGATGGCCGGTATGTCGACCGACTTGCCCGACGAATTACGCGCTCTGCTGGGCGAATTGGTGTCCGACATCGGCGAGCGGGTGTATCTGCGCGACGAGAACTCCGGTCCCCGCAGGCGCCATGACATCAGCGTGATCTCGGCACCGGTGTACGACCACTACCGACGACAGGTCATGGTCGCCTCGATGCACGTCGGGACGGCGCTGACCGACGCCGAGATCACCGAGCGGGCACGCGCGTTGGTCGCGACGGCCGACGCCGTGACGGCCCGGCTGGGCGGGATGAAACCGAAGCGTCATCCGTGACGAAACACGCTTGTGGGGGCACGCCGCCGACTCTCACTTTCAATCTATAGCGCACCGGGGGGCTTGCGGCAAGGCCGGGGGCATGCCTGACAATCGCCGGGCTTGTTGAAAAGGCCAGTGGTGATTGGGGTTTCGAATGCGGGTGTGTCTGGTGACGTGGGGGTCGCGAGGGGACGTCGAACCGATGGCGGCGTTGGGCGCACGGGTGTGCGAGTTGGGTGGCGAAGCACGCCTGTGTGCGCCGCCGGATTTCGAGGAGCTCGCCAATCGAGCGGGCGTGCCGCTGTTCCCGATGGGTCGCCCGATCCGGGAGTTCCTGCACGGCGAGAGGCCGGCAACACCCGCGGACGCCCCGCGGACGGCTGCCAATCTGATCGCGATGCAGTTCGAGACGGTGGCTCGCGCTGCAGAAGGCTGCGACGTGATCGTGGCGAGCGGACTGATGCCTGCGGGCACGCGATCGATCGCAGAAAAGCTCGGCATCCGTTATGTGTGCGCGATGTTTCATCCGGGCAGCATCCCGGCTCCCCATCAGAAACCCCTTGCGCGACCCGGGATTCCATTTCCACCGGGTGAAACCGATATTGACGTGCTGTGGAACATCGACGCTCAGCGGGTGAACGCGTTGTACCGCGAACCCCTCAACGCGCATCGCGCAGCAATCGGGCTGCCCCCGGTCGACAACGTTCGCGACCATGTCTTCACGCCTACACCGTGGCTCGCCGCCGAACCGATCCTGGCGCCATGGCCCGGTTCGCCGTATTTCGAGGTCGCTCGTACCGGAGCGTGGATTCTGCCGGACACCCGTCCGCTCCCCGACGACCTGCACGCATTCCTCGACGCCGGCACACCACCGGTGCATGTGGGGATGGGCAGCGTCCGGGCGCCCGCCGATTTCGCGCGCATGACGATCGAAGCGGTCCGCGCCGCCAGCCACCGCGTCATCGTCAACCGCGGTTGGGCGGGGCTGGCGCCCATCGATGACGGCGACGACTGCTTCGGCATTGACGAGGTCAACCATCAGGCGCTGTTTCCCCGGGTGGCCGCCGTCGTCCATCACGGAGGCGCGGGCACCACGACCATGGCGGCGCGTGCGGGCGTCCCACAGGTCGTCGTCGCGCAATTCGCGGATCAGCCGTTCTGGGGCGCCCGCGTCGCCGCCCTCGGTATCGGCGCCACCCACGAGGGCCCGACGCCGGTTGAAGGGTCGCTGACCGCCGCGCTCATGACCGCTCTGGCACCGGACACACGTACCCGAGCCGCCGCGATCGCACAGCAGATCCGTACCGATGGGACGACGGTGGCGGCGCAGAAATTGTCCGCCATGGGCTAGGGCCGGCAAAAGCACTCACCGCGCTGGCCGAAGCCAACGCGGTGAGCTCGAAGAACTGATTACTGACTTACGCGTCGGTCAGCGCCTCGGAAATCGGCGTCGGGTTCACCTCAACGCCACACTGGTTCGAGATTTCCGCTGCCGGCTGGTTGATCGCCTTCAGCTCCGATTCGACCTGCGGGTTCTGCTCAAAGTATGCGCTGAACGCCTCGGTCGGCTCGGCAGGCGACTGCGTCGTGATCTGCGTCAGCGCCTGGTTCGCCTCCGGGTTGGCGGCGAGGTAGGTGCCGGTCGACGCCGCCACCGTGCTCGAGGTGGTGGCAATCGCGCTCACGCTGCAGTCGGTCTCCGGTGCCGGTTGTGCGTTGACGACCGGTGTGACGATCGCTGCGGACCCGAAAGCAAGCAGACCCCCGGCGAACATTCCGTACAGGCCGCGTCGAACGGTCGTTGCGGACATTTTCATGAATTTCTCTCCTTCGGTCTGCGACTCGGTGGTCGCTCCGTGAAGGCGTAGCCGCTGCCGGGGGGCAGCTAAACAGCGCCAGTACAGGCGGTGTTTTCGGGGCAGGTAAACCAGCGCTCCCTCTACCCGGTTGATCGCACGCAGCTTTTGCGCGGAACCAACCCGTTAAGCACCCGGGGCCGTCGACGCGAGCCGACGGTGGTGCGAGAGGAGCCGTCAGCTGACGCTGGCCAGTGCGAACGGCAGCACGGCCGGCGCCCCCGCCGCCCTGACCAGCCGCGACGCCATCGTCAACGTCCACCCCGTTTCGGTGACGTCGTCGACCAGCAGCACGGGACCGGAAACGTCAGACACGTCCGGCGGCGACCACGCGCCGTGCAGCGCGGCGACGCGGTATGCCGAGTTCGCCGCCGTCGCCGGGCGGCGCGCGGGGGCATACCGCAACACCCCCAGATCCGTGAGCCGGCCGAGCCGGGCGAGTTCGGCGGCCAGCGAGGTGATCAACAGCGGACGGGTGTCCGAATCCAACGCCATCACCGCGGTCGGGCGCGTCTGCCAGTCCCAGGCGGCCAGCACCTGCACCGCGGCCTGGACCACGTCGTCGGGCACTTTCGCATCGGGCTCGTCGAGCAGGCGTCGCAACCGGGCGCCCCAGCCGAGATCGGTCAGCCTGCCGATGACCCGGCCGGCTGCGGGGCCGTCGCTGATTCGGCCCTTGAGCTCCAGCCCGAGCTTCTCCAGCCCCGACGGCCACTGCTTGCGTGGTGTGAGTTCGACGCCCGGCCGCATCAGCCGCTGTCTGGTGTCCCGTTCGGCATTCGCGTCGACGACGGCGTCGTAGCGCGCGCCCGTGCAGTTGTCGCAGCGGCCGCAGCGCTCGCCGTCGCCGAGTTCGGGGTCGTCGAGTTGAGCCCGCAGAAAGGCCATCCGGCAGCCGTCGGTGTTCTGGTAGTCGAGCATCGCCTGCTGTTCACGTTTGCGCGCCTCGTCGAGCTTGCGGTAGCGGGCTTCGTCGTAGGTCCAGTCTTGACCGGTGCTGAGCCAGCCGCCCTTGACGCGGCGTACCGCACCGTCGACGTCGAGCACTTTGAGCACCATCTCCAGCCGGGTGCGATTGAGGTCGACGAGCGGCTCGAGCGCGGCCGTCGACAGCGGCCGATCCACTCCGAGTTCACGAATCACCTTGCGTACCAGTGCTTCCGGCGGGAACGCGACGGAGGCGAAGTACCGCCAGACATCCTGGTCCTCGCGCCCGGGCAGCAGCACGACCTCCGCGCTGGACGTCGATCGGCCGGCGCGGCCGACCTGCTGGTAGTACGCGATCGGCGAGGACGGTGCGCCCAGATGCACGACGAACCCGAGGTCGGGTTTGTCGAACCCCATGCCGAGCGCCGAGGTGGCGATCAGCGCCTTGACCCGGTTGGCCAGCAGGTCGGCCTCGAGCTGTTCACGTTCGGCGGCTTCGGTCGCGCCGGTATAGGCCGCGACCGGATGCCCGTGCTCGCGCAGCAACGCGGCGATGTCGTGGGCCTGTGCGACGGTCAGCGTGTAGACGATCCCGGATCCGGGCAGCGAATCCAGGTGTGCGGCAAGCCAAGCCGCGCGTTGCGCCGGGCTGCCCGCCTTGACCACCGAGAGCCGCAGCGATTCGCGGTCCAGCCCGCCGCGCAGCACCAAAGTGTCACCGCCACCGACGCCCAGCTGCGCGGCGACGTCGTCGACCACCCGGTCGTTGGCGGTCGCGGTGGTCGCCAGCACCGGGATGCCGTCGCCGAGTTCGGCGATCAGCGTGCGGATGCGCCGGTAGTCGGGCCGGAAGTCATGACCCCAATCCGACACGCAGTGCGCCTCGTCGACCACGACCAACCCGGCGTCACGCGCCAGCGCGGGCAGCACTGTGTCGCGAAAGTCGGGGTTGTTCAACCGTTCCGGGCTGACGAGCAGCACGTCGAGCTCGCCGCCACGGACCCGGTGGTGGATGTCGTCCCAGTCGGCGACGTTGCTGGAGTTGATGGTTGCGGCGTGCACGCCGGCCCGGTCGGCTGCGGCCACCTGGTTGCGCATCAGCGCCAGCAACGGCGACACGATCACCGTCGGGCCGTGCCCGTCGCCGCGCAGCAGCTTGGCCGCGATGAAGTAGACCGCGGACTTACCCCAGCCGGTGCGTTGCACGACGAGCGCACGTCGCCGCTGCACCACCAACGCCTCGATGGCCACCCACTGGTCGTCGCGCAGCGTGGCCTGCGGCCCGGCCAGCTGCTCGAGGATGGCCTGGGCCTGCGCGCGGATTTGTGTGCGTTCGGTTGCGCTCACCGCAACAAACCGCACACAAATCGCCCCCGGCGGGTCTAAGCCGACGCTAGCCGGTCTTGGCGCTGTCCTGCTCGCGCTTGATCTCCAGCGCGATGTCGATGAGCTGGTCCTCCTGACCGCCGATCAGCTTGCGCTGCCCGGCGCGGTGCAGCAGCTGATGTGCGGGCACGCCGTAGCGTTCGGACTGGCGGATGGCGTGCTTGAGGAAGCTCGAGTACACGCCCGAATAGCCCATGATCAGCGCGTTGCGGTCCAGCAGGCACTCGGCGGGCATCGCGGGCGCGACGACCTCTTCGGCCGCGTCGGCGATGTCGAAGAAGTCGATGCCGGTCTTCACACCGATCTTGTCGAACACCCCGATCAGCGCCTCCACCGGCGCATTGCCCGCACCCGCGCCGAACCGCCGGCACGACCCGTCGATCTGCTTGGCGCCCGCACGCACCGCCTCGATCGAGTTGGCCACGCCCAGCCCGAGGTTCTCATGGCCGTGAAAGCCCACCTGCGCGTCATCGCCGAGTTCGGCCACCAGCGCCTGAACCCGGTCGCGGACGCCCTCGAGCACCAGCGCACCCGCGGAGTCCACGACGTAGACGCACTGACAGCCGGCGTCGGCCATGATGCGCGCCTGGGCGGCCAGCTTCTCCGGCGGGATCGTGTGGCTCATCATCAAGAAGCCGACGGTCTCCAACCCGAGTTCACGCGCCAACCCGAAGTGCTGGATCGACACGTCGGCCTCGGTGCAGTGGGTGGCGATCCGGCAGATCGAGCCGCCGTTGTTCTGCGCCTCCTTGATGTCCTCCTTGGTGCCGACCCCGGGCAGCATCAGGAAGGCGATCTTGGATTCCTTGGCCGTCTCGGCGGCCAGCTTGATCAGCTCCTGCTCGGGGGTCTTGGAGAAGCCGTAGTTGAAGCTGGATCCGCCCAGCCCGTCGCCGTGGGTGACCTCGATGACCGGAACCCCGGCAGCGTCCAGCGCAGCGACGATCGCGTGCACCTCGTCCTTGGTGAACTGGTGACGCTTGTGGTGGGAGCCGTCGCGCAGGGAGGTGTCCGTCATCCGGACGTCCCAGATCGGGTTGAAGTAGATGTCGCTCATGCCTGGCCTCCTGCCGTCGTAGCGAGGCTCTCTTTCGCGATCTCCTCGCCGACCTTGGCCGCCGCGGCGGTCATGATGTCCAGGTTTCCAGCGTAGGGCGGCAGATAGTCGCCCGCACCCTCCACCTCGATGAAGGTCGTGACGACGTGGTTGCCGCCGTTGACCACCGACGGTTCGTCGAACTGGGGATCGTTGAGCAGCCGGTAGCCGGGCACGTAGGTCTGCACCTCGGCGACGACGTCCTTGATGGACTGGGTGATCGCGTCGTGGTCGGCATCCTCGGGGATCGCGCAGAAGATGGTGTCGCGCATGATCATCGGCGGTTCAGCCGGGTTGAGGATGATGATCGCCTTACCCCGCTTCGCGCCGCCGATCACCTCGACCCCGGCGCTGGTGGTCTTGGTGAACTCGTCGATGTTGGCCCGGGTGCCGGGACCGGCCGACGCCGACGACACCGACGCGACGATCTCGGCGTAGGGCACCTCCACCGCGCGGCTGACCGCGTACACGATCGGGATGGTCGCCTGCCCGCCGCAGGTGACCATGTTGACGTTGGGCGCGTCGAGGTGCTCGCGCAGGTTGGCCGGCGGGATCACGCCGGGCCCGATCGCCGCGGGCGTGAGGTCGATCGCGCGGATACCCGCCTCGGCGTAGCGCGGTGCCGCGTCGCGGTGCACGTAGGCGCTGGTGGCCTCGAAGACCATGTCGGGCTTCTCGCTCTGGGCCAGCAGCCAGTCCACGCCTTCATGCGACGTTTCCAGGCCGAGCTTGCGGGCGCGTGCAAGACCTTCGCTCTGCGGGTCGATGCCGATCATCCAGCGCGGTTCCAACCACTCCGAGCGCAGCAACTTGTAGAGCAGATCGGTGCTGATGTTGCCCGATCCGACGATCGCGACCGAAACCTTGTTCGGCATGTGTAGCTCCTCGATTATTCGAAATTCAGTCGCACCGAGCCGAGCCCGGCGAAATCTGCGACGTACTCAGCGCCGGGAGTGGCGTCGAACGCCTTGGTGCACGATCCCGGCAACACGATGTCTCCCGCCTTGAGGCGGACACCGAATCCCTCCACCTTGCGGGCCAGCCAGGCGACGGCCGTGACCGGATTGCCCAGCACGGCGTCGCTGCGGCCCTTGGCGACGACCTCGCCGTTGCGAGTCAGCACCGCATCGATGGTGCGGATGTCGATGTCCTTCGGCGATACCCGGTTCTCGCCGAGCACCCAGCCCGCCGAGGACGCGTTGTCGGCGATCGTGTCGCACAACTTGATCTTCCAGTCCCTGATGCGGGTGTCGATCAGCTCGATGGCCGGCGCGAACGCCGCGGTCGCGGCCAGCACGTCCGCCTCGGTGCAATCGGCGCCGGGAAGGTCCTCGGCGAGGATGAACCCGACCTCCACCTCGACGCGCGGGTAGAGGTAGTCCGCGGACCTCACGGGCTTGTCCTCGAACACCGCCATCTCGTCGAGCAGGTGCCCGTAATCGGGTTCGTCGACGTTCATCATCTGCTGCATCGCCTTCGACGACAGCCCGACCTTGTGGCCGATGACCTTCGCCCCTTCGGCGACCCGCTGCCGGATGTTGATCAGCTGGATTTCGTAGGCATCAACAACGTCGATGTCGGGATGCCCGTCGGTCAGCGGGGCAATCGGAACCCGGCTGCGCTCGGCCTCGGCCAGGTCGGCAGCCAGCTGTTCACGAACCTCGGAACTAAGCATCGACGTGAAGTCCCCTCGTTTCGTCGACCGGCGCAGTTGTCGGTCGGCCGGGCAATTCTATAACGTGTTCTACATGACCGGACAGCAGTACGACGTCGTGGTGGTGGGTAGCGGCGCCGCCGGCATGGTCGCCGCCCTTACCGCTGCTCACCAGGGACTCTCGACGATAGTCGTTGAGAAGGCGCCGCACTACGGTGGTTCCACTGCGCGGTCAGGTGGCGGCGTGTGGATTCCGAACAACGAGGTGCTCAAGCGCGACGGGGTCAAGGACACGCCCGAGGCGGCGCGCACCTATCTGCACAACATCATCGGTGACGTCGTGCCCGCCGAGAAGATCGACACCTATCTGCAGCGCGGCCCGGAGATGCTGTCCTTCGTGCTCAAGAACTCCCCGCTGAAGCTGTGCTGGGTGCCCGGCTACTCCGACTACTACCCGGAGACCCCCGGCGGCAAGCCCACCGGGCGGTCCGTGGAACCGAAGCCGTTCAACGCCAACAAGCTCGGTCCCGACCTGCCGGGCCTGGAGCCGCCGTACGGCAAGGTTCCGATGAACATGGTCGTGATGCAGCAGGACTACGTCCGGCTCAACCAGCTCAAGCGTCACCCCCGCGGGGTGCTGCGCAGCCTCAAAGTCGGCATCCGCGCCACCTGGGGCAAGGTCACCGGTAAGAACCTGGTCGGCATGGGCCGCGCGCTGATCGCTCCGCTGCGCATCGGCCTGCGCGACGCGGGCGTGCCGGTGCGCCTCAACACCGCGCTGACCGACCTCTATGTCGAGGACGGCGTTGTACGCGGCATCTATGTGCGTGACGCCGACGCGCCGGAATCCGCTGGGCCCGAACTGATCCGGGCCCGCCGCGCGGTGATCCTGGGCTCGGGTGGATTCGAGCACAACGAGCAGATGCGGGTGAAGTATCAGCGGGCGCCGATCACCACCGAGTGGACAGTGGGCGCGACGGCCAATACCGGCGACGGCATCCTGGCCGCCGAAAAGCTCGGGGCCGCATTGGACATCATGGAGGACGCGTGGTGGGGCCCGACGGTGCCGCTGGTCGGGGCGCCGTGGTTCGCGCTGTCGGAGCGCAATTCACCGGGCTCGATCATCGTGAACATGGCGGGCAAGCGGTTCATGAACGAATCCATGCCGTATGTCGAGGCCTGCCACCACATGTACGGCGGGCAGTACGGGCAGGGCCCGGGCCCCGGCGAGAACATCCCGGCCTGGCTGGTCTTCGACCAGCAGTACCGCGACCGCTACATCTTCGCCGGCTTGCAACCCGGACAACGCATTCCGAGCAAGTGGCTGGAATCAGGGGTGATCGTCAAGGCCGAAACCCTCGACGAGCTCGCCGCCAAGACCGGCCTGCCGGCCGACGCGTTCAAGGCGACCGTCGAACGGTTCAACGGGTTCGCGCGCAGCGGCGTCGACCAGGATTTCCATCGCGGCGAGAGCGCCTACGACCGCTACTACGGCGATCCCACCAACAAGCCCAACCCGAACCTCGGTGAGATCAGCCATGCGCCGTACTACGCCGCCAAGATGGTGCCCGGCGATCTGGGCACCAAGGGCGGCATCCGCACCGACGTGCACGGCCGTGCGCTGCGCGACGACGGCTCGGTGATCGAAGGGCTCTATGCTGCAGGCAATGTCAGCGCACCGGTGATGGGACACACCTATCCCGGGCCGGGCGGGACCATCGGCCCGGCGATGACGTTCGGATACCTGGCAGCACTACACGTAGCGGGGAAGAACTGATGCCGATCAATCTCGACGAGGCGCTCGGCGCCGAATTGCCTGCCGCTGAGTTCTCATGGTCCAGCAGCGATGTCCAGCTCTACCATCTTGCGCTCGGCGCCGGGATGGATCCGATGGACAAGCGCGAGCTGCGGTATCTGGTCGACGACACCCCGCAGGTGCTGCCCACGTTCGGCAATGTCGCGCAGAGCTTTCACATGACCGAGCCGCCGTCGGTGCAGTTCCCGGGTATCGACATCGAGCTGTCCAAGGTGCTGCACGCCAGCGAGGCGGTGTCGGCGCCCGGCCCGATTCCTCCGTCGGGCACCGGTCGTGCGGTCACGCGGTTCACCGACATCTGGGACAAGGGCAAGGCCGCGGTGATCTGGTCGGAGACGACGGTGACCGCGCCGGACGGCACGCTGCTGTGGACTCAGAAGCGGTCGATCTTCGCCCGCGGTGAGGGCGGCTTCGGTGGCGAGCGGGGACCGTCGACGTCGTCTGAGCCGCCCCAGCGCGCAGCCGATTTCGAGCTGGCGATCCCGACGTCACCGCAACAGGCGCTGCTCTACCGCATGTGCGGAGACCGCAACCCACTGCACTCCGATCCGGATTTCGCAGCGGCCGCAGGCTTTCCGAAGCCGATCCTGCACGGGTTGTGCACCTATGGCATGACATGCAAGGCGATGGTGGACACCCTGCTCGACGGCGACACCGCCCGCGTCGGCAGTTACGGTGCGCGTTTCGCCGGAGTGGTGTTTCCCGGTGAAACGCTGAAGGCGCGCATCTGGAAAGAGGGCGACGGCTTCGTGGCGGTGGTCACCGCACCCGAGCGTGACGATGCGGTGGCACTGGCCGGCGTTGAGCTGATTCCTGCCTGAAACCGCACTGGTCTAACAACTTTGCCAGTAGTGCGCCATTACCGTGTCGACATAGGTGTTTTAGCAAAACCACATGCCGAGTTATGTTGCTGATCGTGTGCTCGCAGAACATGTTTCGCGCCTTGGTGCGCTGCCGGCCGAACATGATGAGCTCGCGACCTGCTAGTTTCGGTTTGGGAAACCGTCCCCGCGGGTAAGGGGATGCCGAAATTCGACGACCAGGAGTGCATCACTTTGAACAAGATGAGCAAGATCACGATATCGGCAACCGCCAGTTTCGCTGCGGCCGGCGTCATCGGCGTTCTCGCCGCGCCGGTAGCCGGTGCTGACCCCGAAGCCGAAGCCACCACGCAGACACAGGTCCAGCCGCAAATCCAGGTGCAGACATTGACTCTCGGCACCCAGGGCAAGCTGGTCGACGGCAATGTCGTTCAAGGCTGGACGGTCGACAACCTTCAGCCGAGCAGCGACCCGATTCCCTACAACGTGGTTGGGACGCTGTGGGAGGTGACCGCCAACGATCAAGCGATCCAAGGCACCGTGATCCCGATCGTGTCGAACCTCAACGCCCGCGCCAGCGACGGCCAGACGTATCGAGCCCTGTTCGGTGTCGCCACCCCGCAGGGCGTCAACCCGGCCGCGCTTCCGCAAGGCGAACAGACCACGGGCAAGGTGTATTTCGACGTCACCGGCGCCGAGCCGAACAGCATCGTCTACAACGCTGCCGGCCAGGACCTGATCGTCTGGGTCAAGGCACCGGAGTCGACGTCGAGCGGCGCTACGTCGACGTCGTACCCGTCCAACACGTCCCAGAGCCCGGCGCAGACCGCGCCGGCACCCGAGGCCACTGCGGCGGAGCCCGCCGCGGCACCCGAGGGCAGCCAGGGCACGCCGCTGCCGGAAGGCACCCAGCCGGTGCCCGCCGGGTCGGCCGGAACGCCGCTGCCGCCCGCTGAGGGCGCACCTGCCGCACCGCCGGCCGAGGGTGCGCCGGCTCCGGCCGCCGAAGGGACGCCGCAGCCCGCAGGTAGCCAGGGCACCCCGGCTCCGGCCGGTGACCAGGCGCCGACGCCGACGGTCTACGCCCCGGCACCCTGATCTGAACGGCCACCGGCTGTCACGAGTGGGATGACCACCACGCGTACAGCTGCGGGAAGGTCGGCCCCTGCGGGCCGCTTTCGACGGCGCTGACCAGAAGTCGTTCGTCGTCGGTCCAAATCACCGTGGGCTGACCTTCCCGAAGGCCGCAGAACAACGTGCCGCTGACCCTGTCCGGGGAGGCGTTTCGCCGCCAGGGGCCCGGTGATTGGATGTTGCCGGGACACACGACCTGGGTGGCCGTGCGCATCGCGTCGTGGAACGCGGCGTCGAGCGCGGCCCTGTCCTCGACCAACGTGTAGACCGCCGTCAGCGGACCGTCCGGATCGATGTTCTCGGCGCAGTTGACCTGTGCCAGCACCCTTTCCGGTGCATCGACCGCTTCACACGAGCCCGGCGGATAGCCGCGCGGAAGCATCTGCATCAGGCGCGCCTCGTCGTCGGGCCGCGCAGTGGGCTCCGGCGACGTGGTCGTCGGGTCCGGTGTCGGCGGCGCGGCGGTGGGTTCCGGGGCGGGCGGATCGCTTTCCGGCGAACGCTGCAACAGCCAGAAGCCCAGCCCGCCAATGGCGGCCACCGCGACGACCGCAGCCGCCGCAATCGGCACCAGTTTGGACACCGAACGCTTCTGCACCGGCCGCGGCGTCACGGTGAGCGGCGCGTCGAAGCGGCGCGACCACGTGTCCTGTGCGGGCGGCATAGCGCGCACCGGCCCGGTGTCGTTGTCGTCGAATTCGGGTTCGTCGACGTAGTCGTCCTGCGGCGAAGACGACGGGTCCGGTGGCTGAGACGAACTCACGGGTGTCCTTTCGTGCGGCCCACAACCACTCCGAGGGTAGTAGCAGCGGCACCCGCGGTGGCGGTGTCAGCCCAGGATCAGACCCGATGTCGGCACGCCGGTGCCCGCGGTGACGAGCACGTGCTCGACGTCTGGTACCGGGTTGACCGATGTGCCGCGCAACTGCCGCACCCCTTCGGCGATCCCGTTCATGCCGTGGATGTAGGCCTCGCCCAGCTGACCGCCGTGGGTGTTGATCGGCAGCCGCCCGCCGATCTCGATCGCGCCGTCGGCGACGAAGTCCTTGGCATCGCCTCGATCGCAGAAGCCGAGCTCCTCCAACTGGATCAGCGTGAACGGCGTGAAGTGGTCGTAGAGGACGGCGGTCTGGATGTCGGCCGGCTTGAGCCCCGACTGCTCCCACAGTTGCCGACCCACCAGCCCCATCTCCGGCAGGCCGAGCTCGGCGCGGTAGTAGCTGACCATCGAGTACTGGTCGGCGCTGGAACCCTGTGACGCCGCCTCGATGATCGCGGGCCGGTGCTTGAGGTCTTTGGCCCGCTCGGCGGAGGTGATCACCAGCGCCACCCCACCATCGGTCTCCTGGCAGCAGTCCAACAGCCGCAGGGGTTCGGCGATCCACCGCGAATTCTGGTGGTCCTCAATGGTGATCGGCTTCTGGTAGAAGTACGCCTTGGGGTTGTTGGCGGCGTGCTTGCGGTCGGCCACCGAGACCGCGCCGAAATCCTTGCTGGTGGCGCCGGACTGGTGCATGTACCGCCTGGCGATCATCGCCACCTGCGCCGCGGGCGTGGACAATCCGTGCGGATACGAGAACGAGTTGTCCACGCCGGTGGAGTCGGCGTTCTCGACCAGCCGCATCTGCACCTGACCGAACCGGGTCCCGGAGCGCTCGTTGAAAGCGCGGTATGCCACAACGCAATCCGCCACCCCGGTCGCCACCGCGATCGCGGCTTGCTGCACCGTGGCGCAGGCGGCGCCACCGCCGTGGTGGATCTTGGAGAAGAACTTCAGTTCGGGAATGCCGATCGCACGCGAGATGGCCACCTCGGTGTTGGAGTCCATCGTGAAAGTGACCATGCCGTCGACGTCGGCCGGTGTCAGGCCGGCGTCGTCGAGGGCATCCAGAACGGCTTCAGAGGCGAGCCGAAGCTCGCTGCGACCCGAGTTCTTGGAGAAGTCGGTGGCGCCGATCCCGACGATCGCCGCCTTGCCGGACAACCCGCTCTTGCTCACGCTCGGTTACCTCCGATGGTTAGCGTCGCGTTGGCGATCACATGGTCACCCAGGCTGTTGCTGCCAGTGATTTTCAGCGTGATCAGCCCGTCGTCGATCGCGGTGACCTCACCGGAGAACGTCACGGTGTCGTAGGCGTACCACGGCACCCCGAGGCGCAGGCCGATCGACTTGATGACCGCGGTGGGGCCGGCCCAGTCGGTGATGTAGCGCTGCACCAGGCCGGTGTCGGTCAGGATGTTGACGAAGATGTCCTTGGACCCCTTGGCCTGGGCCTTGTCGCGGTCGTGGTGGACATCCTGATAGTCGCGCGTGGCGATCGCCGTCGACACGATGAACGTCGGATCGCCGTACAACGCCAGTTCGGGCAGCTTGGTGCCCACCTCCACAGTCGGTGTGCTCACGTTTCCGGCTCCCATGCGTACAGTGTCCAGGCCGGCCCGGAATCGCCTTCTGGAAAGTCGATGAACGTTGCGCGAACGGGCATTCCGATCTCCACGGCGGCGGGGTCCACATTGCGCAGCTCGCCGAGCATCCGAACGCCCTCTTCGAGTTCGACGAGCGCGACGACGAAAGGCAGTGTGCGGCCGGGCACTTTCGGGGCGTGGTGCACCACGAAGCTGAACACGGTGCCCTTGCCGCTGGCCACGACGTAGTCGGTCGGTTCTTCTTTGTCCTGCCACAGCGCGGGCACCGGGGGATGCTGCAGCGTGCCGTCGGCGCGCTTCTGGATGCGCAGTTCGTGGGCGTTGACACCGTCCCAGAAGAACTTGGTGTCGCGCGACGACGCCGGCCGCATCATCGATTCGGCGTCCAGATCGTCGGGCACCTGAGTGCCCGCACCGCTGTCGGCGGGCCTGAACTTCATGATGCGCCACATCATCTCGGCGACTGGCTCTTTGCCGTCGTCGCCACTGAGCCAGGTGATCTTCTGCGTGATGAAGAAACCCTCACCGAGCGCGGTGTTCTTCGGCCCGATCACGTCGGTCAGCTCGGCGGTGACGCTGACCTCCTCGCCGACCCTCAGGTACCGGTGATATGTCTGTTCGCAGTTGGTCGCGACCACACCGATATAGCCTGCGTCGTCGAACAATTCGATGATCTTGCCGAGCGGGTCGTCGTCGGGACGCACGCCGCCGAGACCCATCATGGTCCACACCTGGATCATCGCGGGCGGCGCGACGGCACCGGGATGACCGGCGGCCTTGGCCGCGGCCTCGTCCACGTATATCGGGTTCTTGTCGCCCATCGCGTCGAGCCAATGGTCGATCATCGGCTGGTTGACCGGATGGCGCCCCACCCGCGGCTTGCTCTTGCCTTCCGCTTTGACCCGCTCGGCCGCGGCCTTGATGTCCTCGACCGTACTCACCGCGGCACCCTCGGAACCTTCAGGCCCGCAGCCGCGATCATCTCCCGCATCACCTCGTTGACCCCTCCGCCGAACGTGATCACCAAGTTCCGTTTGGTCTGGCTGTCCAGCCATTCCAGCAGCTCCGCAGTCTCCGCATCGGCCGGATCCCCGTACTTGCCGACGATCTCCTCGGCGAGCCGGCCCGCGTACTGGATGCGTTCGGTGCCAAACACTTTGGTCGCCGCCGCATCGGCCACGTCGATGCTCTCCCCGGACGCGGCGACCTGCCAGTTCAGCAGCTCGTTGATGCGCCACATCGCCTTGAGCTCACCCAGCGAACGCTTGACGTCGTCGTGTTCGAGCGGCGCGATGCCGTTGCTGCCCGGCTTGGACGCCCACGCGTGCACATGGTCGTAGAGGGACGCGAACCGGCCTGCCGGGCCCAGCATCACGCGCTCGTTGTTGAGCTGGGTGGTGATCAGCTTCCAGCCGCCGTTCTCCTCGCCGACGAGCATGTCGGCCGGGACCCGGACGTCGTTGTAGTAGGTGGCGTTGGTGTGGTGGGCGCCGTCGGACAAGATCATCGGCGTCCACGAGTAGCCGGGATCCTTGGTGTCGACGATCAGGATCGAAATGCCCTTGTGCTTCACCGCTTCCGGATCCGTGCGGCACGCCAGCCAGATGTAGTCCGCGTCGTGCCCGCCGGTGGTGAAGACCTTCTGGCCGTTGACGATGTACTCGTCGCCGTGGCGCACCGCGGTGGTCCGCAGCGACGCCAGGTCGGTGCCGGCCTCCGGCTCGGTGTAGCCGATCGCGAAATGCACCTCGCCGGCGAGGATGGCGGGCAAGAACTTCTTCTTCTGCGCCTCGGTTCCGAACTGCTGCAGCGTGGGTCCCACGGTCTGCAGCGTGACGGCGGGCAGCGGTACGTCGGCCCGTTGCGCCTCGTTGACGAAGATCGACTGTTCGATCGGGCCGAAGCCCAGACCGCCGAACTCCTTGGGCCATCCGACCCCGAGCTTGCCGTCGGAGCCCATCCGCTTGATGACGGCGCGATACGCCTTGCCGTGGCGGTCCTTCTCCATCTCCTTGGCCTCTTCGGCGGAGATGAGATTGGCGAAGTACTCCCGCAGCTCGGCCTGCAGCTGCTTCTGTTCGGGCGTCAGATCGATGAACATTGTGCTCCCACCAAGTCGAGCCGGTGTGACGGACCGCCCACCAGGCGGGTGAGGTCTTTGATCGTGGAGTAGTAGCGGTCCATCGGATAGGTGATGTCCATACCCATGCCGCCGTGCAGGTGATGGCAGAGCTGCATCACCGGGGGCGCCTGCGAGGCGAGCCAATAGCCGAGGATGTCGATGTCGTCGTCCGCATCCCGACCCTCCGCGAGTCGCCACGTCACCGAGTTCGATGCCAATGTCAGTGTGCGCGAGGCGATGTAGACCTCGGCCAGCTGCGCGGCCACGGTCTGAAACGTCGACAACGGCTTGCCGAACTGCTCGCGGTTGGCCACATAGTCCGCGGTGAGCCGCAGTGCACCGGCGACCAGGCCCGACGCGAACGCCCCGATGGCGGCCAGCGCCAACTGGTTCACGCGTCGCGGTTGCGCGCCGTCGAGCACCGCGTCGACCCGCGCGTCGGTGAACGTGACGGTGTACTCGTCGCCGCCGTTGGAGGTGGGGGTCTGGGTCACGTGGACGCCGTCGGCTTTCGGCGACACGACGGCGACACCGTTGTCGGCGCTCACCAGCATCCATTCCGCCTGTGCCGCATAGGGAACCGCGATCTTGGTGCCGTTGAGCGTGTGGTCGGCCAGGGTGGTCGTGGGCCGGTCGGGCAGCGGCGCACCGGGCTCGTTGAGCGCTGCGGTCAGCACCGATCCGTTGGCCACCCCGGCAAGGTAGCGGTCCTGCTGTTCGTCGGACGCCAGATCACGCAGCACCAGCAACCCGAATCCCAGCGTGGCCAGGGCCGGGCCGACGGTGCCGTGCCGGCCGATCTCGGTCAGCGCCGTGGCCACCTCGGGCAGCCCGACACCGTCACCGCCGAGGCGCTCGGGCACCGCCAGGGCGGCCACTCCCCCGGCAACCAGGGCGTCCCAACTGTTTTCCCGATCGAGCACGGACGTCACCACGTCGGCGACAGCCTGCTGCTCCGGGTTGGGCGTGAAATCCACCCGTCCTCCTTATTGCGAACGACGCGCCCCGCGCGGTTGATCCGGTCTGGTGCCGATCAGTGTTTGACGGGGCACTCACCCGTGTAGTCAACCTGCCAGTGCTTGATGCCGTTGAGCCACCCCGACTTCAACCGCTCGGGCTCGCTGATCGGTTTGAGTTCGGGCATGTGGTCGGCGATCGCGTTGAAGATCAGGTTGATGGTCATCTTCGCCAGGTTCGCGCCGATGCAGTAGTGCGCGCCGGTGCCGCCGAAGCCGACGTGCGGATTGGGATCGCGCAGGATGTTGAACGAGTGTGGGTCCTCGAACACCTCGTCGTCGAAGTTGGCCGAGCGGTAGGACATCACGACCCGCTGACCCTTCTTGATCTGCACCCCGCCGAGCTCGACATCCTCCAGGGCGGTGCGCTGGAACGCCGAAACCGGGGTGGCCCAACGCACGATCTCGTCGGCGGCGGTCTCGGGGCGTTCGCGCTTGTAGAGCTCCCACTGGTCGGGGTGCTGCGAGAACGCGATCATGCCATGGGTGATGGAGTTGCGGGTGGTCTCGTTGCCCGCCACCGCCAGCATCACGACGAAGAAACCGAACTCGTCGTCGGTGAGCTTCTCGCCGTCGATATCGGCCTCGATCAGCTTGGTGACGATGTCCTCGGTCGGGTTCTTGGCCCGCTCCTCGGCCATCTGCATCGCGTACTGGATCAACTCCACCGACGACATCGCGGGGTCGACGTCGGCGTACTCCGGGTCCTCGCCCGCGGTCATCTCGTTGGACCAGCGGAAGATCTTGTCGCGGTCGTCCTGCGGCACCCCGAGCAGCTCGGCGATGGCCTGCAGCGGCAGCTCGCAGGCGACCTGCTCGACGAAGTCACCGCTCTGCTGGTTGGCCGCGGTCTCGGCGATCTTCTGGGCGCGCGCCCGCAGTTCGTCCTCGAGCCGGCCGACCGCGCGAGGGGTGAACCCGCGCGAGATGATCTTGCGCAGCCGGGTGTGCTGCGGGGCGTCCATGTTGAGCAGCACGTTGCGCTGCAGGTCGATGGCCTCACGGGTCATGTCCTGGGGCCAGACCGGGATGGCGCCGTCGGGCGAGCTGCCGAAGACGTCGCTGCGCCTCGACACCTCCTTCACGTCGGCGTGCTTGGTGACGATCCAGTAGCCTTTGTCGCCGAATCCGCCCGTGCCCTCCGGCACATCCACCCAGTGGATGGGCTCGGTGTTGCGCAGTTCGGCTAGCTCAGCGACGGGCAGACCCTTGAGGTTCAGCTCTGCGTCGAGGGGATCGAATCCCTTGGGCAGGTTCGGACAAGGCATCCTCGCGCTCCTTACTGCAACGTGTTCTAGTGCCAGTAAAACATGCCTTCTGCGCAGATAAAAGGCAGGTAACCATCCGCGCTTGTCAGAGTAATGAAACGTGTTCTAGCCTGACGGAATGGGTACACCTGTCATCGTTGAAGCCACCCGCAGCCCCATCGGAAAGCGAAACGGTTGGCTGTCCGGCCTGCACGCCACCGAACTGCTCGGCGCCACGCAGAGGGCGCTCGTCGAGAAGGCCGGTATCGACGCCGGCGACGTCGAGCAGGTCATCGGCGGCTGCGTCACCCAGTTCGGTGAGCAGTCCAACAACATCACCCGGGTGAGCTGGCTGGTGGCCGGGCTGCCCGAACACGTCGGCGCGATGACGGTGGACTGCCAGTGCGGCAGCGGTCAGCAGGCCAACGGGTTGATCGCGGGCCTGATCGCCGCCGGCGCCATCGACATCGGCATCGCCTGCGGAATCGAGGCGATGAGCCGGGTCGGGCTCGGCGCGAACGCCGGCCCCGACCGCGCCATCCTGCGCCCGTCGTCGTGGGACATCGACCTGCCCGATCAGTTCACCGCCGCCGAGCGGATCGCCAAGCGCCGCGGCATCACCCGCGAGGAGATCGACCAGTTCGGGTTCCAGTCGCAGGCCAAGGCCAAGCAGGCCTGGGCCGAGGGCCGGTTCGACCGCGAGATCAGCGGCATCGAGGCGCCGGTGCTCGACGAACAGAAGCAGCCGACCAGCGAGCGTCACGTCGTCACCCGCGACCAGGGGCTGCGCGACACCACGCTGGAAGGCCTCGCCGGGCTCAAGCCGGTGATCGAGGGCGGAATCCACACCGCGGGTACGTCGTCGCAGATCTCTGACGGCGCGGCCGCGGTGCTGTGGATGGACGAGGACAAAGCGCGTGCGCTCGGCCTGAAGCCGCGGGCGCGGATCGTCAGCCAGGCTCTGGTCGGCGCCGAGCCCTACTACCACCTCGACGGCCCCGTGCAGTCGACCGCCAAGGTGCTGGAGAAGGCCGGGATGAAGATGGGTGACATCGACATCACCGAGATCAACGAGGCCTTCGCGTCGGTCGTGCTGTCGTGGGCGCGGGTGCACAACCCCGATATGGACAAGGTCAACGTCAACGGCGGGGCGATCGCGCTGGGTCACCCGGTGGGCAGCACCGGCAGCCGGCTGATCACCACCGCCCTGCATGAGCTCGAACGCACCGACAAGAGCACGGCACTGATCACGATGTGCGCCGGCGGCGCGCTGTCCACCGGCACGATCATCGAGCGGATTTAGGAACTCCCTTACCGGCGAGCAGACGTAAAAACCCCCAAACCACAGTGGAATGAGGGGCTTTCACGTCTGCTCGCGCCGGATGCGGGGGCGGATCCGCGCCCGGATGTGGTGGATCCTGCCGTCGGCGGCGGGGATCAGAAAGGTCTCGTCGACGTCGGCGACGACGCGACGTCCAGCCAGCGCGGCCTTGGTGACGACGGTGAACGTCGCGTGCACCTGATCGCCGTCGACGCGGAACTGACGATCGGTGGTGGCGTCGATGACGCGATACTGCGGGCCACGATTCAGGCTGCGCCGCAAGTGATCTCCGGAGAAGCCGGTCTTCAGGCCCACCTCGATTCGGACACAGCCCGGCGCGAACGGCACCTGCTCGGCGCGATGGCTGGCAAGCGCATCGATGTACGCGTCAGCGGCCGCGATACGGTCGGTGTCCGACACGATGTCCATCTGCCGAGCATAGGATGACCGCCATGGCAAAGTCGCGCCCCCGGTTCATGGACACCAAGCCGGCGGACTTCTTCATCAAGTGGATGGCGAAGGTCAACACCTTCATGTACCGCCGCAGCGACGGTGAGGGCTTCGGCAGCAACTTCCAGGGCATTCCGGTGGCGCTGTTGATCACTACCGGCCGCAAAACCGGCCAGCCGCGGATCAGCCCGCTGTACTTTCACCGCGACGGCGACGTGGTGGTCGTGGCTGCCTCCAAGGGCGGCAGCGACAAGCACCCGATGTGGTACCTCAACCTCAAGGCCGATCCGAAGGTGCAGGTGCAGATCAAAAAAGAGGTACTCGAGCTGACCGCGCGCGACGCCACCGACGAGGAACGCGCGAAGTACTGGCCCAGGCTGGTCGAGATGTACCCGACCTACGAGGATTACCAGTCCTGGACCGACCGGGTGATCCCGCTCGTGGTCTGCGAGCCCTGATCGGAATTTGACGAGTTAACAAATTTCGGTCTTTTTGGTAAGCCGCCGGGCTACTGTCTGAACCGCGTGGTAGCGGTGGCTTGACCAAAGGAGCAGTCGATGCCGGATCGCCGGGTTCTTCGGGTTCTTTTCGCCGCGGTCACCGCGGCGCTGCTGTTCATCATCTCGGCGATACCGGCCTGGTCGATGACGGTGACGTTCGTCCGGCACGGTGAATCGCAGGCCAACGCCGAACACGTCATCGAAACCGACATCCCGGGCCGCGGCCTCACCGCCCAGGGCCAGGCAGAGGCGGCGGCCATCGCCGCAGTGCTGGCCGGGCAGGACTTCGACGCCATCTACTCCTCGCCGCTGCAGCGGACCATGGAGACCGCGGCGGCCCTGGCCGCCCTCACGGGTCAGGACATCGAACAGTTGGTGAGCCTGCGCGAGATTCCGGGCGGCTGGTTCGAAGGCGCACGGGACGACACCGGCATCCAACGACTCCTCTACGGGCTACCGGCTTTTGCCTGGACGCTCGGGTTGCGCTTCGTCCCGGTGCTCGGATCCGAGGACGGCAATGCGTTCGACGCCCGGGTCGACGGCGCGCTGCGCCAGATGTACGAAGACGGAGTCGACAACCCGGTGGTGTTCGGCCACGGCGCGACCATCATGTTCTGGACGCTGATGAACGTCGACAACCCCAACCTCATGTTGATGCTCACCCACACCCTGGACAACACCGACACGGTCGTGATCGAGGGCAGCCCGGAGGAAGGCTGGACTTTGGTGAACTGGGCCGGCGTGGAGGTGAGCCCCAATCCACCGCTGCTCACCAAACTCTTCGTCCACACGCGCGATCTGATCGTCGCGCCGCAGACCGCGCTGTACAACATCGGGCGGGCGTTCGCCAGCGGGGACATCGCAGCCTTGGCAAACGCGGTGCGCGACGGGGTGATCGATGTCGTCAAGACGGCGGTCGAGTTCGTACCCAACGTGGTTCGCGACATCGTCGATGAGTTCCGCGGCCCGTCCGCGCCGCCGGTCGATGAACCGCTGAACATCAACGCCGCCGAGGTCAACTCGCTGGCTGCAGAGGCCGACGCGACGACGATCGAGTCGGAGCCCGCGCCAGTGGCCGAGACAACCGACGAGGCCGCCACTACGCCGCTGGTCACCGAGACCCAGCCGCGCAACGGGGCAACGGATCTGACGGACGGCAACAAGGTGAACCCCGGTGACACCATCGAATCCACCGGTACCGAGGCTGAGTCCGATGCTGCGCCCGGCGATCTCAAGGGCTTGGTCACAGCGATCACCGACCGCTTCAATGACACCTTTGGACCCGGAAAGGTCGGCGTCGACACCGACAGCTCGGACGCCGACACCGACGCCGACGCGGACACCGACGCCGCCGACGCGGGATCGGAGCAGGCCGCCGCCTAGCCGGTATGGGGGGCTGGGGCCCCTGTGATCAGGCCCCGTAGACGGGGACCGGCGGACGCGCCTTGGCCAGCAGGTCCTTGACGACCGGACCCAGCTCGGCGGGATCCCACCGGGCGCCCTTGTCGACCTGCGGACCGTGCGCCCAGCCCTCGGCCACCCGCACGATGCCGCCCTCGACCTCGAACATCCGGCCGGTGACATCCTTGGACTCGGCGCTGCCGAGCCAAACCACCAGCGGCGAAACGTTTTCCGGCGCCATCGCGTCGAAGTCCTGATCCTGCGTCGCCATCATGTCGGCGAACACCGTCTCGGTCATCCGGGTGCGCGCCGACGGCGCGATCGCGTTGACGGTGACGCCGTAGCGGCCCATCTCCGCAGATGCCACCAACGTCAACGCCGCGATACCGGCCTTGGCGGCGCTGTAATTCGCCTGTCCCACACTGCCTTGCAAACCGGCGCCGGAGCTGGTGTTGATGATGCGGCCATCCACGGTCTCGCCCGCCTTGGACTTGGTGCGCCAGTACGCGCCGGCGTGGCGCATGGTGGCGAAATGGCCCTTGAGATGTACGGCGACGACGGCGTCGAACTCTTCTTCGCTGGTGTTGGCGAACATTCGGTCGCGCACGATGCCGGCATTGTTGACCAGCACATCGAGGCCACCGAAGGTGTCGACAGCCGCTTGGATCAGCCCTTCGGCCTGCGCCCAGTCGGCCACATTGGCTCCATTCGCCACGGCTTCGCCTCCGGCAGCGATGATTTCGTCGACGACACCCTGCGCGGCACTGCCGCCGCCTGCGGGCGACCCGTCCAGGCCGACGCCGATGTCGTTGACCACCACCCGCGCCCCCTCGGCGGCGAACGCCAGCGCGTGCGCCCGCCCGATACCGCCGCCTGCACCCGTCACGATGACCACGCGGCCGTCGAGCAGTCCCATATCCGTTGTCTCCTTTATTGTTTGATGTCAGCTGTCGTGGTGGCCAGATAGTGCGGCGGCTCGCCGCCGCCGTGCACCTCCAGCGCAGCCCCGCTGATGTACGCCGCGGCGTCGGACGCCAGGAATGCCGCCGCCCATCCGACGTCGGCCGGGGTGGCCAACCGGCCCAACGGCACGTTCTTCGAGATCGCAGCGATGGAATCCGCGTCGCCGTAGAACAATTCCGACTGCTCGGTCTCCACCATGCCCACGACCACCGAGTTGACGCGCACCTTCGGCGCCCATTCCACGGCCAGGGTGCTGGTGATGCTCTCCATGCCGGCCTTGGCCGCACCGTAGGCGACCGTGCCCGGAGTCGGCCGCCTGCCGCTGACGCTGCCCACGTTGACGATCGAGCCGCCCCGCTCCTGGGTCTGCATGACGGCGTTGGCATGTGTCGAAACCGAGAGCGGCCCAAGCAGGTTGAGCTCGACGATCTTGGTGCTGAACTTCGCCGACGCCTCGGCGGCCGGAACGTACGGCGACCCACCGGCGTTGTTCACCACCACGTCGAGGCGGCCGTGGCGATCGACGATCGTCTCGATCAACGCGGCCACCGACTCGTCGTCGCGTACGTCGCAGCTGTGGAATTCGTAGGGCGAACCTTCGACAGGCCGGCGCGCGCAGGCCAGGACGGTCGCGCCCTGCGCGGCGAAGACGGCGCTGATGCCCGCGCCGACGCCGCGAACCCCGCCGGTCACCAGCACGACCCTGCCGTTTAGTCCGAGGTTGATCTCTGGCCGATCGGTCACTGTGCTAGCGTACCAAGCAAGTGCTTGCTTTCCTACCGGACCCAGGAAGTGCCATGACTATCACCTCCACTGTCACCGAACCGGGCATCGTCTCGGTCACCGTCGACTATCCACCCGTCAACGCGATCCCGTCGCGCGGCTGGTTCGAGCTCGCCGATGCCATCACCGCGGCCGGCCAGGACCCGACCACCCACGTGGTGATCCTGCGAGCCGAGGGCCGCGGGTTCAACGCCGGCGTGGACATCAAGGAGATGCAGCGCACCGAGGGCTTCACCGCGCTGATCGACGCGAACCGCGGGTGCTACGCCGCGTTCAAGGCGGTCTATGAATGCGCGGTTCCGGTGGTCGCCGCGGTCAACGGCTTCTGCGTCGGCGGCGGCATCGGCCTGGTCGGCAACGCCGACGTGATCGTCGCCTCCGACGACGCCACGTTCGGGCTGCCGGAAGTCGAGCGGGGCGCGCTGGGAGCGGCCACCCACCTGTCGCGGCTGGTGCCGCAGCACGTGATGCGGCGGATGTTCTTCACCGCCGCCACTGTCGACGCCGCGACGCTGCAGCACTTCGGTTCGGTGCACGAAGTGGTGCCGCGCGACCAGCTCGACGAGGCAGCGCTGCGGGTGGCCCGCGATATCGCCGCCAAGGACACCCGGGTGATCCGCGCGGCCAAGGAAGCGCTGAACTTCATCGACGTCCAGCCGGTGAACGCGAGATACCGCATGGAGCAGGGCTTTACGTTCGAGCTGAACCTCGCCGGTGTGTCCGACGAGCATCGCGACGCATTCGCCGGAACCGACAAGGGATCGAAATGACCGACAAGAGAACGACTCTGGATGAGGCGGTGTCCTCGATCCAGAGCGGGATGACCATCGGCATCGGGGGTTGGGGTTCGCGGCGCAAACCGATGGCGTTCGTGCGGGCGCTGCTGCGCACCGACGTGACCGACCTGACCGTCGTCACCTACGGCGGCCCGGACCTGGGCCTGCTGTGCTCTGCGGGCAAGGTGCGCCGGGCGTACTACGGCTTCGTGTCGTTGGACTCACCACCGTTCTACGACCCGTGGTTCGCCAAGGCACGCAAGGCGGGCACGATCGAGGCACGCGAGATGGACGAAGGCATGCTGCGGTGCGGGCTGCAGGCGGCCGCGCAGCGGCTACCGTTCCTGCCGATTCGGGCGGGGCTGGGTAGCGATGTGCGGTCCTTCTGGGGCGAGGAACTCACCACCGTGAGATCGCCCTACCCCACCGGCGACAAGTATGAGGAGCTCATCGCGATGCCCGCGCTGACGCTTGACGCGGCGTTCGTGCACATGAACCTCGGTGACGCACAAGGCAATGCCGCCTACACCGGCATCGACCCGTATTTCGACGACCTGTATCTGATGGCCGCCGAGAAGCGATTCCTCTCGGTCGAACGGGTGGTGTCCACCGAGGAACTGGTCAAGGCCGTGCCGCCACAGGCGCTTCTGATCAACCGGATGATGGTCGACAGCGTCGTGGAAGCCCCCAACGGCGCCCACTTCACCACGGCCGAACCCGATTACCGGCGCGACGAGAAGTTCCAGCGCCATTACGCCGAAGCCGCCGCATCCGACGAGGGCTGGCAGCAGTTCACCCAGACGTATCTGTCCGGCAGCGAGTCCGACTACCAAGCGGCCGTTCGCAAGTTTGGAGAGCAGCAGTGATGTCCGTTTCCCGTGCCGAGGTATGCGCCGTCGCCTGTGCCGAACTGTTCCGCGACGCCGGCGAAATCATGGTGAGCCCGATGACCACGATGGTGTCGATCGGCGCGCGGCTGGCGAGGTTGACGTTCTCCCCCGACATCCTGCTCACCGACGGCGAGGCGCGTCTGCTGGCCGACACCCCCGCGATCGGCGCCGCCGGCGCTATCGAGGGCTGGATGCCGTTCGGCCGCGTCTTCGAGACGCTGGCATGGGGTCGTCGCCATGTGGTGATGGGCGCCAACCAGATCGACCGCTACGGCAACCAGAACCTGTCGGCGTTCGGACCCTTGCAGCAGCCCACCCGGCAGATGTTCGGTGTGCGCGGCGCACCCGGCAACACCATCAACCACGCGACCAGCTACTGGGTCGGCAACCATTCCACCCGGGTGTTCGGCGACGCCGTCGACGTGGTGTCCGGCATCGGTTGGGACAAGGTGGATCCGGACAACCCGGCCTTCCGGTTCGTCAATGTGTTCCGGGTGGTGACCAACCTCGGGGTGTTCGACTTCAACGGACCCGACCACCAGATGCGGGCGGTGTCGCTGCATCCCGGCATCAGACCCGAAGAGGTGGCCGAGAACACCTCCTTTGAGGTGCACGATCTGGACAAGGCCGAACCGACCCGGTTGCCGACCGACCGTGAGCTGGACCTGATCCGCACGGTGATCGATCCGAAAGGCCTGCGGGACAAGGAGATACGGTGACTTCGCCGAGCAAGCTGCGCACGCCACTGACCGAGCTCATCGGCATCGAACACCCGGTGGTCCAGACCGGGATGGGCTGGGTGGCCGGTGCGCGGCTGGTGTCGGCGACCTCCAATGCCGGCGGACTCGGCATCCTGGCGTCGGCGACGATGACGCTGGCCGAACTTCAGGCCGCGGTGACCAAGGTCAAGAGCGCGACCGACAAACCGTTCGGCATCAACATCCGCGCCGACGCCGGCGACGCCAACGAGCGCATCGATCTGCTGATCCGCGAGGGGGTCAAGGTCGCGTCGTTCGCGCTGGCGCCCAAACCGGACCTGATCGCCAAGCTCAAAGAGGCCGGCGTGGTGGTGATTCCGTCCGTCGGGCTGGCCAAGCACGCCAAGAAGGTGGCGGGCTGGGGCGCCGACGCGGTGATCGTGCAGGGCGGTGAGGGCGGCGGCCACACCGGCCCGATCGCGACGACGCTGCTGCTGCCGTCGGTGCTCGACGCGGTCGATATCCCGGTGGTGGCCGCGGGCGGTTTCTTCGACGGCCGCGGGCTCGCGGCGGCGCTGTCCTACGGGGCGGCAGGCGTCGCGATGGGCACCCGGTTCCTGCTGACATCGGACTCGACGGTGCCCGATGCGGTCAAACGGCGTTACCTGGAGGCCGGGTTGGACGACACCGTGGTCTCCACCCGCGTCGACGGCATGCCACACCGCGTATTGCGCACCGGGCTCGTCGAGAAGCTCGAGAGCGGTTCGCGGCTTCGCGGCTTCTCCGCGGCGGTGCGCAACGCCCAGAAGTTCAAGAAGATGTCCGGCATGACGTGGCGGTCGATGGTCAAGGACGGCATGGAGATGCGGCACGGCAAAGAGTTGACGTGGTCGCAGGTCGTGATGGCCGCCAACACCCCGATGCTGTTGAAGGCGGGTCTGGTCGAGGGCAACACCGAAGCGGGCGTGTTGGCGTCCGGACAGGTCGCAGGCATTCTCGACGACCTCCCGTCGTGCGCCGAGCTGATCGAATCGATCGTCGCCGACGCGGTCACACACCTGCGGGCCGCCGCCGCGCTGGTCGAATAGCCCAGGGTCACGTCGGCCCGCTCGAGTGAAGAATATAGCTTAACTCACAGCAAATGAAGCTATAATCTTCATATGGCGCAGATTAAGCCATCTGCTTCACCGGCTGTGTGCGCGACGCTGATCGGCGATGTGGTCGGCTCACGCCGCGTCGCTGACCGCGGCGCCGCACACGTCGCGCTCACCCGCGCGCTGGCCGACGCGGCCGGCGGCGCGCTCGACGCGCCGGCGTTCACCGTCGGCGACGAGTTTCAGGGCCGCTATCCGACCGTCGGCGCGGCGATCGCCGCGGCGCTGACCATCCGGCTGGCCGTCGCACCCGACATCGACGTCCGGTTCGGCATCGGCTGGGGGACCGTGACCGTGCTCGACGCCGCCGCGGGCATCCAGGACGGGCCGGGCTGGTGGTCGGCCCGCGAGGCCATCACGTGGACCGCCACTGCGCAGCGCCAACCGGGTTTGGCGCTGGTGCGCACGTCGTTCCGTGCCGGCGATACGCGCGGCGACACCGACGCGATCAACGCCGCGCTGATCTGTCGGGACCATCTGCTTGGATCGCTCGATGACCGCTCCCTACGGATTGTGAAGGGACTGTTGAGCGAGCACACCAAGAAGGACATCGCCGCCGCCGAAGGCATCAGCGCCTCGGCCGTTTCGCAGCGCGCCGGACGCGACGGGCTGGACTTGAT
Source organism: Mycolicibacterium pulveris (assembly GCA_050205315.1). GTDB lineage: Bacteria > Actinomycetota > Actinomycetes > Mycobacteriales > Mycobacteriaceae > Mycobacterium > Mycobacterium pulveris_A. The sequence goes on along the minus strand of JBNMRA010000001.1, from coordinate 20,229 downwards.
CGTGGTGGCGTCGGCATATCTGGGCAGCATCCCGTGAGCGCGCTGGCGGTGCTGTTCATCGCGATCGGCATTGCCGACATCATCCGGCGCCTGACGCCCCGGCTGTGGCTGCCGGTGCTTTCGGTGCCGGCCGTGATCGTCGGCTGTGCGGCGCTGGCCGGGCTGTGGCGCCTGGGCGACATCGTGCTGTTGGCCATCGCGGCGGTGGCCGGCGTGTGCTGGGTGGTGCTGTGTGCGCGCGCCGAACGGACCGGCGAGCGGTCGGTGACGCCGCTGGTGGTGTTCGGTGTGGCCGCCGGGCTGCTGCTTCTGTTGTCGGGGTTGGCTTCTGACGTGGCCGGGCTGGTGCAGCGCTGGTTCGCGTGGGTCGGTCTGTCCGGCGTCCCCGGCGTGGACGCCGACCGGCTGCTGATGATAGTCGGCGTGGTGCTGCTACAGATGGTCACCGGAAACCAGCTGGTGCGGCTGGTCCTCGGCGCGATCGGCGCGGTGAAACCGGCCGGTGAGCCGCAGCCGTCGGACCGGTTGAAGGGCGGGCGCCTGCTGGGTCCGATGGAGCGGCTGCTGATCCTCGGGCTCGGGTTGGCCGGTCAACTGTTGGCCGTCTCGGTGGTGATCGCCGCCAAGAGCATCATCCGGTTCCCGGAAATCAACGCTCAAAAGGCCCGAGAGAACGGCAACATCGGCATCGATGACGTCGTCGAGTACTTCCTGGTGGGCAGCTTTGCAAGCTGGATTGTCGCGCTGGGCGGGCTGGCTCTGGCGCAGTAGCGCGAATCGCCGACTTCGGCGGCCGCCGGTTCCTACACTCGGCGCATGAAGACCAAGGCAGCGGTTTTGTGGGAGTTCGGCGCGGACTGGAGCATCGAGGAGATCGACCTGGACCCGCCACAGGAAGGCGAGGTTCTGGTGGCCTGGGAGGCCACCGGGCTGTGCCATTCCGACGAACACGTCCATCGCGGTGATCTGCCCGGGCCGCTTCCGCTCGTCGGCGGCCACGAGGGCGCCGGCGTCGTGCAGGAGGTGGGACCCGGCGTGCCCGGTCTGGCGCCCGGCGACCACGTGGTGGCGTCGTTCTTGCCCGCGTGCGGTCGGTGCCGATGGTGTTCCACCGGACAGCAGAACCTCTGCGACCTCGGCGCGATGATCATGACCGGCACCCAGTTGGACGGCACGTACCGCCGCCACCTCAACGGCACCGATATCGGAGCGATGGCGCTCGTCGGCACGTTCTCCCAGTTCGGGACGGTTCCGGAGGCCTCGGTGGTCAAGATCGACGACGACTTCCCGCTGTCGCGGGCCTGCCTGCTGGGATGCGGGGTGACGACCGGTTGGGGATCGGCGGTCAACACCGCCAAGGTGCGCCCCGGCGACACCGTGGTGGTCATCGGATGCGGGGGTATCGGCAGCGGCGCGATCCAGGGCGCACGGCTCGCCGGTGCGGAGAAAATCATCGTCGTCGATCTCGTGGAGAGCAAGCGCGACAAGGCATTCCAGTTCGGCGCTACCCATTTCGTGACATCGTCGGCCGAGGCGATGGAGCTTGTCGCTGACCTCACCCGCGGCGTGATGGCCGACTCGGTGCTGCTGACCGTGGGGCTGCTGGAAGGTCCGATGGTCGACGAGGCGCTCAACCTCGTCCGCAAGGGCGGCGCGGTGGTGCTGACCGCGATCGCGGCGATGACCGATGTGACACCGACCCTGCCGATGATGATGTTCACGCTGTTCCAGAAGCGGCTGCTGGGCAGCCTCTACGGCGAGGCCAATCCGCGCGCCGACATTCCGCGGCTGCTCGACCTCTACCGCGACGGACAGTTGCTCCTCGATGAGACGGTGACCGCCGAGTACAAGCTCGAGGACGTCAACGAGGCCTATGACGACATGCTCGCGGGTCGAAACATCCGCGGCGTGGTCATCCACGATCATCCTTGACCGGCTCCGGTGAGCACCGGCCGCGTTGGCTGGCGCATCTGCGGTCGGTGCTGCGCGCCGAGATCGATTCGGTTCGTGATCGCCAACTCGACCTGAACCCGGCCGATCTCACCCGGTTCACCTTTCCGCTGCTGCTGCGACTGGTGGGCGTGCTCGCATTCGGGGCGGTACCGCTGTTGGTCATCCGCAGCGGCGTGGACACCGACGACGTGTTGGTCCCGCTGCTGGGGTCGGTGGCCCTGACCGCGGTGGGCACCGCGGTGGTCACCTGGGTCATCGCCACCGCGGTCTCGGGGCTGGTGCTCGTGGTGTTCTACCGCACCGGCCCGGCGGAATCGTCGCGGCTGGTGGTGCGCACCGTCGTCGACTCGTTTGAACGCGTCAGCGACACCACCGCCAGGCTGGCTACGCTCGCGCTGCTGGCCGGCGTCGTCGCGCTGGCGATCGGGCTGCCGACACGTCGTGACGCGGCCGTGGCGCACTCGGTGCTCGACGATCTGCTCGCCGCGCAGATCGGGGTGCTGTTGGTTGCCCTGGGCTTTGCCTTCCTCGCGGAGACGGTGCGGTGCGCGGCCGATGTGGTGGACAAGCAATCGCTGTTGCTGGCGTGGCCGTGGTCGCTCGGAATCGCCTGGGCCAGTTGGATTGTCGCGACCACCGTCGGGCCGTTCGAAACCACCCGGCTGCTGGAGACGTTGCTCGACGACTGGCTGCCCGCCACGGTGAACGGCACACCGCGAGCCGACGTGATCGCCGAGCTACTGCCCGCCGGCGCGAACTGGTGGGCGGCGCTAGCGCCGCTGCCGGTGATCGCGCTGATCTGGGCCTTGGAGGCCCAGCGGCACAACGGCTTTGCCCAGATGCGCGAGTTCCTCACCGCGAGCAGACGCGAAAACCCCTAAAAAGGGCCACTTTCGGGGGTATTCATGTCTTCTCGCGAAGAAAGAGAGAAGCTCAGAGGCGCTCGATGATCGTGACGTTGGCGGTGCCGCCGCCCTCGCACATGGTCTGCAGGCCGTAGCGACCGCCGGTGCGCTCCAACGTGTTGAGCATGGTGGCGAACAGCTTGGCGCCGGTCGCACCGAGCGGGTGACCCAGCGCGATCGCGCCGCCGCTGGGGTTGACCTTCGCCGGGTCGGCGCCGGTCTCCTTCAGCCAGGCCATCACCACCGGGGCGAAGGCCTCGTTGATCTCGACGGTGTCGATGTCGTCGATCGACAGGCCGGTCTTCTTCAGCGCGTACTCGGTGGCGGGGATGGGTCCGGTCAGCATGAAGACCGGGTCGGCGCCGCGGGCGCTGATGTGATGGATCCGGGCGCGGGGTTTGAGCCCGTGCTCCTTGACGGCCTGTTCGGAGGCGAGCAGCACCGCGCTGGCGCCGTCGGAGATCTGGCTGGCCATCGCGGCGGTCAACCGTCCGCCTTCGATGAGTGTCTTGAGCCCGGCCATCTTCTCCAGCGACGTGTCGCGCGGGCCCTCATCGGTGACGAAGGTGCCACCGTCGACCTCGACGGGAATGATCTCGTTCTCGAAGTGGCCGGACCGGATCGCTTCCTGCGCGCGCTGGTGGCTGGTCAGCGAGAACTGCTCCATCTCCTCACGCGAGATACCCCACTTCTCGGCGATCAGCTCCGCACCGCGGAACTGCGAGATCTCCTGGTCGCCGTAGCGGTGCAGCCAGCTCTTTGATTCGTTGGTGGGTGAGGTGAAGCCGAACTGTTCGGCGACGGTCATCGCCGAGGAGATCGGGATCAGGCTCATGTTCTGCATGCCACCGGCGACGATCAGATCGGCGGTGCCGGACATGATGGCCTGCGCGCCAAAGGAAATCGCCTGCTGGCTGGATCCGCACTGCCGGTCCACGGTGACGCCGGGGACCTCTTCGGGGTAGCCCGCCGCCAGCCACGACAACCGGGCGATGTTGCCGGCCTGCGGCCCGATCGTGTCGAGGCAGCCGGCGATGACGTCGTCGACCGCGCCAGGGTCGACGTCGTTGCGGTCGAACAGCCCGCGCCACCCGACCGCGCCGAGGTCGACGGGGTGAATACCGGCCAGAGATCCGTTGCGTTTGCCGACGGCGGTGCGCACGGCGTCGATGACGTATGCCTGCGATGTTGGGGTCATTGGTTCCTCATTTTTTCGTGATGCCACCAAGAACGATAGCGAGGTATTGCTGGCCGACCTGTTCGGCCGTCAGCGGTCCGCCCGGCTGATACCAGCGGACAGAAACCCAGGTGGTGTCCCGGATGAACCGGTACACCAGGTCGACGTCGATGTCGGGCCGGAAGTAACCCTCCTCGACGCCCTGGTGAAGCAGATCCAGCCACATCTTGCGCTGCTCTTTGTTGCGTTCGTCGACGTAGGCGAACCGCGGCTGGCCCGAGAGGCGTTTGGCCTCGTCCTGGTAGATGACCACCTGGGCGTGGCGGTGCTCGATCGCTTCGAACGACGCCATGAACAGGCCCTTGAGCCGCTCGAGCGGGTTGGGTTCGGTGTCGATGATCTGCTGGTAGCGGCTGAACAACCAGTCCAGGAACCCGCGCAGCACCTCGTCGACCATCTCTTCCTTCGAGGAGAAGTGGTGGTACAGGCTGCCGGACAGGATGCCGGCGGAGTCGGCGATGTCGCGAACGGTGGTGGCGCGCAGACCGCGCTCGGCGAACATCGACGCGGCGAGCTCGAGAAGCTCGTCGCGTCTACTCCCCGGCTGGGACCGGGCCGCCTCGCTCACCGATACAGGGTATCAACCAAGCGCTTGCTCGGCGACATACTGTCACCCTGCGAGCCCGCAGTTCGGTACACATGAGCAGTGACCGAAGAGCCGCCACCTGGATTCTGGCATCGACTCTCCCGACGCACGAAGATCGTCATCCTCGTCGATCTACTCGTCGTGGCGATCGTGGCGGCGGTGGCCGTGGTGTGTCTCGCGGATCCGTGGGTTGACTCGTCGGCGTCTGAGAGTGCCGCGTCGACGACCACCACGGTGCCGGCCTCCGGGTCACCGCTGCAGACGACCTACGGATTGGCGTGGATCGTGGCCGCTTGTGGCGGCGCGGTGACGCTGCAGGACCTGCCGCAGTCGCCGCTGCCACGGGCCCAGGACTACGCGGTGTGCCTGGCGCCGGGAAGTTTCGCCTCGATCGCGATTGGCGCCTATCGAGATCAGTCCGAGCGTGACGACGACGTGGCCGACCTGAAACGCCCACACCGTTACGCGACCCACACGGACGAACACGGCAATGCCTGGCTCGTCGTGGTCGAGGGCGACGACGCGGCGCCGCTGCAACCCCTGCAGCGTTACGGCTTCCGCGTTCAGTAGTCGGTGCCCGGAATTAGTGCATGGAACAAGCAAACGGCCTGGGTACGCTTTGTCTGAAGATTGGAGGAGTGGATGTACGTCGATACCGACCTGCTGCGGATGGGCGCCGATTTCTCGAAGAGTGCCGGCGAGATCGCCAAGCGGGGAGCCGAAGAGTTCGCTTCGACTGCGCTGCCCTCCGGGATCTTCGGCAACTTCGACGCGGCCAATGATTTCCAGAGCGCGCTGGGCCGCGCACACGAGGCGCAGACCGCGCTCATGCGGTCGCACCGAGACAAGCTCGACAGCTTGGCCGCGAAGGCCAATGTTGGCGCGGCCGCGTTCGTCAGACAGGACGAGGCTTCTGAATCCGCGGTGCGCGCGGCAGGCGACGACATCGCCTGATCGCCGATGACGGTCGACCTCAAACACCTCGACGTCGGCGAGCTGACCGGATCAGCCGGCGGCGACCCGTGGCAGGTCAACCGCACCACGCAGAGCGGCTCACCCGGGGAGATTTCCGAGCTCGCGACCGCCTTCTACAACGCCGCGGCATGCACCACCGAAACGAGCAACGAATTTGCGGCGGCGCAGCAGCGTTTCGCGGCGGCCTGGGACCGCCAGGGCGGCGGCGGCCATCCGATCAACGACTCGGAGGAGGTCAAACGGGCTACCGAGTCACTGAAGCTCAACGACGAGCAAATCAGCCGTATCGCCGTGGATTTGCAGAACGTCTCCGCGTCACTGGCCGAAGCACAGCGCAGCGGTGACATCGCGATCTCAAACCTCGACGCGGTCCTCAAGTGGCTCGATAACCAGATCGACTACGAGCTCAGCCTCGCCGCCGCCAACGGTGAGGAAGCCGACGTCTCCGAGCTCAAGCAGGCGGCCGTCGACAGGACACGCGAGGCGCTCGACGCGGTCCAGGCCGTGCGCGACACCTATGCCGAGCAGCTCGAGAAGTCCCGCCTCGAGATGGCGGCCGAGGGGTATTCGCCGGACGCCACGAAAGGCAGTGAGGGACAACAGGAGAGCGGACCCGCGACGCAGGAGGCGAAAGCCGAAGCCAATCAGTACGGCAGCGGTCAGCGCGCTGCCGATCAGACGCTGGTGGACTCGCCGGGTAAGTGGACACCTGAGAAGCAGGCGGCAGCGGCGCGCTTGCGGGACTTCGACATCATCAACGACCCCACGGCGAGCCTGGAACAGATCCGCTATGCCGGACAGCGCCTCGACGACTACCACACCTCGATCACTCCGGGTCCGCTGCCGACGGATCGAGTACTCGGCGGCGACGCACGAACTCAGGCACGCACCCGACTGGAGATGCAGGCCAAGCTCGAGCAGGGACTTCTCGGCACCGGGCCGATGGCACCGGATCAAGCCACCGCGATGATCAATCAGAGCGAAGCGCAGGCCAGAGCGCTGGTCACGGCTCGTGTTCAGGAGCAGCTAATGCAGGCGGGGATGTCGCCGCAAGGTGCGGCCGCGGCCACCAGCAGTCTGGCGAAAGGCATCGTCCCGAAGGAACTCGTCGAAGCTGCATCGGCGGCCGGCAAGCCGATCGCCGGCGGGGCCAAGGCGTTCGACTACTTCGCGAATTCTCTGCCGACCGGCGAACATTGGAAACCCGAGATCGCTACGTTCTCACCGGCTGACGTCGATGTTCTGAAAAAGATCGGCGGCAATCTGGGCGTAGCGGGAAACCTCGTGGATCTCGGCGTCGGCATTTACGAGTGGCGGACGGGAACCCCGGTCGGCGAGATTGCGGCCAAGACCGGCGGCGGCATGCTCGGCACGGGTGGTGCGGCCATGTTAGGCGCTTATATCGGCGCACCGGCCGGACCGATTGGGGTTCTCGCGGGCGTCTTGATACTGGGCACCGCGGGCGGAATCGGTGGCGAGATGGCTGGAGAGGCTGCATACGGCTGGTTGACGGGAAGTAAATGACTGACATCTTCATGCTTGTGGCCTTCGGCGGTTTGGCAGCCGCCATCATCGCGCCACGGCTGAACGCTCGAGTCGGGCGAATCACCTACTGGTCGGGCGCGCTCGCCGCCTGCCTGGCGACCTTCTTGATGGGTGTGCCCGACGACTGGCGGTCCGGCATCGCGATGTCGCTCTTCGTCGGATGTGCGGTTGTCGCCGTCGCATACGTGTACACCGACTTCATCGTGATCGGCGGGAAGACGTATTCCCTCTTCGCGTCGCCGGAGGCTACCGAGGACTACGGCGGTGGCCAGACCGCCAAGAAGACATGGTGGATCGCCACTTTCGGGGTGGCCGTATTTCTCCTCATCTCCGCCGTCCAACTCCTCGAGAGCGATCGAGAATGGCTCGCGCTGCTCGCGGCTGCCGTCGTGATTCTTGCGGCGGGGTCATTCGGCTACCGCGACGCGCTGACGTCGCAAAACGTTGCGGCGGGTCAACGGTTGCAGTTCGGATTGCTGTCTGTTGGAACCGTCGGCGTATTCACCGCCGTCTACTTCGCCGCATATCTCGCAGGCAAGCGGTGGCTGGTGCCGCGCCAAGCGTATGGACGTCACCAGCGACAGAAGCGGTAGCCCTAAGCCCGCTGACTCGACACCGAGATCACTTCTCCAGTCAGGTAACTGGAGTACTCGCTGGCCAGGAACGCGATGGTGGCCGCGACCTCCCACGGTTCGGCGGCGCGGCCGAACGCCTCGCCCTCCGACAGCCGGTCCAGCAGGTCGGCGCTGCTGGTCTTCTCCAGGAACTTGTGTCGGGCGATGCTCGGCGACACCGCGTTGATGCGCACGCCGTGGTCGACGGCTTCGATCGCGCTGCACCGGGTCAGCGCCATCACCCCGGCCTTGGCCGCCGCGTAGTGCGACTGGGAATGCTGTGCGCGCCAACCCAATACGCTGGCGTTGTTGACGATCACACCGCCGTGGTCCGCCTCGCGGAAGTACCGCAACGCCGCGCGCGTCGCCCGCATCACCGACGTCAGCGTCACGTTGAGAACGCGATCCCACTCCTCGTCGGTCATATCGATCACCGGCGTCTGCCCACCGAGGCCGGCGTTGTTGACCAGCACGTCCAGCCGTCCCATGCGCGCGGTCGTCGAGGCGATCAGCGCGTCGACCTGCGCGGTCGATGTCACGTCGCACACGACGCTTTCGACGCGACCGAGGCCGAGCTCGATCAGCTGGTCACGGGTCTCACCGAGCCGCCGTTCGTGATGGTCGGAGACGACGACGTCGGCGCCTTCGGCCAGCGCCCGACGCGCCACCGCCGAACCGATCCCGGTGCCCGCGGCCGCGGTCACCACGACCACCTTGCCGGTCAGCAGGCCATGTCCCTCAATCTCTTTGGGCGCTTCTGACAGGTTCACCCTTTTGGCTCCCTCGGTAGTCCGAGCACCCGCTCGGCGATGATGTTGCGCTGGATTTCGTTGGAGCCGCCGTAGATCGTGTCGGCCCGCGAGAACAGGTACAGCCGCTGCCATTCGTCGAAGTCACCGTCGGTCAGCGTCAGCCCGTCGCGGCCGAGGACGTCCATCGCGATCTCACCGAGTTCACGATGCCAGTTGGCCCACAACAGCTTCGACACGTTGTCTTGACCCGGCTGCTCGACGTCCATGGTCGCCAGCGCATAGGACCGCATGGTGCGCAGCCCCACCCAGGACCGGGCCAGCCGCTCGCGGATCAGCGGATCATCGGCCGCGCCGGTCTGTTTCGCCAGCTGCGCGACACCGGAAAGCTCACGCGCATACTCGATCTGCTGGCCGAGCGTCGAAACCCCGCGCTCGAACGTCAACGTGCCCATCGCCACCCGCCAACCGTCCCCGGGCTCGCCGACCACCAGCGAGGCGTCGGTGCGGGCGTCGTCGAAGAACACCTCGTTGAACTCCGAGTCACCGGTGAGCTGCACGATGGGGCGGATCTCCACGCCGGGCTGCTCCAGCGGCACCAGAAGATACGACAGGCCGGCGTGGCGTTTGGAGCCCTTCTCGGTGCGGGCGACCACGAAACACCACTGCGCCCAATGCGCCAGCGACGTCCACACCTTCTGCCCGTTGATGACCCACTGATCTCCGTCGAGTTCGGCGGTGGTCGACACGTTGGCGAGGTCGCTGCCCGCACCCGGCTCCGAATAGCCCTGCGACCACAACTCGGTCACATCGAGGATCTTCGGTAGAAACCGCTGCTGCTGCTCGGGTGTGCCGTAGGCGATCAGCGTCGGACCGAGCAGCTCCTCACCGAAGTGGTTGACCTTGGCGGGAGCGTTGGCGATCGCGTACTCCTCGTAGAACGCCACGCGGTGGGCCACCGACAGGCCACGCCCGCCATGCTCCTCCGGCCACCCCAGACAGGTCAGCCCGGCGGCGGCCAGATGCTGGTTCCACGCCCGTCGTTCCTCGAACGCCTCATGCTCGCGGCCGGGCCCGCCCAAGCCTTTGAGCGCGGCGTACTCCCCGACCAGGTTGGCGGCCAACCAGTCGCGCACCTCGGCCCGGAACTCCTCGACCTCGATCACCCTTGTAGGCTAACCTACCAAGCACTTGCTTTGTTAAGGGAGCGTCGATGAGTTCGGATCCAAGGACCATTCCCCAGGTCTTGGACCACATTGCCGACCGATTTCGGGACCATCCGGCACTGGTCACCGACGACCGGACGTTCACCTTCGCCCAATTGCGCGACGAGGTCCGCACGGCCGCCGCGGCGATGATCGACCTCGGCATCGAGGCCGGGGACCGGGTGGCGATCTGGTCGCCCAATACCTGGCACTGGGTGGTGGCCTGTCTGGCCACCCACTACGCCGGCGGCGTGCTGGTGCCGCTGAACACCCGCTACACCGCCAGCGAGGCCGCCGACGTGATCGGCCGCACCGGCGCACCGCTGTTGTTCGCTTCGGGTGAGTTCCTCGGCGCGGACAAAGCCGCATCGCTCGACCGCAACGCGTTGCCGCAGCTGCGCCACGTGGTGCGGGTGCCGATCGAGCAGGACGACGGCACCTGGGACGAGTTCGTCGCGCGCGGAACGGACCTGACGGAGGTCGACTCCCGCGCTGCGGCCGTCACGCCCGACGACGTGTCCGACATCCTGTTCACCTCCGGAACCACCGGCCGCAGCAAGGGTGCGCTCTGCGCACACCGGCAGTCGCTGGCCGCGCCCGCGGCATGGGCCGAGTGCGGTCAGCTCACCAGCGCCGACCGCTATCTCTGCATCAACCCGTTCTTCCACAACTTCGGCTACAAGGCCGGCATCCTGGCCTGTCTGCAGACCGGGGCGACGCTGATCCCCCAGTTGACCTTCGATCCCGAAGAGGCGATGAAAGCCGTTGCGCAGCACAGGATCACCGTGTTGCCCGGCCCGCCGACGATCTACCAGACGCTGCTGGATCACCCGCGCCGCGGCGACTACGACCTGACGTCGCTGCGGTTCGCGGTGACCGGCGCCGCGACGATCCCGGTGGTGCTGATCGAGCGCATGCAGAACGAGCTGGACATCGACATCGTGCTGACCGCGTACGGGCTGACCGAGGCCAGCGGTTTCGGCACCATGTGTCGCGCCGACGACGACGCGGTGACGGTCGCGACCACCTGCGGGCGCCCGATCGCCGATTTCGAACTGCGCATCGACGCCCCCGACGACGACGGCGCCGGTGAGGTGCTATTGCGCGGCCCCAACGTCATGCTCGGCTATCTCGACGACCCGGAGGCCACCGCGGCGGCCATCGACGCCGACGGTTGGCTGCACACCGGCGACGTCGGCCGGGTCGATGACAGGGGCAACCTGCAGATCACCGATCGCCTCAAGGACATGTACATCTGCGGCGGGTTCAACGTCTACCCGGCCGAGGTCGAGCAGGTGCTGGCCCGGCTCGACGGTGTCGCGGAATCCGCGGTGATCGGGGTGCCCGACGAGCGGCTCGGTGAGGTCGGCAAGGCCTTCGTGGTCACCAAACCCGGTGCCGAGCTGAATGAAGAGACGGTGATCGCTTACACCAGGCAGCATTTGGCCAACTTCAAGGTGCCCAGGTCGGTGGAGTTCCTCGACGTGCTGCCGCGCAACCCGGGCGGCAAGGTGGTCAAGCCGATGTTGAGGGAAAGAGTCTGATGGATCTGAGTTTCGACGACGCGACGCTCGAGTTCCAGGCCGAGGTACGTGAATTCCTTGCGGCCAACCGGGATTCGTTTCCGACGAAGTCCTACGACACCGCCGAAGGGTTCGAACAGCACCGGCGCTGGGACAGGGTGCTGTTCGACGCGGGCCTTTCGGTGATCACCTGGCCCGAGAAGTACGGCGGCCGCGACGCTTCGCTGCTGCAGTGGGTGGTGTACGAGGAGGAGTACTTCCGCGCCGGCGCCCCCGGCCGGGCCAGCGCCAACGGTACGTCGATGTTGGCTCCGACGTTGTTCGCGCACGGCACCGAGGAACAGCTCGACCGCGTGCTGCCGAAAATGGCCAGCGGCGAGGAGATCTGGGCGCAGGCGTGGTCCGAGCCCGAATCCGGAAGCGATCTGGCGTCGTTGCGCTCGACCGCGTCGCGCACCGACGGCGGCTGGCTGCTCAACGGCCAGAAGATCTGGAGCTCGCGGGCACCGTTCGGCGAGCGGGCGTTCGGGCTGTTTCGCTCCGACCCGGAGGCTGAGCGCCATCGCGGCCTGACGTACTTCATGTTCGACCTGAAGGCCGACGGCGTGACGGTGCGGCCCATCGCCCAGCTCGGCGGTGACACCGGGTTCGGCGAGGTCTTCCTCGACGACGTGTTCGTGCCCGACAACGACGTCATCGGCGACGTGCACGACGGCTGGCGGGCGGCGATGAGCACGTCGAGCAACGAACGCGGCATGTCGCTGCGCAGCCCGGCACGCTTCCTGGCCCCGGCCGAACGGCTTGTCGCGCAATGGAAAGAGAACCAGGACCCCGCATACGCCGATCGGGTGGCCGACGCCTGGATCAAAGCGCAGGCCTACCGACTGCACACGTTCGGCACCGTCACCCGGGTGGCCGCCGGAGGTGAGCTGGGCGCCGAGTCCAGCGTGACCAAGGTGTTCTGGTCCGACCTCGACGTCGCACTGCACCAAACCGCGCTGGACATGCGCGGCGCCGACGCCGAACTCGTGGACAGCTGGACCGACGGGTTGCTGTTTGCGCTCGGCGGGCCGATCTACGCGGGCACCAACGAGATCCAGCGCAACATCATCGCCGAACGCCTGCTGGGACTGCCCCGAAAGTAGACAGATGAACTTCGAATTGGACGAACAGCAGCGCGACTTCGCCGCCAGCGTCGACGCCGCACTCGGCGCCGCCGACCTGCCCGGCGCGGTCCGCGCCTGGGCGGTCGGTGACACCACACCGGGCCGCAAGGTCTGGTCGCAGCTGGCCGACCTCGGCGTCACCGCGCTGAACGTGCCGGAGAAGTACGACGGCATCGAAGCCCACCCGGTCGACCTAGTGGTCGCCGCCGAGCGGCTGGGCCGCTGGTGTGTGCCCGGGCCGGTCACCGAATCGATTGCGGTGGCACCGGTTTTGCTTGCGGACGACGACCGTGCCGCCGGGTTGGCCGCCGGTGAACTGATCGCCACCGTCGCCCTGCCACCGCAGGTTCCGCGCGCGGTGGATGCGGAGGCCGCCGGGCTGGTCCTGTTGGCAGCCGACGGTGAGGTCCGCGACGCCACCGCAGGCGCTCAGCACGAGTCCGTCGACCCGGCCCGAAAGCTGTTCGACGTCGGTGCATCCGGTGATGCCCGGCCGGCCGATGTGGCGCGTGCCTACGAATTCGGTGTGCTGGCCACGGCCGCCCAGCTAGTGGGTGCCGGGCAGGCGATGCTGGACATGTCGGTCGAATACGCCAAGCAGCGCAGCCAGTTCGGCAAGGTGATCGGTACCTACCAGGCCATCAAGCACAAGCTCGCCGACGTGCACATCGCCGTCGAGCTGGCGCGGCCGCTGGTGTACGGCGCCGCGCTGGCTCTGGCCGACGGCTCACCGGACACCGCGCGAGATGTCAGCGCCGCCAAGGCCGCCGCGTCGGATGCGGCGCTGCTGGCGGCGCGGTCGGCGCTGCAGACCCACGGCGCGATCGGCTTCACCCAGGAACACGACCTGTCCCTGTGGCTGCTACGGGTGCAGGCACTGCGCTCGGCGTGGGGTGACCCGACCGTGCACCGGCGACGGGTATTGGAGGCCCTGTGACCGAGGAACGTCAACTCCTTCGCCAGACCGTCGCGGCGTTGATCGACAAGCACGCGGCGCCGGCCGCGGTGCGCGAGGCGATGGCATCTGAGCGCGGTTACGACGAAGCGTTGTGGCAGCTGTTGTGCGAGCAGGTCGGCGCGGCGGCGCTGGTGGTGCCCGAGGAGCTGGGCGGGGCAGGCGGTGAACTGGCCGATGCCGCCGTCGTCGTCGAGGAACTGGGTAAGGCGCTGGTGCCCACCCCGCTGCTCGGCACGACGCTTGCCGAGTTGGCCCTGTTGGCCGCCGACGAGCCCGATACCGCGGCGCTCGAGGGGCTGGCCGAGGGCACCCGGTTGGGCGCCGTCGTGTTCGAGGCCGACTACGTGATCAACGGCGACGTCGCCGACGTGGTGATCGCCGCCGACGGTGACCGGCTGACCCGCTGGACCGATTTCGCGGCGGAGCGCGTCGACACCATGGACCCCACGCGCCGGCTGGCACGGATGCAGCCGCGCGAGAGCGCCGACGTCGGCGCCGATCCCGGCCTCGCCGACACCGCGGCGATCCTGCTGGCGGCCGAGCAGATCGGCGCCGCGTCGCGCTGTCTTGACCTGACCGTGCAGTACACCAAGGAACGGGTGCAGTTCGGCCGTCCGATCGGCAGCTTCCAGGCACTCAAACACCGGATGGCCGATCTGTATGTCGCCGTGCAATCGGCACGTGCGGTGGTCGACGACGCGATCAGCGCACCGTCGGCGACGTCGGCGGCGCTGGCGCGGGTCACCGCGAGCGAGGCGTTCTCCAACGTCGCGGCCGAGGCGGTGCAGATGCACGGCGGTATCGCCATCACCTGGGAGCACGACATCCAGCTGTACTTCAAGCGTGCGCACGGCAGCGCGCAGCTGCTCGGGCCGCCGCGCCAACATCTGCGCCGACTCGAACCCGAGGTGCTCTAAAGCTCAGGCGCACAGCCACTTCCACGCCTGCGCACGTTCGTCGAGCGGAAACGTCTTCAGCTGGCCTTTCATCAGCAGTGCGGCCGCCAGTTTGACGCACCACTCCTCCCATTTCGGTGCCCCCACCATCGCCACCTTCTCGAAGTCGCGACGGTGTCTCAGATCCAGCAGCGTGTTCTCCCACGCGGCGCCCAGAGTCCACCCCCGGAAGGTGTCGTCGACCAGGAACATCACCCTCAACGTTCCGGTCTGTTCAAGCATCGACCGCACCCGCGGCGCGAGGACGTCGCGGTAATCGGTCCGCGTCAACCTTCCGCGCGCGTGGACGATAAGGACGTCGGCGGCGTCGGTGGGCTCGAACTCGATCATGACGGAGTGTAGGGGGCGAACAATTCGTCAGCGGCGTGGCGCAGGTCGTCGGGGAGCTCGATGCGCACCACGACCGCGTCGCGGTTTTCCTGCACGCTGAAGCCGAGAAACGGGCAGCATTCACGCTCCCCGCGGACGAATTCGCGGACGCGGTCGATGGCGGCCGGGTCGTATCTGAGCTCGATCGCCCGGCTTTCACGGCGGTAGTCGCGCAGGGCTGTGGAGTTGAGCTCACGGATCCATGCGAGGCGTTTCCGATAGTCGGCCGCCGGCAGGTTACATGCTGGGGACGGTTCCATATCCTCGAGGATGACCCTTCACGTCGCTTGAGGTTCAAGAGAGCGAGATGTTTTCGATGGCTCGAACGGAACTGAAAATCGGGGAACTGGCGCGCGCGGCCGGCACGTCGCCGTCCACCATCCGCTACTACGAGCAGATCGGTCTGTTACCGCCGCCGGGTCGGGTGGGCGGTCAGCGACGCTACCGCTACGACGCCGTCGGGCGGTTGACGTTCATCAGGCATTGCCGGGAGTTCGGTTTTCCGATTGACCAGGTGCGCACGTTGGCGTCGCTGCGGCAGGACACCGACCGGTCCTGCAGTGAAGCCCGCGAGGTGGCAGAGATGCATCTTGCGTCGATCCGCGAAAAGCTGGTGGAGCTGCATGCGCTCGAACGCGACATCGCGGGGTTTCTCGACGCGGCCGACGGTACGTGCGAAGGCGGCCCGGGGGCGGACTGTGCCGTGCTGCGCGGCCTCGCCGAGCCGGCGTGCGAGGATCACGGGTGATGAGCGGAAAGATCGCGTTGCGGGCGGGTATTCCGCCGTTCTATGTGATGGACGTGTGGCTGGCTGCCGCCGAACGCCAGCGCAGCCACGGCGACCTGGTGAACCTGTCGGCGGGCCAGCCCAGCGCCGGGGCGCCTGCGGCGGTGCGGGCTGCCGCCAAGGATGCGCTTGACAACACCGTGCTCGGATACACCGTCGCGCTGGGTATCCCGGAACTGCGCGAGGCGATTGCGCAGTCCTATGCCGCGCGACGCGGGTTGACCGTCGCCCCGGACGACGTGGTCATCACCACCGGTTCGTCGGGTGGGTTTCTGCTGGCGTTCCTGGCGGGCTTCGACGTCGGCGACCGGGTCGCGATCGCCAGCCCGGGCTACCCGTGTTACCGGAACATCCTTTCGGCGTTGGGCTGCGAGGTCGTCGAGATCCCCTGCGGGCCCGAGACGCGCTTCCAGCCGACCGCGCAGATGCTCGCCGAATTGGATCCGCCGGTGCAGGGCGTCATCGTCGCGAGCCCGGCCAACCCGACCGGGACGGTGATTCCGCCCGAGGAGCTCGCCGCGATCGCGTCGTGGTGTGAGTCCTCGGGTGTGCGGCTGATCAGCGATGAGGTGTATCACGGCCTGGTCTACGAAGGCGCTCCCGCGACCAGTTGCGCGTGGGAGACCTCCCGCGAAGCCGTTGTGGTGAACAGCTTTTCGAAGTATTTCGCGATGACGGGTTGGCGGCTCGGATGGCTGCTGGTGCCCACGGAACTGCAGCGCGCGGTCGACTGTCTGACCGGCAACTTCACGATCTGTCCGCCGGCGTTGGCGCAGGTCGCGGCCGTGGCGGCCTTCACGCCGGAGTCGGTCGCCGAGGCCGATGCGCTGCTGGACCACTACGCCGCCAATCGTCGACTGCTGCTCGACGGGTTGCGCGATATCGGCATCGACCGGGTGGCGCCGACCGACGGCGCGTTCTACGTCTACGCCGACGTGTCGCACCTGACCACCGACTCGTTGTCGTTCTGCTCAAAGCTGTTGAACGACACCGGTGTTGCGATTGCACCGGGCATCGACTTCGACCCCGCACGTGGTGGTTCTTACGTGCGGTTGTCGTTCGCCGGGCCGACCGGCGACATCGATGAGGCGTTGCGCCGCATCGGTTCCTGGCTGGGGTAGGCCCCCGCCCTCTGAAGGGTGGGGGTTGTTCGGGGTGTTCATCCGGTCTTGGTGGGAATTGGCAGCGCCGCGGCATTATCGCCTCGCTGATGTAGGTGTGCCCGGTGGCCGAGGTCATCGCCAGGATTCCCTCGGGCAATTGCCGCTCGGCGTCGCGCCCGCTGGAAAACGTCTTGATCAGGGTGGCATCGACTGCCGACACCCACCGCTTGGCTCCCTCTCGGCTTAGACTTCCGGGGTGTTCTCGGAAACGCGCTATGCGCTGAACGGGGATTTGCACGTCGCCTATCGGGCCACACGCGAAGGTCCTCGTGACATTGTGGTCGTCCCGAACTGGTTCACGTGCTGCGAGGTTCTTCCCGAACATCCATCGCTTCAAGGGTGGGTCGAGGCGATGACATCGCTCGGTCGGCTCATCTACTTCGACCAGCCGGGCACGGGTGTATCCGACCCAGTGACGTCGGACACGCTGCCGACGTTGGAGCAATGGGCCGACAGCATCACCGCAGTGTTAGACGCCCTAGGGAGTCGCGAAGCAGTTCTCATCGCGTCGAACTTCGCGTTCGCGCCCGCTGCGCTTTTCGCGGCGACGCATCCATCGCGCACCACCGCGCTGATCGTGCTGGACGGTTATGCGGACGCGGCAGACACCGCATTCAGTCGAGACAAAGCTTCCGCCGCGTTGGCTCGTATGTGGGGCAGCGGGAGTATTCCGCATCTCAATAACCCCGACATGCCGTGGAACGAAGAGATCCGGGCAACTTGGGCGCGGCACGAACGCCTGGCGGCGAGCCCTCGGACCGTCGCCGTCATGTTTCCTCTTGTGACCGAATTGGATGTACGGGCGGTTCTTCCGACCGTCCGCGTGCCGACTCTTGTTGTTCAACACGCCGACGGCGTGACCATCCCGCCCGCGAAGGGCAAATTCATCGCCGAACAGGTCCCAGACACCAGATATGTTGAGGTGCCGGGACACAACCTCTACCACAATGTTGAACCCTGGCAAGCCTCGTTTCAGGAGATCGCCGAGTTCCTCACAGGACACCGAGCCGACGTAGCCGATGACCGGGTTCTGGCTACGGTGCTCTTCACTGACATCGTGGACTCGACGCGGCGTGCCGCCGACATGGGTGATCGTGACTGGCACGCATTACTTGACGCACACGACGCCGTCGTCCGATCACAGTTGTGTCGCTTCCGTGGTCGGGAGGTGAACACCTCCGGAGACGGGTTCCTGGCGATGTTCGACGGCCCTCAGCGAGCGATCCGCTGCGCCATGGCGATTCGTCACGCCGTGCAGGCGTTGGGCATCGAGGTGCGCGCCGGGTTGCACACCGGCGAGTGCGAAATCCGCGGCGACGATATCGGCGGGATCGCTGTGCATATCGGCGCGCGGGTGGCCGCATTGGCCGGACCGAATGAGGTGCTGGTGTCCAGCACGCTGCGCGATCTGGTGATCGGGTCAGGCCTCGAGTTCGACGACCGCGGTACTCACGAGCTCAAGGGTGTGCCCGGCGAGTGGCGTCTCTCGGCCGTCGTTTCATCGCAGCGTGTGCTTTAGCCGACAAGTGTGGCACAGCAGGTCGATATCGCAGCGTCGCGCCGGGGTCGATCAGTGTGGCAACCGGGTCAGCGTTTGAGGTTCGCGTACCAGTCCAGCAGCGCCGGGTCGTCGACGGCGCTACGCTCGACCACCTTCGCCGACTCGGCACCTTGGAACAGCTTCTTGATCGGCACCTCGAGCTTCTTGCCCGTGCGCGTATGCGGCACTCCCGGCGCGACAATGATTTCGTCGGGAACATGCCGCTGCCGCGCGACGCGGGTTGACCGTCGCCCCGGACGACGTGGTCATCACCACCGGTTCGTCGGGCGGGTTTCTGCTGGCGTTCCTGGCGGGCTTCGACGTCGGCGACCGGGTCGCGATCGCCAGCCCGGGCTACCCCTGTTACCGCAACATCCTCTCGGCGTTGGGCTGTGAAGTGGTCGAGATCCCGTGCGGGCCGCAGACCCGGTTCCAACCGACCGCGCAGATGCTCGCCGAACTGGACCCGCCGGTGCAGGGCGTCATCGCCGCGAGCCCGGCCAACCCGACCGGAACGGTGATCCCACCCGAGGAGCTCGCCGCGATCGCGTCCTGGTGCGCGTCGTCGGGGACGCGGCTCATCAGCGACGAGGTGTACCACGGCCTGGTCTACGAAGGCGCTCCGGCCACCAGCTGTGCTTGGCAGACATCGCGGGATGCCGTTGTGGTGAACAGCTTTTCGAAGTACTTCGCGATGACCGGATGGCGACTCGGCTGGCTGCTGGTACCCAAGGAACTGCAGCGCGCGGTCGACTGCCTGACCGGCAACTTCACCATCTGCCCGCCGGCACTGGCGCAGGTCGCGGCCGTCGCGGCGTTCACGCCGGAGTCGATCGCCGAAGCCGATGCGCTGCTGGACCACTACGCCGCCAACCGCCGTCTCCTGATCGACGGGCTGCGGAGTATCGGCATCGACCGGCTGGCCCCGACCGACGGCGCATTCTACGTCTACGCCGACGTCTCGCATCTGACCACTGACTCGCTGTCGTTCTGCTCGAAGCTGTTGAACGACACCGGCGTTGCCATTGCTCCCGGGATCGACTTCGACCCCGCACGTGGTGGCTCGTTCGTCCGGCTGTCGTTCGCCGGCCCGACGAGTGATATCGAGGAGGCGTTGCGGCGCATCGGCTCTTGGCTGCAATAGCGCCCCACCCCCGCCTCAGAAGGGTGGGGGTTTTTCGTTGGCGGCGAGCCAGGCTTGGTGTTGGCGTTGTTGTTGGGCGATGAGTTCGGTGCGTTCGCGGCGTTCGGCGTTGATGCGGTCGCGGCGGTCCTCGTCGCGGGTTTGTCGGCGGCGCGGCATCATCGCCATCCGGTCCGGATGTGGCGGCGGCTGTTGGGTGGGCAGGTTCAGCGCTGCGGTGCAGTGCCCCAGGGTGGGGAACAACGTCGCGCCGTGGGCCTCGCTGATGTAGGTGTGTCCGGTCGGGGCGGTCAACACGATGGTTCCGTCGCGGCGTTGCTGTTCGCTCCAGCCGCCGGGTCCGCTGAAAAATGTCTTGATCAAATGATGGGTGCGGCAGTAGTGCTTGGTGTTCGACGCATGGGTGGGCCCGCCCGGCCACGGCACCGTGTGGTCGACGTCGCAGCGCGCCACGGGTCGATCGCAGCCGGGCCAGCGACACGTCAGATCCCGAAACCTGATGAACTCCACCGTCTTGGCGCTGGGCCGATACCCCGGATCGGGGGTGGTGGCGGTGGGTACCTGCAGCGGTTTGAGCGTCGCGGTCGGGGCGAGCTCGCGCACCGATTCGGCCGGCAGCACCCCAAACCCGGGCAGATAACCCGGGGTGTCGGCGCTGCCGTCGAGGGTGGCTTGCTCAGCCAACACGTGGATCACCGCCGTCGCGGCGGCCTCCCGCGTGGCGCGCGCCGCACAGTCCTCGGATCCGCACTGACATGCCAGGGTGGCTTCACCGCGGGCCAGCGGCCCGCAGGCATCGGCACGCCGCTGGCGTTTGGTGCGCGGATCGTTTTCACACACCGTGGCCGCCATCG